>NZ_JACHOS010000003.1:0-148361 GCF_014199985.1 Methylorubrum rhodesianum | reverse complement strand
CGGCTGAACGATCCAAGGCGGAGCGTTCCAGGCTCGAACGCTCCGCCGGGGTCGCGGCCGGAGGCGAGGATGCTCCCGGCCGCCAGGACACGGCCGGGAAGGCCGGGAGCCCGGATGGCACGGGAAAGAAGGCGGCCGGGGCCAAGGTGAAAGGCAAGTCTGCAGTCAAGGCGGGGGCCAAGGCCGCAAACAAGGCAGCGGCCAAGGCCGGCGCCATCGCCGCGGCCGAGCAGGCCGGCCGCCCGGCCACGCCCGGCACGGCGGCGCCCCAGGAGGAGGATCTCGCCGTCGCCACCGTGCGCAAGGTGGCGATGGAGGGCGCCAAGACCCGCTCCGAGCACGATCTGCTCGGCGATGCCGAGGTGCCGGCGGACGCGCTGTGGGGCATCCACACCAAGCGCGCGGTGGCGAACTTCCCGATCACCGGCGTGCCGGTCGGCCATTATCCGGATCTCGTGCGGGCGCTCGCCCTGGTGAAGCAGGCGGCCGCGCGAGCCAACCACCGCCTCGGCTACCTGCCGGCGGGGAAGGCCGCGATCATCGACGAGGCCTGCACCCTGGTCGCGACCGGCCCGGTCTACGCCGAATCCTTCGTGGTCGACGCGATCCAGGGCGGGGCCGGCACCTCGACCAACATGAACGTCAACGAGGTCATCGCCAATGTCGGCTTGAGGCTGATGGGACGGGCGCCGGGCGACTACGCCGCTTTGCACCCCAACGACGACGTCAACATGGCGCAATCCACCAACGACGCCTACCCGACAGCCCTGCGGCTCGCGGTGATCTTCGCCACGAAACCGCTGGTGAAGGCGCTCGACGACCTCGCCTACGCCTTCAAGAGCAAGGCGGTGGAGTTCGCCGACGTGCTGAAGATGGGCCGCACCCAGCTCCAGGACGCGGTGCCGATGACGCTGGGCCAGGAATTCGACGGCTTCCACGCCACCATCAAGGAGGATGTGGCGCGGCTCAACGAGATCGTCGGCCTCTTCCGCGAGGTGAACCTCGGCGCCACCGCGATCGGCACCGGCCTCAACGCCGACCCGCGCTACGCCGCGCTGGCGGTGGAGGAGCTGTCGCGGCTCTCCGGCCAGCCGATGGTGCTGGCCTCCAACCTGATCGAGGCGACCTCGGATCTCGGCGCCTTCGTGCTGTTCTCCGGCACCCTGAAGCGCGTCGCGGTCAAGCTCTCGAAGATCTGCAACGACCTGCGCCTGCTCTCGTCCGGCCCCCGTGCGGGCTTCGGCGAGATCCGCCTGCCCGCGGTGCAGGCCGGCTCCTCGATCATGCCGGGCAAGGTCAACCCGGTGATCCCGGAGGTGGTCAACCAAGTGGCCTACATGGTGATCGGCCACGACCTCACGGTGACGCTCTGCGCCGAGGGGGGCCAGCTCCAGCTCAACGCCTTCGAGCCGACCATCGGCTACTGCGTGCTGAGCTCCCTGCGGATGCTGAGCGCGGCGATCGACACCCTGACCAAGCGCTGCGTCGAGGGAATCGAGGCGGATCGCGAGCGCTGCCGCGGTCTGGTCCAGGGCTCGATCGGCCTCGTCACGGCGCTGGCGCCGACGCTCGGCTACGAGGCGAGTTCCCGCATCGCCCGCCGCGCGCTCCGGGAGAACCGCACGGTGGCGGAACTGGTGCTGGAGGAGGGCCTCCTCACCGAGGCCCAGCTCAATGGGCTTCTGGAACTCGAGGCCATGACCCATCCGACCCGGCGGCAGAAGGCCGGGACGGTGGAATGAGCCTCACCGTCGGTCACGGGATGACCCGGTCGGCCCGCAGCCGGGCGAACAGGTCGAAGAAGGCGTCGTCCGAGGGCTGGTAGTCGAGAAAGCCCAGGCGGCGGCTCTTGCTCATGTCGGTGACGACCTCGATCGGGCGGCCGAGATCGGCATCGGTGTGCCAAGCCGACGCCAGGCGGTTGAGGTCGGGCTCGATCAGGCCGTGGCGCGCCGCGATCTCCGCCCAGAGCGGGGCGGCGCCCGCCAATTGGTGTTCGAGCGGGTTGACCTCCCCGTCGAAGGGCGCGGGTTCGACCCCGAACCATCGGGCGAGTTGCCCCCACATCCATTGCCAGCGGAAGACGTCGCCGTTGACGACGTTGAAGGCCTCATTGTGCGCCGCCTCCGTCAGCGCCGCCCATTCGAGGTGGCGAGCCAGGAGCCGCGCATCGGTGACGTCGGTGAGCCCGTTCCACTGCGCCGCCGAGCCGGGGAAGCGGAAGGGGCGCCCGGTCTCCCGGCAGAGCGTGGCGTAGACGGCCAGCGTCACGCCCATGTTCATGGCGTTGCCGAGCGCATAGCCGACGATGGTGTGCGGGCGGTGCACGGTCCAGGTGAAATTCTGGCGCGCGGCGGCCTCGAACACCGCATCCTCCTGCGCGTAGTAGAAATTCTCGACCGGAAGGCGCGGCAGGTCTTCGCGAAACGGCGTCGGCGGCAGGCTGCCTTTGCCATAGGCCTCGAACGGCCCGAGATAGTGCTTGAGGCCCGTCACCAGCGCCACGTGGCGCACGCTGCCGGCCGGGCGCAGGGCCTCGAGCAGATTTGCGACCATCGCCGCGTTCACGCGGATGTTCTCGGCCTCCGTGGCTTGGCGCAGCCAAGTGGCGAGGAAGACGTGGCTGGGCGCATGCCCGTCGAGCGCCCGGGCCAGCCCCTCCGGGTCGAGCAGGTCGGCGGCGACCGGCGAGACGCCGGCAATGTCCGGCGGGCGGCGGGCGAGCCCCTCGACCGTCCAGCCCCGCCCGACGAGGTGCCGGGCGAGGTTGTTGCCGACGATGCCGCCGACGCCCGCGATCAGTGCCGTTCCGGTCATGTCTGTCTCCGCTCTCTTCCGCAGACCCGTCGCCACGGAGCTAGGCGTCCCGTCCGGACGGCGCTAGACGGCACCCTTTGGGGTCATAGGCACCGAAAGGTTACCACCATGGAGCCGGGAAGCCCGGACCACGAGGGGCGGGAGGATTGCGCGCCGCGCCGGATCCTGGCGCTGTTCTCGACCAAATGGACCAGCATGGTCCTGCACACGCTCCACACCCTTCACGGGGGACGCGCCCGCACCGGCGTGCTCCACCGCAGCCTGCCCGGCATCTCAAAGAAGATGCTGACCCAGACGCTGCGGGAAATGGAGGGCAGCGGCCTCGTCACCCGCCATGTCGAGGGCACGGTGCCGCCCGCCGTGGAGTACCGGATCACCCCGCTCGGGTGCCGCTTCGTGGAGCCGGTGGAACTGCTCTACGCCTGGAGCCGGGCCAATGCCGACGCCCTCGACAGCCTCGGCCCTCGCTCGAACACCCGGCGATGAGCGGAGGGCTCAGACCAAGCCGGTGAGATAGTAGACGCCGATGACGAAGAACACGGCCACGGTCTTGATGATCGTGATGGCAAAGATGTCGCCGTAGGACTGTCGATGGGTGAGCCCGGTGACGGCGAGCAGGGTGATCACCGCGCCGTTATGGGGCAGGGTGTCCATGCCGCCGCTCGCCATGGAGGCGACGCGGTGCATCACCTCGAGCGGGATGCCGGCCGCCTGCGCCGCCTCGACGAAGCGGCCGGACAGCGCTCCGAGCGCGATCGAGAGCCCGCCCGAGGCCGAGCCGGTGACGCCAGCGAGCACGTTGACCGTCACCGCCTCGTTGATCAGCGGGTTGGGGATCGCCGAGAGCGCGTCCGAGATCACCTTGAAGCCCGGAAGCGCGGCGATGACCGCGCCGAAGCCGTACTCGGTGGCGGTGTTCATGCCGGCCAGGAGCGAGCCCGCCACCGCCGCCTTTGACCCCTCGGAAAAACGCTCCGCGAGGTTGCGGAAGCCGAGGATCACGGTGGCGAGGATGCCGAGCAGGAGCGCGCCCTGCACCGCCCAGATCGCCGCCACGGTCTTGACCTGGACCGTGACCGGGTGGGCGGCCATTTCCGGGGTCAGCGCGGCGCTCGCCTGCTCGCCGTAGGCCGCCGTGATCCAGGCGAGCAGCAGCTTGTTGCCGATCCCGACGATGAGGAGCGGCAGGATCGCGACCAGGGGATGGATGACGACCCGATCCTCGACCGCCTGCGGCTCGTTGCTGTGGCCCTCGCCGTACCCCTCGTCCCCGGCCCGGCGGCGGCGCCATTCGAGATAGGCGACGCCGACGCAGAACACGAAGAGCGCGCCGATGATCCCGAGCCAGGGGGCGGCGTAGGCGTCGGTCTTGAAGAAGGAGGCCGGGATGATGTTCTGGATCTGCGGCGTGCCCGGCAGGGTGTCCATGGTGAAGGTGAAGGCGCCGAGCGCGATCGTTCCCGGGATCAAGCGTTTCGGGATGTTCGAGCGGCGAAACAGCTCGGCGGTGAAGGGGTAGACCGCGAAGACGGCGACGAACAGCGAGACGCCGCCATAGGTCAGGATCGCACCCACCAGCACGATGGCGACGACCGCCCTCCCCTCGCCCAGGAGCCCGGTGACGGCGCCGACGATGGAGCGGGCAAAGCCCGAGATCTCGATGAGCTTGCCGAACACGGCGCCGAGCAGGAAGACGGGAAAGTACAGCTTCAGGAAGCCGACGAGCTTCTCCATGAACAGGCCGGAGAACAGGGTCGGCACGGCCGCCGGGTCCGTCAGCAGCACCGCGCCCATGGCGGCGACGGGGGCGAACAGGATCACCGAGAAGCCGCGATAGGCGATCCCCATCAGGAAGAAGAGCGCCGCGAGGCAGATCAGGAAGCTCAAGGACGCGCCCTCCCCGCACCTCTCACGGTGCGCGGTGATCAATCTGTCCCAAGCGCGGCCGTGTTCAATGGAGGCGGGGTTACAGGCTCCGGTGCATCACCAGCGCGTCGACCGGTCCCTGCACGGGATGGCGGAACACGCCGGGCAGGCGGCCGACCTCCCGCAGGCCGAGGCTCGTCCACAGGGCGACGGCGTGGGCATTGGTGGCGACGACGAGGTTGAACTGCATCGCGGAGAAGCCCAGCGCCCGCGCGGTCTCGAAGGAATGCAGGCCCATGGCGCGGGCGATGCCCCGGCCCCGCGCGGCCGGATGCGTGGCGAAGGTTCCGTTGGCGACGTGATCGCCGGGCCCGAGCTGGTTGGCGCGGATGTAGTAGCTGCCCAGCACCGCTCCGGCGTCCTGCGCGACGAAGACGTGGTGGGCCGGGGAGAACCAGTAGGCGAGCGCCCGCTCCCGGTCCCAGTCCCGCGGCAGGGCGTAGGTCTCGCCCGCGCGCAGGATCGGCTCCAGGATCGACCAGATCGCGTCCTGGTCGTGATGGTGCGCCGGGCGGAGGGTGAGGTCGGTCATCGTGTCCGTGGAGACGTGTCGGCAGCTCGAAGCCGCTCCCGGTGCTGGTAGCACGGATGGGAGCCCGCCGGAGCCGTGGTCGGGCGCGGCCGGGTCTTTCGGCGTAGAGGCTTGCCCCATCCGGGGGCTCCCGTCCCGGCAAGCCGGCGAATCTCCTTCAAGCCGCGGAAAAACATGACAAACCCCCGCATCGCACCGGCCCGGTCCCGGCATTGACGGCGTGATTCTTCCGCCTTGAGACTTCGTGGCGGCCGCGTCGCGCGGCCGAACCAAGACGTATTCGAGGGAGCGAACGCGATGTCTCGAAGATCGACGATCCTTGCTGCCGTCCTGTCGCTCGCGCCGGTGTTTTCGGCCGCCTCCATCGCGATGCCGATGGGCGGCAGCTTCACCGGCCGCGTCGACAGCCAGACCCCGCAGGTGCTGGGTCCGAACGAGGTCAAGCTCCGGCAGACCGCCTCCGGGATCAATACCGGCCCCGGCACGCCGCTCGACGGCGCTCAGGTCCAGTGGGTGGAGACCGTCACGCTCAAGAACGGCCAGGGCCCGGTGGAAGGCACCATCACCTTCACGACCCCCGGCGGCTCGACGTCGAGCCGCTACAAGGGCACCGTCACGACCGATGCGCAGGGCCGCGTCACGGCATCGGGCACCTATCGGGACGGCCCGGCCACCGGCGAGTTCGCGGGTACGAAGGGCAACGGCACCTTCTCCCTCGCCTATTCCTCGAAGACGGACTTCGCCGGCCAGTGGCAGGGCGAGGTGACGCTGCCGGGCCAGAAATCCTCGAAGCGTTGAAGCCCCCCCGGAGGGACCTCAGCCCGAGACGGGACCGGAGGCCGGGCGGCGCTCCGGCCCCGTTGTCGGGCGCGCCTTGTCGACGTCGCCGCCGGGGATCAGCGCGATCCGGCCCCAGCCCGGCAGCTTCAGGGCCGGACGGCGCCAGTCGAGGCCGGCCACTGCACCGAGCAGGTTGAGCTCGAGCCCGTCGACCCAGCCGACGGTGAGGCCGAGATAGCCGCGCCAGGACAGGCGCAGTCCGGTACTGCTCGGGGTGATCTCGGCGTAGCGCCCCGACGGGGTCCAGTCCTTGCCCAGAGCGGTGGGGGGCAGCGGCACGTCGTTGTCGGGGATGCGCGCGACGACGTGGGCGGCGAAGGTGTTCGAGTTCGGCCCCGGCCACGCCTGGTACGAGCCCTGGCTGCGATAGGGATAGTCCGCCACCGCCGCGCGGATCTGCGGAATCGCCCGCCCCGCCGCCTCGCCGTCGAGCCCGAGCACGATCTCGGGCGCGTTGCCGAACCAGCGCCCGTCCGGGGCGTAGGCGTCGGTGCGCACGGGCGTGCCCCAGCCGACCACGTCGTAGCGGGTGTAGCGGGCGGCACCCGCCTCCTTGATCACCACCCAGCTGTGATGGGCGAAGATGCCCCGCCAGCGCCCGACCCGGGCGGCGTAGACCCGCACCATCGCCCCCGGCACGGCGGCGGCCGGGGGCAGGAGGCCGGCGCTCGACCAGTCCGCCGTCGACCAGTTCTCCGCACGCCCGCCTTTCGCGCTCCACCACAGGGCGTGGGTCGCGAGCGGTACGAGGAAGAGAAGGACGAGGAGGCCGAGGCCGAGGAGAAGGAAGCGGAGGGCGGGCAGAAGCACGTCGAGAAGCACGTCGGCAGGCATCGGGTTCCGAGAGGCGGCAGATCCCGACAGGCGGCACGCTCCTCCGGGACGTCCAATGTCAGGCTCGGTTCCGCCCGGCACAAGCGCCCGCGACGCCGTGAACCGGGGCAGGCCGCAGGCGCCGTGCAGCAGCGCACCGGGGAAGAGCGCCTGATGCAGGCCGGTCACACCCCGGATCGATGACGGGACGCGCGGCGGATAGGGCTTGCAACATTGTAACATCTCACAGATGAAACATTGTAACGTCATCAGTCTGGATCGGTGGGAATGCGGCGCGGGCGCTCGAAACGGATGCTGCTGTCGGCGGGGGCGATGCTGACGGCCGCGGCCATCGCACCGGCGCGGGCGCAGCAGGCGACCACGCTGGAGGAAATCAGCGTGACCTCGGTGAGCCCGATCCAGGGCCGGGCCGCCGCCCCGCCCGCCCAGCCCCCCGCTCAACTCCCCGCCTCCCTTCCTCCCATCCGGGCGGCCGAGGTACTGCTGGTGGTGGCGAACACCTTCTCGCCGGTCACCGTGGTGCCGCAGGAGCGGATCGCCCGTGACCAGCCGCGCACGCTCGGCGACGCACTGTTCGACCGGCCCGGCATCTCCGCCTCGACCTACGCGCCGGGGGCGGCCTCCCGCCCGATCATCCGCGGCCTCGACAACGCCCGGGTGCGCATCCAGGAGAACGGTATCGTCAACGGCGGCGTGTCGGATCTCGGCGAGGACCACGCGGTGCCGGTCAACCCGCTCAATTCCGGCCGGATCGAGGTGATCCGCGGCCCCGCGACGCTGCGCTACGGCTCGGGCGCGATCGGCGGCGTGGTCTCGGCCGAGAACAACCAGGTGCCCACCTTCATCCCCGCCCGCGGGATCACCGGGCAGGTCACGACGGGCTACACCACCGTCGACAACGGCCGGACCGGCGCGGCCAGCGTCGATGCCGGCGCCGACGGGATCGCGGTCCACGCCGACGGCTTCAGGACCGCCACCGATTCCTACGCGATTCCCGGCGGCATCCAGCGCAACTCGGCCACCGAATCGCAGGGCGGCTCGGTCGGCATCTCGGCGATCGGCGACCGCGGCTTCGTCGGCCTCTCCTACAGCCACTACGACGCGATCTATCAGATCCCCGGCGGCGAGGCGGAAGAGGCGCGCACCCGCCTGACCCCGAACCAGGACCGGCTGCTCGCCCGCGGCGAGTACCGGCCGCTGAACGGGCCGTTCGAGGTGCTGCGGTTCTGGGCCGGCGGCTCGGTCTACCGCCACGAGGAGATCGGCATCGGCGAGGACGGGATCGAGGGCGTCCAGGCGATCTTCAAGAACCGCGAGGTCGAGGCCCGCTTCGAGGCGCAGCACGTTCCGGTCTTCACCGCGCTCGGCACGCTGACCGGCGCGGTCGGCGTGCAGGCGGGCCGGCGCGTGCTGAACTCGCAGCTCGAGAGCTTCCTGCCACCGACCGAGTCGCGGATGCTCGCCGGCTACCTGTTCGAGGAGCTGGCGGTGGGGGGCGGCCTGCGCTTCCAGGCGGCGGGCCGGATCGAGGGCGACCGGGTCAACAGCATCGCCACGCTGTTTCCCAACGATTACCTGCCCGACGGCACCGATCCGTTCAGCTACGCCCTGACCCGCCGCTTCGCCCCGAAGAGCGCCAGCATCGGCGCGCTGCAGGATCTGCCCTACGGCTTCGTGGCCAGCCTCAACGGCTCCTACGTCGAGCGCGCGCCGACGGGCTACGAGCTGTTCTCGCAAGGGCCGCACGACGCCACCGCGACCTTCGAGATCGGTGACCCGACCCTGCGGCTGGAGCGCGCCCGCACGGTCGAGATCTCGTTGCGCCGGGCGGAAGGCCCGCTGCGCCTCGACGCCACCGGGTACTACACCCGCTACACCGGCTTCATCTACAAGCGCGACACCGGCAATCGCTGCGACGACGACTTCGCCTCCTGCGGCAGCGGCGACGAATTGCGCCAAGTGGTCTATTCGCAGGCCAACGCCACCTTCTACGGCGCCGAGATCGGGGCGCAGCTCGACCTCCTGCCCGTCGGCGACGGCTGGGCCGGGATCGAGGCGCAGTACGACTTCGTCCGCGCCCAGTTCGACGACGGCTCCTACGTGCCGCGTATCCCGCCGCACCGGCTCGGCGGCGGCGCCTTCGTGCGGGCGAACGGCTGGTTCGCGCGGATCAACCTGCTCCACGCCTTCGACCACACCGAGATCGCCCCGTTCGAGACGGTGACGCCGGGCTGGAACGATCTGCGGGCCGAACTCGCCTATACCCAGGCCCTCGATCCCGCGGTCTACGGCGCCACCGAGGTCACGCTCGGCCTCCAGGGCCGCAACCTGCTCGACGACGACATCCGCAACTCGGCCTCGTTCAAGAAGGACGAGATCCTGCTGCCGGGCCGCAATCTGCGCCTGTTCCTGACGGCGCGGTTCTGAGGCGTCCTCCCCCGAACCGAATCGCAATCCTACTTGCCGCACCCCTACTTGGTGCGGGCCGGCTTTCCCGCCGGCCGCTCGGGCGGCGTGACGGCGCCCGCCACCGTCCAGTGGCACACCGCGGTGCTCTTGAGGGTGAGGCAGTCGTAGGCACGGCCGTTGAGGACGACGTGGTCGGCGAGCCCCGTGACCGCGGCGCGGTCGACGGGGCTGCAGCCGAGATCGGATTTCGGATCGGTCGCGACCGCGAGCGCGGCGGCCCGGTCGTCCCCCGTGCTGCGCAGGAGGCTGCGCAGATTGGCCAGCGAGGTGCAGCCGATCACGGAGGCGGGCCGGGTCGGGCCCTTCTGATCGCCGGAGCGGTTGCCGGCGCCGGACGCCGCTCCCTGCGCCGCCCCCTGTGCCGCTGCGGCTCCGATCGGACCGGAGGCGCAGAGGCCCGCGAGCCCGAGGATCAGGGCGGCGGACCGGAAAAGACAGGATGGCGGGCGAGGCATCGGCGGCTCACGGGCGAGGAGCGCGGTCATAGCATGAAGTCATAGCATGACGGCCCGCCCTCACGGTTCCGTCCGCGCCCGCTGCGCCCGCAGCTTGGCGTAGCGCTTGAGGACCCGGTCGCGGCGCAGCCGGCTCAGCCGGTCGATCCAGAAGATGCCGTCGAGCTGATCGATCTCGTGCTGCAGGCAGGCGGCGCGCAGGCCCTCGGCCTCCTCCCGCTCGGCACCGTCGAGGTCGCGGTAGCGCACCCGGATCCGGGCCGGCCGCTCCACCGGTTCGACCACGCCCGGCATCGAGACGCTGCCCTCCGGATGCGAGGCCCGCTCCGGCGAGGCCCAGGCGACGACGGGATCGACGTAGACCGCGTGCGGCTCGTCCGGCTGGAGGCGGATCACCGCCACCCGCTCCGGCTGCCCGATATGGATGGCGGTCAGTCCCATCGCCGAGACGGCGCCGAGGGTGTCGAGCACGTCCGCCGCGAGCGCGCGCACCGCCGCGGCGGGGGCGGCGATCGGACCGGCGGCCCGGTGCAGGCGCGCATCGGGATAGAGGACGAGCGGGCGGACGGGCATGCGGGCGGGTTCCGGGATCTGAGCCGGGAAGGGCTGGACGATGTCCGCCCCGGGCGACGATCCCGGGGCGGACATGGAGGCTCTCCCATACCAGAAGGCGGCCGGTCCGAAGCCTCCGCGTCGGCGAGCACACGCCCCTTCGTGACCGGCGGCGGAGGCCCTGCGCGGCGAACCCTCCCGTCGCACAAGCCGGTCCTGGGGCGGCTCCCGATCGGACGCGAAACCGGGACAATCCGCCTCGGCGAAGGCTTTCGCGGATCGAGTTCCAGTCTATCCGCGCAGATCGATTGGACCACGCAAATGCTGGAACCCGGACAGCATGAATGCATTGGACCCGGATTCCAGAAGGAGCACGCTATCATGATGAAGTCCATGACGACCCTGCTCGCTGGCACTGTCGTGGCAGCGACGATGGTCGCCGCGGCACCGGCCTCCGCGCAGTCGATCACGATCGGACCGGACGGCCCGGGCATCGATCTCCGGTCCCGGGGCCAGCGCGAGCGCGATTACCGCCGGGAGATGCGCATGCGCGACCGGGACGATTACTACCGCGAACAGCGCTTCCGGGACCGGGACCGGTTCGACCGGGGCGGCTACAGCCGTCGCGGCTACGATTACTGATCAAGGCCTGTCCCGCACCGTCGGGAGCGCGCCGTGACCGCTGCCGGTCACGGCGCGGCTTCAGGAACCGGAGCGATGGGCGGTGCCGGACGCCAGCGCGTCACTCGTTGCCGCGGGCGCACGATGCCTGCGCGTCGAATTCGCGAATCATCCGAATCGAAGGATGTTACCGCACAGATCCGCAACAAATGTTGTCCTCACAACAATGTTAAGCACCATTCATAGGATCGAATTCACCGCACTGCGCACGTACTCGTACCAAATGGCCAAGTTTCTGCCACGAATTTTCGTCTTGAATGACGAGCAGCGACGGAGGGAAACCTTTGCGCCGCTTGCGGGTTTGCCTCACCGAACGTAACTATGCCTTGTCGATCGGCGGCCGCCTTTCACGGGGCCTTCGATGCCCCCGGAAGGGACGCGGCACCGGCTTACTTCCTCGGTCGCTCTGACGAACGGGACGGCCTTTTCGGCCGGGAGCGGGACGCATTTCACACGGGGTGCCGCGGCGCGCAGGAGGAACCCGGATGAATACTGGTACCGTCAAATGGTTCGATGAAATCAAGGGCTACGGGTTCATCCAGCCCGATACCGGCGGAAAGGACGTGTTCGTCCACATCTCCGCCGTCCAGCAGGCGGGTCTGCGCGGCCTCGTCGAGGGACAGAAGGTGACCTTCGACGTCGAGAACGACCGTCGCAGCGGCAAGCCGGCTGCGGTCAACCTGCAGGCCTCCTGAGTCTGGATCTGTCCGGATCTCGGCCCTACATCTGCTTCCGTATCGCAACAGGCCCAAAAATGTTATCGGAGCCGCCCCGAACAGGGGCGACATCTGTTGCGTGTTGCGGCGCACTCGTGCATCGACTGCGCCGGTCTATCTGATCACAGCGCCGAATCCCGACCGTCCGGAACCAGGATTGATCCGGCGGTCGGTCGTGTCACCGCATGAGAAAGGTCATATGAGCGCATTCGACTTCAGGAACTTCGAAGACCGCCGCCAGAACTCCCAAGCCGCCAAGGCGGCATTGCTCGAGAAGTTCAAGGCCCGTACGCCTCTGGACGATCCGGAGATGATCGCCAAGGCCCAGGCCCGCGCCGAGGTCGCCCGTGCCCGCGAGGAGCGCGCCCGCGAGCGTGAGCGCATCCGGATCGAGACCGAGCGTAAGGCGGCTGAGGAGAAGCGCCTGCGCGAGGAGGCGGAACTCGCCGCCCAACTCGCCCGCGAAGCGGCCGAGGCCGCCGCCCTTGCCGAGCGCAAGGCCGCCGAAGCCGCCGAGAAGAAGGCGGCCCGCGACGCGCGCTACGCCGCCCGCAAGGCCAAGGTGAAGATCCGCCGCTGAGCCGCCCGCCGCTCCCGGCCTCCGGGAGCGGTGCGGAACGCACGGCCGAGCGATGGCCCGAAGCGATCGCTCCTTCAAGACCGACCCACGCGCCGGACGCCTCAAGCCCGGCGCGTTTTCTTTTGCCTCCTGTTCCTTTGCTTCTTGTTCCGTTGCCTCTTGCCCACCGCGGCCCCTATCGCGACGCCAGACTCGCCGCCCGGCGGCATTGCTTGTGGGCAGATGACGCAGTTCGGGGCCGGGATCGTCCGGCCACGCTTGGCAAGTCCGCTTCCCCCGACGTTAGAGTGCCGGACGCTTCGCCGATGCGCGCCGGGGCGAAACAGGGAGGCCAGACCGTGCGTATCCTGGGCAACCACTTCGGTTCGCCGGATCGGCGGCGACACGCCCCGTCCCTGACCGGCCTGTGTCTCGGCGCGCTGCTCGGTTTGAGCCTCGGCACAGGTCTCGGCACAGGTCTCGGCTTGGGTCTCGCGCCGTCGCCCGCCGCCGCGCAGAGCGAGCCGCCGATCCGCAGCGCGGAGGATGCGTTCTGCCGCAGCGAGGCGCGGGCGCAGGTCTTCTCCGCGCCGGATCCGCTCAATCTGGGCCTGCGCGAGATCGGCCGCCGCATCTGGGCGAGCTGCATGGAGCGGACCCAGCGCAAGGGGCTGGGCAAAGGACAGGGCAAGGGACAGAAATCCCGCAAGCGCCGTCACCGCTGAGCCGCAGCGCTCTCGCGCGGAAGCCGGACCGTCCCCACATCCCTGCCGGAGACTTGCCGGCCCCTGTGCCGGATACGGACCGGAGGCGAACGATGGGCATTCTCGACGGGCTGCTCGGGCATGGCAGCGACCTCTCCGCCGACGAGGTGGACCGGCAGATCGCAGGCGTGCTGGCGCCCGGCGAGACCGTGCGCGTCGCCTTCAAGGTGATCCGCGACCTCATGGTCTTCACCGACCGGCGCCTGATCCTGGTAGACCGCCAGGGCATGACCGGGCGCAAGGTCGAGTACCTCACCGTGCCCTACCGGGCGATCACCTCGTTCTCGGTCGAGACCGCGGGCAGCTTCGACATGGATTCGGAGCTCAAGATCTGGATCTCGGGCCGGCCCGAGCCGATCCAGCGCACCCTCAGGCGCGGCGCCGACATCTTGGGGATCCAACAGGCCATCGCCGGTTCGCTGAAATAGGTCCTTCCCGTATGGCGTCGAAGGATCGAACCAGGCCCGCCTCTTCGGTGCGACGCCTCGGTCCCGGCGACGTCCCGGCGATGCGCGCCCTCAACGCGCTGTTCGGGCGCGCCTTCGCCGAGCCCGCGACCTACGGCGCCGCCCCGCCCGACGACGCCTATCTGGCGGGCCTGCTCGCCCGGGAACATGTCGCGGTGCTGGTGGCGGAGCAGGACGGCGCCGTTCTCGGCGGACTCGTCGCCTACGAACTCGACAAGTTCGAGCAGGCCCGGCGCGAAATCTACATCTACGATCTCGCCGTCGATGCCGAGCACCGCCGCCGCGGCATCGCCACGGCGCTGATCCGGCACCTGCAGGCGCATGCCGCGCGCCGGGATGCCTGGGTCATCTTCGTCCAGGGAGACCCCGGCGACGGCCCGGCGCTCGCGCTCTACGACCGGCTCGGCGCCCGCGAGGACGTCCTGCATTTCGACCTGCCCGTCGGCGCTCCGCCCTTGCCGTAGCCCGTGCCACAGCCCTTGTCATAGCCCTTGCCATAGGCCGAGAAACCCTCTAAAGGCGCGGCCTTCGCGTTCGCTCCGGCCGGGGGCTGAACGGACGGTGCCGTCCTACGGCACAGGGCTTCTCCGCAAAAGAACCCGTCGTCCGGTGTCTCCGCCTTCGATCAACCGCTCGGGCCATCATCACGGCTCGAAGGGCTTGGCGCCGAGAGAATGCGGGACGAACCGGCCCGATTTAACCCGCAATCCGCGGGCGGGCTTCCTTATGGCAAGGAAAGGCCCAAAAATGCCTCTCTACGAGCACGTCTTCCTGGCGCGCCAGGACGTGACGGCCCAGCAGGTCGAGACCATGGTCGAGACCTACAAGGGCGTCATCGAGGCGGGCGGCGGCACGGTCGAGAAGATCGAGTCCTGGGGCGTCAAGTCCCTCGCCTACCGCATCAAGAAGAACCGCAAGGCGCATTTCACGCTCCTCAACATCTCCGCCCCCCCGGCCGCCCTGGCCGAGATGGAGCGCCAGATGCAGATCTCCGAGGACGTGCTGCGCTTCATGACCATCCGCGTCGAGCAGCTGGAGGCCGAGCCTTCCGCGATGATGCAGAAGCGCGACCGCGACGACCGCAAGGATCGCGACCGCGGCGACCGTCCGCGCCGGCGCGACGACGACTTCGGTGGTGACCGCGGCGACCGCGGCGACCGTCCCGAGCGCAACTTCGGCGGGGAGAACTGATCATGGCCTTCGGTGCTGGTGGTGGCGGCGGTGGCCGTCGTCCGTTCTTCCGTCGTCGCAAGAGCTGCCCGTTCTCGGGCGAGAACGCTCCCAAGATCGACTACAAGGACGTGAAGCTGCTCTCCCGCTACGTCTCGGAGCGCGGCAAGATCGTGCCGTCGCGCATCACGGCGGTCTCGGCTAAGAAGCAGCGCGAGCTCGCCCAGGCGATCAAGCGCTCGCGCTTCCTCGGCCTCCTGCCCTACGTCATCAAGTAGGACCTCCGGCCCGCCGCGCGCGGGCCGGCCATCATCGCCAGGGCGGCTCTCGAGGGGCCGCCCGATCGTTGGGGCGTCGTCTTCAGCCCCTAACCCTGCCCATCCTCGGGACAGCGGGACAGCGGACTTCATGACCAAGGACCTCTCCGTCGGCGCCGGCGCCGGCCTCGTGGCGGCGCTTCTGTTCGGCGTGCTGCTCAAGGCCACGGCCCTCGCCATCCTGCTCTACCTGCTCGCCCCGCTGCCGATCCTGATCGTCGGCCTGGGCTGGAGCCACCGTGCGGCGCTCGCTGCCGTCGTCTCGGGCGCCCTGGCGCTCGCCCTCTTCATCGCGCCCTCGCTCGGCCTCGCCTTCGCCGCCTACCTCGCCATCCCCGCATGGTGGCTCGCCTACCTCGCCCTTCTCGGCCGGCCCAAAGCGGACGGGACGGCGGAGGGCACGATCGAGTGGTATCCCACGGGGCGCCTGCTCGCCTGGGTCGCGGGCACCGCCGCGCTCGCCTTCATCGCCATCGCCGTCATCGCCTCGCCCGACTACGACACCTTCCGCGCGCAGCTCACCGCGATGAGCCGCCGGGTCGTGCAGGTCCAGGTGCAGCGCGGCCGGATTCCGCCGCCGGCCCAGACCGCCCCCACGAACGAGGCCCCGACCGGCACCACCGATCCATCCGCCGAGAAGCCTGCCGAGCCCGCCGCTCCGCAGTCGCAGGGCGAGGCTCAGACCGGCGAGAAGACCGACGATCTCGCCAGCGAGGTGGCCGATGCCCTGGCGACCGTCGCGCCCGCGATCGCCGCCCAGGGTCTGACGATCCTGTTCACCTTCTATCTCTGGGCCGCCGCCCGCATCGTGCAGATCTCGGGGCGCCTGCTCCGGCCCTGGCCCGACCTCCCCTCGACCGTGATGCCGCGGACCGCGCTCCTGGTCTTCGCCGCCGCCCTGACGCTGGCGATGGTGCCCGGCTATCCGGGCGCCCTCGGCATCGCCCTGATCGGCGCCTTCAGCGCGGCCTTCGCGCTCCAGGGACTTGCCGCCTTCCACGACCGCAGCCGCGGCCGGCCGGGGCGCTTCGCCCTGCTCGCCGGCCTCTACGTGCTGCTGTTCCTCACACAAGGGGTGGCCATGCTCGCCCTGATCCTGTTCGGCATCGCCGACACCGCCCTCGACCGGCGCCGCCCGAAACCCCGCGGCGACGCCTGAGACCAATCTTCCAACCCACTCAAGGAGAAGTCAGATGGAAGTCATCCTGCTCGAACGCGTCGCCAAGCTCGGCCAGATGGGCGAGACCGTGAACGTGCGCCCCGGCTACGCCCGCAACTTCCTGCTCGCCCGCGGCAAGGCCCTGCGCGCCACCGAGAACAACAAGAAGCACTTCGAGGCCCAGCGCGCCCAGCTCGAGGCGCGTAACCTCGAGCGCCGCAACGAGGCCCAGACCGTAGCCGAGAAGCTCGACGGCCAGAGCTTCGTGCTGATCCGCCAGTCCGGCGAGACCGGCGTGCTCTACGGCTCGGTCTCGACCCGCGACCTCGCGGACGTCGTCACCAAGGAGGGCTTCACCGTCGAGCGCGGCCAGTTCGTGCTCAACCAGCCGATCAAGACGCTCGGCCTGCACACCGTGCCGGTGACCCTGCACCCGGAGGTCGAGGTCAACATCACCGTCAACGTCGCCCGCTCGCCGGAAGAGGCCGAGCGCCAGGCCCGCGGCGAGTCGGTCACCGAGCGCGAGCAGTTCAACCTCGACGACCTCGGCCTGGAAGTCGGCCAGGCTCTGGCCGATGCCGGCGAGGGCGCCGACGACCGCGGCTGAGCCGGGGCTTTCCAGGGCTCTGCCCTGGACCCGCGAAAGGACTCGTCCTTTCGAAACCTGTGACGTCAGCCGCATAAGCGGTGGAGAACGGGGATGCGCCGGCCTCCGGCGTTGACTTGTTCCCAATCCGTTCCAGCATGACGCCCGCGATTCCCGTGCCCCGGGAGCCGCGGGCGTCTCGCGTTTCGCGAGGCATCGTCCCGAAAGCCGGCAGCCGGCTTTCGGGCGAAGACGATGCTTCCGGCCTATGGCGCGGGCGTTGCAGCCGGCTCACGGCGGGCCGGCTAAGGAAGGCTTCACCATCCCGAGGCAAGGTCCGGCGGGCATCAGACAGGGCGGCCGACCGGGCCGCCCATCGAAACGGAGCGACGGACAAGCGCCATGGCCCTGCCCAACGCCCTCACGGCCAACCTCGAGGCGGTGCAGCCGGAATACCGGGTGCCGCCGCACAACATCGACGCGGAGCAGGCCCTGCTCGGCGCGATCATGGTCAACAACGACGCCTATTATCGGGTCTCGGACTTCCTGCTGCCCGAGCACTTCATGGAGGCGGTCCACCGCCAGATCTTCGAAGTCGCGGTCTCGCTGATCAAGGCCGGCAAGCTCGCCACGCCGATCACCCTCAAGACCTATCTGGGCGATGCCGATCTCGGCGGCGTCACCCCGATGCAGTACCTCGCGCGGCTGGCGGCCGAGGCCACCACCGTCATCAATGCCGGCGAGTACGGACGCACCATCTACGATCTGGCGATCCGCCGCCGCCTCATCACCATCGGCGAGGATCTGGTCAACGGCGCCTTCGAGGCTCCGGTCGAGTCGAGACCGCGCGACCAGATCGAGGCCACCGAGCGCCGGCTCTACGAACTCGCCGAATCCGGCAAGTACGACGGCGGCTTCCAGAAATTCTCCGACGCGCTGACCGCGGCCATCGACATGGCGGCGAAAGCCTACCAGCGCGACGGCAAGCTGTCGGGCATCTCCACGGGGCTGACCGACCTCGACGCCAAGATGGGCGGGCTGCAGCCCTCCGACCTCATCATCCTCGCGGGGCGCCCGGCCATGGGCAAGACCTCGCTCGTGACCAACATCGCCTTCAACATCGCCAAGGCCTATCGCGGCGAGCGGCAGCCCGACGGCACCATGCAGACCGTCAACGGCGGCATCGTCGGCTTCTTCTCGCTCGAAATGTCGGCCGAGCAATTGGCGACCCGCATCATCGCCGAGCAGTCCGGCGTGCCCTCCTACAAGATCCGCCGCGGCGACATCCGCCCGGAGGATTTCTACAAGATCACCGATGCCGCCCGGGACATGCAGACGATCCCGTTCTACATCGACCAGACCGGCGGCATCTCGATCGCCCAGCTCGCCGCGCGCGCCCGGCGCCTCAAGCGGCAGAAGGGCCTCGACCTCCTCATCGTCGACTACCTCCAGCTCCTGTCAGGAAGCGGCAAGCGCAGCGACAACCGCGTGCAGGAAATGACCGAGATCACCACCGGCATGAAGGCCCTGGCCAAGGAGCTGGCGGTGCCGATCATCGGCCTGTCGCAGCTCTCGCGCCAGGTCGAGAACCGCGACGACAAGCGCCCGCAGCTCGCGGATCTGCGCGAATCGGGCTCGATCGAGCAGGACGCCGACGTGGTGATGTTCGTGTTCCGCGAGGAATACTACGTCGGCAACAAGAAGCCGCGCGAGGGCACGGAAGAGTTCTTCGCCTGGGAAGCCGAGATGCAGCGCGTCCACGGCAAGGCCGAGGTGATCCTGGGCAAGCAGCGCCACGGCCCGACCGGCACGGTGGAGCTGCAGTTCGACGCCAACATCACCCGGTTCTCGAACCTGGCGCAAAGCGACCGGATGCCCGAACAGATGTGATATCGGTGACCGGATCACCGGTCCCGCCTCCAACGGGGCTTCCCCGCAGGAGCCTATCATAGCGCCCGCAACATCCTTTCCAGACGACGCGACCGCCGCCTGCCCCTCCCCGACCGGCCACGGTGCCCGCCTGACGGTCGATCTCTCGGCCCTCGTCGCGAACTGGCACGCGCTCGGAGCCTGTGCGCCGCAGGCCGAGTGCGGCGCCGTGGTGAAGGCGGACGCCTATGGCTGCGGCCTCGCCGCGGTCGCCCCCGCCCTGTGGCGGGCGGGGTGCCGGACGTTCTTCGTGGCGCACCTCTCCGAGGGGATCGCGGCGCGAAACCTCCTGCCGGAGGCGGCGATCTACGTGCTCAACGGGTTGCCGCCCGGCCACGCGGACGCCTTCCGCGCCCATGCCCTGCGCCCCGTCCTCGGCGACCGCAGCGAACTTTCGGAATGGGCCGAAGCCGCGGCAGGCGCGCATCCGGCCGCGCTCCACGTCGATACCGGCATGAACCGGCTCGGCCTCCCCGTCGAGGCGGCGCTGGCGCTCGCCCGCGATCCGGTGATCGCCCGGGCCGGCATCGACCTCGTGATGAGCCATCTCGTCAGCGCGGAAGCCCCCGCCGATCCGCTCAATGCGCGGCAGGCCGCCGATTTCGCCCGCATCCGGGCCGCCCTTCCGCATGTGCGCGCCTCGCTCGCCAATTCCTCGGGCACCTGCCTCGCGGACGCTGCGCGCCACGATCTGTTGCGGCCGGGCTATTCCCTGTTCGGCGGCAATCCAGAGCCCGGCCGGCCGAACCCGATGCGGCCGGTGGTGCGGCTGGAGGCGGCGATCCTGCAGGTCCGCGACGTCGCGGCCGGCGAGACCTGCGGCTACAACGCCCGCTGGCGGGCCCCTGCCCCGCGGCGGCTGGCCACCCTCTCGCTCGGCTACGCCGACGGCTACCCCCGCTCCGCCAGCAACAGCGGTCATGCGCTGGTCGGCGGCGTGCCCTGCCCGATCGTCGGGTTGATCTCGATGGACCTCATCATCCTCGACGTCACCGACGCACCCGAAGCCCGCCGCGGCGGCACCGCCACGCTGATCGGCGATCGTCTCGACATCGACACGGTGGGCCGCGCCGCCGGCACGATCGGCTACGAGATCCTGACCGGGCTGGGTTCCCGTTATGTTCGCTCTTATGTAGAGTAACCAACGGCCGACCCGCCGGTCCCCTCCATCGACGCCCTGCTCCCGAATGGCCAAGATCCAACAGACCTTCGTCTGCCAGTCCTGCGGGGCGGTCTACAACCGCTGGCGCGGGCGCTGCGAGGCCTGCAACGGCTGGAACACGATCCAGGAGGAGGTGCCCAGCGCCGGCCCGCAATCGGGCCCGGCGGCGACCCGCCCCTCTCGGGCGCGCGGAAGAGTGTTTCCCCTCGAGGGTCTGACCGGCGAGGCCAAGGAGGCGCCGCGCACGGCCTCCGGCATCAACGAGCTCGACCGCGTCACCGGCGGCGGCTTCGTGCGCGGCTCGGTGATCCTGCTCGGCGGTGATCCCGGCATCGGCAAGTCGACCCTGCTGATGCAGGCCTCGGCCGCCATGGCGAAAAGCGGCGAGCGCGTCGCCTACATCTCCGGCGAGGAGGCGGTGGGGCAGGTGCGCCTGCGCGCGGAGCGGCTGGGACTCGCGAAGCACCCGGTGGAGCTCGCCGCGCAAACGAACGTCGAGGACATCGTCGAGACCCTGTCGCAGGGGCACCCGCCGGCCCTGACCATCATCGATTCGATCCAGACCATGTGGACCGAGACGGTGGAATCGGCGCCGGGCACCGTCACCCAGGTGCGGAGCTCGGCCCAGGCGCTGATCCGCTTCGCCAAGACCACGGGCACGGCGGTGATCCTCGTCGGCCACGTCACCAAGGACGGGCAGATCGCCGGACCGCGGGTGGTCGAGCACATGGTCGATGCGGTCGCCTCCTTCGAGGGCGACCAGGGACACCATTTCCGGATCCTGCGCGCGGTCAAGAACCGCTTCGGGCCGACCGACGAGATCGGCGTGTTCGAGATGACCGATGCCGGGCTCGCCGAGGTGCCGAACCCCTCCGCCCTGTTCCTGGCCGGCCGCGATCACGCCGCGCCGGGCACGGCGGTCTTCGCCGGGATGGAGGGCACGCGCCCGCTCCTCGTCGAGATCCAGGCGCTGGTCGCGCCCTCCTCGCTCGGCATGCCGCGCCGCGCGGTGGTCGGCTGGGACCCGAACCGCCTGTCGATGGTGCTCGCCGTGCTGGAGGCCCATGGCGGCATCCGGCTGGGCGGCCACGACGTCTACCTCAACGTCGCGGGGGGCCTGCGCATCTCCGAGCCCGCCGCCGATCTCGCGGTCGCCGCGGCGCTGGTCTCCTCGCTCTCGGGGGCGGCGCTCCCCTCCGATTCGGTCTATTTCGGCGAGCTCGGCCTGTCGGGCGCGGTGCGGCCGGTCTCGCAGGCGCCCGCCCGGCTGAAGGAAGCGCTCAAGCTCGGCTTCGGCAAGGCGATCACCCCGCAGGGGCGCGGCGAGAGCGGCGAGCGGGCGCTGCCGACGGAGGCCCTGCGCCACATCGCCGACCTCGTCGCCGGCATCGCCTCGGGGGCGCCCCGGCGCGGCGGCGGACGCCCGCGGGCCGTACGCTACGAGGAGGAGGTGTAGCGCGGCCTATTCCGCAGCGGGACGGGCGGTGAGATGCGGCCGCAGGATCGTCACCATCCGCTCGGCCGCCGTGCCGGGCGGGAAGAAGCCGAGATAGGCCCCCGAGCGATCCATCAGGTAGGTGAAAGCGGAATGCTCGACGGCCCGGCCGCCCCCGGGGCGCGGGCTCGACTCGTAATAGACCTTGTAGGCGTCGGCGGCGCGGCGGACCGCCGCCTCGCTGCCGGTCAGGCCGACCAGACGCGGGTGGAAGTTCGGCAGGTACTCCGCCAGCAGCCCGGCCGTGTCGTGCTCGGGGTCGAGCGTGATGAAGATCGGCTGGACGGCGTCGCCGTCCGGGCCCAGCAGCGTGAGCGCCCGGCCGATCTCCATCAGGTCCGTCGGGCAGACATCCGGGCAGGCGGTGTAGCCGAAATAGACGAGGAGGAGGCGGCCGCGAAAGTCCGCCTCCGTGCGGGGCCGTCCCGCCTGATCGGTCAGCGCGAACGGGCCGCCGACCGGCTCGCGGTTCCACATCAGCACGTCCATCAGCGCGGCGGCCGAGCGGCGGGGCGGGGGCTCGCCGCGCGCCGGTCCCAGGGCCCCGAGAAGGCAGAGCAGTCCGGCCGCCGCCCTCCGGCTACGCACTGAAGACGAGCCGGCTGCCGGTGGTCGGAACGATCACGTTCTCCGGCATCTGCGCCTGCGCCTCGAGCGCGAAGTTCAGGCCGCTGCAATGCATCGGCACGACCACGTCGGGCCGGAGCCCTTTGATCTCGGCCACGACCTGGGTCAGGTATTCCTTCGGCGCGGGGCCGAGATGGAAGCCGCCGACGATGGCGTGGACGCGCTCGATGCCCGAGACCTCCTGCGCCTGCCGCACCGAGTTGACGATGCCGACATGGCCGCAGGACGAGATCACCACGAGGCCCTTGCCCCGCACGTTGAAGCAGGTGGCGTGCTCGTGGACGTGCTCGTCGGGAATGATTTTCCCTTGAAGTTCGGCGGGCGAATAGTGGCTGGCATCGCAGCCGAGCCCCTCCTTGATGCCCCGCTCGACGAAGGTGTTGGGCAGGATGCGCTCGATTGAGGCGCGCTTGATCTGCCCCGTGGTGAAGGCGTGGCCGGCCACCACCGTCGGCGCCTCGCACAGCACGGTCGAGATCCGCTGCGCCGTCAGTTCGCGCCGGTCGAGCTGGCCGAAATCGGTGAACTGGCCGGGGACGCCGCTCGGGGACAGGCGGTGGCAGAAATTGTCCTCGCCGCCGGCATAGAGCTTCAGGTCGGGCGCGAGCGCGCTCCTGTACTTGTCGAGGAAGCCGGTCAGGCCGCCGTAATGGTCGTGGTGGCCGTGGCTGACGATCAGCGCATCGACCTTGGTCGGATCGACCTTCAGGATCTCGATATTGTTGAGGAGCGCCTCCGGGCTGTAGCCGAAATCGAGCAGGATCGTGCGGGCCTCCTCCGCCCGCCACGATTCCGCGAACAGGGACAGGCCCCACTGATTGTGCAGAACCCGGCGGTAGTCGCTGCCGCGGCCATTGCCCGGCGGTTGATGGAACACGCCCTGGACGGTCGCGGGCTTCAGGAACTGGTCGTGGGCCGAATCGATCAGGACGCGCAGGGACAGCTTATCGACCGTCGATACCGCGATCGGCGCAGCGTTGGCGATCTCGATACAGGAGAATCCGGCGGCGGCACCGGCCGCGAAGACCGCAGATCCCCGCAGAAAACCGCGCCTGTCGATCGAACCGGCCATCCTCTTCGACTCCGACTGCATCTTGAATACTTCGTTTATAGCCGAGGTTGACCGAAAGATGCTTTTCTCTTTCGACCCATTCGTGGAACTTTGTGCGCGGCCCTGCGGCGGCGGCGGGAATCCGGCTCTCGCGCCGGATCTCCCTGCGAGGACCGCGCCGAGCCGAAATGCCGCGCCCGAAGGCCGGCGCCCTTCCCCTGCGGGCGGCGGCGCGCCGGACCGCGCCGGCAAAGGGCGAGGCTGCCCCGGGGTGAGGCTGCCCCGACCCGCCCGGGGGACACCTGAATGCGCCCGCACGGGAGCGTGCGCCCCGAAGGTGACGGCCGAGGTTCACCGGGGTATATGGTTAAAGACCAGAACGGAGGCGCGGCCCGGGGGAGCCGTCGTCGTCCGGGCAAGGCTGCCCCGTCCCGCCCCAGCGAACCATATCCTGCGATGCCGTTTTCCGTCCTCGACCTCGTGGTGCTCGGCATCGTGCTCGTCTCGGCGCTGCTCGCCGCCGTGCGCGGCGTGACGCGCGAGGTGCTCGCGATCATTGCCTGGGTGGCCGCCGCCGCGGTGGCGTGGTCGCTGCACCCGCTGCTCCTGCCCACCGTCAAGCAGCACATCTCCAGCGACACCGTGGCGCTGGTCGCCTCCATCGCCGCGATCTTCCTCGCCACCCTGATCGTGGTCTCGCTGGTGACGGTGAAGGTCTCCGACCTCGTGCTCGATTCGCGCATCGGCGCCGTCGACCGCTCGCTCGGCTTCCTGTTCGGCGCGGGCCGCGGCTTCCTGATCTGCGTGATCGGCTGGGTGTTCCTGGCCTGGCTCGTCCAGGGCAAGGTTCCGGACTGGGCGGCGCAGGCCAAGAGCCGCTCGCTGCTCGAGAGCTCGGGCGAGGCGCTGGTGGCGCAGCTGCCCGACAATCCGGAAGGCTTCCTCAAGCAGTTCCGCAAGCCGAAGGGCGAGGGGCCGGCCGAGGAGCCGCCGCCGGAGACCGATCTCCCTG
The DNA here is from genome assembly GCF_014199985.1 of Methylorubrum rhodesianum. Classification (GTDB taxonomy): domain Bacteria; phylum Pseudomonadota; class Alphaproteobacteria; order Rhizobiales; family Beijerinckiaceae; genus Methylobacterium; species Methylobacterium rhodesianum. Next base: position 124,241 of record NZ_JACHOS010000003.1, on the reverse strand, counting down.
CCCAGCGCCGCAGCGACGCTGGGCCCGAGCCGAAGCGCTAGGATCCGCGGCCGACCGGACCGCATCGGGTCGGCCTCTCTAAGCCTCTGACTCGACGCGTTTTCCGACGACGAGCCGGCCTTCCGCTTCGCCGGAAGGCGCTCCACCGGCCGCTCACCGAACATCCGGGCCGCGCAAGCAATGCGCGCGGATGACGAAGGATATGCTGGAATCGGTCTTGGTTGCGACGAAATCCGCGCCTAGGTAACGGTTTCACGACGGTCCCGGCGTCATCCCTCGCGGCAGAGGCTGCGGGCGAGCGGCGCCTTCGGCCGTTCCCGCCGTGCCGGATGCGTGGCCCGCGAGACCCGCGCGCCTCCAGGATTCGAGATCGACATGTCAGCTGTCAGCGCGAGCGCCGATGTCCGCGACCTGGACATCGACGGGGATACGCTTCGCGAGGAATGCGGCGTCTTCGGCATCTACGGGCATGACGATGCCTCGGCGATCGTGGCGCTCGGCCTGCACGCCCTTCAGCATCGCGGCCAGGAGGCGGCGGGCATCGTCTCCTACGACGACGGGGTGTTCCACTCCGAGCGCCGCCAGGGCCTCGTCGGCGACAACTTCTCCGACCGCGGCACGATCGAGCGGCTGGCCGGGCGCTCCGCCATCGGCCACGTGCGCTACTCGACCACCGGCGGCACCATCCTGCGCAACGTGCAGCCGCTGTTCGCCGAACTCGCCAGCGGCGGCTTGGCGGTGGCCCATAACGGCAACCTGACCAACGCGCTCTCGATCCGCCGCGACCTCGTGCGCGACGGCGCCATCACGCAATCGACCTCGGACACCGAGGTGATCCTGCATCTGGCCGCCCGCTCGCGCAAACCGCGCATCGTCGAGCGCTTCATCGACGCGCTGCAGCAGATCCAGGGCGCCTACGCCATCGTCGCGCTCACCAACAAGAAGCTGATCGGCGCCCGCGATCCCCTCGGCATCCGTCCGCTCGTGCTCGGCGAACTCGACGGGCGCTACATCCTCGCCTCCGAATCCTGCGCGCTCGACATCATCGGCGCCCGCTTCATCCGCGACGTCGAGAACGGCGAGGTGGTGGTGATCTCGGAGGAGGGCGTCGAGTCGATCCGCTTCGCGGAAGCGCGGCCGATGCGTCCCTGCATCTTCGAGTACATCTACTTCGCCCGCCCCGACTCGGTGGTGAACGGCAAGAGCGTCTACGGGGTGCGCAAGGCGATCGGCCAGGAGCTTGCCCGCGAGGCGGCCCCCGAGGCCGACGTGGTGATCCCGGTGCCGGATTCCGGTGTGCCGGCGGCGCTGGGCTTCGCGCAGGAGGCCGGCCTGCCCTTCGAGATGGGCATCATCCGCAACCACTATGTCGGGCGCACCTTCATCCAGCCGACCCAGACCGTGCGCGAGCTCGGGGTGCGGATGAAGCATTCGGCCAACCGCGCCGCGGTCGAGGGCAAGCGCATCGTGCTCGTCGACGACAGCCTCGTGCGCGGCACCACCTCGGTGAAGATCGTGCGGATGATGCGCGACGCCGGCGCCCGCGAGGTGCATTTCCGCATCGCCTCGCCGCCGATCACCTATCCCGACTTCTACGGCATCGACACGCCCGAGCGCGAGAAGCTGCTGGCCGCCACCCACGACCTGGAGGGGATGCGGAAATACATCGGCGCCGACTCGCTGGCCTTCCTCTCGATCCCCGGCCTCTACCGGGCGATGGGCGAGGAGGCGCGCAATGCCGACTGCCCGCAATACACCGATCACTGCTTCACCGGCGACTACCCGACCGGCCTGACCGACCTGGCGATTGCCGGGCCGAAGCGCTTCGCGATGCTGGCCGAGGCGGACTGAAGCCCGTGATCGAGACGATGATGGCCGACAAGATCCTCGACGGTCGGGTGGCCGTCGTCACCGGCGCCTCCCGCGGCATCGGCCGGGCCGCCGCCCTGGCGCTGGCAGGCGCCGGCGCCCACGTCGTCGCGGTCGCCCGCACGCAGGGCGGCCTGGAGGAGCTCGACGACGCGATCCGGCAGGCCGGCGGCCACGCGACGCTGGTGCCCCTCGACCTCACCGATTTCGACGCCATCGACCGCCTCGGCGCGGCGCTCCACGAGCGCTGGGGCCGGCTCGACGCGGTGATCGGCAATGCCGGCATCCTCGGCAACCTGATGCCGGTGAGCCACGTCACGCCCAAAGTCTGGGATCAGGTGATGGCGATCAACGTCACCGCCAACTGGCGCCTGATCCGCTCGTTCGATCCGCTCCTGCAGCGCTCGGATGCGGGAAGGGCGGTCTTCGTCTCCTCGGGCGCGGCCGCGAAATGCCGGGCCTATTGGGGCCCCTACTCCGTCTCGAAGGCGGCGCTCGAGGCGATGGTGCGCACCTACGCCGCCGAGAACGAGCGCACGGGGGTGCGCGCCATGCTGCTCAACCCCGGCCCCCTGCGCACGAGCATGCGCGCGGCGGCGATGCCGGGCGAGGACCCGGCGACGCTGAAGACCCCGGAAGAACTGGCGCCGCATTTCGTGCGCCTCGCCTCCCCCGACTGGAACGAGACGGGCAAGCTCTACGATTTCCCCAGCGACCGGGTTCTCGCCTTCTCCGCACCCCAGTAAGGGGGTCCGGGGCCTCAGGCCCCGGCGGGGTTGCGGGCAGAGCCCGCTTATCTTGAGCTTGTAGGGTTCCGTGCCATGATCGACGTCCGCTGCATCTGCGCCATCGGCCAGCGGGGCCAGCTCGGCCTCAACGGACATCTCCCCTGGGAGGGCAACACCGATCCGCTCTTCGTCGAGGACGTGACGCGCTTCTTCGCGCTCACCATGGGCCACGTGCTGATCGCCGGCCCCAAGACCGTGGCCTCGGTGCCCGAATTCGCGTTCAAGGACCGCACCATCGACGTGATCCGCTCGCACGAGGATCCGGAAGAGGTGCTGAAGCGCTATCCCGGCCGGCGCATCTTCGTCGGCGGCGGCATCGCGGTCTGGAACGTCTACGCGAAGTACATCCAGCACTGGGACATCACGCGCCTGCCCTACGACGGCGAGGCCGACCGCTGGTTCGACCCGGCCTGGCTCGTCGGCGGGAAGCTGCGGGCCGGCTGACGCTTCCGCTTTCGCGCGGGCGCGGGCGGGGTCGTGCAGGGGATGGCCATGTTTCGCAGGCGCAGAACAGCCGAGCCCCCGCCCGTCGTCATCGGCAGCCTGGACGGCTTCGCGAACGGACACCTGCACGGCTGGATCTGCGACTTCCTGCATCAGGGCGAGAACGCCTATGTCGAGGTGCATCGGCGGGGCACCATGCTGATGCGCGTGCCGGCGAACCTCGCCCGGCACGATGTCAACGCCATCGGCGTCGCCGGCGACCACGGGTACCGCTTTCTGCTCCCTGCCCTTCCGCCTCTCGATCGCGGCGAATTGACCCTGATGGCCGAGATGCGGGGGACGTTCCATCCCATCGCCCTCGGCGCCCTGGAGGATCAGATCCTCGCCTTCTTCGCCTCCGGTCCCGAGGCTCCCCTCGATCGCTGCGAGCGCCTGTGGGGCACCAGCCAGACGCGCGAGACCGTCTCAGCGACGACGTACCACGACGCGATCTACCTGCCCTTCACTGCGGGGATCCTGCTCGATCATGATCCCCACTGGGGCCTCTATACCGGCGACGGTTCCCTCATTCCGGAGGCGGCCTATCGTCGGGGGGCCGACCTCGCTCTCGTCGGCCAGAGCGAGAGGATCGACATCGACCGCGGGGCCATCGATGACGCGCCCTTCGACACCATGATCTACGGCGGGCCCCTGCTGGAGCATTACGGCCACTTCCTGCTCACGACCCTGGCCCGCTGCTGGGCCATCGACGGCTCGATCCCGGTCCTCTTCCACTCCGTTCCCGCGGTTCAGGACCACGGGGCCGGCCACATCGTCGAACTTCTCCGGCATGCCGGGCTGGAGAACCGCAGTTTCTCCTTCGATCGGCCGACCCGCATCAGGCGGGTCGTTGTGCCCGAGCCGGCACTCTGCGAGCAGCACAGTGTCTGGACGGATTACGCGATCCCCATGTCGGCGATCGGGCGCAGCGTCGCACCGGCCGCGGCCTCCGTGCCGAAGAAGGTCTATCTCTCGAAATCCCGCCTGCATTCCGGCGTGACCGGGATGGATGGCGAGGCGTTCATCGACCTCAAGATGCGGCAGGCCGGCTTCGCGGTCATCCACCCGGAAACCCTCGGTCTCGCCGAGCAGGTCAACCTCTTCCGGAGGGCCGAACTCATCGTGGGGACGGCGGGGTCGGCGTTCCACACGCTCGCGCTGGTGCCCCACATGTCGGCGAGACGGGTCATCCTGACGCTGGACGACCTCCTGAACAGCAACTTCCTGCTTCTCGATCGCGTCTGCGGCGGACACGCGGAATACTTCTCGATCAAGGACGACCTGACGCCGTCGGAGTCCGCGGCCTTCTCCACGCGGTACGCCATCCGGAATGCCAACCATCTGGCCGACAGGATCATCGCCGTCGCCTCGTGACGGTCTGTCCGAGCCGGCCCGCGCGACGGAACACCTCCCCTGCCCCCGGCATTCCCGCTGCCGCATGGCGGTTCGATCCGGCATTCGCTAAGGAGGCTCGGCCGGAGCCGTGGACGGCTGCGGGCGAGCGCAGGATGTGATCGGATGAGCGGAACGCAGACCGGAGCCGGCGACACGGAAGCCACCGCCGATTTCGGCTACGAGCGCGTGCGCCTGTCCGAGAAGCAGGCCCGCGTCGACGACGTGTTCCGCTCGGTCGCGCGCCGCTACGACCTGATGAACGACCTGATGTCGGGCGGGCTGCACCGGGCCTGGAAGTCGCACCTGATCTCGATGCTGCGCCCCTCGCGCACGCGGCCCCACCGCCATCTCGACGTCGCCGGCGGCACCGGCGACATCGCCTTCCGTACCCTGGAGGCGGGCGGCCCCGAGACCCACGTCACCGTGCTCGACATCAACGAGGCGATGCTGCGGGTCGGCGCCGAGCGGGCCGGGCACACCTACGACGGCCGCATCGATTTCGTGACCGGCAACGCCGAGACGCTGCCGCTGCCGGCGGGTCATTTCGACAGCTACACCATCGCCTTCGGCATCCGGAACGTGCCGCGCATCGACGTGGCGTTGCGCGAGGCGCACCGGGTGCTCAAGCCCGGCGGGCGCTTCCTGTGCCTGGAATTCTCCCGCGTCGACCTGCCGGTGCTGGAGAAGATCTACGACGCCTATTCCTTCCACGTGATCCCGCGCATCGGCGAGCGGGTGGCGGGCGACCGCGACTCCTACCAGTACCTCGTCGAGTCGATCCGCAAGTTCCCCTCCCCCGAGGCGTTCGCCCAGATGATCGCGGCGGCGGGCTTTTCGCATGTCAGCCATCGCCGGCTCTCGGGCGGCATCGTCGCGATCCATTCCGGCTGGAAGATTTCTTGATCGCTTTCCGGTCTCGCATCCCGGCGGCCGCCCCGGCACGGCCGAGGCCTGCGGCGCGGGGCCTTCTTCGCGCCCGCCATCCGGCGCGATCCCTCTTCGAAGACACACCGGCCCTCTTCGAGGAAACACCTGACAGGGTTCGCGGATGCTAGGCGCCGTCTTCCACCTCGCCCGCGGCGCCCATGTCGGCTTCGTGCTCGCCCGCGAGGGCGGGCTCGCGCTGATCGACGCGGCGCAATTGCCGCCGCACCTGCGGCTCGCGCTCAAGCTCGGCCGCATGCTGGAGCGGCGCGGCATCGCCGAGGCGCCGGGCGCGAGCCCGCTGGAACGGGCGATGACCCGGCTCGGCCCCTCCTACGTCAAGTTCGGCCAGTTCCTGGCGACCCGTCCCGACATCGTCGGCATGGCCGCCGCGCGCGACCTCGAGCGACTTCAGGACCGGGTGCCGCCCTTCCCGCAGGACGTGGCGATGCGGGTCGTCGAGGGGGAGCTCGGCAAGCCGATCCCGGCCCTGTTCACCGCCTTCAGCGAGCCGGTGGCGGCGGCCTCGATCGCCCAGGTCCACAAGGCGACGGTGCTCGACGCCGACGGCACGCAGCGGACGCTCGCCGTCAAGGTGATGCGCCCGGGCGTGCGCGAGCGCTTCGCCAAGGACCTGCAGGCGATGCGGTTCATGGCCCGCGTCGTCAACGCGCTGCTGCCCGATGCCGAGCGCCTGCGGCCGCGCGAGGTCGTCGAGATCCTGGCCCGCTCCGTCACCATGGAGATGGATTTCCGGCTCGAGGCGGCGGCGATGTCGGAACTCGCCCAGAACACCAAGGGCGACGAGGATTTCCGCACGCCCCGGCCCGAATGGGCGCTGACGGCGCGGGATGTGCTGACCTCCGAATGGATCGACGGCGTGCGCCTCAACGACCGCGCCGGCATCGTCGCGGCGGGCCACGACCCGAAGGCGCTCGGCCGGGTGGTGATCCAGTCCTTCCTGCGCCAGGCGATCCGCGACGGCTTCTTCCACGCGGACATGCACCCCGGAAACCTGTTCGTCGATCCGCAGGGACGGCTGGTGGCGGTCGATTTCGGCATCATGGGCCGGCTCGGCCACGCCGAGCGGCGCTTCCTCGCCGAGATCCTTCTCGGCTTCATCACCCGCGACTACCGCCGCGTCGCCCAGGTGCATTTCGAGGCCGGCTACGTGCCGCGCCACCATTCGGTGGACGATTTCGCGCAGGCCATCCGGGCGATCGGCGAGCCGATCCACCAGCGCCGGGCCGACGAGATCTCGATGGCCAAGGTGCTGACCCTCCTGTTCGACGTGACCGCCCTGTTCGACATGAGCACCCGCACCGAGCTGGTGATGCTGCAGAAGACCATGGTGGTGGTGGAGGGCGTCGCCCGCTCGCTCGATCCGCAGCTCGACATGTGGACCGGCGCCGAACCGGTGGTGCGCGCGTGGATCACCCGCCATCTCGGCCCGGTCGGCCGGCTCGAAGGCGGGGCGCGCGCCGCGATGACGCTGGCCGAGGTCGTCTCCGACATCCCCGACATCGCCCAGCGCATCCGCCGCATCATGATCCGCCTCGACGAGGAGGGTTCCCGCGACACCAAGGCGATCGAGCGGCTGGTCAAGCTGGAGCGGCGCCACGCCATCATGACCACCCTGGCCCTGTGGGGGATCGCGGCGGGGGCGCTGGTGCTGGCGTTCCGGTGAGAGCCGTTCCCGCCCCTTGACGCGCGGCCCGCAAGTCCCCGTTCTGCGCCCATGAGTCCGTCGTCCCCAAAATCCCTCGCCGGCCGCCGCGTCCTGCTCATCGTCGGCGGCGGGATCGCCGCCTACAAGGCGCTCGACCTGATCCGCCGCCTGCGCGAGCGCGGGGCGCAGGTGCGCCCGCTGCTGACCGAGTCGGCCCAGGAATTCGTCACGCCGCTGGCCGCCGCCGCGCTCGCGGGGGAGCGGGCGCATACCGACCTGTTCGACCGGGAGAGCGAGGCCGATATCGGCCATATCCGGCTGGCGCGGGATGCCGACGCGATCGTGGTGGCGCCGGCCACCGCCAACCTGATGGCGCGGATGGCGACCGGCCACGCGCCGGACCTCGCCTCGACGGTGCTGCTCGCCACCACCCTGCCGATCCTGATCGCCCCGGCGATGAACGTGCGGATGTGGCTGCATCCGGCGACCCGGCGCAACCTCGCGACCCTGAAGGCCGACGGCGTCGCCGTGGTCGGCCCCAACGAGGGGGCGATGGCCGAGGCCGAGTTCGGACCCGGGCGCCTGGCCGAGCCCCACGAGATCGCCGACGCCCTCGAAAACCTCCTGGCGCAACGCTCGGAGGGCCAGGGCCTCGGCTTCCTGGCCGGCCGCGAAACCCCGAAAAAACCGCTGGCGGGGCGGCACGTGCTCGTCACCTCGGGGCCGACCCACGAGGCGATCGACCCCGTGCGCTACCTCGCCAACCGCTCCTCGGGCCGCCAGGGCCACGCGGTCGCCGCCGCCGCGGCCGAGGCCGGCGCCCGGGTCACCCTGGTCTCGGGGCCGGTGGCAATCCCCGATCCGGCGGGCGTCACCGTGGTGCGGGTCGAGAGCGCCCGCGAGATGCTCGCCGCGGTCGAGGCGGCCCTGCCCGCCGACCTCGCGATCTTCGCCGCCGCCGTCGGCGACTGGCGCCCGGCCGAGACCCGGGCGGGCAAGATCAAGAAGGACGGCAGCACGCCGCCTCCCCTGCAGCTCGTCGAGAACCCGGACATCCTCGCCACCATCGCCGGCCGCAGCGAGGGGCGCCCGCCCCTCGTCGTGGGTTTTGCGGCCGAGACCGACGACGTGATCGCGAACGCGCAGCGGAAGATCGCGCGCAAGGGCTGCGACCTGATCGTGGCCAACGACGTCTCGGCGGAGGGCGGAGTCATGGGCGGGCTGGAGAACACCGTCCACCTCGTCGCCCGCGACGGCGGCGTCGAGACCTGGCCGAGGCTCGGCAAGGAGGAGGTCGGGCGACGGCTGGTGGCGCGGTTCGCGGAGCGGCTCGCGGCCCCCCTCACGGCACCGTCGCGCTGAGCATCGCCACCACTCCGAAGCGTATTCGCACTCCCAGCTCGAAGCTCGGCGGCGCTCTCGTCTCGACAGCGCCCCGATCGCCGGAGGGGCAGAAATGTTCCTCGGCGAAGACCTTTTAAGTTTCTCCCTGCTCAGCTTGCCCTCTTCGGTCACACGCCCAGATCTGTTCTCCACGTCATCATGAGCGACAGGAGCGACATCATGGCCAAGGCCGACCGGCACAGCATGGGTCCCGGTGCGCAGGGCAAGGGCGACGGCAGCGGCGCCATGACCGAGCTGCCCGAAGGCGTCCTCGGCGAGAACGAGGTGCTGAGCAACCGCGACAAGTCCCGGCACTCCGACGCGCGCGGCCTCGACAGCCGCCACGTCCAGACCGAGCAGTATCACGACCATGTCGGCGCCCGCCAAAGCGACGACGCGGATGAGGCGTCGGCCAATTCCATCGGCCCGGCCGGCCCGATGACGAACACCTCGGGCGACACGAGCAGCCTGCGCGCCAAGCAGCGCAGCTGAGCCGTGGCGGCGAGCTCATGATCCGAAGGGCAGGGGACCCGAACTCCCCCTGCCCTTCGGAGCGCCCGCGGTCAGATCCGGCGCAGGAACAGGGCCGTCGCGGCGGCGCGGCGGACGAAGGTGTTGCGCGCGTAGATCCAGGTCGGGCCGCCCTGGACCACGTTGCGGCTCAGGGTCCGCTTGAAGTCGAAGACGCCGCGGTTGCCGGCCGGGTCGACGCCGCCGAAATCGAAGCGGCCGGCCCCCGCCTCGCAGGCGCGCTCGACGATCCGCCACACGGCGAAGCTCGCCGCGCCGGTGGCCCGGGCCCGTTCGTTCGAGGCGGTGAAGAAATCGGTCCAGCGCTCCCGTGCCGTGTGGACGATGCGCACCAGGATCGGCTCCCCGCCCTCGCGGATCTCGAGGAAGAGCAGGTGCGGATCGGAGGCCGCGAGGTCGCGATAGGCGGCGGTGTCGAGGTCGCTCGAGAAGCCCTTGCGCTGCTGTAGGGCGGCGTACATCCGCACGAAGGTGTCGAAGGCCCGCAGGCGCTCGTCCCGATCCGTCAGGAAGACGGCGGTGAGGTCGGGCTGCCCCTCCGCCTTCTTGACCTCCCGCCGCCAGCGCCGGTCCGCCGCGGCCAGGATCGCCTCCGCGCCCGGCGTCAGGTCGAGCTCGATCGTGTGATCCTTGCCCCCGATCACGGGGACGAAGCCGTGCGACAGGAGCGCGGTGATCCCCTCCGGATCCTGGGGCCGGTAGCTCTTCACCGCGAGCAGGTCCGCCGGGCGCAGGGCGAGATGGTCGAGGAAGGCGGCGAGCACCGCCTCCGCCCGGGACTGCCCGCGGGTGGTGAGGACCGGGCCGCCCTGCACGAGAACCCGGCGCAGCGGACCCGCACGGCGCTCCTGACACTGGATGTAGGCGAGATCCTCGCCGTTGTCGCACAGGGCGAGCCGGCGGACGGCCCAGCCGAGCCGCCCCTTGTAATCACCCCAGCTTCGCGAGGCGTAGATGTTGGCGGCGGGCTGCTGCCAGAGAGCCTCGTCCCAATCCGCGGCCTCCGAACGGTCGATGACCGCGACCTGAGCTGCCATGAACCGTCATCCTTCGTGTGCGCGGCCCTCCGCGCTGATCGAGCCGGCCGTTTTCGTCCGAGCGGCCGCCGATTCCCGATCCGCTTCGCGCGACGATCCATCCCTCTGGGAAGGCGCGTCGGAAAGCGTGGCCGTATCACGGGCCCGGGTCCCCAACGCCATCGAAAGCGAATGTATCCGCAGGCCGGGCCCCTCTACGTAGTCCGCGCCGGATTCCCGAGCGCCGGATGCGCGACCGGGCCCCGGCATCCGGGCCCGACGGCGGGCGGGAGGCTTGTGGGCGGAGGATTGCGGGCGGGAGGCTTGCGGGCGAACGATCCGGACGGCTTGATGCGGAACGCGATAGGACGCCGCGCCGGAGAGGATCGTCATGGCCGATGAGAGGGCGGAGGACAGGGGGGAGACGCGGGCGCAGCGCCTGGCGCGGTTCCAGCCGGCCTCGGGGATGGCGACGCCGCGCTTCTCCGGGCTCGCGAGCTTCATGCGGCTCCCGGTGCTCGCTCCGGCCGAGGCGGCGGGCGCCGGCCGGGCCGAGATCGGCCTGATCGGCATCCCGTTCGACGGCACCACCACCGGTCGGCCCGGCGCGCGGCTCGGACCGCGGGCGGTGCGCGAGGCTTCCACCGGCACGCGGGCCCTCAACCACGCCACCGGCGTGGCGCCCTACGCCCTGGCGGCCTGCGCCGATCTCGGCGACGTGCCGGTCAATCCCGTGGACGCCGCCGAGACCGACCGGCGCATCGAGGCGTTCTACCGGCCGCTCGCGCAAGCCGGGATCGTGCCGCTCACGGTCGGCGGCGACCATTTCGTGACCTATCCGGTGCTGCGGGCGCTCGGGGCCGCCCGGCCGCTCGGGCTGATCCATATCGACGCCCACAGCGATACCGACGACGCGCAGTATGACGGGTCGCGGCTGACCCACGGCACGCCGTTCCGCCGCGCGGTCGAGGCCGGCGTGCTCGATCCGCGCCGCTGCATCCAGATCGGCCTGCGCGGCAGCATGGACGCCGCCGACGAGCGGGATTGGGCGTTGGCGCAGGGCATGCGCCTTCTCGCGATGGAGGAGGTCTGCGCCCGCGGATTGCCGGAGGTGGCCGCGGAGGCCCGCGCCGTGGCCGGGGACGGCCCGACCTATCTCAGCTTCGACATCGACGCCCTCGATCCCGCCTTCGCCCCCGGCACCGGCACGCCGGAGATCGGCGGCTTCACCACGCGGGAGGCGCTGCACCTGCTGCGGGGCCTGCGCGGTCTCGATCTCGTCGGAGCGGACGTGGTGGAGGTCGCGCCCTCCCTCGACCCCGCCGGCATCACGGCACTGGCCGGCGCCGGCATCGCCTTCGAGATCCTGTGCCTGCTCGCCGAAGGAGTCGCCGCACGGCAGCCGGCGGCTTGACCCGTGAACGACCGGGTTTCGAGAGGGCCTGCCCTCTGGGAACCGCGGCTCAGCCCAGCACGGACGGACCGCCCGCGGCGCCCCCGGCGCGGGCGATGATCGGCCGGTAGACCCGGAGCAGGTCGGGATCGAGCGGGCCGGCCTGGGCCTCCATGATCGCGGCCGCCTCGGCGGCGGAGAGCGGCGGGCGGTAGACCCGGCGCTCGGTCAGGGCCGAATGCACGTCGCAGATCGCCACGAGCCGCACGAGATCGCCGATCCGCTCCGCCGTCAGGCCCTCTGGATAGCCGGACCCGTCGAGGCGCTCGTGGTGGTAGCGCACCACGTCGAGGATGTCGGACCCGAAGGCGCCCTCCTTGGCCAGCAGGTCGGCGCCGAGGGCGGCGTGGGTGCGCATCACCGCCATCTCGTCCGGCGTGAGGGGCCCCGGCTTGTTGAGGATGGCGTGGGGGATCAGCGCCTTGCCGACATCGTGCAGCAGCGCGGCCTTGGCCAGACGCTGCCGGTCGCCCCGGGAGAAGCCGAGCTCGGCGGCGAAGGCGGCGGCGAAACCCGCCACGCTCAGGGAATGCTGGTAGACTTGGATGTCGTGGCGCCAGACGAGGTCGAGCCAGGCGCGGATGCCGATCTCGGACACCGTGTCGAGCACGATCCGCGTGCCCTCCTCGGCCTCGTCCGGGCTCGGCGGCCGGCCGGCGGCGGCCTTGTCGAACAGGTGGGTGACCAGGGCGGTGGCCCGCTCCACCCGCACCGCGGGAGGTCCGCCGCCCGCTTCGTGCAGGCCGCCCCGCGCGCCCCTCCCCTCCGCGACGAGGCGCTGGAGCGTCGGCACGATGCCGGCGGGCCGGCGCGGATCGATCACCGTCGGCGTACCGAGCAAGGCCACGGCCGCCGCATCCTTGGCCGCGTTGCCGCGGGCGAGATAGAGGCAAGGCAGACCGCTCTCGCGGATATTTCGGGCGAGCCACATGACCCAGGCCCGGCTCCGTTCGCCGACCCGGTTCGCGGTCATGTCGGCGGCCGCGCCGGCGGTCAGGTCGGTGGCAAGATCGACGACGAAGGCGATGGGCCGGCCGGCCGGTAAGCCCGCGCCGGGCTCGATCACGCGGCAGGGCAGAACGAGGGCGATGCCGCGGGCCAGCCGCTCCGCCCGCTCGCGGCGATCCGAGACGAGGACGACGACATCCTCGGGGCGTCCGTGCCGCTGTCCCTGGCTCGCGTCTCGGCGTGCGTCTCGGTCTCGAGAGTCCCGCATCGGTCATCCATCGGCCGCAAGGCCCGTGGTGGACGCGAAGCGGTGTCTTGGCTCGAATACATCAAAAGTGTTTCGAAAAGCTTCGCGCCGCCCACCCGTACAACCCCGACGTATTCGCACAATGCAGAGCCTCGTCAGAGCCTCACGGCCGATCCGCCTCTAGCCTCCGGCCAGTTTCACCGCGCCTCGGTCCGGCCGCGGGTCCGAGTTTGATACTCTAGGTCATCGTGTCGTCAAGAAAACTCAAGACGCCGCGCCGCCCGCCCCCGCCCGGTCCAGACCGGCACCGATACAATTCGTCCGAGTTGTTTGGAAAAGCAGATTTCGTGCCTCGCGCGAGCGGGATCACTCGGCGGCGGTCGGCCGGCGGTCGAGCCCGCCGGCATTGGCGGGCGGGCCCGGCCGGTAGGCATCCTCCCCACCCTCCCACCCGGCCTCCGGCTCGTCCGCCTCGCCGACGAAGCGGCCGAACAGGCGCACGAACAGCCGCGACAGGTCGTCGACCAGCAGGAAGATCGCCGGCACGAAGACGAGCGACAGGCCCGTCGAGACGATCAGCCCGCCGATCACCGCCACCGCCATCGGCGCACGGAACTCGCCGCCGATGCCGAGCGCCATCGCCGAGGGCACCATGCCGGCGGCCATGGCGATGGTGGTCATGACGATGGGCCGGGCCCGCTTGCGCCCGGCATCGACGATGGCCGTGACGCGATCCACGCCGCGGGCGGTCTCCTCGATGGCGAAGTCGACCAGCATGATCGCGTTCTTGGTCACCACCCCCATCAGCATCAGGATGCCGATGACCACCGGCATCGAGATCGGCATCTGGAACACGAGCAGGCCGAGGATCGCTCCGCCGATGGAGAGCGGCAGCGAGAACAGGATGGTGAGCGGCTGGAGGAAGTTGCCGAACAGCAGCACAAGGACGCCGAACACCATCATCAGCCCGGCACCCATGGCGAGCGCGAAGCCCTCGAACACCTCGCTCATGATCTCGGCATCACCCGTCTGGCGGATGGTCACGCCCTCCGGCAGATGGGTCGCGGCGGGCAATGCCATCACCTGCTCGATGATCGAGCCAAGGGCGTCCGAGCCCTGGAGGTCGCCCTCGACGGCGACGCGCACGGTGCGGTCGTAGCGCTCGATGGCGGTCGGGCCGCGCCCCAGCGTCAGGTCGGCGACGGTGGTGAGCGGCACCGCCGCGCCCGTCTTCACCGGCACCTTCAGGCTGGCCAGCTCGGGAAGTTGTCCGCGCAAGCGTTCGGGCAGCATCACCCGGATCGGGATCTGGCGGTCCTTCGCGTTGAACTTGGCGAGGTTGGCCGCGATGTCGCCGATGGTGCCGACGCGTACCGTCTCGGCGATGACGTCGGTCGAGACGCCGAGATCGGCGGCCACGCCGGCCTTGGGGGTGATGCGGAGCTCGGTGCGGTCGAGGGGCGCCGTCGACATCACGTTGACGAGGTGGGGCACGCCCGCTGCCTCGCGCTGGAGCCGGGCGGCGACGTCCGCGACTACGGCCTTGTCGGGCCCCGACACGATCAGCGCGAATTCCCGCTGCCCGCCCTCCTGCAGCGACCAGAACCGGATGTCGGGCACCTGCCTCAGGACGCGCGAGATCTTGTGATCGACCTGCTTCTGGGTCAGCGCCCGCTCGCTCTTCGGCACGAGGTTGACGGTGAGGCTGGCGAGCCGCACCTCCTTCTTGCCGGGCAGCTGGCGCCCCCCATCGACGAAGACGCTTCTGACCTCGGGCATCGCGCGGAGCGTCTCGACGATGCGGTCGGAGACGCGGCTCGTGTCGTCGAGCCGGGCGCCGGGGGGCAATTCGACTACGAACATCGTGCGGGCGGCGTCCTCGGCCGGGATGAAGCCCGCGGGCAGGAGTCGGGTCGAGGCGATCGAGCCGGCAAAGCAGGCCAGCCCCAGGATCAGCGTCAGGTATTTGTGGCGCACCGACCACGCCACGAGGCGGGTATAGGCGCGCATCACGGGGCCCTCGCGCGCGTGGTCCGGACCGTGATCGCGCAGGAAGTAGGCGGCGAGCAGCGGCGTGATCAGGCGGGCCACCAGCAGCGACACGAAGACGGCGGCCGCGATGGTGAGCCCGAACTGCTTGAAGTACTGACCGGCGATGCCGGGCATGAAGGAGACGGGGGCGAAGATCGCGATGATGGTTGCGGTGATGGCGATCACCGCGAGCCCGATCTCGTCGGCGGCCTCGAGCGCGGCGCGGTAGGCGGATTTGCCCATCCGCATGTGGCGGACGATGTTCTCGATCTCGACGATGGCATCGTCGACGAGGATGCCCGTCACCAGGGTGATGGCCAGCAGGCTGACGGCGTTGAGGGAGAAGCCGAGCGCGCTCATCACCCAGAAGGTCGGCAGCACCGAGAGCGGCAGGGCGACCGCCGCGATCAGGGTGGCGCGCCAGTCCCGCAGGAACAGGAACACCACGATCACGGCGAGGGCGGCGCCCTCGAGCAGGCCCATCATCGCCGAGTGGTAGTTGCCGATGGTGTTGACGACGCTGGTGTCGATCAGGTCGAAGCGCACCCCCGGATTCTCGGCGTGCAGCGTCTCGATGCGCCGGGCCACGGCGGTCGCGACCTCGGCATCGCTCGCCCCCATCGCCCGGGAGATGGCGAAGCCCACCACCGGCTCGCCGTTGAAGCGGGCGAAGGTGCGCGGCTCCTCGGCCGCGTCCATGAGCGTGGCGAGTTCGTCGAGGCGCACCTTGCGCCCGCCGGGCACGACGATGGAGGTGGCCCCCAGCGTCTCCAGGCTGGCCGAGGCGCCCAGCGTACGGATCGACTGCTCGCCCCCGGCGAGTTCGCCGCGCCCGCCCGCCATGTCGGCGGAGGTGAGGCGTAACTGCCGGTTCACGTCGGCCGCGGTGATGCCGAGGGCGAGCAGCCGAGCGGGTTTCAGGGTGACCCGGATCTCGCGGGCGACGCCGCCCAGCCGCTCGACGCCGCCCACCCCCTTCACCCCCTGGAGCTGGCGGGCCACCACGTCGTCGACGAACCACGACAGATCCTCCGGCGCCATGGCCGGGGCGGAGGCGCCGTAGATCATGATCGGCAGTCCGGCGATCTCGACGCGGCTGATGATCGGCTCGTCGATGGTGCGCGGCAGGTTGATGCGGATCTTCGAGATCGCATCCTTCACGTCGTTGACGGCGCGGTCCTGGTTCACCTCCAGGCGGAACTCGATCGTCGTGATCGATGAGCCTTCCGAGATGGTCGAGAGGATGTGCTTGACCCCCTTCACCCCGGCCACCGAATCCTCGACCCACTTCGTGACCTGGGTCTGCAACTCGGCGGGGGCGGCCCCCGACTGCGTGATCGTCACCGAGACGATCGGAATGTCGATGTTGGGAAACCGGGTGATCGGCAGGGCGCGGAAGCTGACGAGGCCGAGCACCATCAGCACGAGGAACAGCACGAGCGAGGGGATCGGCTTGCGGATCGCCCAGGCCGAGACGTTGAGGCGCATGGCAATCTCCTCTGGCGCGATCCTCAGCGCAGCCCGGCGGCGGCCTGAGCCGCGCCGGAGAGGACCGGCCGCACCCGGTCGCCGTCGCGCAGGAACGAGCCGGCGCGGGCCACCACCGCCTCGCCCGCCGCGAGGCCGGTGCGCAGCTCCGTAAAGCCTTCGGCCGAGAGGCCGGTCTCGACGTTCCGGGCAGAGACGCGGCCATCCGAGACGGCGAGCACGCTGGCCGAGCCGTCGGCGGCGTAGAGCACGGCGGCGAGCGGCACCGCCACGCCCTCGCGCCGGGCGACCTCAACCCGGCCGCGGGCGAAGGCGCCGATATGCAGCGCCGGGTCGGCATCCAGGCGGATGCGGACCCGGCCGAGCCGGGTCGCCCGGTCGACCTCCGGATAGACCCGGCGCACGGCGCCCTGCGTCACGCGCCCATCCTCCCATTCGAGGCGGGCCGGGGCGCCGGGCTTCAGCTGCGGCAGGGCGAATTCAGGCACCTCGCCCTCCAGCTCGATCTCGCCGCGGGCGATCAGGCGGAACAGCGGCTCGCCGACGGCGGTCGCGGTGGCGCCGACCCGCGCCGTGCGGCGGCTGACGATGCCGGCCTCCGGCGCCCGGATCTCGGTGCGGGCCCGGCGCAGGCCGATCTCGCGCGCCTGCGCCCGCGCCGCGGCCAGATCCGCCTCGGCGAGCGCCAGCCCGGCCTTCGCAGCGTCGAGGCGGCCGGCCGCGGCCTGCGCCGCCGAGACCCGCTGCTCCAGGGTGACGGCGGTGGCGTTGCCGGTCTTCACCAGGGCCTGCGCCCGCTCCAGGGCCTGCCGCGCCTCGGTCTGGACGGCCTGCGCCTGGACGATCTGGCTCCTCGCCTGGACGATGGCGGCCTCGGCCTTCGCGGTGGCGGCGAGGTTGGCCGCCTCCTGCGTCTCGATCATCTCCAGGGAGAGGCGCGCCAGCACCGCGCCGCGCTCGACCCGGTCGCCTTCCTCGACCAGCAGGGCGACGATGCGCAGGCCCTCGATCTCGGGGGCGACGAGGATCTCGTCGCGCGGGACCAGCGTCCCGGTCACCACCGCCCGCTCGACGATCTCGCGGCGCTCGGCCGGGACCACGCTCACCGCCGGCAGGAGCGCGGCGGGATCGGGAAGGCCGGCCGCCGGCGGTTCCTCGGCGGCGCGGAGCGGCACCGCGGCGAGAGGAGCGACGAGGAGGGTCGCGAGGCAGAGCGCGGCGGGACGAAGGGACAGACGGGCCGGCATTGCGAATCGCCTCACGGGGCGCGCCGATGCGCCGCAGCCTGCATCGGGAAGGCAGCCGGCGATTTCGTGGCGCGGTCGTCCCACCGCCTCGGTTCGCAGGGAGGCCGGCCGGACGCGTTGCATAGGGGCAACATAATGCTCGGGGCGCGATCCCGCATCACCGGAACAGCGTTCTCGCCAGTCGCCGTGCGGAGGAGCCGCCCCGAAACCAATCCTCGGTGCAACCGTGTCGGATTCGCCGGGTTGTCTGATCGAGAGATACCCGACGACGGACGGCTTCTATGAGCATCTTCCAGATCCGGCAGAAGACGAGCGGCGCGATCCTCTGGACCGGCAGCGCCGACGACGAGCACACCGCCCTCGACGCGATGGCCCGCGAGGCCGGCTATCCCGATTATTCCGCCTTGCCCGACACCCTGCGGGCGGCGGGCTTCGAGACGGCCAAGCTCGACCTGATCTCTTGAGCCTGATCTCCTGAGGCCGACCGAGATCGGTCCGGCCTCAACCCACAATCGACGGATCGATCGACGGGGGCGTCCGCCATGCGGGCGCCCCTTCGTCGTGGGGCCTCGACCAAACCTCGATCGAACCTCGGATCGGGCCTGGGCGCCTCAGGCGCAGCAACCCTTCTCAGAGGAGAGCGGAGACGGCACCGTGTTCGGCTGGCGCTTCCCGGAGCCACGCTCCGGGACGGGCTGCATCAGGCGGCGGACGTGCAGCCGGTCGCGGCCCTGACGCTTCGCCTCGTAGAGCGCCGCGTCCGCCAAGGCCGTCAGGGCCTCGAGGGATGTGTCAAGTCTGGCCGAACCGCCGGTGAACAGGGCGGCGCCGATGCTGACCGTGGCGCCGGCCGGCAGATCCCGGCGGCTCGCGCGGGCCATGCGCGCGCCGATCGCCGCGCCGAGGTCGCGAACCGCCGCCTCGTCCAACCCCGGCACCAGGATCACGAATTCGTCGCCGCCGAGCCGTGCCGGGATCGCCTCCCGCACCAGCTCGGGTTCGGACGCTTCGGCCAGCACCGCCGCGAGCCCCTCCGCGAGCCCCACGAGGAGACGGTCGCCGGCGGCATGGCCGAAGTTGTCGTTGACCGTCTTGAAGCGGTCGATGTCGAGCAGCAGCAGCGCCCCCGGCCGGCGTCGCGCGGCCATCGCGCCGAGGGCCGCATTCGCCCGGCTCTCGAAGGCGCGGCGATTGTAGAGGCCGGTGAGGGCGTCGCGCTCGGCCAAGGCGGCCATCGCCTCCTCGCGGCGGCGGCGCACGGCGGCGGCCATGATCAGGGCGAGCAGCACCTCGACGACGATGCCCTCCACCAGCGAGACCTGGATCAGCACGCCCTTGAAGCCGACGATGCTGACGAAGGCGCCGGGCAGCGGCACCAGCAGCGCCTTGGCGGCGTAGAAGGCGCCGTGGATGGCCAGGACGAAGCCGAGGCCGTCCGAGGCCGCGGTCCGCTCCGCGAAGGAGGGCCCCGCGCGCGAGAGCAGGCCGTGGGCGGCCCTCAGCGCGACCAGGGCGACCAGGGCGGAGTTCGTGACCGCGAAGACCGGGGTGGGATCGATTCCCTCAGGCAGGAGCAGGAGCCCGGCCCAGGGCAGCAGCAGGCCCCACCAGAGCGGCGCGACCCGGCGCCGGGTGAAACGGGCGACACCGAACAGGAACAGGAGATGGGCCACGACGAGCAGGCCGTTGGCGAACCAGACCCCGACGAGGAAGGAGGTGGCGCGCAGCAGCGACAGCGAGCTGCCGAGGACGATCACGGCGAAGCCGGCGCTCCAGAACAGCAGCACCCGGTTGCGCAGGGTCCACCACTCGAACGCCAGGAAGCCCGCGGCGGCGGCGGCCGCCACGAGGCTCATGAACAGCATGGTGACCACGTCCATCGCGATCAGACATCCGGGCAACGGTGACGTTGCCCTATCCGATAGCAACCACGGTTGAACAAAGCGTTCCGCGGCGCGAATGCGATGTACCCGGGCCTCGATCCGATGTCCGGGCCGATCCGCGCGCGGTCAGTTCGCGTGGCCGATGCGCATGCGGTAGGCGCCGTCGGCGCTGCGCTCGAACACCTCGCTGATGCCGGCATGGCGCAGGGCCTCGCCGGAGGTGTCGGGCACGAGGTTCTGCTCCGAGACGTAGGCGACGTACTCGCTGTCCGCGTTCTCGGCGAGCAGGTGGTAGAAGGGCTGGTCCTTGCGCGGCCGCACGTCTTCCGGAATCGCGAGCCACCATTCCTCGGTGTTGGCGAATTCCGGATCGACGTCGAACACGACGCCGCGGAACGGGTAGATCCGGTGCCGGACCACCGCCCCGAGGCCGAATTTGGCGGTTCTCATGCTGGTCTGGGTCATGACCGATAGATAGGCCTCGCGCCCCTTCCGTTCCAACGCGAGGCCACCTTCCGCGACGATCAGGGCAGATTGTAGACCTTGGCCAGGTCCGGGTCCTTCTCGGCCACCAGCCGGGCGAGATCGACGATGACCTTGGCCTGCTTCCAGGTGGCGTCGTCCTGCATCTTGCCGTCGATCATCACCGCCCCGGTGCCGTCGGGCATCGCCTCGACGATGCGGGAGGCGAAGTTCACCTCGGCCGGATCGGGCGCGAACACGGTCTTGGCCAGCGCCACCTGGCTCGGATGCAGGGTCCAGGCGCCGGCGCAGCCCATCAGGAAGGCGTTGCGGAACTGTACCTCGCAGGCCGCCGCGTCCGAGAAGTCGCCGAACGGGCCGTAGAAGGCCTTGATGCCGTTGGCCATGCAGGCATCGACCATCCGGGCGATGGTGTAGTGCCACAGATCCTGCTGGGCGGATGCGCGCTCGGCGTCGCCCTTCGGGTCGGAGAGGACGCGGTAATCCGGGTGGCCGCCGCCGACGCGGGTGGTCTTCATGCCGCGGGACGCCGCGAGATCGGCGGGCCCGAGGCTCATGCCGTGCATGCGCGGCGAGGCGCAGGCGATGGCATCGACGTTGGCCACGCCCTCCGCCGTCTCGAGGATGGCGTGGACGAGGATCGGCTTCTTGACCCCGTGGCGCGCCTCGAGCTGGGCCAGCAGCTGGTCGATGTAGTGGATGTCCCAGGGCCCCTCGACCTTGGGCACCATCACCACGTCGAGCTTGTCCCCCACCTCGGCGACGAGGGTGAACAGGTCGTCGAGGATCCAGGGCGAGTTCAGGGCATTGATGCGGGTCCACAGGCCGGTGCCGGAGGCCGCGAAATCGGTGGCCTTGGCCATCTCGACGAAGCCCTTGCGCGCCGCCTCCTTCTGGTCGGCGGGCACCGCGTCCTCCAGGTTGCCGAGCACCACGTCGACCGTCTTGGCGAGTTCCGGCACGCGGGCGCGGACCTTCTCGTTGTGCGGCGGCACGAAGTGGATCATCCGCTCGAGCTTGATCGGCAGTTCGCGGAACGGCTCGGGCGCACCGGCGGCGAGCGGCTGGAAGAAGCGGCGCGGCAGTTTCATCGGCTCTCGATCTCCGGCTTCATGAAGGATTTCTGGGTGAAGGATTTCTGGCGATGGGCTCGGCGTCCGCCCTCCGCCTCCGTCCTCGGGGTCGATGGTTGTCCCTGGCGTCGATGTTCCTGGCGTTAGAGCACGGCGCCCCCCGGCGTAAAGCCGACCTTGGTCGCCCCCTCTTCACCTGTCCGCGCGCTGCTCCCGCCGGGTCGGATCGTGCGCCCGCGCACATAGGATGCCGCGCATCCTTCGGTGGAGGATCCGAAAGTTCAGATTGCACCCCCAAGCGAATTGGAAGACGATCCGCGAAGGTTCAGGCGTTTTCATCAAGACGTCGCGCGTCTTCGCGCCGGATGCCCGGCCGCCAAGACAGGTTCGGGGCCTTCCGCAGCGTGAGCGCGGAACGCGCAGAACGGCAAAGCTTGCCCGGCGAAGCATTCGGCGCCGGGCCGGCAGGACGGAACGGACCGCCACGACCCGTGTTTTCCGGCCGAGGCGGGCTGTCGAACACCGTCGGGAGACGTGCGTCGATGCCGAAACTGTTCAACGAACCGACCCTGCAGATCCACCCCTTCGGCCGGCGGATCGGCCGGCCCCTGACCGGCCTCCTCGTCGCGCTGACCCTGGCGCAAGGGGCCTTCGCGCAGGGGGCGCTCGCGGGCGAGCGAACGAAGAAGCCGGCCGACGCGCGGCCGGACTACACCGCCGCCCAGGCCGCGACCGCGCGGCCCGAGGGCCTGCCGGCCTCGGTGCGGATCGCGGGCGACGACGTCGGCGCGTTCCAGGCCCTGATCGACGGGGCGCCGCGCGCCGCCGATCCCTGGCTGGTGCTCTCCGGCGGCGGCGAGAACGGCGCCTTCGCCGCCGGCCTGCTGTCCGGCTGGTCGGAGCGCGGCGACCGTCCCGAATTCGGCGTCGTCACCGGCGTCTCGACCGGCGCGCTGATCGCGCCCTTCGCCTTCGCGGCGCCGACGCTCGGGGCGACGGCCGACGCGGCGCTCAAGCAGAACTACACCGAGATCTCGGCCGCCGACGTGTTCGAGTTCGGCGGCACGCCGGATTCGCTGACCGACACTTGGCCGCTCAAGGAGCGGATCGGGCGCGCGGTGACGCCGGCCCTGCTCAAGGCCGTGGCGGCCGAGCACGCCAAGGGCCGCCGCCTGCTGATCGTCACGACGCAGGTCGACAGCGAGCGGCCGGTCGTGTGGGACATGGGCGCGATCGCGAAGCGCGGCGCCGAGACCGGCGACCCGCGGGCGCTGGCCCTGTTCCGCGCGATCGTGCTCGCCTCGACCGCGGTGCCCGGCGTGTTCCCGCCGGTGGCGATCCCCGCCGAAGCGGCGGACGGGGCGGGCACGAAGGCCAAGCCCTTCGCGGAGCTGCACGACGATGGCGGGGCGATGGCCCCGTTCTACCTCGCGCCGGCCGCCGCCCTGGAGGGCGAGGCGCGGCTGCGCCTGCCGACGAACCGGGTCTACCTCGTCGTCAACAACCGGCTCGAACCGGAATTCCAGATGGCCTCGCGCACCACGCTCTCGGTGCTCGGCCGCACCATGTCGGCGGCGATCAAGGCGCAGACCCGCGCGGCGCTCGCGCTCTCCAAGGCCTATGCGGCGCGCACCGGCCTCGACCTGCGGATCGCGCTCATCGACGGGCGCTTCGCCAAGACCTCGGAGAAGCCCTTCGACCAGCCCTATATGCGGGCGCTGTTCGCCCACGGCGAAGCTCTGGCCCGCGACGGCAGCGCCTTCGTCCAGGCCCATCCGCCCGCGACCGCCCTGGGCCGGGAGCGGCGCGACGTGACGGAATCGACCGGCTCCGTCACGGCCTCGCGCTGACGGCGCGGCCGTCCCGCCGAAACACGGGGGAGGCGGGGTTCACAGGCGGCTCGGCGCGGGCCGCCTCCTCGTGTTTCGAGCCAGCGGCGGACGGGACCGCAGCTTATGCCTCCTCGGCATCGGCCGGGGCGTAGACGGCCTCGCCCAGGCGCTTCAGCGGGCCGCCGGGGCCGGAGCGCTTCCAGAGCCGGGTGTTGAGCGCCGCCACCGGATCCTGCCCCGGCAGGGAAAACCCCCGCTCGGTGATCCGCGCCAGGATCTCGCTGGCATGCAGCGGGCGGCCCGCCTCCTCCAGAACGGCGAGCGCCGCCTCGATCACCGCCCGGCCGTAGCGGCGGGCGAGCACCGTCTCCGAAAGACCCGTCTCCCCTTCGGCCGGAGCGGCGAAGGCCGGAGCCGGCGGTTTTTCGCGCTCGGCGGGAGGGGGAGCCGGTGGAACGGCCGGCGCCTGAGCCGGCTGCGGCGTGTGCGGCGGGGTGGACGGCGGATCGGGGTCGGGGGCGGGCGCTTCCGCTCGCCCGCCCTCATCGGGCACGGCCGAGGCGGGAGCGGCCGGACCGCCGAGGCGGCGGCCGAGATCGAGGTAGAGGAGGAGGTCGGCGATCTGCCGCTCGATCACGTCGCGCTGCCGACGCAGCGCCTCCAGCCGCGCCACGGCCTCCGCTTCCGACAGGACCATGCTGGGCTTCCCGTTCGCCTATTCCCATGAGGGACTGAGTCCGGAATAGGGAATGGCACGGAATGGAAGAAAAAACCAGACCGGAATATTCTATCTTCCCTTCCTCCCGAACGTCCGATGGCGCATCGTGTTCGAGGCAATCCGCTACGAAGGAAGGGAATAATGCCCTATTCCGAAGGGGCTGGGAAAATTCCGATCGGTTCTGTCGGAACATCGTTCTCGATCCGAAGGAACGGGATCCCAGAGGGAATATTCCGATTCGGGCCGTGTCCGAGTCCGGCCGTCAGGCCCGGGCCGCGACTGTCGCCGCGCGAGCGCCGCGGGCGGCTTTGGGGGGCACCAGCAGGCTGCCGGGATCGGCCGGGTGCAGCAGCATGCCGCCCTCGTCGAGGTCGATCCGCAGCCGCGGAAACACCTCCAGCAGGCCGGCGAGATCCGCCTTGAAGGCTTGGCGGAAGCTGCGCAGGCTGGCGTTCTCGGCCCCGAACTGGCGGTGCAGGTTGTCCCAGGTCAGCCGCAGGGGGCGCTGCAGGGCGCGGAGGCGGTAGCCGGTCCAGAACAGGAGGTCGAGCTTGCGCGCCGAGCCGGAGAAGGCGCGCGCGGCGCGGATATCGACCGGCAGGGCGTGGCGGATCAGGCTGTCGTAGAAATCCTGGTGGAACGAGACCGTGCGCTGCCAGACGAGGCCGTCCTCGCCGCGCCGCCACAATTCGAGCTGGCGGAAGGGAGGCACGTTGAGGGTCGAGGCCTGCCCCTCCCCGTCCCACAGGCCGATCTGCATCGAGCAGGCGGCCAGTCGGTTGAGCTGTTCCTTGAAGGCGCCGATGGTGCCGCGCTCGCCGCCGGTGACGGCAAAGCCCATCGCCTTCATGAAGCCGGAGAGGCTGTCGGCGACCTCGATGGTGGGGCTCCTCTGGCGCACCGCCTCGGTGCAGAGATGCAGCAGCACCAGCCGGGCCTTGGGGCCGTAGGGCAGGCCCTGCAGCTCCATCTCGCCGGTGACCGGGTTCTTGAGGCGCCCTGCCGACAGGCTCAGCGAGTTGCGGCCGTATTCCCGCACGAAGTCGCGGGCATCGCCGGGATCGCGGTAGGGCAGGCCGCACAGCGCCAGCACCGAGTGCAGGTGCTGGAGGTTTTCCGGGCCGGTGGGCTCGTTCTCGATCACCTCGCGCACGGCGTCGCGGCGGCGGCGGTCGCGGCCCATGGCCTCGCGGGCCCTGGCCTCCTCCCCCGCCTGCGCCCGGGCGGCGTCGCGCTCGCGCTGCCGGTACAGCAGGTGCTCGACGATCGGCGCGAACAGGAACCCGCCCCGCGCCGCCTCCAGCTCCGCCTGCAGATCCGGGTCGCGGATCGCGGCGATCTTGGCCTCCAGCCCCGACATGGCGCGCCCTCAAGACCTCCCGCTGCGTGTCACGTCGTCCGCCTCTCGAGCACGGGCCCCGGACGAAAGGCGCCGGGGACCACAGGGCCGCAACCGATCTGTCACGATTCGGCTCCGCGGAGTCCCGTGACCTTTCGGAGTTTTCCCGGGAATCCACGCTTGGCGCCCCGAATCCTGCACAGGCGCGTCGCTCCCGGCCTGGGGGGCGGCCAGAGGGGAGGTCGAGTGAGGCCGAACCGGCGCGCAGAGTTCCATACGCCCGCGGGCCGGCCCGAATCCGCCTGCGCAGAGTTCGATACGCCCCCCGGCCGCCGACTTGTCCCCGCTCTTCCCCGCTCGAACCGGTTTTGCACGCCGAATCCGGTACGGGTGCGCGCAGAATCCGATGCGCACAGCCCGGCCCCGCGCGCAGAATCCGATGCGAGGCCGCGCAGAGTTCGATGCAGTTTCGCGCAGAGTTCGATGCGCGATCGGGTCCTAAGCCACGGTCGGATCGAGGCTTTTCCGCCCACCCTATAACCTGCAGAACTGACTCCCTGAGAATCCTTAACAGATAGCTTTCCTAGGGAGGGTGGAGCTGCGTTCGCCAAACCGAACGGGGCTTTCTTCTCGTCTTTTCAAAAGGAATAAAAGGAATTTTGCACAGGCTTTGCCCCTTCCCTCCCCGCTCGGGGCGCCCGAACCGGCGCTGCGCCCGGATGGCGGACGGTCTATGAGACGGGTGATGAGTCGGTCTCGGAGCGGGGGTTCGGCCGAGACCCGGACGACCGATGCGGAACGGAAGAGCGATGAACGAAGCGCCGATCGACAGGCTGCTGACGCTGATGGCGCGCTTGCGCGATCCCGAACGGGGCTGCGCCTGGGACGTGGCGCAGAGCTACGAAAGCATCGTCCCCTACACGATCGAGGAGGCCTACGAGGTCGCCGACGCGGTCGAGCGCGGCGACCGGGCGGACCTGCGCGACGAACTCGGCGACCTCCTGCTCCAGGTCGTGTTCCAGGCACGCATCGCCGAGGAGGAGGGTGCCTTCCGCTTCGACGACGTCGCCGAGGCGATCTGCGCCAAGCTGATCCGGCGCCACCCCCACGTCTTCGACGCGTCCGGGGACATCCTGCCGCCCGAGCGGCGTCCGACCGATCCGGCGGCGATCCAGGCGGCCTGGGAAGCGATCAAGGCGCGCGAGCGGGCGGACAAGGCGGCGGCCGGCAAGAGGGACGACAAGGGGGCCGGCAAAGGTGAGGCGGCGGGACCGCTGGCCGGGGTCTCCCGCGCCCTCCCCGCCCTGGCCCGGGCCGACCGGATCTCGAAGCGGGCGGCGGCCGTCGGCTTCGACTGGCCGGACGCGGCCCAGGTTCTCGCCAAGGTGCGCGAGGAGGTCGACGAGGTCGAGGAGAGCCTGGGCGCGGGCGAACCGGAGGCGGTGTTCGAGGAGATCGGCGACCTGCTGTTCTCGGTCGCCAACCTCGCCCGTCACGCGGGCGTCGATCCGGAGGAGGCGTTGCGGCGCGGCACCCTCAAGTTCGAGCGCCGCTTCACCGCCATGGCGGACCGGCTCGCCGCTGGAGGCCACGCCCTGCAGGGCACGCCCCTCCCCGCCATGGAAGCGGCTTGGCAGGCGGTGAAGCGCACCGAGAAAAGCTGAAGCCCGGTCCCGGGGATCCCGAAGGGCCTCAGGCCCTGGGGCGGGTCTTCACGGCGGAAAACCCCGGGATCGGCGAAGCCGAGCGGCAGGGCTCCGCCCTGCACCCGCGAAAGGACGTATCCTCTCGAAACCTCTACTTCTTCGTCCGGGGCTCGCCCTTCTTCGCCGGCGTCGGGCAGGGCGTCTTCGGCTTCAGACGCTCGACGACCTGCTCCAGGGCGCGTTCGACCGCCGCCTGCTCCGGCGGTGCGGCGCCGTCCTGCGGGCGATTCCTCGGGTTCGAGTCGCGGCTCTTCGGCATGGGTGCGAGCCTAGACAGGGTTGCACGCCGAAGACCACCGGTTGAGCCCGCCCGGATACGCTGCCGGTGCCGTTTTCCTCAGCGAAAAGCCTTTTGCGATTCCGGGTTAATCTTAACGAGGTGCTCCGTGCGTGTCCGTTGATCTCGCCGCGAACGGCCAGTCGATGGCGCGGACGGCGTAGAGCGCCCACCACACCATCACCGGCTGAAGCGCCAGCCGGGGGCCGTGATACCACCACGTGTCGGGAATCGGCGGCACGGAAATCCCCTCCACCGCCTGCTTGATGTTGGCCGGGAACACGCAGACCGCGTAGAGGGCCAGCATCAGGCCGGCCAGCCGCCGCAGCCGCGGCACGAGCAGCGCCAGGGCGCCCGCGATCTCGCACAGGCCGGTGCCGATCACCACGAGGCGCGGCGCGGGCACCCAATCCGGCATGATCGGCAGGAAGCGGTCGGTGGCGGCGAGGTGGACGACGCCGATGAAGCCGTAGAGCCCGATCAGACCGAGGCGCAGCCAGCGGCGGTCGCCGCGCATCCTGGGATGCGTCAGGCGGAACGGTCGTCCCCGGCCGGCCGCTTGCTCTCGCCCGACTTCGTGTTGCCGCGCGCGGCTTCCTCGGCCTCGGTGCCGGCCCGCTCCATCGGGCCGGCCTGCGACTTCAGCCGGCCGGTGGCCGGATCCTTGGGCGAGACCGCGGCCTCGTTGCTCTGGTCGCGCTGCTCGTCCGCCATCGTTGCCTCGTTCGCTTCGTTTCCGTGACGGGGCAACGTTTCCGTACGGGCAGCGGTTCGCCCTGCCCTCAGACCGCGATGCCGTGCAGGTCGTAGGCGTCGGCCCGCTCGATCTTCACCGTGACGATGTCGCCGGGCCGCACCGGGCGGCGCGAGGCGACGTGGACGCTGCCGTCGATCTCCGGGGCGTCGGCCTTGGAGCGGCCGCGCGCGACGCTCGGGCCCGCCTCATCGATGATGACTTGGAGGCGCTTGCCGACCTTCGCCCGCTGCAGCCTGAGCGAGACGAGGCCTTGCGCCTCCATGAAGCGGCGCTTGCGCTCGGCCTTCACCTCCGGCGGCACCAGCAGGCCGAGATCGTTGGCGGGCGCGCCCTTGACCGGCTCGTACTCGAAGCAGCCGACGCGCTCCAGCTTGGCCTCGCGGATCCAGTCGAGCAGTTCCTCGAACTCGGCATCCGTCTCGCCGGGGAAGCCGACGATGAAGGTCGAGCGGATGGCGAGATCCGGGCAGATCTCGCGCCAGCGCCGGATGCGGTCGAGCTGCTTCTCTTGGTTGCCGGGCCGGCGCATGCGCTTGAGCACCGAGGGGCTCGCGTGCTGGAGCGGCATGTCGAGATAGGGAAGGATCTTGCCCTCGGCCATCAGCGGGATGACCTCGTCGACATGCGGGTAGGGGTAGACGTAGTGCAGCCGCACCCAGGCCCCGAGCTCGCCGAGTTCGGAAGCCAGATCGTAGAAGCGGGCCCGCACCTCCCGGTCGCGCCACGGGCTCGTGGCGTAGCGGGTGTCGATGCCGTAGGCGGAGGTGTCCTGCGAGACGACCAGCAGCTCCTTCACCCCGGCCTTCACCAGCTTCTCGGCCTCGCGCAGCACGTCGCCGGCCGGGCGGCTGACGAGGTCGCCGCGGAGCGAGGGGATGATGCAGAAGGTGCAGCGGTTGTTGCAGCCCTCGGAAATCTTCAGATAGGCGTAGTGGCGCGGGGTGAGCTTGACCCCCTGCGGCGGGATCAGGTCGAGGAACGGGTCGTGGGCGGGCGGCACCGCCTCGTGCACGGCGGCGACCACCGACTCGTAGGCCTGCGGGCCGGTGACGGCGAGCAGGTTCGGGTATTTCTCGCGGATCTCGTCGGGCTGCGCGCCCATGCAGCCGGTGACGATCACCCGGCCGTTCTCGGCCATGGCGTCGCCGATCGCCTGGAGCGATTCCGCCTTGGCCGAATCCAGGAAGCCGCAGGTGTTGACGATGACCACGTCCGCCCCGTCGTGGCGGCGCGACAGCTCGTAGCCCTCGGCGCGCAGGTGGGTGAGGATGCGCTCGGAATCGACGAGCGCCTTGGGACAGCCCAGCGACACGAAGGAGATCCGCGGCGCGGCGGCGCCCTTGGTATCCGAGGGGGAGGCGGTTGCGGTCATGACGGCTCGTTGGGGCGGCCTCCCTGAAAGAGGGCCGTGCGTCCTGCATCGATGGCGGTGGATGCGCCGATATAACCGCATCGTGGCGCGGTTGCGAGCGTGGCCGGAAACAGCAGCGATCGGAATCGGATGGAGCGCGACCGCATCAGCCTGCGCATCCGGAATCCGAAACGGCCGGCGGCGGAGCTGTGCGGCGCCCCGCGCACCAGCCGCGAGGGACTGCCGCTTCCCGGACGCGACGCGGAGACTACGCCACCTTCCCGCTGAGCGAGGGCGCCGGCCCACCCGCCGATGCTGTCTCGGCCGCCGCCGAGCGGGTCGCGCTCTGCGGCGACCGGCTCCGGGCGTGGCGGAGGGCGGCGCGGTCGCGTTGTTCGTGGGCTGGTCCATGACGGGCGGCAATTCCGGCGCCCTGTTCGAGCCCGAACTCCTGGGCCGGCTCGGGGGCCGGCTCGGGGCGCTCGGCGTCGGTCTGTCGCTCGACATCGATTCCAGAGCGGATACGTAGGAGAGTATGGAGACAAAATGTTTATTCTATTCCAGCGATTTAAGATCCTATCCTGAACTATCGGATGAACGGCATGGCCGGTGCCGTGCATACCTCTCCCGCGAGGCTGGAAGGTGGTGGCGATTGACTGACACGCGCCGCGCGCCCTTGGGTACGTCCGAATGAGCGCCGCACGAGGCACGGCAACCGAACCCATGGTCTGGACCCGCGAGATTCCCTTCATCGACCCGGTCGCGGCCGCCGCGCGGCTCACCCGGCTGCCCGGGCTCGCCTTCCTCGACAGCGCCATGCAGCACGACACGCTGGGCCGCGTCTCGGTGCTGGCCGCCGACCCGTTCGCGCGCTTCCGCTACCGCGACGGCCGCGCCACCCTCGACGGGCGCGCGGTGGCCGGCCGTCCGCTGGAGGCGCTGCGGGCCTGCCTCGCGCCCTACCACCTCGCGCCGCGGGCCGACCTTCCGGCCTTTCCGGGGGCGGCGATCGGCTACTTCGCCTACGATCTCGGCGCGAGCCTGGAGCGGGTCGATCCGCCGGCGCGCCGGGCGGGGCTCACCGACGACATCGCCTTCAATCTCTACGACACGCTGCTCGCCGTCGATCACGGACGACGCACCTGCCTGCTGATCGCCACCGGCTTTCCGGAGACCAGCCCTGCGGCGCGGGAGCGGCGGGCCGGGGAGCGGCTCGACCGCTTCGCGGCCCTGCTCGCCACCGGGAGCGAAGAGCCGCCGGCCTGGACCGGCGCCGAGCTCGCATGGCGCTCGAACTTCTCACGACAAACATATGAAAACGCTGTCGAAAAGGTGCGCGACTATATCCGTGCGGGCGACATCTACCAGGCCAATATCGCCCAGCGCTTTTCCGCCGACCTGCCGCCCGGCTTCGACCCGTTCGCCTTCTATCGCCGCCTGCGCGAGACCAACCCGGCGACCTTCGGCGCCTATCTCGAATTCGAAGGGCTCACCGTCGCCTCCTCCTCGCCCGAGCGCTTCCTCAAGCTCGCGGGGCGGTCGGTCGAGACCCGGCCGATCAAGGGCACCGTGCGCCGCGATCCCGATCCCGTCCGCGACGCCGAGATCGCCGCCGCCCTCCAGGCCAACCCGAAGGAGCGGGCCGAGAACATCATGATCGTCGACCTCCTGCGCAACGACCTGTCGCGGGTGTGCGAGCCCGGCAGCGTGCAGGTGCCGACCCTGTGCGGGGTGGAATCCTATGCCGGCATCCACCATCTCGTATCGGTGGTCACCGGCACCCTCCGAGCGGAGGCGGATGCCCTCGACCTGATCGAGAAGACCTTTCCCGGCGGCTCGATCACCGGCGCGCCGAAACTCAGGGCCATGGACATCATCACCGAGATCGAGGGCGATGCGCGGGAACTCTATTGCGGGGCGATCGGCGCGCTCGGCTTCGACGGATCGCTCGACACCTCGATCGCGATCCGCACCGTGTTCATGGACGGCGCCCAAGCCGTGCTCCAGGCCGGCGGGGGCGTGACGCTGCTGTCCGAGCCCGGCCCCGAATACGAGGAGACGCTGACCAAGGCGGCCCGCGTCTTCGCGGCCTTCGAGGCGGCCTTCGAGGAGACGGGCGCATGATCCTCGTCGTCGACAATTACGATTCCTTCGTCTTCAACGTGGTGCGCTACTTCGAGGAGCTCGGCGAGCAGGTCGAGGTCGTGCGCAACGACGCGCTGGATGTCGCCGGCATCCGCGCCCGCAACCCCGAGGCGGTGGTGATCTCGCCGGGCCCCTGCACGCCGCAGGAGGCCGGCGTCAGCCTGCCCGCGATCCGCGACCTGTCCGGCGAGGTGCCGATCCTCGGCGTCTGCCTCGGCCATCAGGCGATCGGCGCGGCCTTCGGCGGACGGGTCGAGCGGGCGGGCCGCCCGCTCCACGGCCACGCCACGCCGATCCGGCACGGCGGCGAGCGGCTGTTCGAAGGCTTGCCGCAGCCGATGCAGGTCGGCCGCTACCACTCGCTGATCGTGACGCCGACGCCGGAGATGGAGCGCCACCTCACCGTCGACGCCGCCTCGGGGGAGGGCGAGGTGATGGCGCTGTCGCACCGGACGCACCCGACCTGGGGCATCCAGTTCCACCCGGAATCGGTGCTGACCGAGAACGGCCACGCGCTGTTTGCTAACTTTCTCAAGGGCGCCCGCGCGTGGCGGGCGGCGGGTGCGTCCGAGCGGACGAACAGGCTCGCCGATGCTGTGGTCTGACGGGCGCCTGGTCGAGGGCGGCACCCTCCCCTTCGCCATGGCCGACCGCGGCCTGCTGCTCGGCGACGGGGTGTTCGACACGGCCCTCGGCGTCCAGGGCCGGGTCGCGTTCGAGGCCGCCCATGTCGACCGCCTCACCGCC
Organism: Methylorubrum rhodesianum; assembly: GCF_014199985.1. GTDB lineage: Bacteria > Pseudomonadota > Alphaproteobacteria > Rhizobiales > Beijerinckiaceae > Methylobacterium > Methylobacterium rhodesianum. The sequence continues at coordinate 92,458 of NZ_JACHOS010000003.1, read as the reverse complement.
GCGGCGGCGGCGCTCGGCTTCGTTGTCGACCGCGCGCCGATCATCGAGGCGATGCGGGCGCTCGCCGGCACCGTGCCGCTCGCGGCGATCCGCACCACGCTGACCCGCGGCCCCGGCCCGCGCGGCCTCGCCCCGCCGCCCGAGCCGGCGCCGCTCCTGTTCGGCAGCGCGGCGCCGGCCCGCGCGTCCCTGTTCTTCGCGCCCCTGCGCCTGACGTTCACGTCGATCGCCCGCAACGACACCTCGCCGACCGCGCGCCTCAAGACGCTCGGCTATCTCGACGCGGTGCTCGCCGCCCGGGACGCGCAGGCGCAAGGCTTCGACGAGGCCCTGTTCCTCAACACGAAGGGCCGCGTGGCCTGCGCCGGGACCGGCAATCTTTTTGCGGTTTCCGAGGGGACGCTCGTCACACCGCCGCTGGAGGACGGCGTGTTGCCGGGCATCGTCCGGGCCGAGATTCTCTCGAAGATCGCGCCGGACCTCGGCCTCGCGGTCGAGGAGCGCCCGCTCCTGCCCGCCGATCTGGAGTCCGCGGAGGCTATGTTCGTCACCAACTCCCTGCGCCTGCTCGCGCCGGTGTCGGCGCTCGGTGCGCGGGCCTATGACAGCGCCGGGCATCCGGCCCTTCAACGTCTGTGCGGGGCGGTTCGGGCGGCGGTGGCGGAGGCGTGCGGGATCGAGGCGGAGGCGCTCGACCCGTGATCCGGGATCCGGTGATGCCTGGACGTCAGGCGAGCGAGGCGAGGTCGCTGCTGGCGATGCGACCGACCCCGGCCCGCGCCATCGCCTCCCAGGCCCGCGCCAGCGAGCCGTCGAGATCGATGCCCCGCACGGCATCCTCGACCACGAGAACCTCGAACCCGGCTCGGCGCGCGTCGAGGGCGCTCCAGAGGACGCAGAAATCGGTGGCGAGGCCGGCGAGGAACAGGCGGGTCAGGCCGCGCTCGGCGAGATAGCCGCCGAGCCCGGTCCGGGTCCGGCGGTCGGCCTCCAGGAAGGCCGAGTAGCTGTCGATGCCGGGGTGGCAGCCTTTGCGGATCACCAGCTCGGCCCGCTCCGCCCTCAGATCCGCGGCCAGCTCGGCGCCGCGCGTGCCCTGCACGCAATGCTCCGGCCAGAGCACCTGCTCGCCGTAATGCAGATCCGCGGTGTCGAAGGGCGCCTTGCCCGGATGGGTCGCGTGGAAGGAGGCGTGGCCGGGCGGGTGCCAGTCCTGGGTCAGGATGACGTGGGGCATGTGCGCCGCCAGCCGGTTGATCGGAGCGATCACCGCATCGCCGTCGGGCACGGCGAGCGCCCCGCCGGGCAGGAAATCGTTCTGCACGTCGATCACCAGCAGAACGTCGGTGCTTGGGAGACGCATGGCAAAGTCCGAGGGTTCCGAGGGATGCGTTCCTCGGCGGGTCCGGGCGGCGCCCGGAACCCCTGTGTCCTAGGATCGGCGGATCACGGCGTCATCACCGTCGCGCCCGTCGTCTGTCGCCCGGCGAGGTCGCGGTGGACCTGCGCCGCGTCGGCGAGCTTGGCCCGGGCATGGATCGGGATCTTCACCGCCCCGCTCGCGACCACCTCGAACAGCTCGGCGGCGTTGGCGTCGAGGCTCTCGCGGGTGGCGATGTGGGTGAACAGCGTCGGGCGGGTGGCGTAGAGCGAGCCCTTGGCGGCGAGGATGCCGATGTCGAACGCCTCGATCGGCCCGGACGACGAGCCGAAGCTCGCGAAGATGCCGAAGGGCTGCAGGCAGTCGAGGGAGGCGGGGAAGGTCGCCTTGCCGACGCCGTCATAGACCACCGGCACGCCCCTGCCCCCGGTGATCTCCTTCACCCGGGCAGCAAAATCCTCGTCGCGATAGAGGATGACGTGGTCGCAGCCGTGTTCGCGGGCGAGCTCCGCCTTCTCGGCCGATCCGACGGTGCCGATCACGGTGGCGCCGAGATGCTTGGCCCATTGCGTGGCGATGAGGCCGACGCCGCCGGCGGCGGCGTGGAACAGGATCGTGTCGCCCCGCTGCACCCGGTAGGTCCGGCGCAGCAGGTACTGCGCCGTGAGTCCCTTCAGCATCATCGCGGCGGCGGTCTCGTCGGAGATCGCATCGGGCACGTGGACGACGCCCTTGGTGTCGACGACGACCTCCTCGGCATAGGTGCCGGTGGCGCCGGCATAGGCGACGCGCTCGCCGAGGCGGAAATCGGTCACGCCCTCGCCGAGCGCGTCGACCACGCCCGCGCCCTCCTTTCCGAGGGTGAAGGGGAGCGAGGGCGCCTTGTAGGCGCCGGAGCGGAAGTAGATGTCGATGAAGTTGACGCCGACGGCGGTCTGGCGGACGCGGATCTGGCCCGGCCCCGGCTCGGGCGAGGGCACGTCCTCGTAGACCATCGCCTCCGGCCCGCCATAGGCATGCACCCGGATCGCCTTCATCGCGTTCTCCCGCGTTCTGAATGCCTCTCGACATTGCCGCCGCGCCGTCGCCGAGGAAGGCGATCGGGTCATCGGCCGGGCGTCTTGCGAGGCGCTTCGAGTCTCGAACTTCGGGCGAGATATCGGTCCGGCGGCGACAAGCAAGGGGCAGGCGCCGTCACCTCGGGCGCTTATGCCCGAAGCACACCGGCCGGCACAGGGACAGGGGGTTGGAAGGGACTTGGAAGAGGCTCGGAGCAGTGCCTTGCCGGGGGCCCTCGCCCGTCAGCCCTCCCGCACCGCGACCTGCATGCCCATGCCCGACAGACAGCGCTCGATGCGCTCGGTGAGTTCCGGCGTCAGCTCGCGCACCTGGACGTGCAGGGTCCCGGTATCTTCCGGGCGCACGGTCACCCGGTAGCGCAGCCCCTCGTCCTCCATCTGGCGCAGCAGGTTGCCGCTCGCCGTGGTCATCGCCGTGATGTGCTGCTCGACCAATTCGGGTTTCATCATCCGCGGCCACCCTGCCCGTCCACCCCGTTCCGCCGGGACGGGGAGACGCCCCCATTCCCGTCGCGCGGCGGCTGGCCGTTGTGGACGGGAGGAAACAGCCGCGCGAGCCCCCGCGCGACCCCCGAGAGAACGGGATCGAAGGCGGACTCGAGCCGTGTCCGTCCGGTTTCCGGCTGCGAGGTGATGAATGGCTTCATGGAACGCCCCCCTCGGACGTCAATATTCGTTCAGGCTCCCGGAGAGTGCGGCGTGAGCGCGCAGTTCTCTCAACATAGGTTGGCAATGCGGCGGGGGGGATTTGGTTTCATTACGCTCCGATCCATTCGCGATCGAATGCTCCCTCGCCCTCCGAACCTTCCGGGCGGGCGCTCGACGCGAGCAGCCCCGCCCGGCCCGACGGTCGAGCGGCGATGCCGGTGCCCTCGCATGCTCGCGGACACGCTCCCCGGCGCGCCGGCACCCGGCGGCAGGACCATCGCTCCTCACGGCACCCGCCCCGGACCCTTCGGCCGCACTTGACCCCGCGCCCGCCGCACCTCTGTAGAGGGCCGGTCTTCGATCTTCGCCCCGAGGAGACTTCAATGGGCACTTCAAGGAGGCTCCCGTCGTGACGGTCCCGGTGCAGACCCCCACCGCCGCCTCGCCGCCGCGCTTTGCCGTGGCGGTGGTGGGGGCTGGGGCGGCGGGACTCGCCGCCGCCCTGGCGCTGGCCCGCGACGGGGTCGAGACCGCGCTCGTCGGACGGCACGCGCCGGTGGCGGACGGGCGCACCGTGGCCCTGCTCGACGGCTCGGTGCGCTTCCTCACGGTGCTCGGCGCTTGGCCCGAGATCGCCCCGCACGCCAATCCGCTGGCCGAACTCCAGATCGTCGACGACACCGGCAGCCTGTTCCGGCCGCCGCCCGCCCGCTTCTCGGCCTCCGAGATCGGCCTCGACGCCTTCGGCTGGAACGTCGAGAGCGCCCGCCTCGTCGAGACCCTGCGCGGTCAGGCCCGCACCACGCCGGGCCTGACCCTGTTCGAGGCGGATTCGGCCGGGATGCGCCTTGAGCAGGGCGCCGCCGTGCTGGACCTGGAGGACGGGCGCCGGCTCGCCGCGCAACTCGTCGTCGGCGCCGACGGCGGTCGCTCGCCGCTGCGGGCAGCCTCGGGGTTGCGCACGCGCGAATGGTCCTACCCGCAGGCGGCGCTCACCACCCTGCTCGCCCACGAGCGGCACCACCACGACATCTCCACCGAGTTCCACACCCGCAACGGGCCCTTCACCCTCGTGCCGCTCCCCGGCGGCCACCGCTCCAGCCTCGTCTGGGTCACGGCCGAGCGGGCGGCCAAGCGTCTCTCGGGCCTCGACGATGCCGATCTCGCCGGCGCGGTCGAGCATCAGGCCCGCTCGATGCTGGGCGCCATGCGGATCGACGGACCGCGCGGGCTCGTGCCGATGCGCGGTCTCTCGGTGGACCGCCCGGTCGCCGACCGCCTCGCCCTGATCGGCGAGGCCGCCCACGTCTTTCCGCCGATCGGGGCGCAGGGGCTCAATCTCGGCCTGCGCGACGCGGCGGCCCTGCGGGACGCGGTGTTCTCCGCCCGCGAGGCGAACCGCGATCCCGGCGCGCCGGGATCGCTCGCTGGGTTCGGGCGGTCGCGGGGCGTCGATGCGCGCCTGCGCGGCGCGGCGGTGGACCTGCTCAACCGCTCGCTGCTCACCGATCTTCTGCCCGTCGATGCCCTGAGGGGGCTGGGGCTCCTCACCCTCGCAGCCCTTCCGCCGCTGCGCCGCCTCGTGATGCGCGAGGGCGTGCAGCCGCGCCTCGGCGCCCCCAGCCTCATGCGCTGACGCTTCCGGACGTTCGGGGGCAGCCGCGGAACGCGGCCGGTCCCTTCAGAAGAATCACAAGAAGTCGCCGTAGAGATCGACCGCCTCGAAGCCGCGCGGCGCCAGTCGCTCGGCGAGCACGCGGCGGTGGCAGCGGGCGGGGTCGCGCTCGAAGCAGAGCAGGCAGACCGGCCGCTCGGCTGCCAGCTCCGCCAGGGCGTCGAGGGCGAGCCCGCCATCGGCGGTGTCGAGCACCTCCTCGCAATAGATCCGGCGCATCAGGCCGGCATCGTGGGCGCGGGCCGCCTCGCGTCCGGATTTCGGCGTGCCGAGGCTGCGGAAATGCTCGTAGCCGAGCCCGGCCTCCGCGAGCCCCGCCTTCAGGGCGCCCTTCGAGAAGCCGCGCTTGCGCGAGTTGGCCACCGCGCGCACGTCGGCGAGCACGGCCACGTCCGCCGCCTTCAAGGCGGCGTGCAGGCGGTCCGGCGACAGGCCTTCGTATCCGATGGTGAACAGAGTCTTGCGCATCGCGGGCTCAGGGAAAATTCAGGATCGGCAAGGTTTTAGATGGGGGCGGCCCGGCCATCGGACAGACCCGCCGGGGCCTATGTGCCTGCGGCGCAACGCCTTCCGGAATTCCGCCGCAATGCCAGCAAAGTTCTGTTAACCCGATCAAGGGCATCGAATACCCATTGAAGTCGCACGCGAGAAGTGGCGGGCCGTCGATGTCGCTGGACACCGAATTTACCTCGAGGCGCGCACCGGCTCCGCGCCGTTGGCTCAAGCGCGGGTTCGCCGCCCTGATGCTCTCCGGGCTCGCCGCCTGCGCCGCGCAGAACGACTTCTACCCCACCAAGGGCGACGTGAAGCCCCATCCCGGGGTGGCGCGGGCCAAGAGCCACCCGATCCAGGGCATCGACATCTCGAAATGGCAGGGGCCGATCAATTGGGCCTCGGTCAAGTCGGCCGGCACGCAGTTCGCCTTCATCAAGGCGACGGAGGGCGGCGACCACGTCGACGAGCGCTTCCGCGAGAACTGGGACGGGGCGGGCCGGGCCGGCGTGCCGCGGGGGGCCTACCACTTCGTGTTCTGGTGCCGCTCGGCCGAGGACCAGATGGCGTGGTTCAAGCGCAACGTGCCGAACGATCCGACCGCCCTGCCCCCGGTGCTCGACGTGGAGTGGAACGGACACTCGGCTAAGTGCCCGAAGAAGCTGCCCAAGGCCCAGGCGCTCGCCATGATCCAGTACATGCTGGACGAGATGGAGTCCTACACGGGCAAGCGGCCGATCATCTACACGGACATCACCTTCCACAAGGACGTCCTCGAGAACGAACTGCCCGATTACCCGCACTGGGTCCGCTCCACGGCGGCCGAGCCCGAGCAGCGCTTCGCCAACCGCAAATGGATGCTCTGGCAGTTCACCTCGACCGGCCGCGTGCCCGGCGTGCGCGGCGACGTCGACCGCAACGCCTTCTACGGCAGCCCGACCGAGTGGGCCTCGTTCCTCGCCACGGACTGCGATCCGCGCGAACACCGGCGCCTGTCGAGCCAGGGTCTCTGCACCGGCAAGTAAACGCCCGGCCCGCGGGCGAAATCCGCATTCGCGATCCCGAAGCGGACCGACCGGATCGGTGACGAGCCCGGTCGGCGGGTCGGATCAAGCGACCAATCGGCGTAAGTCGAGCGAGCCGATTGGCCGAGCGCGATCCGTGTTGGGCTGGGGGCTGCCTAAGTCAGAGCATCTTATGTTATGTTGCCTTTCGGCATGCTTCCGTAGTGAGGCAGGGCACGACTTGGCCGTGATCTGGATTTTTTGAGATTCGACGGTGAATCTGTCTACTTGTAGACAGACTGTGCGCCGAGCGTTGCGCTAGGAGCCTCCGGCGACCCTTACGGACTTCGAGTTGTACATGCCTTCGGCCACAGAGCGCTGCTTCGAAGGCAACCTGCTCCTGAAATGCCTGAGTCCCGAGGATCGCGGCCTGCTTCTGCCCGACTTGGAACGGCAGGAGTTCCAGCGCGGCGACACCCTGTTCGCCGCCGGCCGCGAGGTCGACTTCATCAGCTTCCCCCTCGATCAGACCGTCGTCACCCTCCTGATCTCGATGATCGACGGGCGCAGCGCCGAGACCGCCACGATCGGCCGGGAGGGGGCGGTCGGGGGCGTGGTCAGCAACGGCGGCCTGCCGGCCTCGACCCATGCCCTGATCCAGATCGCCGGTCCGATCCTTCGGATGGAGTCGGTGCGGCTCCAGGAGGCCAAGCGGCGCTCGGAATCCCTGCGCAACCTCTTCACCCGCTACTCCGACTGCCTGCTCGCGCAGGTGCTGCAATCGGTCGCCTGCAACGCCCTCCACCCGATCGAGGAGCGCTGCCTGCGCTGGCTCCTGACGCTTCAGGACCGGCTCGACAGCAACGTTCTGCCGATCACCCAGGAATCGCTGGCCGCGATGCTCGGCGTGCAGCGCACCTATCTCACCCGCATCCTGCGGATGCTGCAGCAGCAGGGATTGATCGAGGTCGGGCGCGGGCGGATCACCATCGTCAACCGGGCGGCGATCGAGGAGGTCGCCTGCGAGTGTCATGCCTGCGTGAAACGTCATTACGAGACCGTGCTCGGGGCGGTCTACAGTCCGGCCGGGCGGCTCGTCGCGATCGAGCCGCCCGTCTAGGCGGCTCTCAGGGCGACCGGACACCCCGGATTTTCCATCAGGATTTTCCATCGGGAAGCACGACGATCCCGGCAGACGTCTTGTGCCCGAACCGACACCGATGCACCATCGCCACCGTCCGGATCGCCGGTCACCGCAGGCGGCTCCAGGGGAAGGGCGCCGCGATCGCCCGGCTCGCCGGGCTCGTCCTTGCCGGGTTCGTCCTTGCTGGGTTCGTCCATGAGCCGACTGCCCGACGATCTCGCAACCTCCGGTGAGGCCGAGCGGCTGGCCGTTCTGGCCCGCTACGGCATTCTCGATACCCCGCCCGAGGACGCCTTCGACGATGCCGTGGCGCTGGCCGCCCAGCTCTGTGCCGCGCCGATCGCCCTGATCGGCCTGCTGACGAGCGACCGGCAATGGTTCAAGGCGCGGCTCGGCTTCGCACCGGCCGAGATCGGGCTCGACCGTTCGCTCTGCGTCCACACGCTGGCCGGACGCGACGTCCTGACCATCGCCGACCTCGCCGCCGACCCGCGCACCCGCACCAACCCGCTCGTCGCGGACGAGCCCCGGATGCGCTTCTATGCCGGGGCGCCCCTGGTGACCCCGGAGGATGTGGCGATCGGCACGCTGTGCGTGCTCGACACCGTCCCCCGGCCGGAGGGCCTGAGCGCCGCACAGGCGGCGGGCCTGAAGGCGCTGGCCCGAACGGCGATGACGCAGCTCGAACTGCGCCGGGGCATCGCGGACCGGAAGACCGAGGCCGCGATCCTGGCCGATAGCGAGCTGCGCCTGCGGCTCGCGGTCGAGGCGGCCGGCGTCGGCATCTTCGACTACGACCTCGTGGCGGGCACCCTCGCCTGGGACGGGCGCACCCGCGCGCTGTTCGGGGTCGGGCCGGACGAGGCCGTGAGCTACGCCGGCACCTTTCTGGCCCGCCTCCACCCCGAGGACCGGGCGCGCACCGACGCCGCCGTGCGGGCGGCCCTCGACCCCGACGGGCCCGGCCTGTTCGACGCGACCTACCGCACGATCACGCGTGCCGGCACGGCGATCACCTGGGTCGCGGCCCGCGGCACGCTCGTGGTCGAGCAGCATGGCGGCGTGAGACGGGCGCGGCGCCTCGTCGGCACGGTGCGCGACGTGACCGCCGAGCGCGCGGCGCAGGCCGCCATCGCCGCGACCGAGGAGCGCTACCGCCTCGTCACCCGCGCCACCAACGACGCGATCTGGGACTGGGACCTCGTCGCCGACCACGTGCTGTGGAACGAGGCGCTGCAGGCCGCCTATGGCTGGGCGCCGGAGACGGTCGAGCCGACCGGCCGATGGTGGCTCGACCATGTCCATCCCGAGGACCGCGCCCGGGTCGAGGCGGATATCCGCCGCGTCATCGACGGCGACGGCCAGGACTGGCGCCACGAATACCGGTTCCGCCGTGCCGACGGCGCCTACGCCGACGTGCTCGACCGCGGCTCGATGGCGCGCGGGCCCGGCGGCACGCCGCTGCGGATGATCGGCGCCATGCTGGACCTGACCGAGCGCAACCGTGCCGCCGCCCAGCTGCGGGCGGTGGTCGAGAGCGCCAATATCGGCATCGTGCAGATCGATCCGCGCACCATGGTCGCGCTGGAGGCCAACCCGAAGCTCTGCGCGATCTGGGGGGCGGAGGAATCCGACATCGTCGGGCATTCCATCGCCAAATGGACGCCGGAGGCGGATGCGGCGGAGCGCGACGATCTGCACCGCCGGCTCGCCGCGGGCGAGATCGTGCGCGAGACGCTGGAGAAGCGCTACCGTCGCAAGGACGGGCGGCTGATCTGGGGCCGGGTCAACCTCGTCTCGCAGCTGCGCGGCGAGGCGATCCGGGCCACGGCGATGATCGAGGACATCACCGCCGAGAAGGCGGCCGAGGCGCGTCAGACGGCGCTGATCGAGCTCGGCGACGGCTTGCGCGACGCCGCCGGACCCGCGGAGATCCGCGGGATCGCGGCCCGGATCCTCGGGCGCATCCTCGGCCTGTCGCAGGCGGGATACACGGCCGTCGATGCCGCCGGCGGTCTCGCGATCGGGCGCGAGATGCCCGGCGGGCGGGCGGATCCCGCGCCGTATCCGGCCACGCTCGCGCGGCTGCGCGGCGGCACGATCCTGGCGGTGGCCGACCTGGCCGCCGATCCGGGCCTCGCGCCGGACGCGGGTGGCTACGCGGCCGTCGGCGCCCGCGCCCTGGTCGGCGTACCGCTGATGCGGCGGGGCGACCTCGTCGGCCTCGTCTACGCCCACGCCGCCGAACCGCGGGCCTGGGACGCGGGCGAGATCGATTTCGTCCGCGAGGTGGCCGGGCGGGTCTCCGTGTCGCTCGCCCGCATCCAGGCCGAGGAGCAGCAGCGCTTCCTCAACCGCGAGCTGAGCCATCGCCTGAAGAATACCCTGACCATGGCCCAGGCCATCGCCTCGCAGACCCTGCGCAACACCACCGACATCGCCGCGGTGAAGGAGGCGCTGGTGGCCCGGCTGGTGGCGCTCGGCAAGGCGCACGACATCCTGCTCTCGGGCGAGGGCGAGGGGGCGGCGCTGGAGGCGGTGATCGCCGGTGCGCTGGCGATCCACGACGACGGCGAGCCGGGCCGCATCCACCTGTCCGGTCCGGCCCTGGAGGTCGGGCCGAAGGCCGCCCTGTCGCTGGCTCTGATGATCCACGAACTCGCCACCAACGCCGCCAAGTACGGCGCCTTCTCGGTGCCGGGCGGCCGCGTCGGCATCGCGTGGACCGTCTCGCAGCTGCACTGGCGCGACGACGCGCCGGACGAGGGACAGGAGGAGGAGCGGGACGAGGGACAGGAGACCGAGCCGGTCGTGACCCTGACCTGGGCCGAGCGCGGCGGGCCGCCGGTGACCGCCCCCACGCGCAAGGGCTTCGGCTCGCGCCTGATCGAGCGCGGATTCTCGGGCGCGGTCGGCGGCCAGACGCAGATGATCTACGCCCGCGAGGGCGTGACCTGCCGGATCAGGGCGCCCCTGAAAGGGCTCCTCGAAAAAGAATAGAGCGAAAAACGGGGGCGCGGGGCAACGAACGGGCCGCTCGCCGCTTGTCGGCAGGACGCCCCAGGCGCGCTCCCCACGGCGCGCTCCAAGGACATCCGGGAAGCCCTATGGATCGGCCCGCTTCTCCTGCCCCGCACAGCGACGTGCGGCTGCTGGCTCTCGTCGTGGAGAGCGAGACGGAGGCCCGCATCGCGACGGCGGACCGGCTGGCGGAAGCCGGCTTCGAGGTGCTGGAAGCCTGGAGCGCGCAGAGCGCCCTCCTCCAGATCGAGCGCCATCCGATGCTGCGCCTCGTCGTCGTCGATGCCGACCTGCCGGGGGCCGAGGCCCGTTTCGCCCTGGTCCACGAGATCGCCCGGCACCGGCCGGACCTGTGCCTCATCGCCCTCTCGGCCGGCCCCGCCCCCGGCCCCGGCACCCTGCCGGAGGGCGTGCGGTTCGCTGCGAAGCCGCTCGGTCCGGCGCTCGCGCGAGCGGTATGGGATGCATTGGAGCATCGCCCCGAAGGTGACGGCCGGCTTTAGGAAACCCATGCGAAAACAAGGGGCTGGCCCGTCGACCGCGGTCCGATGTCCAGGACGAGGCCCGGAGGCTGCCAAGCCGCAGCGTCAACCGATTTTCCAGGAATCGGGAAGCGGGGCGAGGTCCGGCTCGACCCATTCCCGCCGCGCGCGCGCTCGACAGCGTCTCCCGATGCCAGTGGGACAGCAGCCAATCCCGATCACCGAGGGGCGAGAGCATCACAGATTGAAGCACGCGATGGAGCGGCACATCCGCCCCGTGGTCGCGCAAGACGCCGGCGGCGGCGCGGAGCGAGGCCAGCGTGATCGTGTGATGATAGCCACTCGTCTCGGTGTTCGCCGTGCCGGTCGCCTCGTTATACGCCGTGATCAGCCGCCGGATCCGCTCCGGCGCCGTCAGGCTCGGCCGGTGCCGCAACAGCCAGAGCGCCATCGCGTAGTGACCCGCATGCGTCCATTCCGGCCGCGGCAGGCTTCGATCGAGGAAGGCCGAGGTGAACCGTTCGATCGAGCTGTCGTCGGAGAGCATGATTGCCGATCGTCCTTCGTTTGAGGCCTGACCGGCATGGAAAAACCCCGCCGATCGGGCGGGGTTGAGAGCAGCGTCGCGATTCTGAGACCCGGCTTTACCGGTAACTCGGATCGCCCGCGCGCACGAACGCCGCCGGATGACGGCGGGCTTGCGGCCGATGCGGGCGGAGCGTCCTGCACATGCCGTCCTGTCTATCGGTTGCTCGGCCTCCCTTCAATGCGCGGCTTGCGTTTCGAGGCGCCGAACGCGGGGTCACACGCTTCCAGGCACCTTCCGCGCGCTTGCCACCGTCGTTCCGGTGAAGTGCAGCAGGACCCAGGAGCCACCCGTGCGGCGTCGCCGAAGCAGGGCGTCGAGGCCGGTCAGGGAGCGCACGCCTCCGGCGGCCCTCGCTCAGCCTGCCCGGACGCTTCGGTCATTCCGCCGGCACGCCTGCGCCCGTCCCATCCGCCTTCCTCGCCCCTGCCGCTTCGGCCCCCTCCCTCCGCAGCCGCTCGGCGGCGACGTAGAAGACCGGGGTGACGAACAGGGTCAGGATCGTGGCGACCAGCAGGCCGCCGATCACCACCGTGCCCATGGAGAGGCGGGCATTCGCCCCCGCGCCGCTGGCGATGGCGAGCGGCACCGAGCCGAGGATGAAAGCGAACGACGTCATCAGGATCGGGCGCATGCGCATCCGCGTGGCGTGCTGGGCCGCCTCCAGCGCGCCCTCCCCCCTGGCGCGCAGCTCCTCGGCGAAGGAGACGAGCAGGATCGAGTTCTTGGCGGCCAGGCCGACGAGGAGCAGCAGGCCGATCTGGCCGAACACGTCGAGCGGCATGCCACGCAGGGCCAGGAACCCGACCGCTCCGAAGATGGCGAGCGGTGTGGCGAGCAGGATCACCAGCGGCAGCCGCAGGCTCTCGTACTGCCCGGCCAGGAAGCAGAAGATCATGAACACGCCGAGGCCGAAGACCAGCGGCGCGACGTTGCCGGCGATCTTCTCCTGATAGGCGATCTCGGACCACTCGATCGAGGTGTTGCGCGGCAGATCCTCCGCCAGCTCCTCGATCGCCGCGATCACCGTGCCGGAGCTGGAGCCGGGGGCGACCGTCACCGCCACCTCGATCGCCGGATAGGTGTTGTAGGACAGGACCGCCGTCGGACCCGTCGTGAACTTCGCCTGGACCAGGGAGCCGAGGCGCACGGGCTCCCCTTGCGCGTTGAGGACGGTGAGCGCCTCCAGATCCTGGAACAGGCGCCGCCCGGAGGCGTCGCTCTGGACATAGACCTGGTAGACGAAGCCGAAGCGGTTGAAGAGATTGACGAAGCTCGATCCGACATAGGTGCCGAGCGCCTCGAACAGCCGCGCCAGCGGCACGCCGAGCTGCTCGGCCTTGGCCCGGTCGATGTCGAGGCGGAGCTGCGGCACGCCCCAATCGGTGGTCGGCGTCGCGCTCGACACGCCCGGCAGGGCCCGGATCCGCTCGATGAAGTCGTTGGCCGTCCGCGCCAGTCCAAGGCCGCCGTTGCCGGAGCGATCCTGGATCTCCAGGGTCAGGCCGCCGCGGGAGCCGAGCCCCGGCAGCGGCGAGGGGTTGGCGATGCGCACCTGCCCGTCGGGGTCGTGCCGGAAGCGCTCCTCCATGTCGCGGATCAGGTCGTCGACCGTGGTCTTGCGCTCGTCCCAGGGCTTCATCACGGGGATGTTGAAGCCGTAAAACGGGGCGACCGTGTCGGCGAGGAAGCTGCGCCCGCTGACGCCGATGGTGTGATCGACGTCGTCCCGGGCACGCAGCGCCGCGCCGAAGCGGGCATTCATCGCCTCCGTCCGCTGCACCGAGGCGCCGAGCGGCATCGCGACCTCGGCATAGAGATAGCCCTGGTCCTCGTCCGGCACGAAGCCGGTCGGGCGCTGCATCAGGAGCATGACCGTGGCACCGGCAAACAGCGCGAACACGACGAGCGTCGGGATGACGTGGCGGGCGAGCCATCCGATCGCGCCGGCGACGAAGTCGGCCGCCCGCTCCAGGGCGATGTTGAACCAGTCGAGCGGCTTGCGCCACCAGCGCGTCTTCTCGTGCCCGTCCGCCTGTCCCTCCCTGGCATGGGGCTTCAGCAGCAGGCCGCACAGGGCCGGCGTCAGGGTCAGCGAGACGACCGCCGAGATCAGCACCGAGATGGCGATGGTGAGCGCGAACTGGTTGTAGAGCTGCCCCGTGAGGCCGGGGATGAAGGCCACCGGCACGAACAGGGCGGCGAGCACCAGCGTCGTCGCGATGACGGGGCCGCCGATCTCGTTGACCGCCTCGCGGGAGGCGGGCTTCGGCTCCATCCCCTCGGCCATCAGCCGCTCGGTGTTCTCGACGACGATGATCGCGTCGTCCACCACGAGGCCGACCGCGAGCACGAGGCCGAGCAGGCTCAGCGTGTTGAAAGAGAAGCCGAGCAGCGCCATCGGCCCGAAGGTGCCGATCAGCGCGATCGGCACGGCGATGGTCGGGATCAGCGTGGCGCGCCAGTTCTGCAGGAACAGGTAGGTGACGACCGTGACGATGAGGATCGCCTCGAGCAGGGTCCGCACCACCTCGTAGATCGCCTCCTTGACGAACTCGGTCGAGTCGAGGGCGATGGTGTAGTGCAGCCCCGGAGGAAAGCGCTTGGCGAGATCCGCCATGGTCTCGCGCGTCCCGTTCATCACCTCGACCGCGTTGGCGTCCGGGTTCTGGAAGATGCCCAGCGTCGCCGAGGGCTTGCCGTCGAAGTTCGAGGTGACGCCGTACTGCTCCGAGCCGAGTTCCACCCGCGCCACGTCGGAGACGCGCACCACCGAGCCGTCGGGGTCGGCCCTCAGGACGATGTTGCCGAACTCCTCCGGCTTCATCAGCCGGCCCTTGGTGACGAGCTGCAGCTCGAACGGGGTGGCGCGGCCCATCGGCAGCTTGCCGAGGGAGCCCGTGGTCACCTGCGCGTTCTGCGCCTGGACCGCCTGGAGCACCGTCTCGGTCGAGAGGGAGAGCGCCTCCATCCGGGCCGGGTCGAGCCAGATGCGCATGGCGTAGCGCATGTTGGAGAAGTTCAGGATGCGGCCCATGCCGGTGACCCGGCGCAGGGGCTTGATGACCTGGGTCTCGGCGTAGTTGGCCAGGAACAGCTCGTCGAAACCGGTGCCCTCGTTGGCGTAGAGCACGACGTTGCCGAGCCGCTGGCGCGACGACTTCTGGATCTCCAGCCCTTGCGCCCGCACCGCTTCCGGCAGCTTCGCCTCGGCGCGGCTCGAGCGGGTCAGCACTTCCGCCGCGGCGGCGTCGAGGTTCGAGCCGACCTCGAAGGTGGCGTCGAGCGAGACGCTGCCGTCGGTCGATGAGGTCGACTGGATGTAGATGAGGTTGGGCGCGCCGTTGATCTCCTGCTCCAGCGGGATCGCGATCGATTCGTAGGCCTGCTGGGCCGAGGCGCCGGGATAGGTCGCCTGGATGTTGATGATCGGTGGGGCGATCTCGGGATACTGCGCCACCGGCAGCGTCAGCCCGGCGACGAGGCCGATCACCGTGATGAGGACGGAGATCACGCCCGCGAGGATCGGCCGGTCGACGAACGTGGCGAACATTCGAGGGGCCGCCTCCGAAAATTCAACGGGGCCGTGAAGGACCCGCGTGCAACGTCTTGAGACTCCGCGTGTTCCCTCCGGTGCCGCGCCCGGAACGGGCCGGGCGGCCGGCCCCCGTCCCGCTCTCGGAGAACCGATCTCGTGCGCCAAGGCGTCGGCTTCGTCATCACCGGTCTCGTCGTCGGCGCGCTCGGGATCGCCGCGGGCGCGTGGTGGGGGGCGGGACATCCGATCCCCGGCTTCCTGGCCCATCACTTCAAGGTGGCGAGCCGCGGCGACACGAAGCGCGCCCGGGAGGAGCCGCGGCTGGCGGTGAGGACAGTGCGCGCCAGCGCCCAGGAGGTGCCGGTCGCCTTCGAGTATACCGGCACGATCATCTCGCCCCGCGACGCCGAGCTGCAGACGCGGGTGACCGGCTTCGTGGTGGAGCGCCCGTTCGAGCCCGGCGGCCACGTGAAGAAGGGGCAGGTGCTGTTCCGCATCGACCCCCGCCCGTTCGAGGTCGCCCTCAAATCGGCGCGGGCCCTGCGCGACCAGGCCAAGGCCTCCCTCGACTTCGCCCAGGCCGAGGTGAACCGCACCGAGCAGCTCGCCGACAAGGGCTTCGCCACCGAGCAGCGCGCCCAGCAGAACCAGTCGAACCTCGCCACGGCCAATGCCAAGCTCGAAGAGGCGGAGGCCGCCATCGCCCGTCAGCAGCTGAACCTCGACTACGCGGTGATCCGCGCGCCCTTCGACGGGCGCTCCTCCCTGTCGCTGGCCAATATCGGCGACATGGTGATCGAGAACCAGACCAAGCTCGTCTCCGTGGTTCAGGTGAACCCGATCGACGTGCAGATGGCGCTCTCCTCCGAGGACGCGGAAGCCGTGCGGGTGGCGCAAGCCGAGGGGCGGGTGAAGGTCCAGCTCCTCGACGTGGGGCGCGAGCCCGTGCGCGAGGCCACGATCTACCGGCTCGACAACCGCTTCGATCCCCGGACCGGCCGCCGCCTGATCCAGGCCTGGCTCGACAACGCGGACGAGCGCTACCTGCCCGGCCGCTTCGTCCGCTCGCGCATCGAGGTCGGCCGGCAGGAGCGCCTCTTGGTGCCCACCATCGCCCTCTCGGCCCAGCTCGACCAGCAGGTGGTCTGGACCGTGGACGAGGCCGGCACCGTTCACATGACCGCGATCGAGGTCGGCGACGTCTACGGCGACAACACCGCCGTGCTCAAAGGCCTCAAGCCCGGCACGCTGGTCGTGACCGACCATCTCCAGAGCATGCGCCAGAACCTCAAGGTCGAGCCGCGGGCCGGCGACGAGGTCAACGCCGTGGGCAACACCCCCGCCCAGGGCGAGGCGCGGCACTGAACGAGGCGATGAGCGAGGCGAGACACCGAGTCCTGTCCCGTGATCACCGGATCCCGTGAGAGGCAAGGTCTTGATGCGACGCGCGTTCCGCGGGCGACGCGTATTCTACCCGGATGGTGCGGGAACCATAATGCGGTGAAAGTCTCGCACAGGTTCGGGCGATGACCTATGAAAGGCCGCGATCAGACAAGGTCAAGGCTATGCAAGGTCAGCGTGTCGTCGGTTGCATCGTGAGCGCCACGAACGATTGATCTCACACCGGAAGCCGTTCGAACGATGATGGTCGATACCAAGTATCTCGACGGATCGGCTCTCTACGGCGATGATCTCGCGCCGGGGGAGATCGCGCGCTGGTACGCGCAGGAGGAGCAGGGCTTCTACCGGCTCGCGACCGAGGTCTACAAACTCGAAGCGTCCGGCTCCTACAGCTACGAGTACGATGCGCTCAACGCCTTCCACGGCTTCGACCGGCTGCGCGACCGCCGATTCGACACCTGCGTCGCGCTGGGCTGCGCGGCGGGCGACGACGTCGCCCCCCTGGCCGACCGGGTGGAGCGCTTCGTCGGGATCGAGCCCGCCGAGGAGTGGTGGGGAGACCGTATCGGCGGACGCCCGGCCCGCTTCATCAAGCCGCTTCCCTCCGGCGACATCCCGCTGCCCGACGACGGTGCCGACCTGTTCGTGAGCCTGGGCGTGCTCCACCACATCCCCAACGTCTCGCACGTGCTCGCCGAGGCGCACCGCATCCTCAGGCCCGGCGGCCTCCTGGTCTTCCGCGAGCCGATCACCTCGATGGGCGACTGGACCCAGGCGCGCTACGGCCTGACCCGGAACGAGCGCGGCCTGCCGCTGCCGTGGCTGCACGACCGGCTCGACCGCATCGGCTTCGACATCGTGCGGGAGGCCCCCTGCATGACCAACGCGCTGGCGAAGATCGCCCGCAGGGTCGTTCCGGGCCATCTCTACGCCCGCCGGGGCTACGTCGCGCTCGACGCGGCGGTGAGCCGGATGCTCGCCTTCAACATCAGCTACCACCGCACGGCGTTCCTGAAGCGGATCGCCCCCTCGAACGTCTTCGTGATCGCCGCGAAGCGCTGAGGCCGTGCGGGCGGGGCGAGCGCACCGCCCGCCCCCTCCCCTGTCACGCGGCCGTCACGCCGCCCGCACCTGGGCGAGAAAGCCGCCGACCTCCCGGCGCAGGGCCGTCGCCTGACGGGCGAGGTCGCTCGCCGCGTCGAGCACCTGACCGGAGCCGGTGCTGGCGTCGTCGGCGGTGCGGGCCACCCCCGCCACATCGTCCGAGGCGCGGCGCGTGCCCTGCGAGGTCTCGACCGTGGTGCGGGCGATCTCGGCGGTGGCCGCGCCCTGCTGCTCGACCGCGGCGGCGATGTCGCCGGAGATCCGCGACAGGTCGCGGATCGTGCGGGCGATGCCGGTGATCCCCGAGACCGAAGCGCCGGTGGCGGCCTCGATCTCGGCCATCCGCCCGGCGATCTCGTCGGTAGCCCGCGCCGTCTGGGCGGCGAGCCCCTTCACCTCGGCGGCGACGACGGCAAAGCCCCGTCCGGCCTCGCCCGCGCGGGCCGCCTCGATCGTGGCGTTGAGCGCGAGCAGGTTGGTCTGCCCGGCGATCTGCGAGATCAGCCCGACGATCTGGCCGATGCTGCTCGCGGCCGAGGCGAGGCGCTCGACCTCGCCGGCGGTGCGGGCGGCCTCCTCCTCGGCCGCGCTCGCCGCCAGCGCCGAGGAGCCGACCTGAGCCGAGATCTCGCGGATCGAGGCGGACAGCTCTTCCGTCGCCGCGGCGATGCCGTCGGAGGAGCGCGCCGCCTGCGCCGAGGCCTGCGCCGCCGAGGCGCTGAGCGACGAGGTCTGGCCCGCCGCCGTGCTCATCGCCCGCGCGGCGCCCTCCAGTTGCTGCGCGGCGGCCGAGACCGCCTCGACGATGCCGCCGACACGGGATTCGAAGCCGTCGGCCACCGCCATCATCGCCGCGTGCCGGCGGGCGGCTTCCTCCTCCGCGCCGCGCTCCTGCGCGGCGCGGATGCGGGCGCGCTCGGCCACGCTGTCGCGGAAGGCCAGCGCCGCGGCGGCGATGGCGCGCAGCTCGCCCGGACCCTTCACCGGGATCTCGACCTGCGTCTCGCCGCGCCCGATCGCGGTCAGCGCGCGGGCCATCCGGCTCAGGGGGCGGGCGATGGCCGAGCCGAGGCCGAAGGCCAGCGCCACCGAGAGCAGAAGGGTGGCGAGCGCCGCCCCGGCCCAGAGCAGCACGGTGCGCTCGGCCTGGGACCGGGCCGCCCCCGCTTCCCGCGCCAGGGCGGCCGTCAGACGGTCCTCGATGCCCTTCAACCCGTCGATGCGTTGGGTGGCGAGCCGGAACCAGCCCTTGGCGTCGCTGAAGGCGGGGACCTGGCCCGGCGCCGTGTCGAGGGCGAGGCTGCGGATCCGGGCGACCTCGCGGGCGGCCTCCGCCGCATTCGCCGCATCGAGCGCGGCGATCTCGTCCGCGGAGCCGGCGGCGCGGAACAGCCCCTCGAACGTCGCCTGGTCCGAGGCCAGCCCGGTGAGCCGGCGCAGGCCCGCGAGGTCGATCGCGCCCGCGGCGAACACGGCGGAGGCGGCCGCCCGCTCCTGGCCGGCGAACTCCTTGAGCGAGAGGAAGGCGGACAGGGCGGAAACCCGGGCGCCGATGGCCGGATCGGCGGCGGTCTGCGCCACTCCGCGCACGACCCCGAGGGCGTCCGCGATGATGCCGGAATAGGTCGCGAGGTTGGCCGGCACGCTCGCCTCCAGCCGATCCACCGCGCCGCGATGACGCTCGATCCCGCCGAGCTTTTTGCGCAGGGTCGCTGCCTTGCCCGCGAAATCCGCATCCGCGCCTGCTCCGGCGGCTTCGAGATCGCTCACGAGGGCGTCGCGCGCCGCGTCCGTCAGCCGGCGCTGCGCGGCGAGTTCCGGGGCGAACTGGCTGCCCTTCGAACCGAGATAGAGGCTGGAGGCGCCGCGCTCCTTCTGCGCCTCGTGGACGAAGGCGCCGATCCGGACCGACAGGTCGGCCAGTTCCTCCATCCGTGCCATCGCCCGGCCCTGCCCCACCCGCTCCGTCACCGCCACCCCCGCAACGGCGCCGAAGGCGAGGCAGGGGATCAGAGCCACCGCGACGATGCGGGCGCGCAGGGAGGAGGGCAGCGCGGCAGAGAGGGAAAGAGGCAGAGACATGAGACAGGTGTCCGGGTCGAAAACGCCCGGAAGGTGCGGAGCGAGCGTAAAGCAACGATTTCTCCCGACGTTAATCGCTTAATTTTTGTGCAAACAGAGCAATATTTGGATGAGAAACCAGTATTTCGATGCTAGCTTTGCTCAAACAACGCTCAACACGGCGGGCTATCCGGGGATGGGAAATCGTCGTTTCCTGTCCGGTCTCCCACGGAAGCCCCCGATGATCCCTGCCCTCCTCGCCCTCGTCATCGCCGCCCTGTTCACGGGGGCGGCCCTCTACATCCTCGTCGCCGAGCAGCCGGCGCGCCTGCTGATCCCGGAACCGGCCCTGCTGGTGCAGTGGCGCCGGGCCTATCACGGCGGCACCGCCATGCAGGGAAGCCTCGCCGTCCTCGGCTTCCTCTGCGCCGCCCTGGCGTGGTGGCTCACCGGGCGGACGGGCTTCCTCGCGGGCGGGCTCGTGCTCGTGGCGAACTGGCCCTACACGCTCATCGTCATCATGCCGGTCAACCGGCGGCTGGAGGCGCTCGAACCGTCAGCGCTCGAATCGTCCGCCGCCGGCCAGCCGGTCCGTGCCCTGGTCGAACGCTGGGGCCGCCTGCATGCGGGCCGCATCGGGCTCGGGGGGCTGGCGCTGCTGATCCTGTTCTGGACGCTCGCCAGCTTGACCGTTGCTTGAACGTTTCAGGCCGGCATTGCCGTCGTACCCGTTCCGTTCTAGTGGTCTCAAACCGCGCGGAACCCATCTTCCGTTCCCGAAACCTGTTCTTCGCGCGGCACACCTTCTGCCCGCCCGAACGGATCGGGGGCAGAGCATCGGTTCGCCCGGATCGTCGCAGAGAATTTGTCGTCCATGGCCACAGCCAAAGCCCGCAAGACTGAGACCGCGGCCAAGTCCAAGGAACGGACTACCAAGGAACGGACCACCGAGCGGCGGACCACGGAGGAACAGACCGACGCGCGGCTCTCCGCCCTGTTCGACGCGGCGCCGGCGCCCCGCGACACCCGCGTCATCTCCGTGCGCGGCGCCCGCGAGCACAATCTCAAGAACGTCGACCTGACGATCCCCCGCGACCGGTTCGTGGTGTTCACCGGCCTGTCGGGCTCGGGCAAGTCGTCGCTCGCCTTCGACACGATCTACGCGGAAGGGCAGCGCCGCTACGTTGAATCGCTCTCGGCCTATGCCCGCCAGTTCCTGGAGATGATGTCGAAGCCCGACGTCGATCAGATCGACGGGCTCTCGCCGGCGATCTCCATCGAGCAGAAGACCACCTCGAAGAACCCCCGCTCGACCGTCGGCACGGTGACCGAGATCTACGACTACATGCGCCTGCTCTGGGCGCGGGTCGGCATCCCCTACTCGCCGGCCACCGGCGAGCCGATCGAGAGCCAGACCGTCAGCCAGATGGTCGACCGGGTGCTGGAGCTGCCGGAGAAGACCCGGCTCTACCTGCTCGCGCCGGTGGTGCGCGGCCGCAAGGGCGAGTACCGCAAGGAGATCGCCGAGTTTCAGAAGAAGGGCTTTCAGCGCCTTCGCATCGACGGCGAGTACTACCCGATCGACGACGTGCCGAAGCTCGACAAGAAGCTCAAGCACGACATCGACGTGGTGGTGGACCGCATCGTCGTGCGCGACGACATCGCCAGCCGCCTCGCCGATTCCTTCGAGACCGCGCTCGATCTCGCCGACGGCATCGCCGACATCGAGTTCGCGGATGCCCCGGAAGGGGAAACGCCCAAAAAGATCACGTTCTCATCACGCTTCGCCTGTCCGGTCTCGGGCTTTACCATCCCCGAGATCGAGCCGCGGCTGTTCTCGTTCAACAACCCGTTCGGCGCCTGCCCGACCTGCGGCGGCATCGGCCACGAGATGCGGATCGACCCCGAACTGGTGGTCTCCGATCCCGCGCTCACCCTGAAGCGCGGGGCGGTGGGCCCCTGGGCCAAGTCCACCTCGCCCTATTACGACCAGACGCTCGACGCGCTGGCCCGGCATTTCGGCTTCAAGACCACGGTGGCGTGGTCGGCGCTCCCCGCGCAGGCGCGCGACGTGATCCTGTTCGGCACGGGCAAGGAATCGGTACGCTTCGACTACAACGACGGGCTTCGCTCCTACTCGGTCAACAAGCCGTTCGAGGGCGTGATCCCGAACCTGGAGCGGCGCTACAAGGAGACCGAGAGCGACGCCTCCCGCGAGGAAATCGGCCGCTTCATGAGCGCGACGCCCTGCGCCGCCTGCGGCGGCAAAAGGCTCAAACCCGAGGCGCTCGCGGTCAAGATCGACCGGCAGGACATCGGCGAGGTCACCGCGCTCTCCGTGCGCGAGGCGCATCGCTGGTTCTCGGAGATTTCTGAAAAGCTCACCGACAAGCAGAACGAGATCGCGGTTCGAATCCTGAAGGAGATCCGCGACCGGCTGACCTTCCTCGTCGATGTCGGCCTCGAATACCTGACGCTGGCGCGCGGCTCGGGCTCGCTCTCGGGCGGCGAGAGCCAGCGCATCCGGCTCGCCTCGCAGATCGGCTCGGGCCTCACGGGCGTGCTCTACGTCCTCGACGAGCCCTCGATCGGCCTGCACCAGCGCGACAACGAGCGCCTGCTCGGCACCCTCAAGCGCCTGCGCGATCTCGGCAACTCGGTGATCGTGGTCGAGCACGACGAGGACGCGATCCTCCAGGCCGACTACGTGGTCGATGTCGGCCCGGGCGCGGGCATCCATGGCGGCGAGATCGTCGCGCAGGGCACGCCGGAAGAGCTTCTGAAGGACCCGGCTTCGCTCACCGCGAAATATCTCACCGGCGAACTCTCGGTGCATACGCCCAAAGCCCGGCGCAAGCCCGGCCGCGGGATGCTGCGGCTGGTCGGCGCGCGCGGCAACAACCTGAAGAACGTGACCGCCGAGATCCCGCTCGGCACCTTCACCTGCATCACCGGCGTCTCCGGCGGCGGCAAGTCGACCCTCATCATCGACACGCTCTACAAGGCGGCGGCCAAGCGCCTCAACGGCGCCCTGGAGCACCCCGCCCCGTTCGAGCGGATCGACGGGCTGGAGCATCTCGACAAGGTCATCGACATCGACCAGTCGCCGATCGGCCGCACCCCGCGCTCGAACCCGGCGACCTATACCGGCGCCTTCACCCCGATCCGCGACTGGTTCGCCGGCCTGCCCGAGGCCAAGGCCCGCGGCTACCAGGCCGGGCGCTTCTCCTTCAACGTCAAGGGCGGGCGCTGCGAGGCCTGCTCCGGCGACGGCGTCATCAAGATCGAGATGCACTTCCTGCCCGACGTCTACGTCACCTGCGACGTGTGCAAGGGCAAGCGCTACGACCGCGAGACGCTGGAGGTGCGCTACCGCAACAAGTCCATCGCCGACGTGCTCGACATGACCGTCGAGGAGGCCGCGGACCTGTTCAAGGCCGTCCCCTCCATCCGCGAGAAGATGGAGACGCTGGCCCGCGTCGGCCTGCACTACGTCCGCGTCGGTCAGCAGGCGACCACGCTCTCCGGCGGCGAGGCGCAGCGGGTGAAGCTGTCCAAGGAGCTGTCGAAGCGCGCCACCGGCCGCACCCTCTACATCCTCGACGAGCCGACCACCGGCCTGCACTTCCACGACGTCGCCAAGCTGATGGAGGTGCTCCACGAGCTGGTCGAGCAGGGCAACACCGTCGTCGTGATCGAGCACAACCTCGAGGTCATCAAGACCGCCGACTGGGTGATCGACATGGGCCCCGAGGGCGGCGACGGCGGCGGCCGCGTCGTGGCGCAGGGCACGCCGGAAGAGATCGCCGCGAGCACGGCGAGCCATACCGGCCGCTTCCTGCGCGAGGTGCTGGCGCGCCGTCCCGCCGGAACGCCGCCGAAGGCGTCGGCCAAAACGGCGGCCAAAACGGCGGCGAAGGGCGCCGACGACGGTAAGCCGAAAGCCGCAGGAGCCGCACGCCGCCGCGGCGCGGTCGCGGGCCGGCAGGCGGCGGAGTAGGGGGACGGCACAACCCCGATGACGGTCGGTTCCGGAGCGGTCGAGGCTCCGGGCCGGGACGCCGATTCGGACCGGCTGACCGGTTCGTCCGTCGCGCCGCGACCGGGTGTGACCGCCTTGGCCCGGCACCGATCTCGCATTCGCACTTGCGTAATCGCCCCGCCCGCCCTGCCGAAGCCTCCCGGCCAGGTTGGAGAGCCAATTGCTTGAGGAAAATGTACTATTTTACCTGAATCCAGCTTGCGGCACTGCGTTGGCCGAAGATGGTCAGCATTAAGGGATCGTTAAGGGCTTCGTTGCTCCGCAGCGAAAATGCGACTTTTGCGCAACGGTGAGATCCGAACTGCCGAGATTGAAGGCAATCCCCTGTCTTTCGCGGCCGGTCTGTAGAATAGTTCCCGACGTCGAGACTTGAGGTGCGGCCGTAGGGGGCACCGGCACTGGCCCGGCCATCCCGCTCTGGGGAGCGAGGGGCGCGTAAGGGGGTGCGGGCGCTACGGGGCGGACGCCTGAAATCCTTGGGAAGGAACGAGAAAAATGATGAAGAACTGGCTCGCCGCGGGCGCGATCGCGCTCACGGCCGGAATGACGACGACCGTCGCCCAGGCGCAGACGACCACGGTTCCCGGTGAGCAGGTCGGTCTGGCCGTCGGTGCGCCGCTTCCCGAGGGCATCTACGCGATCAACACCTTCACCTATCGCAGCCCGGATGGCCCGAACGCGACCGCGGTCGACACCGCCGTCAACATTCCGATCCTGGTGTGGGCGACCCCCTACGTGCCGTTCGGCGGCCGCCTCGAGTTCGTCGTGGCCCCCCCGACCGTGTTCACCTTCAGCCGCGCGGCCGGCGGCCGTGACACCTCGATCAACGTCGGCACCTTCGTCGGCGCGATCTGGGCGTTCGATCTCGGCGGCAACATCGGCGTCAGCTTGCTCGGCGGTTCGTACCTCAACGAGCTCAACGCCGGTCGCGGCGGCGGCCTGAACATCCTGGCCTCCAACACCTACCGCGTCGGCGGCGCCATCAGCTACACCGGCGACGGCTGGAACCTGACCGCCAACCTGACCTACAACTTCTACGACTCCCCGAGCCGCTTCAACGGCCCGAACGGCATCCCGGCCTTCTTCGGCCCGGTGCAGATCTCGGACGCGTTCAACCTCGACCTGACCGCGACCAAGAAGTTCGGCAAGTTCGAGATCGGTGCGATCGGCTACGGCACGGTCAACCTCGACCCGAACCTGCTCGCCTTCGTGAACGATCCGACCAGCCGCATCGGTCGCGGTGGCCGGTTCGCCCTCGGCGGCCTCATCGGCTACGACTTCGGACCGTTCTCGGTTCAGGCCTACGTCGCCCGCGACGTCGTGACCTCGGCCGGCGTCCGCGAGAGCACCGACGGCTGGTTCCGCATCGTCGCCCCGCTCTACACCCCGGCGGCGGCTCCGGCCCCGGCTCCGGCCCCGCTGGTTCGCAAGTACTGATCGATCGGAGCGGGGACGCGCCGCGTCCCCACGCCCCGCGCGACGAAGCCGTCCGGCCGCAAGGCCGGGCGGCTTCGTCTGTTTTCGGGGGGCGGCGGCCCGATCCGGCCCCTGCGCCGAGCCCGGGTCCGCCATCCCGGAAGAAGCGATCGGATCTCGGCCCGACGGCTCACCGCAGGCCCGGCCGCAACCGGATCGCACCGACCGGAGCACCTCGACCTGACCACGGCGCGAGCGCCATTCGACGCGGTGCCGGACGGGTGTCGGGGTGATGTGCGCCGCCTATCTGTGTCGGGAGCGCCGCCCGACAGCCCGGATGCGATCCGCCTCGCGGAAAGCCTCCGGCGCACGGCGGCGGGGCGCAGGGAAAGTGCAGACATGTCCGCGCACGGCGAATTCAGGATCCCGGCCGCCCTGCAGCCGAAGGCCGGCGATTACGCCTACGATCTGGAGCGGGCGCTGACCTCGGTCGTCTCGCTCTCGACCCGAGTGCCGGCGGACGCCTTCACGGCGGAGACGCTCGGCACCGAGCGGGCCGGCAACGGCGTCGTGATCCGCGAGGACGGATTGGTGCTCACAATCGGCTACCTCGTGCTGGAGGCCGAGAGCGTCTGGCTCACCACCCAGGACGGGCGCTCCGTGCCGGCCTACGTGGTCGGCTACGACGGCGAGACGGGCTTCGGCCTCGTCCAGGCACTCGGCCGCCTCGACCTGCCCGCCCTCAGGCTCGGCAGCGCGGACGCGCTGCAGATCGGCGAGCGGGCGGTGATCGCCGGAGCGGGCGGGCGCTCGCACAGCCTCGCGGTCGAACTCGTCGCCCGGCAGGAATTCGCCGGTTACTGGGAATACGTCCTCGACGAGGCGCTGTTCACCGCCCCCGCCCACCCGCACTGGGGCGGGACCGCCCTGATCGGGCCGGACGGGGCGCTGATCGGCATCGGCTCGCTGCAGCTGCAGCAGGGCGGCTCGGGGGCGGGCCGGGCGATCAACATGGTCGTGCCGATCGACCTCCTGCCGCCGATCCTCACCGATCTCGAGACCCGCGGCCGGGCCGCCCGCCCGCCCCGTCCCTGGCTCGGCCTCTACGCCACGGAGACCGAGGACGGCGTCGTGGTGATGGGCGCCGCCGACAAGGGGCCGGCGGAGGCCGCGGACCTGCGCGCGGGCGACGTGCTGGCCGAAGTGGCGGGCGAGCCGGTGGCCGACCTCGCCGGCTTCTTCCGGCAGGTCTGGGCACTCGGCGAGGCGGGGGTGCGGGTGCCGCTCACGGTCAGCCGGGACGGGCGCCTGACGCGGCTCTCGCTCACGTCAGTCGACCGCGACCGGTTCCTGATCGGCCCGAGGCTGCACTGACGGCCCTCTGCCTCTTGCCCGACGATCGTCACACGATGAGGAAATCGGTGTGGTCGAGGATGGCGTGGTTGTCCAATACGGCGATCAGGACGGCCTCCTTCCTGCCGCTGCCGTCGGCGTCGTAGAACAGCTCGCCCGTCTTCTGCCTGTAGAGGATGCGGTCGTCGGCGTCCGCCTTGGCCGGGCCGAGTTGCTTGAACTGCTCGGGCGCCAGCACGCCGATGGCGAGGCGCGAGAAGACCGCGTGGTCGAGCTGGAACCCGTCATCCCGAGACACGAAGTCCCTGACGTGATCGACATTGCCGCGGCCGGACGGGGTGTCGAACACGAAGGTGTCCGCTCCTGACCCGCCGGTGAGCCGATCCTCGCCGAGCCCGCCCGCGAGCCGGTCGTCGCCGCCGCCGCCGTCGAGCCGGTTGTCGCCGGCATTGCCGAGGAGCGTCTGACCGAACGTATTTCCGGTCAGGGACAGGGGGGCGCCGCCGGTGCTCCGCGCAAGTTGCAGGATCTCCACCTCCTGGTCGGCGGCGAGCCGGTACGTGCTCGTCGCCACGACCCGGTCGGTACCCTGCCCCGCGCCCTCGAACACGCGGTCGCCCGGCGTGTCGACGAAGTAGGTGTCGTCGCCCGCCCCGCCGACGAGCTGGTCGCGTCCGCCGCCCCCGCGCAGCACGTCGTCGCCCGCATCGCCGAACAGCCGGTCGGCGCCGGCCGTGCCGATCAGCGTGTCGTCGCCGCCGAAGCCCAGGACCGGGTTGCCGCTGCCGTCGGCCTCGAGCCGGTCGGCGTCCCGGCCGCCGACGAGATAGGCGACGCCCTCGCCCTTGTTCAGGAAGCCGTAGTCGATCCCGGTCGCTTCGCTGGCGGCCGCGACCAGATTGTCGAAGGCCGCGGCCTGCGTCTCCGCGGCCGGACGGCCGGCGAGTTCTTGGAAGAAGCGCGCGTAGGCGTCGAGGCCGAAATCCTCGTAGACTTGATAGAGCAGGGAAGCGGCCAAGTCCGCAGCACCCCAGTTGTTGGGGTTCGGCACACCGGAAGCCGCGCCCAAAGTGGTGGCGAGCGTGACGTCCGCGTTCTGGAAGAACGTCTGCGCCAAGTCCTCGAGGATGGACTGCTTGAATTCGCCGAAGGGCAGTGCGCCGAAGGCGCTTCCGGGAATATCGGCCTCCTGCATCGACACGAAGCGGTTGGCGATCGCGAATCCCGTGACGAAGGCATCCACGTTCCCGAGCTGCGGGCCGTAGAACCAGAAGTTCCGTCCGAGTTCGTAAAAGACGGTCTGATCGAAGGTGCCGCCCTCGGCCGCGCCGGCATAGAGCCGATCGAAGGCGGAGGTCGTGAGTTCGATGCCGGAGGCTCCGAGAAAGCCGATCGCGTCCGCCGCCCCCTCGAGCGCCGTCGGCACCTCGGCGATCGTGAGCAGGCCGTTATAGAGCCTGTAGGGCGCCGGGGCCTGCCCGGTGATGGCGAGATAGACGTCGTAGGCGGCGTCGATCCGGTGGAGGATGTCCTCGACGACGTCGCCATTGAGGTTCCCGGACGAGGTCAGGAGCGCGACGCGTGCGCCCTGCCAGGGATAGAGCGAGACGAGGTAGCCGTCGTAGACGGCGTAGGGCAGCGCCCCGTCGGGAGAGATCGCCATGGCCGTCCGCTCCATCTGTCTGAGCCGGATCTCGCCGACCCGGATCTTGGGGAACGAGGGGCGACGGTAGCGCGGGCGCGGTGTCGGCGGACCCGCCGCGATATGGCAGCGGCCGGCAATTGCGGCTTAAGTCTTCCGGAGTGGTCGTGCCGGTTCGCGGGCGTGCGGCCGGGCTTCGGTTCACGCCACTTCCAGTGGATCCTTTGAGCGGACTCCTTCGGCGCCGCCTCGCCCATCACCCGGAACCGCGCAGGGAGCCCGAAATCCACCCTGTAGATTGTGCGAAGATGATCGTATCATATGATATAAAACCTGGGCCGAATGCGTCGAGGTCGGCGTGGAGAGCGTCTGAGGCGGCAATCGAACGGGTCGATCTTCGGTTTACACCGGGCAGAATGTGCAAAGTTCGCGGCTCGTTAACATTCGAGATTTTACAACCCGTCGTCTCTTCATTCGAGCCGAAACGACGACATGCCGAGCTTGCAGCGCATCAGCACCCGTTTGCCCGCGGCGACGATCGGACTTGCGCTTCTCAGCGCGACGGCGATGGGCGGCTTGAGTTGGTCGTCGGCCAAGTCGGGCCTCGTCCAGGCCGCGGGCGAACGGCTGCAGCTCGCCGCCGAGGCGCGGCGCGACGCGATCGAACTCGTCGCCGACCGGATGCAGGCCGACTTCCTGTCGGTCGCCGTGCATCCGCAGGTCGCCTCGAACGCCCCCGACCTGATCGAGGCGCTCGACCCGGACAAGGCCGATTACACTACCGTGACGGCGGCCCTGCGCGAGCTGATGACGCCCGAGGCGCGCCTCGCCTTCGAGGCCCCCGGCACCATGTACGGCCGCCGCCACGGCAAGGTGCAGGAAGTGGCCCGCCGCCTCCTCGCCGATCCGGGCTACGGCGACCTCATCGTCGTCGATGAACAGGGCCGTATCGCCTACACCACCACCAAGGGCGCGGATTTCGCCAAGTCCCTCGACGATCCGGCGCTCGCCGGCAGCGGCCTCGCCCGCCTCGCCGCGCGGCTGAAGGGGCAGGATGCGGACGCGGTCGTGTTCGAGGATTTCGCCGCCTATCCGGTGGGTGAGGGCCCCTCCGCCTTCATCGGCCGGGCGCTGACCAAGCGGGCGAACGTGGCCATGGGAACCGGGCAGGCGGCGGAGCGGATCGGCTTCATCGCGCTCCGCGTCACGCCGGCCCTGTTCGACCGGACGCTGTCCAAGCGCGTGGGCCTCGGCGAGACCGGGCAGATCGTGGCGGCGGGCGCCGACGGGCGCCTGCGCTCCAACCCGCCCCTGGACCGGGCCGTGCGGGCCGGCGCTCCGCTGGCGGAGATCGGCATCCCGGCCGAGCGCGCGCGGGAGAGCGGCAGCTTCGCCTACGCGACGCCTGAGGGCGGCCAGATGGCGGCGAGCGCCCCCGTCTCGGTGCTCGGTGCCCCCTGGGCGGTGATCGCCGAGCAGAGCGAGGCGGAGGCCGTGAGCGCGGCGAGCGCCCTGTCGCGCACGCTCGCCCTGATCGGCCTGTGCGTGCTCGCGGGCACCGGCCTCGCCGGCCTGCTGCTCACCCGCTCCATCGTCGTGCCGCTGGGCGCGCTGACCCGCGCGCTCCAGGCGCTGGCCGCCCGCCAGCCCCTGGCCGAGGTGCCGGGCCACCGCCGCCGCGACGAGATCGGCGACATCGCCCGCGCCGTGGTGACGATCCGCGACATGTCGCTGGAGGAGGCGGCGCAGCAGCTCAAGACCACCGAGGCGGCACGGATGCGCGAGGAGCAGAGCCGCCGCGCCCTCTTGCGCGACCTCGCCGACCGCTTCGAGCAATCGGTCGGCGCCATCGTCGCCCGGGTCTCGGAGGCGGTCGACGGACTTCAGGCCTCGTCGGGCCGGATGCGCCACTCCGTCGAGAGCACGGCGGCCCGCTCCACCAGCGTCTCGGGCGCGGCCCAGCAGACCGCCGGCAACGTCAACGCCGTGGCGGCGGCGGCCGAGGAACTCGGCGCCACCGTCGAGGAGATCGGCCGTCAGGTCGAGCAGGCGGCCGGCATGTCGGCGCAGGCGGTGGAGGCGGCCGGCCGCACCGAGGCGACGATGGCCGCCCTCGCGGCGGCGGCCAACCGCATCGGCGACGTGGTCGGCCTCGTCTCGACCATCGCCGGCCAGACCAACCTGCTGGCGCTGAACGCCACCATCGAGGCGGCGCGGGCCGGCGAGGCGGGCCGCGGCTTCGCCGTGGTCGCGGCCGAGGTGAAGGAGCTGGCCTCCCAGACCGCCCGGGCGACCGAGGAGATCGGCCAGCAGGTCGGCGCGATCCAGGCCGCCGCCGGCGGCGTCTCCCAGGCGATCCAGGACATCGCCGGGCAGATCCAGGCCATGAGCGGCGTGACCACCGGCATCGCCACGGCGGTCGAGGAGCAGGGCGCGACGACGCAGGAGATCGTGCGCAGCATGGCCCAGGCCTCGGCCGGCACCGGCGAGGTGACGGCGAGCATCGCCGCGGTCGCCGCGGAGGCCGACGAAGCCGGCCGCGCGGCCGGGGCCGTCGCGGCGGCGGCGGACGCGCTGGCCGAGCAGTCGGGTGCGCTGCGCGCCGAGATGGGGCAGTTCCTCTCGAACGTCCGGGCGGCCTGAGCACGGAGGCGGGCTCCGCGGCCGATCGACGACTTCGCGCCGGGCCGCATTGATCGCGGGCCGGCGTGGTTCTATCCCGTCGCGATGACGAACCCGATCCATATCGTCGGCGGCGGCCTCGCCGGTTCCGAGGCCGCGTGGCAGATCGCCGAGGGCGGCCGCCCGGTCGTGCTGCACGAGATGCGGCCCCATCGCGGCACGGACGCCCACCAGACCGAGGGGCTGGCGGAACTCGTCTGCTCCAACTCCTTCCGCTCGGACGACGCCAACGGCAACGCCGTCGGCCTGCTGCATCAGGAGATGCGCAGCCTCGACTCGCTGATCATGCGCGCCGCCGACGCGAACCAAGTGCCCGCCGGCGGGGCGCTCGCCGTCGACCGCGAGGGATTTTCGCGGGCCGTCACCGCGGCGCTGGAAGCGCACCCCAACGTCACGGTCGTGCGCGAGGAGATCGCCGGCCTGCCCCCCGAGGCATGGGGCTCGACCATCCTCGCCACCGGCCCCCTCACCTCCCCGGCACTCGCCGAGGCCGTCGGCGCGCTGACGGGCCGGGACTCGCTCGCCTTCTTCGACGCCATCGCCCCGATCGTCCACCGCGACTCGATCGATATGGGCAAGGCGTGGTTCCAGTCCCGCTACGACAAGGCCGGGCCCGGCGGCACGGGGGCGGACTACCTCAACTGTCCGATGGACCGGGAGCAGTACGAGGCCTTCGTGGCCGCGCTGATCGCGGGCGAGAAGACGGCGTTCAAGGAATGGGAGGCCACGACCCCCTATTTCGACGGCTGCTTGCCGATCGAGGTGATGGCCGAGCGCGGACCCGAGACCCTGCGCCACGGGCCGATGAAGCCGGTCGGCCTCACCAACCCGCACAACCCGACGGTGAAGGCCTACGCCATCGTCCAGCTCCGCCAGGACAACGCGCTCGGTACCCTGTTCAACATGGTCGGCTTCCAGACCAAGCTGCGCCACGCCGAGCAGGTCCGGATCTTCCGCACGATTCCGGGGCTGGAGAACGCCGAGTTCGCCCGTCTCGGCGGCCTGCATCGCAACACCTATCTCGACAGCCCGCGCCTGCTCGACGCCACCCTGCGGCTGAAGGCGAGGCCGCAGCTCCGCTTCGCCGGCCAGATCACCGGTTGCGAGGGCTATGTCGAGAGCGCCGCGGTCGGGCTGATGGCCGGCCGCTACGCGCTCGCCGAAGCCGAGGGACGCGCCCTCGCCCCCCTGCCCCCGACCACCGCGCTCGGCGCTCTGATCGGCCACATCACCGGCGGCCACGTCGCGGCGAGCGAGGCGGCGGAGGCCAATGCGCCCCGCTCCTTCCAGCCGATGAACGTGAATTTCGGGCTGTTCCCGCCGCTCGAGCGGATGCCGCGCAACGAGACGGGCAGGCGCCTGCGCGGGCCGGAAAAAGCGGCGCTGAAGAAGCGGGCGCTGACCGACCGGGCGCGGGAAGACCTCGCGGTCTGGATGGTCGATGAGGGACTTCCGCGTGCCGCGGAGTAGTCGCGGCTTCCCGGTTTCAGGCTCTGCCCTGAACACTCGCCAAGGGCCTTGCGGCCCTTGGGACACCCGGGATCTCGCAAAGGACGGGGCTTCGGCCACACGGCGCGGTTGACCGGATCGATGTCGGACGGGACGATCCGCACCACCTTGGTCGAGACCGCGCCGCCCTCGTCATCCGGCACCGAGCTCGCGTGACGGCGGTTGTGCCCGATGCCGTCGCGCGTAGCGCGGTCCACAAAGCCTTGCCGAGGGGCGCCCCGGACCTGCCGCAGGGATACGCATCTGCGGCAGGGTCATTCAGCGCCAGGATGATGGTCTCGCAGGGGGGCCGGACCGGGCGGCGCGCGTCGCGCTCGTAACGTCTCGCCAGGGCCTGTCCTCGGCGCCGGTTCAGCTCGAGAAGGAGCCGAAACCTTCGAAGGCATTCGTCGGCGAAGCGTTCGCCTTCTGATGGTGCTCTTCGGTGTTTTGTTCGTCGGTAATGGGTTGATCGGGCGTGTGATCGAGATTTTCTGGGTAGTTCCGGTCAGAGACAAAGGCGAGCGACGCGGCAGTGCGATCGGGCTGCTTGTCTGTGGTCATCCAAACTCCTCGGAGAATCGGCCGCCGATATGGCCGAGCTCGGGATAAGCCTTGCGGATGAATTATGCAAAGCACGCCCCTGTCCGCTTCCCCGCCACGAGCCCGCCGGTGGGCCGAGCCACCCTCCCCGCCGGCGGGAGGATGAGGAAGCCGGTCTCGCGATGAGGAGAAATAGGGCGCCTCCGGAGCGGTGGGCGCGGCTGCCCGGGATCCATTCAGGAGCTCGCTGCGATGGCGCTCTGCCCGAGGAAGGCGCATTGCGGGCGGTATCTCGGCCCGATTGGCCCTTGGGTCGGTCCACGCGAGGCAGAGACCTGTGGGCGTACGTTCTCGGGATCTCCTCGCGGCCGGATGCTGGACCAGGCACGCCGCCGGCCGCACCCGACCCGATGCCCTAATTATCGGCTACCGCTCGATCCCGAGGACGAACCCGAGCCGTCACCCTTGAAGCCGGACGCGTTGGGTGAGCCCTGCATGCGCCCGTCCTGCTTCATCTCCTGGCCCGGCGCGTGGCTCGATGCGCCCGGACTCGTCGTACCCGTGGTGTCCTTCTTGTCGAATCCGGCGGCGTTCGGCGAGCCCTGCATACGGCCTTCACCCTTCGCCGAATTGTCGGCTGCCCCTGCAGCCGTGCCGCCGAGTGCCAGCACGCCGGCAGCAACGACCAAGGCGATCTTTCGCATAGCCATCTCCTGAAGCGTTTCCTCGCCGCCATCGTTCGGGCGGCTTCAAGAAACGTCCTGCGGATGGGCAATGTTCGGTGGCATGGTCTGGTGATCGGCCCCCGGGCCGTCGGCCTCTTCTCCGAAGAGGCTAGCGCCGCCGGACGCGCCGGTTCCAGCCTGCGCTTCCCCTCAGCCCGATCGGGCCCTCAGTCAGACCGACGGCTGCATCAGAGAGCCGGGAGCTGCGGCCGGATTGGCTGCGCCTCTCAAGATCCTGATGTTATCTGAAATTTTTGCCAAGCAACGGCAAGAGAATGAATGGCGCGCCCGAAAGGATTCGAACCTCTGACCCCCAGATTCGTAGTCTCGGGCTATGTCGCCGCTTGGAACTTTATAGGAATTTTGACTGAGATATTTCGTTATTTCCCCCCTGGAACCCTCAGTTGAGCAGTAGCATATGGGTTTTTAAGCCGGCATACCGTAGCGCATCGCTGCTTCCCATGTGCTTCCCAGCCCGTCATAAGTCCCGGCACCGAATTTTCCGGCATTAATGATGGAGCCCACACAATGCGTCTCACCCGGCAGTCCGTCAGCCGCCTCGCACTGCCACCTGGGAAATCCGAGCTTCTCGTATTTGATGAAGCCTTGTCAGGGTTCGGGGTGCGGATCAGGGCTGGAGGTAAGCGCACATGGGTCGTGCAATACAGGGCAGGCACCAAACAGCGGCGGATTACCCTCGGCACGGTCGATACACTGGCCCCTGACGAGGCACGTGAGCATGCCCGAAGGGTGCTGGCGTCCGTTCAATTGGGAACCGATCCTCAGGCTGAGAAGGCCCAGAAAGCCGCGGATCAAGCACGTGTGGCACTGACCTTTGGTGCCGTCGCCACGCGCTACCTCGCACAAGCCAAGTCGAAATTGCGCCCCCGCAGTTTCGAGGAAGTCGAGCGCCATATCGTGCAGCACTGGGCACCATTTCGAGACTTGCCCATCGATGCCGTCACACGCCGTGATATCGCCGCTCGCATCGCCGAAATCTCAACGTCACGGGGGCCGTTCGCTGCTAATCGAGCCCGTGCAACGCTGTCGGCACTTTTCACCTGGGCGATGCGAGCGGGGGAAGTCGAGGCAAATCCCGTCATCGCCACCGGCAGGGCAGTCGAGGAAAAGAGCCGCGACCGGGTTCTGAATGACCGGGAATTAGTAGCCGTTTGGCACGGATGCGGGAAGGACGATTACGGACGCATCGTGCGCCTTCTAATTCTTACAGGTCAGCGTCGCGAAGAAGTCGGCGCAATGCGGTGGAGTGAACTAGACCTGACGACAGGAAAAGCACTGTGGCGTCTGCCAGCGTCACGAACAAAAAATAACCTACCCCACGACGTGCCGCTGTCAGAAGCAGCAGTAGCGATCTTGCAGGATGCCCCGCGGCGGGAGGTGTCGGGCACGGCAGGTGCTGAGGAAAGAGATTTGATTTTTGGCGAAGGCAAAGGTGCATTTCAGGGGTGGTCGAATGCCAAATCCTCACTCGATGCCCGGATTAGAATAGCCCCGTGGCGACTGCACGATTTGCGCCGAACAATGGTGACAGGAATTTCAGAGCTTGGAATTGCGCCGCACGTGGTCGAGGCATTGGTAAATCATATTTCTGGTGCGGCAAAATCAGGTGTGGCAGGTGTATATAACCGTGCGACCTATGCCACGGAAAAGCGGGCGGCATTAAATATTTGGGCAGAGCACGTGCAAAAAATAGCACGCGAATTAATGTGGGATTGAATTTCCGTATTTAGGAACTGAATTTCGGGAAATTCAATCGACAGGAATAAATAGATGATCGAAGAACGTGGATTGACATGACTTTGCGAGTGCTTAACTATACTGCGCTATGCGCTCTTACGGCGCTCAAGTGAGGATTGAAAGCCATGTCATATCAGGCACATGCCAGTGCGAGCCCCCCGGCTGATGCACATTCACAGATCGCTATGAGCCGGGTGGTCGGCTCTGCGGAGGCCGCCGCCTTCTGCAACTACAGCCTCGCGCACTGGCTACGCCTGACACGTGAGGGCAAGGTGCCTACACCCGTGCGGCTCGGTGCCCGGAAGCTCGGGTGGCGTATTGGTTCGTTGGTGGATTTCGTCAACGAGCGGGCCGCCTGAGCGAAGCTCAGCACCCACCGGTTATGCTCCCCGCTGGATGTTGCCGATAGCGTCCAGCGCCGGCCTGACCGAGATTTGAACCACGCGAATATCGGAAATTCCCCCAAGGCGCTCGTAGGCTTGAATACGATGGATAAATCGAAAGTGCGCATTCAGCGCAGCATAAGGAAATCAAGAAATGACAAAATCCAATTCACCTTACACCTATCATGGGTTCAAGCATCGCCTGCATTTTCTCCGCCTTGAGGGTGAAAGCGCTCTCAACATCGGCAATCCGATCGTTGCTTTCGAGGATGGGAACGGAAGTTTTTCTCCGCGCCGTCCAGAACCGGGTGAAACGCACCCCGACACACGGTGCTTTAATTCCGATGCAGAATTGAATGATTTTTTGTTCGAGCGTGAAGTAAATCACGTCAATCATTCGCGTCTTCTCGAAGACGAAAAAGAGCGGGGCATAAGTCCATATTTCGAATTCGTTGAGGACCCTGAGGCGCGTAGATACATTCAACCTGGGCTGCCGTCATACGGCGGATTTTACGAAGGTCGCGCCTTCCCGCTTTGGCTGGATCGGAGCGTGCTGGAATATCGAGCCCGCGCCCTCATAGCCGCCGAATACAAAAGTGCAATTTTTGCAGGCATCCTCATGGCGGAGTTCCGCGAAAGGGGACCTGCGGAAATAGAGCATGGGCCGCCTGCTCATGAGCGAATTGCTGAACATATTGAAATGAACCGGAAGCGGCGCTGGTTTCAGCCGCGCAAGCAATTGCCACCCGGGACACCGCGATTTTATCGCGACGCGCAAATCTATCAGCCCTGGTACGAGCGCGACGATGGACGCCGCGCACCTGATACAGGCTCGCTGAGCGATTGGGCGTGAGCAGGTGCTGCACTGACCGCACTAATTAATGAATAAAAATGGCCCGGAACCTCGAAAAAGGTGCCGGGCCAATAATCCAATTCACAAGGCAATTCGTCATGACTTTGGCCAATAAGTCAACGCGCTCGCCCACTTTCGGCGAGGCCGCCAAGCCGTTCCGCGCTGCCGGCATTCCCTCCCGCGCGCTGTTACCCATCGCACCGCCGGATGCCGTGGTGTCTGAGAATTCCAGCCTCGCCCGTAATCGCAAAAGCCTGGGCAAGGTGCCCGGCCGCTTCGATGCGCACCGGCAAGAATGGACGGGTCTCAGGGGGGATGCCATCACTGAAGGCATCGACAAGCGCACCGGCGCGGGTGCTGAGAATTGGCCTACCGGCAATGTCGGCATCGTGTGCCGGGCATTCCCGGCCATTGATTGCGACGTGAATTCGGATGCCGCTCGGGAGCTTGTGGAGCGGGTGGTGCGCACGGTACTCGGTGATTGCTATGCCGAACGCCTCCGGGGTGACGGCCCTCGCCGCCTGCTTGCCTTCCGCAGCAATCCGAATTTGCAAGAAAGCCGCCGCGTGCGCAAAGCGACGTGGGAATTCCGGCTTCCTGGCGATCGGGACGATGCCCCACCGCACAAGGTCGATATCCTGGGGTACGGGCAGCAATTCGTTGCTGCGGGCGCGCACCCATCCGGGGATGCCTATGAGTGGCACGCGGAGCGCGACTGATCGGCCCCCACGCGGTGGTCCAAGTTCTAAGTTAGTGCCGGGTTGGCCTGAGGGTCCCCCGGATTTTGGTCCGGCCGGAAGGTGAGCTTCCGGATCTCATTCGGCGGCCTGCAGGGCCGCCGCTAGGGCGAATTCCTGGGGTGTTCGCCACCCCAGGGCGGTGTGAGGACGGCTCTCGTTGTAGTGCCGCCGCCACGTCTCGATCTTGCTCCTCGCGTCGGCCAACGACAAGAACCAGTTCGCGTTCAGGCACTCGTCGCGCAGCCGGCCGTTGAACGACTCGACTAGCGCGTTGTCGGTCGGCTTGCCGGGCCGTGAGAAGTCCAACGTGACACCGTTCTCGTAGGCCCAGCGGTCGAGTGCCTTCGAGACGAACTCAGGCCCGTTATCGACCTGAATCGCGCATGGTGCTCCGCGCAGCAGCGTCAAGCGGCCGACGACAGCCGCGACCTGCTCGCCTTTGATGCCCTGGTCGACCTCGATCGCCAGAGCCTCGCGCGTGAATGCATCGACGACCGTCAGGGCCCGCAGCCGGCGGCCGTCGAACAGCGCGTCGGAGACGAAGTCCATCGACCAGCGTTCGTTCGGCCGGAGCGCAGCAGGCTGACGCTCACGGTGTGCCGCGCTGACGTGCCGGCGCGGCCGCTTGAGCCGCAGGCTGAGGCCCTCATCCCTGTAGAGGCGGTGGACCCTCTTGTGATTCACCCGCCAACCTTCCCGGCGCAGCAGGATGTAGATCCGGAAGTACCCGTAGCGCACCCGGCTCTTGGCCAGATCGCAGATGCGCATCCGCAGCGGTGCCTGATCGGGCTTGGTCGAGCGGTAGCGGACGCCCGACCGACCGACGCCGAGCGCGGCGCAGCCGCGCCGCTCGCTCACCCCGTGCGCCTCCTGAACCTGGTGCACGAGCTCGCGTCGCCGAGCAGGCGTCAGAGCTTTTTTGCGAGCACGTCCTGCAGGATGTGCTTGTCGAGGCTCAGATCGGCCACGAGTTGCTTGAGCTTGCGGTTCTCGTCCTCAAGCTGCTTCAGCCGCCGCAACTCGCCCGTCCCCAAGCCACCGTAGAGCTTCTTCCAGCGGTAAAACGTCTGCTCGGAGATGCCCATCCGGCGCAGCACCTCCGCGACCGGTGTCCCGGTCTCGGCCTGCTTCAGCGCGAAGGCGATCTGCTCTTCGGTGAACCTGCTCTTCTTCACGGCTCTGCTCCTCCCCTCAGGGGCTCACGAAACCGGAAAACTCGCACTCACGCCGGACCAAAGCGATGGGGGGACGTCAGACCTTTGCGAGATGGTGAAAGCCAATCGGGTTGAACTCATCGAAAGCGCCGACATAGACCGCCTGCGGCAAGCATTTGAAAGCACGGTGCGGAAAATCGGGGGGACGGTGCGTGTGTCCGGTGACAACGGGCGCGGTGCCAGCGGCGGGCGTACGCACGATTATAGCCGGGATGAGCCCATTGCGGACGCCGATCGCATTATTGATGCACTCTATGAAGTGCCGAACACGGAAGCCAATTTTCCGGGGCGGGATGATCTAATCGGGGTTCTGTCCGCCGTCCGTGCGGCAGCGGGGCACCGTGCCCTGGATCAGGACTTCGAGGACGACGTGCGCCGGTGGGCTGTCGATACCAGCGAAGGGTTTTGCGACGACGACTATTTTGACAAGATTTGGGACAGCCTGCGATCGGGAGTGCAGTGCAGCCGTGGTCGGCTTTCTGTCATTCTGCGCAAGCACGACGTGCACGATTTCGACGGTATTGATTTCGAGGACGATGGTGGAGCATTCGATGCTGCCGACGCATCACGGCAAATCCACGGGCACAAGGCCGCCGACAAGGTGACGAGGGCTGCCAAGAATGGGCCGCTGCTTACCCGCGCTGCAAATGCCTACAGGTTCCAGCACATGGGCACAGCGACACGTGCGGCATCCCGCAACATACGCCAGCCAATGCGACTGCGGGCATACCCGGAACGTGTGTGGAGTGCTGCCGATTGGTGGGACGGCAAAACCCCAGACTTAAACACGGGTATTCTGCAAGAATTGCATGTCAATTACCCGAACAAAAAGACCGGGTTATACGATTTTCTCCGTGAGTTGGAAAACGCACATCCGTTTGCATTTTTCACACACGAAATCAGGCATCCTGGATTTGACTATGGTGAGGTGGTCGAGCGGTTCGACACGCGGGGAAACCCAAATGGAGCATTGAACGTGCGACAGCGTTCACAAGCGCAGAACGCCGCTAAGCACCCCCGGCGCAATCCCGCATTCGCAAAAGCGGACAGAAATCATTTTCTTGATTTCATGCGCCGCGGTTTTGGGGATGGGAAGATCACAGAATACTTGCTCGATACGTTGGCATATATGGTGCAAACCGGTAGGCGGCCGGGGCACATGCTGGTGATCGAAGGCATGCCTGGGGTTGGAAAATCCTTGTTCGCGGAATTTTTGATCGCGCTGTTCGATGGCACCGGGCCACACGTGAGAAGCCGAATTGATGGGGCCAAATTGATGAATGAGGCCGCTCTGCGATTTATCTTCGGACGCATTGAAGGCTGCCGCATTTGCTCAATCAAAGAATTGCCGGATGGGTCCGGGCGGGGCGAAACGGCGGCACTTATTTCGACCGTGAAACAAATGGTCGATGCCGGCTCCGGTGGTGATTACATCGATATCGAAAATAAGGGCGAAGACAGCCGTTCCGTTGAAAATCACAGCTACATCATCGCCACGACAAATTATGAAAACGTGATCCCGATTGAGGAACGTGACCGCCGCTTAATGCCCGTGCGGTTCCGCATAACACAGGCCAATCGGCCTGATCAGGAATTCTACGTGCGTCTTGGGGAAATCATGGAAGACCCTGAACGGTTAGCAGCGGTTTGGGATTATCTGGCGGACCGTGCAATCGGGCACTATCGTGCTGACGCACCGCCCCCGGTCACAGCCGAAAAAGCATCCGCACAATACCGGAGCATGGAGCGCTCGGTGCGGCACATGGCAGTTGCGCTTGACACCTTGCGGCAAGCGGGCCGTGGATTGGCAACCATGAACGACATCGTGCCCCTGATGAATTGGGCCGCGCGTGTCGAGGACGGCGACGATGGCGGTTTGTCCGATCTCTACAAGGTCGGCAGCCCGATAGGTTCGGTGTCTGGCGGCGCGGCGCCGGTTCGTGGAAAAGCCCTGAATTGGCTCGCGGAGAGAACCCGCAAGCGGGAAACGAAAATCGGCCGGGGCTCGATGCGTGCACCCACCGTCTATGCGCTCGAAGGCTGCACGGTGCCGATCGAGGATATGCAATGGAATGAGTTGTCCGCGGCTATGCAGTGCGACCGGCGAAATCGCCCTCTCACGGATGGGGTGCGGGCCAAGCCCTATGACGTGCGGATTGGCCCAATGGCGCCAGTGGTCGATCGCATCGCGGGGGACGACGCGGACGATGCCGATGCGCCCGAGCGGGGCAACGTGGTCGCCATGAGGGCCCATCGCCGGGTTTGACCGGGCGTCGAGGCCGATTGAGCGCCAGGGGCCGATTGGGCACTGTTCGGCGTGCGGATCGAGCAGGGGGTGGAGTGGGCGGCAATGCCTGTCCCACCCAAATTATTAAAAATCTCAGGTTGTATGCCCTCGCTACAAGCCGCGTGCTTAATGTGCGATTTCGGACGGGCCGGGTCCATGTCCTCGCATGTCCTCAAAGGCCAGTTCATGTCCTTACGCTCACTTTTCGGCCTGTTTTGGAGCGAATATATGATAGTAGACATAGAGCGTCCCGGACATGGGTGGCCTGAATGAGGACATCGGCCCGGACATGAGGCACTGTTTTTTGGAAAAAATTTTAGAAAATATCTAAGTAATTGATGCCATTTATATTTATCCTATTTCTATTTTCTGGCGAGGACATGGAGGACATGGAGGACATGAAGAAAGTAAGATGTGTAGGGAAAAGAAGTAAAAAGGAATGTGAAATAAGAAAATGTCTTTTTTTTATTTCGGTAGGGTCATTTTTGTAGAGCACAGTACCCAAAATGGCCTGTTCCATGCCCTCACGTCCTCAGCACGCTCTGCTGATGCAACCTGAGACAGTGCTCCATCAGGCGACGGCGGGCCGATAACTCTCGGGCTCTGCTGCCACACGGTGCCCTGTTGCCAGGGCGCCGGCTGAATTGACATATCTTAGGCATACCCAAGCACACCTACCTGTATCACGGCATACCCTTGCCGCGATGCTATTCCGCCTCGTTGCCTGCGGTGCCAGCCCGCGCAATGACACGCTGCACCTGCGCTGCGGACCATACTCCGCCCCGTGCGGTCTCGACCCGCCGGGCGTTCAATTCGGCGGCAATGGCCCGGAGCGATGTCGTCCCCGTCGCCTGGATGCCCGCGATGATGGGCAGGACGTTCGCTGCGAAGGCATCCGCCGCACGGGCCGTACTCAAGCCCCCTGCGCGGCTCGCCAGCGGCAGATTGGTGCGATTGCCGAGTTGGACACCCTGAGCCCGCTTGGCGGCCAAGGCGGCCTTCGTGCGAGCGGCAATCAATGCCCGCTCTTTTTCGGCCAGCGCCGCGTACAGGTGCAGCATGAAGGGGTCGGCATCCTCGCCCAACTCCGCCACGACGAATGGCACCCGCTGCGCCATTAACCCGGCGATGAATGCCACGTCGCGCGATAGCCGGTCGAGCTTGGCGACCACCACCGCGCATTTGGCCTTGCGGGCGGCGGCGAGCGCCGCGGCGAGATGCGGACGCCGGCCCAGTGCGTCACTGCCCTTCCCGGTCTCAACCTCGACATGCTCCTCCATGATCGCAAAGCCGTTGGCCTGGGCGAACGTCTCGATCGCGGCGCGCTGTGCCTCGATACCAAGGCCGCTCTTGCCTTGCCGGTCGGTCGAGACGCGGAGGTAGGAAATCAGGGTGCGAGCGGGGTCGGGCATCGATGCGTCCCTCGTTGTGTAACATAGCCATACGCACATATGGCCATGTTACAGCAAAGGATCGAACAGACGGCAACGTTTTTCTCTAAGCGCTGCTGATTGACGCAATGGCAGGTATGAAAACAGAGGATGAACAGACCCTTCGAATGCGTGCCAATCTCGAAGAATAAACCCCCTGGTATCGGGGAGAGGCTCATGGCGGGCTTCAAAATCGAGTACCGCTGCGCGAGATATTTGTGACTTCACTCACATGCTTGGCCGGTGGCCCGATTAACCCCTTCCAC
The DNA here is from genome assembly GCF_014199985.1 of Methylorubrum rhodesianum. Lineage (GTDB taxonomy): Bacteria > Pseudomonadota > Alphaproteobacteria > Rhizobiales > Beijerinckiaceae > Methylobacterium > Methylobacterium rhodesianum. The sequence goes on along the minus strand of NZ_JACHOS010000003.1, from coordinate 50,020 downwards.
GCTTGGAGTATCAACGTGAAGAGGCGGCGGAGCGAAAAAAGTCGCAAAGATGAAACCCAGGCGGCGCGATGCTTCCATGAACAAATCCGTAGGGACCGCGCGCGGGACGCCCAGTGGCACAAGGATCGGGCGAGGGCGCGAGAGCAAGCGGATCGCAGGATTACACGCCACAATGATCTGGCGCGTACCGCACAGGCACGTATCGACGGATGCAGAAATCATCCAACACCGCTGGCCGTTCGCCAAATCCGAGCATTGGCGGTTGATCCTAAAATGCCTGCTTACATCCGTGTTGAAGCAGCAAAATTCATACTCAAATGGTCCGAATGATTATTATATCTGCACGTTGATAGAAGTAATGGCGATTATAATTGAGTTTCACCTGCGTTTCTTTTGTCTGATACTTTTTTTGCAGCTTTGCACGCCCAAACGTGGAATAGACTGGCCTTTACATGAACTCTAGGACCGGTTCACTGAATGATAGAAATAAACGATACTTTACCTATGTGGCGATATCGTGATTTGCAATGATTTTGGGGTGTTCGAAAACAGTCAGGTGCCACAAGTGAATCCCAGGTTTGATATGAAGTTGAAATCTTCAATAAGCGCCGGCGTCCATGAGCGCCGTTGTTATATTTGTGCTGGACCGATCAAGTTGTATGTGTGCGTAAGATAGGATTATCGATTCTGAGTATTTTATTATGTATAATAATTGCTGTGCCATATTGCGAACCTACCCTTAACTCGAGTAGGCTGGCCAATGAAGGAATATCAGGGGCAAGAGGGTTGCCTCTTTTTTAAGCTAAGTCGACATAAATAGCCTAACTAGAAAATGTGAGTCGATCTAGTTTTTATAGGACATGCTATCAATGGGAAATATGATCAAGTCGACTCCTATAAAAAATATAAAATTCCAAAAATATAGGGGGTTTTATGAAGAGCAAACTCTAGAGCTCAAGCCTATCACGCTGCTCTTCGGCCGCAATAGTGTTGGCAAAAGTGCGTCATTGCGATTGCTTCCGATATTATCTGCTGCGTCTCGAAAACGCCGAGGCAACAAGTCTGTATTAGATTACTCGGCGCCAGCGCTACGCGGAGCAAATTTCGGCGATATCATCAGTAACGGACAGATTTCTTCTGCCATGACTTTCTCTATCGAGTGGCCTGATTTATCCTATCAATTCAGTATTAGAAATATTGATGAGAGCACAGAAATAGTAACAAATTTTTGTCTCAAGAATCCTATTAGCTGCTTTAGTGGGGAAGTGTCTGTAGCGAGCAATCCCAAGGCCGCAGCACCTGATTACAGTTCGTTTGATATCGCGTACGATGGTGAAAACCGTTTTGATATTTGGAAGCTTGAAGGAATTAGGCCTTCAATCGCTGAGGGAACGGAGGAAAACCAAACCGCTAAGCAATTGCGGGAATCCTTGGACGCTTTTGGCGAATCTGTATTCTGGCTAGAGGCGATACGTTCTAGCGTTCCACGGTTCTTCGAGCTTACGCTGGGATCAGATGGAAGTATAAGTTCCGACGGCTCAGGTGTGGCTCAAGCGCTTCGCCAAAGCAGTATGGTTGGTGATGGCATATCGGAAGCGGTTTCAGCCTGGCTAGAAAAAACTTGCAACTGTATGCTTAGTAGCTCCGCTAGTTCAAGTGTCGCAGTGTTTAACCGGCAAGTATTCCCGTTCAATGTAACGCTAAAATCCGGTGCTCAAATTGCAGTTAAGGACATTGGCGAGGGAATTGCGCAGGCTCTACCTGTAGTTACGATCTGCCATCAGGCTAGGCTTGGAAAGCTAGGGCCGCATCCTATTCTCGCTTTTGAGCAGCCCGAGTTGCATTTGCATCCCACTGCCACCGTTCAACTCGCGGATGAGATCATATCGTGTGTGGTCAGTAATTCTGAGGCGCGTCACGTTATTGAGACGCACGCAGAGAGTATGCTGCTGGCTGTGCAAATCGCAATCGTAGAAAAACGCATCAAGCCGAGTGATGCAATTGTATACTGGGTAAATAATGACGATGCCGGAACGCACTTGCGTCCAATCACCTTCGATGATGAAGGGTTTCCGATAGGCGGTTGGCCACAAGGTGTATTTCGTGAAACATTAGACCAATCGAGGAGGCTTTCGGAACTGCGTATCGAGACTGGTGTAAACTAATGCGCGTTCTGATCGCGGATGACGTATTCGGCAATCCAGAAAACGAGGTTGCGTTAAACACTATTCTGCACATTGCAGTCCGTAAGCGCTGTTATCTTGATGCGTATCAGGCAAACGGGCAAGGATTTGCCGCGTGGTACCAAAAACTTGGAAAAGTCCATCAGCAGGCCTGGAACGACGTTTCAAGTTGGTCGGTCCGTGACAGCGGACTATATAGATTGAGGACGTGGATAGTAACAGGGACGCCAGATAGGCAAGCGACACCTCCACGTTTCACGCTCGAAGACGCAATTGGGCGGGTTACTCGACCGATGCGGATTTGGATTGAAAATGATCGCAATGACCGCCAGTTTTGGCTGAGTCACATGCGGTCAGATGTCCGACAATTCTTTCTCGACATGGAGCAGCAGCGTTTAGTGCAATTTGATAGCCGAGGTGGGCTTGGCGAACTCAGGATGGCTCTTCAGGAGTTGTTCACTCGCAGTATAATTGACAAGCATGACTCAATGGTTTTGTTTGACAGTGACGCAGGAACGCCCGGAAATATCAGTGCTGAAGCAGCACTTATGACTGAGTTTTGTCAGCAGGCCAGCTTGCGGCATCACTGCTTGAGCCGAAGAGCCATAGAAAATTACATCCCAAAGTCAGCCCTCTATGCGTGGGTCTTTGAAAAAGGCGGAAAAGAACGAGGGAGACGGAAAAAAATAGTAGACGCGTTTTTCAGGATGACGCCGGAACAACGCTATCATTTTCGTCTCAAGTCGGGATGGGATAGCTCGCCCTCACCCCCAGTTTCAGCGCTCTATTCCTCCGTCGCTACCGCCGATCATATGACTTTAGCTCAGGGCATCGCCGGGGATATCGCGATGGTGTATGTTACTCACCATGCTTCAATCGAAGCCTGGGCCGTGAGAGACGGCATGGATCAGGGGGTTCAGAAAACCGTGGATCAACTCGCCGACTGGATTCGGGTCCCTTATGCGTGAAACATTTTCAGCTGATCCCACCGTGGTGTTTCTCACGTCGGTGCTCGACGACCTTTCGACCGGACGCATTCGGATTCCCCGCTTCCAACGGCCGCTTGTTTGGACGTGGAATCACCGGAGGGAGTTTCTTGAAAGCATATTCGCCGGGTTGCCTATTGGCGCGCTAATGATTTGGGCAACGTCGAATGAAGAAATTGGTTGTTACGATAGCCTAGGCCCGCACCGCCTCCCGCCGATGGTTAAATCGATAGAAAATCGATACCTCATGGACGGCGTGCAGCGCATATCGACACTCTTCGGAGCTTTGCGAGCTACCGAGAGCTGGAAGTCGTTCGATGAAACTAACGACTTTGAATTGAGAGACTTTGTTGTTTACGCAGATCTCGATGCTGCAGACGAGTCCGAACGGTTCAAGCGTTCAATCGACATTAGATCTGAGGCCCTTAAATCCGATCCAACTCGTTACCTGCCGCTTAACATCATTTTGCAGAGTAAAGAGCTTCTAAAATTTCAGAGAGCATTGGCGAATGCGGACGAAAAGCGCATCGACATGGCCGATGAAGTTGCTGCCGCATTTCGTTCATACAAAATTCCGCTAATAACGTTAAATAGTGCAAGTCTGGAAGTTGTTACAAAAAGTTTTGAGCGGATCAATAGTCGGGGAGCCGACATGAGTGAGCTACATATGCTCAACGCTCTTTCTTACTCGCCGAAGTTTGACTTATTGAAGCTCGACAATGAATATAGGAGTGATCTACTTGCAGCTGTGGGCTGGGAGAAAGTGGACACCGATGTCGTTTTGAGGTGCATCAAAGCCAATTTGAAGGCGGATATATATAAGACAAATCCAGATGAAGTGAGTAGGCGATTAAAGGAAGATCCTCAGGCGCTGTATCGCACATTCAATGGCCTTCGTTCGTGCGCGATTTTCTTTGATCAGGCTTTTGGCATAACTGATCCGGCGTTGGTTCCTTATCGGATTCAGATAGTGGCGATTGCGACCGCTTTGAGCAGCGGGTACTCCGATCACTATAGACTTCTTCTAGAGGACTGGGTTTGGTTGACCACTTACTCCGAATTATTTGGAGGGAGCGGGCGGCAATCCGAGAGTGCAATTGGCGATTTCTTGAATTACGTTGAGACAGGGCTTCTATTTTGGTCGCTGCGTCAACAGCCCACTGTTCGAAGCACTGCCTCGGTAAAAAGTGACTTCAGAGCGGCTCGAGTAAAAGCCCTCATGCTGGCGTTGGCTTACCGGTCGAATCAAGTCGAGTCGAGGTCGGGATCCAACCTCATAAGAGAATTCGGTGCTGAGGCTTTTCATTTCCTTGCATTGCCGAACGTTGAACGAGGTGATCCAGGTGGGCGATTTCTGATCAATCCTGAAGATTCACATCGGTTGAGAGCTCAGATTACAAATTGCGCGCTCAGCGACGATGTTAGGGAGCGGCACATAATTTCTGATTACGCTATAGAGGCTGCGCGCTTGCAGGATTACAAAGAGTTTGCGAGGCGGCGCGCTCTGGATATATTCGAGTTTGAGAAAAAACATATACTCAAACCGCTTTCAGAGCGGCTTGAATTCGTTAATATGCGAGTTATCGGAGAAAATGATCAAGATTTGGAAGGGTTTTTTGACAATTGATATTCACGTAAGCTCCTTCTTTAAATCTACACTCTATCAGTAGCTTTGAGGATTCTGCGCCTTGGAAGCTCCTTACGTATAGAAGTTAATGTGAGGTTGAGCTCCAATCCGGCGCCTTTTGAATTGGCGGTCCCACTCGAAATGCCTCGCCCAGGCCTCATGGGAACTGCCGGTTTGGGAGCCTCCTTGCCGTTAGCGTCAAGCCCGCTTGCGCCTCCGCAGCTTGATGCGCATCGACAATCCGTCATTCTGATAGAGTTGGTAGGTGCTCTTCTAGCTCACGGCTCTGCCGTGACAGTATGTGCAATCGCCGGTAGCCGTAGCCCAGCCGAACGGCAGCGAGCTCTTTCTGCCGCGCTCGCAACACCATCGGCTAATGCGAGGGCTTCCTGTTGCGCTGTGATGACAGGCGAAGTCCGGTGACGTGACAGGCTCACCGCTTTTTAATCCCACCGGCTTTTGGGGTTGACCGGCGCCTTCGCGGTGAACTGCGGGCTTCGCCGCCTGCGTTTCAGCAGGATCTGCAGCATCGAGCGGTTCAGCGGAGGTTGGCCCCGGCGGGTCGGCGGCGCTTGGCGGGCGCTGCCAGCCGGCTTTCCGCCCTCGCGCACGGTCTACGTCTGGTTCCGGCGCCGGATCGAGAAGGGGCTGTTCGAGAGCCTGATGCGCGCTCTGGCGCGCCGACAGCGTCGCCGTTGCAGCCGCCGTGCGACGCCCTGCCTTGCCATCATCGACGCGCGCAACGTCAGATGCCTCGGGGTGCGCGGGCCGCGTGGCTACGACGGGGCCATGAAGCTGGTTGGGCGCAAGCGCGTGGCGCTGGTCGGTGCAGAAGGCCACGTCCTGGCACTGGCTGTCGTGCCCGCCAACGTTCAGGACCGCGACACCCTGACGGCCCTTGATAACGGCAAGGCGGCGTGGCCCAACCTGCGCTTGGCCCTTCTCGACGGCGCTTTCACCGCCGAGCGGTGCCATCTGCACGGCATGCGCCACCGCGTTGTTGAGAAGAACCCAGATCAGAAGGGCTTCGTCGTGCTGGAGCGGCGCCGGCTCGTGGAGCGCACCTTCGGCTGGCTCAGCCACTGGGGCTGCCTGCTGCACGAGCGCGCAGGCCGCCTCGACGTGGCGACCGGCCGCCTCGCCTGTGTCGCCGCCTCATGGCCGTCACTGCCCTCTACAATCCAGCCTAAAACCGCGACTCAAACAGGTTCTGAGTGCGCCTGAGCCCCTCGCCCGCACTTCTGCTGCCGCCTCGCCCACTCGATTGCTCCTGACTAACGTGGTCCGCGGCGTGCTGGCGAGTGCGCACCACCGCGGCATCCAAGAAGTGCAGGTCCCAGTCGAGGTCGCTGCCCGTATCCGCCTGCGCCTGCAGCTGCTGCAGCAATTGGTCGGAGACGCTTGCTCTACGACAGTGGTTGAGCCCTGCTCGACATGGTCCCGACAACGCCATAGCGCGCTGGTAGGGCCCTTTTAGGGAGCCACTCGTGCGCAGGATAAGGCATGCTGTTGAGGGCTCGGCAGAAATCCTCGGCTGGCCTAACCGTGCGCGGCTGGTGCGAAGGCAGCAGGACAATCTGCTTCCACTGCGCGTCACTCAGCTCGCAGCATCGCATCGTCCACATGGGGCCGACCGTCGAATCGCATTCCGTGGGATGGAAAGCAGTCAGTGTCTGCTAGGCCCACGCACCGACGTTCGATGAGCACTTTAGCGAACCTACCGACCGAACATCGTTCACCGGCGGACAAAAAATTCGGTTGGTGTGGATGAGGGGTGAGGGGCAGGATCACCCATGAAACTCACCAGCATCGCTCAGTGGTATGCCGTGGCAAAAGATGAGCTTCGATTTTTTTTCCGATCCCTCGTAGGGGTTCGGCTTTTACCTTCCCCGCTTCCCATGTGCTTCCCAAGCCAAATTTCTGGGAAGCGCATCAGCGATGCCTTGCAAGCTAACTCTTTGAAGGAAAATGGCGCGCCCGAAAGGATTCGAACCTCTGACCCCCAGATTCGTAGTCTGGTGCTCTATCCAGCTGAGCTACGGGCGCCCTTTTTTCATTCCTCGACGCCTTTCCAGGCGTTTCTCTTCTTTCTTGGTCGGAGTGGCAGGATTTGAACCTGCGACCCCCACGTCCCGAACGTGGTGCGCTACCAGACTGCGCTACACTCCGATGCCGCCCCCCGAGGGCCGGCGAGCGGGCTTATAGCCGGCACTTTTCCCGGTCGCAAGCGGGTTGCCGCCTTTCGAGGCGCTTCTTTCGGCTCAGCGGAGCCATTTTGCCCTGCTGGACAGGGGAAAGTCACGGGTAAGCCTATGTGCGGCAACGGTATTTAAAAAATTCACACGCCGGGCCGAGGTGCCGCGAGGGGGGGGCCCGCCGGCGTGTCTTCGCGCCGGTTGCTCACCTTCAGGCCGATCGGATGACGCGTCCGGAGAATCCAGCGTCCTGGCCTGCGCCGGTGCGCGTCTCACACGGATCGAGCCGTAACGGACGCATCCGCGCGGCGAGAGTGGCTTGGGCAGACCGGACCCACGCGGCCAGATCCCGAGGACGGGACCCGAGGCCATGGTGGCCGTCTCGCAAGCCTCCCCGCGGCTCCTTCCGTGCCAGCCCCGGGATCGGTCGGAGCAGCCAAAGGTTGTGCGGCTATTGTTCCATAGTGCGAAACTATTTTTCCGCGCGAACTCTGCTATGCTCGCTGTGGTTATGGGCGGATGTGTTAGACGGCAAGGAGGGTTGCGCGTGGCTTCCGTTCAGCGGCCGGGTGCGCAGTCACGTAATGACTGGGTGGACCGCGCAAAGATGCCGCATCCTCAACTGCTACGCGACATGGCGCTCTTCGTCGAAGTTGCCCGAAGAAAAAGCTTTAGTCAGGCCGCGGCGGCGCTCGGGATGCCGATTTCTTCCCTGTCTCGCCGAATTACTATGTTTGAGTCGATGGTGGGGTTGCGGCTCCTGGATCGCACCACCCGCAAGCTGGCGTTGACCTCCTACGGCGAAGCCTACCTCACGCAGGTTTCCCGCCTCGTCGACGAGGCGCAGCGGACCTTCGACGACATGATGGCCGTGGCCAAGGGGCCGAGCGGTTTTCTCAAGCTCGCCGCGCCGCCGGATTTCTGGGTGCTGCGCCACCTGTCGGGCGTGATCACGGAGTTCTCCGCCCTCCATGAGCACATCCATGTCCATGTCGATCTGAAGCCGGCGCCCATCGATCTGGTCGGCGACAATTACGATCTTGCCGTCGCCATTGAGGAGCCTCGGGAGACCTCGCTGATCGTGCGCAAGGTCGCCGAGGTCGAGAACGGAATCTTCGGTTCGCCCGCCTACCTCGCCGAGCGCGGCACGCCGGTGTCGCCCATCGATCTCGAAGACCACCAGGTCATCCTGCCGATGCAGGGCACCTCCGCCACCTGGACGCTCAAACGCGGGGAGGAATCCGTCGCGATCACCGTGGGCGGTCCCCTGTCCTGCAACTCGCTGAGCCTGGCCCGGCGTTTTGCTGTGGCGGGTCAGGGACTGACCCGAGCCAACGTCATCAACGTGGACAACGACCTCTCCACCGGGCGCCTCCAGCGCGTCCTGCCGGATTGGAACCTGCCTTCGACGCCGGTCTACTTCGTCACGACCTCGCGACTCCTGCCGGCGAAAGCGCGCAGCTTCATCGATTTCGCCACGAAGCGCCTCGCCGCCGTGCTGGCCAACGCCTCGGGCGACACGCGCCGCGGCGGCGCGCGCGCCGGCCGTTCCGCCGAGCGGGTCGCCCTGTCGCCCTGAAGGCGGTCGAAGCGGCCCCCCGAGCCTCGAACGCAGAAAGGGCGACGCGGTGGCGTCGCCCTTCGCTTTCGGCGCGGTCGGACGATCAGGCGTAGACGCTACTCGGGGCCTGCGGGAACTTCTCGGCGAGCGCCCGGCGCAGCTTCTCCAGAGCCCGGTTCTCGATCTGGCGAACGCGCTCCTTCGAGATGCCGAGGCGATGGCCCAGCGCCTCGAGGGTCGCCTGATCCTCGGCCAGCCGCCGCTCCCGCAGGATGCGCAGCTCGCGCTCCGAGAGCACCGTGAGCGCCTGCCGCAGCCAGACCAGCCGGCGCTCGCCGTCGACCAGCGCGGACACCGTCTCGTCGGGAAGGGCGGCGTTGTCGACGAGGAAATCCATCCGCTCGGAAGACGCCTCGCTCTCCTCGCCCACGGGGGCGTTCAGCGACATGTCGGGACCGGACAGGCGTGCATCCATCAGCGCCACATCCTCGCGGGACACGCCGATCGCGCTGGCGATCCGTCCGTGGATCTCGGAGCCGACCTGCTCCTCGGTGGACTGCATCAGGCGGGCGCGCAGGCGGCGCAGGTTGAAGAACAGCGCCTTCTGCGCCGAGCTCGTTCCGCCGCGCACGATCGACCAGTTGCGCAGGATGTAGTCCTGGATCGAGGCGCGGATCCACCACGTGGCATAGGTCGAGAAGCGGACATCCCGCTCCGGCTCGAAGCGGGCGGCCGCCTCCATCAGGCCGACATGGCCCTCCTGGACGAGGTCGGCCATCGGAAGTCCGTAATGGCGGAAGCGGCCGGCAAGCGCGATCACGAGGCGCATATGCGCGGAGATCAGGCGGTGCAGGGCACGCTCGTCGCGCGCCTCCTTCCAGGCCACCGCCAGCCCGCGTTCTTCTTCCCTCGCAAGGAACGGCGCCTCCATCGCTGTCCGAATGAACTGACGCCGCATCCCCGCGATCTCTGCCATCCCCGCCTCTCTCGTTCGAGCGTTCTTGGTTCGAGCGTTCCGGATCAACCCGCCTGCGTCTCTCGGCCGGCGAAACGCCGGGCGCGACCATGGGGCGAGCCATCCGTGGCAGAGGCACAACACATCCGTGCGACGCTTGTTCCCTGCGGGCGCGTGGCGCCGGCGACGAAAGGGTCAAGAGGCATATGGGCGGCACATGAAAAAAGGGCCCGGCGTGGCGCCGAGCCCTCTGGTTAACAAATACGAACCGTGCAGCGATCCGATTCGGCGTCCGCCGTTTCAGGCGGCCTCCTCCTGCACGTCGTCGTCGCCCTCGGCGTCGGCTTCCGCCTCGGCATCGGCCTTGGCGCGGCGCGGCGACTTGGCGAGGCTCTGCTCGATCAGCTTGAGCGCCTCGGTCTCGGTGATCCGGTTCACCGAGGAGATCTCGCGCACGACGCGGTCGAGGGCGGCCTCATAGAGCTGGCGCTCGCTGTAGGACTGCTCGGGCTGGGCCTCGGAGCGGTACAGGTCGCGCACCACTTCCGTCACCGAGATCAGGTCGCCGGAATTGATCTTGGCCTCGTATTCCTGGGCGCGGCGCGACCACATCGTCCGCTTGATGCGGGCGCGGCCGGTCAGCACGTCGAGAGCCTTCTTGACGAGTTCGGGCTCGGCGAGCTTGCGCATGCCGACGCTGTTGGCCTTCGCGGTGGGTACGCGCAGGACCATCTTGTCCTTCTCGAACGAGACGACGAACAATTCGAGCTTGTAGCCCGCGATCTCCTGTTCCTCGATCGCGGTGATCCGCCCGACGCCGTGCGCCGGATACACGACCGCCTCGCCGGTCTTGAAGCCTTGGCGGCCTGCTGCCGTCGTCTTCTTGGCTGTGGTCATGCGGAATGAGCCTCCACTGTCATCCACGCGGGGCGCGTCCACGCCCGCACGCTCGTCACCTCCGGGGCGGGACACCCGGCGCATGCCCCTGTCCGGCAGCGCGCCGTCGAGGCGCTGGCCGGTTCCCGGGCTCTCGCGTTGCTCCCACCACACGAAAGAACGCGCCGGGAGCGAAATGCTTCCGGCGGTCGATCGCAGCCAACCTCTTTTCCAGAAAGATGGAACTCGCCGAGTGAGCGAGAGGAGGGGGCGCATCGGGCGTGAGCGACGGCGAGCCCTCATGTAACACGAACGGGCCGGCGAATCAAAGGATTGCCGGCGCGCGAACGCGTCTCCGCATGGGAGGATCGAAGGTTTTGCACGGCTCGGAAAGAGCGTTGCCGGAGCCTTCGATGGATCTTTCGAGGGAGGCCGCGGCGCGTTCGGATATCCGATCTGGACCGGCGGCCTGCGGCGAGAGGCCGCTCCGCTGCGCAGGGCGTTTCGCCCCGCGGCGGAGGCGGTCAGTCGCCGGAGCCGGGATTGGGCGAGAAGTGCGCCTCCAGCTTGCCGCTCACCCCGTCCCACTGCTTGGCGTCGGCGGGGGCGTCCTTCTTCTGCGTGATGTTGGGCCAGGTCTTGGCGTAGTCGGCGTTGAGCTTCAGCCAGCTCTCGAGGTTGCCCTCGGTGTCGGGCTTGATCGCCTCGGCGGGGCATTCCGGCTCGCACACGCCGCAATCGATGCATTCATCGGGATGGATGACGAGCATGTTCTCGCCCTCGTAGAAGCAATCCACGGGGCACACCTCGACGCAGTCCATGTACTTGCACTTGATGCAGTTGTCGGTGACGACGTAGGTCATGGGCCGTTCGGTCCTTAGATCCGCTTGTCCTCGCGGGGTCGGGCGAGCCTCTCATCGGCCCGCCACCCGCGGCCTTGGCGCGGATGCGATCCCCTCGTGCGGCGGGGTCGCGATCCGGGCGCCGCCGCCGCCCGATTTGGAAGCGCTCTAGCCCCTGGCCGAAGGGCTGACAAGCACGCCCTTCCGCCTGCCCTCCCCTGCGCGGCGTGGAGGGTTTTTCGGCAACGCCCTCTCGCGCCGCCGCGACCTCGTCCGACTCCGCCCGGAGGACAAGACGACAAGTCGATCCGGCGCGTTCAGACCTGCGTAGTCTTAGTCGTTGGTTAATTTTACTGTCTTCGGCAATTGAACTTGTCCAGCAGGCAACCTTGGCCGCTATCTGGACGTCGAATGGCACGCCGCCGAAAACCCCGGACCGGGCACGCGGTGGTGCCGAGATCGTCCCGACGTCACGTCGTGTCCCGAGGTTGTTCCATGGCCGTCCCCCTGCTCCGCCCGAGCCTCTTCTCCTCCCTTGCCCTCGTTGCCGTTCCGGTCTTCGCCTCGGTCTTTGCCCTCGCTGTGCCGGCACGGGCCGGGGGGGCTTGCGTCAGCGCCGAATGCTATCGTCGCGTCGTGACGCCGCCGGTTTACGATACCGTGTCCGAACGGGTGCTGGTCCAGCCGCCGCGCACCGTCTACCGCACGACGCCGCCGGTCTACGACACCGTGTCCGAGCAGGTTCTGGTCGCCCCCGGCGGGCGCCGCTGGGAGACGCGCTACGACGCCAACGGCCAGCTCGTCGGCTGCTGGATCACCACGCCGCCGCGCTACGCGGTGCAGACCCGCCGCGTGCTGGTGCGCCCGCCGGAGGCGATCCCGGAGACCCTGCCGCCGGTCTACACCACGACGCAGCGCCGCGTGCTGGTGCAACCCGCTCGCGCCGCCTGGGTGCCGGCCGGCGCCGGGCTGGATTACGGCCCCGGTCCCAGTTATGCCGCCGCCGGAGTCGGCTCGATCCCGGACGCCTTCGGCCTTGCCGGTGCCTCTTCCGCGGACATCTCCGTGGGCCTCGGCTTCTCGCGGGGCAGCATCTACGACGGGTATTGAGACGCCCTCTCGGACGCCCGCGCCGGCGGGCTTGATTCGAGGCGCGATCGCCGTAGCTCTTTCTCCGGCGCGAGCGGGAGGGAGCAGATCATGGCGGCGTTCAGAGCCTGGGTGATCGAGAGGGGCGAGACCGGTCAGAGCCTCGCCCTGCGCGAGTTCGACGAAGCCGACCTGATGGACGGCGACGTAACCGTGCGGGTCTCCCATTCTGGCCTGAACTACAAGGACGGGCTCGCCATGACCGGCCGGATGCCGGTGGTGCGCCGCTTCCCCATGATCCCCGGCATCGACTTCGCCGGCACCGTCGAGTCCTCCGACCATCCCGATTACAAGCCCGGTGATGCGGTGGTGCTCACCGGCTGGGGCGTCGGCGAGACCCATCTCGGCGGGCTGGCCGAGCGCGCCCGCCTGCGCGGCGACTGGCTGGTGCCGCTGCCCGAGGGGCTGAGCCCGGCCGAGGCGATGGCGATCGGCACCGCCGGCTACACGGCGATGCTCTCCGTTCTCGCCCTGGAGCGGCACGGGCTCACGCCCGAGGCCGGGCCGGCCCTGGTGACGGGCGCTTCCGGCGGCGTCGGCTCGGTGGCGGTGGCCCTCCTGGAGCAGGCCGGCTGGCACGTGATCGCCGCGACCGGCCGCGCCGGCGAGGCCGATTACCTGAAGAGCCTCGGCGCGGCCGAGATCCTGGAGCGCGAGGCGCTAGCGGGCGAGCCGCGTCCGCTGGCCAAGGAGCGCTGGGCCGCCGGGATCGATGCGGTCGGCGGACGGGTTCTCGCCAACGCCCTGTCGATGACCCGTGGCGGGGGCGCCATCGCTGCCTGCGGCAATGCCGGCGGCATGGATCTGCCGAGTTCCGTCGCGCCCTTCATCCTGCGCGGCGTCTCGCTGCTGGGCATCAACAGCGTGACGACGCCGCAAAAGCCCCGCCGCGAGGCCTGGGCCCGGCTCTCGCGCGACCTCGACCGCGACCTTCTGCGGCGGATGACGCGGACGGTTGCCCTGGACGAAGCCGGGAGCCTCGCCGAGACCCTGCTCGAGGGGCAGGTGCGGGGCCGCACGGTCGTCGCCATCGGCTGAACCCGCACGCGCGGGAACCGCGGTGCAGGCTTAGAGATTGCGTATCTTATGAGCAGAGCATTCGTCCGTGAACCGGAAGGCGGTGAGGCTTTCGAGGATCTTCCCGACCGCCCGATCTCGTCCCACACCAACTTCGTGACGCCCGAGGGGCTCGCCCAGATCGAGGCCGAGGTGGTGCGGCTGGAACAGGAGCTGTCGGGGCTCTCGCCGCAGCAGGACAAGGCGGACCATGCCCGCCTCTCGCGCGACCTGCGCTACTGGAGCGCGCGCAAGAACTCGGCGCAGCTCGTCGAGGCGTTCGAGGGCGACGTCGTCCGCTTCGGCGCGACCGTCACCGTCCTGCGCGAGGACGACACCCGGCAGACCTTCCGCATCGTCGGCGAGGACGAGGCCGACCCCGCGTCCGGCTCGATCTCCTACGTCGCGCCGCTCGCCCGCGCGCTCACCGGCAAGAGCGTCGGCGACACCGTCACGGTGAACGACCACGAATTCGAGATCGCCGAGATCCGCTGAGGCGGAGGTCGAAAGTTTTCGAAAGGACCAGTCCACGGGTCCAGGGCAGAGCCCTGGTCTAAGGAAAACCGGGGCTCTGCCCCGGCACCCCGCCAAAGGGCTCGCCCTTTGGGAGCGCGAACTCAGATCAGGTGAACAGGCTCGATACGCTCGATTCCGTCGCCGTGCGTCCGATCGCCTCGCCGAGCAGCGGCGCGATCGAGATCACGCGGATGTTGCGGGCGAGCTTCACGGCCTGCGTCGGCAGGATCGAGTCGGTGATGACGAGTTCCTTCATCCGCGAGGCGGCGATGCGCGAGACCGCGCCTCCGGAGAGCACGCCGTGGGTGATGTAGGCCGATACGTCCCGGGCGCCGGCGTTGAGCAGCGCCTCGGCCGCGTTCACCAGGGTGCCGCCGGAATCGACGATGTCGTCGACGAGGATGCAGGACTGGCCCTCGACGTCGCCGATGATGTTCATCACCTCCGACTCGCCCGCCCGCTCGCGGCGCTTGTCGACGATGGCCAGCGAGGCGTCGATGCGCTTGGCGAGCGCCCGGGCGCGCACCACGCCGCCGACGTCCGGCGAGACCACCATGCGCTCGCCGGGTGCGAGGCGCTCCTTGATGTCGCGCACCATCACGGGAGCGGCGAACAGGTTGTCGGTGGGGATGTCGAAGAAGCCCTGGATCTGGCCGGCATGGAGGTCGAGGGTCAGCACGCGGTCGGCGCCGGCCTCGGTGATGAGGTTGGCGACCAGCTTGGCCGAGATCGGCGTGCGGCCCGAGGTGCGCCGGTCCTGCCGGGCGTAGCCGAAATACGGGATCACCGCCGTGATGCGCCGCGCCGAGGACCGACGCGCGGCGTCGATCATGATCAGCAGCTCCATCAGGTGGTCGTTGGCCGGGAACGAGGTCGACTGGACGATGAACACGTCCTCGCCGCGCACGTTCTCCTGCAGCTCGACGAAGATTTCCATGTCGGCGAAACGCCGGACCATGCAGCTCGCCAGCGGCAATTCGAGGTAGGCGGCGATCGCCTCCGCGAGCGGGCGGCTCGCGTTGCCGGCGATGATCTTGATGGACGACGTCATGCCGGGCGTCTCTCGGCTCACTCTTCAGTCATTCGCGGGACGCGCGCGAAACGATTACGTCCGAGACCGCACAAGCATCCGGCCGCGCGGCTCATACCAGCGACACCCTGCCGTCACAATGGTTTCGTGGATCCGGTCCCGCTCAACCGGGGTCACGGTTCGAGCAGGCGGTGGAGATGGACGATGAAGTAGCGGGTCTGCGCACTGTCGACGGTCGCCTGCGCCTTGGAGCGCCACGCGGTCTGGGCCGAGGCGTAGTCGGGAAAGATGCCGACGATGTCGAGATCCTTGATGTCCCGGAAGCGCACGCCCGAGACATCCTCCAGCTCACCGCCGAACACGAGGTGGAGCTTCTGGTCCGAGTCGATCGTCGTGGTCACGCGCCTCTCCTGCGGGATGCCGGGGCCCGCCGCCACTGAGGCAGGAGCCGTGCCGCTCGGTCGCAGAGCCGGCCGGGCCGGTCAAGCCGCCTTCCGTGCAGGGAGGGGGTGACGCGGGGGCGGGGCGAGCATGATCACGCGGGGTTCACCGCATCAGAACAGCGATCCCTGACGCGCCGCCGGCTCGGTGGGGCCTTCCGTGGCCTTGGCCGCCGGCTCGGGCGCGGCCCGGCGCGGGGCGCGCTTCGGGCGCGGCGGGGTCGGGGCGTCGGCAGGGAGCGCAGCAAGAGGCGCGGCAGCGGGATCGGTCGGCGCACCCTCGGGACGCACGAAAACCGCGCCGTCGGCGAACTGGAGCTGGAGCCGGGCGGCCTCGGCGGCGGCCTCGGCGGAGCGCACCGGCAGACCGTTGGCGTCGCGCACGAGCGCGTAGCCGCGGGCGAGCACGGCCTTGTAGCTCAGCGCCCCGAGCAGGCCGGCCTGCGCCCCGAGCCGGTCGCGGCGGCGCTCGACGATGCGGGCGATGGCCGTGCGCGGGCGGTGGTCGATCCCGGCGAGCCGCGCCCGCGCCTCGGCGAGCGCGATCGCCGGCGAGCGCCGGGTCAGCCGGTCGGCGAGGCGGTTCAGGCGCTCGCGGGAATCGCGGGCGTTGGCGGCGAGCGCGGGCCTGAGCCGCGCGTCGGCGAGGTCGAGGCGCTGTCGCTTGGCGGCAAGGAACGCGTCGGCGCCGGGAATCGCCCGCACGAGCGCGCGGAAATCCGCCCGCTCGCGCTCGATCCGCCGCAGCATCGTACCCGCCTGCCGGGCGCCGAGATCGTGAATCTGTGCGCTGAGTTCGGCGCGCACCGGCACCGCCATCTCGGCCGCGCCCGTCGGCGTCGGCGCGCGGCGGTCGGAGGCGAAGTCGATCAGCGTGGTGTCGGTCTCGTGGCCGACCGCCGAGATCAGCGGGATCCCGGATTCGGCGGCGGCGCGCACCACCGCCTCCTCGTTGAAGGCCCAGAGATCCTCGATCGAGCCGCCGCCGCGGGCGACGATCAGCACGTCCGGCCGCGGGATCGCCCCGTCGGGGGCGAGCGCGTTGAAGCCCCGGATCGCCGCGGCGATTTCCTCGGCCGCCCCCTCCCCCTGCACCCGCACCGGCCAGACCAGCACGGGGCGCGGAAAGCGGTCCTCCAGCCGGTGCAGGATGTCGCGGATCACCGCGCCGGTGGGCGAGGTGACGACGCCGATCACCCGCGGCAGGAACGGGATCGGCCGCTTGCGGTCCGCCTCGAACAGCCCCTCCGCCGCGAGCTGGCGCTTGCGCTCCTCCAAGAGCGCCATCCAGGCGCCGATGCCGGCGGGCTCCATCGCGTCGATGACGATCTGGTACGAGGATTTTCCGGCAAAGGTCGTGATCTTGCCGGTGGCGACGACCTCCAGCCCCTCCTTGGGCTTCTGACGCAGGCGCCCGAGCACGCCCTTCCACACCACCGCGTCGATCTTCGCCGTGCCGTCCTTCAGCGAGAAATAGGCGTGGCCCGAGCCGTGCGGCCCGCGGTAGCCCGAGATCTCACCGCGCAGGCGGACATGGCCGAAGGCGTCCTCCAGGGTGCGCTTCAGGGCGGCGGCGAGGTCGCCGACCGACCATTCGGGGGCGTTGGCCTGGAGCAGCGCCGAGGGCGCCGGCTCCCCCGGCGACGGGGCTGCGGCGGCGGTCGCAGGACGTGGCGGGGGCACGAGCGGCATGGCTCCGGACGCTAGGGAACGGGCTCGGGGAGGTAAAGGCCGGGCAGCCGATCGGTTGGGGAAGGGCGGGCGGGTGTGGCGCGGCGGCCGCGTCCGCATCCCTCTTCGCCCCTGGGCGGGCACGAGCCATACCCAGCAATCGGCGCCGTCATCTTCGATGTCGAAGCGCAATAATCGGGCAAATTTGCCCATGTGGAAGACCTAAATCGTTTTGCTCGGCACGGGTAGCAGTTAAAAGGTTGGCATATTCCCGATTGCGCGCGATCGATATTTTGAAATCCGCCGCTACGGCGTCGAAGAAGGGAAAAATCGCGACAAAAACGCCATCAATACATCTGCCGTCTGGCGGACCTGCGGTGCCGACGAAAGGGAAGGCCGTAAAGGCTCAATCGGAGACCGGCACGCAGCCGCGTCATCAGATCATCGCCGGAGCAGGTCGGTTTCGACCGGGCGCGCGCCGGCTTGGCGGATGCGGAGAAGATCCGGGCGAGCCGCGACGTGAGGCGGGATCGGGTGCTTTGGCATCTCCGGAGGAGGTGGAACGCATCGCTCCGAAGTGGCAGGCCGCCGCCTTGCGTCGGCGGCCGGGCCTGGGCGGAGGCGCGCACGTCCTGCACGAGACGGCGCTCCGGATGCGGCGGACCCTCAAGGAGGTGCGGTCGGCGGCGAGGGGAGCCCGGTGATCAGATCAGACGCGTGAGGATCAGCGCCGCCATCACGGTCGGAGCGGCCGCAGCGGCCATGGCCCAGGGCCAGACCGGGCCGAGGCGGGAGTGACGGTTGTCGTTGGCGGCCCGGGGCGCCGAACGGCGCTGGACCACGTAGTGCGACAGCCGAACGATCGGACGCTCGCGGGGCGGGCGGGAGGGGGAGGCGATCGAGTGGCGACAGATCGGCATGGCGATCATCAACAGGCGAGTCCGGCTAACCGTTCCGTCCGGCGCGCGGGATAAGGTGATCCCGGGCGCAAGGCGGACGAGAGGCCGCACCGGCCGCTCACCACAGCGAGAACTCGGTGGCGAAATCCGTCGTTCGCAACGGGCATTTCGGCGCCGGGCAGGGATCGGCCGGCACGGTCGCGAGCCCTCCATCCGCCCCCTCCTCGAAGCGCAGGCGCACCGGCGGGTCGTCCTCCCTGGCGTAGGCGAGCCGCACCTCGAAGCGCACGGCATCGAAGGCCTTGCGGTCGGCGTAGACGATGACGTCGCGGGAGACGGACTCGCCCGGATTGAGTTCGGAGGGTTCGCTCGGGAGCGCGGTCGCGCCGGAGAACAGCAGCCCCTGACGCAGCATCGGCGCGCCGTTCTCGCGCCGGTAGTCGCGGGCGGAATCGACGCTCGCCGTGCCGGACAGGGAGGCCCGGAAGGCGGCCGCCCGTTCCGCCCGCTCCGCCTCCCCCTGCGCGCCCGGTTCGGAGAAGCGGGTGCGCAGGCCGACCACGGTGTAGGTAAGCCCGAGCACGCGCACGCCCGCCTGGCCGACATTGGTGCGCGTCACGGTCGAGCGGATTGCCACCCGGTCGCCACGCTCGCCGACCCGGGCGAGGTCCGTCTTCACCGAGACCGAGGGCGGGGCGAGCCCCGGCTTGATCCGCGCCTCGTAGACGAAGGTGTAGACGCCCCAGGCCCCGGCTCCGAGGATCGCCAGGGTCTGCACCAGGGTGTTGGCACCCTCCAGGCCGAGCCGGCGCCGCGTCCGATCCGGTCGCCGATGGTTGTCCTGGTGACGATCTCGCGGTGCCATGCGGCGGGTTCTCCCTTGCGTTGCCGGGGCAAACGCGAAACGCCCTTCCCCCGGCCCAAGATTTTTTGGATAGGGTCTCGTCATGACCGAGCCTTTCTCCATCCTGCTCATCGGCTCCGGCGGGCGCGAGCACGCCCTGGCCTGGGCCATCGCCAAATCGCCGCTCTGCGCGAAGCTGTTCGTCGCGCCGGGCAATCCCGGCACGGCCCGGCACGGCGAGAACCGGCCGGATCTCGCCGTGTCCGATCACGCCGCCGTCGTCGCCTTCTGCAGGTCCGAGAAGGTCGGGCTGGTGGTGGTGGGGCCGGAGGCGCCGCTGGTCGCCGGGCTCGTCGACGACCTGCAGGCCGCCGGCATCCCCGCCTTCGGCCCGACCAAGGCTGCAGCGCAGCTCGAAGGCTCGAAGGGCTTCACCAAGGATCTGTGCGCCGAGCACGACATCCCGACCGCCGCCTTCGCCCGCTTCACCGAACTGGAGCCCGCGCTCGCCTATCTGCGCGAGCGCGGAGCGCCGATCGTGGTCAAGGCCGACGGCCTCGCCGCCGGCAAGGGCGTGACGGTGGCCGAGTCGCTGCCCGAGGCGGAGGCCGCCGTGCGGGCGATCCTCGACGGCAGCGAGGGGGGCGCTCTCGTCATCGAGGAATGCCTGTTCGGCGAGGAGGCGAGCTTCTTCGCGCTCTGCGACGGCACCCGCGCGATCCCGATCGGCACCGCGCAGGACCACAAGCGCGTCCATGACGGCGACCGCGGCCCCAATACCGGGGGCATGGGCGCCTATTCCCCCGCCTCCATCGTCACACCGGAGATCGCCGAGACGGTGATGACGCGGATCATCGCGCCGACCCTGGCCGGCATGGCCGCCCGGGGCACGCCGTTCGCCGGCATCCTCTATGCCGGGCTGATGCTGACGGATGAGGGCCCGAAGCTGATCGAGTACAACACCCGCTTCGGCGATCCGGAGGCGCAGGTGCTGATGCCGCGCCTGTCCGGCGACCTCGTGCCGGCGCTGCTGGCGGCGGCCGAGGGGGATCTCTCCGGCGTCTCGATCGGTTTCGACGCCTCCCGCGCCGCGCTCACCGTGGTGATGGCGGCGCGGGGCTATCCCGGCGCGGTGACCCGTGGCACCGAGATCCGCGGCGCCGAGGCGGCGGGGGGCGTGGCGGAGGACGGGACGGTCCTGGTGTTCCAGGCCGGCACCCGCCGCGACGGAGACCGGCTGCTCGCCGATGGCGGCCGGGTGCTCGCCGTCACGGCGCTTGGCGCCAGCGTGCGGGAGGCGAAGGACCGCGCCTACGCGGCGGTGCGGCGGATCGATTGGCCGGACGGATTCTTCCGCAGCGACATCGGCGGCCGGGAGGTCGCCCGCGAGGCGGCTTCCACCGACGCGTAATGCCCGATTTCCTCGACCTCGCCTTCTCCGCCGCCCGTGAGGCCGCGGCGCTCGGCGAGGTGCCGGTCGGTGCGGCCGTGGTGCGGGACGGGACCGTGCTCGCGGTCGCGGGCAACCGGCCGCGGACCCTGTCCGACCCCACGGCCCATGCCGAGATCCTGGCGATCCGCGCCGCCTGCGCCGCGCTGCGCGACGAACGGCTCACCGGCTGCGACCTCTACGTCACCCTGGAGCCCTGCCCGATGTGCGCGGGCGCGATTTCCTTCGCCCGCATCCGCCGGCTCTACTACGCCGCCGCCGATCCCAAGGGTGGCGGCGTCGAGCACGGGCCGAGGGTGTTCAACCAGCCGACCTGCCACCACGCCCCGGAGGTGTATTCGGGTTTTCGCGAGGGCGAGGCGGCGGGCCTCCTCAGGGCGTTTTTCACGCAGCGGCGGTGATCCGGAGGGCGCCCCGGCGACGGGGGCGCCGCGTCGGGCGTCGAACCGCGGCGGCCTGCGGCGCGTTCGATCCCTCGTCCTCCAAACCGAACCGGAGCCCTCGCATGGTCCCGACCTACCAGCGCGCCCTGATCGTCGGGGCCGGCCCCGGCCTGAGCGCCGCGCTGGCGCGCCTGTTCGCGGCGGAGGGGCTGAAGGTCGGGCTCGCCGCGCGCAACACCGAAAAACTCGGCGGCCTCGCCGCGGAGACGGGGGCCGTGCTCCATGCCTGCGACGCCACCGATCCGGGCGCGGTCGAGGCCCTATTCCCCCGGCTCGAACCGGCCCTCGGCGGCGCGCCGGACGTGGTGGTCTACAATGCCAGCGGCCGGCTGCGCGGCGCCACCGTCGATCTCGATCCGGAGGCAGTGGCCCGCGCGCTCGCGGTCTCGGCCTATGGCGGCTTTCTCGTGGCCCAGGCCGCCGCCCGGCGGATGCTGCCGCATCGCCACGGCGCGATCCTGTTCACCGGTGCCTCGGCGAGCGTGAAGGGGTTCGCCGGCTCCGCCCCCTTCGCCATGGGCAAGTTCGCCCTGCGGGGCCTCGCCCAGAGCCTTGCCCGCGAGTTGCAGCCCCAGGGCATCCACGTCGCTCACATCGTGATCGACGGCGCGATCCGCTCCGCCGCCCGTCCCGATCCGGAGGGGCGCCCCGACGCAACCCTCGACCCGGATGCGATCGCCAAGAGCTACCTCGCGCTCCTGCGCCAGGATCGCAGCGCCTGGGCCGACGAGATCGCCCTGCGCCCGTGGGTCGAGAGCTTCTGAGGGGTTGGGCCGTCGCCGGTCGTTGGTTCGGTGCGGCTTCCGTCATTCCGAGGCGCGATAGGCGAATTCGAAATCCACGGCGGGCCTCGACGGCGCCGTGTTTCCCGCATCACCGATAGATCCCGGGTTCCGCTCCGCGGCCCCGGGATGACGGGAGCCGGCACCGAGGCGATCGGTCGGACATCTACGCCGCCAGGAAGCTCTGCAGCGCCCGCAGCGTTGGCTCCGGCGCCTCCTCGGCCATGAAGTGGCCGGAGGCGATCCGCGCGCCCTGCGCCTGCGGCGCGAAGGTCCGGTGCCATGCCGCCAGCGCGGTCTCCGGCTTGTCGTGATCGAGATAGGACTCGCTCGCGAGCACGAGCACCGGCATCGCCAGCGTCCGTCCCGCGGCGAGGTCGTTGCGGTCGGCGGCGCGGTCCGGTCCGTCGGCGCCGCCCGCCCGGTAATCCTCGCACATGGCGTGGATGCGCTCGGGCACGTTCCAGGCCTGTCGGTAGAGGGTGAGCGCGCGGGCGTCGAAGGCGGCGAGGTCGCGGCCTGCGCTCCAGCCGCGCAGCAGCCCCTCGAAATAGCCGTCCGGGTCGCGGCGGATCGCCTCCTCCGGTTCCGGGGCGGGGCGGGCCAGGAACGGCCAGTGCGGATTGGCGCCCGGCTTCGCCTCGATGCGGGTCCACTGGACGTCCGTCGGCACGATGTCGAGGATCGCGAGCCGCTCGATCCGGCCCGGCTCGTCGAGGGCGAGCCGGTAGCCGACGCGGGCGCCGCGATCATGGCCGGCCAGCGCGAAGCGCACATGGCCGAGGCGCTCCATCACCGCGACGATCTCCGCCCCGAGCCGCCGCTTGGCGTAGGCGTTCTCCCCGCCTCGCGAGTCGGGTGCGGCCGACCAGCCGTAGCCCTTGAGGTCGAGGGCAATGACGCGGTGCGTTTCGGCCAGCGCCGGTGCCAGGCGGTGCCACATGGCGTGGTTCTGCGGGAAGCCGTGCAGCAGGAGGAGCGGCGGTGCGTCCCGCGGGCCGCCGGCCCGTCCGAACCAGCGGTCCGCCGGCCCCTCGATCCAGAGCGGCTCGAAGCCGGGAAACAGATCGTCGCCTTCCGCCATCCGCCGTCCTTCCCGCTCCGCTGCTCCCGTGCCACGGATAACGGTTCCGCGCGGGGAAGTCTCCGGCGCCGGTGGCGGCAGGGCCATTCAGGGTCGTCACGGCCATCACGAACTTGAGGTTGGTCGATGCAACCTGGCGGTATTTCCACGTGCCTGCGCAATCCAGGTGACGGTCATCCGTCTCCGCTGCACTTGGATCGATGCAGGTCAGGCAAGAATTTAGGCAACATGGCGAAGATGTGGGCATGAGGAAATATTTACATTTGACCTCGCAGAATCCGGCACGCCTACGGTGGTGCCATGCCCCTGAACGACCTTGAAGAACTGGCGCGGATCGCCTTCGACTGGCTCTGGGCCACCGATGCCGAGGACCGTTTCCGCTATCTTTCCCCCGGTGCCGAGCGCCTTCTGGGCCGCCCGCCGGAGAGCCTGATCGGGCGCGCGCGCGAGACCCTGGCCTTGGCCGGGGAGGAGGCGAACCTCCCGCAATACCGCGAGGCGATCGCCGCCCGCCGCCCGTTCCGCGACCTGACCTACGTCTATCGCCATCCCGACGGCGCGCCGCGCTGGTTCGAGATCAGCGGCCGGCCCCATTTCTCGCCCGAGGGCGAGTTCCTGGGGTATCAGGGCGTCGGCAGCGACGTCACCGAGCAGCATCGGACCCGGCGCGCCCTCGTCGAGGCGCATGCCCAGCTCAGCGAGCAGAACCGGCGCTTCGATGCCGCCCTGGAGAACATGACGCACGGCCTGTGCATGTTCGATGCGGAGCAGTGTCTCCTGGTGTGGAACCGGCGCTACCTGGAGATCTTCGGCCTGTCGGAGGACGCGGTTCATGTCGGCATGAGCCAGCGCGCGATCATCGAGGCGTTGGTGGCGCTCGGGCGCTACAAGCGCGGCGCCACCGTCGATGCGATCAGCGAGGGGACCCGCACCTCGCTCACCGAAGTCGGGCTGAACTCGGTCCTGCGCGAACTCGCCGACGGACGGGTCATCGCCGTGACCCACCGGCCGATGGCCGGCGGCGGCTGGGTGGCGACCTTCGAGGACATCACCGAGCGGCGGCGCAACGAGGCGCGCATCATCCACATGGCCCGCCACGACGGGCTCACCGACCTGCCCAACCGCACCCGCCTGCGCGAGATCGGCGCCGAGCTGATCGAGATGCCGAGCACCGGCATGGGGACGCGGGTCGCCGTGCTCTGTCTCGACCTCGACCGGTTCAAGCCGGTCAACGACAGCTTCGGCCACGCGGTGGGCGATTCCCTGCTGCGGGCGGTGGCCGAGCGGCTGCGGGGGCACGTGCGCGGCCACGACGTGGTGGCCCGGCTCGGGGGCGACGAATTCGCGGTGATCTCCCGCGTCGAGGATGCGGCCGGAGCGATCGTGCTGGCCGAGCGCCTGATCGCCGTGGTCGCCGCGCCCTACCGCCTCGACGGGGTCACCGTCGAGATCGGGATGAGCGCGGGCATCGCCCTGGCCGAGGGCAGCGTGCCGCAGGACATCGAGCGCCTCCTCAAGGAGGCGGACATGGCCCTCTACGAGGCCAAGGCCGGAGGGCGGGGCACCGTCCGCCTGTTCGAGCCGCAGATGGACGAGACCCTGCGCGAGCGGCTCGACCTCGAACGCGAACTGCGCGAGGCGCTCGCGCAGAACCGCTTCGAACTGCACTATCAGCCGCTCGTGGACCTGTCCGATAATCGCATCACCGGGATGGAGGCGCTGGTCCGCTGGCGCCATCCCGAGCGCGGCCTCGTGAGCCCGGCGGTGTTCATCCCCCTGGCCGAGGAGACCGGCCTGATCGTGTCGATCGGCGAGTGGGTGCTGGGCCAAGCCTGCCGGGATGCAGCCGCCTGGCCCGACGGGATCAGCGTCGCGGTCAACGTCTCGCCGCTGCAGCTGCGCCACCGCAGCTTCGTCCAGAGCGTGCTCGGCGCCCTCGCGAGCAGCGGCGTGAAGGCGAGCCGCCTGGAGCTCGAGATCACCGAGAGCGTGCTCCTCGACGACACCGAGATGAATCTCGAGACGCTGCACACCCTGCGCAAGCTCGGGGTGCGCATCTCCATGGACGATTTCGGCACGGGCTACTCCTCGATCAGCTACCTGCGCCGCTTCCCCTTCGACAAGATCAAGATCGACCGGTCCTTCGTGCGCGACTGCGCGGCCCAGTCGGAGGCCGGAGCGATCATCCGCGCCATCGTCAGCCTGGGGGCGAGCCTCGGTATCACCACGCTCGTCGAGGGTGTCGAGACCGAGCCGCAGCTCGCCACCATCCGGGCGGAGGGCGCGCAGGAGGTGCAGGGCTACCTGTTCAGCCCGCCCCGGCCGGTCCACGAGATCGCCGCCCTGCTCGAGGCCGGTGCCGCGTCCGAGGGGCGGCCGGCACGGACGCTGGCGGCCTGACGGACCTTCGGACGAGATCGTCCGGACGAAATCGTCTCACGCGTCCCCGGGAACGGCCCCCGGAACCGCGCCTGCTGGCCCCGTGTGCCGGCCGCGCGCTCCGGAACGCTTCGTGCCGGCAACCGTTTTCAGCCCCATCGACGGAACGATTCCGGCAGCTTGGCAATTTTCCAGGCCAGGACAGACTTTCAAGACACCGTCCAAGCACCGTCCAAGACGCACGTCAGGAGGATACCATGATCGGTTGGGCTGTTACCTTTCTCGTCGTCGCTCTGATCGCCGCTCTGCTCGGCTTCGGCGGCATCGCCGGCACCGCCATGGAGGCGGCCAAGATCGTGTTCTTCGTCGCGATCGCGCTGTTCCTGATCTCGGCGGTGATGGGCGCCGTGCGCGGCCGCTCCCCGCGGTTGTGACGACACCTCTTCGTCGCAAGCATCTACGGAAGGGCGGCCCCGCGCGGGGCCGCCTTTTCCTTTTGCGGGAACCGCCGCTCTGGTAAGGGGCGCGGATGACCGACCATTCAGACCCCTCCCCGGCCGCGCCCGCGGACCAGCCCGCCGCGCCCGAGGGCGAGCGCATCGCCAAGGCCATCGCCCGCGCCGGCATCGCTTCCCGCCGCGACGCCGAGGCGATGATCGAGGCCGGCCGCGTCACCCTCAACGGCAAGGTCCTGACCTCGCCGGCGATCAACGTCACCGAAGCCGACCGCATCACGGTCGACGGCGAGCCCCTGCCCGCCCGCGAGCGCACCCGGCTCTGGCTGCTGCACAAGCCGCGCGGCGTCGTCACCACCGCCCGTGACCCGGAAGGGCGCCCGACCGTGTTCGACGGGCTCCCCGACGACCTGCCGCGGGTCGTCGCCATCGGCCGGCTCGACATCAACACCGAGGGGCTGCTGCTTCTCACCAACGACGGCGGGCTCGCCAAGGTGATCGCCCACCCCGATACCGGCTGGCTGCGCCGCTACCGGGTGCGCGCCTTCGGCGACATCACCCAGGCCGACCTCGACCGGCTCAAGAAGGGCGTGACCGTCGACGGGATGGAGTACGGCCCCGTCGAGGCCACGCTCGACCGGGTCCAGGGCGACAATCTCTGGCTCACGCTCGGCCTGCGCGAGGGCAAGAACCGCGAGGTCAAGCGCATCCTCGAACATCTCGGCCTCTCCGTGAACCGGCTGATCCGGCTCTCGTTCGGACCGTTCCAGCTCGGCGACCTTGAGGTCGGACTGGTCGAGGAGATTCGCACCAAGGTCCTGAAGGAGCAGCTCGGCAAAAGCCTCGCCGAGCAGGCCGGCGTCGATTTCGAGAGCCCGGTGCGCGAGACCATCGCCCCGTTCGGAAGCCCGAAGAAGGCCGCACGCGCCGCGAAGGCCGAGGCGCCCGCCGGGCGCGGCCGGCCGGAGACGCGCGGCGAGACCCGCTCCGGCGGCCGGGGGGAAGCCCGCGCCGACGGGCCGGGCCGTCCGCCCCGCGACCCGGCCCGGCCCGCCGCTCCCGCCCGCGCGGCCCGCCCGGCCCAGCGGGCGCCCTCGCCGACCGTGTGGCGGGCCGACGACGAGGCCCGCCCCCGCGCGAGCAAGGTGCCGCGCCGCGGCCTGGACCCGAAGACCGCCCGCGCGGCGGCGGCCGAGCGCGGCCGCGAGCGGGTCGGCGCGATCCAGGCGGCCGGCGAGCGCCGGGTGCTGGTCGAGCGCCTTCAGCCCACGCTGGAGACGCCCGCCCCCGAGCCGCACCGCCGCGTCCGCTTCCGCAAGGACGAGGAGCGGCCCGAGCGCCAGGAGCGCGGCCGCAATGATCAGCGCCCCCGCGAGGACCGGCCGCGCCGGGATGCGCCCGCGGGCGATGCCCGCCCCCGCCGCCGCGAGGCCGGAGACGCCGCACCGGCCGAGCGGCGCGGTCCGCCGCGCGAGCGCAGCGAGGGGCGTCCCTCGCGCGATCGCGGCGAGGCGGCGCCCCGCCGGGAGCGTCCCGCCGAGGCGGGGGCGCCGGAGCGCCGCGGTCCCCCGCGCGACCGTCCCCGTACGGCCGAGGGCGAGCGTCCGGCCCGCGCCCCGCGCGGCGCCGACGCGCCCGAGCGCGGCGGATTCCGCAAGGGTCCCGGTGCCGGTCCGGGCGGCAAGCCCGGCTTCAAGGGCGGGGCCCGCGGCGACTTCAAGGGCGGTGCGAAAGGTGGCCCGCGGGGCGACTTCAAACCCGGCGGTGGTGGCCGGCCTGGCGGGCGCCCGGGTGGGCGCCCCGGCGGCAAACCCGGCGGCGCCCCCGGAGGCCGTCCCGGGGGTAAGCCGGGCCCCCGTGGGGGCGGCCGTCCGCCGCGCGGCGGCGCCTGAGGCCTGACGCGTGCGGATCGTCGGCGGCGAATGGCGCGGGCGCCGGCTCGCCGGGCCGAAGGCGGAGGGCATCCGCCCGACCTCCGACCGCCTGCGCGAGGCCCTGTTCAACGTGCTGGCCCACGCCTACGAGGACGCGGTCGAGGATGCGGTGGTGCTCGACCTGTTCGCGGGTACCGGCGCCCTCGGCTTCGAGGCGCTCTCCCGCGGTGCGGCCCGCGCGATCTTCGTGGACGAGGGGCGCCAGGCCGGCGGCCTGATCCGCGAGGGAATTGCCGCCCTCGGCTGCGGGGACCGCGCCCGGCTGATCCCCCGCGACGCGACCCGGCTCGGCCCGGCGACGGAGGGGCCGGCGACCCTCGTCTTCTGCGACCCGCCCTATCGGAAGAACCTGGCGCCCGCGGCGCTCACGGCCGCGGCGGGCGGCGGCTGGCTCGCTCCCGGCGCGCTGATCCTGGTCGAGGAGGCGGCCGGTGCCGGTCCGGTCCTGCCGCCCGATTTCGAGGAGCTGGAGCGGCGCAGCTACGGCGAGACGGCGGTGACCTTCGGACGCTTCGAGGGGTGAGCGCGTCGCCGATGCGTTGAGGTTGCCCTATCTCGCTCGGGCCATGCCCGTCCGCGAAAGAGGCTCGCGCCCATGCCGCCCGTCTTGTCGCCGCTCTCCCGCCGAACCCTGCTGCTGGGCACCGCCGCCCTCGCCGGAGCCGGCCTCGCACCGGCCCTGCTGCGCCCGGCCCGCGCGGCGGATGCCCTGATCACCCGGCCGATCCCCTCCTCCGGGGAGCGCCTGCCGGCCATGGGGATCGGCACCTCGCGCCGCTACGAGGTGGCGGTGACGCCCGAGGCCACGGCGCCCCTGCGGGAGGCGGTGGAACGCTTCGTGGCGCTCGGCGGGCGGGTGATCGATACCGCCCCGAGCTACGGAACGGCCGAGGAGGTTCTCGGCCTGATCCTCGACGGGCTCCGGGAAAAGGTCTTTCTCGCCACCAAGGTCGCGGCCCGCGGCCGGGAGGCGGCGCAGGCCGAGATCGAGCGCTCGTTCCAGCGCCTGCGCACGGACACGATCGACCTCATCGCCGTGCACAACCTGATCGATACGGAGACGAACCTCGCCGTCCTGCGCGCGCTCAAGGAGAAGGGCCGCATCCGCTATGTCGGCGTCACGGTCTGGCGCGACGAGCAGTTCCCCGAGCTCGAGGCGGTGATGAAGCGCGAACGGCTCGATTTCGTGCAGGTGAACTACGCCCTCGACAGCCGGCTCGCGGCCGAGCGCGTCCTGCCGCTCGCCGCCGAGCGCGGCGTGGCGGTGATGGTCAACGTGCCCTTCGGCCGCGACCGCCTGTTCAAGGCGGTGAAGGACAAGCCCCTGCCCGACTTCGCCGCCGAATTCGGCTGCAGGAGCTGGGCGCAGTTCTTCCTCAAATACGTGCTGGCCAACGAGGCCGTCACCTGTCCGATCCCGGGCATGGCGAAGGCGGCCTATGTCGAGGACAACCTCGCCGCCGCGACCGGGCGGCTGCCGGACGCCGCCGAGCGGCGCAAGATGGAGGCCTTCATCGATGCGGTCTGAGTTTTTCGGATCTTGCCTGGGTCGGCGCGGGGCGCTGGCACTGCTCGCCGGCGCGCTCGTCCTCCCGGCCCTGCCCGCTCTCGCCCAATCCGAAAATCCCAAAAGAATCGGGATCGTCGGGGCCGGCAATATCGGCGGCACGCTCGGCCGGCTCTGGATCAAGGCG
Organism: Methylorubrum rhodesianum; assembly: GCF_014199985.1. GTDB lineage: Bacteria > Pseudomonadota > Alphaproteobacteria > Rhizobiales > Beijerinckiaceae > Methylobacterium > Methylobacterium rhodesianum. The sequence continues at coordinate 20,969 of NZ_JACHOS010000003.1, read as the reverse complement.
GGCTACGAGGTGTTCTTCGCCTCCCGCCATCCGGAGCAGTTGAAGGCGCTGATCGAGGAGCTCGGGCCCAAGGCCCGGGCGGGCACCCCGGCGGAGGCGATCGCCTTCGGCAACGCCGTGCTGATCGCGGTGCCCTACAAGGCCTATCCGGAACTGGGCAAGGACAACGCCGCCGGCTTGAAGAACAAGGTAGTGATCGATGCCGGCAACGCGGTGAAGGCCCGCGACGGCGCGGTCTACGACGAGGTCGAGCGCGACGGCATCGGCGCGACTTCCGCCAAGTATCTCGCCGGAGCGCGGGTGGTGCGCGCCTTCAACGCGGCGAACTACAAGATCTTCCAGAAGAATGCCGGCCGGCCCGAGCCGCGCATGGCGGTGCCGATCGCCGGCAACGATCCCAAGGCGCTGGAGACCGCCCGCACCCTGGTCTCGGATGCCGGCTTCGATCCGGTGGTCGTCGGCGAACTGAAGGCCGCCGACACCTTCGCCATGGGCTCGCCGGGCTTCGGCCACGACCTCTCGGCGGCGGAACTGAAGGAGAAGCTCGGGGTGAAGCCTTGAGCGAGGCCCGAGGCTCTTCGGCAGGCTCCCCTCTCTCCCATCGCCTCGCCCGCCTCATCGACGTGAGGCCGGGCGAGGGCCCGGCGCTGGCCTGGTCCTGGGCCTACATCTTCGCGCTGCTGGCGAGCTACTACGTGCTGCGCCCGATCCGCGACCAGATGGGCGTGGCGGGCGGCCTCGAAAACCTGCCCTGGCTGTTCCTGGCGACGCTGGTCGGCATGCTGGCGCTCAACCTGCCCTTCGCGTGGCTGGTCAAGCGCCTGCCGCGGGCACGGTTCGTGCCCCTCACCTACCGCTTCTTCATCCTCAACATCCTGGTCTTCGCCGGCCTCATCGCCGTCGCCGAGGGTGAAACCGCTCTCTGGGTCGGCCGCGCCTTCTTCGTCTGGCTCTCGATCTTCAACCTGTTCGTGGTCTCGATCTTCTGGGCCACGGTGGTGGACGTGTTCTCGACCGAACAGGGCAAGCGCCTGTTCGGCTTCATCGCCGCCGGCGCCACGCTCGGCGCCATCTGCGGCTCGGCGGTGACGGCGACGCTGGCGCGCGACGTGCCGACCTGGGCGCTGCTGCTGGCGGCCGCCGTCCTGCTGGAGGCGGCGGTCTTCGCCATGCGGGGGCTCGCCCGCCTGATCGGGCGGCTGCACGAAGTGCCCGAGGCGTCCCGCGCGGGCGACGTGATCGGCGGCGACGTGCTCGCCGGCATCCGGCGCACCCTCGCCTCGCCCTACCTCCTCAATATCGCGCTGTTTCTCGCGCTGTTCTCGGTCACCGCGACCTTCCTGTATTTCGAGCAGGCGGGGATCGCCAAGCGCAGCTTCCCCGACCGCGGCGCGCAGACCGCCTTCTTCGCCAGCGTCGATCTCGCCGTGAACGTGCTGACCCTCGGCGTGCAGCTCTTCCTCACCGGGCGCATCACCCGCTGGCTCGGCGTCGGCGTGACCCTGGCGCTGTTGCCGGCGGCGAGCATCGTCGGGTTCGCCGCGCTGGCGCTGTCGCCGAGCGTCGCCTCGGTCGTGGTGATCTACGTGCTGCGCCGGGCCGGCAACTTCGCCATCGCTCGCCCCGTGCGCGAGGTGCTGTTCACGGTGGTGCCGCGCGAGGATCGCTACAAGGCGAAGAGCTTCATCGACACGGTGGTCTACCGCCTCGGCGATCAGGTCGGCGCCTGGTCCTATACCGGGCTCTCCGCCCTCGGCTTCGGCGGCCACGCCGCGGCCGTGGTGGCGGTGCCGCTCTCGGCGGCGTGGCTCCTCAACGCGCTCTGGCTCGGCCGAGCGCAGGCGCGTCGGCAGGAGGTCGCGCAGCAACAGGAGGTCGCGCAGCAAGAGGCGGCGCAAGCGCTGCGAACGGACGCCCATCCGGCCCCGATGCCGTCGCGGACGGCCTGAGCCGATCGTTGCAAAGGTTATTTTCAGTCTAACCCTACTTCCGTCCGGCGAAGGGAGCGCGCCTGAACAGCGGGGACAGACGCCGATGCGGCATCGCGGCACGCCTGTGTTTCTGGCGGCAATCGGACATAGAACAGAAACAGTGGCCGTGCGGTATCCGTGGGGTCGCCCCGCCCCGGCTCCGGCAGGCGCGTGTCCCTCACGAAGCGCCCGCCCCGCCGGCATCGCCGGGACAGGGGTTCTCGGCGGCCGGGAGCTTCGAGAGGCACTCTCACCGGATCACCCACCGGAGACCCATGGGACTCGTCCAGTACGCCCTCAAGTTCCGCGTCACGACCTACGTCCTCGCCGTGCTGATGATGCTCGGCGGCGCGGGCGCGATCGTCGTGACCCCGAAGGACGTGCTGCCCGCCGTCGACATCCCCGTGGTTGTCGTGGTCTGGACCTATACGGGCCTGTCCGCGCCGGAGATGGAGAAGCGGATCACGACCTATTCCGAATTCGGAATCTCCAACAACGTCAACAACATCGCCCGGATGGAATCGACCAGCCTCCAGGGCACGTCGGTGATGAAGATCTATTTCGACCAGAGCGTCAGCATCGATCTCGCCATCGCCCAGGTCGTTTCCTCCACGAACTCGATCCGCGCGCTGATGCCGCCGGGCGTGCAGCCGCCGGTGATCGTGCGCTTCTCCGCCTCCTCGGTGCCGGTGATCCAGCTCGCGCTGACCTCGGCCAAGGACAGCCTCAACAAGGTCTACGACTACGCCCAGTACCGCATCCGCCAGCGCCTGACCCAGGTGCCGGGCTCGACGCTCCCCTCCCCCTTCGGCGGTGCGCCGCGGCAGGTGATGGTCGATCTCGATCTGCACGCGCTCCAGGCGCTGGGGCTGACGCCGCTGGAAGTCACCAACGCGGTGACCTCGCAGAACCTGACGATCCCCTCGGGCCTGACCAAGATCGGCGAGCAGCAATACCCGGTGCAGATGAACGCCACGCCGGACGCGATCGCGGCCTTGAACGAGATCCCGATCAAGGTGGTCAACGGCCAGCCGGTGCTGGTGCGCGACGTCGCCTATGTCCGCGACGGCGGCCCGCCGCAGGTCAACGTGGTGCGCGCCGACGGGCAGGCCTCGGTGCTGATGCGCGTGCTCAAGAACGGCACCGCCTCGACGCTCGACGTGGTCAACAACGTCAAGGCGGCGCTGCCCGACATCCGCGCGGCGGCCCCCGAGGGGATGGAGATCAAGCCGCTCTTCGACCAGTCGGTCTTCGTCTCGAACGCGATCGAGGGCGTGTGGCACGAGGCCGTCATCGCCGCCTGCCTCACCGGCCTCACCATCCTCCTGTTCCTCGGATCGTGGCGCTCGACGCTGATCGTGCTGATCTCGATCCCGCTCTGCCTGATGACCTCGCTGGCGCTCCTGGCGGCGCTCGGCCACACCATCAACGTGATGACGCTGGGCGGTCTCGCGCTCGCGGTCGGCATCCTCGTCGACGACGTGACGGTGGCGATCGAGAACACCTACCGCCTGTTCGAGGAGGGCAAGCCGTTCCGCAACGCCGTGGTCGAGGGCGCGGCCGGCATCGCCAAACCGGCGCTGATCTCGACGCTGTCGATCTGCGCCGCCTTCGTCTCGGTCTTCGCGCTCACCGACACCCCGAAATACCTGTTCACGCCGCAGGCGCTCGCGGTCGTGTTCGCGATGCTGACCTCCTACCTGCTGACCCGCACCCTGGTGCCGGTGCTGATCGACGTGCTGGTGGCGCGCGAGTACCTCCAGCACCATGGCGGCGAAGAGGAGGCCCCGCGCCGCGGTCGGATCGAGCGGGCGCTGGCTTGGCTGCTCTCCCCGGTCTTCCGCCTGGCCGGCGCCTTCCGCCGCGGCTTCGAGGCCCGGTTCGATCGCTTCCACCGCGGCTATGTCGGCCTGCTGCACGCGGTCCTGCGCCACCGGATCGCGACGATCGTCGTGGTCGGTCTGCTGTTTGCCGGCACCGGCGGCCTGTTCGTCTTCACGGGGCAGGATTACTTCCCGCAGGTCGAATCGAGCCAGATGACGCTGCACCTGCGCACCCGGCCGGGGATGCGCATCGAGACCGCCGAGCAAACCTTCGCCGAGGTCGAGAAGGTGGTGCGCGAGGTGATCCCCGAGGGGGAGATCGACCAGATCCTCGACAATATCGGCCTGCCCTCCAACAACTACAACTTCGCCTTCTCCGACGGCTCCTTCGTTTCCTACAACGACGGGCAGATGCTGATCGACCTGAAGGACGAGCACGGTCCAGTGGCCGAGTATCAGCGGCGCCTGCGCGAGGTCTTGCGCGAGCGCTTCCCCGACATGGTCGTCTACTTCCAGCCCTCCGACATCATCACGCAGATCCTCAATTTCGGCGTCATCGCCCAGATCGACGTGCAGGTCTCGGGGCGCAACACCGTCAAGGACCTGGAGGCCGCCCGGCGCATCGAGGCGCGGCTGAAGGAGACGCCCGGCCTCGTCGACGTGCACCTGCACCAGATCGTCGACACGCCGCAATTCTTCGTCGATGTCGATCGGCGGCTCGCCTCCGAACTCGGCCTGACCCAGCAGCAGGTGGCGCAGAGTCTCAACGTGTCGCTGTCGGGCTCCTTCCAGGTGAATCCGAACTTCTGGACCGACCCGAAGACCGGCATTCCCTACCAGCTCTGGGTCCAGACGCCGGAATACCGCAACGCCTCGCTCACCGCGCTGCAGAACACCCCGCTCTTTGCCCGGGCCAGCGCCGCCGGCAACGGCCCCGGCGCGCTGACGCTGCTGTCGAGCATCGCCACGATCACCCGCCAGCCGACGCAGACGGTGATCAACCACGTCAACACGCAGCCGACCTTCAACGTCTACGCCGCGGTGCAGGACCGCGACCTGGGTGCGGTCGCCCGCGACATCGATCGGATCGTCGCCGAGGAGCAGAAGACCCTGCCGGCGCCCGACAAGATCACGGTGCGCGGGCAGATCGAGAACATGCGCGCGGCCTTCTTCCGCCTCGGGATCGGCCTCGGCATCGCGATCGTCGCGGTCTACCTGCTGATGGCGGTGAACTACCAGAGCTGGGGCGATCCCTTCGTGGTGCTGGCCGCCCTGCCGGTCGCCTTCTGCGGCATCGTCGCGAGCCTGTTCATCACCGGCACCGCCTTCTCGATTCCCTCGCTGTTCGGGGCGATCATGTCGGTGGGCATCGCCTCGGCCAACTCGATCCTGCTCGTCACCTTCGCGCGTGAGCACCGGGAGGCCACCGGATGCTCGGCGCACGAGGCGGCGATCGCGGCGGGCGAGACGCGCTTGCGGCCGGTGCTGATGACCGCGAGCGCGATGTTCTTGGGCCTCGTGCCGATGGCGCTCGGCACCGGCGAGGGCGGCGAGCAGAACGCGGCGCTCGCCCGCGCCGTGATGGGCGGCATCGCGCTCGGCACGCCCTCGACGCTCCTGTTCGTGCCGTTCCTCTACAGCCTGCTGCGGCGGGGCGAGGCCAAGCCGCTCGAGGATTATGTATGATGACCGCCAATCCCCGCCGCAGCGCAAAGGGAAGGACCCGCCCGTGAGTCAGCCCGCCCGGACCGGGGACGACAAGGACATTCCACCGCCGCCGGGCAAGGGCGGCTTCGTGCTGGCCGGGCTGATCGCGCTCGGCCTCCTGACGTATGGCGGCTACGGCCACTGGCAGCGGGCGGCCCGGGCCGAGGCGACGCGGTCCAAGCAGATCGAGTTCGTGCCCAAGGTCCGCACCGAGGAGGCCAAGCGCCTCGACGGACCGATCGAGCTGACCCTGCCGGGCCAGACCGAGCCCTTCGCCACCGCGCGGATCTACGCCCGGGCCACCGGCTATATCGCCGAGCGGCACGTCGACATCGGCGCGCGGGTGAAGAAGGGCGACGTGCTCCTGCGCATCGCCGCGCCCGACCTCGACCAGCAGCTCGCCCAGGCGGAAGCCCAGCTCGGCCAGCTCGAGGCGCAGCTGCTGCGGGCGAAAGCCATGGTCGATCAGGCCAAGGCCAACGTGAACCTCGCCCAGGTCACGAACGCGCGCACCTCGACGCTCGCCGGCCAGGGCTGGGCCTCGAAGCAGAACGCCGACAACACCCAGGCCGGCGTGCTCTCGCAGGCCGCCAACCTCGCCTCGGCGCAGGCCGACGTGAAGGTGGCGGAGGCCAACATCAAGGCGCAGCAGGCGACGGTCGGCCGCCTCAAGGCGCTGACCGGCTTCGAGATCGTCACCGCGCCCTTCGACGGGGTGGTGACGACCCGCAACGTCGATGTCGGCGACCTCGTCCAGGCCGATGCCGGCTCGGGCACGCCGCTCCTGTCGATGGACCGGGACGACGTGCTGCGCATCTCGGTCAACGTGCCCCAGAACGCGGCGGTGGGGGTTCAGCCCGGCATCAAGGCCCAGATCAAGGTGCCGCAGATGCCCGACCGCAGCTTCTCCGGCGAGGTCGAGCGCAGCTCGGTGGCGCTGCTCGCCTCCTCGCGCACGCTCACGACGCAGGTCGACGTGCCCAACCCCGAGCGGACCCTGCGGCCCGGTCTCTACGTCTACGTGACGCTGGCGATCCCGCGCAGCGGCGGCACCACGGTGGCGGTCCCGGCCGAGGCCCTGGTGTTCAACCAGTCCGGCACCCGCGTCGCCATCGCCCGCGAGGATGATCGCGTCGCCTGGACGGACGTCCATATCGCCCGCGACAAGGGCACGGTGGTCGAGGTCGACAAGGGGCTCTCGGGCGGCGAGCGCCTTGTGCTGAGCCCCCCGGCCGATCTCAAGGACGGCGGACGCATCGCGCCGCAGCAGCCGAAATCGGACAAGCCGATGCAAGCCGCGCAGCGATAAAGACTTTCGCGCAGCGAGAAGGGTTTTCGCGCAGCGCTAAGGGCTTTTGCGCAGGGGCAGGAATTCCCGCGCGGCGGCCTTCTGCCGGCCTCGCCGGGCGAGGTCGCCGCTGCGATCGGGGCGAACGGATCGGCGGCCGCCTCCCGCTTGGCCTTATCGGCAGGTTGCGCGGGAGACCCCGCTCGGCTCACATCCCGCCCGGAAACGCATCCCAGGAAAAGGCTTCAGCCATGAGCGACCTCAAGACCGATCTCACGACACTTCGCCACGTCTCCGGCCTGCCGCCGGAGCCCGCCGCGCTCTCGGGCTCGGCGCTGGTGATGATCGATCTGCAGAACACCTATCGCGAGGGGATCATGCGCCTGGAGGGCGTCGAGCCGGCGATCCGGGAGGCCAGAACCCTGCTGGAGCGGGCGCGCAACGCCGGCATCCCGGTCTTCCACGTGCGCCACGATGCCGGGCCGGGCTCGCCCTACGACGTCGGCGCGCCGATCGGCCAGATCAGCGACGAGGTCGCGCCGCGCGAGGGCGAGGCGGTGATCACCAAGGCCTATCCGAGTTCCTTCGTCGGCACCGACCTTCAGGCGCAGCTGGAAGCGGCGGGCGTCAAGGACGTCATCCTGGCCGGTTTCATGACGCATATGTGCGTGAATTCGACCGCGCGGGGCGCCTTCAATCTCGGCTTCCGCCCCACCGTGGTGGCCGCGGCCACCGCCACCCGCGCTCTGCCGGGGCCGGACGGCGCGACCGTCCCCGCGGCCGCGCTCCAGGCCGCGAGCCTCGCGGCGCTGAGCGACCTGTTCGCGGTGGTGGCGCCGGATGCGGCGGCGATCCGGGATTAGAGCCGCATCCGACCGGAGCGGATCAGGCGGCGCGGGCGCGGGCCGGCGCGGCTTCGTCCGTCGTCCGCGGCCCGAACATCCGCTGATAGAGCGCGGAGGGGCTGTGGCTGCGGCCCTCCGAATCGACGATGCGGACATCGCTCAGGCCGGAGGTGGTCAGCGACAGAGCCTGCTCCAGGGCGCTCAGCAGAGAGCCGTGCTGCCAGGAATAGTTCCGCGACGCGGTGCCGGCGCTGACGGTGAAACTCACGGACGACATCCCAATGTTGATGCCGGCTGGCGACAGGGCCGCCGGGTGCGCTGAACAAGGCCCGACCCGTGTCCGGGTTCCGTAAAACTTGAGCTTTAATAGTGGCTCTTGGTTGACGAAGTCTTTGCGGAACCTGACCCTTTCGGTGGCGGAACCGCGGACGTCCGGCGGCGGTATGATGGCAGCGGCGCCGTTCGCGGCCCGTGGGGTGCCCGCCTGGCCCGCCGCTTCGCCGCCGGGGCCGGGCCTCTCGAGACGGCGACCGGCGGCCTTTCAGGGGCCGTTTCCAGACAGCCACAGCGGAGTGACGCAATGGAATACCGGCAATTCGGACGCTCGGGCCTCAAGGTGCCGGTGCTCAGCCTCGGCACCGCCACCTTCGGCGGCACGGACGCGTTCTTCCAGAACTGGGGCAGCACCGGCGTGGCGGAGGCGAGCCGCCTGATCGATCTGTGCCTCGATGCGGGCGTCAACTTCCTCGACACCGCCGACCTCTATTCGAGCGGCGACTCGGAAAAGATCCTCGGCGAGGCGATCAAGGGCCGCCGGGACCGGCTGCTGATCTCCACCAAGGCGACCTTCCGGGTGGGCGAGGACGTCAACGACGTCGGCTCGTCGCGCCACCATCTGATCCGCGCCTGCGAAGCCAGCCTGAAACGGCTCGGCACCGACCACATCGACGTCTACTTCATGCACGGCTTCGATGCGCTCACCCCCGTCGAGGAGACGCTGCGGGCCCTCGACGACCTCACCCGCTCGGGCAAGATCGGCTATATCGGCGCCTCGAATTTCTCCGGCTGGCAGCTGATGAAGGCGCTGGCGACCTCGGAGCGGTACGGGCTTGCCCGCTACGTCGTCTATCAGGGCTACTACTCGCTGATCGGCCGCCACTACGAGTGGGAGCTGATGCCGCTCGGCCTCGACCAGGGCGTCGGCCTGATGGTGTGGAGCCCGCTCGGCTGGGGCCGGCTCACCGGCAAGATCCGGCGCGGGCAGCCGATCTCGGGCGGGCGCCTCTCGACGGCCGCCGGCGCGGAGGGCGGGCCCACCGTGTCCGACGACACCCTCTACGACGTGGTCGACGCCCTCGACGCGGTCGCCGCCGAGACCGGCAAGACCGTGCCGCAGGTGGCGCTGAACTGGCTGCTGACCCGACCGACCGTGTGCAACATCGTCATCGGCGCCCGCAACGAGGAGCAGTTGAAGCAGAATCTCGGAGCGGTCGGCTGGTCGCTGACGGCCGACCAGATCGCCCGCCTCGACGCGGCGAGCCGCGAGACGCCGATCTATCCCTACTGGCACCAGATCGGCTTCGACGAGAGAAACCCCAAGCCCACGGCCTGGTGAGGCGGGCCCGCACCCCCTCTCCCCGCACAAGGGGAGCGGGGATGCGGCCACGGTCGAAGCGATCAGCCGAGAAGGGCCTTCACATGCTGATCTCGGGCCCGTGCTTCTCGCCGTCATCCGGTACGGGGCCGGCCTCGCCCTCCCAGGGCAGGCTCTGCCAGGGCGGCTGGCCGGCGCGGGCCTCGTATTCCTCGAGGGGCAGGGTCGTCTCGCCGCCCTCCCCGTCCCGAACCCGGACATGGCTCGGGCGCGGCTGCTTCGGCGGGCAGAGATGGAGGCCCTTGAACGCGGTGGCCATCGCTCAAATCCCTTCCGTCGTCTCGCCCTGGGGCGAGCGGTGCGCGTGGGCGGGCCGCCGCCGCAGATAGCCCTTGACGCGCAGATACTCGGCGACGATCTCGCAGATCGCGCGGTCCCGCGGCAGGCGCTCGACCGCGCAATGCTCGTCGAGCGCCGCCACCACCTCCGGTGGGAAGGTCAGGATGCCGGCGAGCTTCGGTTCGCCGGGTGCATCGGTCTCGTTTCCGGTGTCGCTCACGCTGTCGCCCTCCGCCGCCTACACGCCCGACCCGACCGGTGGCACGCCCTGCTCCGGCGTCGGCACGACGCCGAGCCCGTCCGCATCGCCGGGATGGGTGGCGCCGAGACGCCGCAGCAGCGCCTCGTAGGTCTGCGCCGCCGGGGAATCCGCCTGAAGCTCGCGGGTGTCGGCGAGGAGCCGCCGCACGTCCTCCACGAACCGGTCGCGCGCCTGCCCGCCCTCCGGGCTCGCCTCGAACAGGCGGTTGAGCGCCAGCTCGAACACGCCCACGAGGAGGCCGAGCCGATCGGTGTCGTCCGCCATCGTTCTCTCCGGGTCCACTCCGGGTTCTCGCCGGGACCTCTTCGGGTGCCGTCCCGGCCCCGTATGGCCCGGCTGAAGGCTTGAACGCCGGGGGGGCGCCCCGCGGTTCCGCCGCCGGCAGGCCGGTGACGAATCCAATCTGCCGCAACCGCGCCGCATAGGAAGACGCGATCGGTGTTCTAGTTGATGCTGCAGCAACTCTCCCACGAGAAGTGCGGCCCGCCCGCGGACCGAACGCTCCCCCGCCCGGGCGCCGGTGCCGCCGGACGGGCTCCTGTCGTTCCGTCTCGAACCCTGAGCCGCTCTTGTCCCCCACCTTGCTCCTTCCCCTCGCGCGGCGTCCTGCGGCACCGGGGGACGGGCTGTGCGACGGGGCGGAGGATGCGCAGGGCGGCTTTCCCACCCGGGCCATGGCCCGGCTGCGCCGGATCGGGTTGCTGGCCGCCCCCCTGCCCGAAGCGCTCGGCGGGCGCGGTCTGTGCGAGCCGGACCGGGTGGACGCCCTGCGGGCGCTGCTGACGGAGGTCGGTCGCGACGACCTCGCGGTGGGGCGGCTCTACGAAGGGCACGTCAACGCCCTCGCCCTGGTGCTGCGCTACGCCGAGCCCGCCGTCGCCGGGCGCCTCGCCCGCGACGCGGCGCAGGGGCACCTCTTCGGCGTGTGGAACACCGAGCCGGCGGAGGGCGGTCTCGTCCTCGACGGCGCAGGCGGCCTTCACGGCGCCAAGAGCTACGCCTCGGGGGCGGGCTTCGTCACCCGGCCGCTCGTGACGGCGCGGCTCGCCGACGGGCGCCGGCTGATGCTGGTGATGCGCCTCGAACCCGGCGCGCGGGCCGATCTGTCGGCGTGGCGCGCCCACGGCATGCGCGCCTCCGCCACCGGCACGGTCGACTTCTCGGGCCTCGGCCTTCGCGACGGCGAGGTGATCGGCGCGCCCGACGATTACGGGCGCCAGCCGTTCTTCTTCGCCGGGGCGTGGCGCTTCCTGGCGGTCCAACTCGGCGGGATCGAGGCGGTGATCGAGACCCACCGGGCGCATCTGTCCGCCACCGACCGGGCGGAGGATCCGCACCAGCAGGCCCGGTTCGGACAGGCCATGGTCGCGGCGGAGACGAGCCGTCTGCTCGTCGCCCGCGCCGCCCGGATCGCCGCCGCGGAAGCCGGATCGCCGGAGCGGGTCATCGCCTACGTCAACCTCGCCCGCACCGCGGTCGAGCAGGCGGGCCTCGACGTGATCGCCCTGGCGCAGCGCTCCATCGGCCTCGCGGGATTCCTCGAGAGCCATCCCCTGGAGCGCCGGATGCGCGATCTCGCGACCTATCTGCGCCAGCCGGCCCCGGATTTCGCCCTGACCGGCATGGCCGCGCACGCGCTCGCGGCGCTCGAACCGCTCCATGCCCTGTGGCCCGAAATGGAACCCGATCCGGAGCCCGGCATGCGGCCCGACGCGGACGCTCCGCGCAGCGCGGAAGCCGTGGGATGAGCGGCCGGCGGACGGAGACGCTGCCGGAGCGCTACTTCGCGGAGATCTACGCCTCCGATCCCGATCCCTGGCGCTTCACCTCCAGCGCCTACGAGGCCGACAAGTACGCCGCGACGCTTCGCGCCCTGCCGCGGGCGCGCTACGGCCGGGCCCTGGAGGTCGGCTGCTCCATCGGCGTCTTCACCCGGGCGCTCGCCCCCCGCTGCGGGGCGCTGACCGCCCTCGACATCGCGGGGGCGGCGCTGGAGGCGGCGCGGGCGCGCTGCGCCGATTGCCCGCAGGTGCGCTTCGTCCGCGGCGCGGTGCCGGAGGTCTGGCCCGAGGGCCGGTTCGACCTCATCGTCTTCGGCGAGATGCTCTACTTCCTCAGCGCCCCGGATCTGGCGCGGCTCGTCGCGCGGGTGGAGGCGAGCCTGGAGCCGGGGGGCGACTGCCTCCTCGTGCACTGGCTTGGCGAGACGGATTATCCCCTCTCCGGCGACGCGGCGGCGGAGGGGTTCCTCGCGGGAACGGCCGATTTCTGCCGGCGGCTGCCCGGCGCGCGAACGGAGGCCTATCGCCTCGACGTGCTGCGGCGGACGGACAGGCCGTGACGGATGCCACGAGCGATGCCACGAGCGATGCCACGAACGGTGCGATGAGCGATGCCACGCGCGGCACAATGAGCGGCGCGATGACGGCGCGTGCAGAAATGGCCGTCCGGCGCCACCCGCTCTGGGTCCGCCTCGCCCACTGGGTGAATGCCGGCGCGTTCGCGGCCCTCGCGGTCAGCGGCGTCGCCATCCTGCTCGCCCTGCCGCGGCTGTTCTGGGGCGAGACCGGCGCCAACGATGCGCCGGCCTGGATCGTGCTCCCGCTGCCGGTGAACCTCGAACAGACCGGCTGGGGCCGCAACCTGCATTTCCTGGCCGCCTGGATCTTCGTGCTCAACGGCGCGCTCTACCTGCTGATCGCGCTGGCGAGCGGGCATCTCCTGCGCCGCCTGACGCCCGATCGCGATCAGCTCCACCCCCGGCACATCGCGGCCGACCTCCGCGCGCATCTTCGGCTCACCGGCTCGGGTGCGGCGGGAGCGCGCCGCTACAACGTCCTGCAGAAACTCGCCTATCTCGCCGTCATCCTCGTGCTGGCGCCGATGATGCTGCTCTCGGGGCTGACCATGGCGCCCGGCGTCACGGCGGCCTACCCGGAGCTGTTCACCCTGTTCGGCGGCCGGCAATCGGCGCGCACGATCCACTTCCTGTCGGCGGTCCTGCTCGTCGGCTTTCTCCTCATCCACGTCTGGCAGGTGCTCGCCAACGGGCCGCTCGACCTGATGCGGGGCATGATCACCGGACGCTCCGCCCGAACGAGCGCCGATCGAGCGACATCAGGGGAGGATCCGCGATGAGCAAGATCACGCGCCGCAGGCTGGTCCTCGGCTCCTCGACGCTGGGACTTGGCGGTGCCCTCGGCGGCCTTCTCGGCGGCTGCGAGCTGATCGAGAACGGCCCGCGCCGGCCGGGTCTCTACGGGTTGAGCGACACCCTGACCCTCGCCACCCAGCGCTTCCTGCTGCGCGACCAGCCCCTGGTGCGGGAATTCGGCCCGGAGGCGATCTCGGCGGTGTTTCCGACCATCAACACCACCGACCCGGACGATCCCGCCTACCGCCGCTCGAAGGCGGCCGGGTTCTCCGATTGGCGCCTGCCGGTGAGCGGCCTCGTGGAGCGGCCCACCGCCTTCACGCTGGCCGAGCTGAGGGCGATGCCGGCCCGCACGCAGATCACGCTGCACGCCTGCGAGCAGGGCTGGTCGGCGATCGGCGGCTGGACCGGGGTGCCGCTCTCGCACGTGCTGGCGAGCGTCGGCCTCAAGCCGGAGGCGCGCTTCATCGTGATCCGCACCGTGGACGGCTGGTGGGATACTTACGACCTGTTCGACGCCCTGCACCCGCAGACGATTCTGGCCTACGGCATGAACGGCCGCGACCTGCCCGTGGCCCACGGCGCCCCGGTGCGCCTGCGGGTGGAGCGCCAGCTCGGCTACAAGTCGCTGAAATACCTCGCCAGCATCGAGGCCACCGACCGGGTGGACGGGCTCGGCCAGGGCCGGGGCAGCATGGTCTCGGAGCTGGGATTTTCCTGGTACGCCGGAATCTGAGAGGCTTCACCCGATCAGCGGCGTGCAGACCGCCCGGCCCTGCCCCGGCAGCGGCACCACCGCGACCTCGACGCCGTAGAGCAGCCGCAGGGTCTCCGGCGTCACCGTCTCCGCCGGCGGCCCCAGCGCGACCAGGCGCCCGCCATGCAGCAGCGCGACCCGGTCGGCGCAGAGGAAGGCGTGGCCGGGATCGTGGGTCGAGAGAACCACGGCGATCCCGGTTTCCGAGAGGCGCCGCACCTGGGTCAGCACCCGGGCCTGGTTGCCGAAATCGAGGCTCGCGGTCGGCTCGTCCATGACGAGGAGTCGCGGTTCGCCCGCGAGCGCCCGGGCGATCAGCGCGAGCTGGCGCTCGCCGCCGCTGATCTCGGTGTAGATCCGCTCCGCCAGATGGCCGATGCCCAGCGTTGCCAGCGCCCGCTCGGCCGCGGCGCGGTCGGCCGGGCCGGGACTGGCGAAGGCGGGAAGCCGGCTCGCGCGGCCCATCACCACCACGTCGCGCACGGTGAAGGGGAAGAAGGCGGCGTGCGCCTGCGGCACGTAGGCGATGTGTTTCGCGATCTCGCGGCGTGGCAGCACCGACAGGTCGGCACCGTCCAGGAGGACGCGACCGGCAAGCGGGCGCAGCAGCCCGAGCAGGGTCTTGAACAGCGTGGTCTTGCCGCCGCCGTTCGGCCCGAGCAGGCAGAGGGTCTCGCTGTCGCGGAGCGTCAGGCTGACCCCGGAGCCGACCGGGCGGGCGCCGTAGCCGAAGGCGAGATCCCGAACCTCCAGGATCATGCCCAGCCCCGCTTGCCCGCGGCCAGCAGCCAGAGGAAGAACGGTGCCCCAACGAGCGCCGTCAGGATGCCGAGCGGCACCTCGATCGCGGCCACCGTGCGGGCCATCAGATCGACCGCGGTGAGGTAGCTCGCCCCGAGCAGCATCGAGGCCGGCAGCAGGCGGCGGAAATCCGGCCCGACCAGCAGGCGGGCGACGTGCGGCACGATCAGCCCGATCCAGCCGATCACCCCCGTCACCGAGACGGCGGCGGCGGTCACCAGCGTCGCGCCCGCCACTAGAACCGGGCGGAGCCGGCGCGTTTCCAGCCCGAGCGCCCGCGCCTCCTCGTCGCCGAGGCTCATCAGGTTCACGCGCCAGCGCAGCAGCACCAGGGGAACGAGGCCGAGCGCCGTCGCCGGCAGGATCGCGGCGATGTCGCCGGTGTTGACGGAGGCGAGGCTGCCGAGCAGCCAGAAGGTGATGGCGGGAAGCTGGTTGTAGGGGTCGGCGAGCACCTTGAGGAGCGAGATGCCGGCGCCGAGCAGGGCCCCCACGGCGACGCCCGCCAGCACCAGCGTCAGCACCGGATCGTGCCTGCGGACCGCGAGGCCGACGGCGTAGACGGCGCCGACCGCGGCGAGCCCGCCGGCGAAGGCGAGCCCCTGGATCGCCGCCACCGGCAGGGCGAGCACGATGCCGAGCACCGCCCCGAGGCTCGCCCCCGCCGAAACTCCGAGGATGTCCGGCGAGACGAGGGGATTGCGGAACAGCCCCTGATAGGTCGCCCCCGCCGCGGCGAGCCCCGCCCCGATCACCAGCGCCCCGAACACCCGCGGCAGGCGCACGTTCAGCACCACGGTCTGGAGGGCGGGGTCGAGCGAGGTGGCTTGGCCGAAGACCTTCGCAACGAGCACCGAGAAGACGTCGACGAGCGGCACGGGGTAGCGGCCGACGCCGAGGGAGACCAGCACGAGAAGGAGCAGCGCGACCGGCGCCAGGGATGCCAGCAGGACCGCCAGGGAGAGGCTGCGCCGCCGCGCGGGTCGGCCTTGCGCGGCGCTCGCGGCCTCGCTCACCGGGCCGGCCCCGGTCCGGCGGCGTCGCGCAGGAGGCGGTCGAGCTGCGCGGGCGTGAGATCGACCCGGTAGAAGCGCCGGTAGAAGTCGCGCACGGCATCGCCCAGCGTCTGCGGGAACTGGTCGGGGAAGAACAGCCCGGCGAGCCAGCGCAGGCCGATCAGGCGGTTGACCCCCGGCGGCGCATCGACCCAGCCGAAGGGCAGCGTCGGGATGGCGTGGACGCGGCCCTCGCGCACCGCCTTCAGCCCGTTCCAGAGCGGGTCGGCGGCGGCGAGCTTCGGAAAGTCGGGATCGAGGGCGATGATCACGTCCGGATTCCAGACCAGCACCTGCTCCGGCGAGACCGCCGCGAGCCCGCCCGCGCCGGCGCCCGCCACGTTGCGCCCGCCCGCCGCCTCGATGATCTCGGTGTTGATCGAGCCGGACAGGCCGGTCTCCAGTCCGCGGGGGCCGCGGCCGTAATAGACGCGCGGGCGCTTCTCCTCCGGCACCGCGGCCACCGCGTCGGCCACCGACTTCAGGATCTTCTCCGCCTCCGCGGCGAGGGCCTCGCCCTCCTCCGGCGTGCCGATGAGCCGGCCCAGCGTCCGGTAGGTCTCCGGCGTCGCCTTGAAGCTCCCGTCGAGCAGCAGGTAGGGAATGCCGGTCTGCGCCTGAACCCGGTCGGCGAGGGAGGCGTAGGTCGCCGCCGTGCTGCCGACATCGACGATGAGGTCGGGCTTCAAGGCCAGCACCGCCTCGACATTGGCGCTGCCGCCCCGCCCCGTCAGCCGCCCGGTGGCGGGCAGGTCGCGCAGCGCGGGGGCGAGGAAGTCCCGCTCCTCCGGGCTCGGCACGCGCGGCCAGCCGATCATCTTGTCGGGCGCCAGGGTGGAGAGCAGGACCGCCGCGGGCGGCCCGGCGGCGAGCACCCGGAGCACCCGCTCCGGCACCTCGACCCGGCGCCCGGCGGCGTCGGTGAAGGGCCGGGCCGCCGCGAGGCAGGACCCCGCGAGGCAGGACCACAGCAGGGCGGGCCACAGGCAGGCGAGGGCGAGAAGGCAGCGGAGCAGCGGCATCGGGGAAGGGCGTCTCCCGTGATCGGATGCTACCTATAGCGCGTCCGCTCCCGAACCGCGCCGGCCCTCTCGGGTTGGGCCGAGCATCCCCATCCCGAACCCCAGTCCGAGAGTTTGCTCCCAACGATGCCCGAACCGGCCGTCAGCCACCGTCACATCGACCTCCGGGGTCTGCGCCTGCACGTCGCCGAGGCGGGGCCGGCGGACGGGGCGCCGACGATCCTGCTGCACGGCTTCCCCGAATTCTGGTTCGGCTGGCGGCATCAGATCGAGCCGCTCGCGCGCAGCGGCCTGCGCCTCCTGATCCCCGACCAGCGCGGCTACGGACTCAGCGACCGGCCCAAGGGCATCGCCGCCTACCATCTCGACCGGCTCGCCCAGGACGTGATCGCGCTGGCCGATGCCTGCGGGCTCGCGCGCGTCAACCTCGTCGGGCACGATTGGGGGGGGCTCGTCGCGTTCTGGGTGGCGAGCTTCCACCCCGAGCGGGTCGGGCGGCTCGCCGTTCTGAACGCCTGCCATCCGGGCGTGTTCGGTCCCTATCTCCGGCGCCATCCGGGGCAGGCCCTGCGCAGCGCCTATGCCGGCTTCTTCCAGCTCCCCCTGCTGCCCGAACGTCTACTGACGGCGCGCCGCGGCCGGCTCCTGCGGGCGCTGATGCGCGGTTCCAGCCGGCCCGGCACCTTCAGCGAGGCCGACCTCGACGTCTATGCGCGGGAGTGGCTGCGCCCCGGCGCGGTCACCGCGATGCTGAGCTGGTACCGGGCGCTCGCCCGCCTGCCCCGCGCGCGGCACCCGCCGAAGATTTCCGCGCCGACGCTCATCCTGTGGGGCGAGCGCGACCAGGCGCTTCAGACGGGCCTCGCCGAGGCGAGCCTGGCCCTGTGCGAGCGGGGCCGTCTGCAGCGGTTTCCGCAGGCGACCCACTGGGTGCAGCACGACGCGCCGGAGGCGGTCAACGCGGCGCTGATCGACTTCTTGCGGAGTTCTTGAACGGACGAGTGCCGGGGCTCTGCCCCGGCACCCCGCCAGAGGATGATCCCTCTGGAATCCCGCGATGGGACGTGGCGGTCAGCGGCCGCTCATGCCGGCGCCGCCCTCGGAGCCGCCGCGCGAGCCGGACTCCATGCCGCCGCGCTGCGCGCCGCCACGGCTGCCGCCGCGCTCGCCGCCCATGGTGCCGCCCTGCTCGGAGGCGTTGCGGACGCCGCGCTCACCGCCCTCGCCGCGCATGCCGACGTTGCGCATGCCTTCCCCGCCGCGGCCCTGCTCCATCGAGCGGCCGCCGCGCTCGCTGCTCCGGGCCTGATCGGAGGCGCGGGTCTCGTTGCGCTCGCTGCCGCGGGTCTCGCTGCTGCGGCTGCGCAGGTCGGTGCGGGTCTCCGACCCGCGGACCTCGCTGCGCTCGCGGAAGCCGGCGTTGACGGTGCCGCCGCGCCGCTCGGTGGTCGAGACGGTGGTGGAGAGGCGGCGATACTCGGGCGAGCCGTAGAGGACGCGCTGGCCGCGGATCGTCACGTAGCGGCGCGTCTCGCCGACGCTGACGAGGCGGCGGTACTCGGGCGAGCCGTAGATCACCCGCTGGCCGCGGATGGTGACGTAGCGGCGCGGACCGGTGCTGCGGCGCTCGGTGACGATCAGGCGGCGGTACTCGGGCGAGCCGTACACGACCCGGCGGCCGCCGATGAAGACGTAGCGGCCCTCGCGGCGATAGCCGCCGTCCACGGTGGTCGAGCGCACATCGGTGCGGCTGCTGACATGCGTGCGGTCGTGCGTGCGATCGTGGACACGGTCGGTACGCTCGGCGCGCGCGCCGCTGCGGACCGTGTCGCTGCGCTCGGCGGCGTCGCGGCCGGCCCGGCCTTCCATGCCCCGCTCGGCACCGCGCTCGCCGCGGGCCATGTCGCCGCGATCCGCCCCGCCCTGGCCGGTCTCTCCCCGGTTCATATCGCCCCGGGAGGCGCTGCGCTCGCCGCCCATGGCGCCGCGGGCCTCGCTGCCCCTGGCTCCCATGCCGCCGCGCTCGCCGCCCGACATCGCGGATTGCCCGCCGGACTGCTCGCTGCCGGCCCGCATGCCGCCGCGCTCGGACCCCCCAGTGGCCGCGCTCTGAGCGTAGACCGAGGTGCTCATCAACAGCGCGGCGAGACCTATCGCAATCGTCTTCATGACGTGACCTCCGAAATCTTAAGACGCCTCAAAACGTCACAAATGTCGAAAGGGTTCTGTGAAAAAATGCGCTGTCAGGAAAAGTCTGCGGCGACGCAGGTGAATTGCTGTATGTATACAAGCTTGGCTATTGTGGCCAACATCGCTCGTGCCTCGTGAGATCGACCTGCCGGGCGATTTCGAATGCTGGGCCGAGCGCTTCATCCCGCCGGAGGAACTGCCAAGCTTGGCCTCCGCGTCGAGATCATCGCGGCGGTGAGGATCCGGTGTGTTCGGCCGGTGCGCCGGTCGCCGACACAGCTCTCAGCGCGTGCCGCGGTATCCGTGGGAGCCGCCCGACCCGGCCCGCGCGCGATCGGATCGCGCCAGCTTCTCAGGCCAAAGGTCTCGGCCGATCCGTCTTGTGCTTGAGAGTGTAAAATCCGGGACGGCTGATCCGCCACGTCCCTGCCACCATTCGGTTTTCCGCGCCGGGAAAACCTGGTGGAGCTGAGGGGACCGTTACCCCGGTCGGAGCTAAGCCATTGAACTGGAAAAATACTCTTTCCCCTCCGTGACTTGTCGGGAGATGGCTTGGGAGGGCCATGGGATTTATGGATCCTTGGGCCTCGTCCTACCACCGCCAGGGGTTCCCCGCCTCGGATGGGGATCAGCGGCCTTCGCCGCCAGATCCCGCGGTCATGCTCGACCCGGTCCGTCGTGGTTCCATCCAGCTCGGATGCCGGAGCGGCGACGCTTCGAGAGCCCCACCCCGGAACAACGCATCGACGTGTTCGTGTGTAGGGACAGCCTCGCCCTCGTGCGAAGCGCCGCACGGGTCAAGGGAGCGGCCTTCGCCGGCGTGCCTGTTCTGCCTTGGAGCATGCGCGTTCGCGGTCCGTGATACGGCAGGGGTCCGTTCGACGCGTTTCACCGCCCCGGCCTGATCGGACCGTTCTTGGGTTGCGACAGCGCCGTCGTTCGTCCGCCTGAGGAGGGTGGCAGACCGCGAAGCCTGCCGACCGTCCTCGATCCCGGGCGCGTGCAGGTCATGCCGCCTCCGTCGTCCCCGGCGAGAACCGCAAGCCCATGTGCCGATGGCCCGTGTGACCCCGGGTCGGCAATGCCACGCCGCTCGCCCGCGACTACGGGTGAAGCCGAACGCGAAGGCCGGTTCAGGATGCCTGGCTCATCGCGCCGCGTCCGTCGCCGTAAATGAGCCAAGCTTGCTCGGCCTGGACGCGGTCGAGGAACCGGAGGGCCACGGTTCTGGTGGGAACGCCCTTGGTGCCCTGGCTGATGAGCATGAGCCGGCCTTCGCCCTTGGCCAGCATCTTGCCGACGCCACCGGGAGAGGATGGGTCCGACCAGACCGCGTGCACCACGTCGGCCCGGAGGAAAAGGTCTTCCACGGTCACCTTTCCGTCCCTCACGAGATCGCCGTTTCGGTTCGCCTCATCGACAAGGCGGCGCATCTCGGTCGTGTTCGCACGCAGCAAGGCCGCGACTTCAGGAGAGGGTTGCGCAGTTCCTGGCAAGGTGGTGGACCCGTCGCCGAAGGCATCGTTCAACGCCTCCGCCATGAAGCGGTCGATGCATGGAACCGCGGTCACCTTCCCCTTGAGGCGGCCGGACTTCTCCATACGCCGGCCCACGCGCTTCCCCTTGACGAGGATCACGTGCGGGACGCCCGATCCCTCCCCGTCCGGGAACACGGCCCAGGCACAGTCAGCCGACCCGACGAGCGAGCGCATGTATTCCATGCGTTCCCGAACGGGTAAGGCGTTCAACGCCTGAGCGTGCTTGTTGGCCATTCCGGTTAGCTGTGCCAGGAGCCGCTGGTCCATGTATCCCCCCAAGTTGCGAACAGGGTGCACGGAACAAGACTCGCAGTCGTGAACGCCCAGGCTACCCGCGCCGCAAAAACGATGGCGTGGTTGAGAGCGCGTAACCGGACTCGGACCCTGTGGGCGCTGCTGCATACCCGCGTCGGCACGGTCGCGAGGCTTCCGGAGAAACCCACATCCATATCCCGGTGTATGAGGCGCCCCTCGGCGCGTGATGCGTCCTGCCAAAAGGGAGCAAAGCACCGGCATGACGGTCCGGTCGGGTCGTGTCCGTCAATGAGGTGGAAATTCGGGGTGGAGTTGGAGCGGCCATCGGTCAGGCGGCCTGAGGTGGAATTGCTGTGAGGGTGTCGTCGA
>NZ_JACHOS010000002.1 GCF_014199985.1 Methylorubrum rhodesianum | reverse complement strand
AGCGGTAGGGAGCAAGAGATGCACGGGGGCGGGGTGGGTCCCTATTGGACGCCGATCAGCCCCTCAGCCGGGTCCTTTTTCCACGCCGATACCCACGCGGACGTGTAACCACCGCGATCCGCGGGACGAAATCCAAAGAAAACGGCGAGACGTACGCGCCCCATCGTCGATTGCGGAGGTGAATATGAAAACGATCCTGTTTGCCGCTGCTGCGAGCGCCGCTCTTTACGCGTCGGCCCTCGCGCAAGGGGGTGCCCCGTACAATGCCAGTGGGCAACAGGCAGGGGGCCCGCGTGCGGGGATGGAGCGGCGTCTGGGAGTGTCGGTCAGCACCCCGACCGGGAGCCTTCTGCCGACACAGCGAAGGAGCGATGTTCGGAGCCGCTGCAGGCCGGATGGCAAGGGCCAATATGCCGGCGGCTACCGCGGCGAGTTGGCGCGCCGTGGATGCGCATAGCGAGGCTCGCTTGCCGAGAGGAATTCGGTCTGGTGCGCCGGGTGCATGGTCGGGCATCCGGGCGGCGACGCCGGCGCCTGACACCGCCCGATGAGGTGGGTCGAGTGCGGGCATGAGCCCTTTCCGCGACGACCGCCCGATCGGCCGGTTGCGGCATCGGCACGCGCGCACTTTCAGGGGTGAGCTGCGCGACGCTGATGTGCCAGCCGAGGTGACCCGGTTCGGCGAACGGGACGGCGTCGAGCTTCTCTCGCTGTCGAGTGCCGGGCGAGGATGGCCACGTGCACCGGCTCGTCACCTATCCAAACAGGGCGCACTCCATCGTGCGAGCGCGCCGCCATGGAGCCCGCGCAGGGCTTGATGGTCACCGCGGACCGACGGGATGCCCGCCCTTGGGAGCCGACGCCTCGGGGCATCCCTCGGGGAAGTTGCGCGGCAATCCCTGGCCCGCAGGGACCGGGTCGGCTATCCCCTCGCGCCTCGCTGAGAGCGACGCGATGGCTGCCGATTTCCACGACTGGGACAAATCAGACGCATGGCAAACCGACCACCCGGTCATCCGGGCATTCGGCCGCCTGCGCACCACGGTCGCCCTTGGGAAGCTCGCCGGCATCGCATCCCTACCCGCGAGGTTGAGCCCGCGGCAGCGGGGCGTCCTCCTGGCAGCCCTGGAGCGGTTGTACGCCGGTGGCGTCCGGCCGAGCCTGGCCGAGGACACCCGGCGAGGCCTGGGCGCGATGGCATCGACCGGCGAAGTGACGTCGCGTGGCGTCGGCTGGCGTCAACTTGCCCCGACGCTCGGCCTCGGGGCGGGAGCGTTCGATCCGGATCGAGCCGCGGAGGAAGGGCGGCACCATCTCGTCGCACAGCTGCTCGCGATGTCGCCCAGATACTGGGCCGACCCGGTTCAGGCCATTCTGTTCACGGCCCTGCAGTACGGCTTGGAAGTCGCCCTCCGTCGCGGACGCTGCAAGCCCGAGCCGCTCAAGACGGAAGCGGTGCTCCATTACATCCAAAGCGCGGTCGAGCACCGTGTGATCCCGGCCATGGACGAGGCGGGAGCCGGCCTGCCGGAAACATACACGCTCGACCTCGGCACCGCCTCCATGCAGGAGGGCCGGGATCTTCTCGCGGCGGACCTCGCGGTCGTCGCCGGCGTGCACGTCCTCGGGCGCCCGATGTACCGGATCGTCCTCTTCCAAGCCAAGAACGCGACCGCGACGGGCTTGACCGACGTCGGGAGGAACGAGGGACGGCAGCTCGACACGTTCCTCTCGACCGGGATGGGCTGGTACCTCTTCTACCCGGCCTGGGCGAGGAAGGGGGCCTTCATCACGACCGTCAGGCCGGCGACCGAGGTGTTCCACGATGTCTGGGCCCACGGTCAGGCGCCGGCCTTCGGGCAGGTCGACGCCTATGGCGGCGAGCGCTCGCCCGGGTGGGATTTCGCGTCGTTCGTCAGCATCGCCATGTCCTCCGGCCGCGACCTGTCGTTGGGGCGTCTCTTCCCGGACGCCGAGACCGCCGCCGAGGCTCTCGCGGACGACCGCAGGCAACCCTTGGCGGCCGACATCATCGCCATCGACCGGACGGGAAGGCTCGCGCTCCGCGACTTCATCGATGCGACCGCCAGCCTGGGGTACGGGGACGGACGGGTCTCGTCCTTTCCGTCCAGGCGTCATGCCGCGCACCGCCGCGACGAGGCGGGAAGTCCGGGCGACCCGTTTGCGCCCGGTTGGTGAGACCGTTCAGTCCGGCAGGCCGAAGGTCATCTCTCGGGCGAGGCAACCCGCGCGCAGCGAGGTGAGCCGGTCGCACGATTGGGCCAGCGTGCGGAGGACGTCCAGTTCCTGCGCGGGCGGCAAGAGATCGACGACCAGGCGCTCGACGTCGCGGTAGACGTCCTGCGACATCCAGGCGAGAAGGAACTCGGCCAAGCCGCGCCGCAGGGCTCGGTCGTCGCCGACGACCGCTCGGATCCGCCACTGCCACAGGCCCTTCTCCGCGTTGCCCAAATGGCGCCACACGGCGCGGGCGCCTGGGATATCCATGGGCAGGTCGGCAAGCTGGGCGTGCAAACGGACGATCATTTCCCCTGACGGAAGATCCCGTAGCGCCAAGACGAAGGCCTCCTCTCGCTCGGCGTCGGCCAACTCCGAGCGGACCGCGCGACGCCGGCGCGCGAGGTGCAGGAGGCTCAAGGCAGCGAACACCGCGCTTGCCGGCTCCGAGCCCTCCAAGGCGCGGACACCCGAGACGATTGCCGCCATGAAGGCCTCTGGATCGTCCTCGAAGAGCGGTTCGAGCCGAACGAGACGCCGGATGTCGTTGGCTTTCCAGGCGCGTGCGCCGGCGATGGCCCGCAGCCATTCCGCAGCGGCTGGCATGCCGCCAACCCTGTCCCGCAGGTCGGCACGGCCCTCAAGCTTCCCGAGCAGCGTTGGGAGCCACCTCTCGTCGGACAGAACGTCCCGGAAGGCGGCGAGGTAGTCTCCCGGGGGCGGTGCGCAGCGCTCGAAGAGGCGGGCTACCCCCCGTTCGATCGCGGGAGCAAGGATTTCCGCTTGAGCGAGGACGGCGGCGTCGAACGCGGTTCGGTCGCCTTCGACCATGGAACGCAGGCTGTGGAGCGCAAAGGCGTCGTCCCTGAAATCGAAGATGAGGTCGCTGACCGGCGCGGTCACGCCGAAGGCCAGCGCCGCCGTACCGTCCCCGCAGACCCGGAGCGGCGCGCCGTTCAGGAACGACAACAGGCGCCCGGGTTCGCCGCGCGCGCATCGAAAGCCTTGGGCGACGAACGCGGCGGCCTTCCCTCGAAGGTATGAGGATACTGGGTCGGAGGGCGCCCAGTGGCGTTGGATCTCCTCCAGGCACCGGATTGCCCGACCGCATCCTTCTTCCAGCGGCCAGGCGCCGTGCTCGATCGCCAGGATCGACAGCAGCGTGAACAAGGCGTGCTCGCGCTGCGTCAGCGGCGGTGTTCCGAACCGGTCGAACATGCCGATCCGGTCCCTCTCGCTCGGGACGTTGTCGCGTATCCAACGGTCGAAATCCTCTGCGACATCCGCCTCACGGAGCGGTTCGGGCAGCGCAAGGCGGGCAAGCCTCTTGATCGGGTGCGGGTCACCGTCGGTCGTCAGGTCAAGAGGTTGTACGCGCACGTGCTGTCTTCCTCTGCGGCTCCGGCCGTCGCGAATCCGCCACGTCGGCATTGTCCTTGCAGCCTTGCCGAAAGCAAAGTGGGGCGGACCGATAGGGCGGGCCCGCGAGAGCCATCGGGATGGCAGCTTCACCCGAAGTCGATCCCGCCCGCCGGTCGATTCTGGCCCCAGTTCCGGTTCCCGCCCCCGCAGGCGCAGGCACGACGGCCTTTTCGGGTTCGTGAAGCGGGGTCAGTCACGGCTCCTGTCCCGACCGAGCGCGGCCGACAGATCGCTTCCGCGCCTGGCTCCTGGGCTCGCGGACGCTCGTGGAGGCGCGTTCGACCCAGCGCATCCCGTCCGTCACCGGAGGCGGGCCAGACGGGGGCTGCCAGAGGCGTTCGGAAGGCCCCGTTCACGCCCTCCGTGCAGCCGCGACGCGCTGGCCTGATCGCGACAAACCCCACGAAGTTCAGCCTTCTCTGGCAATCGAGACAAACTTTGTTGAGAGCGCGCCTTCAGCGCACGCCAAAATCAGGACAGGCTTTCTAGAGAATTTATCCCGCCGGAGGGTGGGGGGCACGCCCGGCTTCTCCGATCATTCTTGCGCGGCCCCCATCCCGGCGGTTGGGTTGCTCAACCAGGCCGGCGAAGTGCGAACGAATTGTCATGGGGCCGCGTCCCGGACGACGTCGCGGAGCCTGCGGTCCCGCCGCGGATGCGCGACAAGGTTCGACGTTGTGGTTGAAGCCGACCCAGCTCGTCGGGAGATGTCGAGGCCCCGATCGATCCGGCGCAGCGAGCAAGTTCGGGCCGTGGCGGTGTCGAAACCGGTCGCCCTGGGTGCCGCAATCCGTCCCTGGCGTCCCCTTGCACTCAGATGGCCTTACGCTGGCGTGAGTGCAGCCTCATGGGAGCCCGCCAACTCCCCAAGCTCCGCCCCTCATCGGAGCGCAGGAGAGCCCTACGTTGTGCTATCGTGCCGAACGCATGAGCGCGCGACTAGGAGGGCTGCAGAGGCCGATTGTCATCAAAGTCAAAGTTCTTTGAGAGCAGCAGCACGCAAGGGCAATGTTCTAAGAGAGTCGAGTTAAATTCGATTGAGGAGGTCCCTCGGGCGGCCCCCGAAATCAGGACAAACTTCGTTGAGGAATTACACGACGGCGCGGGTCAGGCCCGCGCCGCCAAGCCGTCCGGCAATCCGTCGAAGGAATCGATCAGGAAGGCGCGGGCGCGGCTGACACGGCTCTTCACCGTGCCGACCTGACAGCCGAGCCGTTCGGCCGCTTCCTCATAAGTGAAGCCCTCGGCGCCGACCAGCAGCAGTGCCTGCCGCTGCGGCAACGGCAGCGTGCCGATCAGATTCATCACCATCCGCAAGCCCGCCGCGTGCTCCTGATCGGGATGGGCGGTGAGCGTGCCGGCGTGAACGCCGTCGGCGTCCTCCACCTCGCGCCGCCCCTTGCGAACCTCGGTGTAGAACTGGTTGCGCAGGATGGTGAACAGCCACGCCGTGAAGTTCGTGCCCGGCGTGAACCGCTCCCGATTCGCCCAGGCTTTGACCATCGTTTCCTGAACAAGGTCATCGGCTCGGGTCGGATTGGCGGTGAGCGAGATCGCGAACGTGCGCAGCATCGGCAGCGCCCTCACCAGATCATCGCGGAAGATGGCCTCGATCTTCCCGCCGTGAGCCGCGAGCGCGATCTCGAACTGCTGCAGAAGCTCGGCGAGTCGGCCGGGAAGGGGCGCTTGCCCGGCGAGGTCGAAGTAGTCGCGCAGAGCGAGGGTGAGGTGCCCCGTGACAGCATTTGCCGGTTCACCCTGGTTTGATCCGGGATCTTCTGGCAAAGTGGGATGAGTCGGTTCGTCGGGCATCCGAAGTGGTACCTCGGCAAGGGCGGGTGCAATGGGAGTAGTCGGTTCTCGGTAGCAATCTAAAAATGAACTGATCCTAAACGGGCGTTGAAAATGCGCATATCCGACGTCAGCCGCAGGACGGGCCGCCGGAAAAGCTGAGTCGTTTGTTTCCCAATTTTTCTCGACGACTGCCAGCTTAGAGGATCTCAAAGGCGGAAGATTACCGCATCGGGCGATTTACTTCTGGCTTGGCCGTACAGACTGGCATGTCTCGGCATGTCAGGTGTCGCCCTGCGAACCATCCGCAGCCGATCCCGGCCTCGGTATCGCTCAGCCGTCGCATCATGTCCGTCACGGGCGTCCACTTGGCAGCCGCAACGTCCGGCATAGCTTCGCTGAGGGCGCGCTCGATCCGCGACGCCGGAGGAGACCGGGCATGCTTGAAGAGTTCAAGAAATTCGCGTTGCGCGGGAATGTGGTCGATCTCGCCGTCGGCGTGATCATCGGCGCGGCGTTCGGCGCGATCGTCAATTCGCTGGTTCAGGACGTGATCATGCCGATCATCGGCGCGGTGACGGGCGGCCTTGATTTTTCCAACTACTACATCCCGCTCTCGTCCAAGGTGCAGTCGGGTATGCCCTATGCCGAGGCGAAGAAGGTCGGCGCGGTGATCGGCTACGGCCAGTTTCTGACGCTGGCAGTCAACTTCACGATCATCGCCTTCGTATTATTCATGGTGATCCGAGCCATGAACGCTCTGAAATCCCGGGAAGAGGCCAAGCCGAAGCCCGAGGCCGAGGTGCCGGAAGATGTGAAGCTTCTGGCCGAGATCCGCGATCTCCTAGCGGCGCGCAGGGCGTGAGCGTTACCTCCGGCCCTCATCCTCGCGAGGAGTGACCCCGAAGGCGTCGAGGATCCGGTCGAGCGCCTGTTCCACGGCTTCCGTACCTTCCTCGTGCGTCTTCAGCCGTGTCTCAAGCCGGCGGATCTGCGGCTCGAACTTTTCCGGAACGGTGGGTTCATCGCCGAGGTAGCGCGGCTCCGGCGCGGACTCGGTGAGGACCCCGCGCAGCTCGTGACCAAGATGGTCACGTACAGATTCCGGCAGTGGTGGGCTGTCGGCAAGCTTTTCGGGCGCTGTGTCGGGGCCGCTCATCGTCAGTCCTGATCTGCTGAAGCATCGTCTCGCACGAATAAACGATCGAAGACATAGACCGTTGCGTCCGACAACGCGGCGGAAAGCCGGTTTATGTGGGGAGCAGAGTACGACCGCTTCGCGAGATCGGCTTGGCGGTTCGCATGAGCGGTCCTCGCATGGAACGCTGCGCATCATCTCGAAGCCGATGCATAAAGAAACGGCCCCGACACAGGGTGCCGGGGCCGGTTGGTGCCGCCCTGATCGGGCGGCCCATTGAGCGAGTGCTTAGTCGAGCACTTCGATGATCCGATGACGACCATCCACCAGAACCGGACGATCGTTCACGACCGTGTAGCGGGTGCCACGGGTCACGTTGTACTCGGACGGGACGTCGTAGTAGGTCACGCCGGAAGACGGCAGCGTGGAACCGACGACGACGCGGCCGTCGTAGTCGTACGAGCGGACGTTGCGCTCACGGACATACGAACGGAAGCGCGGACGATCCTCGACGCCGAGAATGCCGCCGATCGTGCCGGTGGCGGCGCCGACCGCACCGCCGACGATGCCGCCGATCGGGCCGGCCGCTTCCGCGCCTTCCTGAGCACCGCGCTCTGCGCCGCGAAGGGTGCCCTGAGCCTGGGCCGCCATGGGCACGGCAAGGACGATGGCCGAGGCGGCGAGAAGGGTCTTGATCTTCATTCGAGCAACTCCGTCGTTGTGACGTCCGCCGCGATCCAGGCGCAGCGAAGCATGGGCCGGTAACGCCCGAGCCTCGAATTCGGATGCATGGAAAATCGAGAAAGGCCGAGATTGAACGAATCTGCCGGAAACGTAGGCAGTGGTTCTCGAAACCTGTCGTGGGGGAGGCGGATGCTTCCGCCGGGTCAGCCGGGCGAGCGCTCGGTCAGGAACCGCTCCATCCGCTCCAGCGCGCGGGCGATGTTCTCAGCGGAGTTGGCATAGGAGAGGCGCAGATACCCTTCCCCGAATACGCCGAAATCCGGCCCGCCGATCACCGCGACGCCTGCCTCGTCGAGGAGTGCGGTCGCCAATGGTTTGGCCTTCCAGCCGGTGCGGGAGACGTTCGGGAAGGCGTAGAACGCGCCCGTCGGCGTCGTACAGGAAACGTTCGGCAGGCGGTTCAGGCCGTCCACAACGAGGCGCCGGCGCCGGTCGAACTCGGCGAGCATGGCGGCGACACAATCCTGCGGACCGTCAAGCGCCGCAATGCCGGCCCACTGAGCAGCAGCATTCACGCAGGAGAACGAATTGACCGCGAGCTTCCGGGCGGCGTCGTAGAGGGGCTTCGGCCAGACCGACCAGCCGAGCCGCCAGCCCGTCATCGCGTAGGTCTTCGAGGCACCGTCGAGATAGATCAGCCGGTCGCGGATCTCGGGATAGGCGAGCAGGGACAGGTGCGCCTGCCCGTCATAGGTCATGGTGCCGTAGATCTCGTCGGAGAGAATGGCGAGGTCGGGATGGGCGGCAAGCCCCTTCACTAGGGCGCCGATCTCGGCCTTCGGCGTGACGCCGCCGGTCGGATTGGCCGGTGAGTTGACGATCAGAAGGCGCGTGCGCTCCGTGATCAGCGACAGCGTCTCTTCCGCCGAGAAGGCGAAGCCGTTGGCCTCGCGGATGGGGACCGGCACCGGGGTCGCCCCGGTGAACTCGATCATCGAGCGATAGATCGGGAAGCCGGGGTCCGGGTAAAGGATCTCGGCTCCGGGCTCGCCGAACATCAGGATCGCCATGAACATGGTGACCTTGCCGCCCGGCACGATCATCACCGAGTCGGGCGAGACCTCGACGCCGTGGCGGTGATGGATGTCCCGCGCCACGGCCTCGCGCAGCGGCGGAATGCCGACGGCCGGCGTGTAGCCGTGGTGGCCGTCGCGCAACGCCTTGAGGCCCGCCTCGACGATATGGGGCGGCGTCGGGAAATCCGGCTGGCCGATGCCGAGATTGACGATATCTCGGCCCTGCGCCGCGAGGGCACCGGCGCGGGCCAGCACCGCGAAGGCGTTCTCGTCGCCGATCCGGCCGAAGGAAGGCACGATACGCAGCATGGCTTCGACCTTCCGTCAGGCGTCGGTCGACGCCGCGAGTCAGCCGTTCGTGCGCTCGGCGAGACGGCTGGCGGCAAACGAGATCGCGCCGCCGACCACGAACAGGATCGCGAACGTCTTGACCGCCGCGTAGAACAGCGCCGGCTCGATCCCGGTATCCGTGAAGAGCACGGCGCAGACGGCCGCGATCGGGATGAGCAGCACGATGGAAAGCGGCACCAGCGGGTTCATTCGACGTCACTCGCGTTCATGGAGGGACCGCGGCGCGGCCCGAACAATAATGCGGAGCGGTCTTAGCATCGCCGTTCCTCTGGAGGAAACTCCCGCGCTTCAGAATCTCTGAGCGTTTCAACGGCGCAGGGTCGCAGGCGCAGGGTCGCAGGATTGTCGCTCAGGCCGGAATGCGAACCGTCGCCCGCAGGCCGCCCAACGGGCTGTCCTGCAGGGTGACGTCGCCGCCATGGGCGCGGGCGATGTCGCGGGCGATGGCGAGACCGAGCCCGGAGCCGCCGGCATCCTGGCGCGCATCGTCGAGCCGTACGAACGGCTTGAACACCTCCTCGCGGCTCTCCACCGGGATGCCGGGTCCGTCGTCGTCGATGGCGACGAGGAAGGCGCGGTGCTCGCGCTTTCCTGAGATCGCGACGGTGTCGGCGTAGCGTGCGGCGTTGGCGGCGAGGTTGAAGAGGCAGCGGCGCATCGCGTCCGGCCGCACGGTCACGAGGGGGCTCCCTTCAATCTCGACCGCCTCGACATGGGCGCCGAGCCGCTCGACATCGCTGCGCAGATCCTCGAGCAGGATCCGCATGTCGGTCTCGGCGGCGGTTTCGGCGGAATCACCCCGGGCGAAGGCGAGATAGCCCTCCAGCATCCGGCTCATCTCGTCGACGTCGCGCTGGAGATCCTCGACCTCCGGCGTCTGCTCCACCAGGGCAAGCGAGAGCTTGAAGCGGGTGATGATGGTGCGCAGGTCGTGGCTGACCCCGTTGAGCATCGCCGTGCGCTGCTCCATGGCGCGCTCGATGCGCCGCTTCATCTCGATGAAGGCGTGCCCCGCCTGCCGGACTTCCCGAGCGCCGCGGGGCTTGAACTCGATCTCGCGGCCCTTGCCGAATCCTTCCGCCACCGCCGAGAGCCGCAGGATCGGCTTGATCTGGTTGCGTAGGAACAGAATCGCCACGCCGAGCAGCACCAGCGACGAGCCGGTCATCCAGAGCAGGAAAATGTGCGAGTTCGAGGCGTAGGCCTGGTTTCGCCGGGCGGTGACCCGCATCACGCCTTCGGGGATCGCCACGCGGATCTCGATGAGGTTCGAGCGCCCCACCGTGTCGATCCAGAACGGGCGACGGATCTGACGGCGGATCTCCTCCGACAGGACCTCGTCGAGGATCGAGAAGAATGGGCGCGGCCCCGGACTCGGCAGCTTGGCGCCCTTCAGGATGTCGATGTCGAGGTTCAGCCGCTCGCCGGCGATGCGCGAGAGCGTCTCGGCGTTCCTGTCCTGCGGGTAGGATTCGTAGATGTCCATCAGAGCGGCGATGTCGGCGGTGACCGCCGCCGAGAGCCGGCGGGTCACGAGCTGCCAGTGCCGCTCCATGAAGGTGTAGGCGATCACCGATTGCAGCAGCACCATCGGCGCGATGATGATGATCAGCGAGCGGGCGTAGAGACCCTTCGGCAGGGCGTCGCCGATGGCCCGGCTGATGCGCCGCCAGAGCTTCCGGATTCGGCCGAAAAATCCGCCGAGCGCACCGGCCCGGCGAGGTTCGGTCGAGGAGAGGCCGGCGGGGGCCGCCATGGGATCCTCAATCGATGGCGAGGCGATAGCCGACGCCGCGAACGGTGTGCAGGAAGCTCGGATTGGCCGGATCCGGCTCGATCTTGCGGCGCAGGCGGTTGATCTGCACGTCGATGGTGCGCTCGGCCGCCAACCCGCCGTTGCCCGCGAGCGTCTCGCGCTCGACATTGCCGCCCCGCGCTTGGGCCAGCATGGTCAGGATCTCGCGCTCACGCTCGGTGATCTTCACCGGTTCGTTCTCCCGGCGCAACTCGCCCCGGTCGGCGCGGAAGCTGAAGGGGCCGAAGCTGACCGAGGCGTCGTTCGAGGCCCGTGCCTCCGGGGCGGCGTGGCGGCGGATGATGTTGTTGAGCCGCAGGATCAGTTCGCGCGGCTCGAAGGGCTTGGGCAGGTAGTCGTCCGCGCCGATCTCCAGGCCCGTCACCCGGTCGTTCGGGTTGGAGCGGGCGGTCAGCATCAGGATCGGCACCCGGGAGGTCTCGCGCACCGAGCGGGCATAGTCGAAACCGCTCTCGCCCGGCATCATCACATCGAGCACGAGGGCGTCGAACACGAAGCACTGGCCGCGCAGACGCGCCTCGGCCGCATTCGCCGCCGCCGTCACGCGAAATCCCTGCTCGGAGAGGAAGCGGGACAACAGTTCGCGCACCCGCCGGTCGTCATCAACGAGGAGGACGTGCGGGGCGTGGTCCGGAAGCTCGGGGCGCGCCTTGAGCGCGGTCTCGGCCGACATCAGGCGCGCACCGTCGCGCGGCGCGCCATCAGCCGGCGGATCGCGGCGCGCTCCGCCGGTTCGATCATCGCCAGCAGGAAATCCTGCGCGGAGGCCGCGCGGGTGCCGCGCCCGCCCTCCGTCTCATCCTCCTCGGCCGGCGCGTCCAGCGCGCGCACGATCCGGCGGACCTGCACGCGGGTGAGGTCGGCCGTCAGCGCCCGGCCGGACGGGGTGCAGAACAGGAGCCGCTGGCGCCGGTCGCTGGTGCCGGTCTGCTGCTCGACATAGCCCTGATCGATCAAGTCCTTCAGCACCCGGTTGAGACTCTGCTTGGTGATGCGCAGGATATCGAGGAGTTCGGCGATGGTGAGGCCGGGATAGCGGTCGACGAAGTGCAGCACCCGGTGGTGCGCACGTCCGAAGCCGTACTGCGCCAGAATCCGATCGGGATCGCCGACGAAATCGCGATAGGCGAAGAACAGAAGCTCGATCAGGTCGTCGCTGTCGCCGCCCGTGGCGGGCCCATTCGGAAGCGAAGCCTCACCGGGAGCCTGGACCGCTGTATTTGCGTCGGGCGTTATCGCACGGCTCACGTCGTGAATACCTCGGTCGGCGGCAGGTCGCAGGGCCTCGGCGGTCCCGGAAGATAAGTCAGTGTTGTTGACATATCTCAGCCCCGTTGCTACCCGTCAACCCTGCCGGTACAGCTGCCCGCTGCCTCGTTCTGCGTTCGCGCGCCGGCTCCTGCCCCACCCTGCGACCCCGTGCTTCGCCGAGGCCGCGCAGAGGAACTTCGAGAGATGTCCGTGATTCCCTTCGATGAGCGCGAAGGCACGATCTGGTTCGATGGCGTCATGGTGCCGTGGCGCGAGGCGAAGATCCACGTGCTCAGCCACGGCCTCCACTACGGATCGTCGGTGTTCGAGGGCGAGCGGGCCTATGGCGGCCGAATCTTCAAGAGCCGCGAGCATTCCGAGCGCCTGCGCCGCTCGGCCCAGCTCCTCGATTTCGAGATTCCCTACTCCGTCGATCAGATCGAGGCGGCGAAGGCCCAGGTGCTGGCGACCAGCGGCCTGCAGGATGCCTATCTGCGCCCGGTCGCGTGGCGCGGTTCGGAGATGATGGGCGTCGCGGCCCAGAAGAACACCATCCATCTGGCCATCGCCGCCTGGGAATGGCCGAGCTACTTCGATCCGGCGACCAAGATGAAGGGGATCCGCCTCGATATCGCCGATTACCGCCGCCCCGATCCGCGCACGGCGCCCTCGACCTCGAAGGCGGCGGGCCTCTACATGATCTGCACGATCTCCAAGCACCGGGCCGAGAACAAGGGCTATGCCGACGCGCTGATGCTCGACTGGGAGGACAACGTCGCCGAATGCACCGGCGCCAATGTCTTCTTCATCGCCGACGGCGTGATCCACACGCCCCAGGCCGACCGCTTCCTCAACGGCATCACCCGCCAGACCGTGATCGAGCTGGCCAAGCGGCGTGGGATCGAGGTCGTCGAGCGGCGGATCCGCCCCGAGGAGATGACGGGCTTCTCCGAGTGCTTCATCACCGGCTCCGCCGCCGAGGTGACGCCGGTCTCCGAGATCGGTCCCTACCGCTTCACGCCCGGCGCCCTGACCAAGACGCTGATGGACGACTACCTCGACGAGGTGCAGCCGCGAGCCGTCGCCGCCTGAGGATCGCGCGAGGTTCCGAGCTCGTCGAGGCGCTCGGAACCTCGCGGCCGGCCCCGCGTTCATGAGAACAATTCATGAACGAGACGGGTATGCCGATGACTGGCAAGACGACCAAGGACCAAGCTGCGGCCGAGAATCCGAAATCCGATCCGACCGACGAGTCGAACCGGATCAAGGACCCGGACGAGTGGACGACCGGCTCCGAGCCGATGACGGGAGCGCAGGCCTCCTACCTGAAGACGCTGTCCGAGCAGGCCAAGGCGCCCGACGCCTACGAGGCCGATCTCGACAAGGCGGAGGCGTCGAAGCGCATCGACGCCCTGCGCAAGGAGACCGGCAAGGACTGAGCGTTCAGCCGGTTGCGTGAGGATCGGACGGCGCCGACATGATCCGGTGCCGTCCGAGGAAGGCGGGCCGTGTCGCTGGTCGCTCGATTCGTTCGACCGGAGGCCCGCTCGGCCCCAACGCGTCGAAAGACGTCTTTCGAATGTTTCCGCCTTTCCAGCGACGAATGATGTTCCTTGGCGGAGGGAGGCGCGCGATAGGGCGGTTTTTCTGCAAAGCCCTTAAGTTCGCTGCAAGTTTCGGCCGCTAACGTTCCGCTACAGCAATCGGTTCGGAATGATCTGCCGTGTCTCCGCTCTCCTACGCCCGGCCGATTGCGCGCTACATCGCTCCGCTGCTCGGCGTTTCTCGGCGGTTCTCACGGCATGACGATGGTGCGACCACGATCGAATACGGCTTGATCTGCGTCTTCATCGGACTGGCGGTTCTGGCCGGAATGCAGGTTTTCGGAAGCACGCTGATGCAGGCATATCCGAAGATCGTGAACTTCCCCACGATACAATAGACCGTCCGGGATCATCTCTCATCGCAGCGACGATGCGGTCGGAGGATGCATCGTCCAGTCCTCACGGCGCGGAACGAGAAGCCTCGCCGAGCCTTGGATGATCAATTCCTGCTACCCGGCTTGCGCTTCGACGCGGACGCCCCTTCCTTTCCGGGTGCGGTTGTCGGCGAAGACGCCGGAGCTTCTCCGGTGCCCGACGGCTGAGCCTCCGGTTTCGGCTGGCTCCAGAAGGCTTCGAACACCTCTTTCATCGCCTTGACGTTCTGCTCCTGAACCTCGGCGCCGGTCTGGAGCATCTGCTGGATCACTTCCATCGAGGCTTTCGTCGCGTCGGGCAGCGGCGCGGCCTCCGGCTTGCGGCCGGTCGCGCGCCGCTCGGGCGGCGGAGCCGAAGGCGATGCGGAGGGCGTCATCTGCGCAGCGGCCGCACTGAGCCCGTTGAGCCAATCCGTCCACAGCGTGCCGACCGGGTAGGGGGAGGGCGGGGGTTCTGCCGCCGGAGCCGGGGCGGGTGCGTTGAGAAGCAGGTGGACGATGCCGGCCACGATCATGCCGGCCATGATCGGCAGCATCTGGCGCAGGGCCTGGGCGCCGACTCCGCTCGCCGCCGAAGCTTGCTGAATCACCGCCTGCGCGATCATCGGCGAGCCGAACAATCCTGCCAGCATATCTGCGCCTGCTGGGGGCTGCGCTCGTCCCGGCTGCGCGAGCCCGAACAGGCGCCCGAACCCCATCGGATCGGCCCCGGCGTTGCGCTGGATGCCCATGGACAGGGCCGGGAGCAGAGCCTCCATGGCGCGGCGTGTCTGTTCCGGCGTGAGGCCGAATTGCTGCCCGAAGGCCTGCACGCTCGCGTCGCCCTGGCTCTGGAGGATGTCGAACATCGTGTACATGGCCGGGCGCCTCACGGGAGCAGCAACGGTCCGGATGCCGAACCTCTCCGGGCCCTGTCACGATCGCGCCGTGACAACGAGCGCATGACGCGGGCCCATCTTCGTTCCGGCCGGGCGCCGGCGATGGCCGTCGACACTCGCGCGCGGAGGCTCGCCGGAACGGCCTCGGCGGCGAGTGTGTCGCAACCGAGCGGGGCTGGCCAGCGCCAAGCCCGATTTCGCGCCGATTTCCCTAGGGATAGCGACGATGGGGCGCCGGAAACGTCACAGCGACATCCCGCTGGACGGCGCGGCCTGCACCGCCTCGTCGGCCGCGGGCGGATCGAGAACGGGGCCCGCTTCGGTGCTCACACCCCGCTCGAGCCGACCGACCGTTCGGAACGCGAGGGCGAGACCGGCCACCCCGAAGGCGATCGAACCGATGCCCGTGCCGGCGATCACGCCTTCCGGTCCGTACCACGCCGCTCCCAACAGAGCGGGCGGGACCGTGCCCAGCGTGGCCCGGCCCCAGTTCAGCACGGTCGAGATGAACGGGAATCCGAGATTGTTGAACGAGGCGTTGGCCAGGAACAGGAGACCGTTGAAGAACCAGACCGGCCCGCTCACAAGGCAGAAGAAGCCGAACAGCTCGGCCGACACGCCCTTGAGTTCGAAGGCACCGGCCAGGGGCGAACGCGCCAGCGCCAATAGAAGCCAGACGACGACCACGTAGAGCGCCGTGACTCCCGCGCCGGCCCGGAGCACCCCCCGCATCCGGTCGAAGCGAGCGGCGCCCCAGTTCTGGCCCAGGATCGGGCCGATCGATCCCGACATCGCGAACAGCCCGCAGAAGGCGACGGGCGCCAGGCGCTCGATGACGACATTGCCGGCAATGGCCGGCGGCCCGAAGCCGGACAGGGCATGCGCGACAAAGGCGCTGGCGACGGACGGGGCCAGGTTCGTGAGCACGGCCGGTCCCGCAATACGGCTCACCAGCGGCAGGTCGCCGAGAACCGCGCGGAGGCGCGGCGCTTCGAGCAGCCGGTAGCGGCGAACGCCGGCCCAGCCGACGGCCACGAAGGTGACCCGCGCCACGCAGACCGCCAGCGCCGCACCGTCGACGCCCAGACCGAAGCCGAAGATCAGGAGGGGATCGACGAAGACGGTGACGACGGCACCGCCCAGGGTCACGTACATCGCCTCCCGCGCCGCGCCGACCGCGCGCAGGAGTCCTGTAAACAGCATGCCCGGCCCGAGCAGCAGGTTCGACGGAAGGCTGATCCAGAGGTAGCGCTTGGCGACGTCGAGGGTGTGGCCCTCCGCGCCGATCGCCCTGAGCAGTGGATCGAGCACGGCGATGAGGAAGGCGGCCAGGATCCCGGAGGCGATCAGGCAGTGGATCGTGACCGAGGTCGCGATACGCCGCGCCCCTTCCGGGTCGTTCGAGCCGATCGCCCGCGAGACCAGGGCGCCGGCCGCGATCATCAGGCCGATATTGATGGCGATGGCGAAGAACTGGACGATCGAGGCGAAACCCACGGCGGCGGTCAGCGCCGGATCGCCGAGCTTGGAGACGTAGAACAGCGACAGGAGATCGACGGCGAAGATCGCCATCAGGCCCACGGAGCCGGTCGCGCTCATCACCACGACGTGGCGCAGGATCGAGCCCGAGACGAAGCGCGCCCCGCCCTCGTCCGGCCTCGGCTCCGGCACCGGAGCTTCGCCCGCCTCAGGCATTCGGCTCGGCATCCTCGGGTTCGAGCGCGCGGGCGGCGGATTCGTGCGGCTGCGGCTCGATCAGGCCGCGGGTCTCGGCACTGAGCGCCCGCGACGGACTTTTCGGTGCGGTGAGCGGCTCGGGCCGCAATTCCGGCGTGCCGCGCAGCCAGCCGGAGCCGTCGGGCATCGCTCCCGCCTGTTGGAGCACGAGGCGGGCGACGTCGCGCTTGCGCACGTCCTCGACCCGTCGCGCGGCCGCCTCGGCGGTGAGCCCTAGGCTCTCGAGGGTGGCGCGGCCGAAACCGAGGGCGGATTCGACGGTCTCGCGAAGCTGGAAATCGACGTCGCGGTTCATCAGTTCGATGGCATGCGTCCGGTCGTAGGCGCGCACGTAGGTGCGCACGTTCGGGAATTCTTCGTGGACCATGTCGACGATCTTCAAGGCCGCCG
Source organism: Methylorubrum rhodesianum (assembly GCF_014199985.1). GTDB lineage: Bacteria > Pseudomonadota > Alphaproteobacteria > Rhizobiales > Beijerinckiaceae > Methylobacterium > Methylobacterium rhodesianum. The sequence goes on along the minus strand of NZ_JACHOS010000002.1, from coordinate 451,951 downwards.
GCGCGTCGTCGATGCAGACGCAGATGAGCTCTGCCTTCGCGAGGCCGGAGGCGCGCAGCACGTCGAGCCGGGTGCCGTCGCCGTAATAGATGCGGAAGCCGAAGCTCGTCGCGTTGCGGATCTGCTCGACGTCCTTGTCGATGACGGTGATGTTGATGCCCTCCGCCAGCAGCACCTGCGCCAGGATCTGCCCGAAGCGGCCGAAGCCCACCACCAGCACGCGGGTATCGCCGGATTCCTGTGCCTCGCCGACGTCGGAGGGCGGCTCGGCCTCCTTCGGGCGCCGGGCGATTAGCGCGTCGAGCCCTTTGGCGGCGATGGGGCCGACCAGCATGGTGAGGGCGGCGAGCGCGACGCAGAAGCGGGTCACCTCCGAGCCGAGGATGCGCAGGTCGCCCGCCGCCGGCAGGATCACGAAGGCGAACTCGCCGGCCGGTGCCAGCACCGCCGCGCCGCGCAGGGCGTCGAGCCAGGGCGAGCCGAACAGGCGGAACAGCCCGGCCACCAGTGCGATCTTCACCGCGATCGCCGCCATGGTTGCCGCGAGCAGCGCCAGCCAATGATGCGTGAGCAGACCGCCGTCGATCGACATGCCGACGCTCATGAAGAACAGGCCGAGCAGCATGCCGCGGAACGGCTCGATGTCGGCTTCGAGCTGGTGGCGGAAGTTCGACTCGGCGAGCATCACGCCCGCGAGGAAGGCGCCCATCGCCATGGAGAGGCCGGCCTTCTCCATCACCAGTGCCGTGCCGAGCACGACGAGAAGGGCGGCCGCCGTCATCACCTCGCGCCCGCCGGCGGCGGCGAGCAGACGGAAGAATGGATTGAGGCCGTAGCGCCCCACCAGCACCACCCCCGCCACCGCGACGGCGGCACGGCCGGTGGAGCGCAGTCCCTCGTCGAGCCAGCCGTCCTTCGGCGTGGCCCCGGCCGAGGCCAGCAGCGGCAGCAGAGCCAGGATCGCCACCACCGAGATGTCTTGGAACAGCAGGACCGCGAAGGAGCGCCCGCCGTAGGGCGAGCCGAGATCGCCGCGCTCCTCCAGCAGCTGGAGCGCGACGGCGGTCGCCGAGAGCGCGATGGCGATGCCGACGACGCTCGCCGCCGACGGCGTCAGGCCGTAGGCGAAGGCCGCGCCGCCGATGACGAGCGAGCACAGCGCCAGTTGCGCGGCACCGAGCCCGAAGATGTCGCGCCGCATGGAGACGAGCCGCGAGATCTCGAGTTCGAGCCCGACGATGAAGAGCAGCAGCACCACGCCGATCTCGGCGACGCTCGCGGCCGTCTCCGGCTCGGCGATCAGCGAGAAGCCCGCCGGCCCGATCACCACACCCGCCACCAAGTAGCCGAGCACCGCACTCTGGCCGAGCAGGCGTACGAGCGGAACGCCGATCACCGCCGCCGACAGGAAGGTCAGCACCGGTGGCAGGAAGCTGGCATGGTCCGTGGCGCTCGCCATGAAAGCCTGGTGCCTCGCTGGATCGGGACGGGAGAAGGGCTTCCCCTTAGCCCGCTCGCCCCGCTGCCGCGAGGGTGATTCGCGTGTCGTTCGTCACATATCCGGCCCCCGCTCGATCCCCGGCCTCGGCCACCGCGGTGGGCCGCGTTGCCACAGGATCGAGGATGCAGGCCCCCCGGGCAGATGGCGGGGGTCACGGATCGCGGCATGTGTGCTATGTAAAAGCGACGGACAGGTGCAAGCCTGTCGCGGCTTTCGGGCTGGCCGCTGTTGACAGACCCGGCCACCCCTCTCCACATCCGCGGGATCATGAGCGCTGACACCATCAACCTCACCGCTGACCCGAACCGGGTCCCGCAGCCGGCCGTGACGGGCGACAAGCCGCCTCTCGAGATCCTGCTCTGCGCTCCTCGCGGCTTCTGCGCGGGCGTGGTGCGCGCCATCGACGTGGTCGAGCGCGCGTTGGCGATCTACGGGGCGCCGGTCTACGTCCGCCACGAAATCGTCCACAACAAGTACGTGGTCGAGACCCTGAAGCGGAAGGGCGCGGTGTTCGTGCGCGAGCTCGACGAGGTGCCCGATAGCGGCGCGCCCGTCATCTTCTCCGCCCACGGCGTCGCCAAGACGGTGCCGCAGAACGCCGATGCGCGCGGCCTCACCACCATCGACGCCACCTGCCCGCTGGTGACCAAGGTCCACCGCGAGGCCGAGATCCACCACAAGCGCGGACGCCACGTCCTGCTCGTCGGCCATTCCGGCCATCCGGAGGTCGTGGGCACCATGGGCCAGCTGCCCAAGGGCTCGATCACCCTGGTCGAGGACATCGAGCAGATCGACGCGCTCAACCCGCCTTCCGATCAGGCGCTGGCCTGGGTGACGCAGACGACTCTGTCGATCGACGACACCAAGCACATCGTCGAGGCGCTCAAGGCCAAGTTCCCGGCCATCCACGGGCCGCACAAGGATGACATCTGCTACGCCACCACCAACCGCCAGGAAGCGGTCAAGGAGGTCGCCCCGCGGGTCGATGCCCTGATCGTGGTCGGCTCCTCCAATTCGTCGAACTCGCAGCGCCTGCGCGAGGTCGCCGAGCGGGCCGGCTGCCCGATCACCCGCCTCGTCCTGCGCGCGGAGGAGATCGATTGGGACGCCTTTAAGAATGTGCGTCGCCTCGGCCTTACCGCCGGCGCCTCGGCCCCCGAGGTTCTGGTGGAGGAGATCATCGACGCCTTCGCCGCGCGCTTCGACGTGACGGTGGATCAGGTCTCGGTGACCGTCGAGGACATGTCCTTCCCGCTGCCGCGCGAGCTGCGCAGCGAGGCCGCGGAGTAAAGCGGCGTCATCGCCGGTTCTGAACCGGCCGAACGACATCCAGGGGCGCCCACGGCGCCCCTTTCTCTTGCGCGAACCCGGCAGCGACACCCGTGGCGGTCTACACCGACGTATCCGACGAGGCGCTGCGCGCCTTCCTCAAAGAGTACGAGCTCGGCGAATTGCTCTCCTGCAAGGGCATCGCGGAAGGCGTCGAGAACTCGAACTTCTTCCTGCACACCAGCACGGGCAACTACATTCTCACCCTCTACGAGAAGCGGGTGAGCGAAGCGGACCTGCCATTCTTCATCAACCTGATGGGCCATCTGGCGCGGGCCGGTCTCGCCTGCCCGCAGCCGGTGCGCAACCGCTCAGGCACTGCCCTCGGACGCCTCTGCGGCCGGCCGGCGGCGATCGTCACCTTCCTCGAAGGCGTGTCGTTGAGCCGTCCGAACGCGGAGCATTGCCGGGCGCTCGGCGCGGCGCTGGCCGGCCTCCACGCGGCCGGCCGCGACTTCCCGATGGTGCGCGAGAACAACCTTTCGGTCGGGGCGTGGCGGCCGCTCTTCGTCCAGGCCGAGGCGCAGGCCGATACGGTGGCGCCGGGGCTCGCCGCCCGCACCCGCGTCGATCTCGACTTCCTCGAGGCGTCCTGGCCTCAGGGCCTGCCCGGCGGCGTGATCCACGCCGACCTGTTCACCGACAACGTCTTCTTCATCGGCGACGCGGTGTCGGGCCTGATCGACTTCTACTTTGCCTGCACCGACGCCCTCGCCTACGATCTGGCGATCAGCCTCAACGCGTGGTGTTTCGACGCCGACGGCACCTTCCACCGCGACAAGGCAGGGGCGATGATCGCGGGCTACAACGCGGTGCGGAAGCTGGACTCCGCCGAAATCGGCGCGTTGCCGGTTCTGGCACGGGGCGCGGCGATGCGGTTCATGCTGACCCGGCTCGTGGACTGGCTCAACGTCCCGCCCGGCGCCCTGGTACAGCCCAAGGACCCGCTTGAATACGACCGGCGGCTGAGCTTCCACCGCACCGCGCACGATGCGCGGGACTATGGCTGGCAGGGGTAGTGCGAGAAGCCCTCTCCCGGTCCGGGAGAGGGCTCGGAACGCTCCGTCAGAGCACCTTCAACAGCGCTTCGGCGCCCGACACCTCGGCCTTCGACGGCGTATCCTCGACGTTGAGGATCCGCACGACGCCGTCATCCACCAGCATCGCGTAGCGCTGCGACCGCGGGCCGAGACCGAAGCCGGACCCGTCCATCTCGAGACCGATCGCCTTGGCGAACTCGGCATTGCCGTCGGCCAGGAACTCGATGCCCTCGGCGCCGCTCTGCTGCTGCCACGCGTTGAGCACGAAGATGTCGTTGACCGAGGTCACAGCGATCGCGTCGACGCCCCGGGCCATGATCTCCTCGCGCTTGGCGACGAAGCCCGGCAGGTGGTTGCGGTGGCAGGCCGGTGTGAAGGCGCCGGGCACGCCGACCAGCACGACACGCCGCCCCTTGAACACGTCGTCGGTCGTCTTGGCCTGCGGACCCTCCGGCCCGCTCACCCGGAAGGTGACCTGGGGCAGGTGATCGCCAACCTGAATCGTCATCCGCGCACTCCTCGGGAAAAAGCCATGAACCGTTAGACGCGCGACAGGCACCTGTCGAGGCACCGGCATCCCGCACACGCGTTTGGCTTATGGATCAATGACGGCCGCCGCATTAGCATAGCCCGATGCAGAGACCCGACCCCGCTCTCAAAGACCCGGCCTATCTCGACGGCCAATTCCTCGTGGCCATGCCGGGGATCGGCGACGAGCGATTCGCGCGCTCGGTGATCTATCTCTGCGCCCACTCGGCGGACGGGGCGATGGGCATCATCGTCAACAAGCCCGTGGCGGATCTCAGCATGCCGGATCTGCTGATCCAGCTCGACATCGCCAGCGAGGCCGACGCGATCCGTCTGCGCGAGCGGGTCGGGCACATGCCGGTTTTGATGGGCGGCCCCGTGGATGCCAAGCGCGGTTTCGTGCTGCACACCGCCGACTTTCACATCGATCAATCGACCCTGCAGATCGACGAGGGGGTGTGTCTCACGGCCACGGTGGAAATCCTGCGCGCCATCGCCGACGGACGCGGCCCCTCGAACGCCGTGCTGGCGCTCGGCTATGCCGGCTGGCAGGCGGGCCAGCTCGAGAACGAGATTCTCGCGAACGGCTGGTTGAACTGCCCCGCCGATCCGGAGCTGATCTTCGATCCCGGGCTCGGCACCAAGTACGATCAGGTTCTCAAGGCGATCGGCATCGACCCGGCCATGCTCTCGGCGGAGGCCGGGCGGGCCTGATGCCGGGCCCGGCCCTCCCGCGTTCGGACGGACGCGGTCTCACACCCGCCCGTGAACGAGGTCGTGGATGAAGCCGAGCTTTCGCACCACCGGCGGAGCGAGCACGAACGGGTAGAGGTCGCCTTCGCCCATGGCCCGGCTGACGCTGTTCATGGCGAAGACGAAGGGCAGCCACGCATCGACGATCTGCTCGATCGTGTCGGCACGATAGGGGTCGAAATCGACCCGCGCGGCGAGCTCACCGGCGATATCGGCCTTCGGCTTCACCTGCATGCCGAAGGCACTCGCCATCTCCAGCGTATCGACGATGTGCAGGTAGTGCGCCCAGGTCTCGGCGAAATCTTCCCAGGGGTGGGTCGTGGCGTAGGCTGAGACGAAGGTCTCCTGCCAGTTCGGCGGCGGGCCCTGCTCGTAGTGGCGCTGGAGGGCCGCGCCGTAATCCTGCGAGTCGTCCCCGAACACCGCCCGGCACGGCTCCAGCTTGCCGGGGTCGCGCACGAGGATGTCCCAGTAGTGGTGGCCGACCTCGTGACGGAAATGGCCCAGCAGTGTGCGGTAGGGCTCGCCCATGGACGCACGGCGCTTCTCGCGCTCGGCCGGATCGGCCTCGACCAGGGCGATGGTGATGATCCCGTTCTCGTGGCCGGTCATCACCTTGGGGCCGCTCGCATCCGGCGGATCGGCCAGGAAGTTGAAGATGAGACCGTGCTCGGGATCCTCGGCGCGGGTCTTCAGCGGCAGGTTCCAGCGCAGCAGGGTGTAGAACAGCCGGTGCTTGGCGTGCTCCATCTCGCGCCAGCGCTCCAGGTTCACCGGGTCGTTCACATCCGGCACGATGCCGTTGTGGCGACAGGCGAGGCAGAAGGCGTCGGTCGTGCCCGGAGGCACCATCCAGTTGCAGGTGTCGTGCGCGGCGTTGGTGCAGAGGAAGCTCGGGCGATCGGGCACCGCGAGCGGCGTCCAGGCGTTGTTGTCACCGATCGGTTCCAGGGCCGAAATTCGGCCGAGCTGCGGCAGGTAGGCGAGCCGGTGGCCGCACCGCCCGCAGACGCGGTTCTCGAAGTACAGGACGTTGTCGCAGGATTGGCAGCGGAAGAGTTTCATCGGCTCACGGGGACGTTGACGCCCGTTCCACGATCCGGCTCGGGACCGGTCGGAGAGCGGGTCGCACCGGGCTCGAGGCCCGGAGGCGGGGGGGTCGCGGCCAACCAAGACGCGAACCCTCTCACCGTTCCGTGATCGTCCCGGAATTTGTTCGACCGCCTTCCGCGCGTCGGCGCTGCCGCGTCAGGCGGCCGCCAGTGCCTCGGTGATGGCTGCGAGCGCGGCGTCCGCACCGGCACCGTTCGGACCGCCGGCCTGAGCCATGTCACGGCGCCCGCCACCGCCCTTGCCGCCGAGATGCCCGGCACCGGCGCGCACGAGGTTCACGGCGTCGTAGCGGTCGGTGAGATCCTCGGTGACGCCGACGACGAGACCCGCCTTGCCGTCGGCCGAGACGCCGACGATGGCGACGATCCCGGAGCCGAGGCGGCTCTTGCCCTCGTCGGCCAGACCCTTGAGGTCGCGCATCTCGACGCCCTCGACCACGCGGGCCATCACCTTCACGCCGTTGACCTCGCGGGCCTCGTCGCCGCCGCCCGCCGCACCGCCCATGGCGATCTTCTTCCGCGCGTCGGTCAGCTCCTTCTCCAGCCGGCGACGCTCCTCGATCAGGGCGGAGAGCCGGTCCGGGACGTCGCCCACGGGCGCCTTGAGCAGCCCGGCGAGCTGGTTCAGCGTGCGGCTCTCGGCGGCGCGGTGACGGCGCGCGGCCGTGCCGGTCATCGCCTCGATCCGGCGAACGCCGGCACCGACCGCGCTCTCGCCGATCACGGTGATCTGTCCGATCTCGCCGAGCTGCGAGACGTGGGTGCCGCCGCACAGTTCGATCGAGAAGTTCGGCAGGCGGCCCTCGACCTCGCGGCCGGCGTCATCGACCGGCCGGCCCATGGAGACGACACGGACCTCGTCACCGTACTTCTCGCCGAACAGCGCGCGCGCACCCGACTCGATCGCCTCGTCCACCGCCATCAGCTTGGTCACCACCGGCGCGTTCTGAAGCAGCACCGCGTTGGCGATTTCTTCGACGCGGGAGAGCTCGGCCTCGTCGATCGGCTTCGGGTGGCTGATGTCGAAGCGCAGGCGCTCGGGCGCGACGAGCGAGCCCTTCTGCGCGACGTGATCGCCGAGCACCTGACGCAGGGCCTCGTGCAGCAGGTGGGTGGCCGAATGGTTGGCGCGGATCGCGGCGCGCCGGGCGTGATCGACCTTCATCTCGACCGCCGCGCCGACGGCGAGTGTCCCCTCTTCGACCATGACGTGATGCACGAACAGGTCGCCGAGCTTCTTCTCGGTGTTGGTCACGCGCGCCTTGAGGCCGGGCCCGCAGATCGTGCCGGTATCGCCGACCTGACCGCCGGATTCGCCGTAGAACGGCGTCTGGTTGACGACGGCGATCCCGCTCTCGCCGGCCTTCAGCGCCTCGACCTCGCCGCCCTCGCGCAGGAGCGCGCCGACGACGGCCTCGGCGGCCTCGGCCTCGTAGCCCAGGAATTCGGTGGCGCCGGTGCGCTCCTTGATGCCGAACCAGACGGTCTCGGTGGCGGCCTCGCCCGAGCCCTGCCATGCCGCCCGCGCCGCCTGCTTCTGGCGCTGCATCGCGGCGTCGAAAGCCTGCGTGTCGACGCCGATACCGCGGGCCTTCAGGGCGTCCTGGGTCAGGTCGAGGGGGAAGCCGTAGGTGTCGTAGAGGGTGAAGGCGGTCTCGCCCGACAGGTTCTGGCCTTGGCTCAGATCACGGCTCTCCGCGTCGAGAATCGCGAGGCCGCGCTCCAGCGTCTTGCGGAAGCGGCCTTCCTCCAGCCGCAGGGTCTCGGAGATCAACGCCTCGCTGCGGGCGAGTTCCGGGAACGCCTGACCCATCTCGCGCACCAGGGTGGGCACGAGGCGGTACATCACCGGATCGCGGGCGCCGAGCAGTTCGAGATGGCGCATGGCGCGGCGCATGATCCGGCGCAGCACGTAGCCGCGACCCTCGTTCGAGGGCAGCACGCCGTCGGCGATGAGGAACGAGGTCGAGCGCAGGTGGTCGGCGATGACCCGGTAGGACGCGCGGGTCGCGGGCTCGGGCGCCCGGGACACGGCGTGGGCCACCGCATCGATCAGGGCGCGGAACAGGTCGGTGTCGTAGTTCGAATGGACGCCCTGGAGGATCGCGGCCATCCGCTCCAGTCCCATGCCGGTGTCGATTGAGGGCCGGGGCAGGGGATTGCGCACCCCGGGCTCGACCTGCTCGTACTGCATGAAGACGAGGTTCCAGAATTCGAGGAAGCGGTCGCCGTCCTCGTCCGGGGAACCGGGCGGGCCGCCGGCGAGCGCCGGGCCCTGGTCGATGAAGATCTCCGAGCAGGGGCCGCAGGGGCCGGTATCGCCCATCTGCCAGAAATTGTCGGAGGTGCCGATGCGGATGATCTTGTCGTCGCCGAACCCGGCGATCTTCTTCCAGAGGCCCGCCGCCTCGTCGTCATCGGCATAGACGGTGACGAGCAGCCGCTCCGGCGTCAGCCCAAATTCCTTCGTGATCAGCGTCCAGGCCAGCTCGATCGCATCGGCCTTGAAGTAATCGCCGAAGGAGAAATTGCCGAGCATCTCGAAGAAGGTGTGATGCCGGGCGGTATAGCCGACATTGTCGAGATCGTTGTGCTTGCCGCCCGCCCGAACGCACTTCTGCGACGAGGTCGCCTTGACGTAGGGCCGCTTCTCGACGCCGGTGAAGACGTTCTTGAACTGCACCATGCCGGCGTTCGTGAACATCAGCGTCGGATCGTTCTTCGGCACCAGCGAGGACGAAGGCACGACCGCGTGCCCGGCATCCCGGAAATAGTCCAGGAAGGTCGATCGGATCTCGTTGACGCCGCTCATCGGATAGGCTCGGAAATCAAGTCGCGTCGGGAGCCGGCTGGCAGGCAGCGCGGCAGCATTGTCGGGCCCTCATACGGGCCGAAGCTGTGCAAGTCACGTCGGCTCGTTCCGCCCGAGCGCGGGCGGCTCCGCGATTGGACGTCCGCTCCGCAATTCGGCGAGGTAGCCGCGTAGCAGCGCCACCCGTCGCGGCCGGAAACTGGCCCCGGCCGGACGCGCCTCCCGGATGCGATCCAAGCGGAACATGCGGAACGCCTCGCGCAGGGCGCACCACGCCAGCAGCGTCATCTTGCTGTCGAGGTAGACCACGGAGAGCGGCAGGATCGTCCGCTCGGTGACCGTGCCGTCCTTGTCGCCGTAGCGGAGCCGCAGCGCCTCCTCGCGCCAGCACGCGGATCGGATCGTTTCCATGTCGGGGATCGCGGGAAAACGCGCCTCGGCACGGCGGACCTGCGAGACAGCGTGGAGGAGATGCTGCTCGGCCTCGCTGGGCAGGGTCGCCGCGACCTTCGCCAGCACCGAGGCAGCGGCCTTCTCCAGTGCCGGATCGCCCATGTGGCGCACTTCGGCGAGCCCGAGCACCAGCGCCTCGATCTCGAGCCGGTCGAAGGTCTGCGGCGGCAGGGCGACATCCTCGATCAGCCGGTAGCCGTAGCCCCGCTCGCCCTCGATGCGGGCGCCCGCCGCGCGCAGGCTGTCGATATCGCGATAGAGCGAGCGCAGCGACACGCCTGTCTCCTCCGCGAGGCGCGACGCGGTGACCGGGGACGGCAGGATGCGCATCGCGTGCAGCAGACGGAAAAGGCGATCGGTGCGCGCCATCGCTCAACTGACGGAAACTGACAGGTGACCCTGGCTACAACGTCCCCCGTCACCCCGCCAGCCGGAGACCGTCGATGATCACCCTGTTCCACTCGCCCCGCAGCCGCTCGACCCGTATCGTCGCGCTTCTCCAGGAACTTGACGCCCTGGAGGCGGTCGGCATCGAAATCGTCACCATCCCGCGCATGGACGGCTCGGGCGGCCGCGACCCGCGCAACCCCCATCCGGACGGCAAGGTGCCGCTTCTCGTCCATGACGGCGTACAAGTGTGGGAATCGAGCGCGATCATCGCTTATCTCGCCGATCTGTTCCCGCAAGCAGGGCTGGGCATTCCTGCGGGTGACCCGCAGCGGGGTCCCTACCTGAGCTGGCTTGCTTGGTATGCAGGCGTCGTCGAGCCGGTGCTGACGCTCAAGGCCGTCGGCGTCGATCATCCAGCGCTCGCCCGAACCTTCCGAACCGAGGCCGAGATCGAGGCGCGGCTCTCCGAGGCGTTGACGGACCGGCCTACCTCCTCGGCGACCGCTTCACCGCCGCCGACCTCCTGCTGCACTCGCCCTATGCGTGGTTCGGCAAGCCCGGCAGGCCCGTGATCGACGCGTGGGTGGAGCGCTGCATGGACCGGCCCGGTGCACGCTTCGCGGCGGAGTTCGACGCCCGTCACCCGGCGGACTGATCGCCGGGCTCTGACCCGGGCGGGTTCAACCGAAGAAAAGCCCGCCGCGATTGCTCGCGGCGAGCCTTTCGATGCCGACGGATCGGGCGATGCGCTTACGCCTCGCCCTCGTCCAGATCCTCTGCCGTCGGCTTGGCATTCTCGAGGATGCGGTCGGCGACGAGCCCCGAATTCTGCCGGATCGAGGCTTCGATCTTGTTGGCGATATCCGGATTATCGCGCAGGAAGCCTTTGGCGTTCTCGCGGCCCTGGCCGAGTCGCTGGCTGTCGTAGGAGAACCACGCGCCCGACTTCTCGACGATGCCGGCCTTCACGCCGAGATCGACCAACTCGCCGACCTTCGATACGCCCTCGCCGAACATGATGTCGAACTCGACCTGCTTGAAGGGCGGAGCGACCTTGTTCTTGACGACCTTGACGCGGACTGAGTTTCCGATCGCCTCGTCGCGATCCTTGAGCGTCGAGACGCGGCGGATGTCGAGACGCACCGAGGCGTAGAACTTGAGCGCGTTGCCGCCAGTGGTCGTCTCGGGGCTTCCGTACATCACGCCGATCTTCATGCGGATCTGGTTGATGAAGATCACCATGCAGTTCGAGCGCGAGATCGAGCCGGTCAGCTTGCGCAGCGCCTGGCTCATCAGGCGGGCCTGAAGGCCCGGCTGGCTCTCGCCCATCTCGCCCTCGATCTCGGCACGCGGTGTCAGCGCGGCGACCGAATCGACCACGAGCACGTCGATCGCGCCGGAGCGCACCAGCGTGTCGGTGATTTCGAGCGCCTGCTCACCGGTATCCGGCTGCGAGATCAGCAGGTCGTCGAGGTTGACGCCGAGCTTCCGCGCATAGACCGGGTCGAGGGCGTGCTCCGCATCGACGAAGGCGCAGACGCCGCCCTTCTTCTGGGCCTCGGCAATGGTGTGGAGCGCCAGCGTCGTCTTGCCCGACGATTCCGGGCCGTAGATCTCGATCACCCGGCCGCGCGGCAAGCCGCCGACTCCGAGCGCGATATCGAGGCCCAGCGAGCCGGTCGAGACGGTCTCGACCTCCTGCACCTTGTCGGTCTTGCCGAGGCGCATGATCGAGCCTTTGCCGAACGCGCGCTCGATCTGCGTCAACGCAGCCTCGATCGCCTTCGACTTGTCCTTGTCCGCTGCTGCCATAGTCGAGGATTCCACCATCTTCAGCGCAGGCTGGGCCATCGCTCGGCATCCTTATGCATGGGAGGGGCACGGCGCTCAATCCGCCGGAGCTGATCCATTTCGTACTTGTTTTGTTCTCGTGGCGCAAGGGCCAGGTTCAAGTTCCGTCATGGCCGACACACTGTGTCTCCCCCAGGCACAATACGGGGGAAGCCCGAGCTGAGCGAATGACGCGATTTGATGGATTGGTGCGTAGAGGATATGTCGGCGGAATCGATGCTGAGAGGGAGTGATGAGCGTATCTGAGTCCTCAACGCGTCGCGAACTCTCGTTCCGACCGCGCATTCCGGTCACATATCTGGATGACGCTTTGCCGAAGTATGTGACCGTATTCGCACTGTCGATTGATAAGCGGAAAATAACCTTTGGTGAAAATTATATACTCAGAAATGATGCGATTGGATCGATGATTGATTGAGGAATGCGGATCGGATTGTCTTGTTTGGCGCTCCACCAAAGGCCTTTAGGAACTCATGTGTCTCATAACTGAGGCTCGTTTCTTCTGAGCCGAGCGCGAATACAGGAACCCTCGCTCAACTAAATCGGGTGCACGACAAGGCCGTCTTCATGTCGAGAGACTTCAACGAACTTCGCGAGATTGAACAGCTTCTTCGGGAGGCGGAGGAGCGTTTGGGACCCGATGCGACCTTCCGGCAGCGGACATTGTTGCAGATGAGCCTGTTCGAGCTGCGGCGCGGATTGCGGACGGAGCAGGACAATTCCGAGGAGGCTCCGGCCGGGATCCCGGTCGATAATCCAGGGGAGTGAGTCGATCTCCGCTCGATCGAAGCAGGGGACGTCTCGGCGGCCTCGCGAGACGCTCGAGGCAAGTCGAGCTTCAGAATCCCGGAGCGACCAGCGGGACATCGCCTATTATCCTCCGCTCCGGCCCATCTTTTCGCAGCCGGCCTCCTGCCGGAAGACTGACGGCCGTAGGACTTCGTTTGCGGGAGGCACGAGCCCGCGAAGGCCGTTCGAGGCTGCATCCTTCCGCCTCGACCGCGGGAGCGAAGCCGGGAAGGCCTCGCAGGAGCTCTCCCATCGAGAGCCGACGCCGTAGCCTCCGCGAAAGTCAGCTCGCCATGGTGCGCTTCACCATCTCGACGAGTTGCTTCAGGCTGAAGGGCTTCGGTAGGAAATTGAAGGTTTCGCCCTCGGGCAGATTCTTGCGGAAGGCATCCTCTGCATAGCCGGAAACGAAGATCACCTTCAGGTCGGGATAATGTTTGCGCAGTTCGCGCAGCAAGGTCGGACCGTCCATTTCCGGCATGACGACGTCTGACACCACGACATCGATGCCGTCGGCATGCTCCTCGATCAGGCGCAGGGCCTCGATGCCGGAGGCGGCTTCGAGCACCGTGTAACCGCGAGCCGACAGGGCGCGGGAGTTGACGGCACGAACCGGATCCTCGTCCTCGACCAGAAGGACGGTGCCCTGACCTGTGTGGTCGGTCGCCGGCTTCGGTGGCGGTTCCGGCGCGCGCGGGACGGAAGGCTTGGCATCCGCTTCCGGCTCCGCCGGATTCGCGAGGGTCGTCTCGACCGATGCCGGCTTCGGCTCGGTATCGTCGGGAACGGCAGGCCTTGCCGGGGCGGCCACGTCCCGCTCGGAGACCGTCCGAGGCGGCGGCAGCGGCTCGGGCAGGGGCTCGATACCGGGCTCGTGGCGCGGCAGGTAGATGCGGAAGGTGGTGCCTTCGCCCACCGTCGACTGCACGTCGATGGCGCCGCCCGACTGGTTGACGATGCCGAACACCGTCGAGAGACCAAGCCCAGTGCCCTTGCCGATCTCCTTGGTCGTGAAGAACGGCTCGAAAATCTTCTGGCGCACCTCGGGCGGGATGCCCTCGCCGGTATCGGTCACCTCGATCATCACGTGGTCACCCGCCGGGATGCCGGCCGGCCGCTCGCCTTCCACGGGGCAGTTGGCGGTGCGGATCGTCAGGCTGCCGCCGCCCGGCATCGCGTCGCGGGCATTGACCGCGAGGTTCACGATCACCTGCTCGAACTGGTTCACGTCGGCCTTGATCGGCCAGATTTCACGGCCGTGACGGAAATCGAGCTGCACGCGCTCGCCGAGGAGACGCTTGAGCAGCAGCGTGAGATCGGACAGCGCCTCGCCGACATCCATCACTTCCGGCCGCAGGGTCTGGCGGCGGGAGAAGGCCAGCAGCTGGCGCACCAGGGATGCCGCCCGGTTCGCATTCTGCTTGATCTGCATGATGTCTTGGAAGGCATGGTCCGTCGGCCGGTGGCTGGCGAGCAGCAGGTCCGAGTAGCCGATGATCGCCTGAAGGACGTTGTTGAAGTCGTGCGCGATGCCGCCGGCGAGCTGGCCCACCGTGTCCATCTTCTGGGTCTGGGCGATCTGCTGTTCGAGCTGGCGCTGAGCGGTCGTGTCGAGGGCGTAGAGGATCACCCGCTCCCGGTCGCCGTCGCTTCCGGCCTTGCTGCCCTCGGCGTCCTGACCCTGCGTTCCGTCGGCATCCGCCGGGCTCATCCAGACGCGGGCCGAGCGATCGCCGGGACCGGACAGGCCGACCTCGATCGGTTCGAGACCGCCGAACCCGTTGGCGGCACGGGCCAGCGCCCCCTCCATGGCGCCGCGGTCGCGCTCGAGCACGGCGTCGCGCATCATCGGGTCGGGCGCGTCGCGGCCGGCCTCCGCCGCCGGCTGGCGCGGCATCCCGGCGAACAGGCGCACGAACGAGGCGTTGGCGCGGATCACGCGGCCGTCGCGGTCGAGGGTGGCGATGGCGATCGGGCTGTTGTTGAGGAAGCGCGCCAGTCGCACCTCCGCCGCCCGCTGCGGCTCGTCGGCATCCGAGCCGGCGGAGCGGTTGAGCACGAAGGTGCGCGAAGGGCCGGGCGCCCCGTCCTGCCCATAGGCGACGCGGTGGTAGAGCCGGGTCGGCAGCGGCTGACCGTTCCGACGGCGCAGATCGATGTCGTAGCGGTCGGTGCGCACCTCGCCGGGCAGACCGGGCGCTGTGGTTAGCATGTCGGCGCCGGGCGCGATTTCCAAGAGCTTCAGGCCGCCGGAGCCGACGGTGGCGAGGTCGTAGCCGAGCCAGGAGGCGAGCGTCGCATTCATGTAGACGATCGAGCCGGCGGCATCGATCGACAGGAAGCCGGCCGGCGCATGATCGAGATAGTCGATCGCGTGCTGGAGTTCTTGGAAGACGTTTTCCTGGCGCTCACGCTCGTGGGTGATGTCGCTCACCGTCCAGAGGGCGGCGGACCCGCGATGGCGCTGGATCGGCCGCACCGCGATGCGGTACCAGGCGAAGTCGCGATCCGGCGCGCCGCCCGGCGGCGGCGACATCCGGATCTCTTCCGCATAGGCGCGATCGTCGCGAGAGGCCTGCGCGAGCCGGTAGACCGCCTCCGATACCTCCGGGGCCCCGACGAAAATCCGCTCGATGGAGCGCAGGTTCGAAAAGCTGTCGCCGCCGGCCAGCCGCATATAGGCTTCGTTGGCGTAGATCATCCGGCCATTGTCTTCGACGACGAGCTTGCCCTCGGGCGCGGCGTCGACGATGGCGCGGGTGATGTCGTCGCGCGCGGCCGGGCCGGCGAGCTGCAGCGCGCCGATGGCCAGGGCGAACAGGAAGAACACGCCCGCCATCGCGAGCAGCGCCAGCAGAGCGAGGATGAGCGGCTGCGCCTGCTCGTTGGCGACGAAGGACAGCCCGACCGCGGCGCCGACGAGCAGCCCCGCCAGCATCAGCAGCAGGCCGACCCGACCGGGCCGTTCCGAACGATCGATCGAACCGGACGCCGGCACCGCTGGTCCGCTGACCTCAGCCATCAGGCCCTACCCATCCCTCGCACATGGCCGCCGCACCGAGCCCTGTGGATCGTCAAACGCCGCGCCTCTTGCCGGAGCATTGCCGGACAATGGTGCATAAACCGTGGCGCCTGAACGACTTCGCCGTCCCATGCGGAAGCGGATCGAGCCTCAGGCGGCCCGTCGGCGCAGGCGAAGCACGAAACCAATGACCTCCGCAACTGCGCGATAGTGCTCGGCGGGAATCTCCTGGTCGACCTCCACCGTCGCGTGCAGGGCGCGGGCGAGCGGCGGATTCTCCATCACCGGCACGTCGTGCTCGGCGGCGACCGAACGGATGCGCAGCGCCAGCGAGTCGACACCCTTGGCGACGCAGACGGGGGCGGCCATGCCGGTCTCGTAGCGGAGCGCCACGGCGAAGTGCGTAGGGTTCGTCACCACCACGGTCGCGGTGGGCACGGCGGCCATCATCCGCTTCTTCACCCGGGCCTGGCGCAGCTGACGGATCCGAGCCTTGACCTCGGGGCTGCCCTCGCTCTCCTTGTGCTCCTGCTTCATCTCTTCCTTGGTCATGCGCAGGCGCACGTGCCAGCGGTGACGCTGGTACAGGGCATCGCCGAGCGCGATGGCGGCGTAGGCCGCGAGCATGCCGCCCATCATCTTCAGCGCGAGCGCGAGCGTCCCCTGGAGTGCCGCGCCCGGGTCGAGCTGGGCGAAGGATTCCGCCCGGTCGTGCTCGTTCCAAAGGATCGCCCCCGCGATCGTACCGACCACCGCGATCTTGGCGAGCCCCTTGCCGAAATTGACCCAGGCATCGACGCCGAGCAGGCGCTTGGCGCCGGCCATGGGCGAGATGCGCGCGAATTTCGGCATCAGGCTCTCGGCGGTGAAGATCGGCCGGTGCTGGATCAGGCCGGCGGCGATGGCCGCGAGCATCGCGATGCCGAGCGGCACCGCGAGGGCCTTGGCGCAGACCCATGAGGCGCGCAGGGCGACCCCGAGATAAGTGCCTCCATCCGAGGACAGGCTGCCGGCATGTTCGAGAAAGCCGCGCATGTCGCGGGTCAATCCCTCGGCCACGGGGCGGGCCGAGAGCATCAGGACGAGGGTGAAGGCCGCCAGGATGAAGAAGGTGTTGATCTCGGGGGAGTTCGGAACGTCGCCGCGCTCGATCGCCTGCTCGATGCGCCGCGGCGTCGGGTCTTCGGTCTTGTCCTCGTCGTCGCTCTCGTCGGACACCGGCTCAGGCTCCCGTGTTCCGGATCAGCGCGAGGGCGATCAGCGCGATGGCGATCAGCGCCCGAGGAACGCGCCGAGATAACGGCCGAGATCGTCCAGGAACAGTCCCATGACGAGACCCAGGGCTCCGACGAGCAGCATCATGCCGATCAGCACGGAGGCCGGAACCGCGAGGAAGAACACCTGTAGCTGCGGCATCAGCCGGGAGAGGACGCCGAGCCCGAGATTGAACAGGATGCCGAACACGATGAACGGTCCGGAAATCCTCACTGCCAGGGCGAAGCCGCGGCTGAACGCGTCGAGCGCCAGCTTGGCGGCATCCGCCATGGCCGGGACGCCGCTCGGCGGCAGCAGGAGGTAACTGCGCCCGATCGCTTCCAGGGCGACGTGGTGCAGGTCGGTCGCCATGATGAGGGTGACGCCGAGCAGGGCCAGAAAGTTGCCGAGCGCCGCCTGCTGCCCGCCCATCGTCGGGTCGACGGTCATGGCGTAGGACAGGCCGAGCTGCTGCGAGATCACCACGCCCGCGGTCTGGAGCGCGGCCAGGATCATGCGCACGCACAGGCCCAGCATCAGCCCGATCAGGATCTCGCCGAACAGGAGCCCGATCAGGGCGGGCGATGCCAGGGCGGCGTTGCCCGTCGGCAGCATCGGCCGCACGGTGGGGAACAGCACCAGCGTCACGAGGAGCGCGAGGGCGAGCCGGACGCGGCCGGCGATGAGCTGCTCGCCGAGGCCCGGCATCAGCATGATCAGCGTACCGACCCGGGCGAAGGTGATGAGGAAGGCCGCCGCGAGGCCGGGCAGCAGCAGGTCGAGCGGCGTGGTCATGCCCGCCCATCCTACACGCTCGGCCGTGCCCGCGCTGCGGCTTCATCATCCGCCCGCGGCGATCCGGGCGGCGATCCGCGCCATGTAGGCGGCCATGGCGTCGCCGATGAAGGGGAGCATCAGCAGCATCACCCCGAACACCGCGACGATCTTCGGTACGTAGATCAGCGTCTGCTCCTGAATCTGCGTCAGCGCCTGGAACAGCGAGACGATCAGACCGACGACGAGGGCGACGATCATCAGCGGTCCGGCCACCTTCAGGAAGACGAAGATGCCGTCGCGGGCGATGTCGAGGATGGCGAGGCCGGTCATTGTCTCAAGTTTCTCGCCTGCTCGTCGGGTGTTTGGTGAGGTGTTCTCTCTCCGTTGTCGGGAGAGGGGAGAATCGGAAAAGTATCAGATCGGCATCCTCATGATCTCCTCGTAGGCGGAGATCACGCGGTCGCGCACCGCGACCAGGGTCTGGAGGGCGGTTTCGCTCTCGGCGACGGCGGTGACGACATCCACCACGTTGGCCTTGCCCGCCGCCGCCGAGAGGGCGGCCCGGTCGGCCTGCGCGCCGGACTGGGCGACGCTGTCGAGGCTTTGCTGCAGGAACCCGGTGAAACCGCCCGGGGCCGTCGGCCCCTGGGCGATGCCCTGCGCAGGTTTCGGGATGCCCGGGCGGGCGAGGCCCTGGGCGGCACCGTAGGCGCCGGCGGCGAAGGCGGAGGTCGTCATCGGGGCTACGCCTTCAGGATCTCGAGGGTGCGGGAGATCATCCGCCGCGTGGCGGTCACCATGTTGAGGTTGGCCTCGTAGGAGCGCTGGGCCTCGCGCATGTCCATGTTCTCGATCAGCCCGTTGACGTTGGGCATGCGCACCTCGCCGCGGGCATCCGCGGCCGGGTTGCCGGGGTCGTGCTTGGTGCGGAACGGCGTGGGGTCGCGCCGCACCCGGCCGGCTTCGATGACACTGGCGTTCAACTCGCGGTCGAAGCGGCTCGCGAAGGTCGGGATCTTGCGCCGATAGGGATCACCGCCGGGCGTCTGCGCCGTCGAATCGGCGTTGGCGATGTTCTCGGCGATGATGCGCATCCGGCCGGACTGCGCCTTGAGGCCGGAAGCAGCGATGCCGAGGCTCTTCAGGAAATCCATGACGGTCTCCGTTTACGGATCTCAGCGCTTGCCGACGGCGATCTTCAGGGCGTCGAGGCTCTTCTGGTAGAGCGAGGCGACGAGCTGATAGTCGGCTTGGTTGTCACCGGCCTTCATCATCTCCTCCTCCAGGTTCACCCCGTTGCCGGAGGGGCGGACCTCGAAGCCCTTGAAACGGCGTGGGTCGGCGTTCGGCCCGGCACTGGCCGGCATCCCGATATGCGCGGAATCGGTGCGGGCGAGCCCGTCGCCGCCGACGGAGGCGCCGACGGGGGCAGCGAGGCCGGTGGAGGCGGCCGAAGGCTCAGCCAGGTCGCGCGGGCGAAAACCCGCCATGTCGGCATTGGCGACGTTCTCGGCGAGCAGGGCTTGGCGGGCCTGATGCCAGTGCATCCGGGTGCGCAGCATGCCGAGCAAGGGCAGGTCGGTGAGCGACATGGTGCCTCGGATCCGGTGCGGAAGGCGACGGGACTCGTGAGGAGCCGCACCTCCGGACCCGGCAGAATCTGCCGCCGACATGGTTAAGGAGCCGTTAACCGGGCAAATCCTGCCGGGTGCCCATTCGTCCGCCCCGACGAACGGGGTGAAAAATCGGCGAGTTGCGACGCACCGAGTTGTTAACGAAGTGTCAGCCTTTGTTGCCGGGCGGCTGGGCGGCGGCGATAATCAGGCATTGTATTGCGTGGGGCCGAGATCGCGTCGCCCGCCGGCTCCAGTCACCGCTGGACGCCGCGCACCGACACCGAAGCTCCGACTACGAAAGACGCGGGTCTTGCAAGCGTTCTTCAGTTCCGACGGTCCTCTCGCCCTGCAGTTCCTGGTGATCTTCGTCGTCATCCTGGTGCTGCTCCTGATTGCGGCGCTGCTGTTCATGCGGCTGTCCGGGCGCGGCCTCACCCTTTCGGCGGGGGCGGGCCAGCGCGGCCGCCAGCCGCGGCTCGGCATCGTCGACATCTACGAGCTCGATCGTCAGCGGCAGCTGATCCTGCTGCGGCGGGACAACGTGGAGCATCTGCTTCTCGTCGGCGGTCCCAACGATGTCGTGGTCGAGCGGCACATCCAGCGCGGGGCGGGGAGCCGCTATGCGGCGGAGGGTCACGCGCGTTCGGGCGAGATCGGCGCCGCCGACGCCGGTGGCCTGGAGCCGCCGCGCACCGATCCTTTCTTCGATTCGCCCATGCCTCCGACCTTCGCGATGCCGGAGGTGGTGCCGCCCGCCATCTCCGGCGCTCCGCCCGCCGGCGACCGGGCGCCCCCCCTCGATCCCGGCCTGTTCGAGCCCGAGATCTCGCCTGCCGATGCCCCGGCGCGACCGGTCACGCCGGTCAGCCGCCTGATGCGGCGTACCGCGCCGCCCGTCGTCAGCCCGCGGCCAGAGCCCGCGTCCGAGCGTCCCCCCCGCCCCGAAGGCGCAGCGGCACCGGATTCCGCGCCTGACCCTGCACCGGTCATGGCCAGCCGCGAGCCGAGGGCGGTCGATCCGGCCGTCCTCTCCGACATGGCACGGCAGCTTCAGGTCGCGCTGAAGCGTCCCTCGTCCGCCGTCACGCCGCCGCCCGGAGGCGCCAGCGAAGCACCTCCGCCGCCCGAGCCGGTGACGCCCCGCGCCGATCCGATCGCGGCGGCGATGGCGGGGGCACGGCCGGCCGAACCGGTCCGCCCGTCTCCCGCGACGGCCGTGCCGCCGCCGGCCGTCCCGGTCAGTCCGGAGCCCGCACCGGCCGCCGTGCCGAGCTCGCCCCAATCCGAGCCGAAGCCCGAACCCAGGTCCGAACCGAAGCCGAAGGTGGCCGCCAAGCCCGTTGCCCCGCCCCAATTCGTGGCCCCGTCCCGACCTGAATCCGCCAAGCCGGACCTGCCGAAGCCCGAAGCTGCCAGATCCGAGGCAGCCAGACCCGAGGCGGCCAAAGCTGAGCCGGCCTTATCCCAACCCTCCAGGCCCGAACCGGCGCGGTCCGAGCCGCCGAAGCCGGAAGCGTCGAAGACCGAGGCTTCGGAGGCGGCTGCTCAGGGCCAAAACCCATTCTCGGTCGAGGAGATCGAAGCGGAATTCGCCCGTCTCCTCGGCCGACCGCTCGACAGCAAGACCTGATCGTAGGGTCCCGGTCGGCACGGCGCTCGAGCGAGACCCTGATCCGATCCGATAGGGAAGCGGCGGAATCGAAAGGGCACCGGAGGGGTCATCCGATCGACGACCCCGCCGTCCGATTCCTCCAGACCCCGCCCGATCCTCGCGGTCGGGCCGGAAACAGCCTGTGTCGCGAGATGAGTGAGGCCGGCGAGGCATGGAGGCGCTCGTTGTCGGAGCGGGGGTGGTCGGGCTCGCGATCGCGCGGGCTCTCGCCCTGCGCGGTGCATCGGTCATCCTCGCGGAGGCGTCCGAGGCGATCGGGACCGGCGTCTCCGCGCGCAGCTCGGAGGTGATTCACGGCGGAATGTACTATCCGCCGGGCTCCCTCCGCGCCCATCATTGCGTGGAGGGACGCCACCGTCTCGTCGACTTTTGCGAGAGCCACGGCGTGCCCCACCGCCTCTGTGGCAAACTCATCGTGGCAACGTCCGACGCGGAACGCCCGACGCTCGAAGCGATCTATTCGCGCGGGATCGAGAACGGGGTCGAGGGCCTCGACCTGCTCGAACGCGCCGAAGCCGTCGCGCTCGAGCCGGCCTTGTCCTGCGTAGCCGCGCTTCACTCCCCCGCAACCGGGATCGTCGACAGCCACGCTCTGATGCTCGCCTTCCTCGGGGATGTCGAAGATGCCGGCGGCGTGCTGGCTCTGCGCACTCCGATCGAGGCCGCCGAGCGGCGGGAGGGGCGCTGGCACGTCCGCTTCGGCGGCGCGGCGGCGGGCGACGTGACGGTCGACGGTCTCGTCAACGCGGCCGGCCTCGGCGCGCAATCCCTTGCCCGTCGGATCGAGGGGGCTGTGCCGGGCAGCGTACCCCGGCAGGTCCTGGCCAAGGGCAGCTATTTCGGGTGCGTCGGACGACCGGCCTTCTCGCGGCTGATCTATCCGGCACCGGTCGAGGGCGGCCTGGGCATTCACCTAACCCTGGATCTCGCTGGACGTATGCGGTTCGGACCCGATGTCGAGTGGGTCGACACACCCGACTATAGCGTCGATGCCGCGCGCGCCGATCGCTTCGCGGCACCGATCCGGCGTTACTGGCCCGGCCTGCCGGAGCTAGGCCTGACGCCGGACTATGCCGGCATTCGTCCGAAGCTCACGGGTCCCGGCGAGCCGGCGGCGGACTTCCGCATCGACGGACCAGCCGAGCACGGCCTGCCCGGACTCGTCCAGCTGTTCGGGATCGAGAGCCCGGGCCTGACGTCCTCACTCTCGCTGGCCGAGGCCGTGGCCGATCGGCTGATGGCATGACGCCGGCGCCATGCCCGAGACGATCGTATCAGGCCGGCCCATTCCGATCCCCGTTGCAAGGAGCGGTCTGATGACGAGCCGACACCCACTCGGTCGGGAAGCGTCCTAGGCGGCCCGCATCAGATCGACCGCCGTCTCGTCCGACACCGCGTCGGTGTGAACCTCGAACCGGACCAGCCGCGCCGTGCCGAAGCTCGTCGAGATCGCACAATCCGTGGCGTCGCGACCGCGCGCCATCACGATCCGGCCGATCCGCGGCGTGTTGTGGCGGGCATCGAAAGTGTACCAGCGGCCGCCGAGATAGACCTCGAACCACGCGGAGAAATCCATCGGATCGGGCACGGGTGGAACGCCGATATCGCCGAGATAGCCCGTGCAGTAGCGCGCCGGGATGTTCATGCAGCGGCAGAACGCGATGGCGAGATGGGCGAAGTCGCGACAAACGCCGACCTGCTGGTGATAGCCGTCGGAGGCGGTTCGGGTGGCATCCGCGCGCTGGTAGTCGAAGCGGATGCGTGCATGCACGTAGTCGACGATGGCCTGAACCCGCGCCCAGCCCTCCGGCGTCTGGCCGAAGAGCTGCCATGCGATCCCGCATAGGTTGTCGGTGTCGCAGTAGCGGCTCGCCATCAGGTAGACCATCACCTCGTCCGGCAAGGCGTCCACCGGCGCCTGGCTGGCCTCCGGCACCACTGCATCGGGCAGACCCGAATCGGCCACGAGGAAATCCGCCGCGATCGAGAGGCGGCCGGATGGGGCGACGATGCGGGTGCAGACATTGCCGAAGGCATCGAGCGTCTGCCGCTGCGGAATCGGGGGATCGAACGTGATCGTCTCGGGGCTGCGCAGGTCGCCCTGGCGCGAGGGGTGAACACTGAGCAGCAGCGACATCGGCGTTGCCGCATCGGTTTCGAAAGTGATGTGGTAACCGGTCTTGATCAGCATGGGTCAGCCTGCAACATCGCCCTCAGGCCTCGAACAGTAGATTTCGAGCGGGACAAGCCGGTAAGTTTTTAATCTACGGGCCGTTCCGTTCATGCGCTGCACAAATATTCCGCAGCCGGCTGACTTGGGCGGCATCGGCCGGGGACACGCTGGCCGGGACGTTGACGCGCATTGCTGCTGCAGCGCACTCGGCGGTATGGAAGCGGCCATGTGGACCGCTCTCTGGAACCGTCTCGCCCATCCGGGCCACTTCCTGCGCTGGTCGGGTGCGGCCTTGCCATGGCTCGCCGCGAGCTCGGCCGCGCTGCTGGCGACCGGGCTGTATCTGACCTTTTTCGTCGTGCCGCCCGACTACCAGCAGGGCGACACCGTGCGGATCATGTACGTCCACGTGCCCGCCGCGATCCTCGGCATGGGCTTCTACGGGGCGATGACCCTGTCGGCGATCGGCACCCTGGTCTGGCGTCATCCCCTCGCCGACGTCTCGCAGCGTGCCGCAGCACCGATCGGCGCGGCCTTCACCCTGATCTGCCTCGTCACCGGCTCGCTCTGGGGCAAGCCGATGTGGGGGACCTACTGGGTGTGGGATGCGCGCCTGACCTCGATGCTGGTGCTGTTCCTGATCTATTGCGGCATCATCGCGCTGTGGCGGACCATCGAGGATCCGAGCCGTGCCGCCCGCGCGGTCGCAATTCTGACGCTGGTCGGCGCGGTGAACCTGCCGATCATCAAGTTCTCGGTGAACTGGTGGTCGACGCTGCACCAGCCCGCCTCGATCCTGCGCATGGGCGGTTCGTCGATCGACTCCTCGATGCTCTACCCGCTGCTCGAGATGGTGCTGGCGATGACCCTGCTCGGCGTCACCCTGCACTTGCAGGCGATGCGGACCGAGATCTACCGCCGCCGGGTGCGCACGCTGCTGATCCGGCAGGCCGAGCGGCTCGATTCCGGCGCGCAGGAGGCCGTCGCGGTTCCCCGCGCCGCCGCGACCCTTCCCGTCGGACAGGCGATCTGAGACCAAGCATGGACTTTGGACCCTACGCCCCCTTCATCGCCGGCTCCTACGGCTTCGCCGCCCTGGTGCTCGGTGCCCTGATCCTCAATGGCTGGTGGGACGGGCGGACCCAGCGCCGTGCGCTCGCCGAGCTTCAGGACGACCGGGGAGGGCGGCCGTGAGTGCGCAGGCTCCAGGCGCGATGCCGCCCGGCGGCGAGCGTCCCCGCCGCTCGCTCCTCGTCTTGCTGCCGGTGCTCGTCTTCGCCGTGCTGGCGGTCGCGTTCTTCGTGCGGCTGCGCTCGGGCGCCGATCCGCAGGCTCTGCCCTCGGCACTGATCGGCAAGCCCGTGCCGGCCTTCTCGCTCGCGCCGGTGAACGGCCTGCAGGCCGAAGGCAAGCCGGTGCCCGGACTGTCGAGCGCGGACCTGAAGGGACAGGTCACCGTTCTCAACGTCTTCGCCTCGTGGTGCGCCCCGTGCCAGGTCGAGCATCCGATGCTGATGCGGCTCGCGCAGGAGCCCGGCATCCGCCTGGTCGGCATCGACTACAAGGATCCGGGTGATGCCGGGCGGCGCTGGCTGGAGCGCAACGGTCTCCCCTTCGCCGCCGTCGGTGCCGATACGAGCGGCCGGGCCGGCATCGATCTCGGCGTCTACGGCGTGCCGGAAACGTTCATCATCGGGCCCGACGGTGTGATCCGCGACAAGCTCGTCGGGATTCTGACACCGGAGAACTACGCCAGCGTCCTGGGCCGTATCCGCGCCGCCGGGCGGTCCGCGCCCGTGACCAACTGATCGAAGCGCGCGGCCCGCGCTTGGAAACGCGGGATCGGAGGCGTATGCAGCCCTTGCCGGCTTGAAACCGTTCCAAGGTGGACGGGCCGCGCACTCGGCTGAAATCGCGATCAAAGAGCGCCATGCGGATCGGGCTTTTCGTCCCCTGCTACGTCGATGCCTTCGAGCCGGAGGTCGGCATTGCCACGCTGGAGCTGCTGGAGCGCTTCGGCCTGTCTGTCGAATATCCCTACGATCAGACCTGTTGCGGCCAGCCGATGACGAATACCGGCTGCCACCAGGAGGCGGCCGCGACCGAGGCTCTGTTCGTCAAGAATTTCTCAGGGTTCGATTATGTCGTCGCCCCGTCTGGCTCCTGCGTGCATCAGGTGCGCGAGCACCTCACCGCCATCCCGCAGACCGATGAGGTCAAGGCGGTGCGGGCCAAGACCTTCGAACTGGTCGAGTTCCTGCACGATGTCCTGAAGATCGAGGAGCTGCCCTGGGCAGAGTTTCCGCACAAGGTCGCCTACCACTCGAACTGCAACGCCCTGCGCGGCATCGGCCATGCCCGGCCGACCGAGCTGAACAGGCCGTTCTTCTCGAAGCCCCTCAACCTTCTGAAGAAGGTGAAGGGGCTGGAGGTCGTCGATCTGACGCGCCCCGACGAATGCTGCGGCTTCGGCGGCACCTTCTCGGTGTTCGAGCCGGCGGTCTCTGCCAAGATGGGCTACGACAAGGTGACGGATCAGGCCCGGGCCGGCGCCGAGTACGTCGTTTCGGCCGATTCCTCCTGCCTGATGCATCAGAAGGGCTGCGCCGAGCGTCTCGGCGTGCCGCTGCGATACATCCACATCGCCCAGGTGCTGAACGGAGCCGCCGCATGAGCAGCGACGACCTGACCCCGCGCCAGACCGAGGACGTGCTCCACCGCGAGGTGCGCGCCCCCTCCGACGAGAGCGAGCGGGGACCCGGCGGCGACCGGCTCCAGCACGCCGAGGCCGCCTCGAAGCCGATCCGTGCCGATGCCCCGCGCGAGCCGCAGCCCCGGGGTGCGAAGATCCGCGGCAACCGGCCGATCGATCAGGCGGAAGCCGCCGAGCGCTTCCTCGCCGCGCCGCTGCACCAGAAGGCCCATGACGAGCGCCTGTGGGATGTCCGCCGCAAGCGCGACGTGGCTGCCCACGGCATCCCCGAATGGGAGGAGCTTCGCGAACTCGCCTCGCAGATCAAGACCCATACGCTCACCCATCTCGACCGCTACCTCGAACAGTTCGAGGCGGCGGCCAAGGCCAACGGCGTCCACGTCCACTGGGCCGAGGACGGGGCGGCGCATAACCGGATCGTGCTCGACATCCTGAGGAAGCACGGCGCCAAATCTCTGGTGAAATCGAAGTCGATGCTGACCGAGGAGTGCGGCTTCCGTCACTTCATGGCAGCCCACGACATCGACGTGATCGAGACCGATCTCGGCGAGCGCATCCAGCAACTCGACGAGGAGGAGCCGAGCCACGTGGTGATGCCGGCGGTCCATAAGACCCGCCTCGACGTCGCCGACGTGTTCGCCCGGACCCTCGGGACCGACCCCGACAACGACGACGCCCACTACCTCGCCGAGAGCCAGCGCGAGACCACTCGTCCGCTGATCCTCAAGGCCGATGCGGGGCTGACCGGCTGCAACTTCGCCATCGCCGAGACCGGCACGGTCGTCACCTGCACCAACGAGGGCAATGCCGACCTGTCCGGCAACGTGCCGCCGCTGCAGATTCACTCGATCGGCATCGAGAAGCTGATCCCGCGCGTCGAGCATCTCGGCGTGTTCATCCGGCTGCTCTCGCGCTCGGCGCTCGGCTCGCCGATCACCCAGTACACCTCGCATTTCCGCGCGCCGCGACCGGGAACCGAGATGCACATGGTGCTGGTCGATAACGGCCGCTCCGAGCGGCTGGCGATGGAGGAATTCTGGACTTCGCTCAAATGCATCCGCTGCGGCGCCTGCATGAACACCTGCCCGGTCTACCGGCGCTCGGGCGGCCTCTCCTACGGCGCGACCTATTCCGGCCCGATCGGGCTCATCATCGACCCGACCTTCAACAAGCGGAAATACTCGACCCTGCCGTTCTCCTCGACCATGAACGGCTCCTGCACCAACGTCTGCCCGGTGAAGATCAACATCCACGAGCAGATCTTCGCCTGGCGCAAGGTGCTGGCCGAGGAGCATCAGATCCCGCTGCTGAAGCAGGGGATGATGAAGGCGGCCGGTGCCGTGCTCAGCCGCCCCGCTGCCTATCGCGCAGCGATCCAGACCGCCGATTCGGCGCTTCGCGTGCTGCCGCGCTTCGCCGTCTACAACCCGGCCAACACGTGGGGGAAGAAGCGCGAGATGCCCCACGCCCCGCGCCAGAGCTTCCACGCATGGTACCGGCAGAACCGCATGAAGAAGGGAGGCGACGCGTGAGCCCCCGTGACGCGATCCTCGAACGGCTGCGGACGAACCGCCCGGCCGGCGACTTTCCGCTGCCCGAGGTGCCGACCTTCGCGCCCCTCGTAGGCGACGACCTCGTGGCCGAATTCGCCGAGCGCCTGGGCAAGATGGGTGGCCGGGTCGAGCGGGCCGGTCCGGCCTCCGATCCGTTCGCGACGGTGCGGTCGCGCTTCGATGGGGCGCGGGTGATCGCCTCCGCCGTGCCGGAATTCGTCGGAAACCGCGATCTCGGCGCCGTCCGTAAGCCGGGCGATCTGGCCGACGTGGACGTTGCGGTGGTGCGCGCCCGCTTCGGCGTGGCCGAAACCGGCTCGGTGCTGTTCACGGAAAGCGACCTGATCGTGAACTCGGTCGCCTATCTCGCCCAGCACCTGATCGTCCTGCTCGATCCCGGCGACATCGTCGTGAACATCCAGGCGGCCTACAAGCGACCCGACTTCGCCCAGGCAGCCTACGCCGTGCTCCACACGGGTCCGTCGGCTACCGCCGACATCGAGGGCGTCCTGATCCACGGAGCGCAGGGTGTCCGCTCTCTGACGGTTCTTCTGTTGCAGCGCAAAAAACAGGCAGCCTGAAAACGGAGCCGACGGATCCTCCGCGCGTTTGCGACCAAATGCCTCGCTTGGCGAGGCGGCAACCCCCGCGAAGATCCGGAGACGACCCGTGCGGTTCAAGCTCGGCTGCAGCCTCGCCTACGAGGTCAAGAGCCCCACCACCTTCATCTTCAACGTCGAGGTCGCACAATTGCGCAGCCTCGATATCATCAGCGAAGCCCTGACCTTGACGCCTGATCCGGGGCGTCGGGTCTACGTTCATCCCGACCTCAAGAACCGCTACCTCGGCGTCACCGCGCAGGAGGGTGCGCTCTCGCTCGAGTACAACGCCGAGGTCGCGCTGAGCGTGACCCGGGCCGACCCGGCGACGATCCGCGAGACGCCGGTCGCGGAGCTTCCTCTCGACATCCTGCCCTTCCTCCTGCCGAGCCGTTTTGTCTCCTCGGACCGCCTGACGCCGTTCGCTCAGGCCGAATTCGGGGCGCTGCCCCAGGGTCATGAGCGGGTCAACGCGATCTGTAACTGGATCCACGATCACATCGCCTATCAGCGCGGCGCCAGCGACAGCGAGACGACCGCCGACGAGACGCTTCTCAAGCGGGCGGGCGTCTGCCGCGATTTCGCGCATCTCGGCACGGCCTTCTGCCGGGCGCTCGGCATCCCGGCCCGCTTCGTCAGTTGCTACGCCTACGGCCTCGTACCGCGCGACTTCCACGCCGTGTTCGAGGCCTATCTCGATGGGCGCTGGTGGCTGTTCGACGCGACCCGCCAAGCCCATCTCGACGGTCTCGTGCGCATCGGGGTCGGCCGGGACGCCGCCGAGATCGCCTTCTCGACGCCGTTCGGGACGATGGAGCCCACCGGCATGGAGATCCGCATCGACCGGGCCGATGGAGGCCCCGAGCCGGCACAACGGACGGTCGATGCAATCTCGACCGAAACACCGGCCCCAAATGCTGGCGCCGTGTGATTGCGATTGCCTCACCGCTTCTGCCGAGCCGTCGGCAAAAAATTTGAAATTTTTTCGTCCGAGCCGGATTACCCGGCGCGATCACCCGTCTGCCTTTATGTTCGGGTTATCCGGACGAATCTCCAACTCAACCCGCCCGGTCCAATCCGCGGCGGGTTTTTCTTGTCCTCACATCGACCGCTCGGGAGCGTGCGGATCCGGCCCAGACCCCAAGAGAGATGCGGTATCTTGATACCGTAGTGTCAAGAGCCTTCGTTTCATTGCGGTTTTCTGGCTTAGGCGTCCGTGTCGCGCCTTGACGCGGCCGCGAATCCTCCGTAGTGACCCTCCCGCACGCCGCTGCGTCCTCACCCGACGCGGCGGCGCCTTGTTTCCAACGTCACCGGCACGGGAATCGGCCATGAAGACCACTTCGCTGAAGCCCGCCGACGTCGACAAGAAGTGGGTCGTGATCGACGCCGAGGGCCTCGTCGTGGGCCGTCTCGCTTCGATCGTGGCGATGCGCCTGCGCGGCAAGCACAAGGCCGCCTACACGCCCCACGTCGATTGCGGCGACAACGTCATCGTCATCAACGCGGACAAGGTGAAGTTCACCGGCCGCAAGTACGACCAGAAGGTCTACTACCACCACACGGGCTATCCGGGCGGCATCAAGGAGCGCTCGGCCAAGTTCATCCTCGAGGGCCGGTTCCCCGAGCGCGTGGTCGAGAAGGCTGTCGAGCGCATGCTGCCCCGCGGCCCGCTCTTCCGCCAGATCCTCGGCAACCTGCGCGTCTACAAGGGCGCCGAGCACCCCCACGAGGCCCAGCAGCCGCAGGCGCTCGACGTCGGCTCCCTCAACCGTAAGAACGTGAGCGCTTGATCATGGCGACCCTTCAGTCCCTCGCCGATCTCAATCGGGCGAACACCCAGACGAGCAACTCGGAGAACGAGGCGCCCGTCCACGTCCAGAAGCTGGACGCCCAGGGCCGCGCCTACGCCACCGGCAAGCGCAAGGACGCGGTCGCCCGCGTCTGGATCAAGCCCGGCAACGGCACCGTGGTCGTCAACGGCCGCCCGGTCGAGACCTACTTCGCCCGTCCGGTGCTGCGCATGATCCTGCGCCAGCCGCTGGAGATCGTCAGCCGCGTCGACCAGTACGACATCACCGTCACGGTGAAGGGTGGCGGTCTCTCCGGTCAGGCGGGCGCCGTGCGCCACGGCCTGTCCAAGGCTCTGACCTACTACGAGCCGGAACTGCGTTCGCCGCTCAAGCGCGAGGGCTTCCTGACCCGCGACCCGCGCGTCGTGGAGCGCAAGAAGTACGGCCGCAAGAAGGCCCGCCGCAGCTTCCAGTTCTCGAAGCGCTAAGGCGCTTCATCTTCGACGTTGTCAGGGGCGGGGCCGCGAGGCTCCGCCCTTTTTCGTGTCGCGCAACGAGGCGAGGTCGTCGCATGAAGAAGGGAGTGAGCCCGGACCGTCCGGCTGGCGTTGCCCCGTTGGCGGATCGGCGCACGTTGGTGACGGAGGCGCTGATGCGGCTGGCCCCGCGGCTGCCGGAGTTCGAAGCGGAGGCGGTGGTGGATCGGGCGCTGCGCAGCCCCGGTCTGCGAGGCGCCGTGCCGGAAAATGCGGCCTGGCTCGCCCTCACGGCTTTCGCCCGCCATGCCTTCACCGAGTACGACGACCTCCTCGACGAGGGCTACGACCGCGACAGCGCCCGTCACTTCGTGCTCGACGACATGAACGCGATGCTGGCCGAGTGGGGCTGCCGCCGGCGCGTCTCGGAAGAGGCCGATGCCGATCTGGGCGAGGACGATCTCCCTGACGTGTGAGGGACAAGCGGATGGCTGCCGCTTGCCGGCCCGCGACGGCTGGGGCAGGGAGGGCCATCCCAGCAACGGAGAAAGCCATCCATGAAGCTCAGCGCGCGAAACGTCCTCAAGGGCAAGGTCGTTTCGGTCGAGAAGGGCGCGACCACGGCGCATGTGAAGATCGAGATCGCCAGCGGCCAGGTCGTCACCTCGGCCATCACCAACGAGTCGGTCGATGCGCTCGGGCTCAAGGTCGGCGGTGACGCCTACGCCGTGATCAAGAGCTCCGACGTCATCATCGCCGTCGATTGACGATCGGACTCAGTCTTCGATCGCCAGTACGATCCCGTGCCGGGCGGTCGCGCCCGGCGCCAGCTGGCGCTGCGAGTCCCTCTCCGCCAGCTCGCCATCGAAGCCGGCCCAATCGGCGTGGCCGGTCCAGGCTTCGAGCGACAGGAACGGCGCTGTTGGTTTCGTCCAGACCGCGAGATGAGGGAAATCCTCCATCCGCATGGCGATGGCCCGGCCGTTCGGCGCCGCGAACCGCATTGTCCGGCTATGCGCGTTCAGGAAAACGAGGGCCTCGGTGAACATGTTCGGATCCAGATCGAGCCGCGCCCCGTCGAGGGCGAGCGCGCGCTCGCTGCGCACCAAAAGCCCACCCGCACCGACCTCGGGCACGAACGGCCGCTCCGCCCGCTCGAACAGAACCGCGTAACCGCCGCCGGCGCGACGCTCGCCGCCCGCGAAGGGCCACGGAAAGGCGGGGTGGAAGCCGAGGGCGTAGGGCAGGGGAGACGCGCCCGGATTCTCGATGCGAATCTCGAAGGCGAGCGTTTTGGGCCTGATGCGGGCCTCGATCGTCAGCTGGAACGGGAAGGGATACTGCGCCCGCGTCTCCTCATCGTCGCTCAGGCTCAGGGAGACCGCCTCTTCGCTTCGATCGATGACCGCGAAGGGCTGGTCGCGGGCAAAGCCGTGCTGAGCCATCGGGTAGCGCCGGCCCTCCACCTGCACGGCGCCTCCGGCGGAGGCGCCGACGACCGGGAAGAGCCAGGGCGCGCTTCGATTCCAGTGTGCGGGATCGCCGTTCCAGAGATATTCTCGCTCCTCCACCTGCCAGGAGACCGGCTCGGCTCCGCGGAGCGCGATCCGCGCCGTGCTGCCGTCGCCGGCTCGGATCTCGATCGTCTCGCCCATCACCACCGTCCCCGCTTTAACGCTCCGCTTGGAAGCGATAGAGCATCGCCGCGAATGGTGGCCATTGCCTTTCGGAGAAAAGAGGCCGCATCCGCTGTGCCGAAACGGAGCCCTTATCGGCTCTGCGCCGTGACGGTGCCGCCGGGCGGCGTCGACGTGGCCGGATCCGCGATTACCTGCGAGGGCGGCCCGGAGGCGACGATCCGCCCATCCTCGACGACGTGGACCGTGTCGGCCCGTCGCAGAGAGGTCAGGCGATGGGCGATCATGATGATGGTGCGTGTGCCGCCGAGCGCGCCGAGCGCTTCCATCACCGCCGCCTCTGTCTCGCCGTCGAGGGCGCTCGTCGCCTCGTCGAACACGATGACGTCGGGGTCGTGATAGAGCGCGCGGGCGATGCCGATGCGCTGGCGCTGGCCGCCGCTGAGCCTCGCCCCGCGCTCGCCGACGCCGGTCTCGTAGCCGTTGCTTAGGGCGGTGACGAAGTCGTGCGCGCCGGCAAGCCGCGCGGCGCGTTCCACGGCCGCCCGGTCGAGCCGGTCCGGCTCGATGCCGAGGGCGATGTTCTGCGCGATGCTGCCGTCGATGAGAAAGACGTCCTGCGGCACGTAACCGATCCGGTTCTGCCACGCCGGAAGGCTGTCTGGATCGAGGGGCCGGCCATCGATCAGGACGCGGCCCCGATTGGGTGTGAGAATGCCCAGGATCAGGCCCACCAGGGTCGACTTGCCCGAGCCGGTGCGGCCGATGAGTCCGATTGTGGTGTGGGCGGGAATCGTCAGGTCGATGCCGCGCAGGGTGGGCCGGCCGGGCTCGTAATCGAAGGCGACGTCCTCCAGGCGGATCGCTTTGGTGAAGGGCAGACGCTCGGCGGTGCGAGGACGCGGCTCGCGCTCGCCCGCCAGCGCATCAACGACGAGACGCACGCCGGGCAGGTGGAAACGCAGCTGCGAGACGGAGGTGAAGATGTTCTGGAAGGCCGGCAGCATGCGGTAGCCGGCGAAGGCGAACAGGCCGAGCAGCGGCAGCATCCCGGCGGTGTCGATGCCCTGCGTCAGCGCGAAGAGCACGACCGCGATCACGCCGCCGAAGGCGAGTGATTCGATGACGAAACGCGGCAGTTGTCCGGTGACCAGACTGGAGGCGAGCGCGTGGGCGTAGGAGCGGGCCGGCGCATCGAACCTGGCCGTGAAGGTCTCGGCGCGACCGTAGAGCTTGAGTTCGGTCAGAGCTCCGAAGGTCTCCTGCACGACCCGGTAGCGCCCCTCGTTACCCGCCACCGCCCGCGCGCCGAGCCGGGCCAGGCGGGCTCGCATGACGAGGTAGATC
Source organism: Methylorubrum rhodesianum (assembly GCF_014199985.1). GTDB lineage: Bacteria > Pseudomonadota > Alphaproteobacteria > Rhizobiales > Beijerinckiaceae > Methylobacterium > Methylobacterium rhodesianum. The sequence continues at coordinate 418,761 of NZ_JACHOS010000002.1, read as the reverse complement.
GCGACGTAGAGCCCGCCGAAGCCGCCGCCGAGAATCAGCGCGAGCCGTGGCTGATAGGCGATCAGGAAAATGACCACCGCGAGGGCCGAGGCGCCGCGCGAGGCGATCACCATGGCTGGAGTGAACACGCCGACGACGAGGCGGTCCGTCTCGCTCAGCACGTTCTTGGCGAGCTCGGCGCTGTTGGCATGGGCGAAGAAGAGCCTCTCGCGACCGACGTAGCGAGCGAGCAGGCGCCGCGCGAAGTCGTATCCGACAAGGTGCGCGAACAGGAGCTGAGCGTAGGCGAAGGCGGCGTTGACCGCGCTGGTGACCAGAATCGCGGCGAGGGCGGCGAACCCCGTAGCGAGGAGGAAGGCGCGGTCATCGCCGAGGCCGAAGGCGCTGCGAAGGCTGGCGAGGTAGGGGATGCGTGCGGCCGCGCCGGGATCGCCCACCAGCGTGAGGAACGGGAGCACCGACGCGACGCCGACCACTTCGAGAAGGGCGGCAAACCCCAGTCCCAGCCCGAGCCATGACAGCCGCTGCCGGTCGCGCCGCCGCATCACCCGCAGGAGATCGAGGAGGGTCCTCAAACGGTCACCGGGGCGAGAGGGGCGCTAGGTTCGAGAGCGCGGGCATGAACCGCGACCGCCTTCGAACACGATACGTGCGCTCCATGCCGGGCAGGTTCGAAGCGCCGCTTAAGTGATTGATGACAAACGCACCCTTGAGCCCGCCTGCTTCTCGACCGGGTCTCTAGCACGGCGGGCGCGGGGGCCGTCAAGCCGAGGCGGCGTCCGCGCCCGTGACGTGCGGCAGAACTCGGGCACCGACCGCCGCGTTGACGACGCTCAGGGCCTCTCTGCACTGCGGAATTCTCGCCTGCCGCGGGATCAGATCCGGCGCGCGGCGACCACTCCGGGATCAGAGTTCGCCCGCGGAACCGGAACCTTGACGGTACGTTCTGCAAGTATGGAACACTATAGATCCGTCCTTGCCACCACCGCCGTCATGGTTTTCGGCCTGGTCGCGTCTTCTCCGCTCATTCGTGAGCAGAATTCGGCTGCCCCGCCTCTGCAGAGGGGCGCCGTGGAGGCGAGTTCGAGCGGCGGTAGCGAGGGATGGACCGATCCTCCTCGACAGAAGGTGGGACTATCCATCGTAACGGAGGCGGCGGCGTCGAGCCGAGGTCAGGCCGGCTCCCAGGCCGGCGAGCTTCACCCTTCTGCCTCCTGAAACCGCGGCCCTTCTCGCCTCCGACGACTTCGCGAGAGGGGAGTTCGCGAAAGGGGAGGCGGGACAGCGGGTTCAGGCTGTGCGCCGCCATCGCGCCGCGAAGGTGGCCGCCCGGCCGCGTCCGGCCGGGGTCGAGCCCCTCGCCACCGACACGCCGCCTCCCGCACCGGAGGCAGCGGCGACGCCGCCGCAGAAGGCGGCCCGGATCGATCCGATCGGCGACATTCTGAGAGGGCTTGGCATCGGACGGGATAGCTAAGGGCTGAGATGGTTGTCCGGTGAGGGCCAATCTGCCGCACGGCACGCGCCACAGTTCTCGCTCGTTGGTCTCAGGTCATTCCTGGACCCGCGCCGTGGAGCAACCGTCATGATCCTTGCCGCCGCCATCATGCTGATCGGCGCCATCGGCGCGATCGCCATCACCATCGCTGCGCGTCCGAGTGCGGATCGTTTCTTGAAGTGGTGAATCGACAACTCCCGTCCTGCCTTCTCGACCACTTGAAACTTGCCGAGCCCGTTCTGCGTTGAGGCCGCGAAGAGATGACGCGGAGACCCGGCTGTGGCGGCAATTGTGATGGTGGCGGGTGTGTTTGGCGCGGCGGGAACTCTCATCTGCCTGATGCCCCGACTCGACTCATTCTTCGAGTGGTGACCTAATACAGGGCTTCGACAGTGAGGACTTCGTCCTGCAGAATCAGCCCGGTGTTGCATATCGCTCAAATAGAACCGAAATGCGTCGACCTCGCATGACGGGCGCAGACAGCGTGTCTATTCGCTGCATATGAGGATGAAGACTTTCAGCTGAACTGCAACATCCGCCACCGATGGCTGACGCTTGTCTCTGTCACATTCGGTGATGATGTCGAGCATCGATTGCTGCCCGATGCGAAGCCGAGACACCGTCGCGGCACAGACCATCGATGCATCGACGGGTGGCGCCGCACAGATCAGGTCGACGACGGAGAAAAACTTCCGAGCCGCCAACCGAGCGGCTAAAATATCTTCACGGATCAGGTGAGCCGGTGACAGCTCCACGATCCGCTAGGCTTCGAATTCTTCGGAGATGCTCTTGTCTGAGAGCACAGCGACTCTTCAGAGAGATGGTGCCCAGGGGCGGAATCGAACCACCGACACTGCGATTTTCAGTCGCATGCTCTACCAACTGAGCTACCTGGGCAACCGCCGCGTCGCGCTGCGTCGTCGGCTGGCGGGGGTATAGTGAAGGGTTTCGGGCCTGTCCAGCCTCTCTTGCACCTGAGGCGAAGCTTTTTTGCCGAGCACCGAACTCCGCGTCAGAGAGAGTGATCGCCGTCATCGGATCGGGGCGGACGGGGTAGTTCCTCGTGCTCCGGTCCAGGGATAACGTAGCGCTCCCCGAGCCAGCGGCCGAGGTCAATATCAGCACAGCGGGATGAGCAGAACGGCTTCGTCTCGGGACTTGCCGGCTTGCCGCAGATCGGACAGGGCGCGGCCCCCGGGTTCACGGCCTGCTTCACGACGCTGAACCCCAAGCAGCACGCACCGGAAAGCCCTCGCCTTCGAGCAGGCTCAGCGTTTCATAGAGCGGCAGCCCGACCACCGCGCTGTGCGAGCCGACGAGCTTCACGACGAAGGCGGCGGCGAGACCCTGGATGGCGTAGCCGCCGGCCTTTCCACGCCACTCCCCCGAGGAGAGGTAGCCTTCGATCTCGCGGTTCGAGAGGCGCTTGAAGCGCACCCGGGTCTCGACCATGCGTTCGCGGCGACGGTCCTTCGGCGAAAGCACGCAGACGGCGGTATAGACGCGGTGCGCACGCCCAGAGAGCAGGCGCAGACAGTCCGCCGCTTCATCGAGCAGATCAGCCTTCGGCAGCACGCGCCGTCCCACCGCCACCACGGTATCGGCCGATACGAGATAGGCGTCCCGGAACTCGTCCCGGCGTCGCGCCGCGGCGCCGGCCGCTTCCAGCTTCTCACGGGCGAGACGGCGGGCCAGATCGCGGGGAGATTCCGACTTGCGCGGGGTTTCATCGAGGTCGGCCGGCAGGAGGGCATCCGGCTCGATGCCGACCTGCTGGAGCAGCGCCAGCCGGCGCGGCGAGGCTGAGGCCAGTACGAGAGGCGGCCGGCGTGGACCCACAGGACCCTGCGGCTTCAAGGCGTCGGTGGTGAGGAGCTCGTTCATCGCCGTGGTCTTACGCACAAGGCCCCCGACACCGCAACGCGATGTCGATGTCAGACCCGCTCCGAGGCTTGCCAAGGGCGGAGGGTCCGTCTAAGACCCCGCACATTCCGTCAGGCTTCGATGCGTCGGGCCGGATGCGACGCCGCAATAGCTCAGCTGGTAGAGCACCTCATTCGTAATGAGGGGGTCGGGGGTTCGAATCCCTCTTGCGGCACCACTGCTCAATGCCAATTGTCGTCGCTTATCGAAGCTCACGTGCCGGGGCACTCCATGGCTCGGCAAGCATCTGCGACGCTTCCGAATCGGCCGCCTTGCGGCAAGACGCAGGCTCTGACCGGGCCGCTCAGCCCGCAGTTTTTGCCCTCGATATCTCGGCGACCGCTTCCTTCCTGCGTAGAGATCACCGCTGTCGGGAGCGGGCGAATGTGCGCATATCGACCTGCCGACGCGGTTGGTGAAGCCGATCTCATCGCTCGATCCCATACCTGCCCGGCGGATGCCTGGGACGTCCATCGTCAGCGATCCTGCCGCCGCCGGACGAATCCGGCGGCGACGTGGACCGGGTCGGTCTAACGGGAACTCCCGCCACCATTGCCGCCGCCGGCGCTGCCCTGCGGAATCGCACGCTCCGGCTGGCCGGCATTGCCGCCCGCTGCCGAGTTGGTGGTGATGGTATCGGCCCCCGTGGGCCCGGGCGCGATGATATAATCGACAGTGTTGCCGGTCGTGTTGGTCTGACGCTGGATGATCGTGCCCGGCGGGAACTGACCTCCGGGCAGGCCCGGCGGCTGGACCTGGGCGACGGCTGCGCTCGAGCCGAGGCAGCCCAGGGCGGCGAGGGTGAGGGCGATGCGACGCATGACGGAACTCCTGAACAAGGGCCTCCCGAGCCTTTGAAGGAGGTGGAGAGGACCACTATCCGCAGTGAAATCCCTGGGCGAGCGCTCGGTTGCCGGACGGCCCTGCGGCGTGATGACGGTGTCTGTTCGTCGAAAATGCCGGCAGCGGCTCCCGTGGCACCAGCTTCATACGCTCGATCACCGTTTCGGCGACGGTGTAGGACAGCGCGAAGATCGGTGGCGACAGGAAGAGCAGGTCCTGCGCAGGGGGGCGGTATGAGCCCTTGGGAAAACACGAACGAAAGCGAAAACAAAAAAGGCCGCCCCGAAGGACGGCCCGAAGTCTAGGGAGGAAACGCCCAAGAAGGGCTGCGGGACCGCGACGCCATCGCGATCCGGCATGTCCTTGTCTCTCACGTTGCACTGCACAATGCAATCGACGGCGGATCGGACGGGGCATGCACCGGTCGCATATGTTGTCGGCGCGACGTCCAGCGGAGCCAAACGACCGCCGAAGGGGTTCCGGTCGTTCAGATCTCGCCTTTGGATGCTCGAGATGCCTCGTTGGATGCTTGCGTTCCCGATCGTCCTACTTGTGATGGCGGCACTCATCGTCTTTGCGTTCACGCGCACGGGTCCGACCGACAGCCAGAACACCCATGCACCGCAAAGCGGACAGACACAGTGACCCTCGAGAGAGGATGATGCCCTCCGGTCGCGCGGCGCACTCAGCGAGTTCGATCGTCCTGCGGACCTATTCGGCCTCGAAATTGCAAAACCGCCGACGGGATCGTTCGAGGAGGCCGTCATGCGGATCGGATGCGCCGTGTTGCTGGGCGGATTGCTGTGTCCGTCCGCATCGAGGGCTGTCGAGGCCCACGCCGATGTGGTCGCCTTCGTCGGAGCAGCCAGGCACCATATCGGTCAGCGCGTTACGATCGATCACTGCCACCTCGTCTATACGACCGAAGAGGAGATCACCTGTGTCGGCCTGCTGCCGAGGGATTCGGCAGGCGATGTCCGGATGGCGGGCAAGTTGCTGATCCGCGTCGGTGCGGCCGAGAGCGCCGGCCACAGACGGGCGCTTTCGCAGTGCGCAGGGGGCAGCCTCCATCAGTCCTGTGAGGTCAGCGTTTCGGGCGAGGTGTTCGATGCTTCCCGCTCCTTCGGACTGGATGAGGCGCGCGTGATGGGTTTACGCGAAGCGGCGATTCACTGGCCTGATTGACGGTGAAACGCCGCTCTCGATGGCCGAGCCGCGGGGCGCGGTGGCGGTCGGCAAGAGATCGAGACGCATGAGGGGCGGGGAAGTGAACCGTCTGAGGGCTACCGCGTTGGAACTCTTAGGGAGTTCACCGATGATCGCACATCTCGCCTCCGCAGCTTTCCTCACAGCCGCCCTTGCGGTCCCGGCCGTCGCGCAGCGGCCGGCCCAGACCGGGACCGGCGGTGATCCGGCTTCGACCATCTACGCGCCCAATACGTCTCCCGTAGGCCGGACCATGCCGCCAGCCGCGGGCGGAGGCGCGCGTCGGGACTCGAACAATCTCGACCGCGAAACCGCCATGGAACGGAAGGACGACAAGATCGATACCGGGATCTGTATCGGCTGCGATAAGTAGTCCGGCAATCGCGATTGGCCGCTTGAAACGCGCGATGCTCGGCGATGGTCGCGGTTACTCGGACCAGCGCAGGGCAGCCGCGGCGGCCAAAGTGCCGACCACCGCCGCGATCAGGCTCAGGGCGGTCAGCACCGTGAGCGGGGTTGTGAAGGGCACCGTCCCGCCGAGAGCTGACTCCGCTGCGGAGACTCCGAAGATCAGGGTCGGGATCATCAGCGGCAGCACAACGATCGCCAGGATCAGGCCGCCTCGGCGAATGGTGGCCGTCAGCGCCGCACCAACCGCCCCGATGAAGGCGAGGGCCGGCGTGCCGAGCGCAAGCGTCAGCGCCGTTGCACCCATGGCCTTCGGTGAGAGGGCCACCAGCAATCCGAAAAGCGGCGAGGCAAGCGCCAGGGGCAGGCCGGTGGTGAGCCAGGCGGCGAGTACCTTGGCCAGCACCACCAATTCCAGCGGCAGGGCGGCGCCGGTCATTAGGTCGAGGGACCCGTCCTCCTCGTCCGATTGAAACAGCCGGTCAAGGCCGATCAGGGTGGCGAGCACGGCCGCGAGCCACAGGATCGCCGGACCGATCCGCGAGAGAAGGTTCAGGTCGGGCCCGAGGGCGAAGGGCACGAGTACCACGATCATCAGGAAGAAGACGAGCGACAGCGCGCCCGAACCGCCGACACGGGCGGCGAGCTTCAGGTCGCGCGCGAGCAGGGCGGAGAACGCGCGAATCATAGCCACTCTTCCGCTTGGAGCGCTTCATCCGGTCGGGAGGGCGGCGGCGACGGTTCGATGCGCAGCTCGCGGGCATCCTCGAGGCCGAGGGCTTGGTGCGTCGCAGCAATGACGAGCCCGCCCTCGGACCGGTGATGCTTCATCAAACCGGCGAGCACGCCTTGCGATGCGAGGTCGAGGGCGGCGGTCGGCTCGTCGAGGAGCCAGAGCGGGCGGCGACAGACGAGGAGCCGCGCTAGCGCGACCCGGCGCCGTTGCCCGGCGGACAGGTAGCCGACCGGCAGCCGCGCCACATGCGGCAGGCCCAGCGCCTCCAGTGCCGCCTTCGGGTGGGCAGCGGGATTTCCAAGCAGGTCGCGGGCGAATCCGAGATTCTCCTCGGCAGTCAGCGCCGATTTCAGCCCGTCCCGATGCCCGATCACGTGAAGGCATTCCGGCAGGCTGGCCTCGCCGATGCCCTCGGCACGGATCGAGCCGCCATCGGGCTTGAGGCGCCCGGCAAGCATCGTCAGCAAAGTCGACTTGCCCGCGCCGTTGCGCCCGGTCACCATCAGCCCCTCGCCGCGACCGACGGTGAAGGAGAGACCGGAGAAGATCCTGCGCCCGGAGCGGCGGCAGGCAAGATTTTCGACGATCAACCGCACGGATCGGCCTTGGATGAGGAGGAAATCCGCACGTCTCGTCTTCGTCCCGAGGAAAGCTGATGCGTCCCTCGCGACGCGAGGGCCGGTTGCCGCGGCCGGAGCTGGTCGGCGAGCCGGTCGCCGGCGGCCTATAGCCGATCGTGCCGCTTGGCGCGAACCGCGAGAGCCTCCGGCGCATCACTCCCGCGACGTTGATCGACGATTTCGCAGCACGCACCGCCATGGATGGCGAGCGGCTCTCGTGGATTCCGCTCCGCTCTGACGAGGACGAGGTCGCGCCGCGCTCTTGCTGTTCCACCGGATCGACATTTCCGGGCGGCGGTGCGCCGCTGCCGCGGCTCGTCCGGCGCAGGCTGATCGTGGGACATTTGCACGACGTTCGGAGCAGGAATGTCAGTCGCACGCCTGTGTCATCGGGCCAGTAGCGGGCAATTTCGAAACGTTCTATAGACCGGCTCAGGCTGCGCCGCGCGATCATTCAAGGGCGTCCAAACCGCCCCTCGCGCACCATCCTGAGTGTCATACGCGGGCCTCCCGGCGCCGGGAGTCCACCGAGGGCACTCGCTACCCGGGCACCCCCGGGGCGGCGCGCGCTCCTTGGAGCGCATCCGGCCGAACACCTCTCGTGGCGCAGGTTATGCCTGCTCCGTGTTCGCTAACGCCAGCTCAGGACGCGACTCGCCGTGGCATCGCTCGACAGTTTCAAGGCCCGCCAGACACTCGAGGCAGGGGGCAAGACCTACACTTACTACTCAATTCCCGAAGCACAGAAGAACGGCCTGGCCGACGCGACCGCGCTGCCGTTCTCGATGAAGGTGATCCTAGAGAACCTGCTGCGCTTCGAGGACGATCGTTCGGTCCGCAAGGGCGACATCGAGGCCGCCGTGGCGTGGCTCGGCAACAAGGGCACGGCCGAGACCGAGATCGCCTTCCGTCCCTCCCGCGTGCTGATGCAGGATTTCACCGGCGTGCCGGCCGTCGTCGATCTCGCTGCGATGCGTGACGCCATGGCCTCGCTGGGCGGCGACCCGCAGAAGATCAACCCGCTGGTGCCGGTCGACCTCGTGATCGACCACTCGGTGATCGTCGACGAGTTCGGCACTCCGAAGGCGCTGGGCGACAACGTCGCCCTCGAATATGCCCGCAACGGCGAGCGCTACACGTTCCTGAAATGGGGCCAGTCGGCCTTCCGCAACTTCTCCGTCGTCCCTCCAGGTACCGGTATCTGCCATCAGGTGAACCTCGAATACCTGTCGCAGACGGTGTGGACGCGCAACGAGGACGGCGCGGAAGTCGCCTATCCGGACAGCCTCGTGGGCACCGACTCGCACACGACCATGGTCAACGGCCTGGCGGTGCTCGGCTGGGGTGTCGGCGGCATCGAGGCCGAGGCGGCCATGCTCGGCCAGCCGTTGTCGATGCTGATTCCCGAGGTCATCGGCTTCAAGCTGTCGGGCAAGCTGCCGGAAGGCACGACGGCGACCGACCTCGTGCTCACCGTCACGCAGATGCTGCGCAAGAAGGGCGTGGTCGGCAAGTTCGTGGAGTTCTATGGCCCCGGCCTCGACGACATGCCGGTGGCCGACCGCGCGACCATCTCGAACATGGCGCCCGAATACGGCGCGACCTGCGGCTTCTTCCCGGTCGACCAGAAGACCATCGACTTCCTGAAGGTCACCGGTCGTCAGGACGACCGCATCGCGCTCGTCGAGGCCTATGCCAAGGCGCAGGGCATGTGGCGCGATGCGCAGACCCCTGATCCGGTCTTCACCGACACGCTCGAGCTCGACATGGGCACCGTGCGCCCGTCGCTCGCCGGCCCGAAGCGTCCGCAGGACCGCGTGTTGCTCGACGCCGCCAAGGCCGGCTTTGCCGACGCCATGGAGAAGGAGTTCAAGAAGGCCGCCGACATCGCCAGCCGTTTTCCGGTCGAGGGCACAAACTTCGACATCGGCCACGGCGACGTGGTGATCGCGGCGATCACCTCCTGCACCAACACCTCGAACCCGAGCGTGATGATCGGCGCCGGGCTGCTGGCCCGCAATGCGGTCGCCAAAGGCCTCTCCTCGAAGCCTTGGGTGAAGACCTCGCTCGCCCCCGGCAGCCAAGTCGTCGGTGAGTATCTCGAGAAGTCCGGCCTGCAGACGAGCCTCGACGCGCTCGGTTTCAACCTCGTCGGCTTCGGCTGCACCACCTGCATCGGCAATTCGGGTCCGCTCCCGGCCCCGATCTCGAAGGCGATCAACGACAACGACGTGGTCGCGGCGGCCGTCCTCTCGGGCAACCGTAACTTCGAGGGACGCGTGAATCCCGACGTGCGGGCGAATTACCTCGCCTCACCGCCGCTCGTGGTGGCCTATGCGCTGGCCGGCTCGCTCCAGATCGACATCACCAAGGAGCCGCTGGGACAGGGCTCGGACGGCAAGCCTGTCTTCCTGAAGGACATTTGGCCGTCGTCCGAGGAGGTGAACCGGTTCATCGAGGAGAACATCACCTCAGAACTGTTCAAGAGCCGCTACGCCGACGTGTTCGGTGGCGACGCGAACTGGAAGGGCGTCGAGGTCACGGAGGCCGAAACGTTCGCCTGGGACGCGGGCTCCACCTACGTGCAGAACCCGCCCTATTTCGAGGGCATGACCAAGACGCCCGACCCGATCACCGACATCGAGGGCGCGCGCATCCTCGGCCTGTTCCTCGACTCGATCACGACGGATCACATCTCGCCCGCCGGCAACATCCGCGCGGCCTCGCCCGCCGGCGAGTACCTCCAGGCGCATCAGGTTCGGGTGCAAGATTTCAACCAGTACGGCACCCGCCGCGGCAACCACGAAGTCATGATGCGGGGCACGTTCGCCAACATCCGCATCAAGAACCAGATGGTGCGGGACGAGAGCGGCAACGTGGTGGAGGGCGGCTGGACGCTGCACCAACCCGATGGCGAGCGGATGTACATCTACGACGCCGCACAGAAGTACGCCGAAGAGGGCACGCCGCTCGTGGTGTTCGCCGGCAAGGAGTACGGCACCGGCTCGTCCCGCGACTGGGCGGCCAAGGGCACCAAGCTCCTGGGCGTGCGCGCCGTGATCGCCGAGAGCTTTGAGCGCATCCACCGCTCGAATCTCGTCGGCATGGGCGTGGTCCCGCTGGTTTTCCAGGGAGACACCTCCTGGCAGTCGCTCGGGCTGAAGGGCGACGAGACGGTGACGATCAAGGGGCTGGCGAGCGAGTTGAAGCCGCGTCAGACGCTGACCGCCGAGATCACCTCGGCCGACGGCTCGAAGAAGGAGGTGCCTCTGACCTGCCGGATCGATACCCTCGACGAGCTGGAATACTTCCGCAACGGCGGCATCCTCCCCTACGTGCTGCGCTCGCTGGCGGCGTAAGGATCGGCGACCGACGATGGAAAAGCCTCTCCCGCAAGGGAGGGGCTTTTTTGATTTGGCGCTTGGCTGCGCAAGGGGACGAACGATGAGGGGAGGCTTGAGACTCATCCTCCTCTGGATCGGCTTCACCATCGTCGATCGCGCTTCGTCCAGCAGACCTTCCCGAGCCAGCTCATCTGGAGCATCGATTGGAGTGCGGATGATCACGGTCGGATCACCGAGATAAGGGCGATCTTTGACTCGGTCTGTCTCTGAGGTGTTCGGCACACTCGTACGCCTTGCCGGTCCCGGCGCAGCCGCTATAGCGGAGCGATCGAACACTCCGCCCGTCTCCGATGCGGGCAGGCTTGGAAGCGACGGCTATGATCCTGGAAATCGCGCAGATCGACGTGAAGCCCGGCTCGGAGGCTGCCTTCGAGGCCAACATCGCCCGGGCCGCCGAGATCTTCCGCGCCGCCGCCGGTTGCCGCAGCTTCGCCGTCCGGCGATCGGTCGAGAAGCCGCAGCGCTACCGCCTTCTGATCGAGTGGGACACGCTGGAGGCGCACACGCGCGACTTCACCGGTTCGGAAGCCTGGAAGACCTACCGGGCCATGGTCTCCGACACGTTCGAGAGCCCGCCTCAGGTCGAACATACCGAGCTGACGCTTCGTGCATTCTGAGCGGCCGCGGCGAGAGGGAGCGTCCCCATGAAGATGTACGGTAACTGGCGCTCGGCAGCGGCGTTCCGCGTGCGCATCGCGATGAACCTCAAGGGGATCGCCTACGAGGAGATCTTCCTGGACCTCGACGCCGGGGATCAGTTCCAGCCCGACTTTCTGGAGATCAATCCGCAGGGTGCGGTGCCCGCACTCTTCGACGGCGACGGGCCGCCGCTGACGCAATCGCTGGCGATCCTCGACTACCTCGACGAGACCCGTCCGCAGGTGCCGCTGCTGCCTGCCGAGCCGCGGGCGAGGGCGAGGGCGCGCTCCTTGGCTCAGGTCGTCGCCTGCGACACCCATCCGCTCTACGTGCCGCGGGTGCGCAGCTTCCTAATGGAGAATTACGGTCTTCCGCGGGAGCGGATGCTTGAGTTCCTGCGCCATGCCTTCACCACCGGCCTGAAGACGCTGGAGGTGCGGCTGTCGAACGAACCGGGTACCGGCCGCTTCTGCCAGGGCGATGCCGTGAGCCACGCCGATCTGTGCCTAATCAGCCTCTGGGTCGGGACCGGCATCTTTGGAATCGACACCGCCGCCTATCCGACGGTCGGGCGGATCGCTGCCGAGCTTCTCGCCCTCGACGCCGTCGTCCGAGCCCATCCGCTTCGCCAGCCCGGCGCACCCGCGTCATAGGCTCGAAAATTTTTTTTTAGGACATTACCGTTGCAGCGATACCGGATTTGCGTCCCAGGTCCGCTGCGAACGTGTGGGTCCTTGCTCGGTTACTGATGTAAGATCATTCCAAACTGGAGGGTCGCTCAATGAGGCGGCCCGCGAGGCGAGTGGGGCGAGGATGGTTCCGAGCGAAACGGTCACGGATCTGCACAAGATTGTCGTGGTGGGGGGAGGGGCCGCCGGACTCGAGCTGGTGACGAAGCTCGGCAACAAGTACGGCAAGCGCGGCAAGGCTCACGTGACCCTGGTGGATCGGGCGCGGACGCACATCTGGAAGCCGTTGCTGCACGAAGTCGCCGCCGGTTCGCTCGATGTCGGCCACCACGCGGTCGACTACCTGCATCACGCCCACGCCAACCACTTCCGCTACCGTATCGGCGAGATGACCGGCCTCGACCGTGAGAAGCGGGTAATCCACCTCGCCGCCAGCCGCGATAGCGAGGGGCGTGAGGTGACGCCGATGCGGGCCGTTCCCTACGACACGCTGATCATGGCGGTGGGCTCCACCACCAACGATTTCGGCACGCCGGGCGTGGCCGAGCACGCCATCGCCCTGGACACCAAGGAGCAGGCGATGCGCTTTCACCAGCGCCTCGTCAACGGCATGCTGCGGGCCCACACCCAGGAAGGCCCGGTGCGCCCCGGCCAGCTCCACGTGACGGTGATCGGCGCCGGCGCGACCGGAACGGAGCTGGCGGCGGAACTGCATCGGACCACCCGCGAGGTCGCCCGCACCGGCCTCGACCGGATCGACCCGGCCAAGGATCTCAAGATCACGCTGGTGGAGGCGGCCGACCGCATTCTGCCCGCCGTGCCGCAGCGCCTGGCGGCCGAGGTGATGGGGCAACTCGCCAAGATCGGCGTCGAGGTCCGGGTCCAGGCCCGCGTCACCGAGGTGCGGGCGGACGGGGTCCAGCTCGCCGACGGCGGCTTCATCCCCTCCGAGCTGGTGGTCTGGGCCGCGGGCGTGAAGGGGCCGACCTTCCTCAAGGATCTCGGCGGCCTGGAGACCACACGCAACAACCAGCTCGTCATTACGCCGACCTTGCAGACGTCACGCGACCCCGACGTCTTCGCCATCGGCGACTGTGCCTACCTCGTTGAGGAGGGCTCGCAGACGCCGATCCCGCCGCGGGCCCAGGCCGCCCACCAGCAGGCCTCGCACCTCTACGGGCAGATGGCCAACCGCCTCGCGGGCCGGCCGCTGAAGCCGTTCAAGTACCGCGACTTCGGTTCGCTCGTTTCGCTCGGCGAGTACACCGCGGTCGGCAACCTGATGGGCTTCATCCAGGGAAGGAACATGTTCATCGCCGGCCTCTTCGCCCGGCTGATGTACCGTTCGCTCTACAAGATGCACGAGACGGCTGTGAACGGCTGGTGGAAGACGAGCCTCGATGCCCTGGCCCGGGCGCTGACGCGGCGCACCGAGCCGCGCGTGAAGCTGCACTGACGCACGCTCCGGCTTGAACCGGCGGTCTGGTGCGTCATCTTTCCGTTCCGCCGGCTCGAGTAGAAGCCGGCGGAAGGAGACGCCATGATTCTCGTCAGCGTGATGTATCCGAGCGGCGCCGGCACCCGCTTCGACATGGACTACTATCTGAAGAAGCACATGCCGCTTGTCAGCCAACGCTGGACCTCCAAGGGCCTCCACGACTACACGGTCGTGAAGGGCACCGGCACGCCGGATGGCGGCGCTCCGCCCTTTCAGGTCATGGCGCTGTTGCGCTTCGAATCCGCCGACGCCTTCAAGGCGGCGGCGACCGCGGACGGCTCGGAGATCTTCGGGGACATCCCGAACTTCACCGACACGCAGCCGACGGTCCAGCTCAGCGACTTCGAGGCGTCGGAAGTGAGAGGCTGATGATCGACATCATCAAGCAGATTCAGGAGGCCAATCCGGCGCTCGGCACGACGATCATCGTGCTGCGCCCGGATTCACGGGCGCTTGCCGATCCGGCGACGCTGACGCCGGAAGCGAAGGCGTGGCTCGATGCGCACGCATCCGATGCACGGCTGTCGCAGGAGACGGTGATGCTCGCGCCCTATCCCGGTGGCGCGCCGACGCAGCGCACCGTGACGGTGCTCGCCTTCTCCGACGCGCGACACCTGGCCGCCTTCGCCACCGCGTGGACCGGCGACCCGACGCTTGATGACGACGAGGCCGCCTGAACGCGGCTGGGGCCGCGCCTGCCGTCCGGCAGGGGCGGCCTCACCACCGCGGCGTGGACGGAGTCCCGCCGTTCAGAGGGCCTCGACGATCTGGGCAGCGGCTTTGGCCATGTCCTTCATCGCCGCGCTCGCGGCCTGATAGGCCGGCGTTCCGACGTCCCAGTTGTTCTGGGCAATCGCCTTGACCATCCGCTCGGCCTCCTCGTGGGCGGCAGCCTCGGCCCTGAGGAACGCCTCTGCCGCGGGTCGGCGCGCCGGATCACCGGTCAGGACCTGCACGGCCTGCCGGGCGGCACGGTTGCGCAGCACGGCCGTGGCCGGATCGGCGGGCGCGGCGCCGAGCAGGATCGTCGCGAGACCCCGCTTCCACAGGCCGAGATCGGCGGGCAGACGCACCAACTCGTAGAGATCGAGGTCGCCGGTTTCGGCGAGCGCGGCCTGCGCCAGCGTTTCCGCCTTGACGAGGCGCTTGGTGATGCTGTCGATCTCGGTGCGGGTCTTGGCCGCTTTGGCGGCGATGTTCTGGACGCTACTGGAAATCTCGGCCGTCGCACTGCTCTGCTGCGTGATCGCCGCAGCCAGAGCCGCGTTCATCTCGCTCGTGCGCGCGATCCGCTCGGCTGCCCCTTCGACACGGGTGCCGAGGCTGTCGACGACGGAGCTGCCGGTCGAGACGGCGGAACGGCTCTCTTCGACGGCCCGGGCGATCTGGCTCATCTCACCCTGAAGCGTGTGGAGCCAGGTGCGGATCTGTTCGGTCGAGCGGGCGGTCTGCCCTGAGAGCGACTTCACCTCGGCCGCGACGACGGAGAAGCCGCGGCCCGCCTCGCCGGCCCGCGCCGCCTCGATCGTGGCGTTGAGCGCCAGCAGGTTGGTTTGGCTGGAGATCGTGGCGATGGTACCCGCCATCGTACCGATCTCGGCGATGGCGTTCTGGAGCAGCTGAAGCCGCTCGTCGATCTGGTGCGTGCGATCACGGATTGAATCCATGGCCGCGCGCGCATTGCCGACGTCGGACATGCAGGCCGTCATCGCCTCGCGAGCCTGCGCCGCGCTGGAGCCGGCGGCCTCCGAGGTCTCGGCGACTTCGGCGATGGACGCGCCCATCTCTTCGATGGCGCTCGCGATTGTCTGCGTGGCCTGCGCGACCTCGCCGACGTCGTACGTCGTCCAGCCGATGTTGATCGCGCCTTCCGAGGCTTCCCTTGCGATGGCAGCGATGTTTCGCCGCTCGGTGCGCAAGTCGTGACGCTGAGCACGCTCAAGCTCGCTCAGGGCCGTGCTCACGGCGCTATCCGGCAGGGCGGAGGCATCGAGCGCGGCCCGGTCCGCCAAGCGCTTGAGCGCGCCGATCAGGCGGGCCTCGTCGGATGGTTGGGAAGCCGGAAGATCGGACGCCGCCGATGCGGACGATCCGGTATTGCGGCCGAGCTTGAGCGACAGCATGGTGTTGGAAGCCCCCGATCCTTCTCTGCCGCTTATTCTCGAGAGCCACGCCCAGGACAGTCATGTTCGAGCTCGTTTGCTCGCTTTCTGGTTGACCGGTGATTGGGCAGAAACTCTCCACAACGGCGCCGACGATGATCACCATGCGCGAGTTAAAATTAGCTTTAGATCATCGTTTCGATGCTTATCGCACTTCACTTACGTAACAATTGATAACTCAAGCAATATTTGGAGTATGGGTGACCGGCGGCTCGGGCGCTGCGCTGTCACGCACGGTGTGCAACCGCAGCAAAAGATTTGCGTCGCAAAAACGTTATGCTCAGTCTCAGCATATCTGGACAATGCGGATCGCGCCGCCTAAGTTAGGTGGCACAATGCTCACTTTGAGCATAAAGGAGACCGCGATGTCCCAGGCAGGATCCGCCCTTCGCGACCCGGCCGGACGGGCCTTCCCGTTGCCCGAGCTGTACGAGCGCGTGAGCCGCCACGTGCCTGCCATCGAGTGGCCGGCGCTCGCACCCGACGTCGAGGCGATCCTGCGCCTGAAACGCGAACGGAACGCGGTGGTTCTGGCCCACAACTACCAGGCACCCGAGATCTTCCACACCGTCGCGGACATCGTCGGCGACAGCCTGGCCCTGGCGCGCGAGGCGGCGCGGGTGGATGCGGACGTGATCGTGCTGGCCGGCGTCCACTTCATGGCCGAAACCGCCAAGCTCCTGAACCCTGGCAAGACTGTGCTGATGCCCGATATGGGCGCCGGCTGCTCGCTCGCGGACTCGATCACCGCCGCCGACGTGCGGGCTCTGCGGGCCCGGTATCCCGGCGTGCCGGTCGTGACCTACGTCAACACCTCCGCTGCGGTGAAGGCGGAGTCGGATGTGTGCTGCACCTCCGGCAACGCCGCCGACGTCGTGCGCGCGCTCGGCGTGAAGCGGGTTCTGATGATTCCCGACGAGTTCCTGGCCCGCAACGTTCAGCAGCAGGTGCCGGAGGTCGAACTGCTGACCTGGGCAGGCCACTGCGAGGTGCACGAGCGCTTTACGCCGGCCGACATCGCCGAGGTGCGCGACAGCTATCCCGGCATCACCGTCATCGCCCACCCGGAATGCCCGCCGGAGGTGGTCGAGGCGTCGGATTTTTCCGGCTCGACGGCGATGATGATGAACTACGTCACCGAGAAGCGGCCGTCTCAGGTCGTGCTCGTGACCGAATGCTCGATGGCCGACAACATCGCGGTGGCCAACCCCGATATCGAGTTCATCAAGCCCTGCAATCTCTGCCCGCACATGAAGCGGATCTCCCTGCGCAACATCCGCCAGTCGCTCGAAACCATGACGCACGAGATCGTCGTCGAGGAGGGCCTGGCCGAACGGGCGCGCCGGGCCGTCGAGCGGATGCTCGCGGTCAAGCCGACCCAGACCGTCTCACCGCGGCAGGCCGCCTGATGAGCATCTTCGCCCGGAGCCCCTCCGACCGGGTGATCGTCGTCGGCGCCGGGGTGGCGGGGCTCGCCACCGCCCTGCGGCTCGCGCCGCGTGCGGTCACGCTGGTCACCGCCGCGCCGCTCGGGATAGGTACGGCCACCGGCTGGGCCCAGGGCGGCATCGCCGCCGCAATGGGGTCGGATGATGCACCCTCGCTGCACGCGGACGATACGCTTGCCGCGGGCGCCGGGCTCACCGAGCCGGACGTGGCGCTTCGCGTTGCGGAGGCGGGTCCGGGTCTGATCGAGTGGCTCGTCGCCCTCGGCACCGGTTTCGACCGTGAGCCGGACGGCGCGCTGGCCCTCGGGCTGGAGGCCGCCCACAGCCGTCGCCGCATCGTCCGCGCGCGGGGCGACTCGACGGGCCGCACGGTTCTCGACGCACTGGTGCGCGCCGTGCAGGCGACGCCGTCGATCGAGACCCTCGTCGCCGGACTCCACGGCTTGATGCAGGATGCCGATGGCAGCGTGCGCGGCGTCGTATGCGAGCGGGACGGCGTCGCCTTCCGCCTGCCCGCCCGCGCGGTCGTGCTGGCGACCGGCGGCGTCGGGGCGCTCTATGCGTCGACCACCAATCCACGCGGCGCCCTGGGGCGCGGTCTGCTCGCCGGCGCACGGGCCGGCGCGGCGTTGCGCGATCTCGAATTCGTGCAGTTCCACCCCACAGCCATCGCGGCCGGCCGCGATCCGATGCCGCTCGCGACCGAGGCGTTGCGCGGCGAGGGCGCGACCCTGATCGACGAGTTGGGCGCACCCGTGATGGCCGGGATCGAAGGCGGCGACCTCGCTCCGCGCGACGTGGTGGCGCGCGGCATCTTCCAGGCGCTCGCCCGCGGACGCACGGTCTATCTCGATGCCCGAGGCCGTCTCGGCGAGCGCATGCCTCGGCGCTTTCCCACGGTTGCCGCGCTCTGCGCCGAGGCCGGCATCGATCCGGCGGTGCAGCCGATCCCGGTTCGGCCGGCGGCGCACTACCACATGGGCGGAATCCTCGTGGACGAGGCCGGCCGCAGCACCGTCCCCGGTCTGTGGGCTTGCGGTGAGGTGTCCTCGTCCGGGCTGCACGGCGCCAACCGCCTCGCCAGCAACTCCCTGCTCGAAGCCTTGGCCTTCGCGCCCCGAATCGCCGAGTCGATCGGGGATGCGCCGGCGCCTGCCGGTGCCGACCGCCCGGCGCCTCTGCCCGAAATCCGGCCGGAGGACGCAGCGGTGCTGGCCGATATTCGCGGCATCATGGAACGCTGCGTCGGCGTCGTGCGCGACGCAGCGAGCCTGTCGCAGGCCGTGGCGCAGCTCACCGACCTGTCCGCACGCGGTTCCGAGGCGGCCGCCACCGGCCTGATGATCGCCCGCGCCGCACTCGACCGACGCGAGAGCCGCGGCGCCCATTGGCGCAGCGATTTCCCCGGCCAGCTTCCGGCCCGGCACGCCGTGGTCACGCCCGCTCTGGCGGACGCCCCTGCGCTTCAGGAATTGACCGATGCCTGACGACGTCCTGCTGCCGCTGCCGCGCCTCCTCGTGGAGCCCGTGGTGCGGGCCGCCCTTCTCGAAGATCTCGGCCGCGCCGGGGACATCACGACGGATGCCATCATCCCGGCGGGCGAGCGCATGGACGCGGTCATCGCGTCCCGACAGGACGGAGTGATCGCTGGTACCGACGCCGCCGCCATCGCCTTCGAGCTGATCGACCCGAGCCTTTCCGTCTCGGTCGAACGGCCCGACGGCACCCGCGTCACGCCGGGCGATACGGTGATCCGGCTCTCCGGCCCGGCTCGCGCCGTACTGACCGCCGAACGCGTCGCCTTGAATCTGCTCTGCCGCCTGAGCGGCGTTGCCACGGCGACGGCCTCCCTGGTCGAGGCGGCCCAACCGCACGGCAATGCGCGAATCGTCTGCACCCGCAAGACCACACCGGGCCTGCGGGCGCTGGAGAAGCACGCAGTGCGCGCGGGCGGCGGCTCGAATCATCGCTTCGGCCTCGACGACGCCGTGCTGATCAAGGACAATCACGTCGCGGTGGCGGGCGGCATCATCCCGGCCATCGAGCGGGCGCGGGCGAGGACCGGTCATCTCGTCAAGATCGAAGTCGAGGTCGATACCCTGGCGCAGCTGGAAGAGGCCCTTTCCGTCGGTGCCGATGCGGTCCTGCTCGACAACATGAGCCCCGATACCCTGCGTCAGGCCGTGGCCATGGTCGATGGACGCGCCGTCACCGAGGCCTCGGGCCGGATCAATCGGGACACGGTCGGGGCGGTGGCGGCCTCGGGCGTCGATCTGATCTCGGTCGGCTGGATCACGCATAGTTCGGCGATCATCGACTTGGGACTCGACGCGGCGTAGCGGCCGTCAGGGGGCGAGCCCGTCCTTTTGCATTCGGTGACGGCGGAACGCCTGTCCGTTCCGCATCACCGTTTCCTCCTCGACGACGCGAAAGCCGGCCGCTTCGAAGAACGGCCGAGCGGTCAGGCTCGCTTCGGTCCGCAGCGTGCGGAGGCCGATGCCAACGGCCGTCGACTCAACGGTCCGAAGCAGCGCGCGGGCGACGCCTCTGCGCCCATGCGCGGACTGGACGTAGAGCATATCGAGACGGCCGCACGGTTCGAGATCCGCAAACCCGGCCGCCTTCGGGCCGATCCACGCGACCCGACAATATCCCCGCAGACGCCGTGCAGCCCACCGCGCCCGGTCGATCCGCGCCCATGCTTCGATCTGCGCCGGATCGTAGTCGATCGACGCGGTATCGCGCACGGCTGACTCGAAGATGCCGATCACGGCATCCAGATCCTCCGGGCGATACGGGCGAACTTCGACTCGTTCCGACAGCGGTAGCTCGACCGGTTCCATCCGACAGTGAACATCCTTGTCCTTAGGGCCAAGCTGCCACAGTGTGGCCACCTGGTCACGAGCGCGCCCGAAGCGGCACTGCAGTGCAAATCAAGCTTGGCTTTGAACGGTGAGCGTTTACGCGTTGGCGAGGGTCCGCACGGCATCGTGCGGCGGTTCTTCCACCGCGTCCCCTGTTCTTCGCCTGCCCCGAGAGGCCCTGATGCGCCGTTTCGTCGTTGCCCTGGGCGGGCTTGCCTGCGCGGCGGTCGCGCTGGCAAGCCCCGCCGCTGCCTATGAGATCGACCCGCTCACCCGTCAGCCCCTGACCGACGTCCTGACGGTGCGTGTGCGCCCGCAGAACACGCTGCCGACGGCCAACGCGACCCTGCCGGCCGATGTCCCCGGCGCACCGGGCGCGGCTGCCGATCCGCTCGCCTCCGCGGTGCCGCAGATGACAGCGATCCCGCGCCAGACGGTTCCCTATGCTGGTCCCTATGCACCCGGCACCATCGTCGTCTCGACCACCGAACGTCGGCTCTACCTGATCCAGCCCGGCGGCGAGGCCCTGCGCTACGGTGTCGGCGTCGGCCGGCCCGGCTTCACCTGGGGTGGTACCCAGACCGTCACGATGAAGCGCGAATGGCCCGATTGGCGTCCGCCGGCCGAGATGCTGCGCCGCCGCCCCGATCTGCCGCGCTACATGAAGGGCGGCATCGAGAACCCGCTCGGCGCCCGCGCCATGTATCTCGGCAACACGATCTACCGCATCCACGGCTCCAACGAGCCGGAAACGATCGGGACCGCGGTTTCCTCCGGCTGCATCCGCATGACCAACGAGGATGTGACGGACCTCTACAGCCGCGTGAAGGTCGGCGCCCGGGTCGTCGTCCAGCGCTGATCGTCTCCACGACACGCAACGAGAAAGGGCCGGCAGCGATGCCGGCCCTTTTCGTTTTCTACGGATTGGAGGACCCCCGCCTCAGCCGATGAGGAGCAAGCTGAGCACGATGGCGGCGGCCCCGCCGGCAACGGCGAGGCCCAGGATGACGACGCTGCTGAGCTGATCGACCGTATTCACGTCCTGGCCGATGCGGTGCTGGGTATCGGTGGCCGCCATGCGCTGCTGTCCATTGCTTCCGTTGATCTCGCACGGAAACGGCGGTGCGCGCCGATGGTTCAATGCCGGTCCGTCGCATGCCGTCTCCCACAAGCGGACGGACCGGACGCGCGGAACCTGCATCGGCGCAGCCGGTTGGCTCCGCTCAACAGGGAGAGCAGCCATGGTCGATGCCAGCCAGATTCGCGAGCACGCCACCGTCGTCGGTTCGGACGGCGGCCATGTCGGCACGGTCGATCACGTCGCGAAGGGCGAGATCAAGCTGACGAAGAGTGATTCCGAAGCCGGCGGGCTTCACCACTACATCCCACTCGATTTCGTGATCGGCGTCGAGGGCGATCAGGTCCGGCTCAACCGGAGTGCCGACGAGGTAAAGCGAGAGTGGAGCACGTCGGGCGCAGCCTGACGCCAGGATCCGCGATCTTTCGGGCCACCCGGAGGACATCCCAGCCCGATTTTCTCAGGTCCCGGCTCGTGCGCGAGAGCGCCGGCCTTATGATCCATCCAGGGAGCACGACGTGACGCAACAGAGCGAGCGGCCGCAATCCGAGACCGAGCCGAAGCCGAACGGCGATTCGCACCCTTCGCCGCAGCCGCCGGCCGGGGATCCACCGCCGCCACGGCCGGACGCCATCCCCGACGAGGACCTCGACGAGGTCGAGGAACAGCCGAGCTAGGACAGCCTGCGGGTCGTCACAGAGACGGCCCGCACGGGTTCAGGATCATCAGTGGCAGCCGCAGCCGCCGCTCCCGCAGCCAGCGCTGCCATGGCTCCCTTTGGCGGAGGCGCTGGCGGCGCGGTCGCGCGACAGACCACGCTCCTCCAGCTCGCGCAGATAGGTCGACCAGCGGTTCCGGTACTCCCGGCCGAGGTCGAACAGATAATCCCATCCGTAGATGCCGGTGTCGTGCATGTCGTCGAAGAACAGCTTCACGGCATAGTTGCCGACCGGTTCCACCGAGAGGATTGCGACGTCGCGCTTGCCGCCCAGGACCTTGCGTTCCGCCGGAGAATGGCCTTGAACCTCCGCGGAAGGACTCGAGACACGCAAGTACTCGGCAGGCAGTTCGAAGCGACCGCCTCCGTCGAAAGCAACGGTCAGGATGCGCTTGTCGCCGGACAGGCGTATTTCTGTGGGCCAGCGCTCACTCATGACGGTCCGTTCCACGCTCTCATGCCGGCGTTGCGCTCATGCGCTTGCCGGAAAATGCCACCGCCCTCATATGGATGGCGATGTTGGATCTGTCAGCCGACAAAACCACCAACGCTGGTCACGTGTCGAGTTCAAAGGCGCGCATGTGGGGTAGCGCCGAAGACGCGCCTGCGCCCGTGCGCCCTGCGCCGTTGATCGACCCGTTCCAGCGGGCGATTACCTATCTGCGCATCTCGGTGACGGATCGCTGCGATTTCCGCTGTGCCTATTGCATGGCGGAGGACATGCAATTCCTGCCCAAGCGCGATCTTCTGACCCTCGAAGAGCTCGATCGGCTCTGTGGTGTCTTCATCGACCGCGGCGTGCGCAAGCTCCGGATCACCGGGGGCGAGCCTCTGGTCCGTCGCGACATCATGCACCTCTTCCGCCGGCTTTCGCGTCACCTGCGGAGCGGCGCACTGGACGAGTTGACGCTGACGACGAACGGCTCGCAGCTCGCCCGCTTCGCGCCCGAGCTGTCTGATCTCGGGGTGCGCCGGATCAACGTCTCGCTCGATACGCTCGACCCGCGCAAGTTCCGGGAGATCACCCGGCGCGGCGACCTGTCTGTGGTGCTCGCCGGCATCGAGGCGGCGCGGGCCGCCGGCATCAAGGTCAAAATCAATGCGGTGGCGCTCAAGGGCGTCAACGAGGACGAGATCGCCGACATGATCGCCTGGGCCCACGGCCTCGGCATGGACATGACGCTGATCGAGGTGATGCCCTTGGGCGAAATCGAGGGCGACCGCACCGATCAGTTCCTGCCGCTCTCGGTCGCGCGCGAGCGCCTGGAGCAGCGCTTCACGTTGACCCCGCTTCCAGACCGCACCGGCGGCCCGGCCCGCTACGTGCGGATCGAGGAGACTGGCGGCCGACTCGGCTTCATCACGCCGCTGACGCATAATTTCTGCGAGAGCTGCAACCGCGTGCGGCTGACCTGCACCGGCAAGCTCTACATGTGCCTCGGCCAGGAGGACGCGGCGGATCTGCGGGCCGCCCTGCGCGCGTCGCCCGACGACGCGCTGGTGACGCAGGCCGTCGTCGAGGCGATCTCCCGCAAGCCCAAGGGCCACGACTTCGTCATCGAGCGGGCCCGCCCAGCCGCCGTGCCGCGGCACATGAGCGTGACCGGCGGCTGAGCGGCCTTACCCCGCCGCCGGGATCAAAGTGTCCCGGATCTCCGGAGCCGCCAGCCAACTTTGAACGCGATCGCAGTGTCCGGCGATCTTCGGGGTATGCGCATAGATCGCCAGCGATCCCTCGACCATTGCTCGCAAGTCGATGCAGCGGCCGGCATCCACCAGGAAGTTGAGCCCGCCGAGCGGCGGCTTGAAGGTCGAGCTCCCGATGACGCCCAGCCGTGCCGCGATTTCCGGATAAACCGGCCAGACGCACCCGCTGAGCGGATCAGGCAGGTAATCCTCGCAGGCCGCCGTCCGCGCTGGAATCTCGGCGCGCCGGAGCGCGTCGCGGGCGAGATCCGCGAGGACGAACAGCTTCGGATGATTGATCGTGTGCATGAAGCAGTCGCGGCGCATCCAACCGGCGAAGAGGCGGTCGAGGTTGCAGCCGTGCGCGTGGCTCATCGCCAACAGGGCGTCGCGACTGGCGAACCAGCCGTCGAGATATCCGACCCGTGAGAACACCTCCGCCCGGAACAGCGATACGATCTCGTCGACCGAGTAGCCGCGGGCGAAGCCGTAGACGATCAGCGCCGAGTGGTAGTCGCCCATCGGCGAGCCGAACAGGCCGGCCTTGTGGCCGATATAGACGATGTCCGGGTGGAAGGCCGGGAAGACGATCGTTGGGACAGGCACCACGAACCGGGCCGTCTCGAGGATCCGTGCCGGCGTCACATCGCCGAACGGGCCGGCGTCGAAAGGAAAGCACACGGTCAGGTCGGCGCTCCTCACCGCGTCGAGCAGCCGCCGGGGGCTGGAGTCGAATTGCGAGAAGGTTGCCGGCTCTACCGACGCGATCTCAGCATCCGGCGCAAGGAATCCCAGACACCCCGCGAGGACGGCGACTTGGCAGTTGTTGCCGATGACGACGATTCGCCTAGCCACGGCCGCGTGCCCCCCGCTGCCAGCAATTCTTCGTCGCAGACCACGGCGGCCTGCTGGGCGAACTCGCGGCGCGCCTCGTGCAGGCTTCGACTGGAGGCCGGCAGAGCGTCCTGGTCCCCGCCCTCGGTGAGATGGCGGAAGAAGACCCGCATGACATGATCGACACCGTCCTTGCTGACGGACCTGAGATCGCTCTCGAGATAACGGAAGGCGCCCTCGGGCGAGGTGATGATTTCGTAGGAGGGAAAGTAAAGCGTGTCGTCGCGCGTATCGGCCAGACGCTGCGCGGCGACCCGAAGCACCGCCTTGCTGTGAACGGTCGATTGCAGCACGTGGCGTCCCTCGTAGGTCGCCACCAGCGGCACGGGCGAAACAGTCAGGATCAGGCGCGCCTGTGGATTGACCGCCTTCAAGGCGTCGGCGAAGGCGGAAAGATCCGCGATCACTTCCTCGACCGGCTGATTTTTGAAGACGTAAGCTTCCGGATCGAAAGTGCCGGCCGCCACGCCGGGGCAGAGGGGAAAAGCCGCACCGTCGGTTCGCGCCTGCCATCCTTCGGTGAGTCCGAGGGTGAAGACGAAGACGTCGAGGTTCTCGAACAGTCGCCGCAGCCGGGTGAAGTGTTCCTCCCGCTCCGCCTCGACGGCCTCCGGGCTGGCGAAGCCCGCGGGCTCGATGCGGGGACGGAACGGGTCGGCAAAGCGCCCGTCCGGTCGTTCCCAGACCCGATCGGCGGGGGTGAAGCGGCCATAGGCCCGCTCGATGAGCTGCAGGAGCTGGCGCGCAGTGTAGACGTTGCCGTAGCGCGCCGAGAACAGGCGGTATCCGCGGGCGCGGGCTTCGGCCGGTGGCACACCCTCGGGCGTGTCTTCGGAAACCAGATAATGGTAGCCGCTGGCCTGGAGGCGGTCGGCGATGTGCTGGGCAAAGCAGCTTCCCGCCGTCGCGATCCGGGTCTGCCGCGTCAGCCGAAATCCCTCCGGCACCGTAGGCCCGGCCATCGGATCGAGGGCGAACAGAGGCAGCGAACCGACAGAGCGGTCCCAGAAGGCGTGGTCGGCAAGACCGGAATAGGGATTTCGGGCGCGGTCCTGCATCGCTCGGCGGACCGTAGCCGACAGGGTACCCCGCGGCAACGGCCATCCCCAGCGCTGACCGCCGTGGTATTTTGAATGTCGTGCGGTCGGGGCTAGAGCACGGGATCGGACGATCCGATACCGGAGACACCAATCCCATGGCGAAAGTCGCGTTCCTGGGCCTCGGCGTAATGGGCTCGCCGATGGCGGGGCACCTCGCGAAGAAGGGCCACGACGTCACCGTCTACAACCGGACCGGTGCCAAGGCCGAGGCCTGGGTCGCCGCCCATGGCGGCCGGGCCGCCGCGACCCCGCGCAAGGCGGCGGCCGGATGCGCCATCGTCTTCGCCTGCGTCGGCAACGACGACGACCTGCGCTCCGTGGTGCTCGGCGAGGACGGTGCCTTCGCCGGCATGGAGAAGGGCGCGGTCTTCGTTGATCACACCACCGCCTCGGCCGAGGTCGCCCGCGAATTGTCCGCGGCCGCTGACGCGGCCGGGCTCCGCTTCATCGATGCGCCGGTTTCCGGCGGCCAGGCTGGCGCGGAGAACGGTGTGCTCACCGTGATGTGCGGCGGCGAGGAGGCGGCCTATGCCGCGGTCGAAGCCGTCGTCATGGCCTATGCCAAATCGTGCCGCCTGCTCGGGCCTTCGGGCTCCGGCCAGCTCACCAAGATGGTCAACCAGATTGCCATCGCCGGGGTGGTGCAGGGCCTGTCCGAGGCGATCCATTTCGCCAAGCGGGCTGGCCTCGACGTGGAGGCCGTGCTCGACGTGATCTCCAAAGGAGCGGCCGGATCCTGGCAGATGGAGAATCGCGGCCGAACCATGAATGCGGACAAGTTCGATTTCGGCTTCGCCGTGGAGTGGATGCGCAAGGATCTCGGCATCCTGCTGGCCGAATCCCGCCGCAACGGTGCACGGCTTCCGGTGACGGCTCTGGTCGATCAGTTCTACGCCGAGGTGGAGGCCATGGGCGGCAAGCGCTGGGACACCTCCGCACTCATCGCCCGGCTGGAGCGCTGAGCCGGCGCACCGCCAGCGACCACGCCGCCTCCGGCGTGGTCCAGTGCCAGTCCTCCCCCATCTGATGGCGGAACCACGTGAACTGGCGCTTGGCGTAGCGGCGGGTATCGCCCTGGCCGCGTTGCACGGCCTCGTCGCGGGAGATCGTCCCGTCGAGATAGGCGATGAGGCCCGGCACGCCGTGGGCCCGCATCACCGGCAGCAAGGGGTCGAGGCGCCGCTCCCGCAGGGCGGCCACTTCGTCGAGGGCGCCTTGGTCCATCATCGTCACGAAGCGCGCATCGATGCGCTGGCGCAGCTCTGCGCGATCGGCGGCGAGGAAGATCTTCAAGAGCGGCTTTCCGGCGAGCGGTCCCGGCTCACGGGCCTCGTGGAACGAGCCGATGGAGCGGCCGGTCGCCTCGAAGATCTCGAGGGCCCGCATCACCCGCATCCGGTCCGAGGGACGCAGCCGTCGCGCACTCTCCGGGTCGCGCAGCGCCAGCGCGGTGTGGAGCACCTCGGTCGGCTGCCCGTCCGCCTCCGCCCGGACCTTCGCCCGGATGGCCTCCGGCACCGCGGGCAGGTCGGAGATGCCCTCGTCGAGGGATCGGAAGTAAAGGCCGGTGCCGCCGACGAAGATCGGCAGAGCCCCGGCTTCGGGTTCGGACAGGATCGCGGCGGCCTGCCGCTGGAAGTGGCCGACGGAGAAATTTACCGCACCGTCCACACTCCCGTAGAGGCGGTGCGGCGCGAGAGCCTCTTCCTCCCGTGTCGGCCGGGCCGAGAGCACGCGCAGGTCGGCATAGACCTGCATCGAATCCGTGTTGATCACCGTGCCGCCGAAGGCTCGGGCGATGCGCAAGCCCAGCGCCGACTTGCCCGAGGCGGTGGGCCCTGCAATGAGGATGGCGGCCGGGCGCCCCATTTCCTGCCCGTCCGAACTCCGCACGGCTACTCTCCATGACTCTCGTCGCGACGCTGATAGCAAACCCGGCCCGGCCCGCCATCACCGACGCGGTGCTCGCCGAGGCGCGCCGGGTGGTGCGGACGGAGCATCAGCCGAGGATTCTCCACGGAGAGGTGGCGGCCGAACTGCTGGTTCCGGGTTCGCCCGAACAGGCGCCGATCCTCACCGAGGCCCTGCGCGAAGCCCTCGGGTCTGAACCGATCGACCTAGCCGTGCTTCCTCACGATCAGCATCGCCGCAAACGGCTGTTCCTGGCCGACATGGACTCGACCATGATCGAGCAGGAATGCATCGATGAACTCGCCGACGTCGTCGGCATCAAGGATCGCGTGGCGGCGATCACCGAGCGGGCCATGCGCGGCGAGATCGCGTTCGAGCCGGCCCTGCGGGAGCGAGTGGCTCTGCTGAAGGGCCTGTCCGTCGGTGTCATCGACGGTCTGATCCGCGACGCGATTCGCCTGACGCCGGGCGGTGGCACCCTCGTCGCGACGATGCGGGCGCACGGCGCCTTCACCTGCCTCGTCTCCGGCGGCTTCACCTTGTTCACCGGACCGATCGGTGCGCGCCTTGGCTTCGACGAGACCCGCGCCAACCGCCTGGACGTGGCGGATGGACACCTGACGGGTCAGGTGGTGGAGCCGATCGTCGGGGCGGAGGCCAAGCGGGCGAGCCTCATCGAATTGCGCGAGCGGCTGGGCCTGAGCGCTGCGGAGACGATGGCGGTTGGTGACGGCGCCAACGACCTGCCGATGATCGCCGAGGCAGGCGTCGGTGTCGCCTTTCGCGCCAAGCCCAGGGTGGCGGAGGCTGCCCGCGTTCGGATCGAGCACGGCGACTTGACCGCGCTGCTCTACCTGCAGGGATTTTCGGCGGCGGAGTTCGCGGCTTAGGGTTCTTCGTGCTGCCGCAAAAACCCAAACCGATCGTAGTCCCCCTCTCCCCGCAGGCGGAGAGAGGGGGGAACGACGAACGGATCAATATCGGGATCGAGGCCCCGTCACTCCAGACCGATGGCGACGAAGCGCACGTCACCGCTCGCGCCGGCGACCAGCAGCAGCACCGACTTGCGGCCTTCCTTCTTCAGGGCCTCGACGCGCTTCGTGACGTCGGCCGGATTGGCCACTGCCTCCTGGCCGACCTCGACGATGACTTCGCCGGGCTGGATGCGCTTGTCGGCGGCGGTCGAGTTCGGATCGACCTTGGTGACAACCACGCCGTTCTTGACGCTCTCCTTGATGTTGTAGCGCCGGCGGGCCTCGTCGGTGAGGCCGGACAGGTTGAGGCCGAGGATCTGGCGGTTGGCCGATTCCGCCTCAGGCTGCTTCACGTTGGCAACCTGGGTCTTCTCGCCGTCCTCGAGGCGGCCGAGGAGGACCGACTTCGTCTGCTCCTCACCCTTGCGGACGATCTGGACTTCGACGGTCTTGCCGACCGGTGTCGCGGCGACGATGCGCGGCAGCTCGCTCGACGACTTCACCGGGACGCCGTTGAATTTGACGATGACGTCACCGACCTCGAGACCGGCGGTCTTGGCCGGCCCCTTCTCGTCGACGCCGGCTACCAGCGCGCCCTTGGCGCCGCCCTTCAGACCGAGCGCCTCGGCGGTCGATTCATCGACGTTCTGGATGCGCACGCCGAGCCAGCCGCGGCGCACCTCGCCGAACTGCCGGAGCTGGTCGATGACGGGGCTTGCCGTTCCCGAGGGCACAGCGAAGCCGATGCCGACCGAACCGCCCGAGGGCGAGAGGATCGCCGTGTTGATGCCGATCACCTCGCCGTCCATGTTGAACAGCGGACCGCCCGAATTGCCCTTGTTGATGGCCGCATCCGTCTGGATGTAGTTGTCGTAGGGGCCCGACTCGATGTTGCGGCCGCGGGCGGAGACGATGCCGGCTGAGACCGAGCCGCCGAGGCCGAACGGGTTGCCGATCGCCATCACCCAATCGCCCGGGCGCATCTTGTCCGAATCGCCGAAGGGCACCGCCTTGAGCGGCCGCTCGGCCGTCGGCTTCACCCGCAGCAGGGCGAGATCGATCTTCGAATCCTTGCCGATGATTTCCGCCTTCAGCTTGGTGCCGTCGGACAGGATGACCTGGATGTCGTTGGCGTCGCCGATGACGTGGTTGTTGGTCACCACGATGCCCGACGCATCGATGATGAAGCCCGAGCCCAGCGAGTTCGACTTGCGCGTCGGCCCCCGCGGGCTGTCGTCATCGCCCTTCGGAGCGCCCTGTCCGCGACGCTTGAAGAATTCCTCGAAGAGATCCTCGAACGGGGTGCCCTGAGGCAACTGCGGCATGGTCCGGCCGCCGCGATTGCTCGCCTCGACGGTCGTCGAGGCGGAGATGTTCACCACCGCGTCCGTCACCTTCTCGGCCAGGTCGGCGAGTGACTCCGGACCCCGGGCGAAGGCAGGAAGGGGCAGCGCTGTGACCGTGACGGTGACGCTCAGAACCGCGGCGGCCAGGGCCGACGAGGCGCGCCGGGCAAGAGACGGCGTTCGGCCCCGGACGGCGTTCGCGGCGAGTCTCATGGACGTTTCCTCAAGCTCCGAGAGTGCCCGGTGTCAGGCCGGCTTATAAGTTCGGCGGCCGGCACCCTCGATCAAGGGCGCCGGCCGGATCGGTCGGATCGGTCGCAGGCTGCTCAGCGCACCGCGCCGGTGGTCGCGTCGCCGGCGCCCGCAGCCGTGGGCTGGGCGGCGCCGTTGCGGGCACCCTGCGGGCGGCGGCCCTGCGGATCGTTGAAGTAGCGGAAGAAGTCCGAGTTCGGGCTCACCACGAGTCGCGTGTCCTGACCCTTCAGCGACTGCTCGTAGGCCTGCATCGAGCGGTAGAAGGCGAAGAAGTCCGCGTCCTGCCCGAAGGCTTCCGCCAGAATGCGGTTCTTGTCCGCGTCGCCCTGGCCGCGAAGCTCTTCCTGCTGCTGGTTGGCCTCGGCCAGGATCACGACGACGTCGCGGTCGGCCTTGGCGCGGATCAGCGTCGCCGCCTGATCGCCGTTGGCGCGGATATCGGTCGCCTCCTTCTTCCGCTCGGAGGTCATGCGGTCGTAGACCGCCTGACTGTTCTTCGCGGGGAGATCGACGCGGGTCATGCGCAGATCGACGATCTCGATGCCGAGACCCTTGGCCTGCCGGTTCACATCCTCTTGGATCGTGTTCATCAACTCGGAGCGCTCGGTCCGCACGATGGCGTCGCGGCTGGTGCGGGCCAGGACGTTGCGGAGGGCGGAGTTGGTGAAGCTCGCCAGGCGCTGGTTCGCCAGCGCGATCGTCCCGACCGACTGATAGAACTTCAGCGGATCGACGATGCGGTAGCGGGCGAAGGCGTCCACTTCGAGGTTCTGCCGGTCGGCGGTGAGCAGGGTCTGCACCGGCAGGTCGAGATCGAGCACCCGCTTGTCAAACAGCACGACGCTGTCGGTGAACGGCACCTTGAAGTAGAGGCCGGGCTTGTTCTGCCCGACCGGATTCAGCACGTCGCGCACGCGGCCGAGCTGAAGCACGAGGGCCTGCTGCATCTGCCCTACGGTGAAGACGGAGGCGTAGAGCCCGATCGCCACGACCGCGGCGACGAGGATCAGACCGGTCCGGATGGCTGGATTGTTCATCGGCTGCTCGCTCCGTTCGCCTGCGTCCGGCCGCCGTCGAGGAGCGGCAGCACCGGGAGCACGCCCGCAGCGCTGGCGCCGCCGGCCACGCCGCCGTTCTGATCGATGATGACCTTGTTCACGGAGCCGAGCACTTTCTCCATCGTTTCCAGGAAGATCCGCTCGCGGATCACCTCGGGCGCGGCCTTGTAGGAATCGTAGACTTGACGGAAACGGGACGCCTGACCGGTCGCCTCGGCCGTTGCCTGAGAGCGGTACGCCTCCGCGCCCTGGATGATCTTGCTCGCATTGCCTCGGGCATCGGGCACCACGCGGCTCGCATAGGTCTCGGCTTCGTTGCGGACCTGCTGGGCGTATTGCTGCGCCGCGTTCACGTCGATGAAGGCGGGGCGCACCTCCGGCGGCGGGGTGACGCTGGTGAGCTGCACGACCTCGATGCGGACGCCGGCGCCGTACTCGTCGAGGGCGCTCTGGACGATCTCCTTGACCTCCTGCGCGATGCTGGATTGCTCGTTGGTGAGGATCGCCTGGATGTTGCGGCGGCCGATCACCTCGCGCATCGCGCTCTCGGAGATGGCCTTGATGGTTCCCTCCGGATTGGCGAGGTTGAAGACGTAATCCTCGGCCTTGAGAGGATTGACGCGCCACTGCACCTCGAAATCGATGTCGACGATGTTCTCGTCACCGGTGAGCATCAGGCTCTCTTCCGGCACGTCGCGCTGACGCGTGGTGCTGCCGGTGGTGATGTAGCCGATCGGAATCGAGTTCACGATGCCGACGTTCGGCTTCTGGACGGCGCCGATCGGGTAGGGGAAGTTGTAGCGC
This sequence comes from Methylorubrum rhodesianum, assembly GCF_014199985.1. Lineage (GTDB taxonomy): Bacteria > Pseudomonadota > Alphaproteobacteria > Rhizobiales > Beijerinckiaceae > Methylobacterium > Methylobacterium rhodesianum. Next base: position 386,998 of record NZ_JACHOS010000002.1, on the reverse strand, counting down.
AGGCCCTCGCCGGACTGGCCGGTGTAGCGCCCGAAGATCGTGTTGATGCCGACCTCGTTGGGCTTCACGATGTAGAAGCCGGTCATAAGCCACGCGCCGAGCACGAGGCCTGCCGCCACGAGGATTCCCTTGCCGCCTCCGAAGCCCCCGCCCGGCATCACGCCGCGGAGTCGATCCTGGCCGCGCCGGAGCAGATCCTCGAGATCGGGGGGCGTCTTGCCGCCGCCCCCGCCACCCCAGGGGCCGCCGCCATTGCCGCCGCCGGGACGGCCCCAGGGGCCACCTCCGCCGCCGCTCTGATTGCTCCAAGGCATTCTCGACGTGAACTCCTGCTGAAGCCGGCCCCCCGCGGATGCGGCAGGCCCTTGCCTGAAAACTCGATCCGCCGCCCGGCCTTCGCCCTGACAGGGGGCGGAAGAGGCCGGTTTCCCCAAGCGCCAGAACGCGTTTGCGGTGCCGCAAGGACGCCGCGCACCTGAGTGGCGCCGCGCGGTCCTGTCAAGGCTGGCAGGTGGGCCTGCACCGCGTCAACCGCAACGGCTATCCGAGCCGCGAATCTCCTTGCACCCCTGCGGCCAAAGCGCCGCCTGCGCGATCAACGATCGGCGACGCGCTCCAAATCCACGAATTGGAAGGCGAATTCGTCGCGTTCACCCGCCTCGTGCGCCTCGCGGAACGTCTCGCGGAAGGCGCTCCGGTCGAAGGAGGGAAAGTACGCATCGCCCTCCGGTGCCGCATCGACCTCGGTGAGGTGCAGCCGGTCGGCATGAGGCAGGGCGAGCCTGTAGATCTCGGCGCCGCCCACCACCATCAACTCGTTGCTCTCGGCCGCGGCCAGAGCCGAATCCCAATCGTGCACGACCGTGGCACCCGGGATGGCATGGCCACGCTGGCGCGTCAGGACGAGGCTGCGCCGGCCGGGCAGGGGACGGCCGATCGAATCCCAGGTCTTGCGACCCATCAGGATCGGCTTGCCCATGGTGAGCGCCTTGAAGCGCTTCAGGTCGCTGGAGATCCGCCACGCGAGATCGTTGTCGCGGCCGATCACGCCGTTGCGGGCGATGGCGACGACGAGGGAGATGTAAGGCCTGCCCATCAGACGGCCACCGGCGCCCTAATCGCGGGATGCGGTTCGTAGCCTTCGATCACGATGTCCTCGAAGCGGAAATCGAACAGCGAGCGCACTTCCGGGTTCAGGCGCAGCCGGGGCAGGGCCTTCGGTTCGCGCGTGAGTTGGAGGCGGGTCTGCTCCAGGTGGTTGGCGTAGAGATGCGCATCGCCGAAGGTATGGACGAAGTCGCCGGCCCGCAGCCCCGTCACCTGCGCGATCATCGCCGTCAGCAGGCCGTAGCTCGCGATGTTGAAAGGCACGCCGAGGAAGGCATCGGCCGAGCGCTGATAGAGCTGGCAGGAGAGGCGTCCCTCGGCCACGTAGAACTGGAACAGGCAGTGGCAGGGAGCGAGGGCCATCCGGTCGAGGTCGGCCGGATTCCAGGCCGAGACGATCAGGCGGCGCGAATCCGGGTTGCGGGCGATCTCGTCGAGAACCCAGGCGATCTGATCGACCGTGCCGCCGTCCGGCTTGGCCCAGCTGCGCCATTGCTTGCCGTAGACGGGGCCGAGATCGCCTTCCGCGTCGGCCCACTCGTCCCAGATCGTGACGCCGTTCTCCTTCAGATAGGCGATGTTGGTGTCGCCCTTCAGAAACCACAGCAATTCATGGACGATCGAGCGCAGGTGGAGCTGCTTCGTCGTCACCAGAGGAAAGCCTTCCGCGAGATCGAACCGCATCTGGTGGCCGAACACCGAGAGCGTGCCCGTGCCGGTGCGGTCCTCCTTGCGGACGCCCTCGGAGAGGATGCGGGTGAGCAGATCGTGATAGGCGCGCATGACCCCTCAGATCTGGCGGGCGCCCCGGCCGATGTCGAGTCGGGTGCCCTCGCCGTCCCGCCTTTCCCGACGTCTTGGTTACGCAACGGCACGGCTAACGGAGGAGGCTCGGTCCGAGCTGGTAGGCGATGAGGCAGAAATTGCTCCAGCCGTGGAGAAGGATGCAGGGCCAGAGCCGGCCGGTGCGCCAGCGCAGCCAGCCGAGCGTGAGCGCGAGCGGCAGCAGGGTCAGCGGCCGGGCCAGCGCGCCCTTGGCGCCGGGATCGAGGGAGACATGCGCGAGGCAGAAGAGGAGCGCCGTCGCCACGATCGTTGCCGCCGGCCCGAGGAAGGCGCTGGCCCGGGCGAAGGTCTCGCCCCGCAGCAGCAATTCCTCGGCGATCGGCGCCAGCACCACGACGAAGGCGAACCACAGGCCGAGCATCAGCGGGCTCAGGAAGGGCGAGAGCCGCACCCCGTTTGCGAAATTCATCTGCAGCGCCGCCGCGGTGGTCGTCACCCAGACGATATGGATTAGTGGCCAGAGCGGCAGCAGCAGCCAGAGCCGCCGCATCGACGCCCGCGCCTCAACGGGGCGGGTCAAGCCGAGACGTTGCCGCCAAGCGCCGCCCGCGGCCCAGGCCGCCAGCGCGACGACGAGCAGCGCCATCAGCACCTGCCGCACGGCATCCATCGCGACGGCGCGGCCGGCAACCTCAGAGAGGGGCAGGCGCGGGCGTGAGGCGCTGTCGGTCAGCGGGTCGATGCCGAGGCGCAGATCGCCTCCAACCCGGACGATGGCGATGGCGAGGCCGCTCGCCAGGACGAGAATCGCGAGCGGAACCGCGATGAGCAGAAGCATTCGGCCGAGCCACGCCAATCCCGCCTTGACCGTGGCGAGCGGCGGCTTCGACGGGCGCGCGTCGGCGAGGGCGGGCGGCATATCGGCCACGCTCGCAACGCGGAGCGGGTCTGAGCGCAGATCGCTCTTCAAAACCGCCGTCGGCCTCTCTATATTCGCTTTGCCGGTCGCAAGGCCGGCTATGGCGATAAACGTTCTTCGCAATAAACCTATCGGACCCGGGGGCGGTACCCGGCGCCTCCACCCGAACCCAGGACCGATGGCCGCACGGCCGCAGGTGCTGGGTTCCGGCGGGGGCGAAATAGGATCGACGAGGGCGTAAAGGTAGAGCTTTCGCTCGGCATGGTTCCGCCGTTATCGGGCCTTTGCAATAGTTGCCAACGACAACTTTGCTCCGGTGGCTGTCGCCGCGTAAGCGGTGCCAAAAACCGACCTAAAGTCCTAGCGGGTAGCACCGCATAGGCGGGGTTCGGAGGTACCTGGCAACAGAAACCTCCACTCATTTCCACGACCCGGCGCAGCCCAATCCCGGCCGTGACCGGTCAAGCGAGCGCCGATGGCCGAAGATCTGATCCGTTACGATCTCCTGGTTCAGGACGCCCTGCGCGGCGTCGTGCGCAAGGTGCTGACCGATGCCGCCCGCGAGGGGCTCTCGGGCGAGCATCACTTCTACATCTCGTTCCGCACCGAGGCGCCGGGCGTGCGCATGTCGCAGCGCCTGCGCGAGAAGTACCCGCAGGACATGACGATCGTCCTGCAGCACCAGTTCTGGGATCTCGGCGTCACCGAGCACAGCTTCGAGGTCGGCCTGTCCTTCTCCGGCGTGCCGGAGCGGCTGCTGATTCCCTTCGACGCGCTGTCCGGCTTCTTCGACCCGTCCGTGCAGTTCGGCCTGAAGTTCGACCTTAACGAGGGTGCCGAGGGCGAGCAGGCCGAGGAGACTCAGCCGAGCGCGCCGGTCAAGGCCGGTCCCCGCGGCGCGGCCTCCGAGCCTGCCGAGATCAAGCCGAAAGGCACGGGCCTCGCGACGGTCCAGGGCGGCCCGAAGATCGTCCCGGCCCTTCCGGTCGGCGGCAAGGCCAAGGCCGACGGCAAGCCGGACGACAAGTCCGAGGACGGCAGCGAGGCCAAGCCCGAGGCCGCCGAGAAGACCGAGCGCGACGGCACCGCCGAGGTCGTCAGCCTCGACGCCTTCCGCAAGAAGAACTGATCCCATTCCGCGCACCGCTCCTCACCCGGAGGAGCGGTCGGGCGCGTCAGGTGCGGCGCTGCGCCACCATCCGCAGCCCGTCCTTCGGCCGCAATGTCACGCGGTGGAGCGGCGTGACCGGCGGATGGTCCGCAGGCAGAGTGAGCCGCACCGCCCGCGCGACCTGTGCGAGCACCAGGGTGGCCTCCTGTACGGAAAAGCTCTGACCGATGCAGATTCGCGGGCCTGCCCCGAACGGCAGGTAGGCGAAGCGCTCGATCGCATCCCGGGCACTGCCGAAGAAGCGTTCGGGCATGAAGGCATCCGGCTCGTCCCACAGCTTGCGGTGCCGGTGCATCACCCAGGGTGCGATGATGACGGTGGAGTTGCGGGGGATCTTCACGCGCCCGAGCCGGTCCTCGCGCAGCGCCTGTCGGCTGAGGAACGGCACCGGAGGGAACAGCCGCATCGTCTCCTCCATCACCGCCTTGGTGAAGGGCAGCCGGTCGAGCCTCAGCGCGCCGTCCGGTCCCGCGGCGGCATCGGCCTCCGCCTCGACGCGGGTGCGGGCCGCCTCGTCCTGCGACAGGCAGTAGAGCGCCCAGGTCAGCGCGTTGGCCGTGGTCTCGTGGCCGGCGGCGATGAAGGTGACGATGTTGGCCTTCACCTCGATGTCGGAGAGGCCGCGGCCGGTTTCCGGGTCCTGGGCGGCCAGGAGCAGGGTCATCAGATCGTGGGGGGCCTCGCCGCGGGCGAGCGCCGCCTTGCGCTGCTCCAGCAGCGTGTCCACCACCTCGGCAAAGAAGCGCAGCGCCGGTCGCGCGCGAAGGCGGCCGAGCCGCGGCACGAAGGCGGGAAAGCCGAACACATCGAGCGGATCGATCGGTCCGATTGATTCGAGTAGCCGGGTGATGGCGCGCCCGAGTGCGTCGGGATCGCCGGGCAGTCCCTGCGTGAAGATCGTCCGCTCCAGCACGTCGAGGGTGGCGCGGGTCATCTCCAGCGCGACGTCGACGGTGGCGCCGTCCCGACGCGCCAGCCGCCGGCCGAGGCGGGCGCCGGCGGCATCCATCTGCGAGACGAAGCCCGCCACATGGCGTGCGGAAAAGATCGGTGCGAGCGTGCGGCGCTGCAGGCGCCACTCGTCGCCCTCCGCGGTCAGCAGGCCGTTGCCGAGGCCCGGCGCCAGAACCCGCTTCTGAAGGTCGTCCTTGCGGTAGTTCGCGGCCCGTTCCACCAGCAGATAGCGCACCAGGGCCGGATCGCTGACGACGGTGACCCGTCCCATCGCCGTCTCGCCGGCGACGACGAACTCCTCGAAATGGGCGTCCATCCAGGTGGCGATCGGATTCTCGCGCACCTTTTTCAGGAAGGCGAACAGGCCGAGCGGTCGGGTCAGCGGCGGCGGAACCCTGGGACGGAACGGTCCGGCAACCGTGGTGCGGGCCGGGCGGGACGGCATATCCAGCATAAGGACGGGAGAACCTCGGCGGTGACGGAGTGTGCAATGCGTCATTCCCCGTTTCGGGTCGGCATCGCGCTCGGCATCGTGCTTCGTTAAGTAGGGCCGCATTCGAGCCAACGAAGAGGCCACGATGTCGCCGCACCAGAACCCCGCCGTCGAGACGCGCACCGAGTCCGACACCTTCGGCCCGATCGAGGTGCCCGCTCACCGCTACTGGGGTGCCCAGACGCAGCGCTCGATCCAGAACTTCAAGATCGGCACCGAGCACCAGCCGGCCCCGCTCGTCCACGCGCTCGGCATCGTCAAACAGGCGGCGGCCCTGGTGAACAAGGATCTCGGCGGCCTCGATCCGAAGATCGCCGACGCCATCGCCGAATCGGCGGCCGAGGTTGTCGCCGGCAAGCACGACGACGAATTCCCGCTGGTGGTCTGGCAAACCGGTTCGGGTACGCAGTCCAACATGAACGCCAACGAGGTGATCGCGAGCCTCGCCAACGAGCGGCTCGGAGGAAAGCGCGGCGGCAAGTCGCCGGTCCATCCCAACGATCATTGCAACCGCGGCCAGTCCTCGAACGACACCTTCCCCACCGCCATGCATATCGCGGCCGCGCGCGAGGTGCAGGAACGGTTGCTGCCGGCCCTCTCCCACCTGCACGCGGCGCTCGACGCCAAGGCCAAGGAGTTCGACAGCATCGTCAAGATCGGCCGCACCCACCTGCAGGATGCCACCCCGGTCTCGCTCGGTCAGGAATTCTCCGGTTACGCCGCGCAGGTCGCCCTCGGCGGCGCCCGCATCGCCGCGACGCTTCCCGGCGTGCTGGCGCTGGCGCAAGGCGGCACCGCCGTCGGCACCGGCCTCAATGCGCATCCGGAATTCGCGGAGCGCTTCGCGGCCAAGGTCGCCGAGTTGACCGGCCTGCCCTTCACCTCCGCCGAGAACAAGTTCGAGGCGCTCGCGACCCACGACGCCCTCGTCTTTCTCCAGGGCGCGCTCACGGCGCTCGCCTCGGGTCTGTTCAAGATCGCCAACGACATCCGCCTGCTAGGCTCCGGCCCGCGTTCGGGCCTCGGCGAACTGTCGCTTCCCGAGAACGAGCCCGGCTCCTCGATCATGCCGGGCAAGGTCAATCCGACCCAGTGCGAGGCGCTGACCATGGTCTGCGCGCAGGTCGTCGGCAACGGTACCACGGTGAGCTTTGCCGGCAGCCAAGGCCATTTCGAGCTCAATGTCTTCAAGCCGGTGATCGCCAACGCGGTGCTGCAATCGGTGCGGTTGCTCGCCGACGCCTCGGTCAGCTTCACCGACAACTGCGTCGTCGGCATCAAGGCCAACACCGACCGGATCAGCGACCTGATGAGCCGCTCGCTCATGCTGGTGACGGCGCTGGCGCCCTCGATCGGCTACGACAAGGCCGCCGAGATCGCCAAGACCGCCCACAAGAACGGCACCACCCTGAAGGAGGAGGCGCTGCGGCTCGGCTACGTCACGGAGGAGGAGTTCGAGCGTGTCGTTCGCCCCGAAACCATGCTGGCGCCGAGCGCCGAATAGGCGCTAGTCTCGTTTCCCGGCGCGGGCTCTCCGCGCCGGGTCGTCGAGAGGGCTGACGCGATGGCCGAGATCATCAACCTGCGCCAGGTGCGCAAGGACCGTGAGAAGGCGGCGAAACAGGCCAAGGCCGCGGAGAACCGCGTCCTGTTCGGCCGGCCGAAGAAGGCGAAGACGCTGGCCGAGACGCGCAAGGCCATGGAGCAGGCCCGCCATGAGGGCCATCGCTTGGCCGATCCCGACAAGGAATGACGCGCGCTCCGCTACGGGAGAACGCGAAACGTTCGGTGATGATCGCGGGCCATCGCACCAGCGTGTCGCTGGAGGCGGAGTTCTGGAGCGCGCTGCAGGACATCGCGCGCGGGCGCGGGCAATCGGTTCAGGCGCTGATTGGCGCGATCGATTCCGAGCGCGGTGAGCGTAACCTGTCCTCGGCGATCCGGGTGTTCGTGCTTCGCGTGTTCCGCGACGGATCGGCGCCGTCAGAGCGCCCCTTCCCTGATCGCGCCGGGATCGGCGAGGGCGTGCAGGAGGCCGGCGGCAGAATGGGCGAAGCGTAGCGTCACGGCCTTGCGCCGGGCCGGGCTCAGGGGATGGTCGGGCGGCTCGCGCAGGATCGCAGCGCCGAAGGAATCGGCGACGATCAGACCGCATTCCTCCGGGATCAGCGTTTCGGGCACCGTCTCGGGGATCGCGAAGAAGAAGCGGTCGCAATAGTCCCGGTAATCCGGCCATTTGCGGTCGGCGCGAAAGTCGGCGACACTCGACTTGATCTCGACGATGGTGAGGCGTCCCGCCCCGCAGAGCGCGATCACGTCGGCGCGGCGTCCATTGGCGAGCGAGAATTCAGGCAGACTCACGCAGCCCATCTCGGCGAGCAGACGCCGCACACCGCGCTGGATGTTCAGCGCGGTCGGCGACTGGCGCCGGTCGGGCGGCAGGACGATGTTGGCGAGGGCTGTGGACATGCGCGGGCGATGGCTTGCGGATGCGGCCGAATCGAGTCCGCGCATCCTGCCAGCGGGACGGCCCCGGTGTCACCGGCTGCTTTGTCACATCGCCAGCGCTGCCCGGATCGCCGCGAACCCATCCGTCAGCGCTGCCGGACCGGGCTGGAGGATCAGCGGCGATTTGATTTCGTGAATGCGCCCCGCCACCACTGCGGGAATGCTGCTCCAGCCGGGGCGGGCGCGGATGCGCTCGATGTTGACGCGCTTGCCGCACCAGGAGGCGAGGATCACGTCGGGCGCCGCCGCGATGACCTGCTCGCCGGTGACGATCCGATCCTTCGCCGCCGGCTCGCGACTCAGATGCGGAAACACGTCCCGCCCACCGGCGAAGCCGATCAGGTCGGACACCCAGCCGATGCCCGAGATCATCGGCTCGTCCCACTCCTCGAAATACACCTTGAACCGTGGTCGTCCCGCGCTCTCGGCCGCAGCCTCAGCAAGGCGCGCCTCGTAGCCGCCGGCCAGCGCCTCGGCCCGTTCCGCCGCACCGACAAGGGCGCCGACGGTGCGGATCATCGCGAGGCAGCCGGCCGCGTCGCGCTGGTTGAACAGGTGGACCGCCACGCCCGCGCGGCCGAGACTGGCGACGATCTCCGCCTGGAGATCGGAGAAAGCGAGGACGAGGTCCGGCTGGAGCGCGAGAATCTTTGGCAGGTCGGCGCTCGTGAAGGCCGAGACCCGCGGCTTCTCCCGGCGCACCTGCGGCGGGCGCACGGCGTAGCCCGAGACGCCGACGATGCGCCGATCCTCGCCAAGCAGGTAGAGCGTCTCGACGGTCTCCTCGGTGAGGCAGACGATGCGTTCGGGCGGGAAGCAGCGCATGGGCCCATCAGTAATGCAGCCAGGTCAGCAGGCCCGCACCAGGGGCGAGCAGCACGAAGGCCCAGACGAAGGCCGAACTCCAGTTCGCGAGATGGAACGGGATGCGCCGGAGGCCGAAGCTGCCGGCGACCAGCGGCACCACCGCCCGCGCCGGGCCGATGAAGCGGCCGATGACGATCGCCCCAGCGCCCCACCGTCGCAGGAACGCCTCAGCCTTGGCGGTCATCTCCGGATGCCGGCTCATCGGCCAGAGGCGCTTCACGCCGTCCTTGTAATAGAAGCCGACCTCGTAGGAGACCCAGTCCCCCAGCCCCGCGCCGATCCCGGCGCCGATCACCAGCGGCCAGAAGGGCAGATCGCTGCCCCCGATCAGTGCGCCGATGCCGAGCAGGATCGCGGTGGCCGGCACCAGCAGCGACAGCACCGCAAGCGATTCGCAGAAGGCGATCACCCCCGTCACGACCGGTGCCCACGCCTTGTAGGTTTCGATGAAGGTGAGGATGGACTGGCGTGCGGCGTCGAAATCCATACTCACTCCGGAAGCGGGTCGTGTCTGGCTGAGCCGTAACGCATCGCTGCATCGATCGGATGCGCGCGGTCGTGGCCCGCGCTATCACGGCGCGGAAAGCGGATACCGGAGCACCATGAAGGTTCTGTCGATCCAGTCGCACGTCGCCTACGGTCATGTGGGGAATTCCTCAGCCGTCTTTCCGATGCAACGCCTCGGCGTCGAGGTGTGGCCGGTGCACACGGTGCAGTTCTCGAACCATACCGGCTACGGGCAATGGCGCGGGCGCGTCTTCGACGGACCGGCGGTCGAGGAGGTGGTGCAGGGCGTGGCCGAGCGCGGCGCGCTGAAAGACTGCGACGCGGTGCTGTCCGGCTATATGGGTTCGGCCGATATCGGCACCGCGATTCTGCGCACCGTCGCCGCCGTGCGGGCGGCCAACCGCGAGGCGCTCTATTGCTGCGATCCGGTGATCGGCGACACCTATTCGGGCGTCTATGTCCGGCCCGGCATCGCCGACTTCATGCGGGCGCAGGCGGTGCCTGCCGCCGATATCCTCACCCCCAACCAATTCGAGCTCGACCTGATCTCGGATGCCCCGAGCGACACGCTGGAGGCAGCCAAGCGCGCGGCCGCCTCGGTGATGGCGCTCGGACCGCGAGTCCTGCTCGTCACATCGCTCACCACCGCCGAGACGCCACCCGACGCCATCGACATGATGGCGGCAGAGGATGGCTCGTTCTGGCGCGTGCGTACCCCGCGCCTCGACCTGAAGGCCGTCTCCGGAGCGGGCGATGCCGTCGCCGCGCTCTATCTCGTGCATTATCTGCGTACGCGCTCGGCGGCCCTGGCGCTCGGCATGGCGGCGGCCTCGATCCACGGGCTGCTGCGGCGGACCGCCGAGGCCGGCTCGGAGGAGTTGCTGACCGTCGCGGCGCAGGAGGAGTTCGTCGCGCCGAGCGCCGCCTTTCCGGTTGAAATCGTCTGAACGCCTCTGAAGGAGCCGTGATGCAGGAACGCCGCTTCGCCACCCTCGACGTGTTCACCGACACGCCGCTCGCCGGGAACCCGCTCGCGGTGGTGCTGGACGCGGAGGGGCTCGACGGAGGCGCGATGCAGGCGATCGCCCGTGAGTTCAACCTGTCGGAGACGGTGTTCGTCCTGCCGCCGGAGGAGCCGCGGCACCGGGCACGCCTACGCATCTTCACGCCCACCCGTGAATTGCCCTTCGCCGGGCACCCGACCGTCGGCGCCGCGGTGCTGCTGGCGCTTCGCGACCGCGCCGAGCGGCAGGCGGCGGCCCAGGCCGATGCCGCCGCCTTCGGCCTGGAGGAGGAGATCGGCACGCTTTCCTGCGCCGTCGAGGCGGCGGAGGACGGCGGCAGCGGCCGCGCCCGGTTCAAGCTGCCCGTGCTGCCGAGCTATCTCGGCGATGCCGTGGCGAAGGATTCCCTGGCCTCGGCCTTGGGGCTGAAGCCCAACGAGATCGGCTTCCACCGTCATCAGCCGAGCCGGCACGGCGCCGGCCCGCTCTTCACCTTCGTGCCGCTGGCCTCCGGCGAGGCGCTGGCGCGCGCTCGGCTCGATGTCGGCCGGTTCGAGCGCCTGTTTCCTCAGGCGCAGGCCGATGCTCTCTACCTCTACGCGGTCGATGCGGAAGGACTCGGGCATCGCTATTTGGCGCGGATGTTCGCACCCCATCTCGGCGTAGCAGAGGACCCGGCGACGGGCAGCGCCGCCGCCGCGTTCGCCGGCGTGCTGATGCAGTTCGAACCGCTGGGGGAGGGCACGCACGACGTGGTGATCCGCCAGGGCCTCGCCATGGGCCGACCGAGCACGATCGACCTTCAACTCGTCATCACCGAGGGGGCGCTCCGCTCCGTGGAGATCGGCGGTCAGGCGGTGGTGGTGAGCGAGGGCGTGCTGCGTGTCGGTTGAGATCGTGGCCGGCGCCGCTCCCGGCTTCAGCCTCACGGCCCTCGACCGCGTCTCAGCCCGGCGGGTCGATCACGATTGGGCTTGGGCGCGCGACAACGCCGAGGCGATCGACCGAAACTGGGAGCGGCGCAAGGCGGAGACGCCGGGCCTGTTCGATGGGCCGGTCTACCTCGCCAATGGCTGCTCGATCGCGGACGGCGCCTGCGAGGCTCACCTGTTCGAGGTGCGCTACTCGCGCTTCATCGCATTCCGGGACGCCGGCGTGCCCGACGCATTGGTGGCGAACGCTTTCGCGGCGATCGTCCCGCATAGCGGCGACGGCGCCGTGCTGCTCGGCGTGATGGGCGCGCACACCGCCAATGCCGGCCAGATCTACTTTCCCTGCGGCACACCCGATTCCGGTGACCTGCGCGCCGACGGAACGGTCGATCTCGCCGGCAGCGCCGCGCGCGAGTTCCTCGAGGAGACCGGTTTGACGCTGCCAGAGGGAGCCGAGGAGGCGTGGGTGCTCCTGCGCGGCGACGGGCAACTCGCCTTCCTGCGGCCCGTCCGCTTCGAGGCCGACGCCGAGACGCTGAAGGCCCGCATCGAAGCGCATCGCGGCCACGAGGACGAGCCCGAACTCGCCCACTCTGTCATCGCCCGCTCGCGCGCCGATATCGACACGGCGAGGATGCCGGGCTTCGTGCAGGCCTATCTCGCGAGCGTCTTCCCCGAGTAGGTGCCGAACGGGCGGCTCCTAACGGTAGCCGTAGCGCGCCTTGGCCGCCGCGAGCAGGCTCATCGCCTCGCCTTCACGGCCGGCGGCGCAGGCGCCTGCCGCCTTCGACAGGTCAGCGCCGAATCGAGTGCCGACCTGCGCCGAGAGATCGCCGGTTCTCACATCCGTCTCGACGATCGCCTGAGTGCGGGCGATGCTGGGGCCGCAGCCGGTGCCGGTCGGAAGCGGCGCGACGGCGACTGCGGGGGCCGCGGCGACTGCCGCGACCGGCGGCGGCGCGCTCGATTGGCAGGCGCTGAGGGCGCCGCCGAGGAGGATGAGGGAGACGGCACGGTAGAGCGGCGCGGGCACGACGGATCTCTCCGGTTGCGAGAGGAGGTTCGCTGCAGCCAAGCTTGGCCGGCGGGTTGTGCCCCTGCCGGGCGGGCCGGTCAATCTTGGCCGTCGCGCGGCTCAGCGTCACAAGGCTCAGCGCCACGCGACTCAGCCATGTCCTTACGGCCATGTGCTTGTCACGATCCCCGGCAGTCGGTACATACCGCCACCCTGGTCGCAGGCGGTTTGCCGGCGAGTCAGCCTCTGAGGAGAATCGAGCGTGGCCCCTGGCCGCTCCCTGCAGACGAACGACAGCGCCGCTTTCGCGGCCGCGTCGTCCTGCGCGCTCATTCTCGTAGGCCTGCTTCTTAGCCGCCCCTGAGGGCCGTCCGGGCGCGACCGCCTGGGCTCTCAGGGGGTGCCGCTCGTCAACCGGAAGACAGGCTTTTCCGGCGCCGCTCCCGAGGAGTCGAGCGCGCCGGCTGCGAGGAACGAAGACCCATGGCGAACACCACTCACAGCGCGAAGGACCGCGTCGTCATCTTTGACACGACGCTGCGCGACGGCGAGCAATGCCCCGGCGCCACCATGACCCTCGACGAGAAGCTCGCGGTGGCCGAACTGCTCGACGGGATGGGCGTCGACATCATCGAGGCAGGGTTCCCCATCGCCTCCAACGGCGACTTCGAGGCCGTCTCCGAAATCGCCCGGCGCACCCAGCGCGCCACTGTCGCCGGCCTCGCTCGCGCGATTCCCGCCGACATCGCCCGCGCCGGTGAGGCGGTGCGTCACGCGCAGCGCGGCCGCATCCACACCTTCGTCTCGACCTCGGCGATCCATCTCGCTCACCAGATGCGCAAGACGCAGGACGAGGTGATCGAGATCATCCTGAAGACCGTGACCCAGGCCCGCGACCTCGTCGAGGACGTGGAATGGTCGGCCATGGACGCGACCCGCACCGACATCGATTACCTCTGCCGCTGCGTCGAGGCGGCGATCCGCTCGGGCGCCACCACGATCAACCTGCCCGATACGGTGGGCTATGCCACGCCTCAGGAATACGGCGCGATGTTCCGCGCCGTGCGCGAGCGCGTCCCGAATGCCGACAAGGCGATCTTCTCCGTGCATTGCCACAACGACCTCGGCTTGGCGGTGGCGAACTCCCTGGCCGGACTGGAGGGCGGTGCCCGGCAGATCGAGTGTACGGTCAACGGCATCGGCGAGCGGGCCGGCAACGCCGCGCTCGAAGAGATCGTCATGGCGATCCGCACCCGCGCCGACGTCATGCCGTACGACACCGGCATCGACACGACGATGCTGACCCGCGCCTCGAAGCTCGTCAGCCACGCGGCGAACTTCCCCGTACAGTACAACAAGGCCATCGTCGGCCGGAACGCCTTCGCCCACGAGAGCGGTATCCATCAGGACGGCATGCTCAAGCATTCCGAGACTTACGAGATCATGACCCCAGCCTCCGTCGGGCTGGCCAAGACCTCGCTGGTGATGGGCAAGCATTCGGGTCGGGCGGCGTTCAAATCGAAGCTGTCTGAGCTCGGCCTCTCGCTGTCGGACAACCAGTTCCAGGACGTGTTTGAGCGCTTCAAGGATTTGGCCGACCGGAAAAAGCACGTCTACGACGAGGATATCGAGGCGCTGGTGGACGAGAATCGCGCCACTGCCCACGACCGCATCAAGCTGATGTCACTCTCGGTGATCGCCGGCACGCGGGGTCCGCAGCGCGCCACGATGAAGATCGAGATGGACGGCCGCACTTTCACCGAGGAGGCCGACGGCAACGGCCCCGTGGACGCGGTGTTCAACGCGATCCACGCCATGGTGCCCCACGACGCGGTGCTGGAGCTCTACCAAGTCCACGCCGTCACCGAGGGGACCGACGCGCAGGCCGAGGTCTCGGTCCGCCTCAAGGCCGGCGAGCGCTCGGTCACGGCGCGCGGCGCGGATCCCGATACGCTCGTGGCCTCGGCCAAGGCTTACCTGTCGGCACTCAACAAGCTGTCGGCGGCGTCCGTTCGGCTGCACGCCCAGCACGCCGCGGTGGTCTGACCCACAGCGTTTTCCTACCCGATACCCTCATCCTGAGATGCCGTGGCAGCGGTCTCGAAGGAGGGTTCCAGGGATCGCGCGACTGGCTTGAGCCCTCCTTCGAGGCTCCGCTTCGCTTCGCGCCTCAGGATGAGGGCGTGTTCTTGGACGATCGGCTTGACGGTCGATCAGAACCGAAAAGTCCCGAAAGAAATGCCCGCCTATCGCTCCCGCACCACCACCCACGGCCGCAACATGGCCGGCGCCCGCGGCCTGTGGCGCGCCACCGGCATGAAGGATTCGGATTTCGGCAAGCCGATTATCGCGGTGGTGAACTCGTTCACGCAGTTCGTGCCCGGCCACGTCCACCTGAAGGACCTCGGCCAGCTCGTCGCCCGCGAGATCGAGCAGGCCGGCGGCGTCGCCAAGGAGTTCAACACCATCGCGGTCGATGACGGTATCGCGATGGGTCATGACGGGATGCTCTACTCGCTGCCGTCCCGCGAGCTGATCGCCGACTCGGTCGAGTACATGGTCAACGCGCATTGCGCCGACGCCATGGTCTGCATCTCGAATTGCGACAAGATCACCCCCGGAATGCTGATGGCGGCGCTCCGCCTCAACATCCCGGCGGTGTTCGTCTCCGGCGGGCCGATGGAGGCGGGCAAGGTCGTGATGAACGGCGTCACCCGCAAGTTCGACCTCGTCGACGCGATGGTGGCGGCGGCCGACGACCGCGTCTCCGACGAGGACGTCGCGGTCATCGAGCGCTCCGCCTGCCCGACCTGCGGCTCGTGCTCGGGCATGTTCACCGCCAATTCCATGAACTGCCTGACCGAGGCGCTCGGCCTGTCGCTGCCCGGCAACGGCTCGACCCTTGCCACGCATGCCGACCGCAAGCGCCTCTTCGTCGAGGCCGGTCACCTCATCGTCGATCTGGCCCGCCGCCACTACGAGCAGGACGATGCCAGCGTCCTACCCCGCGCGATCGCGACGATGGCCGCCTTCGAGAACGCGATGACGCTCGATATCGCCATGGGCGGTTCGACCAACACGGTGCTGCACCTCCTCGCGGCCGCGCACGAGGGCGAGGTGCCCTTCACCATGGCCGATATCGACCGGCTCTCCCGCCGCGTGCCAGTGCTGTGCAAGGTCGCGCCCGCAGTCGCCGACATCCACATGGAAGATGTGCATCGCGCCGGCGGCATCATGGGGATCCTGGGTGAACTCGACCGCGCCGGCCTGATCGACCGCTCCGTCGGCAATGTCGGCTCCGGCACGCTGGGCGAGGCGCTCGACCGATGGGACGTGACGAAGACCCAGAGCCCGTCGGTGCAGGAATTCTTCCGCGCCGCTCCCGGCGGTGTGCCGACCCAGGTCGCCTTCAGCCAGGCCTCGCGCTGGGACGAGCTCGACCTCGACCGGGAAAAGGGCGTCATCCGCGATGCCGAGCACGCCTATTCGAAGGATGGCGGCCTTGCGGTGCTCTACGGCAACCTTGCCGAGGACGGCTGCATCGTGAAGACGGCGGGCGTCGACGCCTCAATCCTCACCTTCACCGGAACGGCCCACGTCTTCGAGAGCCAGGACGCGGCGGTCGACGGCATCCTCAACGGCCGGGTGAAGGCCGGCGAGGTGGTGCTGATCCGCTACGAGGGCCCCCGAGGCGGCCCCGGCATGCAGGAGATGCTCTATCCCACGAGCTACCTGAAATCGAAGGGCCTCGGCAAAGCCTGCGCGCTCGTCACCGATGGCCGCTTCTCGGGGGGCTCGTCGGGCCTCTCCATCGGCCACGTCTCGCCCGAGGCTGCGGAAGGCGGCTTGATCGGCCTCGTGGAGCACGGCGACCGGATCGAGATCGACATCCCGAACCGCCGCATTCACCTCGCCGTGGACGAGGCGGTGTTGGCCCAACGCCGCGCCGTGCGCGAGGCGGAGGGCTGGCGTCCGGCCGCCCCCCGCAAGCGCAAGGTCAGCACGGCTTTGCGTGCCTACGCGATGCTCGCCACCAGTGCCGCCAAGGGTGCTGTGAGGAGAATCGAGGACTAGGCAAGGTCCCGGTCTCGGGTCATCCGAGATCTCTCACACTGTCACGCCCGCGTTCCGAAAGCGCTTCGGCGTGAGGAAGGAGGTGCTGTCGCAGGAATGCGGCGGCTCTCCCTCGCGCAACGGGCACGGATCACGCATAGACGCGTTCTCAGGCGGAGCTTCGCTCCGGACGGGACCATCGCCGATGCAGATCGCCACCCCCTACCTGATGTTTCTCGGCGACGTGCCGGACCGGCTCGCCGCCAAGACCGCCTATGGGATCAATGATTGGCGGCCGGAATGGTGCGTCGGCCAGCTCCGGATGGAGGGCTGCGCCGCCGATCTCGGCATTCCCGACCTGACGCTGGAGGAGGCGGTCGCCAAGGGCTGCAGGACCATGGTCGTCGGCGTCGTCAATGCCGGCGGCGTGCTGCCCGAGCACTGGGTCACCGAGATCGTCGCCGCGCTTCGTTCCGGCCTCGACGTGGCGAGCGGCCTGCATGTGCGGCTCGGCTCGATCCCTGCGATCGCCGAAGCTGCGGAGCGTCACGGGCGCGCCCTGCACGACGTCCGCCACACCACCGAGACTTTCCCGACCGGCAAGGGCACCAAACGTCCGGGCCGGCGCCTCCTCACCGTGGGGACCGATTGCTCCGTCGGAAAGAAATACACGGCCCTTGCCCTGGAGCGCGGCATGCGCGAGCGCGGCTTCGACGCCGATTTCCGCGCCACGGGGCAGACCGGCGTGTTCATCTCCGGCCGGGGCGTCGCCATCGATGCGGTCGTCGCGGATTTCATCTCCGGTGCCGTCGAATGGGTCGCCCCCGCCGCGGAGCCGAACCACTGGGACCTGATCGAGGGACAGGGCTCGCTGTTCCATCCGTCCTTTGCCGGCGTCAGCCTCGGCCTGCTGCACGGCGCACAGGCGGACGCGTTCGTCGTCTGCCATGAGCCGACCCGCACGCGCATGCGCGGCGTCGAGGCAAGTCTGCCGACAATCCAGGAGGTGATCGATCTGACGATCCGCTGCGGCTCGCTCACCAATCCCGCCATCCGCCCCGTCGGCATCGCCGTCAACACGCAGGCGCTGCCCGAGCCACAGGCGCGCGCCCTGCTGAGCGAGGCGGAGGCTGTCCATGGCCTGCCCGCCACCGATCCCGTGCGCTTCGGTGTCGAAGACATCGTCGATCGAATCGCCGCCGAGTTCCCGGCCTGAGGGAGAACTGCCGATGCCGCGTCTCACCGTTGCCGTCGAGCGCTTCCCCATCGCCGGATCGTTCACGATCTCCCGCGGCAGCCGCACCGAGGCGGTCGTCGTCGTCGCCACCGTTGAGGACGGCGCGTTTCGGGGCCGGGGAGAGTGCGTGCCCTACGCCCGTTATGGCGAGACGGTCGAGAGCGTCACCGCCGCGCTCGAGGAGCAGGCCGAATGGATTGCCGGCCGAGGAGGGCGCTTCGATCTCGCGGGGCGGATGAGGCCGGGTGCCGCCCGCAATGCCCTCGACTGCGCCCTCTGGGATCTCGAGGCAAAGCGCACTGGCAGACCCGCCTACGAACTCGCCGACGTCGCCGCACCGGTGCCGGTCACCACCGCCTACACGCTGAGCCTCGGTGACCCCGAAGCCATGGAGGAGGCGGCCCGCAGGGCGGCGCACCGGCCGCTCTTGAAGGTGAAGCTCGGTGGCCGGGGTGATCCCGAGCGGATCGCCGCGGTGCGCCGCGGTGCGCCCGAATCCCGTCTCATTGTCGATGCCAACGAGGCGTGGACCCCTGAGACGATCCGGGACAACCTCTTGGCTTGCGCGGCGGCCGGGGTCGCTCTGATTGAGCAGCCGCTTCCGGCGGGCGAGGACGGGCTCTTGGCCGAGATCGACCGCACCATCCCCATCTGCGCCGACGAGAGCCTGCACGACCGCGCCGGACTCGACGCGCTGGCCGAGCGCTACGACGCGATCAACATCAAGCTCGACAAGGCCGGCGGTCTCACCGAGGCGCTGAAGCTCGCCCAGGAGGCCCGGGCGCGCGGCTTTGAGATCATGGTCGGCTGCATGGTCGGCTCGTCGCTCGCCATGGCGCCGGCGATGCTGATCGCGCACCACGCGGCCTACGTCGATCTCGACGGGCCGCTTCTGCTGGCTCGGGACCGGGAGCCGGCCCTGCGCTACGAAGGCAGTACGGTCCACCCGCCGCTGCCCGAATTGTGGGGGTGAGGCCTGCCTCCAGCCTCTACTGCACCGAGTGAAGCGCGAGGGACGGCGCCACGGATTCGTTGATCCGCAGGCGCGCATCGAGGATCGGCTCGGCCGGCTCGTCGGCCAATTGCTGGGCGAGGTCGGCGATGGCCTGATACTGGCTCAGCCGGCGGTCGATCATGCCGTCGAGCTTCTCATGGACTTCCGCCACGGTCAGGCTGCGGCGCTTTCCGCCGTCCTTCGCGGTGAAGATGGCGCGGTTGGCCCGCGCGGCGCGGCCGAAAGCCGCCTTGGCCACCTTGTCCGGATCCTCGGCGCTGAGCGAGAGGAATTTGCCCGCACTCGCGGTGCCGAGAAAATGCGCGAGGTAGAGTTCGGTCGTCTTCAGTTCGCGCCCGATCCGCGCCTCGATCCGGCTCCGGTCGCGCTTGATCAGCTCGCCCGCCATCAGACCGGACACGTAGGGGTCGTTGCGTAGATCGAGGACCCGCTTGCGCGTCGCCGCGTCGGCGATGGTGATGCCGGAACCGTGGCCCTTCACGGCAGCCGCCTCGCCGGCGAGCCCGTGCTTGGCGCCGTACTGGCGGATCATCTCAAGCCACGTGCCGGTGACGAATTGGAACAGACCCTGCGCCGAGGAGGCGGAGGACTTCACACTCGTGTCGAAGCTCGATTCCTTGTCGGCGAGCGCCATCATGTAGACGGGATCGACGCCGGTGACTTCGGAGGCCTTGAGGATCGTTTCCACAAGGGTGCGCGGCACGCTCATCTCGCCGAAGCGCAGGATCTCATCGTCATTGTCGGAGCGCGGCGTCGTGAATGCCGCCTGCAGGCGCTCGATCGGGGCGGTCAGTCCGCCATCCTGGCCGAGCAGTGCAGTGCCGCCCCACTCCGCTTCCGCACCGGCCGGGCGGAGATCGGCCCGCACCATCATCGGGATCGATATCGAGACCTTCGCGTTTTCATAGGCCGACACAGCCTGTGGCGCGGTCAACAACAGGGTGACGCCGGCAGTCACGGCGGCCAAGCGGCGCACCAGCAGCGCACGAGTGCGCGACGGGCGCTGGGACGCCTCGCTGTTGGTATCCGACCCGCAAGGCACGAATCGGCTCACGTCGTCGGCGCGACGCGCCGGCTCCGGGTAAACCCCCATCGGTCTTCCTTGTTGATGCCTCGGCGTTCTTGGGTGCCGGGCTTCGTTTTGACCGGCGGAGGTTTCGCCGCCGGGTGTGACCACAATGGGACCACCGCGTGATCCAAACGTGATCCCGTTAATCCAGCGTTAAGCCATTGTGTTTACGATATTTTAACCAATCGGCGCCTGCCGGGCGAAACTTGGCCTGCGGCAAAGATGGCAGGGATTGCACTGGAACGCTCTAGGTCGGTCACAGTTGTCATGGGCCGCGCGGCGGCCAGTTAGGGCTCATCCTAAGGCGTCAGCGCCACCACAGCAGAAAGATCGAGTTCCCATGGGCATTCAGACCGGTCGACGCGTCGGAGTGGCGTTCGTTGGCATGGGCGGTGCGGTCGCGACGACAGCTATCGCCGGCATCGAAACCATCAAATCGGGTTCGAACCGTCTGGATGGTCTGCCGCTCGCGGGCGTGCCCGTCGCAGGAATGGCCGATTACAAGGATCTCGTCTTCGGTGGCTGGGACCTGAACAGCGACGACCTCGCCTCCGCCGCCACCGGTCACGGCGTCCTCAGCCGGGAAGACATCGAGAACGGTGCCCAGGCCCTCAAGGGCATCACCCCGTGGCCGGCAGTCGGCTCGGCCAAGTTCTGCAAGAATATCGACGGCGCCAACCGCATCGTCGCCAAGGACCATCGCGAGACCGTCTCGGTCATCGCCAACGACCTCAACCGCTTCCGCAAGGAGAGCAACCTCGACGACGTCGTGGTGATCAACCTCGCCTCGACGGAGCGCTGGCCCGACCTCGCCGATCCGGTTCTCAATTCGGCCGAAGCCTTCGAGAAGGGTCTGGACGCGAGCGACGAGTCGATCTCGCCCGCGATGCTCTACGCTTACGCCGCCATCAAGAGCGGCGTGCCCTACGCGAATTTCACGCCCTCCGTCGCCGCCGACGTGCCGGCGCTGATGGAACTCGCCCGCGAACTGAACGTGCCGGTGGCCGGCAAGGATGGAAAGACCGGCCAGACCATGATGAAGACGGTGCTGGCCCCGGCCCTGAAGGCGCGTCAGCTCCATGTCGACGGCTGGTTCTCGACCAACATTCTCGGCAATCGCGACGGCCTCGCCCTGAATGACCCGAACTCGCTTCAGTCGAAGCTCAACACCAAGGGCACTGTGCTCGATTCGATCCTCGGCTATCCGGTCGAAGACCACTTGGTTCACATCCACTATTACCGCCCGCGCGGTGACGACAAGGAAGCCTGGGACAACATCGACGTCACCGGCTTCATGGGCCAGCGCATGCAGATCAAGGTCAACTTCCTCTGCAAGGACTCGATCCTGGCCGCGCCGCTCGTGATCGAAATCGCCCGCGTGCTCGACCTCGCCAAGTCCCGCGGTGATGGCGGCGTGCAGGAGCAGCTCTCGACCTTCTTCAAGGCGCCGATGGTGAAGAACGGCCACGGGCCGGAGCATGATTTCGGCAAGCAGCAGCGCATGCTGTTCGACTGGCTGGGCGTGCAGCACTGAGGCCCGCGTCCGTGGCGGGTCTCTCCGAAACCGAGCCGGCAGCCCCCGTCGCGATGCGGGAACTGCTGGTCGAACTCGGCGATCTCAAGCGCGTCCGCTCGGCCGGACGTGCGGGTTCGATCGCCGAGCGCCTGTTCGCGCAAGGCTGGTCGGCGCTCACCGGAGGCGCTGCTCCCGAGACGGTGGCGCTCGACATCACGGCCAAGGCGCTCGCAGCGGCGCGGCTCTGCGATCTCGACGCCGCGTTCCTGGCCTCGGCCGGTCTCGACGAACACCAGGCCGCCGACGTGCTGGTGGCCGGGCTCGATGCGGTCGCTGCGCCGGTCGACGCCGCATTGCGCGACCGGATGCGGGTCTGCCTGCGCGAGCCCGCCGCGTTGCCGGACGGACCGGTGCCCCGTTTCGTCGCCGCCCTCGCGCAGCAGCCGCGGGCCGGAGTGACCTGTCCCGGCAAGCCGCGCATCCTGCTCGAGCCGCCGGAGAACCACGCCGAGCACTGCCTCGTCGTGGCGGTTTACGGCGTGTTGCTCAGCCCGTTCTACCGGGCCGATCCGACCACGGTGTTCCTCGCGGCGATGGCGCACCACTTCCACAATGCGGCGATGCCGGATGCGGGCTTTACCGGCGAGATGCTGCTCGGCGACCATCTGTGGCCGATCGTCGGGCGCTGCTCGGAATGGGCGCTGGACGAATTGCAGCCGCCCTTGCGCGAAACCGTTCGTGCCGCGCGTCTGGTCCTGCCGGACGATGCGACCGCGGAGGGCCGCGCCTTCCATGCCGCCGATTCCATCGACCGCGTCCTGCAGATCGCCCAGCACCTGCGGGCAGCCTCGCTGACCATGGATACGGTGCTCGGCGAGATGGAGCTGGTCCATGCCGGACCGGTCAAGGCTTTCCAGGATCGCGTTCTGACCGATATGCGCATCCCGTGACGTCACGCGCTATCCGGCAGTTACCAGGATCATGATCCCCTTCGATCTCCTCTCGCCGGAGACCGGTCACCGGCTCAAGGCCGACGGCACGCATGCCCTGCGCGATGTCGAGACCGGGGCACGTTGGCCGGTCATCGACGGCATTCCCTATCTCCGCACCGGCCGCGACAGTCTCGTCGCGGCCGCCCTCGATCATCTCGATCATGACCGGACGGAGGATGCCCTCGTGCTCCTGCTCGCCGATCAGGACGATTGGTGGACCGGGCCGCCGGCCGATCCCGATGCCCTGCGCCGGCTCGTGCGTGAGCGGGAGAGCGCGTCGCTGCGTGAGGCCGTCGATTGGCTCGGCTGGGACCGTGTCGGCGACTACTTCGTCAACCGCTGGTCCGATCCCACCTTCCTGGCGGGCCTGAGCCTGCTGGAGGCCCACTGGAACAGTCCCGTCTGCGCGTTCGAGCTCGCCTGCGGCATCGGCCACTATCTGCGCGAGCTCAAGCGCCGTGGTGTCAAGGTCGCGGGCGCGGACGTGGTCTTCGCCAAGCTATGGGTCGCGCGCCACTGGGTGGTCGGCGACAAGGCGCAGCTCGTCTGCTTCGACGCCGCGTCGCCGAACTGGCCGATCCCCGAGGCACCGGTCGACCTCGTGATCTGCAACGACGCCTTCTACTTCCTCGACGACAAGCCGGGCATCCTCACCTGCCTGCGCCAGACGGCCGGCGAGGAGGGCTGGCTCGCGTTCAGCCACATCCACAACAGCGGCCGGCCGGGCTTCTCCTCCGGCAAGGCGATCTCCTCCGCCGAGATCGAGGAGTTGTTCCCTGACGGGCTCGTCTACGACGACGCCGAACTGACTCGCGCCCTGGTCGAGGCCCGCGCGCCGCAGCCGCGCGAGCCGCGGCATCTGCAATCCTGCGAAGCCTTCTCCGTCGTAGCCGGCCCCGGCATGCGCCCGGCGCCGCGCGCCCTCGTCGACGGGATCACGCTGCCTCCCGCCGACGCGGCCCTGCATCTCAACCCGCTCTACGCGCCGGATGACGGAGGATTCGCCATTCGCTGGCCATCGGAGCGCTACGAGGCGGAGTACGCGCCGCTCGCCACCTATCCCCTTCATTCGGAGGGCCCGGAGGCGATCGACTGGGCCGGCAAACCGGATGCGCCCGAGGTGGATCGGGTGCGCCGCCGCGAATACGTCGATCTGCCGGAGCGTTGGTGATGGCGGCGAGCATCGGCTGGGGCATCGTCGGCTACGGCTGGGTCGCCCGCGACTACATGGCGCCGGGCATCCGCGCCGCCGGTCACCGTCTCGTTGCCGTCGCCGATCCGGGCGAGGCCTCCCGCGCGGCGGCGGAAGCCGAGGGCGCGCGGGCGCATGCCGATCTCGCCGGCCTGATCGCCGAGCCGGACGTCGAGGCCGTCTATGTCGCGACGCCGAACCATCTGCATCGCGGCGCCGTGGAGGCGCTCTGTGCCGCAGGCAAGGCGGTTCTCTGCGAGAAGCCGATGGCGGCCTCGCTCGCCGATGCGGAGGCGATGGCGGCGGCGGTGCGCACCTCCGGCGCATTCTACGGAACCGCCTTCGACCAGCGCCACCATCCCGGCCACCGCGCCTTGCGCGGCCTCATCGAAGACGGTCGGCTCGGTACGGTGACGGCGATCCGCATCGTCTACGCCTGCTGGCTCGACCGCGCCTGGACCTCGTTCCGGGGCCAGGACAATTGGCGCATCGACCCGGCCCAGGCCGGAGGCGGCGCGCTGATGGACCTGGCGCCGCATGGCCTCGACCTCGTTGATTTTCTTCTGGGCGAGCCCATCACCGACATCGCCGCCATGACCCAGGCTCGCGCCCAGGACTATGCCGTGGATGACGGCGCCCTGCTGATCGGCCGCACCGCCTCGGGCGCGCTCGCGCAACTCAACGTCGCCTACAACTGCCCCGATGCGCTGCCCCGTCGCCGGCTCGAAGTGGTCGGCACGAGAGGTCTGCTCACCGCCGTCGATACGATGGGGCAGACCGCGGGCGGCAGCCTCACCTTCACCGATGGGCGGGACGGGCGGGTCGAGGAGATCGCCTTCGACAAATCGGCCTCACCCTTCCTCGAACAGGTGCGCGCCTTCGGCCGCGCGCTGCGCGACCCCGGAGGCCGCAGCGCCTGGGATGCCGAGCGCGACCTTCATACCATGCGCCTGATCGCCCGCGCCTACGCGGCGGCGGGCACACCCGCTGGCCGCGACGCGGCCTGACGACATCTGGGAGGAGACCGGCTCATCCAATCAAGGCCCCTATCCCGAGATGCCGTGTGCGTGGCCTCGACGGATCCTCCGGAAACCGTGCGGGATCGGGAGGATCCGTCGGAGCCCCGCTCCGCTTCGCATCTCGGGTCGAGGGCGCGGGTTGGAAGACGTCCGGCGAGCCGCGAATAGGGTAAAGATGACAGCGACCGATGCCCTCGACCGGGACGACCGCGCCCACCATCCGAGCCTTGCGGCGCCGCGCCCCTATCGCCGCGGCGCGCCGCGCCGGATCGACGGCTTGCCGGAGCGGCTGCCCGAGGCGGTGCGCGCCTATCTCGACGTGCTGCCCGAGGGTCGGGTCGTCGGCTTCAACTTGGCCGGGCTCGACCGCACCGGCATCCCGGTCTGGTTCGTGGCGCTCTTCCTCGACGATCCGTTCTATGTCGGCGCCATGCCCTCCGGCATCGGGTACGGCGCGACCGACGACGAGGCGCTGATCGGTGCCGTGGCCGAGATCGCCGAGAACCTGATGCCGTCGGTCGCCCTGCTGCCCCGCAAGGGCGACAATCAGGCGGCTGTCTCCTACACCGATCTCGTGCGCGTCTACGGCGCCTCTGCCGTCGCCGACCCGCTGACGCTGTGCCTGCCGGCCGGATCTCCCGTCGGCCGCGACACCCCGCTCGACTGGACCAAGGCGGTCCGGGCGCGCAACGGCGAATTCGTTTGGATGCCGCTCGACATCGCCGCGACCGACTACTTCGAACTGCGCCAGGGCTACCAGCCCTTCACCAACCTCATCACCAACGGCCTCGGTGCCGGTCCCGACGTCGAATTCGCGCTCGGGCACGGCCTGCTGGAACTGCTTCAGCGCGACGGCAACGGATTGCTGTTCCGCGCCCTCGATCAGGGCGTGATGCTCGACCTCGACGGGATCGGCCCCGAGACCCGCGGCATGCTCGATCGGCTGGAGCAGCTCGGCATCCGTGCCCTGCCGAAATTCGCCACCGACCAGTTCGGTCTTACCAACCTCTACGTCGTCGGATACGACGTCGATCCGGCCCGCACCCCCGCACCGATCGCGCTCTCGGCCTGCGGCGAGGCCTGCGATCCGGATCGCGAGCGGGCACTCCGGAAGGCGCTGCTGGAGTTTCAGGCGGCGCGGGTCCGGAAAACCTTCGGGCACGGCCCGCTGGCACTCGCCGACACGGTGGCGCCGCCCGGCTACGTCGAGTCCTTCATCCAGAAAGCCCTGCCGAGCCTCGACCTCGAGGAGAGCCGCGCGCTCCAAGCCATGCTCGCCTGGATCGATCTCTCCTCGGCCGAATTACGCGAGGTGCTGAGCGGGACGGTCTATTCCGAGAAGAGCAGAAAGGCGTTCTCAGAGCTGCCGACTACGCCCGCGCCCGACGGTCACGCCCGCGGCAGGATCGCCCGCGAGCGTTTGGAGAAAGAGGGTTTCGACGTGCTCTACGTCGATTGCTCGCCGCCCGGCGGCGGCATCGGTGTCGTCAAGGCGATCGTGCCGGGGCTCGAAGTCGAGACCATGAGCTACTACCGCATCGGCGAGCGCAACACGCGCAAACTCATCGAGCGCGATCACCCGCTGATTCGCTTCGGCACGCCGAGCGACACGCTCCTCCCCGTGCGCCTGACACCGGAGGCGGTCGCGCGTTTCGGCGGCCAGCCGCTCTTCGACGTGGCGCTGGCGGCGAAGATCGTCGGTTCGCACTACCCACTCTACCGCGAGCCGGAATCGCACCACGCGCCGTTCCGCTACGAGCGTCAGGGCCGCCGGGCCGAGCGGAGGCCGGCATGACTCTCCGCTTCGCCTACAACACCAACGGCACCGCCAACCACCGCATCGAGGACGCGATCCGCCTCATCAAGGATGCGGGCTATGACGGCGTGGCCCTCACTCTCGACATCCACCATCTCGACCCCTTCGCCGAGAACTGGGTGATCGAGGCCGATCGCATCGCCAGCATTCTCAACCGGCTCGAACTTGGCTCGGTGATCGAAACCGGTGCGCGCTTCCTTCTCGATCCGACGGCCAAGCACGAGCCGACGCTCGTGACGGCCGATGCGGCGGGGCGCGCCCGACGCGTGGGCTTCCTCAAGCGTGCCATCGAGATCGGCAAGATTCTGAACTCCGAAGCCGTCTCTTTCTGGGCCGGCGTGCCGAAGCCCGGTGTCGATCACGATGAAGCCCGAGTCTGGCTCGCCGAGGGCCTGCGCGAGGTTGCCGACTTCGCTGCCGAGAAGGGCGTCGTCGCGGCGCTCGAACCCGAGCCCGGCATGCTGATCGAGACGCTCGACGATTTCGCCGGCCTCGACGTACCGGGCCTGTCGCTTGCCCTCGATACCGGCCACTGCCTCGTTACGCAGGAGCGCGACCCGGCCGCGGCCGTGCATGAATTCGTTTCTCGCCTCGGCACGGTCGCGATCGAGGACATGAAGCGGGGCGAGCACATCCACCTGCCCTTCGGCGAGGGCGACATGGATGTGCCTGCCGTGCTCGACGCGCTCGATGCGGTCAATTTCACGAAGCTCGTCTGCGTTGAGCTGTCGCGCGATTCGCATCGCGCCGACGTGATGGTGGGCCAGGCCCTCGACTATCTGCGCACCTGCCGCCGTCCGGGACCCGGCCTGCCGTCACCCGAGACCGCCTTGCGCGAAACCGCGATCCCGGGGCTGCCCCAGCCATGAGAATCTGTTTCGTCAGCCGCCGCTACTTCCCGGCGATCTCCGGCATGAGCGTCTACGCGCAGAACCTCCTGCGCGAGGTCGCGGGGGCCGGCCACGACGTGACGATGATCTCGCAATTTCGCGGCGATGAGTTCGGCACGCGCGTCTATGGCGGTGGCCCGCCGCCGCCGGTGCCGGGCGTGCATGTCGTCGGCCTCGAGCAGAGAGGCGAGCAGGAGAGCGGCGACTTCGAGCGCGACATCGACGAGATCGTCGAAACGATCTGCGCCGAGCACAGCAGGAAGCCGTTCGACGTGCTGCACGCGCAGTACGGATACCCGACGGGTTGGGCGGCGCTGCGCGCGGGCACGCGTCTTGGCCTGCCGACCGTCGTCTCGATCCAGGGCGGCGACGGCCACTGGGTGGGCTCCTGCTGCGAAACCCACCGTCGCGCGATGGTCGAGGTGCTGGCCCGAGCCAACGCCCTGCTGATCGGCGGCCCGTCCTTCGTCGGGGAAGTCTGCGACAGGCTCGGCTCCGATCCGGCTCGCTTCACCATCGTCCCGGGCGCGGTCGATACCACCCGCTTCACTCCCGGCGAGCGTTTTCAGGCCGAACGCGAGGACGAGGAACCGGTGCGGCTGCTGTATCATGGCCGCGTCGACCGCCGGAAAGGCGTGCTCGATTTCCTCGACGCCCTGGAGCGGCTGTGGGAGGCCGGCGTGCCGTTCGATGCGGTGATCTCCGGGATCGGCCCTGACGTCGAGGCCGCGCGCGAGAGGGCCGATGCCATCGGCTTCACCTCGGCCCAGGTCCGGTTCACCGGCTACGCCGATTACGACACCGTTCCCGACCTCTATCGCACGGCGGACGTGTTCGTCTCTCCGACCTATGCCGAGGGCTTCTCCAACACGATCCTGGAGGCGATGGCCGCCGGGCTCGCGGTGGTCTCGACCCACTCGGTCGGCGTCTCGGACTGCCTGCGCGACGGCGAGAACGGCCTCCTGGTCAATCCCGGTGACGTGCGCGGCCTTACCCAGGCCCTGCGGCGTGTGATCGAGGACGACGATCTGCGCCAACGCCTTGCCGAGCGCGGGCTCGAAGAGTGCCGCCGTGTCTATTCGTGGAAGGCCGTCGGCCGGCAGATCATGGATGTCTACGAGCGGATCGCCAGCGAGCCGCCGCCGACCGGTGTTCCCGAGGCGCTGCCCATCGATCCGGATTGCCGCTTCCGTAAGGAGCCGCACCTGCTGTGACGCGCACCGCACTCGCGATCTCGCCCCATCTCGACGACGCGGTCTTCTCGGCCGGCGGCACGCTGGCGCGGCTCGCCGCGCAGGGTTGGCAAGTCGTGATGGCGACGGTTTTCACCGCCTCGGTGGCGAACCCGGCAGGCTTCGCGCTCGCCTGCCAGCTCGACAAGGGGCTGGCGCCGGAGGTCGACTACATGGCCCTGCGCCGCGGAGAGGATCGTGACGCGGCCCGTGCACTCGGCATCGGCGATCCGGTCCACCTGCCGTTTCGCGAGGCGCCGCACCGCGGCTACGCCTCCGCGCCGGAACTCTTCGCCGAATTGCGTCCCGACGACCGGATCGGAGCCAACCTCGCCGACGCCTTCGAGCGGCTGGTGGCCGACACGGGACCGAACCTGATCCTCGCGCCGCAGGCGGTCGGCGGCCACGTCGATCACGTTCAAGTCGTGCGCGCCTTCCGCGGCGCTCAGCCGCCGCTTCCGGTGCTGTGGTGGCGCGATTTCCCCTACACCGTGCGCACGGCCGAGCCGAAGGAGCCGCTGCGGGCGATCTTCGCGGCCTTCCCCGAACAGGTCGTGCGGCTCGATGCGGCGGCCGGGAGGCGCAAGGCGGAGGCCTGCGCGGCCTACGCCTCACAGATCGGCTTCCAGTTCGGCGGCCCGGACGGACTGCAGGCGCGGCTCGCGGAGGAGGACGGTGTCGAGCGCTTCCGTCTTCAAGGGCAGCTCCCGCCCGATCTGCACGATGCCGGATTCGCCTGACGCACCCAAGAGCCTGCGCGACCCCGCCGTCCTCGAAGCGCGCCGGGCGATGGCCGACGCGGCCCATGTCCGGCCTCTGCGCGTCCTTGCCCGAAGGATTGCTGCCGAGCGCGGCTCGGCCGTGCCCGACCCCGATCCCCTCGACGGTGGCGTGGCGGCGCGCCTGCTCCTCCTCTTGGAGACGCCGGGTCCCTCGATCGGACGCACCGGTTTCGTCTCGCGCGACAACGCCACCGGCACCGCCGCCAATCTGTTCCGCTTCCTCGACGAGGCCCGGGTCGCGCGGCGGGACACGCTGATCTGGAACGCCGTGCCCTGGGTGATCCACGCGCCGGGTGCCCTCAACCGCGCCCCGCGCCGTTCCGAGGCCGCCGCCGCCGAACCCTATCTCCCGCCGCTGCTCGCGCTGCTGCCTCGGCTCGCCGTGGTCGTTCCGGCCGGGCGCTTCGCGCAGGCGGCTGCTGCGCCGCTCTCCACTCTGCGGCCGGACCTGCCCGTGGTGCCGATCCCGCATCCGAGCCCGACTTACGTCTGCACCTCGCCCTCCGTGCGCGAGCGCATCCTGGCGGGTCTGATCCAGGCGAAGTCCCTCCTTGGCCGCAGGCCGTAGCAGCCAAGATCTCGTGATTTCGGCCGCATTCCCGGTGCAGGGCAGGCCTGTGGCCGCCGTCCTTCGCTGGCCTTTGGCGATCGAAGCTCCTAAATGCCCCGTGGGCGGCTCGGGATCGACCTCGCCCGGGACGACCCGCGCCACATGCATCCTGCGGTCGACCAGCGGAGGCGGACGCCGTTCTCACATGAAAGCTGCCGGGAAGCACAGGACGGTCACGCAGGCCGAGCCGGCCGATGCGAGCCGCGAGGCTGACACCGGCTCGAAGCCGGCGTCCAGGCGCGGCCGTTTCGCCTGGATCGGCACCGCCGCGAGCCTTGTCCTCATCCTCGCTTCACTCGGCGTGCTGTGGAAGCTCTCGGGCGAGATCAGCTGGGCCGAACTGCGGACGGCCTTCACCGCCGTCGCGGCGGGCCGGCTCAGCGAAGCCTTCCTGTTCGTCGCGGTCAGCTACCTGTTCCTGACCTGCTACGACGCGCTTGCCCTGCGCCAGCTCCGGCTCAAGATGCCCTACCGCATCACGGCGCTCGCCTCGTTCACGAGCTACGCGGTGAGCTTCACCCTCGGCTTCCCGCTCATCACCGCGGCGACGATCCGTTACTGGATCTACTCGAAACGCGGATTGTCCGCGGCCAAGATCGCCGCGCTGACGGTGATCGCCGGCTTCACCTTCTGGCTCGGGATGGGTGTGGTGCTGGGCTTCAGCCTCATCATCGAGGCGGGCCAGCTCGCGAGCCTCACCTTCCAGAGCATCGGCGTCAACACCACCGCGCGCCTCAACCAGATCCTCGGCTTCGGTACGCTCGGCCTCGTGCTCGGTTACCTCGCCTGGGTCTCGGTGAAGCGGCGCTACATCAAGGTCCATCACTGGCAGCTCGAACTACCGGGCGCGACGGTTTCGTTCAGTCAGATGATCGTCGGCATCGGCGATGTCTGCGCGGCGGCGGCCGTGCTTTACATGCTGATGCCCGAGGGCATGAACCTCGCCTTCACCACCTTCCTGGCGATCTACGTGCTCGCGGCCATGCTCGGCATCGCCTCCAACGCGCCGGGCGGTATCGGCGTGTTCGAGGCCACTATCCTGCTCGCGCTGTCCTACCTGCCCCGCGAGGCGGTGCTGGGATCGCTGCTGCTGTTTCGGGTCTGCTATTACCTCGTGCCGTTCGTCCTCGCCCTCGTGATGCTCGGTGTCTACGAGGGGTTCCAGCGGCTGCGGCGTCACCGGGCGGCGAACGACCCGTGACCCGTCCGACCTTCTGACGCGCCATGTCGACGAACTCCGTCCGTCCGATGTGGCTCGGCGTGACGATCGCCGTGGCGGTGATCGTCTTCGCGGAAGCGGTCGGCGGCACCGTTGATACCGCCCTGATGGTCTCGGCGAGCCTTGCTCTCCTCATCGGAGCGCTGCTCGGCCGCGGCGGACAGGTCGCGATTCTTCCGCCGGCCGAGACCGCCTCGCCGCGGCGCCACGCCATCGCCGAGGCGCTGCTCGCGCATATCCCGGATCCCGTGATCCTGGTCGATCGCCGCGTCGTGGTGATCGAAGCCAATCCGGCCGCCCGGCGGCTCCTGCCGGGATTGAAGCTGCGTCACCCGCTCTCCTTCTCCCTGCGCGCGCCCGACGTCCTCGACGGCATCGAGGAGGTTCTTCGCACGGGCGCCCCCGTGCGGACCGAGTACGCCCCCCGCGTGCCGACCGAGCGAGCCTTCGAGGTGCAGATCGGCGCCCTTCCGCTCCCCGATATGCCCGGAGGTGGCGAAGCCAACGTCGTGCTGTTCCTGCGCGACCTCACCGAGGCGCGGCGCCTGGAGGCGATGCGGGTGGATTTCGTCGCCAATGCCAGCCACGAGCTCCGCACGCCCCTCGCCGCCCTGCTGGGCTTCATCGAGACCCTCCAGGGGCCCGCCCGGGACGATTCCCGCGCCCGCGAGCAGTTCCTCGGCATCATGCGCACCCAGGCCCAGCGCATGACCCGCCTCATCGACGACCTCCTCTCGCTCTCGCGCATCGAACTGCACGAACACGTCGTGCCGACCCGCGTTGTCGATTTCGGCCGCATTGCCGGACAGATGGTGGATATGCAGGCGCCGCTCGCCCAGGAGCGCGGCATCGCATTGAGCGTCGAACGGCCTCAGGGACCGCTTCCCGTGCTCGGTGATCGCGACGAGTTGCTGCGCGTCGTCGAAAACCTCGTCGAGAACGCGTTGAAGTATGGCGGCAGCGGCGGCTTGGTCGTGGTCTCGCTCCATCGTGTCGAGGGGCCGGAAGGGCGTGGCGGACGGATCGAGCTGTGGGTGCGTGACGAGGGGCCGGGTATCCCCGCCGAGCATATCCCGCGGCTCACCGAGCGGTTCTACCGGGTCGATACGGCGTCGAGCCGAGAGCAGGGCGGCACGGGTTTAGGACTCGCCATCGTCAAGCACACGCTCAACCGCCACCGCGGCAAGCTCGTCATCGAGAGCGAGCCTGGCCGGGGAACCCTGGTGCGGGTCAGCCTGCCGGAGCACCGGCCGGAACCGGCGGACTCTGCGCTGCCGGAGGCTTCCCCGGGGGAATGACACCCTCGGCATCCGGCGGGTGAGGGAACGGCGTCCTCCCGGCTCGGTTGCAGGAAGAGACGACCACCGGGTTTAAAATCATCGAGGGTTCGCCCATGCACGACGTATCGCCCGAGATGCAGCGGTGCATCGATGCCTGTCTCGCCTGCTATCGCACCTGTCTCGGAATGGCCTCGCGCCACTGCCTCGAAGCCGGTGGCCCGCACGTCGAGCCGGAGCATTTCCGCCTGATGCTCTCCTGTGCCGAGGCGTGCCGGGCTTCCGCCGAGTTGATGCTGATCGGCAGCGCCGTCCACCGCCACCAGTGCGGTGCCTGCGCGGAAATCTGCGCAGCCTGTGCGCGCTCCTGCGAAGAGGTCGGTGACATGGACGCGTGCGTGGCCGCCTGCCGTGCCTGTGAGGAGGCCTGCCGCAAAATGGCAGCATGAAGGGGATCGACCCCTTGACCTTCCCATGATGGGAAGGTCCATCTGAGGCGGCATGGAATCTGTTCAGCAAAATCCGACCATGCCGCCGATCTCCCCCGATGCCGTGCTGACCCGCCTCACCCTACCCGTCCAGGGGATGAGCTGCGCCTCCTGCGTCGGCCGGGTCGAGCGGGCGCTCGCCGCCTTGCCCGGCGCGGCGGACGTCTCCGTCAACCTCGCCACTGGCCGCGCCAGTCTGGAGCTTCCGGAACTCACCCCGCCGTCACGGGCCGTCGCGGCGATCCGGGAGGCCGGCTATGACGTTCCGGAGGTGGTCACGGCCGTCTCCGTTGCAGGGATGAGCTGCGCCTCCTGCATCGGCCGGGTCGAGCGCGCCCTTCTTGCGCTGCCCGGAGCAACATCGGCCAGCGTGAATCTCGCCACCGGTCGGGCCGAGCTGCACCACGCCGCCGGGGCCGTCACACTGGGCGATGTTGAGGAGGCCGTGCGCCGGGCCGGCTACGAGCCGCACCGGATCGAGGCGGCGCAAACTGCTTCTCCCGAGGAGAGACAGGAGCGGGAGGAAGCCGCCCTTCGCCGTGATCTGATCCTTGCCGCCGTGTTGTCGAGCCCGGTCGTCGTGCTCGATATGGGCGGCCACCTGCTGCCGAGCTTCCACCACGCGGTCACGGGTGCGCTCGGTGCCGGCTATGCCTGGTTGCAGGCCTTGCTCGCCACCCTGGTGCTGGCCGGGCCCGGCCGCCGCTTCTTCCGGATCGGTGTGCCGAACCTGCTGCGCGGCCACCCCGACATGAATGCTCTCGTCGCCCTCGGCGCCGGTGCGGCCTATCTCTTCTCGCTGGTGTCCACCGCCGCCCCGTCCCGGCTGCCGGAGGGATCGGCGCATCTCTACTTCGAGGCGAGCGTCCTGATCGTCACCCTGATCCTGCTCGGGCGCACCCTCGAGGCGCGGGCCAGGGGGCGGGCCGGAGCGGCGATCGCTCGGTTGATCGACCTCTCGCCCAAGACGGCATGGTTGGTCGAGGGCGCGAGCGAGCGCGAGGTGGCAGCCTCCGACCTCCGCATCGGCGACCGGGTGCGGGTGCGTCCCGGCGAGCGCGTGCCGGCGGACGGCACCATCGCCGCCGGCTCCTCCTTCGTCGACGAAAGCATGATCACCGGCGAGCCGGTGCCGGTGGAGAAGGGCAGGGGCGCCCGCGTCGTCGGCGGCACCCTCAACACCACCGGCAGCTTCGACCTCACCGTGGACCGCACCGGCGCCGGCACCGCCCTGGCCCGGATCGTGCGGATGGTGGAAGAGGCGCAAGGGGGGAAGCTGCCGATCCAGGCGCTGGTGGATCGGGTGACCCTCTGGTTCGTGCCCGCCGTCATCACCATCGCCGTGCTGACCTTCCTCGCATGGATCGTCCTCGGGCCCGCGCCTGCGCTCGGCCACGCCCTGGTCGCGGCGATTTCCGTCCTGATCATCGCCTGCCCCTGCGCCATGGGGCTGGCGACGCCGGTCTCGATCATGGTCGGGACCGGCCGGGCCGCGGAGCGCGGCGTGCTGTTCCGCCAGGGGGCCGCGCTCCAGGCGCTCCGGGACGCCCGCGTCATCGCCTTGGACAAGACCGGCACCCTCACGGAGGGTCACCCCCGCCTGACGGACCTCGTCACCGCGCCCGGCTTCGAACGGGAGAACGTGCTGGCTCTGGCCGGCGCGGTCGAGGCGCGCTCCGAGCATCCGGTCGCCCGCGCCATCACCACGGCGGCGCGGGAGGCCGGAGCCCTGCCCGAGGCCGAGGCGTTCGAGGCGGTGCCGGGCCACGGCGCATCCGCACGGATCGAGCGACGGCCGGTGGCGCTCGGCAATCGGCGCTACATGGAACGGCTCGGGATCGCGACCGGCGCCCTGGCGAGCGAGGCGACCCGGCTGGCCGGTGAGGGGAAGACTCCGATCTTCGCCGCCATCGACGGCCGACTGGCCGCCCTCGTCGCCGTGGCCGATCCGATCAAGCCGGAGGCGCGAGAGGCGCTGGAAGCCCTGCGTGCCCGCGGTCTCACCGTGGCGATGTTGACGGGGGACGCCCGTGCCACGGCCGAGGCGGTCGCCCGCACGCTCGGCATCACCGAGGTCGAGGCCGAGGTGCTGCCCGAGGGCAAGGTCGCGGCGCTGCGCCGCCTGCGGTCGGCGCACGGGCCGGTCGCCTTCGTCGGTGACGGCATCAACGACGCGCCGGCCCTGGCCGAGGCCGATATCGGCGTCGCCATCGGCACGGGCACCGACATCGCCGTGGAAAGCGCCGACGTGGTGCTGATGTCCGGCAAGCTCGGCGGCTTGGTCGAGGCCGTGGCTCTGTCGCGGGCGACGCTCGCCAATATCCGTCAGAACCTGTTCTGGGCCTTCGCCTACAACGCGGCGCTGATCCCCGTCGCCGCCGGACTGCTTGCCGCGTTCGGGGGGCCTCAGCTCTCGCCGGTGCTCGCCGCCGGGGCGATGGCGCTCTCGAGCGTCTTCGTCGTCGGCAACGCGCTGCGCCTGCGCCGGGCAGGAGCCGATGCATGAGCGGACGATTCGTCACCATCGGCGAGGCGGCCGGCGCCACCGGCGTCTCGGCCAAGATGATCCGCTACTACGAGGAGACGGGCCTGCTCGGCCGCGCCGAGCGGACGGCGTCCGGCTATCGCGTCTACAGCGAGGCCGACCTGCACGCACTCCGTTTCGTGCGCCGGGCACGCGATCTCGGCTTCTCGATGCGGGAGATCGCGGACCTCCTCGCGCTCTGGCACGATCGCTCCCGTACCAGCGCGGCGGTCAAGGCGATGGCGCTCGACCATGTCGCCGATCTGCGCCGCCGCATCGGCGAGTTGGAGGCCATGGCCCGCACCCTCGAACATCTGGCCGAGCGCTGCTGCGGCGACGAGCGGCCGGACTGCCCGATCCTCGACGATCTGGCGGGAGGCCCGAGAGAGCCGTGAAACCCGGCGCGATGGCGCTTCGGGCCGGAATGAAGGGAGAGACGGTCGCATTCCGGCGTTCGTCCTGAGGCTTGGCCGTTGACCCACGGTTGGCCTTCTGCTTGCTGGAACCCTCCGGAAAGGTTGGATCCATGCCCGTCATCGACCGCATCGCCGATCTCTCGGAAGAGATCACCGCTTGGCGGCACGATCTCCACGCCCATCCGGAGCTCCAATACGACGTTCATCGCACGGCGGATGTCGTGGCGGACAAGCTGCGCAGCTTCGGCTGCGACGAGGTCGTCACCGGCATCGGCCGCACCGGCGTCGTCGGGGTGATCCGCGGGCGAGCGCACGGCTCGAACCGGGCGATCGGCCTGCGTGCCGACATGGACGCCCTGCCGATCCACGAGGTCCGCGATCTTCCCTACCGTTCGACGGTGCCGGGCAAGATGCACGCCTGCGGCCATGACGGGCACACCGCCATGCTGCTCGGCGCCGCCAAGTACCTCGCCGAGACCCGGAATTTCGACGGGCGCGCGGTGCTGATCTTCCAGCCGGCGGAAGAGGGCGGCGGGGGTGGTGAGGCGATGGTGCAGGACGGGATGATGGAACGCTTCGGCGTGGAGGCGGTCTACGGACTGCACAACATTCCCGGCCAGCCGCTCGGCACCTTTGCCATCCGCCCCGGCCCGATCATGGCCTCGACCGACCGCTTCACGATCCTCATCGAGGGCAGGGGCGGGCACGCGGCGCTGCCGCAGGCCGCCGTCGATACGGTGCTGGTGGGCAGCCACATCGTCGTCGCCCTGCAATCGATCGTCGCCCGCAACATCGATCCGCTCGATTCCGCCGTCGTCTCCGTCTGCGCCGTGGAGGCGGGCGAGGCGTTCAACGTTCTGCCGCAGACGGCGGAACTGCGCGGCACCATGCGAGCTCTGACTCCGGCCGTGCGTGCTCTGATGCGCGATCGGCTCGCGGCTATTGCCGAGAACATCGCCACGGCCTTCGGCGCCCGAGCAAGCGTCGAACTCGCCAGCGGCTATCCCGCCACCGAGAACCATCCGGCCGAGACCGACTTCATGGCCGACATCGCTGCGCAGGTCGTCGGCGAAGAGCGGGTCGAGCGCAACGTCGCGCCGATGATGGCGGCCGAGGATTTCTCCTACATGCTCGCTCATCGGCCCGGCGCCTACATCTTCCTGGGCAACGGCCCATCCGCCGGCCTGCATCACCCGGAATACGACTTCAACGATGCCGCCATCCCCTACGGTGCCTCGCTCTGGGCGCGGATCATCGAGACGGGGTTGCCGGCACGGGACTGAGCGCATCGGGCGCATCGCAGCGGCGTCCGATCCTTAAGGAATGACGACCGCCGTTCGCGCGTCCGTAGAGCCGACGCTCACCTCCGGTCCAGGCCGGCCAGCATCGACAGGGACGCCGTCAGCAAATCGACCACCATCAGGACGCGCTTGATGCGCGTGCGACCGTGGACAACGAGCAGGGAGAGCGGCACGGGTTCAGGCGTGAAGTCGGGAAGGAGGACCGGCTCGATCGTCCCGGCCGCCAGCAGGGGGGAGTACGCTCGCCGGCAGGCGCGCGATGCTCATCGGGACAGCCGGAGGCCGGCCCTCGCATTACGGTCCGCGAGGGATCAACGGACCGATCGACGATCTCCTGTTCCCCATCCACCACGGGGTGCTGTTCTACCCGGGCTACGACGTGCTGCCGCCCTTCGTCGTGTATCGCGCCGACAGGATGGACGAAGCCGCCTTCGACACGACGGCCACCGCGCTCAGGCACCGAATGCGGTCCCTGTTCGAGACAGCTCCGATCCCGTTCCGGCGCCAGAACGGCGGAGATTATACCATCCCGGCGACGGAGCTGAACCCTCAGGTCGTCAGGCTGGATCTCACCGGCTTCGCAGCCCACATCGATGGGCAACGAGACGACGGCTGCAACCGGCCCACTCGATCGCGGGTCGGATGGACGGCTCCCGCTGCGGGCCGCCAGCCCTTCAGGCGGCGTGAACGCGCTCCAAGAACGTTCCGATCGCAGCCTGCAGAGCCGCGCTTCCCTCGCCGACCCGCTCGGCGCCGGAACGAACATCATTGGAGCGTGCCTCATTCGAGGCCGCAGCGGCTTGGACGCCCGCGATGCTCTCCGAAACCGTGCGGGCATCCGCCGCCGCACCCGCGATGGATCGCGCGATCTCGTGGCTGGCCTGACCCTGCTGTTCGGCGGCTGCGGCGACCTCGGCGGCGATGAGGCTGAGTTGCGCGATCGTCCGCCCAATCTCGCCGATGGCCCCGCTCGTGCCGCTCGCTGCCTGCTGGATCGCCGCGACCTGCCCCGCGATGCGATCGGTCGCCGCCGCGGTCTGGCCGGCCAGAGCCTTCACCTCGCCTGCCACCACGGCAAACCCTCGCCCGGACTCGCCGGCCCGAGCGGCTTCGATGGTCGCGTTCAGCGCAAGAAGGTTGGTCTGCTCGGCGACAGCGCGGATCAGCGTCACCACAGCGCCGACCTCGTCGGCTGCTCGGGACAGGGCGGTGACCGTGGCCTCGAGTCCGCTCGCATCGCTCAGCGCGGCCTCCGCGATGCGGCTCGCGTGACGAACCCGCTCGCCGATGCTGCAGGCCGAGCCCGACAGCTCCTCGGCGGCACCGGCGATGCTGTCCACCACGCCGGCGGATTGCTCGGATGCACCTGCCACCTCTCCCGTGCGCAGCGTGGTGTCGCCCGCCGTCTCCCGCAGCCGGTCGGCGGCGTCGCGCAAGGCCAGGGCGGAACCGGCAAGATCGGCCATCGAACGTCGGGTCTCATCCTCGAAGTCCCGTGTCGCGGCGGCAAGCCGCTCAGCGCGGGCGCCGTCCTGCGCCAGCCGCTCGCGGGCGGCATGGTCGAGCCCCCGCCTGTCGATCAGCGCCGCCCGAAACTGCGCGATGGCGTGGGCCATCTCGCCAACCTCGTCGCGGCGATTCGTGAAGGGAACGGCGGCGTCGAGCCGATCACCGGCGAGCGCCTGCATCGTGGCCTTCAACCGGTGTAACGGGCACTGAATCTGGGTGCGGATGATCCAGAACGCGGCGGCAAGAGCGAGGATCAGCGCCGCGGCCGGCGCTACGATCAGCGTGAGGAAGCCCGTGCGCTGGGCCTGCGCAACCGCCTCCCGCTGCCCATCGAGGCGCGCGAGCACGTCGCGGCCGAGCGCGCCGATCTCCGCCACCATGCGTTCGCGGTTCCTCACAGTCGCCTCGTCGCTGGCCTGGATCAGGGCGGCGCGAGGCGAGAGCGTGAGGCCGAGGTCTGCAGTCTCGGTCTGATAGGCGATGAACTCCTTCACCGCGAGATCGAGCCGGCGCCGCTTCTCCGCCGGCAGATGTCCTTCCATGGCGGAGAGGAACGGTCCGCGTAGGGCCTCGACATCGCCGAGTGCGGTCTGGAGTGCCGAGAAACGCTGCTTCGCCACCGCGGTATCGGACGCGGTGTAGACGGCGCTGGCCTGGACGACCGCGTGTTCGATCGCTCGCGCGAGACCCTGTGCCTGCAATCCGGCCTGCCAGAACGACTCCGTGAGCGTAGCCCGGCTCTGCTCCTGTGACGCCTGCCGCAGGGCGAAGGCGGATATGCCGGCTCCGACGAGACCGAGAAGTCCAACCACCGTGGCCAGCTTGAGGCCGAGGGACACGCGCATGAAAAAGCCCGCCGATCCGTAGAGTCGACGGGCTTCTAGGAAGAGGGCGCTTGATCTCGGGTTAAATGAAGCCGGCTATTCTTGATATTGCATGATGAACACGCTGATGTCATCGGGCGTGATCATGGATCGTTCGATCGAATGCGCCGGTTGAACGTGCTCTCAGTTTCTCTGCGGCGCCGTCCCACCGAGGTGGAACACGCGGTGCGGCACGAGTTCGCCGCGCTCGACGTCGCCGACCGCGACGAGCACGCCGCCGCAGGTCGCATAGGCCTTGCCACCGACCGGCGCGTCGTGCCCCCGCAAGATGACCGGCTGGCCGCGCATCAGACGAAGCCCCATGTCCCGGCTGACCGCGACCGACGGGATCTCCTCCAGGGCCGTCTCCACCGGGTGGAGATGCATCTCCGTGCTCTCTTCGAGGGCGGCGACGCTGCAGGCGGTCGCCTCCCCGAACGGACCGACGCGCGTGCGGCGCAGGGCTGAGACGTGGCCGTAGCAGCCGAGCACGCGTCCGAGGTCGCGGGCGAGCGCACGGACATAGGTGCCCTTGCCGCACTCGGCGGCGATGACCGTACGGTCGCCGTGATGCTCGATCACGGAGAGGTGGTCGATGCGCACGGCCCGGGCCACCAGCTCCACCACCTCACCGTCGCGGGCGAGATCGTAGGCGCGCTCGCCCTGGATTTTGATGGCGGAAAAACGGGGCGGAACCTGCTCGATCTCGCCGACGAACGCCGGCAACGCCGCCTCGATCGCCTCGCGGGTCGGCCGGTTCTCGGATGTCTCGACCGGGCGGCCTTCCGCGTCGTCCGTGTCGGTCTCGACGCCCCAGGTCACCTCGAAGCGGTAGGCCTTGCGGCCATCCATCACGAAGGGAACGGTCTTGGTCGCCTCGCCGAGCGCGATCGGCAGGATACCGGAAGCCAGCGGGTCGAGCGTGCCGGCATGGCCCGCCTTCTTGGCGTTGAACAGGCGCTTCACCACCGCCACGGCCTGGGTCGAGGTGATGCCGACGCCCTTGTCGAGCACCACCCAGCCGCTCACGTCATTCTTCTTCGGCCGGTCGTGCCGCGGCCGGCCACGCTGGGGACGGCGACCGCCCCGCGGCGGCCCGTCCCGGCGCATGTCGCCGCGCGGTGCCTGAGGCGCCTCGCTCGCGCGTTCGGAAGAAATCTCGTCCTGCATCCTGTCCTCGATCGACGGGTTTTTCTGAGGGACTCGTCCCGTCATGGGGTCTGACACGGGGCCGCTAGGCGGCCCGTCGGCGGTGAACAGGCGGCATGAAACGGGCCGCCCGGATCAACATCAATCGCGCGAGGGCGAATCCGGTTCGGCCTCGTCGTCCTCGCGGGGGGCGCTTTCCAGATCCCGCTGGACCTTCTCGCTCCGCAGGAGCTGGTCGATTCGGGCCGCCTCGTCGAACGTCTCGTCGCGGCGGAAGCGCAGCTCGGGGGCGTATTTCAGGTTCACCCGCCGCGCCACCTCCTGGCGGAGGATCTTCTTGTGCC
This sequence comes from Methylorubrum rhodesianum, assembly GCF_014199985.1. Lineage (GTDB taxonomy): Bacteria > Pseudomonadota > Alphaproteobacteria > Rhizobiales > Beijerinckiaceae > Methylobacterium > Methylobacterium rhodesianum. The sequence continues at coordinate 346,222 of NZ_JACHOS010000002.1, read as the reverse complement.
GGTCGAGGGCGGCGATCACCGGCGCCTCGTCCTGACCGCCGAGCGGCATGATGTAGGCCGTGGCGAGCTTGAGGTCCGGCGACATCCGCACCTCGGGCACGGTGACGACGTGCGAGCCGAGCACCGGGTCCTGGATGTCGCCGCGCTGGAGCACCTCGGCGAGGGCGTGGCGTACGAGTTCGGCCACGCGCTGCTGGCGCTGCGAGGGACCGGCGGAGGAATTCTGCTTCTGGGCCATCGGCTGATCGACGTCGCTGAACCGTCAGGCTCGTGTCTGGAAACAAAGGGGGCCGCAGCTTTCGCCGCGGCCCCGCTTAGGAAGAGCGGTAGGGGAGGGCCGCTCAGAGCGTGCGCTTGATTTCCTCGACGTTGAAGCACTCGATGAAATCGCCGACGCGCATGTCCTGGTAGTTCTGGAACGACATGCCGCACTCGTAGCCGGCCGTGACTTCCTTGGCGTCGTCCTTGAGGCGCTTGAGCTGGGCCAGCTTGCCCTCGTGGATCACCACGTCGTTGCGCAGCAAGCGAACATGGGCACCGCGCTGGACCACACCCTCCATGACGCGGCAACCGGCGATCTTGCCGACCTTCGACACGTCGAAGATCTGCAGGATCTGCGCCTCACCGAGGCGCTCCTCGCGAAGTGTCGGCGGCAGCATGCCCGACAGCGTGGCTTTGATGTCGTCCACGAGGTCGTAGATGATGCTGTAGTAGCGGATCTCGGTGCCGTCGCGCTCGGCCGCGTTGCGCGCTTCCTTGTGGGCGCGCACGTTGAAGCCGATCACCACCGCCTTCGAGGCGTTGGCGAGCGTGATGTCCGACTCCGTGATGCCGCCCACGCCCGAGAGCAGGATGCGCACGCCGACCTCGTCGTTGCCGAGCGCGGTGAGCGCGCCGACGATCGCCTCGACCGAACCCTGCACGTCGCCCTTGATGACGATCGGCAGCTCCTTGCGGCCGGCGCCTTCCTTGGCCTCGCGCATCATGTCGACGAGCGACCGGTTGGCGCCGCCGGTGCGGGCGTTCAGGCGCTCGCGCTTGATCCGGGCGCGGTACTCGGTGACCTCGCGGGCGCGGGCCTCGTTCGGCACCACGATCACGCGGTCGCCGGCATCCGGCGTGCCGTTGAAGCCGAGCACCTCCACCGGCACCGACGGGCCGGCATAGGGGATGTGCTTGCCGGTGTCGTCGATGAGGGCGCGGATGCGGCCCCACTCGGCGCCGGCGACGATGATGTCGCCGGTGAACAGCGTGCCGCGCTGGACGAGAACCGTGGCGACGGGGCCGCGGCCGCGGTCGAGCTGAGCCTCGATCACGGTTCCCTCGCCGTCGCGCTTCTCGTTGGCGCGCAGGTTCATGATCTCGGCCTGGAGCTGCAGACCTTCGAGAAGCTCCGGCAGACCGTCGCCGGTCTTGGCGGACACCTCGAATTCGAGGGTCTCGCCGCCCATCGACTCGACCTGAATGTCGTGCTGCAGCAGCTCGGTGCGCACCCGCTGCGGGTTCGCGTCCGCCTTGTCGATCTTGTTGATGGCGATGATCATCGGGACGCCCGCCGCCTTGGCGTGCTGAATCGCCTCGACGGTCTGGGGCATCACGCCGTCATCGGCCGCCACCACGATCACGACAATGTCCGTCACCTTGGCGCCGCGGGCGCGCATGGAGGTGAAGGCCGCGTGGCCGGGGGTGTCGATGAAGGTGATGAGGTCGCCCGAGGGCGCCGCCACTTGGTAGGCGCCGATATGCTGGGTGATGCCGCCAGCCTCGCCCTCGACGACGTTCGCCGCACGGATCGCGTCGAGCAGCGAGGTCTTGCCGTGGTCGACGTGACCCATGATCGTCACGACCGGCGGACGCGGCTCCAGATCCTCCTCCAGATCCGGCTCGTCGGAGGTCAGACCCTCCTCGACGTCCGACTCGGCGACGCGGCGGACCGTGTGGCCGAGTTCCTCGGCGATGAGCTGGGCGGTGTCCGAGTCGATCACATCGGTGATCTTGTGGATCTGGCCCTGCTTCATCAGCAGGCGGATGACATCCACGGCTCGCTCCGACATGCGGTTGGCGAGTTCCTGGATCGTGATGGTTTCGGGAATAATCACGTCGCGGGCGATCTTCTCCTTGGCTTCCTCGTGCCGGTGGCCGCTCATCCGCTGCTGACGGCGGCGGAAAGAGGCCACGGAACGGGTGCGCTCATCCTCGCCGGCCGTAGCGTTGGCGATGGTGAGGCGGCCGCGGTTACGGTCGCCGCCCGGCGACTTCGGCGTCTTGGGCGGCGTGATGATCTTAAGCGGCATGCCGGGACGGCGGATCACGCGCTTGGTGTCCGACTCTTCCTCGGCGGCTGCCGCACCGGGACGGCCGGCAGGACGCGCCGCCGCACCCGCGCCCGCAGGCCGGGCGGCAGTGGTCTGGCTCGGCGCCTTTTCCGGCTCCGGCGCGGGCGCCGGGCGGGCCATGAAGTTGAGGTCGCGCGGCTTTTTCACGTCCGCAGTGATGGTACGACGCGGCTCGGCCGGGGGCTGCGGCGCCGGCGGACGGGCTGCCGTCGCTGCCGGGCGCGCTCCGGTCATGCCGGGACGCGCACCGGTGGCGGCCGGACGCTGCGGCGCGGCGCTCGGGCGAGCCGCCGGAGCAACTGCCGCCGGGCGGACCGGCGCAGGTGTCGGACGCGCTTCCGAGGCAGGCGCCGGCGCGGCGGCCGGCGCGGCTTCCGAAGCCTGAGCAGCCGGCGCGGCAGGCGCCTGAGCCGGCGCTTCGGGAGCGGCCGCGGCGGCGGCACGGGCCGCTTCTTCCTCGGCAGCGCGACGCCGTGAATCCTCGGCAGCCTTGCGGCGAAGTTCGTCCTCCTGGCGGCGACGCTCCTCCTCCTCGCGGCGACGCGCCTCGGCGGCCTCGCGTTCGCGGCGCTCGGCCTCCTCGCGGTCTCGGCGGGCCTTCGCCTCGGCTTCGGCACGGGCGCGGGCGTCAGCCTCGCGGCGCTGCGCGTCGGCCAGCGCGGCGGCGCGGGCGTCGCGCTCCTGCTCACTCAGGGTGCGCAGAACCACGCCGGAGGCGCTACGGCCCGTAGGACGTGCCGGCGCGGCGGGAGCGGGTGCAACGGAGGCAGGACGCGGCGGAGGCGCGGCGGCGGGCTCACGGGGCGCGACCGTTCCGGGGGCGGCGCCGATCGTGCGCCGCTTCACCGTCTCGACCACGACGGACTTCGACCGCCCGTGGGAGAAGCTCTGACGGACCGTTCCCTGCTCGACCGGGCGCTTCAGCGTCAACGGCTTCGAGGGAGCTCTAGTCTGCGTCTTGTCACCCGGATTGTTCGTATCGCTCATTCAGTCTGAACCCTGAGGGCTTCCATCGTCCCATCGGCCGGCGGCGGGCATGCCCGGCCGAGTGTCATTTCAGTTCGTCGTCGTGCGAATCGAAGGCGGTCGCGCCAGCAGAGAGCGGGGCGTCCTCCTCGGACGCCGACGCCATACCCTCGAAGGTGCGGAACCGACGCCAACGCGCGAGATAGCCGGTTGTGCCGGCTCCCGCGATGAGGGCAGCGTGTATCACATGATCCCGGCCCAATGCCATGTCCAATTCGGCGTTGGACAGGTCATCGACAACGGGAATAACCGATATGGCATCGCCGTAGCGGCGCCGCAAGGCGGCGGCGAGCTTGCGGCGCCCGTCCGGGGCGGCGTCGCTGGCATGAATCAGCGCCGCGATCCCTTCGGCGCCGAGGATGGCCGACTCGACCTTGCCGAAACCGGTCACCACGCAGCCCGCCTTGTTGGCCAGCGCCAGGGCCTGACGCAGATCGGTGCGCAGCCCCTCCGCAACCTGATCGGCGAGGTCAGGGGCAGCCTTCACGTCACCGGTCTTGAAGGCGCGGTGGAAGGCACGGCGCTTCACCGCCGCCTGGACCGTGGCACGGGTGGCGGTGATCCAGGCGCCGCGACCCGGAAGTCGGCTGCGCAGATCCGGCACCACTGCGCCATCCGGTCCCAGGACGAAGCGAATCATGGCCCCGGGCGACTGTGCGGTGCGGGTGACGATGCAGGTGCGCACGGGCTCCCGGCCGCGGCCGGGGCCGCGGTCGAGTTCCGGGCCGGCTTCCGCCGGCGCTGCCTGCGCCTCCATGTCCTGCACCGTCCCGTCCCGCTCCCGGCTCAGGCCTGCTGCGGCTCGGCCGCAGCGGTCTCGGTGACCTCGCTTTCGCTGGCCTCGCCCTCGGCCGCCTCACCCTCGGCGGCCTCGCCCTCCGGCTCGGGCAGGGCCTCGATCCAGCCGGCCTTCAGGCGTGCGGCCATGATGAGAGCCTCGGCCTCGGCCCGCGACAGCTCGAAGCCGTCGAGATAGCCGGCATGGCGCACGGCTTCGGGGCCACGGCCTTCGGTGTAGCCCACGAGGTCATCGGTGGCGCAGCCGGCGAGGTCCTCGACGGTCTTCACCTCGTTCTCGCCGAGCGCCACCATCATCGCTGTGGTGATGCCGTCGATCTCGCGCAACTCGTCATCGACGCCGAGTTCGCGGCGGCGGTCGTCCTGCTCCTGCTCGATGCGGGCGAGGTAGTCCTGGGCGCGGGCCTGGATCTCCGCGCCAGTCTCCTCGTCGAGACCCTGGATGTTCGAGAGTTCCGCAACGTCGACGTAGGCGATCTCCTCGACGTTGCGGAACCCTTCCGCGGCGAGAAGCTGGCCGACGGTCTCGTCGACGTCGAGCGCCTCCATGAACACCTGGGTGCGCTCGGCGAATTCTTTCTGGCGGCGCTCCGATTCCTCGGCCTCGGTCAGGATGTCGATGTCCCAGCCGGTGAGCTGCGAGGCCAAGCGAACGTTCTGGCCGCGGCGACCGATGGCGAGCGAGAGCTGGTCGTCGGGCACGACGACCTCGATGCGATCGGCCTCCTCGTCGAGGACCACCTTGACCACCTCGGCCGGCTGCAGCGCGTTGACGATGAAGGTCGCCTGATCCTGCGACCACGGGATGATGTCGATCTTCTCGCCCTGCAACTCGCCGACCACCGCCTGGACGCGGGAGCCGCGCATACCGACGCAGGCGCCGACCGGATCGATCGAGGAATCGCGCGAGATCACCGCGATCTTGGCGCGCGAGCCCGGGTCGCGGGCGACCGCCTTCACCTCGACGATGCCGTCATAGATCTCCGGCACTTCCTGGCCGAAGAGTTTTGCCATGAACTGCGGGTGCGAGCGCGAGAGGAAGATCTGCGGCCCGCGCACCTCGGAGCGTACGTCGAACAGGTAGGCGCGGATCCGGTCGCCGGGTCGGAAGGTCTCGCGCGGGATCATCTCGTCGCGCCGCACGATGCCCTCGCCGCGGCCGAGATCGACGATGACGTTGCCGTACTCGACGCGCTTGACCACGCCGTTGAGGATCTCGCCGATGCGGTCCTTGTACTCGTCGTACTGGCGGGCGCGCTCAGCGTCGCGCACCTTCTGCACGATGACCTGCTTGGCCGATTGCGCGGCGACGCGGCCGAAATCGAAGGGCGGCAGGGTGTCGGAGATCACGTCGCCGACGAGCGCGCCGGGATTGTAGCGGCGGGCCTGATCGAGGGTGATCTCGCGCGCGTCGTTCTCGACCTGATCGACCACGAGCAGGTGGCGGGACAGGCGCAGCGCGCCGCTCTTCGGGTCGATCTCGGCGTGAACGTCCGTCTCGGCGCCGTATCGGGAGCGGGCGGCCTTAGCGATCGCCTCCTCCATCGCCTCGATGACGATCTGGCGGTCGATCACCTTCTCGCGGGCCACCGCGTCGGCAATCTGCAGGAGTTCGAGCCGGTTGGCGCTGACGACGGCCATGGGTCTGGTCCTTCTCTCGGTCGTGTCTTCCGCTGCGGGAGCGGGCTTTCTCTTGAGGACGTCTGGACCGCGACGATGCCGGGCGCGGCCGGCCGAAGCGGTGCCGCGGGATCAGTGGAGCGTGTCGCGGTTCTTGAGGCGGGCGGCCTTGGTGACGATGCCGCCGCCGGGCTTGGGCTTCTTCGCCTTGACCGGCTTGTCGGACTTCCGGTCCGCTTTCGGCTTCGGCCGCTTCGGCTGCGGGATGAAGCGGATTTGCGGCGCCTCGTCCTCGGCCGCCTCGCCCTCTTCCTCATCGACCTCGTCGCCGTCCTGCGGCGGGGCGGAGCCGCGGCGCAGCGATTCGCGAATCAGATCGTCGGTGAGGACGAGATGCGCCTCGCCGAGGTCGCGCAGCGGCAGGTCGATGCGGCTCGGCAGGCCGGGCTTCACGTCGGGCAGATCGATCGGCACCGTGGCGCCGTCCGCGCTCGGTACGCCGAGGATGCCGCGGAAGCGCTTGCGCCCGTCCATCGGCACGGCAAGCTCGACCTTGGCCTCGTAGCCGGCCCAGCGCTCGAAATCGGAGACGCGCACCAGCGGGCGGTCGATGCCGGGCGAGGAGATCTCGAGATAGTAGGCGCCGCCGACCGGATCCTCCAGGTCGAGGATCGGCGAGATCGCCCGGCTCACGGTCTCGCACTCGTCGACGCCCATCGTGCCGTCGGGCCGCTCGGCCATGATCTGCACGGTGCAGCCGTTGGTGTTCGAAATCTTTACCCGCACCAGCCGGAAGCCGAGGCCCTCGATCGGTCCCTCGACGATCTGGGCAACGCGCGCGGCGACGCCGGTCTCGCTGACAAGACGTTTCTCGGTGGGCTCCGCCATGCTGTGGTTTTCCGGCAAGTCTCGATCGGGGTTTGAGCTTGGCAATTCGGGTGCAGGAGGTGCTTGCGGAAATAAAAAAGAGCGGACCCCGGGGGGCCCACTCCCGCAAGCAGCCTATCGACTGCACCAGAAATGTTGAGCCGTGACTTAACCCCGGCGGGACACGAATTCAAGCGCTTCGACGCGCGATCTCCGGCCTCCGGTGTCTCGATCCGGCCATCTCCGGCTGTCAACACCGCCTCGTCCACGCGCGAAGGCCGCGAAAGGGGAGGGGAGCATGCCGGCCACCATGATCGGACCGGATCTGGATGCTTTGCATCCGATGCCCGGGCACGAGCGCGTCACCTTCATCCGCAATCTCGACCTGCCGGAGAATGTCGAAGTGGGCGCCTACAGCTACTACGACGATCCGGCCGGGCCGCAGGCCTTTCTCGACGCGATCCTTTATCATTTCCCCTTCATCGGCGACCGGCTGGTGATCGGGAAGTTCTGCGCCCTCGCGGCTGGCACGCGCTTCCTGATGAACGGCGGCAACCACCGCCTCGACGGGCTCTCGACCTATCCCTTCTCGATCTTCGGCGGCGATTGGATCGGCCGCTTCGAGGGCGAGCTGAACTTCCCGAATCGTGGCGACACGCGCATCGGCAACGATGTCTGGCTCGGCTACCGGAGCACCGTGATGCCGGGTGTCTCCATTGGCGACGGGGCGGTGGTCGCGGCGCATGCGGTCGTGGCGGCCGATGTCCCGCCCTACGCGATCGTGGCCGGCAACCCCGCGAAGGTTGTCCGCCGCCGCTTCTCGGACGAGGTCGCCGCGCGGCTGCAAGCGGTGGCATGGTGGGATTGGCCGATCGAGCGGATCACCGCTGACCTGCCCCTGATCAGCGGCGGCGACATCGCCGCGCTGGAGATGGCCGCGCGGGAGGGCTGATCAGGGGTGCCGTAGGGGATCAGGGGCGCCGCCAACTTCACCGGCCCATGCTCGGTGGCCAACACGGCTGCGATTCAGAGCCCGAGCAGCGCGAGGAGTACACTCTCCCTCGCGGTCGCGGACCGAGTGGATTTCAGGCGAGTTCGGTTCAAGTAAGGACATCCGGCCCGAGGGAGCGCTCTTCCTGTCGGCCGATTGTTTCCGAATTATGTGGGAAATTTTCACACGCGGCGTACGGCGAGGCTGTTCAGGCTGTCTCTTCGAGCGGGAAGGGGGACGGCATCCAAAACGCCTCGGCCTCGGTCCCGGCGACGTTCTCACGCTCCCATCGGTGCAGGATCGCGGCGAGTGCCGCGCGGTCGTCATCCATCAACGGCTCGCCCAGAGACTGGATGCGCAGCGCCCACGTCCGCCAAAACTCATCATGATGGGAGGCGTGCAATGCAGGCGATGCCTCGACCTGTTGCCACCAGCATCGCGCAAGATTTAAATTCCCCAACGCGATATCGTAGACTAAATTCTCGAAAAAGTCCTTTCCCCATGTATAGTCCATATGTGCTTCAGTAAACGATCGGCCGGCCTGCAGCGTGTCGAGCGTGCGCAAGAGGCGTAACGTCTTCTCGATTCCGCAAAGCAGATCCTCGGGCATTGTGGGGTCATCCCAGCACCAAGCTTTGGCGGCTTCCGAGGGCTCGAAAGGTCGGCGGATGAAGTCCCAGCAGAAACCGGCGTGAGCTGTTGCTCTCACGTCGGGTTGGAAGAGGGGGGTCAATGTCCAATGCAGATCGAAGTGAAGCGCCGACCGGGTCGGGTAGATCCAGATATCCCGCGTGACATGCGTCACCGGCGTTAGCCACAGCATATGGCTTGTGGCGAGTGTAAGATCTGCATGACGCTCAAGAAGAGGGCGAACGACTTGTCGGACCTGTCGAGCAGTGGTCATCAGCGCGGTTTCACCTGTGTCACGATAATTCGTACGGTGCCAGGGAAATGCTTGCTCGCCATGGCCGCAAGGATGCCAGCGCGCTTCAAGGTGAGCTTCGCATTGCCCGTTTTGTAATCGTAGATGCATGTCGTCCCAGGAACGCTACTCTCAAGCAGATCCAATCGAACGGATCCAGGGGGTCCATACTTCGCAAGCTTCTGCTTCGCATCGAATGATATTTCAGATTTGAAATTGGGATCGTTCATGCCTTCAACGATCTGATGGATTTCGAAATGAACTCTGTTCGCGAATTCTTGAGCGGTACGATATAGGCCGCTGGCGCGAACGCGGCGCGTCACTTTATTCGTGATTTTCTCGACTTGACCATTTCGCTTGCACGCCGCGTCGAGCATCGTTTGAGAGATGGGGCCGACCCAGATCGCCGGGTTCGTACCGCCTTGAGGGTTCGGAACGAACTCCTGCGCCGAGAGACCGAGCACGGTCCGGCTGTATGGATCATTCCGTAGCGCATAATAGGTGTAGAGTCCGAGTGCGAATTCGACGATGGCTGCTCCGACGCGAACCGCCGGTGGAGCGAATGCGGGCTGAGCAAATGCCTCGGGCTCCACACCTGTTGCCGTGAAGGTACTGCGGCCTAGCACAGCCCCGGTCTCGCCGTCGCGGATCGTCTGCGTCAAGCCCGAGGTTTCGAAGACCCGGCTCTGACCGTCCGGCGCCGTGACGATATCCTGCCGGTCGTAATCGCGACGACCGGCCCGGATTCGCATCGAGAGGACACGCGTCCCATCGTCCAAAACCGTCTGCTCACGGTGGGCGACGCGCTGTCGGATCCATTGGATTGCCCGACGATGCCCTGACCGCCGCCCGACGGGATCCACTGCCCGCCATCCGACTGACCAGCGGGCGCCCGCGGCTGATCGACCGAGAATTTGCGCCGTAGGATCCGTTCGAGCCGGACCGCTTCAAGATCGAGCGCTGCCCCTGCCAGGAGACCTCGAATGGCCGTGACCTCGGTGCGACCGTTCCCGCGCTGGTTCATGCCTCGATCCTCCTGTCCATCGAACAGGAAAATATGCATACTATAACTTAGATCATGTTACAAGATTTTTATCCTATAAGGGGTCCGGCGACCTCCGCCTCACCGGCACAGCCCAAACGAAAACGCCGCCCTGCGGGGCGGCGCTTCGCGACGTTATCGACGTTTGGCTGAGGGTCAGGCCGCCTGCTTGGCCTTGTTGAGGAGCTTACGGTTCACCAGAACCTCCGCGATCTGCACCGCGTTGAGCGCAGCGCCCTTGCGCAGGTTGTCCGAGACGCACCAGAAGTTCAGGCCGTTCTCGACTGTGGCGTCCTCGCGGATGCGGGAGATGTAGGTGGCATCCTCGCCCGCCGCCTCGTGCGGGGTCATGTAGCCGCCGTTCTCGCGCTTATCGATCACCAGCACGCCGGGGGCCGAGCGCAGGATCTCGGTCGCCTGCTCCGGCGTGATCGGACGCTCGAACTCGACGTTCACCGCCTCGGCATGGCCGATGAAGACCGGCACGCGCACCGCGGTCGCCGTGAGCTTGATCTTGGGATCGAGCATCTTCTTGGTCTCGGCGACCATCTTCCACTCTTCCTTCGTGTAGCCGTCCTCCATGAACACATCGATGTGCGGGATGACGTTGAAGGCGATGCGCTTGGTGAACTTCTTCGTCACCACCTCGCCGGCGGTGAAGACGGCGCGGGTCTGGCTGAACAGCTCGTCCATGGCGTCCTTGCCGGCGCCGGAGACGGATTGGTAGGTCGAGACCACGACGCGCTTGATGGTCGCCGCCTCGTGAAGCGGCTTGAGTGCGACGACGAGCTGTGCGGTCGAGCAGTTCGGATTGGCGATGATGTTGCGCTTGGTGAAGCCGACCACGGCGTCGGCGTTCACTTCCGGCACGATCAGCGGCACGTCGGCGTCGTAGCGGAACGCGGAAGAGTTATCGATCACCACGCAGCCCTGCTGGCCGATGCGCGGGCTCCACTCCTTGGACGCGTCGCCGCCCGCCGACATCAGGCAGATGTCGGTGTCGGAGAAGTCGTAGGTGTCGAGCGCTTTGACCTTCAGAATCTTGTCGCCGAAGGAGACTTCCTGGCCCAGGCTGCGGCTGGAGGCCAGCGCCACGACCTCATCGGCCGGGAAGGCGCGCTCGGCCAGAATGTCGAGCATCTCGCGGCCCACATTGCCCGTGGCTCCAACGACGGCGACCTTGTAACCCATCTCACCAAACTCCGCTGCGCGGGCGGGATGATACCGGCCCGCCTCCTCCCGTGGCCGGCGGACGCACCGCTCGGGCCCAACGTTCGGGAAGATTCCATAGGCTGACGCGCCCGCCGCGATTCGGTATCGAGGTGGGTCCATCAGGCGCCGGGAGCAAGATGCCCGCCGCGCCGGCCTGTCAAGTGGCAGAGGCGGGGCACGGCCGTGCCGATGTCACCGCGGCGCCTGCTCGCTGGCGGCGGATTCACCATACGGCGAGAATTGCGAGGATGGGCTGCGCCCCCGCAACCGGCTGGTGGTTGGCGGCAGGGCAGAGATCGAGGACGGCGAGGGCTCATCGGGCCCCGCGGACCCGATGAAGGCCTGCGCATGCTTCCTCTTGCGGACGACGCCCCCGACCGATTCGACGATCTCCAAGCCACCCCGTCCCACCGCGCCCGAGGCCGGACCGGTCTCGTCGCCAAGCTCGTCCTCAGTGCGGCCTTGATCGCAGGACTTTCCCTGATCGCCCGCGATCGGGCTGCCGCGCCCGAACCGCAGCGGGCCTGGAGCGAGCCGCCTCGGGCCGCCGAGGGTGCGCGGCGGGCGATCGCCGCGACGGAGCCGCTCCTGTCGCTGCGCGACGATGCGGCCGAACTCGCGCCGCAGATCGAGCCGACGCGCTGGAACTCCGGCAACGGGCAGCGCGAGGACAGTGTGATCCAGGGCGCGTTCGACCGTATCGAGGCCCCCTATCTCCTCGTCACCGCGACCGATGCCGGCGGCCAGAGCGAGTCCGGTTCGAGCCTGTTCGTCACATTAGTGCGGCGCGCGGCGGACGGGCGCGGACTTTCCGTGCTCCGCACCGGCGAGCGCGGAGTCGTGGCAACCCGCCTCGGCGGCTTCGAGACCGTCGAGGCGACGCTCTCGGCTGCGGGGAGGCGGAACTGCATCGGCTTTCGCAGCCTCGACCTCAAGGCCGTTGCCATTGACGGTTGGCTGTGCGGAATTCTCGGTCAGGCACCGGAACCACGCGCCGTCGCCTGCGCTCTCGACCGGATCACTCTGGCCGGTCGCGTGACGGCGACGCTCGGCACCGACCCCCTCGCTAGAGAGAGCGCCTGCCGGACGGAGCAAGCCGCCGCGTCGGGGCCGGGCGACAGCACCGGTTCGATCGCCGTGGCGGCCGCCACGGAGCCGCCCCCAAAAAATGCGGCGAAAACGCGGCGAAAATGATGAAGCGCGGCCATATTTCGGGAACAACGGCCACGCCAGAACGTCTACTCTGCAACAAGCGGGATTCTTAACGAACGGCCCGTACAGTCGCCTCTCACACGACAAGGTACGCCATGCGCTTTTCCAAGCTCGCCCTGCTGGGCGCCATGACCCTCACCGCGATCGGCTTCGGAACGAGTGCGGAGGCGCAGGGCCCCTACGGCAATCCCGGCTACGTGCGCGTGAGCCAGCCGCTGCCGATCCGCATCCGTCCGCGTTCCTGGCTCGATGCCGGCAACGTGGTCGAGCCCGGCAACGGCTCCGTTTCGAACCCGGCCACCAACCCGGCCTTCATCGCCGCGTCGAACGCGCTGCTGCCGCCCTACGGCCCCACCGACCGCTACGGTCGCGGTGTGCTGCCCGATCCAATCACCAACGGACCGTTCATCGGCGCGCGCTCGACGGCGATCCGCAACGTGGACTTCTCGGCCGTCGATGCGATCGACCCGACCTCCTACGTCGCGCGCTACGGCAACCCGTACCGGTAAGATCATCTCGCCAGCTCAGGCGATGGAAGCGGGCCCGTCGGGGCCCGTTTTCGTTTGAGGTCGTCAGGTCTTGAGAACCGGCTCGGCCACGTCGCCCGCACCGCGCTCGGCCAGGTAGTGGGGCTGGAACAGACACATGCGCACCGCGTCGCGGTAGCGACCGTTGACGAAGAACTCGTCCCTCAGGATGCCCTCGGGACGGAAGCCGCAGCTCTCGTAGATGCCGGCTGCGCGCTTGTTGTCCTTGTCCACATGCAAATAGAGCTTGTGGATGTTCAGCACCTTGAAGGCGTAGTCGATAGCGATGCGCGTGGCACGCTTGGCGTAGCCCTTACCCTGATGGTCAGGGTGGATCGCGATCTGGAACTCGCAGCGTCGGTGCAGGTGGTTGATCTCAACCAGCTCCACCATGCCCGCCGGCTCACCGCGCTCCGTGGCGATGATGAAGCGTCGTTCGGTCTGATTGTGGATGTTGCGCTCGTAGAGCTGCGCCAGTTCGGCGAAGGATTCGTAAGCCTCCTCGAACCAGTAGCGCATGATGCTGTCGTTGTTGTTGAGCTGATGCACGAAGAGAAGGTCTTCGCGTTCCAGCGGTCGCAGTTTGATACTCATGTCCGCACTCGGGCCGGAGCAGAAAGGGTTGGCCTCCGGCCTACTCCCATGCCGACCAAGACGGAATGATGAAAGCCGGCTCTAAACCGCGCGCAGACAAGCCTCCTCCTCCGCCAACGCTTGGGCGGCGACTGCGTCGAGATCGTCGAGCGGGCCGCGGAAGCGAAGGGCCCTCGTCGGCTCGCCGACCCGCATCACCAGCACAATCGTTTCCGTGTCGGGACAGCCGGGATCGGCGCAGGCGATCTCGTTGACGGAGAGCGCATCCGCTTCCGTCAGAGCCAAAGCCGGACGCAACTCGGCTTTCGCCCGTGCGGCCGCCTGCGCCAGTGCGACCGATCGGGCGCGCCAATCCTTCAGGCTGATGAAGGCCATGACGTCACGCGACCGCCCGCTGCCAGACGGGGAAGGGATCGGGCAGGTCGCGATAGGCGTCCGGATCGAAACGCCGGATCTCGGCAGAGCCGACGAGGCAGGCATCGAGCGCGGCGGTGATCGCCTCGCGGTCCATGCCGCGGCCGATGAAGACGAGTTCCTGGCGCCGGTCGCCCCATACCTCGCTCCACACCGTGTGAAGGCGCTCGTGGAAAACGGCCTCTTCGGGCCAGCGCTGGCGCGGCACGGCCGCCCACCAGAAACCCATCGCGCTGATATGCGCGACGGCACCGGCCAGCGAGAACTCGCCGACCCATTCGGGACGGGTCGCGAGCCAGAAATGTCCTTTTGCCCGGATCAGGCCCGGCCACGTCGTATGGGCGAAGGCCTGAAACTGGTTCGGGTCGAACGGTCGGCGCGCCCGGTAGACGAAGGACTCGATCCTGTACTCCTCCGTCTCCGGCACGTGCTCGTGCGCGCCGTAGAGTTCCTTGAACCAGAGCGGGTGCTCCTGCGCCTTCTCCTCGTTGAACAGGCGGGTATCGAGGATCGCCTGCGGCGGCACCCGCCCATGCGAGGCTTCGATCAGGCGCGCATCCGCGTTCAGCCCCCGCACCACCGATCGGACGAGGTCGAGCGTCTCCGATGGGACATCGTTGGCCTTGTTGATCACCACCACGTCGGCAAACTCGATCTGCTCCACCAGGAGGTCGACCAGGGTGCGGGTGTCGTCGGCCCCCGCCATCTGCCCGCGCTGACGCAGGAAATCGTTCGACCCGTAATCCCGTAGCAGGTTCACCGCGTCGACCACGGTCACCATCGTGTCGAGCCGAGCGACGTCGGCGAGCGCTGCGCCTTCCTGGTCGCGGAACGAGAAGGTGCTCGCGACGGGCAGCGGCTCGGCAATGCCGGTTCCCTCGATCAGCAGGTAGTCGAAGCGACGCTCGGCGGCGAGGCGCCGGATCTCGGCCAACAGGTCGTCGCGAAGGGTGCAGCAGATGCAGCCGTTGGTCATCTCGACCAGCCGCTCATCGGTGCGGGACAGGTCCGCGCCGCCGTCACGGACGAGGTCGGCGTCGATGTTCACCTCGCTCATGTCGTTGACGATCACCGCGACGCGCCGGCCCTCGCGGTTGTTGAGGACGTGGTTGAGCAGCGTGGTTTTGCCGGCACCAAGGAAGCCGGACAGCACGGTGACAGGGAGGCGAGGATCGGGAGACGACATAGACATCCGCAGCGATGGAGAAAATGTTACTATATAACGTTTCATCTTTGCGGCACGGTCAAGCCTCGTCGGCGGAAAAGACGGTCGACTCGTAGACCGACTCGATGGAAAAGGCCGAGGTAAGATCGAGCGGAACGGCCGGCGGTCGTCGGGCGTGACCGCTGACGGGTCTCAGTGGTTAGCGATACGCGATCTGGCAGCGCGAAGGAGTGACGGGTGCGACCCTGGCGCGAGGGACCGGGAGACCGGCGCAGCTACCATCACGGCAACCTCAAGGAAGCTCTGATCGAAGCGGCGCGGCGTTTCATCGCCGAGCGCGGCATCGGCGGCTTCACGCTGGTCGACGCGGCTCGACTGGTCGGCGTCACGCCCGCAGCGCTCTACCGGCATTTCCGCGGCCGGGAGGCGTTGTTGGAGGAGGTGGCGGGGCGTGGCTTCGCCGATCTTGCCGACCGGCTCGCCCGGGCGCTGACGAGCCGCGGCACACCGCTGGAGCGTTTCACCCGCATGGGCGAAGCCTATCTCACCTTCGCCGAGGAGGAGCCCGGCTACTACGCGGCGATCTTCGAGGTACGCGGTCAGGCCGTTCCCGCCCCAGCCTCCGTCCGGCCGAACCCGTTCGACCTCCTCGTCGAAGCGCTCCGCTCGACTTTTCCCGACGGCTTCGACGGCGTCGACCCGCGCTTCCTCGCTCTCGAAGTCTGGGCGCTCTCCCACGGTATCGCGACGTTGGCAGCGGCCGGTCAACTGCCGAAGCCCGGTCCGGACAAGTACGAGTTGCTGCGCGCGGGCGTATTGGCGCTGGTTCATGGCGCCGGCGGACGGTCGCGCGAAATGCCCTGAGCGGGGACTTGAAACGGCCCAGGCGGCTCCGCATGTGAATGTTGTTCACATTCACACCTGGAGCCCCGAGCCGTGAACACGTCCTCCACCACTCCCTGGTCCTGCGGCGCGTCTCGCCGGAGCGGCCCTTTTCCCAAGCGTTCCTTGGAAATCGGCGCGATCGTCGTCGCTTTCGTCTACTGGTGGCCGATTGCCGTCGCTTACGTTGCCTGGAAGATCGCGGGTTACCCCGCGCTCAGCCAGATGAAGGAGTTCGCCAATAGCGGCAGCTTCAGCTTCGTGGGCGGCGATGGCCGGTCGCGCTTCGCCCGCGCCTTCGAGGCGGCCAAGGGCTATTCCGGCACCGGCGCGACTTCCGGCAACTGGGCCTTCGAAGAATATCGCCGGGCCGAGCTGGAGCGCCTGGAGGCGCGTCGTCGCGCGCTGCAGGAAGAGAGCCAGGCCTTCGCCGCGTTCGTCGAGGAGCTGAAGCGGGCCAAGGACCGCGATCAGTTCGATGCCTTCATGGCCAAACGTCGCTCGGAAGGCGGCGGTCCGACCATCAACGCCTGATCTCGGCCTCAGACTGACACGCGACTGAGAAGGGCTTCCCGCCGAGTTCGGCGGGGAGCCCTTTGCATGTCCGGAGCCTTTCGCGTGCAGTGCAGCGATTCCGTCACCCCGGGCGGTTGTCGCAACCCGCCGGCGCCATAACTGGCGCTGCTGGGAACAAGCGGACGCCGCGCGCCTTGTGAGACACAGAAGCGGCCGCCCAGCCTGAGCGACGATCGATTCTTACTCCAGCGGAGACCGGTGGCCTGATGCGGCGCGCCCATGCGATGCGGTTCGGCAGCGAGTTGGCCGAGGATGGTGTGCGGTTCGCCCTGTGGGCGCCGACTGCCAAGGACGTGACCCTCGTCGTGGATGGGGCCGACCATCCGATTCCCGATGTCGGCGAGGGATGGCGCCGGACCACGCTCCCCGGCGTCAAGGCCGGTGCGCGCTACGGTTTCCGCATCGACGGCGATCTCGTGGTGCCCGACCCGGCCTCGCGGTTCCAGCCCGAGGACGTGTCCGCTCCGTCCGAGGTGATCGATCCGAACGCCTATGCGTGGTCGGACGGCGAATGGACCGGACGCCCGTGGGAAGAGGCGGTCGTCTACGAAGTGCATGTCGGTACCGCGACGCCCGAAGGCACCTATGCCGGCTTGGAGAAGCGGCTCGACGATCTGGTCGATCTCGGCGTGACGGCAATCGAGTTGCTGCCGCTCGCGGATTTCAAGGGAACGCGCAACTGGGGTTACGACGGCGTTCTGCCCTATGCCCCGGATTCAGCCTACGGCCGTCCGGAAGATCTGAAGCGCCTGATCGATACCGCCCACGCCAAGGGCCTGATGGTCCTGATCGATTGCGTCTACAATCACTTCGGACCAGCCGGGAATTACCTCCATTCCTACGCCAAGACGTTCTTCACCGAGCGTCATCAGACTCCCTGGGGTGCCGGCATCAATTTCGACGGGACGGAATCAGGTCCGGTCGTGCGTGACTACTTCATCGAGAATGCACTCTACTGGCTCAAGGAATACCATTTCGACGGTATCCGCTTCGACGCGGTGCATGCGATCCTCGACGACTCCGAAAAGCATTTCTTGGCCGAACTCGGCGAGACGATCCGCAGGACGTTCCCGGATCGGCATGTCCACCTGATCCTGGAGAACGAGGCCAATCAGGCCCGATGGCTGGAGCGGGACGACGGGGGACTGCCGGTGCTTCACAGCGCACAATGGGCGGATGACCTTCACCATTGCTGGCATGTGCTGCTGACCGGTGAGGATGCCGGCTACTACGCGAGTTTCGCCGACCGGCCCGTCGAGCATCTCGCCCGCTGCCTCGCCGAGGGCTTCGCCTATCAGGGCGAGCCGTTCCCGACTCTCGACAACCATCCCCGCGGCGAGCCCTCGGGACACCTGCCGCCTTCCGCCTTCGTCACCTTCCTCCAGAACCACGATCAGGTCGGCAACCGCGCGCTCGGGGAGCGGCTCAACCATCTGTCTGATCCGAAGAAGCTCGCGCTCGCCCGCGCCGGTCTGCTCCTGGCGCCGCAGATCCCCATGCTCTGGATGGGTGAGGAATGGTCGGCCTCGGCGCCGTTCCTCTTCTTCGTCGATTTCGCGCCGGACGAGGAGCTGAACAAGGCCGTTCGCGAGGGGCGTCGTCGCGAGTTCAAGAGCTTCGCGGCGTTCGCCGACGACACCTCCGTCATCCCCGATCCGACCGAGGCCAAGACCTTCGAGGATTCGAAGATCGATTGGGATGAGTCCGAGGCCGAGCCGCACCGCGCCGTCTGGGCCGACACCCGAAACCTTCTCCAGATCCGCCGACAGAGCGTGGTGCCGCTCACCAAGAGTCGCTTCCTCGGTGCCAAGGCTGAGATCCCGGCGCCGGGCGTAGTGGACTGCACCTGGCGTTACGAGAACGGCTGGCTGCGCTTCGTTGCCAATGTCGGGGACGACGATGTCGCGGCGGATGCCGACGGAGGTCAGGTGATCTGGTCCAACGGGGCATCGCGGCAGCCCATGCAGCTTCCGTCCTGGACCGGTGTGTTCCTGATCGGGGGCGCCAAGTGAGTCTTTCGGACGTGAGTATCTCGGACGTGAATGCCCTCGAACGCCTCGCCGATCTCGTCGGCATCGCCGACGGTTTCACAGACGCCTTCGGGCAACGGGTCGATACGCCACTCGATGTTCGCCGCGGCATGTTGGAAGCCCTGGGCTTTTCCGCCGGTGACGACGAAGCGGTGCGCCGCAGCCTTGCTGCCGTCGAGGCGGTGCGTGCCAACGTCGTTCCGCCGCTGCTGGCGGCCGAGGCACGGCGCGGCCTGCGCGTGCCGGTTCGAATGGGCGTCACCTCGGGTGCGGTGGCATGGCGGCTGGTGGATGAGCACGACCGCTCCCGAGAAGGACGCGCCACGCTCACTCCCTCCGAGCACGGCGCCGGCTTCGACCTGCCGCCCCTGACGCCGGGCTATCACCAGCTGACGGTGACCGTCGGCGACCGCCGGGCGCAGGCCTGGATCGTCGCCGCCCCGCAGAAGTGCTGGCGCCCGCGCGCCTATGCCGAGGACGGCGCCCGCGACTGGGGCCTCGCCGCCCAACTCTACGGCCTGCGCTCGCCGAACAATCTCGGCATCGGCACCTACGCCGATGCAGGCCGCGCCGCCCGCGACGCCGCGCTGCGCGGTGCGTCGTTCCTCGGGCTTAGCCCGGCCCATGCCCTGTTTCCGACCGACCGGGCCAAGATCTCGCCCTACTCGCCATCCTCGCGGCTCTTCCTCGAAACGCTCTACATCGAACCGGGGGCGCTGCCGGGCTTTGCCGGCAGCCGCGCCGCAGCACTGCTCGAGAGTCACCGCGCCCGCATCGAGGCGCTGCGCGACACCTCCCTCGTCGATCATGCCGGCGTGTGGGAGGTCCTGTCGCCGATCCTCGAAGCCTATTGGGAGGATTCGGATGCCAGGGCCGGCAGCGATGCCGGCTTCGCGGCCTTCCGCGAGGAGGGCGGCGAGAACCTCGAATCGCACGCCACCTTCGATGCGCTCTCCGAGCACTTCCGACGACAGGGCGCGCACTGGCTCGGCGATTGGCCGGAGGAGTACCGCCGCGCCGGCACCGACGCCGTGCGAGCCTTTTCGGGAAGCCACGCCGAACGCATCGGCTATCACGTCTTTTTGCAGTACCTCGCCGACAGCCAGCTCAAGGCGTCGTCCGAGTTGGCGCTCAAGGCCGGCATGCGGCTCGGGCTCTACCGCGATCTCGCGGTCGGCGCCGACCGGGGCGGTTCGGAGATCTGGTCTCACCCCGAGCGCTTTGCCAACGGTGTTTCCATCGGCGCTCCACCGGACCTGCTCGCGCCCAAGGGGCAGGATTGGGGGCTACCGGCCTTCGATCCGCTGGAGATGGAGCGGGATGGCCTCAAGGCTTTCCGCGCCCTGGTGAAGGCGAATATGCGCCACGCCGGCGCGATCCGCATCGATCACGCCTTTCAGCTCGCCCGCCTGTTCCTGATCCCGCTGGGCCGCTCTGCGCGCGAGGGCGCGTACGTAGCGATGCCGTTCGAGCCGATGCTGGCCGTGCTGCGTCTGGAGAGCCACCGCGCCAAGTGCCTCGTCATCGCCGAGGATCTCGGCACCGCGCCGGAAGGCTTCTCGGATGCGCTGATGCAGTCCGGGATCCTGAGTTATCGGATCCTCGCCTTCGAGCGGGAGCACGGCGGTGCCTTCAAGGCGCCCGAGGCCTATCCGAAGGATGCGCTCACCGCGATCACCACCCACGATCTACCGACTTTCGTCGGCTGGTGGAGGGGTGTCGACACCGACACCCGGCAGTCGCTGGGCCTCTACGACGCCGACCGGGCGGAGGCCGAGCGCACCGAGCGCGTCGCCGAACGGTGGCGTCTCTCGGAGGCCCTGGCCGCCCAGCAGCTCCTGCCGAGTTCCGAGCCGCCCGAGCACGCACCGTTCGAGGCCGCCGCCCGTTATCTCGCCCGCGCGCCGTCGATCCTGACGGCCGTTCAATACGAGGACGTGGTCGGCGAGCTCTCCCAGGCCAACGTGCCCGGCTCGACCGAGGGCTACCCGAACTGGCGGCGCAAGCTCGACCGCAACCTGGAGGCCATCGCGGCGCCCGGCGGTCCGCTCGCCAAGCTTGCCGCCGCCCTCTCGGCGGAGGAGCGCGGGCCACGCTCGGGCGCCGCACGCCTCGCCTCGGCCCCGCCGCGGGCGACCTACCGCCTGCAGTTCCACGAGGGCTTCACCTTCGCGGACGCGGAGAGGATCGTTCCGTACCTCGCCAAGCTCGGGATCAGCCACGTCTACGCCTCGCCGCTGCAGCGGGCGCGGCCGGGTTCGACCCACGGCTACGACATCGTCGATCACTCGCAGATCAACCCGGAGATCGGTGGCGAGGAAGGCTTTCGCAGCTTCACCGATGCGCTCCACGCGCATGGGCTGAAGCTCCTGCTCGACATCGTGCCCAACCATATGGGCGTTGGCGGCGCCGACAATCCCTGGTGGCTGTCCGTGCTCGAATGGGGCGGCCTGTCCCCCGCGGCCAATGCCTTTGACATTGATTGGGAGCGGCTCGGCGCCAACGGAAAGCTCGTGATCCCGTTCCTGGGCGAGCGCTACGGGGAGGCGCTCGAGAAAGGCACGCTGGATCTGAAGTTCGATGAGGCGGCGGGCGCCTTCAGCGTCTGGCACTACGAGCACCAGTTCCCGATCTGCCCGCTCCAGTACCCGACGATCCTGAACCGGGCGCTCGCGGCCCTCGGCGAGATCGGCGACGACATGTCGGCGGAGGTGCTCGCGATCACCGAGCGCCTGCGCGCCATGGGCGAGGAGACCAACCCCGAGCGCCGCCGGGCCATGCCGGAGGCCGCCGAGGAGCTGAAGCGTCAGCTCGCCGGCGCCGTGCGGGCCTCGCCGCAAATCGCCGCCTCGATCTACCGGGCGCTGCATCTGCTCAACGGCAACCGCGACTACCCCGATTCCTTCGGGCCGCTGCACCGGCTGCTGGAACAGCAATCCTACCGGCTCGCCCATTGGCGGATCGCGTCGAGCGACATCAATTATCGCCGCTTCTTCGACGTGAACTCGCTCGCGGGCCTGCGCGTCGAACTGTCCGACGTCTTCGCGAAGTCGCACGACCTGCTGTTCCGCCTGATCGGCGAGGGCCGGATCGACGGGCTGCGCATCGATCACATCGATGGGCTCGCCGACCCGCTCGGCTATGCCCGCGCGCTGCAGGCCGCGGTCGGCCCCGGCTTCTACATCGTGGTCGAGAAGATTCTGGAGCCCGGCGAGAAGCTGCGCGACTGGCCGGTCGCCGGCACCACCGGCTACGACGTGCTGAATCAGCTCGACGGCATCCTCGTCGATCGCGCTCTGAAGCCGCGGATCGAGAAGTTCTACCGCTGGGCCACGGATATGGACGAGCCTTACGGCTTCCAGTTCCGGGCGGCCAAGGCGGAAATCCTCGAGATCAGCTTCGCCTCGGAACTCGAGGTGATGACCGGCGACCTCAAGCAGATCGCCGATTCCGACCGGCGTACGCGCGACTTCTCCACCAATGCCATCCGTCGTGCGCTGATCGAGATCGTCGCGCGCTTCCCCGTCTACCGCTCCTACCTGCCGGGTGATCTCGACGAGACCGAGATCGAAGCCGAGGACGTGCGGCTGATCGAGGGGGCCGTGCGGAAGGCCAAGCGCTGGAGCGCCTTGCCGGACCGGTCGGTGCACGATTTCGCGGCCGATGCCCTGCTCGGTCGCATCGATGTCGGCGGCGCCGGGCACCCGGACCAGCAGGTGGTTCTGCGCTTCCGTCGTCGCTTCCAGCAGCTCACCGGCCCCGTCATGGCCAAGAGCCTGGAAGACACGCTGTTCTACCGCTTCGTGGAGCTGCTCGCGCTCAACGAGGTCGGCGGCGATCCCGGCGAGTACGGGCTCGACGCGGAGCATTTCCACGCGCTCCAGGCAGCGCGCGCCCGCGACTGGCCGAACGCGATGATCACCACGGCCACCCACGACACCAAGCGCGGCGAGGATGCGCGCTCGCGCCAGCTCGCCTTGTCCGAATTGCCGGAGGAGTGGGCCCGCGCCTGGGACACGTGGCGGCGCGCCTCCGAGCCGCATATCAAGCAGGTCGAGGGGGAGCCCGCCCCCGACGCCAACGACCAGTGGATGTTCCTCCAGGCGATCCTCGGCGCGTGGCCGCTGGAGCTTCTGGAGCGGGACGACACGGGTGCGATCGAGGAGTTTCGTAAGCGGCTCGACGCCTATGCCGAGAAGGCTCTGCGCGAGAGCAAGCGCCGGTCGAGCTGGGTCAACGTCGACGAGGGCTACGAGGGCGCCGTCCACGCGCTCTTCGCAGCCCTGATCGCTCCCGGATCGGACTGCCTCGAACGGCTTCGGCCGCTCGTGCGCCGGCTCGCCTTTCTCGGCATGCTCGCCGGCCTCGGCCGCACGGTACTCAAATGCACCTTGCCGGGCATTCCCGACACGTATCAGGGCACCGAGTTCTGGGACTTCTCCTTCGTCGATCCCGACAACCGTCGACCGGTCGATTACGCGGAGCGGTCAAGGGCGCTGGAAGCTGGCGGCACGCCGGCCGACCTGATCGGCGCATGGTCGGACGGTCGCGTGAAACAAGCGACGCTCGCGCGCCTGCTTGCCGACCGGGCGGCGCGCCCGGCCTTCTATGCCGATGCCGACTACCGCCCGCTCGCGGCGCAGGGCCAGCGCGCCGAGCACGTCATCGCCTTCACCCGCTCGGCGGCGACGTCCGGCGCGGACGATCTGCTGGTGGCGCTCCCCCGCCTCGTCGCACGGCTGACGCCCGAATCAGGTTGGTCGGGCGAGGCCTTCGCCGGAACGGTCCTGCCGGTGCCGGACGGCAGCCGGTGGGTCGACGTGATCGGCGGCGGCGAAGTCACAGCCGAGGGCGACCGGCTCGATCTCGGTCGGCTCTTCGCAAGGCTGCCCTATGTGGTGCTGCGGCGGGCCGCTTGAGGGCGGCGCTCGGTAAGCCCGGTCATAGGCACAGACGCGGTGACCGAACCGGGGTCGCGAGCGTTTCCGGAGCGCGGCTCCGCGGCCTTCCAACCATGAGAACGCGCCAAGGCGTGAAGCGACAAGACGGAGGCGATCGATGAACGCACCGAACACCGCGATGGCGCCCGCGACCCGGACCGGGGCGGAAACGGTGGCCCTGCCGGCCGCCTTCGCCCCGCGCGCCGAAGGTCCGCGCATCTACAACCTGTTCCCGCTCCTCGTCGGCACGGTTTCGGCCTGGACGGCGGAACTCCCACGCATCGCCGCCCTCGGCTTCGACTGGGTCTATCTCAACCCGTTCCATCAGACCGGCGGATCGCGAAGCCTCTACGCCGTGGCCGATCTCGACGCGCTGGACGAGCGCTTCCGCGACAGGGATGGCACGCCCGACGACGAGCAGATCACCCGCTTCTGCCGGGCGGCGGAGTCGCACGGCGTCTCGGTGATGAGCGACCTCGTCATCAACCACACCGCCGACAATGCCCGCCTGTTTCACGAGCGGCCCGATCTGTTCGTACGCGACGCTGAGGGCAAGCCGGTGAGCCCGGCGGCGATCGATCCGGATGATCCGTCGAAGCGCACGGTCTGGGGCGATCTGATCGAGCTCGACTACCATTCCGACCACGCCCGGGGGGAACTGGTCCGCATCTTCGACGGCTACATCGCCCGGCTGCAGCGCCTCGGCGTTCGCGGCTTCCGGTGTGATGCTGCCTACAAGGTGCCGCCGGATGTCTGGCGCGCCCTGATCCAGGCGGCCAAGCAGCGCGAGCCCGAGACGCTCTTTGCGGCGGAAACTCTCGGCTGCACGTTCGAGGAGGCGCAGGCGACGGCCGGCGCGGGCTTCGACTACCTGTTCAACTCCTTCGCGTGGTGGAATCTCAAGGCACCTTGGGCGCTCGAGCAGTACGAGCGGCTGCGGGTGGTGGCGCCCTCCATCGCCTTCCCCGAAAACCACGACATGGCGCGCCTCGCCGCCGACATCCCCGGCGGAGCGGAGGCGGTCGCTCGGCGGCTGAAGGCGCGCTACGCCCTCGCGGCCTTCTTCTCGGCCGGCGTGCTGATGCCGATCGGCTACGAGTGGGGCTATCGCCGCGCGCTCCACGTGGTCGAGACCGATCCGGGCTCGCGCGAGCACGAGACAGGCATCGACATCTCCTCCTACGTGGCAGCGATCAACGCGTTGAAGGCCGAGGTTCCAGCGGCCAATGTCGAGGGTGCGCAGATGCGGCTCTCGGCGCCAGACGCGCCCTTCACCGCCCTGTTCCGCACCGATACCGGCCATTCCGCCTCGGCGCATTCGGCGACGCTCGTGCTGTACAATCCGGGCGAGGTTCCGGCACCCGTCGATGCGGGCCGCCTTATCGAGCGGACCGGCGGTCAGCTCGGCACCTTCATCGACCGCACGCCCGAGGCAGAGCCGATCGCCTTCCATCCGGGTGCCAGCATCGACCTCCTGCCGGGCGAACTGCGCATCCTTGTCGCCGAGCGCGCCAAGGTTGCCGCCCCGCCCCCCGCGACGACGCCTGCGGGCAAGGGCCGCGTCGTGATCGAGGCGGTGACCCCGGAGATCGATGGTGGGCGTTCGGCGGTGAAGCGCGTCGTCGGCGAGCAGGTGCGCGTCGAGGCCGACATCTTCTCGGACGGCCACGAGATCATCAACGCGGCGGTGCTTTCCCGCGTGGTCGGTGAGGAGACGTGGCGACGCGACCCGATGGTGTTCGTCGACAACGACCGCTGGGCCGGGCACTTCCCGCTGGAGAAGAATGCCCGCTACGAATTCACGATCGAGGCGTGGCGCGACGGTTTCTCCTCCTGGGTGCGTGACACCCTGAAGAAGCGCGACGCCGGCGTGGACGTGCGCCTGGAGACGATCGAGGGTGTCGAGCTGATCCAGATCGCTCAGGATCTGGCCACGGGCGCCGACGAGCAGCGGCTCGACGCGCTGATCCGTTCCCTGGCCGCCGAGCCGGAGGGCTCGCCCGTGATCCTCGAAAAGATCCTGGCGCCGGACTCGACGGCGCTGATCCGGCGCAACGCCGAACGGGTCAATCTCTCGCGCTATCCCGTCAACATCCCGGTCATCGCAGACCGGCTCGCGGCACGCTTCTCGGCCTGGTACGAGATCTTCCCGCGCTCGCAATCCGGCGATCCGAACCGCCACGGCACCTTCCGGGACGTGATCCGGCGACTGCCCGAGATCCGCGAACTCGGCTTCGACGTCCTCTACTTCACCCCAATCCATCCGATCGGGAAGACCAACCGCAAGGGCAAGAACAACACCCTCAAGGCGCAACCCGGCGACGTCGGCTCGGTCTACGCGGTGGGCTCGGAGGAGGGCGGTCACGAGGCCGTTCATCCCGAACTCGGGACGCTGGAGGATTTCCGCCAGCTCGTCGCCGCGTCCCACGCCCACGGCATGGAGGTCGCCATCGACTTCGCGATCCAGTGCTCGCCCGATCACCCCTGGATCAAGAACCATCCGGAATGGTTCGAGTGGCGCCCCGACGGCACCCTCAAATTCGCCGAGAATCCGCCGAAGAAGTACGAGGACATCTCCAACGTCCACTTCTACGGCGGCGCGCTGCCCTCGCTCTGGATCGAGCTACGCGACATCGTGCTCGGCTGGTGCGCGCACGGCGCGCGCATCTTCCGGGTCGACAACCCGCACACCAAGCCGATTCCGTTCTGGGAATGGATGCTGCGTGAGGTGAACGCGCAGTACCCCGACGCGATCTTCCTCGCCGAGGCCTTCACCCGGCCGAAGATGATGAAGAAGCTGGCCAAAGCCGGCTATCAGCAGAGCTACACCTACTTCACGTGGCGCAACACCAAGGCCGAGTTGACCGAGTATGCGCTGGAGCTGGCCGGGGAGATGGGTGAGTACTACCGGCCGAACTTCTTCGCGAACACGCCGGACATCAATCCGTACTACCTGCAGACCAGCGGCCGACCGGGCTTCGTCGTCAGGGCTACGCTGGCTGCGACGCTGTCCTCGATCTACGGTATCTACAACGGCTTCGAATTGTGCGAGGCCGCGCCCTATCCAGGCAAGGAAGAGTATCTCGATTCGGAGAAGTACGAGCTCAAGGCGTGGGACTATCACCGTCCGGGCAACATCCGCGATCACATCATCAAGCTGAATCAGATCCGGCGCGATAACCCCGCCCTGTGGGATTTCCGGAACATCCACTTCACCGGGGCCTGGAACGACAACATCATCGCCTACGCGAAGGTGACGCCGGAGCGCGACAACTGCGTGTTCGTGATGGTCAACCTCGATCCGAAGAACCGCCAGGAATGCACCTACGAGGTGCCGCTGTGGCTGCTTGGCCTGCCCGACGACGGCGCGGTCGAGGTCGAGGATCTGCTGCTCGGCTACAGGTTCGAGCTCTACGGGAAGAACCACCGGATCGCCCTCGATCCGGCCGACCGATCGGCGATCGTCTGGCGGCTTCGTCCCCGGCGTTCCTGAGGACGCGCCCGTGCCGAAGCGGCCTCCACTTTCGGTGGGGGCCGCTCTAGATCGGGCGGAATGCGGCGTTCACCGTCGTGTTCTCGCCAAGAAGCGAGCCGAGGAAGCTCGCAGTCCGGCGCCGCAGGGCCCGGTTCCGCTCTCGAAAGTGACGTGAGGCAGCGACGGGATGATCGATCGCAGCGATCCGCAGTGGTACCGTGACGCCATCATCTACCAGATCCACGTCAAGTCGTTCTTCGACTCGTCGAACGATGGGATCGGGGACTTCGAGGGCCTGACGCAGAAGCTCGACTACGTCCGTGACCTCGGCGTCACGGCGATCTGGCTGATGCCGTTCTACCCCTCGCCGCTGCGCGACGACGGTTACGACATCGCCGACTACCGCGACGTCAATCCATCCTACGGGACGATGGACGATTTCCGGCGCTTCGTGGACGCGGCGCACGAGCGCGGCCTGCGCGTCATCACCGAGTTGGTCATCAATCACACATCGGATCAGCATCCGTGGTTCCAGCGCGCCCGCGAGGCGCCAGCCGGCTCGCCCGAACGCGATTTCTACGTGTGGTCGGACACCGACGACAAGTACAGCGACACGCGCATCATCTTCCTCGACACGGAGGTCTCGAACTGGACTTGGGATCCGGTGGCCAAGCAGTATTTCTGGCACCGGTTCTACTCGCACCAGCCCGACCTGAACTTCGACAACCCGGCCGTGCTGGAAGCCGTCATCGAGGTGATGCGCTACTGGCTCGACATGGGCGTGGACGGGCTGCGGCTCGACGCGATTCCCTATCTCATCGAGCGCGACGGAACGAACTGCGAGAACCTTTCCGAGACCCACGACGTCATCAAGGCGATCCGTGCAGCGCTCGACGCGAGCTATCCCGACCGGATGCTGCTGGCCGAGGCCAATCAGTGGCCGGAGGAAACGGCGCAGTATTTCGGCGACGGCGACGAGTGCCACATGGCATTCCACTTCCCGCTGATGCCGCGGATGTACATGGCGATTGCCCGGGAGGACCGGCACCCGATCACCGACATCATGCGCCAGACCCCGGAAATTCCCGATGGGTGCCAGTGGGCGATCTTCCTGCGCAACCACGACGAACTGACCCTGGAGATGGTCACCGCCGAAGAGCGTGACTACCTCTGGTCGTTCTATGCCGCCGAGCGTCGCGCCCGCATCAACCTCGGCATCCGCCGTCGCCTGGCGCCTCTGCTGGAGAACGACCGGCGCAAGATCGAGCTGATGAAGTCTCTCGTCCTGTCGATGCCCGGCACGCCGGTGCTCTACTACGGCGACGAGATCGGCATGGGCGACAACATCTATCTCGGCGACCGCGACGGCGTGCGTACGCCGATGCAATGGTCGCCCGACCGCAACGGCGGCTTCTCGCGGGCCAACCCGCAGAAGCTGTTCCTGCCCGCGATCCAGGACCCGATCTACGGCTACGACGCGATCAACGTCGAGGCTCAGACGCAGGCGCAGACCTCGCTCCTGAATTGGACGCGGCGCATGATCGCGATCCGCAACAATTCCGTCGCCCTGGGTCGCGGCGCGATCCAGTTCCTCTATCCGACGAACCGCAAGGTCCTCGCTTGGATCCGCGAGCACGACAACGAGCGCATCCTCTGCGTCGCCAACCTGTCGCGGGCGCCGCAGGCGGTGCAGCTCGACCTGTCCGACCTGCGCGGCGCGATCCCGATCGAACTGACCGGCGGCAGCGCCTTCCCGGCGATCGGCGAGTTGCCCTATCTGCTGACCCTGCCGTCTTACGGCTTCTACTGGTTCTCGCTCTCGGTCGCGAATACCGGCGAGATCGGCCCGCAGCCACAGAGCCCCGAACTGTTCACCCTGGTGCTGACCGGCGGCGTCGAGACCCTGATCAAGGGCCGCGAGCGCACCGCCTTCGAGCGCACGGTCGCTCCGCCCTTCATCGGGTCGCGCCGCTGGTTCGGTGCCAAGGGCTCGCGCATCAAGTCGGTGCAGGTCGATGACAGCGCGATCGTCAAGGACGCCACCGGTGAGGGCAAGTTCCTGCTGCCGCGGGTCGCGGTGACGCTCGCCAACGGCGAGCGCCAGGACTACTTCGTTCCGCTCGCCGTCGAGGAGGGACGCGAGGACGAGACGTTGATGGACCACGCGGTCGCCCGCGTGCGCCGCGGGCCCCGCACCGGCCTTCTCTACGAGGCCGCCGCCGCGGCGCCCTTCACCGTCGCCCTGATCGAAGCCATGCGCGACGGCGTGACGATCCCGTCGGAGCGCGGCAGCATCGTCTTCTCGACCACCTCGGCCTACGATCCGGAGATGCCGTTCGAGGCGACCGACGTGCGCCGCCTCTCGGCCGAGCAGAGCAACACCTCGATCGCCATCGGCGCGCGGATGATGCTCAAGCTGTTGCGCCGCCTGCAGCCCGGCACGCATCCGGAGATCGAGATCGGTCGCTTCCTCACCGAGCAGGCGCATTTCCCGAACACGCCCGCGCTTCTCGGCGTCGTCGAGCACGTGGCCGAGGACGGCACCCGCACGGCGCTCGCGCTGCTCCAGAAGTTCGTCCTCAATCAGGGCGATGCCTGGACGCTGATGCTGGAAGGTCTGCGGCGCGACTTCGAGACCGTGGTGCTCGCTCCCGAGAGCGAGGCGCCGACGCCGGAGGAGGCGTTCAACGCGCATCTGCGCTGGGCGATCCTGCTTGGCCAGCGCACGGCCGAGCTGCACCGGGCGTTTGCCATCGACACCGACGATCCGGCCTTCGCGGTCGAGCCCTTCGGCGAGGCGGATCTCGCCGCGCTCGCGGACGATGCCCGCCATCAGGCGGCGCGGGCCTTCAAGGGGCTCGACGCGATCACCGCGTGGTCCCCGGGATCGGCGAGCGAGGCGCTCGCCGCCCGCCGCGGCGAAGTCGAGACGCTCATCGACGAGTTGGCCGCGGGGCCGCTGCGGGGTGCCACCAAGACCCGCATCCACGGCGACTACCATCTCGGCCAGGTGCTCGCCTCCGAGGGTGATCTCATCATCGTCGATTTCGAGGGCGAGCCCTCGCGTCCGGTTGAGCAGCGCCGTTCGAAGTCGACGCCCCTGCGCGACGTGGCGGGCATGCTGCGCTCCTTCGCCTACGGGGCTGAGACGGTCGTTCGCGAGATCGCGGCCCGCTTCGGTGACAGCGAGGAGCGGGCCCGCAACGCGGCGATCGCGTGGCGCGGCATGATCGATGCAGCGTTCCTCGACGGCTACGGGCAGGCCGTGGCCGGCAGCCGGGCGGCGGTGGAGGATGCGGAAACGCATCGCAACCTGCTGCGCCTGAGCCTGCTGACGAAGGCGCTCTACGAGGTCGATTACGAGGTCAACAACCGCCCCGACTGGATCGAAATCCCGGCAAGGGGTGTTCTCAACATACTGGACGAGGCCAAGCGCGACCGCGCTTCGGTCTGACCATCGCGCTCTCGCGGCCCGGCCGATCCCCGCCCTGGCCCGAGAGCGATTCCCTGGATGAGGTGACTGGATGACGGCTCTGGACGACAAGGCCGCGGCTCGAAACGAGGGGCAGGCGGCCGCCAACGTCCCGAACAAGTCAGGCTCGGCCGAGGCGTCCCGTGCGCCCCGGCCGGCGGATGCGCTGGGAGGAGACGGGGGAGCGCCCCGGGTGGGCCGTCCCGCGTCGCAGCCGCGCGACACGCACCTCCATCCCGATGCCGTTGCCGCCGTGATGGCGGCCGATCACGGCGACGCCTTCGGTATCCTCGGCCCGCATCAGGTCGGCCCCGGGGCCTGGGAGGTCCGCGCTGTCCTGCCGGAGGCCAAGGCCGCCCGCCTGATCACCGCCGGGCAGAGCATCCCGTTCGAGCGTGTCCATCCGGACGGGTTCTATGTCGCCAGCGTGAAGAGCGAGGGCCGTCCCCTCTACGAGATCGAGGTCGAGGCTTGGGACGGCACGAGCGCCCGCCGTCACGATCCCTACGGCTTCGGCCCTTCGCTCGAACAGAGCGAGATCGAGGGTCTGCGCCAGATCGGCAGCAATCTCGTCTACCGCGTGCTCGGTGCCCATCCCGGCGAGCTCGACGGCATCGCCGGCTTCCGCTTCGCGGTCTGGGCGCCGAATGCCCGACGGGTCAGCGTCGTCGGCGATTTCAACGAATGGGACGGCCGACGCCACCCGATGCGTCTGTGGCTGAACGGCGGTGTGTGGGAGCTGTTCGTGCCGGGTCTCAAGATCGGGCAGAATTACAAGTTCGAGATCCGCGGCCCTGACGGATCATTGCTGCCGCTCAAGGCCGATCCGGTCGCCTTCCGCGCTCAGCACCCGCCGCAGACGGCGTCGGTGCTGCAGGGTCTGAACGAGCCGCAATGGCATGACAGCGCCTGGATGGACACGCGTGGCGCGAAGGATCCGCGCCATGCCGCGATGTCAGTCTACGAGGTCCATCTTGGATCTTGGGCGCGCGTGCCGGGCGAGGGCAATCGCTACCTCACCTACAAGGAGCTGTCCGAGCGGCTGATCCCTTACGTCAAGGAACTCGGCTTCACCCATATCGAGCTTCTGCCGATCACCGAGTACCCGTTCGACGGCTCTTGGGGCTACCAGCCGGTCTCGCTCTTCGCGCCGACCAGCCGCTTCGGCACGCCCGACGATTTCGTCGCCTTCGTCAACGCCGCTCACGAGGCCGGCATCGGCGTGCTGCTCGATTGGGTGCCGGGACACTTTCCGCTCGACGCCCACGGCCTCGGCCTGTTCGACGGCACGCATCTCTACGAGCATGCCGATCCGCGCCAGGGATTCCACCAGGATTGGGGTACCTACATCTACAATTTCGGCCGGACGGAAGTGTCGGCCTTCCTCACGGCCAATGCGCGATTCTGGCTGGAGCACTACCACCTCGACGGCCTGCGCGTGGATGCGGTGGCCTCGATGCTCTACCTCGACTACTCGCGCCGCGCGGGCGAGTGGATCCCGAACCAGTACGGCGGCAACGAGAATCTCGACGCCATCAACTTCCTGCGCAAGACCAACGAGGCGACCTACAGCCACGCGCCGGGCACCATTACGGTGGCCGAGGAATCGACCTCCTGGCCGGGTGTCTCGCATCCCACCTACACCGGTGGCCTCGGCTTCGGCTTCAAGTGGAACATGGGGTGGATGCACGACACCCTGAAATACATGTCGGAGGATCCGATCCACCGACGCTACCACCACCACAACCTGACCTTCGGTCTGCTCTACGCCTTCTCGGAAAACTTCGTGCTGCCGCTCTCCCACGACGAGGTGGTGCACGGGAAGGGCTCGCTGCTCGGCAAGATGCCGGGCGACCGCTGGCAGAAGTTCGCCAACCTCCGCGCCTATTTCGGCTTCATGTGGGGCCATCCCGGCAAGAAGCTGCTCTTCATGGGCGGCGAGTTCGGCCAGGAGCGTGAGTGGAACCACAACCAGTCGCTCGATTGGCACCTGCTCGAGGATCCCCTCCACGCCGGCGTCAAGGACCTCATCCGCGACCTCAACCACGTCTACACCTCGACGCCGGCGCTCTACACCCGCGACGTCGAGCCCGGCGGCTTCCAGTGGCTGGTGGCGGACGATCAGGACAACTCGGTGATCGCCTGGGCCCGCAAGGGCAAAACGGACGGCGAGGTCGTGATCGTCGTCTCGAACTTCACGCCGGTCCCGCGCGAGGGCTACAGGGTCGGCGTGCCGACGGCCGGCTACTACCGCGAGGCGATCAATTCCGACGCCGAACGCTACGGCGGCTCGAATGTCGGGAACATGGGCGGTGTTCAGAGCCAAGCCGAGCAGAGCCACGGCCAGCCGCACTCGCTGAGCCTCACCCTGCCGCCGCTCGCGACCTTGATCCTGATCCGCGAGGGCTGACCCTTCCTCCTCCCGGACCGGTTCATGCGGTCCGGGGGCCGAACAGGATCACCGCCATGCCGGCGAGGCAGATGGCTCCGCCGGCGACGTCCCATCGATCCGGCCGATGCCCCTCGATGCCCCAGAGCCAGAGGATCGAGGCGACGATATAGATGCCGCCGTAGGCAGCGTAAGTGCGCCCGGCGGCCTCGCTCTCGACCAGGGTGAGGAGCCACGCGAACAGCGTCAGCGAAACAAGGCCTGGAACGACCCACCACGCCGATCGTCCGAGCCGGAGCCACGCCCAGAACGCGAAACAGCCGGCGATCTCAGCCAGGGCGGCGCCTGAATAGGCGAAAAGGGTTCTGGTCATCGGCAACGCTTGGCCCGGATCGGCTCCGGTGCCAAGTCGTCGTCGGGTCGCGTCGGTGGCGCGAAACCTACGCGTCGTCTTCGGGTGCGAACACCTCACCCTTCTCGGCCAGGCGCACATTGTTGCAGTCGCCCGGCAGATCCCGAAGGTCGCGGTAGTCCCTGATCAGACGCTGCAGATCGGCGCGCGCCGGATCGGCGGGTTCCGGCGCGCCGGGATCGAAGCCCTCCACCGCCGTCTCGACGCGCCGGTCCAAGAGGGCTCGGTCCTGCGGATCGAGCCCCTCGATCCGCGCGAGAAGGTCGGCGATGGCCGCTCGCTTCGTCTCCAACTCCGTCATTCCCCGCCCCGTCATGTTCACGCGCCGAAACAGCGTCCGAACCGGTCCGCGGTTCCGCAGCGACGCACCCTCGGACCTTCGTTCGACGGCGCGGGTTGGTGCGGCATGAACCTGCTTGCGATCGAGGAACCGCGCTCCCGACCCTCAGAGCGCCAGCGGCCCGTCCGGCTCTGGCATCCCCGCCGGGTGCTGGTGACGCCGACCGCCCTCGACCACGCCCATGGCCGGCAGATCGTGGCCCGGGCGGAACGCCTCGGATTGCCGATCGAGCGCCTGAAGAGCAACCGCCTCACCGGCCTGCGCGACGAGAACCCGCGTCGGGCCTACGTGGAGGCCAAGGCGACGCTCGCCGTCGTGACTGCGCCGCCGACGAAGCTGAAGCTCCAGCCGATCCCGCCGAGCGCCGATTGGCGCTTCGACCTCGCCGAGGGCTGTCCGGCGCATTGCCAGTACTGCTACCTCGCCGGCTCGCTCTCCGGACCGCCGGTCACGCGCGTCTACGCCAACCTCGACGCCATCCTCGACAATCTCGAAAGCTATCTGGGGCAGGGAGGCGTCACCAGTACCTCGCAGGCCCGGGCGGCGGAGGGAACCACCTTCGAAGCGTCCTGCTACACCGACCCGCTCGGGATCGAACACCTCACCGGTTCGCTCTCGGCGGCAATCCGCCATTTCGGCGCCTGGAACGCGCCGGTGCAGCTGCGCTTCACCACCAAGTTTGCCGCGGTTGAACCGCTTCTCGGCCTACCGCATCACCGCCGCACGCGAGCTCGTTTCTCGGTCAACGCCGCCGCGGCGGCGCATTACGAGGGCGGCACCGCGCCGCTCGCCGACAGGCTCGCCGCCATGGGGTCCCTCGCCCGTGCGGGCTATCCGGTCGGCCTCACCATCGCGCCGATCCTGCCGGTCGCGGATTGGCCGGACGCCTACGACGCCTTGCTGCGCGACGCGGCCGAGGCGTTGGCCGACGTCCGGGAGCCGGATCTGACGGTCGAACTCATCACCCACCGCTTCACGCCGGGCTCGAAGACGGTGTTGGAGGGCTGGTACCCGGGCTCCGACCTGCCGATGCGCGAGACCGAGCGGACGCGCAAACTCACCAAATTCGGCTCGGTGAAGTATGTGTTCCCGAGCGACCTGATGAAGGCGATGCGGGCCCATCTCACGGAGCGGATCGCGGTCCGTCTGCCCTTCGCGCACATCCTCTACTGGACCTAAGTCCGCCCGGCCGCTTTCGCCTCGCGGACCTGCCCCGTCGGACAGATGTCGAGGAGCACGCAGCGGTCGCAGGCCGGGGAGCGATGGAAGCAGACGCGCTGGCCGTGCAGCATCAGCACCTCGTGATTGTCGTAGAGCGCCTGTGCCGACCAATCGTCGGGCAGTTGCGCCCGCAGTACGGCGTGGCTCGGCCCGACATCGACCTTCGGACCGATGAGTCCGGTTCGCTGAGCGACGCGGTGATGGTGGCTGTCCACCGGCAGGGCCGGCATCCGCAGGGTCGAGAACGACAGGACGGCGGCGCTCGTCTTCGGCCCGATGCCGGGGATGGCTTCGAGCCAGCCGCGCGCCTCATCGACGCTCATCGCTGCGAGGAAATCGAGGGTGAGCGAGCCCACCCGGTCTCGGACGGCACTCAGGACCGCCTTGATTCGCGGCGCCTTCAATTCAGGCCACGTCACGCCGCGGATCGTCTCCTCGATCTCCGCCACGCCGGCCTCCTCGACCATCGCCCAATCGGGCCAGCGTGCCCGAAGCGCCTTGAAGGCGCGGCCGGAATCGGCGTTGCGCGTCCGGTGCGAGAGGAGGGAGGAGATCAGCTCCGAGAGCGGATCGAGGCTGTGGAAGTACGGGATCGGACATTCGTAGACCCCGCAGAGCCGACGATAGATCTCAAGCGCCTTGTCCTTGAGGGGCTCGGACGGCGCCGTCGGCGCCTCGCGGCGTCGGCGGCGGGGCTCGTCAGGGCGGATGGTATCGGGAAACAGCGGCATGATAGCCGAATCCGCGAGTGGATTCGGCGGTTCCAGGCCCGCGACACCGCTACTTCTCGAGCGCGTAGATGTTGATGTCGAGCCGGTCGTCGGCACCCTCTCCGAGATCGGTCACGTACTCCTCAAGGAAGCGGTCCTGAACCGGGATCTCCTTCGCGTCCAGATAGGCGATCAGCGTCTCGTAGGTGCCGTCGATCTCCTCGTAGGTGCCGCTGTGCTTGTAGCGCAGGGCCTTCCCGCTCGGGCTCGAACCGAACTTCACGTCGCCGCCCCCGGCGCCTTCCGCCGGAGACGCCTCGATCGGGATCATCGCCTCGTACTGGAAGCCGTCATCCGCAGTCTTGGTGAACAGGGCGATCGGGCGGCCCGCCGGCTTGAGGTTGAGCCTCCTCAGCGTCTCGCCGATGGTCTTGAAGGCCGTGCGCAGATTCGCCCGCGCGTCCTCCCACTTTGTCTCGCCCGAGAGAATTGCCACCGGCTTGGCCGGCAGCGTCACCGCGTCAACATCGTTGGGCTCGGCCGGCGTCGGCACGAGGGTCGGCAGGGTGGAGGCCGGCGGCGTGAGCGTTTGCGCCGCACCCGACTGCGCTGGGCGGGGGATCGGCACCTGTTGGGGGGCGGGCGAGGCCGGATCAGGCCCGGATTTTGAGGTGTCCGGCACGGTGGTCGTCGGCAACGGGTTCGTCTCGGCGGGGGAGGGGGCGTTGCTGGGCGGCGGCGCGTTTTGAGCGAGTGTCGCGGAAGTGAGGACAGGGACGAGAGCGAGGAGGCCCGCGGCGAGGGTGGCGAGACGGGTCAAGGCGATGAGGCTCCGATTGGCCGATGCCGACAGGGTAGGGCCGAAACGCGCCCCGCGCGAGACCGTTGCGGCGCGACGATGCGGTCCCTCCCGCCCGACTCGCGGCCGGCGCGCTTTTGCCATATACGCCGCGCCAACCCCCGCATCTCCGCAGACAAGGTCGTCAGAGGTCCGATGAGCCCTCTCGCAGAGCGCCGCTTCCTGAAGATGCACGGTGCCGGCAACGCCATCGTCGTGCTCGATCTGCGCGGCACGTCGATTCGCGTCACGCCGGCCGAGGCCCGCACCATTGCCGCCGACGCGCATTCGCGGTTCGACCAGCTCATGGTCGTGCACGATCCCGTCACGCCGGGCACCGATGCGTTCATGCGCATCTACAACACCGATGGCTCGGAATCGGGCGCCTGCGGCAACGGCACCCGCTGCGTCGGCTACGCGTTGCTCGACGATCCGGCGATGGCCCGGCCCGCCGAGAACGGCAGCCTGACGCTCGAGACGAAGGCGGGGTTGGTCGCCGTAAGGCGCGTGACCGACCGTTCCTTCACCGTCGACATGGGGCAGCCGCGCCTGCGCTGGGACGAGATTCCCCTCGCCGAGCCCTTCCCCGACACCCGGCGAATCGAGCTGCAGGTCGGTCCGATCGACGATCCGATCCTGCACTCGCCCGCTGCGGTGAGCATGGGCAATCCGCACGCGATCTTCTTCGTCGAGCGCGATCCGGACACGTTCGACCTCGGCCGCATCGGCCCGCTGCTCGAATCGCACCCGATCTTCCCTGAGCGCGCCAACATCTCCATCGCCCAGGTGACCGGTCGCGACACGATCAAGCTGCGGGTCTGGGAGCGCGGCGCCGGGCTGACGCTCGCCTGCGGCACGGCGGCCTGCGCCACGGTGGTGGCGGCCTCGCGCCTGCGCATGATCGGTCGCGCCGCCCGCGTGGCGCTGCCCGGCGGCGAACTCTCGATCGAGTGGCGCGCCGACGACCACGTGCTGATGACCGGCCCGGTCTATCTCGAGGGCGAGGGCACCTTCGCTGCCGATCTGTTCGCCGGGCTCGACGGGTGAGCGTCGAGACGCTCACCTTCGGCTGCCGGCTCAACACCGTCGAGTCGGAGGTGATGCGCGGCCATGCCGAGGCCGGGGCGGAGGGCCGCGACCTCGTCGTGGTCAATACCTGCGCCGTCACCTCCGAGGCCGGTCGTCAGGCCCGCAAGGCGATCCGCCGCCTTGCCCGCCAGCGGCCCGACGCCGAGATCGTCGTGACCGGCTGCGGCGCCGAGGTCGAGCGCGCGCACTATGCCGAGATGCCTGAGGTGACGCGCCTCGTCGGCAACGCGGCGAAGCTGAGACCGGAGAGCTGGCGCGACGGTGCCGTGCCCGCATCGGAGGACATCATGGCGGTGCGCCGGGCCGAGCCGACGCGCATCGCCGGCATGAGCGGGCATACCCGCGCGTTCGTGCCGGTCCAGAACGGCTGCGACCACCGCTGCACCTTCTGCGTCATCCCGTTCGGCCGCGGCCATTCACGCTCGGTCCCGGTCGCCGAAGCCGTGGCGCAGGTGCGCCGCATCGTCGAGCATGGCGGCCGCGAAGTGGTGCTCACGGGCGTCGATCTCACGGCCTATGGGCGCGATCTCGATCCCGACCTGAGCCTCGGGTGCCTCGTCCGCACGATCCTCGCCGAGGTGCCGGATCTCCCTCGCCTTCGCCTTTCCTCCATCGATTCGGTGGAAGCCGATGCCGAGCTGATCGCCGCTTTCGCAGAGGAGCCGAGGCTGATGCCGCACGTCCACCTCTCGCTCCAGGCGGGTGATGACCTCATCCTCAAGCGGATGAAGCGGCGCCACGCCCGGGGCGACGCGATCCGCCTCTGCGCGATCCTGCGCGACCTGCGTCCCGACATCGTCTTCGGCGCCGATCTCATCGCCGGGTTTCCGACCGAGACCGAGGCACAGTTCGCCCGCTCCCTCGACCTCGTGGCGGAGTGCGGGCTGACGCATCTGCACGTCTTTCCCTACTCGCCGCGCCCCGGAACCCCGGCCGCACGGATGCCGGCGGTGCCCGGTGACGTGATCCGCGCGCGGGCCGCGCGTCTGCGGGAAGCCGGGGCAGCCGCTTTCGCCCGCCATCTCGATGCCGAGGTCGGCGCACGCCGCCGGGTGCTGACCGAGCGGGGCGGTACGGGGCGGACGGAGGCTTTTACGCCGGTGCGCTTCGCCGAGGCGGTGCCGGCGGGGGAGATCCTCGACGTCACCGTCGCCGCTCATGATGGGCAGGCTCTGCACGTGGCATGACCCCGCCGACGCGTCTCGTCCGTGCGGTGGTCGAAGGCCTAGCCGGACCTCTGCCGAAGGCATTTCGGCTGCCTGGAGAAACGGATCTCTCTCGAAAGGGGGACAATCATGAACCGGCGGGCGCCAGCCCGCAGGCCTCAAGATCCCTCCGCATATGCGCGGGGGCGGGCGCCTCCACGGCGATGGCCTCTCGCTTCGGATAGAGCGGCAGGCGCAACTTCCGCGCATGCAGCTGCAGGCCCGGACCGTCCCGTCCGGCCTGCCCGTAGATCGCGTCCCCGCAGATCGGCCAGCCCATGGCCGTACAATGGACGCGAAGCTGGTGCGTCCGCCCCGTCACCGGCTTCAATTCGAGCCAAGCCTGGCCCTGTGCCCGCCCGAGCACGCGGAACAGCGTGAGGGACGGAGCGCCGGCCGGGTCGGTCTTCATCCACCAGCTGCGCGGATCGTCTGACCGCCTGGCGAGCGGCAGGTCGATGCGCCCTTCCATCTCCTCGGGTCCGCCCTCGACCAAGGCCCAATAGGTCTTGTCCACCTTGCCCTCGGCGAACAGGCGGTTCAAACGCGCGAGCGCCTTGGCGTGGCGGCCGAGCACGAGGCAGCCCGAGGTGTCGCGGTCGAGCCGGTGCGCGGCCTCCGGCCGGCGCGGCAGGCCGAAGCGGAGGGCGTCGAGATGGTCGGTCAAGGTCGGCCCGCCCTTCGGGCCCGGATGCACCGGCAAACCTGCCGGCTTGTCGATGACGAGCATCAGGGCATCGCGGTAGAGCAGGGAAAGACCTATTTCCGGTTCGGCGGTGCGATCCGGCACTGAAACACGCGCGTTCATGCCCCACGGGCTAGAATGCCGGATCGTCGCGGGCAAGGTTTGAGCAAGGGACTGGGATGAGCGACGACGAGAAGCCCGGCTGGTTCGGACGCCTGTTCGGGCGCAAGGGCACGCCCGAGGCCAAGCCTGCGGAAGAAGTGCCCGCGGAGCAGGTGCCGGTCGAGCAGGGGCCTGCCGAGGCGCCGGTCACGCCGGATCCACTGTCGCCGGCCTCCGAGTCGGAAGGCCAGCCGGACTTCGCCACCGCTGCGGACGACGTCTCCCACGTACCGCCGCCGGTCAGCGAGCCGGCGCCCGAGGATCCCGACAAGAATCGCATTCCCGATGAGCTCGAGGGTGCCGACCTCCAGCCCGAACCGCAGCCGCCGTCCGGAGAGGCGCCGGAGCGCGACGAGTCGATTGCGGAGCCGGATACCCCCACGGTCGAACAGGCCGAGAAGCGGAACTGGTGGTCGCGCCTGACCGGCGATGAGTCCGAGAAATCGACCTTGTCCGAGGCGCAACCGCCGGCCGAGGCCGACATTCAACCCGTCGATGCCGCCGCGGCTCTGGCCAGCGACGCGATCTCGGGAGCCGTCGAGGGCACGGAGAAGCGGGGTTGGTGGTCGCGGCTCACGGCCGGCATGCGCCGCACCTCGTCCGCCCTGTCGGACCGGGTGACGGGCCTGTTCACCAAGCGCAAGCTCGACGCCACCACCCTGGAGGATCTGGAGGACGCGCTGATCCAGGCCGATTTCGGCGTGGAGACGGCGACGCGGATGGCGGAGGCGGTCGGCAAGGGTCGCTACGAGAAGGGCATCTCGCCCGATGAGGTGCGCGCCATCCTCGCGACCGAGATCGAGCGGGCGCTCGACCCGGTGGCGACGCCGATCGAGATCGACTCCTCGAAAAAGCCCTACGTGATCCTGACCGTCGGCGTGAACGGCGCCGGCAAGACGACGACGATCGGCAAGCTCTCGCTGAAGTTCAAGGCGGAAGGCCGCAGCGTCATGCTGGCGGCGGGCGACACCTTCCGCGCGGCGGCGATCGAACAGCTACGCGTCTGGGGAGAGCGCACCAACACCCCCGTCATCAGCCGCGAACACGGCTCCGATGCGGCGGGACTCGCCTTCGACGCATTCAAGGAGGCGCGGGAGAACGGCACCGATGTGCTGCTGATCGATACCGCCGGCCGCTTGCAGAACAAGGCCGGGCTGATGGCGGAGCTGGAAAAGATCGTCCGTGTCATCCGCAAGCTCGATCCGGAGGCGCCCCACGCCACCCTGCTGGTGCTCGACGCCACCGTCGGCCAGAACGCGCTGAGCCAGGTCGAGCTGTTCTCGCAGGCCGCCCCCGTATCCGGCCTCGTGATGACGAAGCTCGACGGAACCGCGCGAGGCGGTATTCTGGTGGCACTCGCCGCGAAGTTCGGCCTGCCCGTGCATTTCATCGGGGTCGGCGAGGGTGTGGAGGATCTGGAGCCGTTCGCCGCGCGGGATTTCGCCAGAGCGATCACCGGTCTTCCCAAGGAGTAAGCGTTTGCCTGCCGTTCCCTCGCAGTCTCGTGAGAACCTCAGCATGAAGGTCGAGAGCGTTCCGCCCCGCCGCCACCTGCCGCCGCTGCTCAAGCTGGCGCTGGAGGTGGGCCCGCTCGCGGTGTTCTTCCTGACCAACGCTTATGCCGAGCGCTTCGGCGTGACGGCGGAGAGCAAGCTGTTTCTCGCCACCGGCGTTTTCGTCGTCGCCACGATGATCGCGCTCGGCGTGCATTTCGCCCTGCTGCGGCGGCTGCCGATCATGCCGCTGGTCTCCGGCGTCGTGGTCCTCGTGTTCGGCGGCCTGACGCTGGCGCTTCAGGACAAGACCTTCATCATGATGAAGCCGACCATCGTGAACACGCTGTTCGGCCTCGTCCTGCTCGGCGGCCTCGCCTTCAACAAGTCGCTGCTCTCGGTCGTGCTCGACAGCATGTTCGCGTTGACGGATGAGGGCTGGCGCAAGCTCACTTTCCGCTGGGGCCTGTTCTTCCTCGCGCTCGCCGCGCTCAACGAGATCGTCTGGCGGACGCAGACCGAGGATTTCTGGGTGAGCTTCAAGGTGTTCGGCATCATGCCGCTCACCATCGTCTTTGCCCTTGCGCAGACGCCTCTGCTGCTGCGCCACGAGCGCAAGGACGAGGCCGAAGCGAAGGTCGGCTGATCGGCCCTAGCCGATCCGCCGCGGCATCCGGAACGGCAGCATCAGCCGCACCAGCGGATTGCGGAAGCGCCTGAGCGAAAGACTCTCGTGCACCGGCTGGACCGTCTCGCCATCGAGCGTCGCGGCCAGGAGCGAGCGGGCGTAGAACGGTGTGTCCTCGAAGGTGCGCACGACCTGTGCCTGCGCACCGTCGCTGCGGGTCGTGCGCGGCATCCGCCACAGGCCCGTCGGCGGCAGACTGGCCGCGGGTGGCGGGGCCATCTCGCGGCGGGACCCGTCGGCGTCGAAGCGCAGCGTCAGATTCTGGTCGCTCCCGTCGGTCCGGCGCACGTCGTAGAGGATGGCCGATCCCCGTGTCAGCGGCGCGCGGCACCACGTCCAGTTCGTAAAGGCGTCCTCCAGGGCACCGTCGCCGTCGTTTGTGTCGTGATAGCCGCTGCCGCGCCACGCGATCGAGGGCGCGGAGAACGTCGCTTCGACATCGCAATCGGGCGCCATCGGCCACCATCGATGCAGGCCGTGCGCATCGAGGGTGAAGGGCTGCGCCGTCAGCGCCTTCGGCCGGACCCGGACCGTACCCCTGACAGCGCGCGGGATCGGCGCCGACCGCTCGTCGAGGCGGATTGTGAGCACGCTGCCGTCCCATTCGAGCGAGGACGGGCCGAGGCTGAAGCTCGCCGCGTCGCGGCTGAACGCGCGGGCGTTGCGCTCGGTCATGGCAAAGCAATTCGCCCGTTCGCCGTAGAGAACGACGTTGACAGCGCAGTGGGCAAAGGGGTCCCGCTTCGCATCCCAGGCGTAGTAGGGCGAGAACACGCTGCCGATGAAGGCGATGATTGTCAGCCCCTGGCGCCTGTCCGCGCTCACCGCATCGACGTACCACCAGACGTAGCCGCCTTGCGCGACCGCGCCGTCGAATCGAGGTCCCCGCGCAGTGCCGCCGCCGCGAGCCGGCCCGATTGCGCCGCCATCGGCACGCCCGGCCCCGGATGCACGCTCCCCCCCGCGAGGTAGAGACCCGGCACCCGCGTCCGCGCCCCCGGCCGCTTGAACGTCGCCGTCCAGCCGTGGGACGCCCGGCCGTAGAGGGCGCCGCCCGTCCCTGGAAATAGCCGCGCGAAATCCTCCGGGGTCGTGACCGTCACCGGGCCCGTCGTATCCAGCGTCAGGCCGCAGGCCGAGAGTTTGTGAAGGATGTTCGTCTCGCATGCGGCGATCTCCCGTGATTCGAGGGGACGCTCCCCGCCATCGGCCGGGGCGTTGACGAGGAGGAGGAGGCGTTCCGGACCGTCCGGCGCCGATCCGACATTTCCGTCCCGGTCCTGGGCGCAGACGTAGACGGTCGGATCCTGCGGCAGCCGGCGTCCGCGCAGGATCGTGTCGAACTCGGCCCGGTAATCGGCGGAGAAGAACACGTTGTGGTGGGCGAGACCGAAACCTCTCGCCTCCGCCGTTCGACAGAGGGTCACCGCCGACAGCGACCGGTCACGGGGCGGGATCCGGTCACCGGCAGCGGTCGCGTCGGAGCCGAGTAAGCCCCCGCCGAGGGCGGCGACGTCCGCGTTCGCGATCACCGCGTCGGCGGCCAACCGCTCGCCGTCGGCGAGTTCGACGCCCGCGACACGGCCGCCCTCGGTCACGATTCGCGCCACGTGTTCGCCGGTTCGGATCGTGGCACCCTGTCGCTCCGCCAGTCCGGCGACGACGGCGGCGAGACGGCTCAGACCACCCTCGACGGTCCAGATCCCGGCCTGCTCGACATGGGCGACCAGCATCAGGGTTGCCGGCGCCTCGAAGGGGGAGGCGCCGCAATAGGTGGCGTAGCGTCCGAAGAGTTGGCGCAGGCGCGGATCGCGGAAGTACTCGCCGAGGGCAGACCACAGCGTCGCGAAGGGCTGGATGCGCCAGAGGCTGCCGATGCCCGACAGGCCGACGCGCTGGGCGAGATCGACCGGGCTCGGCCGGTCGGCACGGATGAACGGTCCTTCGAGCGTCTGGTAGACCTCCGCCGCGCGAGCGCAGAAGCGCCGGTAGCCCTCCGCCTCGCGGGCGCCGGCGAAGGCGCCGATGGCGTCGGCGGACGCGTCGATGTCGGCGAACAGATCGAGCCGATCGCGCTCGTTCCAGGCGTGACGGGCCAGCAAGGAGGCGGGCCGCAGGCCAATCTCCGCCTCGAGATCCGTGCCGGCTTCGGCGAAGAGCGCATCGAACACCCATCGCATGGTGAAGACAGTCGGACCCGCCTCGACCGGAATTCCGTTCACCGAGACCGAGCGCATCTTGCCGCCGACGGACGGAGCCCGCTCCAGCACCGTCACGTCGAAACCCGACGCAGCGAGGCTGAGCGCCGCGGCGAGACCACCGATCCCGGCGCCGATCACGATGACGCGCTTCTCCATCGAAAGATACTCGCTCCGCCCCGCTGCCAGCGTTGATCCGGAATGCGATTAGTGTCAATCATAGTTGACACATGAGAATGACAACATGATTTGACCCGGGAGGTCACGATGGACGTCGGCAGGCGGATTGAGGCAGTGCTGGATGTGGCGGTCTCGCATGCGGAGGCGCCGGGAGCGCCGCCGCTGCTGGCCGAAGCGATCCGCTATTCCGTCTTTCCCGGCGGCCATCGGATCCGTCCGCGGCTGTGTCTCGCCGTGGCTCGGGCCTGCGGAGACGACGACCCCGCCGCGTCGGATGCCGCTGCGGCGGCGATCGAGCTGCTGCACTGTGCCTCCCTCGTCCACGACGACCTGCCCTGCTTCGACGATGCGCCGATGCGCCGCCAGAAGCCGTCGGTTCACGCCGCCTTCGGCGTTCCCCTCGCCGTGCTCACCGGCGATGCGCTCATCGTCGCCGCCTTCGAGACGCTGGCGCGGGGGGCGGCCCGCTCGCCGGGGCGGCTCGCTGCCCTTGTCGGGCTTGTCGCGCGCGCGGTCGGGTCGCCGTCGGGCATCGTCGCGGGCCAAGCCTGGGAATCCGAACCGCATGTCGATCTGGTCGAGTACCAGCAGGCCAAGACCGGTGCGCTGTTCGCCGCCGCCACTGTCGCGGGCGCGGCGGCGGCCGGCGCGGCGCCCCTGCCGTGGCGCCTGCTCGGTGAATGCCTCGGCGAGGCCTACCAAGTCGCCGACGACCTGCGCGACGTGGCTTGCCGCCAGGAGGAGATCGGCAAGCCCGCCGGCCGCGATGCGACCCTCGGACGCCCGAATGCCGCCGCCTTGCTCGGCAT
This sequence comes from Methylorubrum rhodesianum, assembly GCF_014199985.1. GTDB lineage: Bacteria > Pseudomonadota > Alphaproteobacteria > Rhizobiales > Beijerinckiaceae > Methylobacterium > Methylobacterium rhodesianum. The sequence goes on along the minus strand of NZ_JACHOS010000002.1, from coordinate 301,702 downwards.
GGGCGGCGCGCTGGAGCGACTCAGGCGGCTGACACGGGAGGCGGTGGAGGTGATCCCGGATTGTTCGGGACAGGCTGTGATGCGCGCCGAGATCGAGGCGCAGACGCGCCTGTTTCTACCCGCCTCGCTGCGCGAAGCGGCGTGACCCTGTGGTGACGCCGGGAGCGACGACGGAGGTTGGACCGGCGCCGCGGCATCCCGGCTGGCGCGAGCGCTGGCTCGCCCTGCGCAACCGGCTTGTGGCGTCCCCCGGCTTTCAGCGCTGGGCGGCCGGGTTTCCGTTCACGCGCCGGATCGCGCGGCGCAACACACGGGCCCTGTTCGATCTCTGCGCCGGCTTCGTCTACGCGCAGGTACTGTTCGCCTGTGTCCGGTTCGACCTGTTCGGATTGCTGCGCGACGGCCCGCTCTCTCCCGAGACCATCGCCCGCCGTCTCGGCCTGCCTCCGGACCGAGGCCTGACCCTTCTGAGAGCCGCCGCCTCGCTGAACCTGATCAGGCGATTGCCTGACGGTCGGTTCGCGCTCGCCGATCTCGGGGCGGCGCTGATCGGCAACCCTTCGATCGCCCTGATGATCGAGCATCACGCCATGCTCTACGCCGATTTGGCCGACCCGGTCGCGTTGCTGCGCGGCGAGGCCGAACCGACTCGGCTCGCCAGCTACTGGCCCTATGCCGATGGGGGAAACACCGCGCCGGTCGACCCGGAATCGGTGGCCGCCTATAGCGGGCTGATGGCAGCCTCCCAGGCGCTGATCGCGGCGGACGTGCTCGATGCGCTGCCGCTCGCCGGCCGGACCTGCCTGATGGATGTCGGGGGCGGGGAGGGCGTCTTCCTGGCTCACGCCGCCCGCCGCCACCCGGATCTGGCGCTGCGCCTGCTCGATCTCCCACCGGTCGCCGAACGCGCCGGCACTCGCCTCGCCGCCGAGGGGCTCGGCGATCGCGTGTGCTGCCTCGGCCAGACCTTCCTCGACGGGCCGCTGCCCCCCGGTGCCGACGTCATCACCCTGGTTCGCGTCGTTCACGACCACGACGACGCCAGCGCCATGGCGCTCCTGCGCGCGGCCCATGCGGCGCTGCCGCCCGGCGGGCTCCTCGCCATCGCCGAACCCTTCGCCGGAACGGCCGGGGCCGAGCCCGTCGGCGACGCTTATTTAGGATTTTATCTCCTCGCGATGGGCAGCGGCCGACCTCGTAGTGCGAGGGAGCTCTCTGAGCTGCTCGTGCAGGCCGGCTTCAGCGGCATTCGAGAGCGACAGACGCGCCGGCCGCTTCTCGCGCGGCTGCTGACAGCCGGACGTTGATCGATCCGTAAACATCACTTGACGTGTGACAGTGTCTATCTAGGATGACACTCATCGATCCTGCAGTCGCAGAGTCGCAACTGGCATAGGGCGGAGGCAGGGAGATGGAGGCGTTGGCCGTCGTCCTTGAACGACCGGAGCACCTGGCGCTCAACCGCCTCGCGCTCACGCCCGCCGTCGAGGGCGACGCGGTCGTTGCGGTGTCTCGGAGCGGGATCAGCACGGGAACCGAGCGCCTGCTCTGGTCGGGCCGCATGCCGCCCTTCCCGGGCATGGGCTACCCCTTGGTGCCCGGCTACGAGTCGGTCGGCACGGTGATCGAAACGGCGGCTGGAAGCGGCCTGCGCGTCGGACAGACCGTGTTCGTGCCCGGCGCCCGCTGCTTCGGCGAGGTCAACGGCCTGTTCGGTGGAGCGGCCTCGCACCTGATTGCCCCGGCCGCCCGACTCGTTCCGGTGGATGCCGCGCTCGGCGACCGCGCCTGCCTGATCGCTCTCGCGGCGACCGCCTACCATGCCCTGTCCGGAATCGTTCCCGGCGAGCGCAACCTGATCGTCGGCCACGGCGTGCTCGGTCGGCTGCTCGCGCGGCTGACGCTGCTCGCGGGCGGCACGCCGGTGGTGTGGGAACGCGAGCCGCTTCGCGCGAACGGAACCTTCGGCTACGCGGTGCTGTCGCCCGACGACGATCCCGCGCGCGACTACGCGACCATCACCGATGTCAGCGGCGATGCGAGCCTGCTCGATACGCTCATCGGCCGGCTCGCCCCCGGCGGCGAGATCGTGCTCGCCGGCTTCTATGAAGCGCCCCTTACCTTCACCTTCCCTCCCGCTTTCATGCGCGAGGCCCGAATCCGGGTCTCGGCGGAGTGGCGGCCGGGCGATCTCGCCGCCGTCCGGGCGCTGGTCGAAGGCGGAAGCCTGTCCCTCGACGGACTGATCACCCACCGCGTGCCGGCGACGCAGGCGGAGGGCGCCTACCGCACCGCCTTCGCCGACCCGGCCTGCCTGAAGATGATCCTCGATTGGAGGACCTGCTCATGAACCTTCAGCTCAACAAGGCGGCGCTCGCCGCCGCGACGCTGCGGGACGAGGCCGCAATCGAGCCCGATCCGGTCGCGACCGGTGAGGTGAAACGCGAGACGCAGATCATCGCGATCTACGGCAAGGGCGGCATCGGCAAGTCGTTCACCCTTGCCAATCTCAGCTACATGATGGCCCAGCAGGGACGTAAGGTGCTGCTGATCGGCTGCGACCCGAAGAGCGACACGACCTCGCTTCTGTTCGGCGGGCGTGCCTGCCCGACCATCATCGAGACCTCGACCCGAAAGAAGCTCGCGGGCGAGGCGGTCGCCATCGGCGACGTCTGCTTCAAGCGCGACGGCGTCTACGCGATGGAATTGGGCGGGCCGGAGGTCGGCCGCGGCTGCGGCGGGCGCGGCATCATCCACGGCTTCGAGCTTCTGGAAAAGCTCGGCTTTCACGAGTGGGGCTTCGACTACGTCCTGCTCGACTTCCTCGGCGACGTGGTCTGCGGCGGCTTCGGCCTGCCGATCGCCCGCGACATGTGCCAGAAGGTCATCGTCGTCGGCTCCAACGACCTGCAATCGCTCTACGTCGCCAACAACGTCTGCTCGGCGGTGGAGTATTTCCGCAAGCTCGGCGGCAATGTCGGTGTCGGCGGCCTCGTCATCAACAAGGATGACGGCACCGGAGAGGCTCAGGCCTTTGCGGAAGCTGCCGGAGTCCCGGTCCTGGCCTCCATCCCGGCCCACGAAGACATTCGCCGCAAGAGCGCGAATTACGAGATCATCGGCGAGCCCGACGGGCGCTGGGGCCCGCTCTTCGCCGATCTCGCGCGGAACGTGGCGGCCGCCGCGCCGCACCAGCCGAAGCCGCTGAGCCAGGACGGGCTGCTCGGTCTGTTCTCCAGCGAGGCGACCGGCCGCGACGTGGTGCTCGAACCTGCCACCCTCGAGGACATGTGCGGGCGGGTGAGCCTCGCCAAGCCGTCCCTCGAAGTCATCTACGACGAGGTCTGAGCCATGGCGGTCAGCCTCGATATCGCCGCGCTCCGCGCTCGCCGCCCCGACGGCATCGACCTCGCCGCCACCCAGGGCGATGGGCTCGGCTGCCATGCCGGCAAGGATGCGATGCGCGCAGCGGCAGAGGCCGCCGGGATGTCCGACACGCTGGCGCAGTACGGGCGGGACTATCCGACGGGACCGCACGACCAGCCGCAGAGCATGTGCCCGGCCTTCGGCTCCCTGCGCGTCGGCCTGCGGATGCGCCGCACGGCGACGATCCTCTCGGGCTCCGCCTGCTGCGTCTACGGCCTCACCTTCACCTCGCACTTCTACGGCGCGCGGCGCAGCGTCGGCTACGTGCCGTTCAATTCCGAAACCCTCGTCACCGGCAAGCTGTTCGAGGACATCCGTGAGGCGGTCCACGCCTCGGCTAGACCCGATGAGTTCGACGCGATCGTCGTCATCAACCTCTGCGTCCCGACCGCGTCCGGCGTGCCGTTGCGACTGCTGCCCAAGCAGATCGACGGGGTGCGGGTCATCGGCATCGACGTGCCGGGCTTCGGCGTGCCGACCCATGCCGAGGCCAAGGATGTGCTGGCCGGCGCGATGCTCAAGTTCGCCCGCAGCGAGGCGGAGAGCGGGCCGGTCCAGGCGCCGCGCGGCGGCCGCTCGCAGCGCCCGACGGTCGCGCTGCTCGGTGAGATGTTCCCGGCCGATCCCGTCGTGATCGGCGGCCTGCTCGAACCCCTCGGCCTCAGCGCCGGCCCCGTCGTGCCGACCCGGGAATGGCGCGAGCTCTACGGCGCCCTCGACGCGGCGGCCGTGGCGGCGATCCATCCGTTCTACACCGCGAGCGTGCGCGAGTTCGAGGCGGCCGGCCGTCCGGTGGTGGGCTCCGCCCCCGTCGGCCATGACGGCACTGCCGACTGGCTCACCGCCATCGGCACTGTCTGCGACGTGCCGCGGGAGCAGATCGCCGCTGCCCAGAACCGGCTGCTGCCGGTGATCCGCGGCGCCCTGTCCGCCGCGCCGATTCGCGGCCGCATCACGCTGTCGGGCTACGAGGGTTCGGAGCTGCTTGTCGCACGCCTCCTCGTCGAGAGCGGCGCCGACGTTCCCTATGTCGGTACGGCCTGCCCGCGCACGCCCTGGTCCGAACCCGACCGGGTCTGGCTCGAGGAGCGCGGCGTCAGCGTCCGCTACCGTGCCTCGCTGGAGGACGATCTCGCGGCCTTGGCGGCCTTCCGCCCGGATCTTGCCATCGGCACGACTCCGGTGGTGCAGAAGGCGAAGGAGGCCGGCACACCGGCGCTCTACTTCACCAACCTCATCTCGGCGCGTCCGCTGATGGGCGCGGCCGGGGCCGGCTCGCTCGCCAAGGTGGTGAACGCTGCCCTCGCCAACCGCCCGCGTTTCGACGCGATGCGCGCCTTCTTCGAGGGCGTCGGCACCGGTCACGCCGCCGGCATCTGGCAGGACGTGCCGCAGGCCAAGGCCGCGCCGAAGGCGCGAGCCGCCGAGAAACCGGTCGGGGAGATGGCGTGATGCTGATCCTCGATCACGACCGGGCCGGCGGCTACTGGGGGGCGGTCTACGTCTTCACGGCGATCAAGGGCCTGCAGGTCGTCATCGACGGCCCCGTGGGCTGCGAGAACCTGCCGGTCACCTCGGTGCTGCACTACACCGACGCGCTGCCGCCGCACGAACTGCCGATCGTCGTCACCGGCTTGGCGGAAGAGGAGCTCGGGCGCCACGGCACGGAAGGGGCGATGAAGCGGGCGCACGCCACGCTCGATCCCGGCCAGCCGAGCGTCGTGGTCACGGGCTCGATCGCCGAGATGATCGGCGGCGGCGTCACGCCGGAAGGGACCGGACTGCAGCGCTTCCTGCCGCGCACCATCGACGAGGACCAGTGGCAAGCCGCCGACCGGGCGATGAGCTGGCTCTGGCAGGAATACGGCGCCCGGCGCTTCGCCAAGAAGGGCATTCCGGCTCGACCCGAGCGCAAGCCCGGGGAGCGGCCGCGGGTCAACATCATCGGCCCGGCCTACGGCACCTTCAACATGGCCTCCGATCTCGCCGAGATCCGCCGCCTGGTGGAGGGCATCGGCGCCGAGGTGAACCTCACCTTCCCGCTCGGCGCGCATCTCGCCGACGTGCCGAAGCTCGTCAACGCGGACGCCAACATCTGCCTCTACCGCGAGTTCGGCCGCCTGCTCTGCGAGAGCCTGGAGCGGCCCTATCTCCAGGCGCCGATCGGGGTGCTCTCGACCACCAAGTTCCTGCGCTCGCTCGGCGAGATCCTGGGCCTCGACCCGGAGCCCTTCATCGAGCGCGAGCGACACACCACGATCAAGCCGGTCTGGGACCTGTGGCGCTCGGTCACGCAGGACTTCTTCGGCACGGCGAGCTTCGGCATCGTCGCGACCGAAACCTATTCCCGCGGCGTGCGCCACTTCCTCGAAGAGGAAATGGGACTGCCCTGCCATTTCGCTTTCGCGCGCTCCGCCGGCACCAAGCCCGACAACGTCGCGGTGCGGGACGCGATCAGGGCGAACCCGCCGCTCGTCCTCTTCGGCTCCTTCAACGAGCGCATGTATCTCGCCGAGAGCGCGGGCCGGACGGCCTATGTCCCGGCCTCGTTTCCCGGCGCCATCATCCGGCGGCACACCGGCACGCCGTTCATGGGCTACGCCGGCGCGACCTACCTCGTCCAGGAGGTCTGCAACGCCCTGTTCGACATGCTCTTCCACATCCTGCCGCTCGCTCGCGACATGGATGCGGTGGAGGCGACCCCCGCCCGGAGGCACCGGGAACTGCCCTGGGACGAGGCGGCCCGTGCCCGGCTCGACGCGCTGGTCGAGCGGCACCCCGTTCTCACGCGCATCTCCGCCGCCAAGCGCCTGCGCGACGCCGCCGAACGGGCGGCACGCCGGGCCGCCGCCGAGCGCGTGGCGACCGACCACGTCGAGCGGGCGCAGAGCGATCTCACCGCAGGAGTTGCTGCATGAGCGCGCTCCTCCACCCCCTTCACCCTCCGGCTCCGTGTGGGGTCGGAAAGCTCGCGGAGCAACCTGCCATGGGAGCCGTCATGCAACGATCGATGCCCGCATCGTCGCGCCTGCACAGCGAGGCGATCCAGTTCCGGATCATCCTGGCTGCGACCTATCCGTTCTTCCTCGCCGCGGCGATCGTGCAGCGCGTCCTGCCGGGTCAGGCGACGCGGCGCGGCCTGCTGCCGGTGCGTCGCTCCGTCTTCGGCGAGGCCAAGGCCATGGCGGTCTCGGCGATCCCCTTCGCCTTCATGGGCTAGCGCGCCCCACACACTTCCGTGCGGTGACACGGGGGACCCTGCGCCGTGATGTCATCGAGTCACGGCGACACCCGCCACGCCTTTCAACGCGCGGCACAACCAGCGGAGGTTCGATCGATGGCCAACGGAGTCACTGAAAGACCGAGCAGCCTGTCCGGGCTGACGGAACCCGAAGCCAAGGAATTTCACGCGATCTTCCTGACGAGCTTCATCATCTTCACGGCGATCGCCGTGGTCGCCCACATCCTCGTCTGGCTGTGGCGGCCCTGGCTCCCCGGAGAGAAGGGCTACGCTCTCCTCGACGGCGTGACGAACGCCGCCCACGGCCTCGTGACGATGATCGGCTGAGGAGACGAACGATGCACAAGATCTGGCTTCTGTTCGATCCGCGGCGGACCCTCGTCGCGCTCTTCACCTTCCTGTTCGTCCTGGCGCTGCTGATCCACTTCATCCTGCTCAGCACCGACCGGTTCAACTGGCTGGAAGGCCCGAAGGCCGCCAAGGCCGCCGCCGCGCACAGCCTCGTCCTCCCGACGATGCCGGGCTGACCGGCCTTATCCGGTCCTGCCGCGGGCGGGCGCGCCTGCCCCGGCACCCTCCATCCTCATTCCGGGGATCTCCGCCATGGCAATGCTGAGCTTCGAGCGCAAATACAGGGTCCGCGGCGGCACCCTGCTGGGCGGAGACCTGTTCGATTTCTGGGTCGGCCCGTTCTACGTCGGCTTCTTCGGCGTCACGACGATCTTCTTCTCGGTGCTCGGCACCGCCCTGATCCTCTACGGCGCCGCGATCGGACCGACCTGGAACATCTGGCAGATCAACATCGCCCCGCCCGACCTGAAATACGGGCTGGCGCTGGCGCCCCTGAAGGAAGGGGGGCTCTGGCAGATCATCACCTTCTGCGCGATCGGGGCGTTCTCGTCCTGGGCCCTGCGCGAGGTCGAGATCTGCCGCAAGCTCGGCATCGGCTACCACGTGCCGTTCGCCTTCTCGGTCGCGATCTTCGCCTACGTCACGCTGGTGGTGATCCGCCCGTTCCTGATGGGCGCCTGGGGCTACGGCTTCCCCTACGGCATTCTTTCCCACCTCGATTGGGTGTCGAACACCGGCTACCAGTATCTGCACTTCCATTACAATCCCGCGCACATGCTCGCCGTGAGCTTCTTCTTCACGACGACCTTCGCGCTGGCACTGCACGGCTCGCTGATCCTGTCCTCGACCAACCCCGCCAAGGGGGAGACGGTGAAGACGCCGGAGCACGAGGATACCTATTTCCGCGACACGATCGGCTACTCGATCGGGACGCTCGGCATTCACCGGCTCGGCCTGTTCCTCGCGCTGTCCGCGGGATTCTGGAGTGCGGTCTGCATCGTCATCTCGGGTCCCTTCTGGACGCAGGGGTGGCCGGAATGGTGGGGCTGGTGGCTCAACCTGCCCGTGTGGCGGTGAAACGGAACGCCGGTCGGCGTCCGCGCCGGCCGGCCTGAGGGCGCAGGTCCGATCTTCGGGCGCGGGGATCTCCGCAGACGGCGTGAGTCTCCTCGAACGGCCGCAGGTCCATGGAGGGAGACGCCGTGGCCTACTATCAGAACATCTTCACCCAGGTGCAGGTGCGCCCGGTCGAACCGGAGCACGGGATTCCGATCTCGGCGGACGCTCGCGTCGGCCGGCCGTTCAACAGCTACCTGTTCGGACTGATCGGCAATTCCCAGGTCGGGCCGATCTATGGCGGCTATCTCGGGGCGCTGTCCTTCGCCTGCGGTCTGATCGCCTTCGAGATCATCGGCCTCAATATGTGGGCCAGCGTGAACTGGGACCCAATCCAGTTCGTGCGCCAGCTCCCCTGGTTGGCCCTGGAGCCGCCGCTGCCCAAGTACGGTCTCAAGGTGTTGCCGCCGCTCAACGAGGGCGGCTGGTGGCTGATCGCCGGCTTCTTCCTCACCGCCTCGATCCTGCTGTGGTGGGTTCGGATGTATCGTCGCGCCCGCGCGCTCGGCCTCGGCACGCACGTCCCTTGGGCATTCGCCTCGGCGATCTGGCTCTATCTCGTGCTCGGTTTCATCCGCCCGCTTCTGATGGGCTCCTGGAGCGAGGCTGTGCCCTTCGGCCTATTCCCTCACCTCGATTGGACCGCCGCATTCTCGCTGCGCTACGGTAACCTGTTCTACAACCCGTTCCACATGCTCTCGATCGTCTTCCTGTACGGATCGACGCTGCTGTTTGCCATGCACGGGGGGACGATCCTCGCCACCAGCCGCTACGGTGCCGAGCGTGAGATCGATCAGATCGTGGACCGCGGCACCGCGACCGAGCGCGCCGCCCTGTTCTGGCGCTGGACCATGGGCTTCAACGCCACGATGGAGTCGGTTCACCGCTGGGCGTGGTGGTTCGCGGTGCTGACGACGCTGACCGGCGGCATCGGCATCCTGCTGACCGGCACCGTGGTGGACAATTGGTATCTCTGGGCGGTGAAGCACGGCGTCGCGCCGGCCTATCCGCAGATCTACGGGCCGATCACCGACCCGCTGGCCGCGCCGGGCGCAGGAGGAGGGACGCCATGAAGACGCTGCTCGTCGTCGCGGGCGCCGTCGTCGCCCTGTTCCTCACCATCGCTCAGTTCGGCACGGCGGGGTGGACCAAACCGCCGATCCTCGCCCAGCAGCACGGCTTCCGCGGCACGGGCATGGATCAGATCCAGACCAAGGCCGGCGCGGCGGCGCTGAAGGCGGCCAACCTGCCGCCAGCGCCGGCCGATCCGGTCGAGGCCGGCACCGAGAAGGCCGGCGCGGTCTACGAGAACGTGAAGGTCCTCAAGGATCTCAGCGTGGAGGAGTTCAACCGCCTGATGACCTCGATGACGGAGTGGGTCAGTCCGGAACAGGGCTGCACCTACTGCCACAACACCGAGAACATGGCGGACGACAGCCTCTATCAGAAGCAGGTCGCCCGGCGGATGATCCAGATGGTGCAGCACATCAACACCGCCTGGAAGGAGAACCACGTCGGTGAGGCGGGCGTGACCTGCTACACCTGCCACCGGGGCCAGCCCGTGCCGGCGCATATCTGGTTCCAGAATCCGGGACCGAACTACAAGACCGGCTTCATCGCCCGCAACAACGGGCAGAACATGGCCTCGCCTTCCGTCGGGCTCGCCTCGCTGCCCTACGATACGCTGAGCGAGTTCTTCGGCAAGAAGGACGTCGACGAGAACCTGATCCGGGTGAACGCGACGACTGCTCTCCCGGAGAGCAAGGGCAAACCGATTCAGGCCGCCGAACGGACCTACGGCCTGATGATCCACATGTCGTCGTCGCTCGGGGTCAACTGCACCTACTGCCACAACACCCGAGCGATCTCGAACTGGTCGCAGAGCACGCCGCAACGAACCCTGGCTTGGCACGCCATCCGCATGGTGCGCGATCTCAACGGCGACTACATCGAGCCGCTGACGTCCACCTTCCCGCCCAATCGCCTCGGTCCGACGGGCGACGCGCCGAAGCTGAATTGTGCCACCTGCCATAACGGCCAGAGCAAACCGCTGGCGGGCGCGCACGTGGTCGAAACCTACCCGGAACTCGCGAAATCGACCGCTGAATTGACGACGGCGCCCTCGGCCCCGTCCGAGCCAGCTCCGCAGGCCCCCGCATCGCCGCCCTGATCGGGTGTCCCCCGATCGAAGCGACAGCGGATCTCGTAAGCCTGCACGCCACTGATTCGGACGGGAGACTCCGTCATCGATCGGCATCGGTCGAGCCAGACCTGTCGCCGTGAGCCGTCGGCCCTTCGGGCCGGCGGCATTTTTTGTTTCCGCTGTCACAGCAACTTTTTTTAAAGCCCTTAATCAGAACCGCGCGGATCCTCGTCGGCCGCCGCACATGCGCGCACCGAGATGTCCAAACGAGGACTTGAGGAACTCAATCTATCTTAAGTCATCGTTTGAGATAACTCTAATTCCAATGGCGTAAGTCATTATGATTAGAGGCCTTGTGCTGAAATTTAGTCGCATTTCGCGCTATGACCTGCCCATTCGGCAGGAGTCGTGCGGCGAAGGGATCGGCGGCTCGTTCGGGCGGTGATGGAGCTTTGGGGGACAAAACGGTGAGCGACAGGCGCGACAAGAACGAGATTGCCGCCGCACTCAGACAGTGCAAGGCGGCCTTCGTGGGGGTGGCCGTGATGAGCGGCTTGGTGAACATCCTCTATCTTACCGGCTCGTTCTTCATGCTCGAGGTCTACGACCGCGTGATCCCGAGCCGCTCCGTGCCGACCCTGATCGGTCTCGCCGCGCTCGCGCTCGCGCTCTACGCCTTCCAGGGCGTGCTCGAAGCCATCCGCGGCCGTGTCCTCGCCCGCGTCGGTGCGGCGTTGGACGAATCGCTCAGCGGCCGCGTCTTCGACCTCGTGGTGCGCGCGCCCCTCAAGGGCGTGACCCAGGGCGACGGCCTGCTGCCCCTGCGCGACCTCGACCAGATCCGCGCCTTCCTGTCGGGCTCCGGACCGTCCGCCTTCTTCGACCTGCCCTGGATGCCGTTCTACCTCGCGATCTGTTTCCTGTTCCATCCGCTCATCGGCGTCGCCGCCCTCGTCGGCATGGGCATCCTGATCGCCCTGACCTTCCTCACCGATCGTGCCAGCAAGGGCCCGACGCGGGAGGCCACCGGCCACGGCATGCGGCGCAACGGCCTCGCCGAGGCCGGCCGCCGCAACGCCGAGGTGCTGGCCGCCATGGGCATGCAGGAGCGCCTCGCCGCCCGCTGGGCCTCGGCCAACCGCGACTACATGAACGCGCATCAGGCCGTGGCGGATGCCGGAAGCGGCTTCGGCGCCGGCTCCAAGGTGTTCCGCATGGCGCTGCAATCGGGCGTGCTGGCGCTCGGCGCCTGGCTCGTGATCCATGGCGAGGCCAGTGCCGGCATCATCATCGCGAGCTCGATCCTCGTCTCCCGCGCGCTCGCGCCGGCGGAACTCACGATCGCCAACTGGAAGGGCTTCGTGGCCGCCCGCCAGAGCTGGCACCGCCTGTCCGAGTTGTTGGCCCGGATGCCGCAGGACGAGCGGCCGCACGCCCTGCCGGCGCCCGTTGAGACGATCACCGTCGAGGGGGCCAGCGTGGCCCCGCCCGGAACGCCGCGGCTCGTGGTGCAGGATGTCAGCTTCGGCCTGAGAGCCGGGCAGGGGCTCGGCATCATCGGACCTTCAGCCTCCGGCAAGTCCTCGCTGGTGCGTGCGCTGGTCGGCGTCTGGCCGCCCGTGCGCGGAAAGGTCCGCTTCGACGGCGCCGCCCTCGACCAGTGGACGAGCGGCGATCTCGGCCGGCATATCGGCTTCCTGCCGCAAGAGGTCGAGCTGTTCGCCGGCAGCGTGGCCGAGAACATCGCCCGCTTTGAGCCGGACGCTCCCGCCGAGGCGATCATCGCGGCGGCCAAGGCGGCCGGCGTCCACGAACTGATCCTGCGGCTGCCCGAGGGTTACGACACCCGCATCGGCGAGGGCGGCACCGGGCTTTCCGCCGGGCAGCGCCAGCGCGTCGGCCTCGCCCGCGCGCTCTATCGCGAGCCCTTCCTCGTGGTGCTCGACGAGCCCAACGCCAACCTCGACAGCGAGGGCGAGAACGCGCTGACGCAGGCGATCTTCGGTGTGCGCCAGCGCGGCGGCATCTGCGTCGTCGTCGCCCACCGCCCGAGCGCGCTCGCCGCCCTCGACCTGATTCTGATGATGGCCGACGGCCGCGCACAGGCCTTCGGGCCCAAGGACGAAATCCTCAAGCGCGTGCTGCGCCCCGCGCCGACCCCGGTTCCGGTCACCGCCGAGTCTTCGGCCGGATCGGCAACCGCGCCCACGATTCGTGAGAGTGCCTGATGTCCTCGACGCTTGCCCCCTCCTCCCTCGCCCCCCTGAGCGGCCTCGCCCCGGCACTGCCGCGGCCCGTCGCCCACGGCTCGATCCGGCGCCACCTCGCCGTCGCGATCGGCCTCTCGATCGCGCTCGTCTTCGGCGTCGGCGGCTGGGCCGTCTTCACCGACATCTCGGCCGCGGTGATCGCGCCGGGCCAGCTCGTGGTCGAGACCGACGTGAAGAAGGTCCAGCACCCCACCGGCGGCGTCGTCGGCGAGCTTCTGGTGCGCGAGGGCCAGCGCGTTGCGGCCGGCGACGTGCTGGTCCGGCTCGATGAGACACAGACCCGGGCCAATCTCGACATCGTCCTGAAGGCCATGGACGAACTGGCCGCCCGCCGCGCCAGGGATGAGGCCGAACGCGACGGCTTCAGGACCATCACCTTCCCCCCTGAGCTCGTCGCGCGCATCGACACCGATCCCAGCGTCGCCCGGCTGATCGACGGCGAATCGCGCCTTTTCGCCTCCCGCGTCGCCGGCCGCGAGGGCCAGAAGGCGCAGCTGCGCGAGCGCGTCGACCAGCTGCGCCAGGAAATCGACGGGCTCACCAAACAGGCCGCGGCCAAGGACCGGGAGATCAACCTGATCGGTCACGAGCTGACCGGCGTGCGCGACCTCTACGCCAAGAACCTCGTGCCGCTCTCGCGCGTCACGGCGCTCGAACGCGACGCCGCCCGACTGGAGGGCGAGCGCGGCCAGCTCGTCGCCTCCACCGCCTCGGCCCGCGGAAAGATCGCCGAGACCGAGTTGCAGATCATCCAGATCGACGGGGAGATGCGCACGGAGGTCGGCAAGGATCTGGCGGAGATCCGCGGCAAGTGGTCGGAGTTGCGCGAGAAGCGCGTGGCGGCCGAGGACCAGCTGAAGCGGGTCGAGCTGCGCGCGCCGCAGGACGGGTTCGTGCACCAGATGAGCGTGCACACGGTGGGCGGTCTCGTGGTCCCGAGCGAGCCGGCGATGCTGATCGTGCCGGCCTCCGACCAGCTTCTGGTCGAGGTGCGGGTTCAGCCGCAGGACATCGACAACGTCCGGGTCGGGCAGAAGGCGGTGCTGCGCTTCCCCGCCTTCAACACGCGCACGACGCCGGAAATCGACGGCGAGGTGGTGCGGGTCTCGGCCGATGTGACCCAGGACCCCAAGACCGGGCAGAGCTACTACACGGCGCGCATCCGCATCCGCGAGGATCAGAAGGAGCGACTCGCGGGTCTGCGTCTGGTGCCGGGCATGCCGGTCGAGTCCTACACGCAGATCGGCGAGCGCTCGGTGCTGTCCTACCTCACCAAGCCGCTGACCGATCAGATCGCCAAAGCGTGGCGCGAGCGCTGACAATCTTGCCTCGCAGGCGGGTTGTCTGATAAGGCGACCGCCTCCCCGCGATGTCGCTGACGTCATCGCCGGAGCGTCCTCGCGGCGCTCCGTCCCTTCGAGACACCTTGAACAACAGGCGGCCGGTCTCGAATCCGTGCCGATGTGAGACCGATGAAGATTCGCAACTCGCTCAAGTCGCTGCGCGCCCGTCACCGCGACAACCAGCTCGTGCGCCGCAAGGGCCGCGTCTACGTCATCAACAAGACCCAGAAGCGCTTCAAGGCCCGCCAGGGCTGATCGGTTCGCCGCGCGGCAGACGCGGCACCGAAGCGCGTTGACGGGAGCCGGGTTCGGGGTGGAAGCTCCGGACCCATGGACGCCCGCTGCACACCTCTCCTGACTGCCCTCTGCCTCGGCCTCGCCCTCGCGAGCACGGACCAGCCGGCAGCGGCGGCCGACAAGCCGCGCCTCGAGAAGGAGCACAAGGCCCACCCGCCAATCAGCCTCGAAGATCTCTACACCCGCCTGAAGCAGGCCGGTGACGAGACCGAGGCCAAGGCGATCGCCACCCTGATCGAGCGCCGTCTCGGCCGATCCGGCAGCGCGACGGCCGATCTCCTCTCCGACCGCGCCCGGCAGGCGATGGGCGGCAACGACCTGCCGCTCGCCGTCGAACTGATGGATCGCGCCGTCGCCCTGGAGCCGAACTGGTCCGAGGGCTGGAGCCGGCGGGCGACCCTTTTCTGGCGCCTCTCCGATTCCGCCACGGCCATCGCCGACCTGCAGCGCGCCCTCGTGCTGGAGCCGCGCCATTTCGAGGCGTGGGCGGCGCTGGGGAAGCTCTACCTCGCCCAGGACGACAAGCGACGCGCCCTCGAGGCCTTCCGCCGCGCGGAAGCCTTGTACCCGCAATGGGACGTGCTGAAGAAGGCCATCGAGCGGCTGACGCCCGAGGTCGAGGGACGCGACCTCTGAAGCGCGCGTCGTGAGCCTTGCCGATGCCCTGCGCTTCGCCGTCGGCCTCGCTGCGGCGGCGATCGCCCTCGTCGCACTGGTTCTCGCCTGCGCGGCCGTCGCGACACGGTTGATCGCCTGGCGAGTCGAAGCTCGCTATCCGGGCGCCGACCGACGCGTCGCGATCGATGGCGGACGTATCGCCTATCTCGAGGATGGAGGCGGAAAGGATGCGCGGGCGACGATCGTGCTGCTCCACGGCGCCTCGGCGAACGCCTACGACCCGATGGAGGGCGTCGGCCGCCGTCTCGCGCGGGCGGGCTTCCGCGTCATCGCCTTCGACCGGCCGGGATATGGCAACAGCGACCGAATCGGTGGCGCGGATGCCGCCTCGCCGGCCTTTCAGGGCCGGGCCCTAGGCCAAGCTCTCGACAAGCTCGGGACCGGGCCGGTGATCCTGCTGGGCCATTCGTGGTCGGGGGCTCTCGCGCTGCGGATGGCCCTCGACCGGCCGGAACAGGTGGCGGGACTCGTTCTCGTGGCGCCCGTGGCGATGCCGTTTCCGCCGCGACCGCTGCCCTGGTGGGCGGAGATCGCCCTGACGCCATCCGTGACGTGGCTGCTGACCCGCACCCTCGCCGTGCCGCTTGGGCTGTACTACCTGCCCTCGGTCTCGGTCAGCGTCTTCCGCCCGGAACGGGCGGTCGAGAACTATGTCGAGGCGAGCCGCGCGCCGCTAATCCTCCGGCCCGGCCCCGCGCTTGCCAACATCCAGGATCTCGCCGGCCTGCCGGCCGCTCTCGCCGAGCAGGCGCCGCGCTACGAAACCATCGGCGTCCCGAGCGTCATCGTCGCCGGTGAGGCCGACCCCGTCGTCCGAACGAACTTGCAGGCGGATCCCCTGAGCCGGGCGATGCCGCATGCCCGGCAGGTCGTGCTGCCGGGCGCCGGACACATGGTGACCTATACCGCCCCCGACCGGCTCGTGCGCGAAGTCGAGGCCCTGGCGGAGGCGGTGAGGCGCTAGGCCCGCTCGGCGTGCTCGCGGGTGACGAAGGCGATGCGCACCATGTTCGTCGCGCCCGGGATTCCGAACGGCACGCCCGCTACCACGATGACCCGGTCGCCGATCTCGGCGAAGCGCTCGCGCACCGCGAACTTCGCCGCGCGGAACGCCATGTCGTCCACGTCGCTGGCATCCTTGGTGACGATCGGGTGCACGCCCCAGGCCATGGTGAGGCGCCGCGCCGTCTCGCGCTTCGGTGTCAGGGCAATGACGCTGGCGTTCGGCCGCGCGCGCGCCAAACGCAACACCGTCGAGCCGGAATGGGTCCAGGCCATGATCGAGCGCAGGCCGAGGGCCTCGACGATCTGGTGCGCCGCGGCGGCGATGGCATCGGAGGCGGTCGGCTCGGGCTCGGAGCGCTGTGCCATCAGGATCGACCAGTAGAGCGCGTCGCGCTCCACCTGCTCGGCGATCCGGCTCATGGTGGCGATCGCCTCGACCGGAAACTGGCCGGCAGCGCTCTCGGCCGAGAGCATGACCGCATCCGCGCCCTCGTACACGGCGGTGGCCACGTCCGACACCTCGGCGCGGGTCGGCACCGGCGCGGTGATCATCGATTCGAGCATCTGCGTCGCGACGACGACCGGCTTGCCGAGTCGGCGCGCACCGCGGGTGATCCGCTTCTGCACACCCGGCACCTGTTCGAGCGGCATCTCGACGCCGAGGTCGCCGCGGGCGACCATGATCCCGTCGGAGATCTCGATGATCTCGTCGAGGCGCGAGAGCGCCTGCGGCTTCTCGATCTTCGCCATCACCTGGGCGCGGCCGGCGGCAACCTTCTTCACCTCGGCCACGTCCTCCGGCCGCTGCACGAAGGAGACGGCGATCCAATCGGCCCCGGCGGCCAACCCCGCTTCGAGATCGCCCCGATCCTTCTCGGTCATCGCCGGCAGCGGCAGGACCGTGTGGGGCAGCGAGACGCCCTTGCGGTTGGAAATACGGCCGCCGACTTCGACGCGGGTGACGGCACGGCCCTCGCTGACCTCGGTGACGACGAGTCGGAGCTTGCCGTCATCGATCAGAATTCCGTGATTCGGCTCGATCGCCTCGAGGATCTCGGGATGAGGGAGATAGACGCGGTCGGCATTGCCCGGCGTCGGATCCGAATCGAGAACGAAGGTCTGACCGTTCTCTAGTTCGGCCGCGTCGCCGACGAAGGTGCCGAGCCGCAGCTTCGGTCCCTGGAGATCCACGAGGATGCCGATCGGGCGCTTGGCTTCGCGCTCGATGGTACGGATCACCTCGATCCGCTCGGGGAGCTTCTCACGAGCCAAATGGCTCATATTGATGCGGAACACGTCCGCACCGGCGTGGAACAGCTTCTCGATCATTTCCGGCGTATCGGATGCCGGGCCGAGGGTGGCGACGATCTTGGTGCGGCGCGAGCGCTTCAATGGAGCCTCCAACACCCGCTGGACCCGCTGGTCGCGGACATCGCGCGCGGGAACGGTCCGGCAAATGCGCGGCACCTTATGAGATGGTGCCGTTGGCCGGACGGGGGCTTGCGGGCCAGAAGCATCCCTCAGCCCCGAAGGTCAAGGCCGCACCACGAACCTGTGTCATGAATTTTCGGACGGAGGGAACCTCTGCTGCGAAAGCTCGTTCGTTTGGCCTTTTAACTTCGCGGTACTTGCAGGTTTAACATTTCGTGAACGCAACTGGAGCGGCATCCAGGCCGCGTGTTGCTGGAAAGTCATAGGCAGCTTGACCGCAACGCTGCTAGCTTGAGCGTCGAAATCAGCACATCCAGAAAAAGGCGATTCCTCCCGTGATCAGAGCTCTCCTCCTGGGCAGCGCCGCAGCGCTCGCGACCACCGCGGCCCTCGCCGCCGACCTGCCCCGCCGTGAGGCTCCGCCGGTCGCCTTCGCCCCGGTCCCGGTCTTCACCTGGACCGGCTTCTACGCCGGCCTGCACACCGGCTACGCCTTCACCGACAACCCGAACATCCAGACCCGCGGCAACGACCCCTTCACCGGCGCCAACGTCGCGCTCGGCCGCCGGGCCGCCTCCATCAAGAGCGAGGTCGACGGCTTCTCCCGCATCGGCGGCGGCTTCGGCTACAACGTTCAGTTCACCCCCGGCTCCGGCTTCGTGGCGGGCGTCGCCTTCGACGCGACCTGGCTCGACCTCGACAAGCGGACCGGTTTCTACGGCACGCCGAACCCGGTGGTCGGCAATGCCAGCGTCTACACGCAGGACCTCGACTTCCTCGGCACCGTCAACGGCAAGCTCGGCTACGCCTTCGATCGGTTCTTCGTCTACGGCACCGGCGGTCTGGCGTTCGGCCACGTCAGCTACGGCGCCGACTTCTACAACCCGGGCGCCACCCTGCTGCAGTACACCGGTGGCGGTCGCAAGATCTTCGAGACCGGCTACAACTACGGCGGCGGCATCGAGTACGCGATCCCGGCCGACAGCTTCCTGACCTACTTCTCCCTCGGCCGCTACCTCGGCATCAAGTCCGACGTCACGATCAAGGCGGAGTACATCCGCTACGACCTCGGCAGCCGCAACGTTCTGGTCGGTTCGGTTCCGGGTGGTCCGGGCGGCTCCTACACCTCGCGCTTCTCGACCGAGGGCAGCCTGATCCGCGCCGGCTTCAACTACAAGTTCGGCGGCCTCTGAGCCCTGCTTCCATCGCTGTTCGGGTATGGCGGGCGCCCCACGGGGCGCCCGCTCTCGTTTGCGGGACAGAGATCCCGGCCGGAGCTAAGGAACGCGTTCGGCCATGCAGTCCCGCTCAGCCGCGCGGCAGGGGACACGAGCGCACGGCGTCTTCATCCGGAAACGGAGGCGGGCGGCTCCGCCCTGTCGACCTAACAGCCGTGGGCTCGCGGGCAGTGCATGCTCCGGCGTGGCGTGCGCCGATGGGGAGCCATGGTGATCGCGGCCGCTCCGACTCAGCCGGCCGGCAACCGCCTCACGGTCCGCCGGCGAGCGGCTGCCCGGGATCGGAGAGCTGGATCGTCCAGTTCCGCTGCTGACCCGTGTCGACCTCAATGAAGCCGTTACGGTCAAAGCCGCGGGCGAGACAATCCTCGACACCTCGGATCGTGAAGGCCGTGTCGCGGGTACACATCATGGCCCGACCGCTCCACTCGCCGCCGCGCGAGTAATCGACGGCATAGATGTAGTAGAACTGCGCCGCCAGCGACCCCCGAAGCAGGGTCTCGCAGTTGCGCGGCTTCAACTCCCACCAGCCTTCCGTCACCCAACCCTGCGCATCGCGGTAGCCCAGCGTCACGCCGACCTTGCTGGCGGTCTGGTTGCACAGGCGCAGGTCGGCGAGGGCGGGGAAGGGGAGGGTGGCGAGACCCGCCGCGACGCCAAAGCCCAGGAGCACCCGCCGGGCGCGACGGACCTTGGATCGGGCTTCAGCCCACGAGGATGACGCGGCAATCGTTGACATTGGTACGGGTGGGGCCCGGCTGAACGAGATCGCCGATTGTCGCGAAGAATCGCGTCGAATCATTGTCCGTCAGCATCGCCCGCGGATCGAGTCCGGCGGCCCGCGCCCGCGCCAGCGTCGTCTCGTCGACGAGACCGCCCGCCGGATCGGTCGCCGCGCCGCGCCCGCCATCGGTGCCATCGGTATCGGCGGCGATTCCGGCAATGCCTTCGGCACCGTCGAGAGCGAGGGCGAGGGCCAGCGCGTATTCCTGGTTCGGCCCGCCGTCACCCTCGCCGCGGATGGTGACGGTGAGTTCACCGCCCGAGATCAGCGCCACGCGCCGGCCGGCCTGCTTCGCCTCCCGTGCGAGGCGCGCATGTTCGGCGGCGACCTCGCGCGCCTCGCCTTCGAGGTCCGAGCCCAGCATCACCGGCTCGTAACCCGCGCGGCGGGCGGCCGCGGCCGCGGCCTCCAGCGCATCGATCGGGCGGGCGATGATGCGGTACTCGGCCCTGGCGAAGGCCGGATCGCCCGCCTTTGGCGTCTCATTGGCCGGGTCGTTCAGAAGGGCCAAAGCCGATCCGGGCAGGCTGATGCCGCGCCGTTCGCAGATCGCCCTGGCATCGGCCAGCGTCGAGGGGTCCGGCACGGTCGGGCCGGAGGCGATCACCGACGGATCGTCGTGCGGCACGTCCGAGATCGCCAGTGTCAGGATCGACTTGGCGTTGCGTGCGGCGACCGCGAGGCGGCCGCCCTTGATGCGCGAGAGATGCTTGCGCACGGCGTTGATCTCGTTGATCGGCGCACCCGAGCGCAGCAATGCCTTGGTGATCGCCTGCTTTTCCGCCAGCGTCAGGTTGCCGGCCGGGGCGATCCAGTTCGCGGAGCCGCCGCCGGAGAGCAGCACCAGAACCTCGTCCTCCTGGCCGGCACTCGCGGCGATGGCAAGCGCTTCCTTTGTGGCTTCGATGCCTGCCGCATCAGGGACCGGGTGACCCGCCTCGACCATGCGGATGCCCGGCGCGTCCTCCCCGTAACCGTGACGCGCCACCGCGAGGCCGACAATGCGATCC
Source organism: Methylorubrum rhodesianum (assembly GCF_014199985.1). GTDB lineage: Bacteria > Pseudomonadota > Alphaproteobacteria > Rhizobiales > Beijerinckiaceae > Methylobacterium > Methylobacterium rhodesianum. The sequence goes on along the minus strand of NZ_JACHOS010000002.1, from coordinate 281,369 downwards.
TCCGGCACGCCGTGCTCCTGGCGATAGAACCGGCTCGCTACCGCAGCCATGCTGCCGCCGGCCTTGCCCGCGCCGAGGATGATCAGCCGTCCCGGCGTCGGCGCCGGCAGATGCCCGACGAGGCACTTGCGCGGGTGCGCGGCCGCGATCGCCTCGTCGAGTATCGACGAGAGGAGGGCACGACGCTCCGCGTTGGCCGGATCGGTCGGGGCAGGGGCGGTCATGGGCGTCCTCGCACGGTTCTTGTTTGAGCGTTTGCTTGCCCGAGCGCTGCCGTGTCGGCAAGCCTTCGCGGTTTCACAAAACTTTCGGGCGGCGGAGCATTCTTTTTGACCGTACGGCCAACGATCCGCCTCGCGGACCTGCCATACCGGGTTCGCCCCTTCCGATCCGGCCGCCCCGGCCCAAATATCCGCTCATGCTGTCCGTCGAACCCGAGACTCAAACCCTTCCCGAACATCCTGTGGAACGTATCGCGGGCGATCCGTCCCGCGGCCTCCTTCTCGTGTGCGAGCACGCCTCGAACGCCGTACCGGACGATCTCGCTCGGCTCGGCGTTCCGGAGCCGGAATTTGCCCGCCACATCGCCTACGACATCGGCGCCGCCGGGGTGACCCGCCGCCTCGCCGCCCGGCTCGGCGTGCCGGCAGTCCTGACCCGGTTCTCGCGTCTCATCATCGACCCGAACCGCGGACGGCTCGATCCGACCCTCGTGATGCGCCTGTCCGACGGCGCGATCGTGCCGGGCAACGCCCGTATCGATGCGGCCGGCGTCGCCGAGCGGATCCGGCGCTTCTACGTGCCCTTCGACCGCGCCGTGGACGAGGCGGTTGCCGGGGCCGAGGCGGCCGGCGTGCGGCCGATGTTCGTCACGATGCACAGTTTCACGCCGTTCTGGCGCACGATCGCCCGGCCCTGGCAGGTCGGAATCCTCTACGACCGGGACGCAGGCTTGAGTCGCCTGATCATCGAGGCGCTCAAGGCCGATCCGGCGGGGCTCTGCGTCGGAGACAACCAGCCTTACGGCGGCGGGCTGCCGGGCGACACGATCGATCGGCACGCCACCGCCCGCGGCCTGCCCAACGCCCTGATCGAAATTCGCCAGGATCTCATCGGCGGTCCGGAAGGCCAGGAGGAATGGGCGCAACGCTTCGCCCGCATCCTCGGACCGATGCTGCGCCCGCCCGCTTGACGCCACCGCTCTGCGGGACGACCTCTGCGGCACCCCATCGACTTGGAGAGCCGCCCCATGACCAACCCCATGAACGGAATCGACCCCGCGACGCGGACCGAGCTGGAGGCGGCCGTGTTCCGCCGCCTCGTCTCGCATCTGCGCAACCGCACCGACGTGCAGAACATCGACCTGATGAATCTGGCCGGCTTCTGCCGCAACTGCCTGTCGAACTGGCTCAAGGATGCCGCGGACGAGCGCGGCCTCGATCTCTCGAAGGATCAGAGCCGCGAGCACGTCTACGGCATGCCCTACGAGGACTGGAAGCGGAAGCACCAGACCGAGGCCAGCCCCGATCAGCAGGCCCGGTTCGCCGCCGTCCCGCCCGCCGGTCACTGAACGGCCGGCGCGGCATCAACGAGCGGGTAAGGTTGATGCCGTAATCCCGGGGCATCCGGCGTGCGCCCTCGGACGCACGCTATCCCTCGCATGAAGGAGCGCTGCCATGGCCGCATCGCCTGCCCCCGCCGTCGATCCGTCCTCGGTCGCCGCCGACCAGCTCAAGAGCATCATCGAGCGCATCGAGCGCCTCGAAGAAGAAAAGGCCGGCATCGCGGGCGACATCAAGGACGTCTACGCCGAAGCCAAAGCCAACGGGTTCGACGTGAAGGTGTTGCGCAAGATCATCTCCCTGCGCAAGCGTGATCACGACGAGCGCCAGGAGGAAGAGGCGATCCTCGAACTGTACCTGCAGGCTCTCGGGATGGCGTAGCGCTCCGCCGTCATCGCGGAGTGGAGCGAAGCGATCCAGCGCGACGATCTATCGGGACAATGCGACGCCCTGGATCGCTCGCCCACACTTGTCGCCACCCCGCCCGAGGCGGGTTGGGCTCGGGTCTCAAGGCAGTCAGGCACCGCGCGATCGGGTGCTTCTCAAGACCAATGAGCGCGGCGGCTCGTCGAGCGGCCCTGAGAGTTCCAGGCGTCAGCGGGTGAGAGCCGGTCCGCCGGTGACGGAGCCGGTGAAGCGGGCAGCCGAGAGCGACCAAGGTTCGGTGGAGAAGCGGCTCTCGAGAGGCTCGGACGGAATGTGCAGCGCCTCCGCGGGCAACGCCTCATCGGGGCGCGGACGAGCCAGCGCCACGCGGACGGGAGCCGTCGCGGCCGCGGGCTCCGAAACGCCCTGAACCGCGGCGAAGAGCAGGCCGCGCATTTGCTCGCGCGGATCGGCATCGGCCGGCACCAGACGCGCCTCGGACACGCTGGACTCCGTCGGATCGGAGGCGGTATCGACCTCCGCCTGCGCCACATGCACCATGCCGCTCAAGCCTTCGCCGTCGAGGGAGGCGAGCCGCACCGGACGCTGCGGCGGAAGCGGAATAGTCAGAGCCGTAGCGACGACGGCGAACTCTGCGGGCCGCCGCGGTGGCAGCGGTGCGACGACCGACTGGTCCTTCTCTCCCGTCAGCAGCTCCTTCGCCGAGGCACCGTCCCGGCGCAAGCCGGCCGCAGGCAGGACATCGGAAGCGTTCGATGCGGCGTAGGCCATGGCCGCAGCCCCATCGGCCGGGTCGGCGCTCGCGACGACGATGTTCGACTTGGCCCGCGCCTTGGCCGGCGTCTGCGCATTGGCGAGCGCGGCCGGCGGCGCGTCCGTCCCGCTGCCGCCACCGAAGAGCGAGGCGAAGAAGCCCTTGAGGCCGGGCCCGTCGTCGATCTCGTCGGCGCTGGCGACCGCCGTGTAGCCGAGCACCGTGCCGCCGCGCGCCAGAATCTCGGCGCGCGCCTCCTCGTAGCGGGCCAGCGGCTTGCCATCGGCGGGCAGATGGACGGTCTTGCCGTCCGGAAACAGCCGCGCGAGCTGGTCGTGGCTCATGCGCGGCCATGACCGCACTGAGCCGACATCGAGGTGGACGAAAGGCGAGCCGGAACGGGGATACCAGCCGACGCCGCCGCGCTGCATGCGCATGCCGACCGCGCGGATCTGGTCGATCGAGGCATCGGTCATGAAGAAATCCATGGCCTTGCCGAGCATGTGCTGGCTGGTCTCGGCGACGCCGGAGGAGCGTCGGCGCAGCATGCCGTTGGTCTTCGAGCTGCGATAGCCGCAGACGATGCGCAGAGGAGCAGTCGAGCCGACGGAGCGCTGCGCCTCCCACACCACGTCGAACAGGCGCGGGTCCATCCTGATCGATTCGTTCTCGCGCCAGTCGCGCATCAGCCAGTTGATCTGATCGAGGGCGGCCCGGTCGTAGCGTCCGTCGCGTTTGAAGGTGACGTTCAGCGTCTCACCGGTGTGCTGGTGGACCATCGAGAGGGTGCGGGTGTCGCCGTTGGCGATCGCGTCCTGGGTTTCAGCCGTCCCGGCCACCAGCAGCGCAGCCATGGCGCCGGCGGCGGAAGCGAGACGCTTCAGGCGCGGGGAGGATGTCGTCCGGTTCGAAGGCAGGCGGTCGCGGATCGTGCGCAGCATGGTCCTTACCTCGCGGGACGGCCGCGACATCGGCGATGTCGCGGGGCGCAAGGATGGCCGAGGACCGGAAAGGCGGGTCGTCGGGGCCCGTGCTGCTTGCCGTCTTCTGTGACGGCTACGGACGAACCGTGGCAAAAAAGAGCCTCGCAAGGGCTTCGCCGCCCGCTGTCCCGCCGAGGATGACGCCGCTGCCGACCAGAACGGGAAACGGTGCGGGGTTGGCCCTACCAGAAGCTGCGCTGCGGATAGGCGTAGACCTGGCCGCCGTCCGGCTCACCGAACATGTCCGGCGCCCGACGCGGCGCGGCACGGCGCTCGCTGCGTGCCGCCTCGCGCGCCGCGGCCCGACGTGAGGCCGGGCGGGCATCGGCGGCCTTCGGCTTCGTGGCCGCGGGCCCCTTCGCCACAGCGTCCGAGCGGGCGGCGAGGCCGAGAGCCACCTTCATCGGACCGTCGTAGCCGTAGAGGTCGGACAGGGTGCGGTAGGAGCCGAGAGAGTCCACCTCCGCGGTGAAGTAGGCGAGATGCACCGGCAGCTTCTCGGGCAGGCGCAGCGTCCGCTCCCCCTTGCCGATCAGCTTCTTCAGGCGCTCCTGCGTCCAGCTCGGGAGCACCGCGTCGGCGAAGCGGAACGGATCGTCCACGCGCACGCAGCCATGGCTGAAGGCGCGGGTCGAGGCCGAGAACAGCGAGCGGTTCGGCGTGTCGTGCAGATAGACCGCGTGCTGATTGGGGAACATGAACTTGATGAAGCCCAATGCATTCCGCTCGCCCGGCGGCTGACGCAGCGAGATCGTGCCGCCCCTGCGCACGACCTCGAAACCGGCGGTGCGGCCGGAGGCGAGCATCTGCTTGAGGATCGAGGGCGGCACGTACCAGGACGGATTGACGACGGCATACTCCATCATGCCCGAGAAGATCGGGGTCGGGCTCGTCGGCTTTCCGACGATGACACGCGTCTCGTCCCGCAGGCTGCCGCCGCGGAAGACCTTCAGCTTGAACTCCGGCACGTTGACGAAGACGTAGTCCGGTCCGAGTTCGGACGGCAGCCAGCGCCAGCGCTCCATGTTGACGAGGATGTCGGCTTCGCTCGCGCTCGCCTTCGGGACGCTCGGATTGGCGAGCGCCGCGACGGTGGCGCGGGTGAGCGTGCCGTTCGCGGGCAAGCCGCGGCTGCGCTGGAAGTCCTTCACCGCATCGGCGACCGCGCGGTCGTAGGCGTCGGCCTCCGCGGGCGCGGCGTCGAGGGAGCCCGCGCGCGCTTCGAGGCCGAAGCGGCTGCGCAGGAGCGGCACGCGCGGATCGCTCATCCCGAGCTTGAGGACGGGTCCATCGGGAAGCTTGACGCTCGGCGCGCCTTGCGTCCGTCCGACCCTCAGGGCGGCGAGCCGCTCCTTCAGGGCGAGGTAGCCCGGTTGCCGCGGATTGTAGGATTGCAGAACCTCGCCGGCCTGCGTGCCCGCCGCGGCGAGGCGAGTCAGCACCGCATCGGCCGATGGCAGGTCGAGGCTCGGGGTGATCAGCTTCGAGATCGCGGCCGGGTTCACCCGCCCGCCGCGTGCGTCGCGGGCATAGAGGGCGAACGAGGCCGAGAGTTTGAGGTCGGCGTCGGCGATCTCCGCATCCGTGTCCGGACGGCTGAGCTTGCCCACCGCCGGCACAGGATAGGCATTCGGGTCGAGGCCGTCCTCGCCCGCCGCACGCAGGCGCGCGATCGCCGCGTTGGCGGCGGCATTGAAGGCGCCCTTCTCGACCCAGATCGGCTTGAAGTTGCCGAGCGCGTAGACAGACTGGATCGCCTCACGATCCTTGCCGGTCAGCCGCTGCAGCAGCGGTGCCGAATCGTTGAGGCGCGCATAGACCGCCGCCGGAAGCGGCTCGCTCGGTGCGACCGGAATCGGCGGCCCCTCGGCAGTCGGGGCAGGGGCGGGTGACTCGGACGAAGCGGGGGCCTCGGAGGGGGCGGGCGCCTCGGCGGCCGGGGGCGTCGCCTCGTTCGGGTTCGGGGATACGGCCGCTCCGTCCGCGGGATCGACCGCCGCCTTGCGGATGACGATCCCGCTTTCGGCGGCGGGCTCTTCCGCACGAGCGGCGGCGTGGCCGAATGCGAGGAGAGCGGCCAAGGCGACGGACAGGGTCCGCGCCACGCCCGTTCCGGCTCCCGATGCAGCGCGCATGTCGGCAACTCCCTGGATACGGCCGAGAATGCCGCAGCTCCGCTTAAAGATCATCGACCCAGGCTCGACCGTGCGCAACCACACGGCCATGCCTTAAAGCCAAGCCTGACCTTGAGATCGAACAGCCGAGCCTTGGCGGCTGTTCCCTTCGGTCCCCAGATTCAGGCGGCGTCCTCGGACCGCTCTTCCTCGTCGAGGCCGAGTTCCTTGAGCTTGCGGTAGAGCGTGGATCGGCCAATTCCGAGGCGGCGGGAGACCTCGGACATTCGGCCGCGGTAGAATTGGAGAGCGAAGCGGATCACCTCCGCCTCGACCGCCTCCATCGTCTTCATGTCGCCGGTGTCCTCGACCACGAGCGACATTGCGTGCGGATCACGCACTTCGACGCGCACGATCTCCCGCACCGGCTCGAGGCCGCCCGCAGGCAGGGCCGCCTGCGACGGCAGCGGCGGGATGCGCACGTCGAAGCCCTCGACCTGCGCGGCGATCTGCGGGAATTCCGCCACCGTCAGTTCGTCGCCGTCGGCGAGCACCACAGCGCGGAAGAGCGCGTTCTCCAACTGGCGCACGTTGCCGGGCCAGGGGTAGCGGGAGAGCAGAGCCATCGCCTCCGCCGTGATGCCGCGCAGGCGCTTGCCTTCCTCCGCCGCGAATCGCGCGCAGAACGAGCGCACCAGATCCGGAATGTCCTCGCGCCGGGCCCGCAGCGGCGGCAGCGTCATCGGGAAGACGTTGAGCCGATAATAGAGATCCTCGCGGAAATTGCCCTGTTTAACCAGGTCGAGGAGCGAGCGGTTTGTCGCCGAGATGAGGCGGATGTCGACGCGCACGGCGCGCTTGCCGCCCACCGGATCGACCTCGCCTTCCTGCAACGCCCGCAGGAGCTTCACCTGCGCATCGAGCGGCAGCTCGCCGATCTCGTCCAGGAACAGCGTGCCGCCCGACGCCTCGACGAATTTGCCGACATGCTTCTCGGTGGCGCCGGTGAAGGCACCCTTCTCGTGGCCGAACAGAGTGGATTCGACGAGGTTCTCGGGAATCGCGCCGCAGTTCACGGTGACGAAGGGCTTGCCGCGCCGGTCACCCGACCCCTGGATCGCCCGGGCCAGCACCTCCTTGCCGACGCCCGACTCGCCCTCGATCAGAACGGGGATGTTCGACTTCGCCGCTCGCTCCGCCAACCGGATCACCCGCTCCATGTCCGGGCTCTTGGAGGCGAGATCCTTGAATCCCAAGGCCCCGGAGGCGCGGCGGCGCATGCGGCGCACCTCCTCCTCGAGCTGGTCGACCCGTAGAGCGTTCTTGATCGAGACTTGGAGCCGCTCGGCACCGGCCGGCTTGACCACGAAATCGACGGCGCCCGCGCGCATGGCGTTCACCACCGTGTCGATCGACCCGTTCGAGGTCTGCACGATGACCGGCGTGTCGATCCCGCTTTTGCGCATCTCCGCCAGCACGCTCAATCCGTCCATGCCGCCGGGCATGACGAGATCGAGCAGCACGACATCGACGCTTTCCCCGCCCCGCAGGACAGCGAGTCCGTCGTGACCGTTCTCCGCGACCCGGGCCTCGAAACCGAGGCGGCGTACCATGGCCTCGGCGAGGCGGCGCTGAACGGGATCGTCGTCGATGATGAGAACGGTGGTCGACATGCGGGGCGCCTCGCTTTCCGTTCGAACCGGCCGCGAGCCGACGCAGCCTCCGTGGAGAGAGCGGCGGGCACATGGCGGCGGCTGTTTCGTTTCGAGGCACAGGGTCGCCCAAGAGCGTAAAGCCCCGCTTAACGACGCTCGAATTTTGCCCCGTCCGGCCGTTCGGCCGCCGTTGCGCCCGATCCCCGGGCGCCGCAGCGCCTGGGATTGCAGGGCGCGGTTGATCGAAGGCGCCTCGCGCTCGATATCTGACCCCGGCCGCGCCGGCGCATAGCATGCCAACCCGCGGTCCAACGCGTCGAGGAAACATCACATCATGTCGAGCCGAGCCGTCTTCGCTGCCCTATCCCCGGATCTGTTGAGGGGGACTGAGGAACTTGCGGCCGTGCGCGGCGCGCTGCAGGCGGCCGATCTCGGCACGCTGCCCGAATGGGACCTCACCGATCTCTATTCCGGCATGGACGACCCCGTTTTCCGTAACGACCTCGAACGGGCCGAAGCCGAGAGCAGAGACTTTGCCGAGCGTTATGCCGGCCGGATCGCCGAGATTGCCGCCGGACCGGACGCGTCTTCGGCTCTCGGCGAGGCGGTGCGGGCCTACGAGCGGATCGAGGATCTGATGGGACGGCTGATGTCCTATGCCGGCCTCGTCTATTCCGGCGACACCACCGACGAGACCCGTGCCAAGTTCTACGGCGACACCCGAGAGCGGCTGACCACCGCCTCGGGCGACCTGCTGTTCTTCGGCCTGGAGCTGAACCGCGTCGAGGACGGCGTGCTCGACGCGGCGATGGCCGACGGTCCGCTCGCGCATTACCGCCCCTGGATCGAGGATCTGCGCCGGGAGAAGCCGTACCAACTCGACGACCGCACGGAGAAGCTGTTCCTCGACAAGTCGGTCACTTCGAGCGCCGCCTGGGACCGGCTCTTCAACGAGACCATCGCCTCACTGCGTTTCCCGGTGCAGGGCGAGCGCCTGACGTTGGAGCCGACCCTGAACAAGCTTCAGGATCCGGACGGCGCCGTGCGCAAGGAGGCTGCGCTCGCGCTCGGCGACACGCTACGGGCAAACCTGCGCATCTTCACGCTGATCACCAACACCCTGGCCAAGGACAAGGAGATCTCCGACCGCTGGCGCGGCTTCAAGGACGTGGCCGATGCCCGCCATCTCTCGAATCGTGTCGAGCCCGAGGTCGTCGCGGCGATGGTCGAGGCCGTGCGCGCGGCCTATCCGCGCCTGTCGCACCGCTATTACCGGCTGAAGGCCAAGTGGTTCGGTGTCGAGGCGCTGCCCTATTGGGACCGCAATGCGCCGCTGCCGAAGGTCGAGCAGCGCACGATCCCCTGGGCGCAGGCCCGCGACACGGTGCTGGAGGCCTACAACGCCTTCTCGCCGGACATGGCCGGCATCGCCAGAAAGTTCTTCGACGGCGGCTGGATCGACGCGCCGACCCGGCCCGGCAAGGCGCCCGGCGCCTTCGCGCACCCGACCGTGCCTTCGGCCCACCCGTACGTTCTGGTGAATTACCAGGGCAAACCGCGGGACGTGATGACGCTGGCGCACGAACTCGGCCACGGCGTCCATCAGGTGCTCGCAGCGCCCAATGGCGCGCTGATGGCACCGACGCCGCTCACGCTCGCCGAGACCGCAAGCGTGTTCGGCGAGATGCTGACCTTCCGCCGGCTGCTGAGCCAGACCACCGACCCGATCCAGCGCCGCGCCATGCTGGCGGCCAAAGTCGAGGACATGATCAATACGGTGGTGCGCCAGATCGCGTTCTACTCGTTCGAGCGGAAGGTCCACCTTGCCCGCGCCGGAGGCGAGCTGACGGCGGAGCAGATCAACGAGCTCTGGATGTCGGTGCAGTCGGAGAGCCTCGGCCCGGCGATCACCCTCGACAAGGGCTACGAGCCGTTCTGGGCCTACATCCCGCACTTCATCCACTCGCCGTTCTACGTCTACGCCTACGCCTTCGGCGACTGCCTCGTGAACTCGCTCTACGGCGTCTACGCCCGCGCCGAGTCCGGCTTCGTCGAGCGCTACTTCGCCCTGCTCTCCGCCGGCGGCTCGAAGCCCTACGGCGAACTGCTCAAGCCGTTCGGGCTCGATGCCAGCGATCCGGGCTTCTGGCAGATCGGTCTCGGGATGATCGAAGGGATGATCGCCGAGCTGGAGGCGATGGAAGACAAGGCATAGCGCTTCTGCCTCCCGACGAAAGTCTCGCTCCGTCCCTGATCTCGTGACAGGGGCGAAGCGAGACGATCACCCCGAAACCGAAATCGGGCCATAAGGATCGAACTCGCATCGCAAGGCGTGGCTCACGTGGGGTGTCCCCGCGGCGCGCCGTCCCAGCGCACTGGGCGTGGGGCACCGGCCTGCCTATCTCGGCACGAGTCCCGATAGGAATCGATCCGCGTCCATGGCCGAGACCGACCGCGAAGCCAACCGCTTCACCGCCCGCGCGAGCCGTTACGCCAGCGTCGGCGCCAATGTCGGGGGCGTAGCCGCGCGGATGGCGGCGGCGCGCCTATTCGGCGGCAAGGATGGCGCCAGCCTGAACAACGCCGCGGCTCTCGCGCAGGCGCTGGGCGGCCTCAAGGGCCCAATCATGAAGGTGGCGCAGCTCCTCGCCACCGTGCCCGACCTGCTGCCGCCGGAATACGCGGCGGAACTTCAGAAGCTCCAGGCCGACGCGCCGCCGATGGGCGCGGCCTTCGTCAAGCGCCGGATGATGGCCGAACTCGGTGCCGACTGGCAGAACAGATTCGGCCACTTCGACCTCAAACCGGCGGCCGCCGCCTCGCTGGGGCAGGTCCACCGCGCCGAATCGCTCGACGGCGCGCCTCTCGCCTGCAAGCTCCAGTATCCCGATATGCAATCCGCCGTGGAGGCCGACCTCAAGCAGCTTCAGGTCGTCTTCGCCCTGCACCGGCGGATGAATTCCTGGCTCGACACCTCGGAGATCGCCAAGGAGATCGGCGCGCGGGTGCGGGAGGAGCTGGATTACGGCCGTGAGGCGAAGCACGCCGCGCTCTACGGCAGCGTGCTCAAGGACATCGACTCGGTGCGGGTGCCGACGGTGCATCCCGACCTCTCGACGAAGCGGTTGCTCACCCTCGGCTGGCTCGACGGCGAGCGAATTCTAAATTTCGCCGACGCACCGCTCGAGATTCGCAACCGCATCGCCCAGGCGATGTTCAGGGCGTGGTGGCACCCGTTCAGCCGCGCCGCTGTCATCCACGGCGACCCGCATCTGGGCAACTACACCGTCTTCTCGGACGGCGGTGAGGCGCAGGGGATCAACCTGCTCGATTACGGCTGCGTCCGGATCTTCCACCCCCGCTTCGTCGGCGGCGTCGTCGACCTCTATCGCGGATTGCTGGAGAACGATCGAGATCGCGTCGTCCACGCCTACGAGGTCTGGGGATTCAAGCAGCTCGACCGGGAGACCGTCGAAATCCTCAACATCTGGGCCCGCTTCATCTACGGCCCGCTGCTGGAAGACCGCACCCGCACCGTTGCGGACGGTGTCGAGCCGGGGGCCTATGGACGGCGGGAAGCCTTCTCGGTCCACCAGGCGCTGAAGGAGCGGGGACCGGTCACGGTTCCACAGGAGTTCGTCTTCATGGACCGGGCGGCGGTGGGACTCGGCGCCGTATTCCTCCACCTGCGCTCCGAGCTGAACTACCATCGGCTGTTCGAGGCCGAAATCGAGCGCTTCTCCCTGGAGTCGCTTGCCGAACGTCAGGGAACTGCCCTGGCAGAGGCCGGTCTGCCGCTCCCGGCGTGAAAAAGCCGGCTCACGACATGCCAGCCTGACCGTCAAGCTGATTGCGAGCGGGTAAGCCTTGCGCTAAATCCGCGCGTGACAAGCAAAACGACATCAGGGAACGGGCGCGCAAAATGGCGGACACCAAGACCCTCACCGGCCTGAGCTACAGCCCGGCGATGGACGAGAAGACCCACGAGCAGACCTACCGGGGCTTTGTCCGCTTCGTCGAGATTGGCACCGTTACGGTTCTGTGCTGGGTCGTAGCCCTCGCCATCGGCGGCGTGCACGAGGCGTGGGTGACCGCGATCATCGGCGTGCTGGTCTCCTGGGCCGCTGCGGCCGCCGGCGCTTTCGTTCCGGCCATCGGCTGGAAGGCTCAAGCCTTCGTCCTCGCCGCACTCCTCGCGATCCTTTTCTTGAGCTGAGGATCGATTCTTTCGGGCCGGCCCATCGGGTCGGCCCTTTCCAAATCTGAACTTCCAAGAAGGCTCGGATACCGGCACGCCGAAGGGCGGCTGTAAGAACGGGAGCAACTGATGCGTATTGCCGTCTTGACGGAGACGGACCCGATAGAACCACGGGTCGCGGCCGTCCCAGAAACGGTCAAGAAGTACATTGGTCTGGGCAGCGAGGTCGTCGTGCAATCGGGGGCCGGCGCCAAGGCCGGCGTTCCCGATGCCGAGTACGAGGCCGCGGGCGCCAAGATCGCCGGAAGCGCCGAGGAGGCCCTCTCCGGTGCCGATCTCGTTCTCAAGGTCCGCCGTCCCAACGCGGACGAACTGGGCAAGATCCAGAAGGGTGCCACGGTCGTCGCGATCATGGACCCCTACGGCCATGAGGATGAGCTGAAGGCCGCGGCCGAGGCCGGCGTGAACACCTTCGCCATGGAGCTGATGCCCCGCATCACCCGCGCGCAGGTGATGGACGTCCTCTCCTCCCAGGCCAACCTCGCGGGCTATCGCGCCGTCGTCGATGGTGCTGCCGAGTACGGCCGCTCCCTGCCGATGATGATGACCGCCGCCGGCACCGTTCCGGCCGCTCGCATCTTCATCATGGGTGTCGGCGTCGCCGGCCTCCAGGCCATCGCCACCGCCCGCCGCATGGGCGCCGTGGTGACCGCCACCGACGTCCGCCCGGCGACGAAGGAGCAAGTCGAATCGCTCGGCGCCAAGTTCGTCGCCGTCGAGGACGACGAGTTCAAGCAGGCCGAGACCTCCGGCGGCTACGCCAAGGAGATGTCGGCCGAGTACCAGAAGAAGCAGGCGGAGCTGGTCAAGGGCCACATCGCCAAGCAGGACATCGTCATCACCACGGCCCTGATCCCGGGTCGGCCGGCGCCGAAGCTGGTCTCCGAGGAGATGGTCGCCTCGATGAAGCCGGGCTCGGTGCTCGTCGACCTCGCGGTCGAGCGCGGCGGCAACGTCGCGGGTGCGAAGGCGGGTGAGATCGTCACCGTCGGCAACGGCGTGAAGATCGTCGGCCACGTCAACGTGCCGGGCCGCCTCGCGGCGACCGCTTCGAGCCTCTACGCCCGCAACCTCTACGCCTTCGTCGAGACGATGGTCGACAAGGAAGCGAAGGCGCTGGCGGTGAACTGGGACGACGAGCTCGTCAAGGCCACCAACCTCACCCGCGACGGTCAGGTGGTCCATCCCAACTTTCAGCCCAAAGCCTGATCGGTCGCGGAGGATCTCATCATGGCAACCCCCCTTCCGCCCGTCTCGCCTGCTGATCAGGCCAACGCTGCCGCCGCCGCCGCACGCGCCGCGGCCGACATCGCCCAGCAGAACGCCGCCCACGCCCAGTCGATCGCCGACGCGCTCGGCCACGGCGTCGCGGCCGCCACCCACGGCGCGGTCGATCCGACCGTGTTCCGCCTCGCGATCTTCGTGCTCGCGATCTTCGTCGGCTATTACGTCGTGTGGTCGGTGACGCCGGCGCTACACACGCCGCTCATGTCCGTCACCAACGCGATCTCCTCCGTCATCATCGTCGGCGCGCTGCTCGCCGTCGGCGTCCCGCTGATCGAGAAGGGCACCGGCTGGGCCCGCTTCTTCGGCTTCATCGGTATCGTCCTCGCCTCCGTGAACATCTTCGGCGGCTTCCTCGTCACGCAGCGCATGCTCGGCATGTACAAGAAGAAGGCCTGAGGCGATGTCGGAAAACGTCTCTTCCCTTCTCTACATCGTCTCCGGCGTCCTGTTCATCATGGCGCTGCGGGGGCTCTCGCACCCGACGACCGCTCGTCAGGGCAACCTCTACGGCATGGTGGGCATGGGGCTCGCCATCCTCACCACGCTGGTCGGCCATCCGCCGTCCGGGTTCGGCGCCTGGATCCTCGTTCTCCTCGGCCTCGCCATCGGCGGCGGCGCAGGTGCGGTGATCGCCAAGCGCGTGCCGATGACGGCGATGCCGCAGCTCGTCGCCGCCTTCCACTCGCTGGTCGGCCTCGCGGCGGTCGCGGTGGCGGCCGGTGCGCTCTACGCGCCCCAGGCCTTCGGCATCCTCGAGAACGGCCACTTCCACAAGCAGTCGCTGTTCGAGATGGGTCTCGGCGTGGCGATCGGCGCGATCACCTTCACCGGCTCGGTCATCGCCTTCGCCAAGCTCGACGGTCGCATGTCGGGCAAGCCGATCATGCTGCCGCAGCGTCACCTCATCAACGCGCTACTCGCCGCCGGCCTCGTGCTGCTGATCGCCTTCTTCATCGGCACCGAATCGAAGCTGCTGTTCTGGCTGATCGTGATCGTGTCGCTGGTCCTGGGTGGCCTGATCATCATCCCGATCGGCGGCGCCGACATGCCCGTCGTCGTGTCGATGCTCAACTCCTACTCGGGTTGGGCGGCGGCCGGCATCGGCTTCACCCTGGGCAACCTCGCGCTCATCATCACCGGCTCCCTGGTCGGCTCGTCGGGTGCGATCCTGTCCTACATCATGTGCCACGCGATGAACCGGTCGTTCATCTCGGTGATCCTCGGCGGCTTCGGCGGTGATTCCGCCGCGGCGGCCGGTGGCGGCCAGGTCGAGACGCGCCCCGTGAAGCAGGGCTCGCCGGACGACGCGGCCTACATCATGAAGAACGCCGAGAAGGTCATCATCGTCCCCGGCTACGGCATGGCGGTCGCCCAGGCTCAGCACAGCTTGCGCGAGATGGCCGATCTGCTGAAGAAGGAAGGCGTCGACGTGAAGTACGCCATCCACCCGGTGGCGGGCCGCATGCCGGGGCACATGAACGTGCTGCTGGCGGAAGCCAACGTGCCCTACGACGAGGTGTTCGAGCTGGAGGACATCAACGGCGAGTTCCCGCAGGCCGACGTGGCCTTCGTGATCGGCGCCAACGACGTCACCAACCCGGCCGCCAAGACCGACAAGGCCTCGCCGATCTACGGCATGCCGATCCTCGACGTGGAGAAGGCCAAGACGGTCCTCTTCATCAAGCGCGGCATGGGCTCGGGCTATGCCGGCGTCGAGAACGAGGTGTTCTTCCGCGACAACACGATGATGCTGTTCGGAGACGCCAAGAAGGTCGTCGACAACATCCTCAAGAACCTCTGATCGGCCGCAAGGCTGCGAAGGGCGGGGCGGGCGAGCAATCGTCCGCCCCGCTGTCGTTTGCGGGGCGCAGTTTTTGCCGGCCGAAGCGGCTATGATCGCCGCGTGTCTGCCGCCATGCCCCTCGCTTCATCCCTCGCTTCCCGTCTCGACGCGTCACGCCCGTTCCTCGACGTGGCTGCCTCGGTCCTCGGGCGGCCATGGCGCGAGCGCTGCGGCGACCCGGGCCAGCAGGCCCTCGCGACGACGATGACCCAGGCCTACGGCCTTCCGGACCTGCTCGCCCGCGTGCTCGTCGGGCGCGGCGTGCAGCCGGCGGAGGCCGATGCCTACCTGTCACCGCGCCTGCGCGACCTGATGCCCGACCCTTGCGTCCTGGTGGACATGGAGGCGGCCGTCGATCGGCTCGCCCGCGCCGTGCGGGCTCGCGAGCCGGTGGCGATCTTCGGCGATTACGACGTGGACGGCGCATCGAGCGCGGCCCTGCTCGCCGAGTACCTGCGGGCGCTCGATGTGCCGGTGCGCATCCATATTCCCGACCGCATCACGGAGGGCTACGGCCCGAATGTCGCCGCGGTCACGACGCTGCGGGAGGAGGGGGCGGGCCTGCTGGTCTGCGTCGATTGCGGGACCGCCGGCCACGAGCCCCTCGCCGCCGCCGCAGCTTTGGGTCTCGACGTGATCGTGCTTGACCACCACGGCGCACCGGAGGCGTTGCCGACGACCCGCGCCCTGGTCAATCCGAACCGGCTCGACGACCTTTCCGGCCTTGGGCATCTCTGCGCCGCGGGCGTCGTGTTCATGACCTTGGTCGCGCTCGCTCGCCGATTGCGGGAAGAGGGCGTCTTCGCCTCCTCCGCGGAGCCGCGTCTCACCGATTTTCTCGATCTCGTCGCGCTCGCCACCGTCGCGGACGTCGTTCCGCTCACCGGGCTCAACCGCGCCTTCGTCGTCCAGGGACTCGCCGTCATGCGCGGGCGCGGACGGCCGGGTCTGGCCGCGCTGCTCGACGCGGCCGGACTGAACGAACCACCGGAGGCGTGGCATCTCGGCTTCCTCGTCGGGCCGCGCATCAATGCGGGCGGCCGCATCGGCGATGCCGGCCTCGGTGCGCGCCTGCTCACCACCGCCGATCCGCTGGAGGCGCGCCGCATCGCCGATGAACTCGACCGGCTCAATCGCGAGCGGCAGGCGATCGAGGCACAAGCCGTCGCGGAGGCCGAGGCGGAGATGGATGCGCGTCTCGCCCGTGATCCGGAGCGACCGGTGCTCATCGCCGCCTCGCGCGAATGGCATCCCGGAATCGTCGGCCTCGTCGCCGCACGACTCAAGGAGCGGTTCGGCCGGCCGGCCTTCGCCTTCGCGGTCAAGCCGGATGGAAGCGCCGTCGGTTCCGGCCGCTCCGTCGTCGGAGCGGATCTGGGAAGCGCCGTGCGCGGTGCGGTCGAGGCGGGCCTTGCGGTCAAAGGGGGCGGACACGCCATGGCGGCGGGGGTGACGCTCCCGCCCGGCGGTCTCGAGACCTTCGGCGAATGCCTGGCCCGCGACCTGACCGAGGCGGTCGGTCGGGCGCGGGCCGCCGAGGCGCTGCTGATCGATGGCACGGTGAGCGCGGGCGGCACGACCGCTGAACTGGTTCGCCTGATTCAGCGGGCGGGCCCCTTCGGACAAGGGGCGCCCGAGCCGGTGATGGCACTTCCCCGCCATCGCCTCGTCGATGCGGCAATCGTCGGTAACGGGCATGTTCGCGCGCGCCTCGTCAGCGGTGACGGGCAGGCTGTCGGCGCCATTGCCTTCCGCGTGGCCCAGGGCCCCCTGGGCCTCGCTCTGCTCGGCGGTATCGGTCGCACCTTCCATGTCGCCGGAACGCTCTCCTGCGACCGCTGGCGCGGTGCGGAGCGCGCTCAGGTCCGAATCTGCGACTTGGCACCCTGTGGATAGAAATCGGGCGAAACGGATCGGTTGACACCCGATCAGACCCTCACCATAAGGGCCTCGCCCGCCGCGATCGAAACGCGGTGACCCGGTTTGGGGGAATGTCCCGAGCGGCAAAGGGGGCGGACTGTAAATCCGCTGCGTAAGCTTCGTAGGTTCGAGTCCTACTTCCCCCACCAAACGCATCTCACGTCCGGCGACCGGCCGATCTTGCCGATCGATCCGGAACATGATCGACATGCGTTGACAGGAAATCATTGATCCTTTGACGGACTGAACCGACCTCGTCACAGCTGGCGGTTCCTTGCATTTCGCGCATGATGCCAAGGGTCTGGAACAGAAAAAGCCGCGTGATTCTGCCTGACAGGAATCTGTTCACAGGCCTCGGCATTCGGCCGCAAAACTAACCTGCGTTAGTTCAGCCCGCTTTTCCGGGCGCTAGGTTGGCTCGACTTGGCCAAGGAAACGCAGTGTCCAACCCGCTCGTCCGTAAGCTGGAAAACTTCGTGCGCCTGTCTCTCGAAGAGAAGCAGGCCTTGGAGAAGATCGCTCAGCCGACACGAAGACTGGGCGCGCGTGAAGATGTGATCCGTGATGGCGAGCGTCCTCGCCACGTCAACGTCGTCCTTGAAGGCTGGGCCTGCCGTTACAAGCAGCTCGAAGACGGTCGCCGACAGGTCATTTCGATCTTCCTTCCTGGCGATCTATGCGATCCGCACGTCTTCGTGCTGCGCAAGATGGATCATTCGCTCGGCACGCTGACCCCGGTGGTTCTCGCCGAAATTTCCGAGGCGGCCATCCGGGACGTCACGCTGCAATACCCGCGCATTGCAGAGGCGCTGTGGTGGGAAATGCTGGTGACGGCGGCCATCCAGCGCGAGTGGACTGTGAGCCTCGGCCAACGACTGGCGACGGAGCGGCTCGGGCATCTCTTCTGTGAGCTGTTTCTGCGGCTGCGCGCCGTCGGCATGACGAGCGAGACGAGTTGCGAGTTCCCCATCACGCAGGCCGATCTCGGCGATGCGATGGGCCTATCGACCGTTCACATCAACCGCACCCTCAAGGAGTTGCGGGCGGCCGGCCTGATCCGTCTGCGCGGGCGTCAGCTGACCATCCCCGACTTTCCGGCGCTTCAGGCCGCGTCGCTCTTCGATCCGTCTTACCTGCATTACGAACGGGATCCATCGGCAATCGACGACGATTGATGAACGGCTCTTAGCCGATACATCCTGTTGAGGTCAGCGAACGGCTAAGCCATGAACCAGGATCCGCAGGTCGCACGTATCGAAGAGTTGGAGGCCGAGAATCGGCGCCTGCGCCGCTTCCTCGACGAGACAGGCCTACCCGCCGAGCTGCGTCACAAGGTGCGCAACACCCTCTCGATGCTGCGGGCCATCATCCGCCGCTCGGCCGAGACGAGCGTGTCCCTCGAAACCTATGTTGCCCACCTCGACGGCCGGCTCGACGCGCTCGCCCGCGTCCTCAATGCCTTGATGCGCAGCGTGCCCGAGGGGATCGGTCTGCATTCCCTCGTCGCGGACGAGCTTCTCGTGCATCTCGCGCGCGAGGGCGAGCAGATCGCGATCTCGGGGCCGAGCCTTCGTTTCCGTCCCGGATCGGCCGAAGTCTTCGCCATGGCGGTTCACGAGCTGGCCGTGAACTCCGTCGAGCATGGTGCCCTGACCGTGCCGCAGGGACGCATCCACGTCACTTGGAGCCTTTCGCCGCCGACGGGGCAGTCGGGCTCTCAACCGCTACTGACCTTCATCTGGGAGGAAAGCGGCCTCGAAGATATCCCGCCGACACCGCCGCATCGCGGCTTCGGCTTCGAGGTCCTCGAACGCAGCCTGCGCTACGAGTTGAAGGCAGAGACCGACCTCGACTTCCGGCCGCAGGGGCTGCGCTGCACGATCAGCCTGCCGCTTCAGGCTCAGATCACCGTCGTGGACGACGAGGAGTAGCGCCGCCGGCTCGGCCCGGCCTGGGTCCGAGCCGAGCCCCTACAACCAGTGGCTGATCGGACGCACCGGCCGGTCTTCTGCCACCCTTTCACGATCGAGCGGGGAACCAAGCGTGGCCGGGGTAGCCGCACGCGCGATCGACGGGTAATTAACATCTGGATGCTTTTCTAGAGGCATCACCCGTCTCGAGCCAGGGGCCCCAACGCACGAATGCATGTCCGGATGAACTGCCTGCTGCGTTCGCCGGCCATCGGTGGCGTTCTCCTCGGCTTCGCGACCTTGATCGTCCTGCCAGAGCCGGCGCGAGCCTTCGATCTGTTCGGCTTGTTCAGCGCCGAGGAAGAGCCGCCAACGCCGAGCGCGGAGGCATTGCCCTACAACCTGCGGATCACCGGCACCGACGACACGGACATTCTCCGGGCGCTTCAGGACACCTCGACACTCTACCGCCTGCGCCAGGAGCCGCCCCCGGACGGCGAGGGGCTCGTGCGGCGCGCCGAGGCGGATCTGCGCCGCCTGACCGACGTGCTTTCCGGCTACGGCTACTATCAGGGCACGGCCTCGATCCGTATCGACGGCGTGCCCGTGACGGGCGAGACCTCGCTGGCCGCCGCCTCCCGGGCGGCGGAAGCCTCGCGCGCACGGGCACTGGTGCCAGTGAAAATCGCGGTCGATCTCGGGCCGCTCTACACGCTGCGCAGCGTGCGCGTCCTCAATCCGCGCGGCCGGCCTTTCTCCGACGAGGTGCTGCCCGAGCGGTTCACCCGCACCGGTGACGACGTTCCGGCCCGCTCGGCCACGGTGCTGGCCCGCGAGGCGAAGATCGTCGACCGCTTCCGCGCCCTCGGCCATCCCTTCGCCAAGGCCGTCAGCCGCGATCCCGTCGTGGATGACGCCGCCCACGTCATGGACGTGACCTTCACGATCGATCCCGGGCCGATGGCCGGGATCGGCGAGGTATCGGTCAAGGCGACCGACGGCATCGATCCGGCGGTAATCCGCTCCTTCATCTATTCCGAGCCCGGCGATCCCTACTCGCCGAAGGCGGTCGCCGATATCCGCCGCTCGGTCGCCCGCATCGAGGGCCTCGGCGCGGTGCGCGTGCGCGAGGGCGAGAGCCTCGACGCACAGGGCAACCTGCCGATCTTTGTTGAGGTGAGCGAGCGCGAACGGAACCTCATCGGCGTGTCGGCGCGCTACTCCACGGTCGATGGCCCGGGCGTGCGCGCCTACTACGCCAACCGCAACCTGTGGGGCGGCGGTGAGACGCTGCGGCTCGATGCGGACATCTACTATCTCGGCCTCGGCTACGATCCGTTCGCGACCCAGCGCAAGCTCGCCGGCATCGACACGACGGGGCTGGGTGGGCGCCTCGCCGCCACCTTCGTGAAGCCGGCGCTCGGCGGCACCCGCAGCGATCTCCTCGCGAACGTCTTCGTCACCCGCGAGGTGCAGCAGAGCTACTTCGTCGACGCCGCCGGGGCCTCGGTCGCCCTACGCCACCGCTTCTCCGACACCTTCTCGGCCCAGATCGGCCTCGACGGGCAGGTCGGCCGCTCGAAGGATGCCATCGGTACCGTCGATTACCGGCTGATCGGCGTGCCGCTCTCCGTCACCTACGATTCCACCGACAGCCTTCTCGATCCGACCGAGGGTTTCCGGGTGATCGCGTCCGCCGCGCCCTATCCCGGCTTCCTCGGCTCGGATCCGGGCATCTTCGTCGCCAAGGCGCAGGGCTCGACCTACTACGCCCTGGACGACGAGCGGAGATACGTGCTCGCCGGCCGCCTCGGCTTCGGCTCGGTCTCGGGAGCACGGCTCGACGAGATCCCCGACAACTTCCGCTTCTTCGCAGGCGGCGGCGGCTCGGTGCGCGGCTTCGCCTTCCGCACCCTCGGCCCGCGCGGGCCGTTCAACCTGCCGATCGGCGGACGCAGCCTCTTGGAGGCCTCGATCGAGGCCCGCATCAAGATCACCGAGACCATCGGCATCGTGCCCTTCTTCGACGCGGGCACGGCCTTCGCCTCGACGCTGCCGGATTTCGATGAGCGTATCCGTAAGGCGGCCGGGATCGGCGTCCGCTACTACACCGGCATCGGTCCGATCCGCGCCGACCTCGCCTTCCCGCTGGACCGGATCAAGGGAAACCGCGAGCTGCCGGCCGCCCTGTACATCAGTCTCGGACAGGCGTTCTGAATGGTTTTTGCGCGTCGCCTGCATCGCCTGACTCCCCTCCCTGTCGCGGGGAAGAGGAGCCGCCGAGCGGGCGGGCGCTGGATCCTGGCAGCGGCGTTTCTGTCGGTCGCTGCGCTCTTCGCCGCCCTCTTCGGCACCGACGACACCCGCGCCGCCGATGGCGAGAAGACCGTGCTCGGCGGCCTGCTCTCGAAGGCGCTCTCGACGCCCTCGTCGCAGGTGTCGATCGGCGCCGTCGACGGCGCGCTCTCATCGGACGCCACCATCCGCGATGTCGTCATCAGCGATTCCGACGGTCCGTGGTTGAAGCTCGACCGCGCCCGCCTCGTCTGGCGGCGTCTGGCGCTTTTGTCCGGCCGGCTCGAAGTCGACAGCCTGGAGATCGGTCGGCTTGAAGTGCTGCGCAGGCCGGTTCCCGGCCCGACGCCGGCGGAAGCCGAACCCGATGGCACCCTGATCCCTGAATTGCCGGTGAAGGTCGAAATCAAGGCCTTCACCCTGTCCGAACTGGTCTTGGGTGAGGGCATCGCCGGACAGCCGGCACGGCTCGCCGGTGATGGAAAAGCCAAGCTCGGCAATCCCTCCGAGGGCCTCGATGTCAGCGCGGATTTCCGCCGACTCGACGCGGCTGGACACTTCGTCGCCCAGCTCCTGTTCGTGCCCAAGGGCGAGCGCCTGGAGGTGAAGGCGAATCTCGTCGAGCCACAGGGTGGCCTGCTGTCGAAGGCGGCGAACCTCCCCGGTACCCCGCCGATCAACTTCGACCTCGACGGACGCGGAACTCTCGATGCCTTCAACGCCCGGCTCGATTTCGACGCCGGACCGGAGATCGGTGCAAAGGGCGGTGCACGCCTCTCGCGCATCGGCACGGATCGCCGCCTCAGCCTCGACCTGACCTCGCGCATCGAGGGCCTCGTGCCGGGTCCGGCGGCGGCGATCTTCTCCGGCGAGACAAAGCTCGACGGCGGCATGGCCTTCTCCGACACGGGCGCCTTCCGCATCGATCGGCTCGATCTCGCCTCCCGCACCGCGCGGCTCGGGATCGGCGGCACGCTGACCGCCGACCGGGTCGCGGATTTCACGATATCCGCGCGCGCGGTTCCGACCGAGGGCGGCGTGACCAAGGCCGCCGAGGCAGAGCTCGAAACACTGGTCTTCGACGGCAGCCTGAAGGGCCCGCTCGCGTCGCCGCGGGTGAGGGGCAACCTCAAGGCCGCCGGCCTGCGCACAAAGGAATCCTCCCTCGCGCGCGTCGAGGCGCTGCTGAGCGTCGAGCCGAACGGCACCGACCCGAAGGCGCAGCGCTTCGCCGTCACCGCCGATGCGGCGATGGAAGGCCTGCGCCTCGCCGATCCCGCTCTGCGCCGGGCCGTGGGCAGCCGCGCCAAGCTGGCCCTGCGCGCCGGCGCCGGCACGGACGGCATCCTGGATGTCACGACGCTCACCATCGAGTCGGAATCCGCCCGTGCGGCCTATGCCGGACGCATTGGACAGAACACGCTCACCGGCACGGTCGAGGCGGCTCTGGCGGATCTCGGCGCCTTCTCGGGGCTTGCGGGTCGGACCCTCGCGGGGCGCCTCAATGCCAAGGCAAGCTTGAGCGGCGATCCGGCCCGCAAGGCGCTCTCCGCCGATCTCGATCTGCGCGGCGGCGGCCTCGTGCTCGGAGAGCCGGCCGCCGACCGTCTCGTCGGCCGCGCGCCGACCCTGACGGGTCGCGTCTCGCAGACGTATGACGGCTACGGTTTCGAGCGCCTGCGCTTCGAGGGCGAAGGGCTCGCTGCCACTCTCCAGGGTAAGGCCAATGCCAAGACGGCGGATGTCGCCGCCCGCATCGACCTCAGGAACCTGTCCGCCCTCGATGAACGTCTGTCCGGTCCGGCGAGCGCGGATGCGCGGCTGACGGGTTCCCTCCTGAAGCCGGCCCTCACCGCGGCGCTGCGCGCACCCGATGTGAGCGCGAATGGGCGGCCGATCCGCGATCTGCGCCTCGATGCCGTGCTGAGCGACCTGCGCGACGCCCTCGACGGCACGCTGCGTATGACCGGGGATATCGCCGGCAAACCGCTCCGGGCCGACGCCCATGTGACCCGGCCGAGCCGGACCGACTATTCCCTCGACAGGCTCACCTTCGCCCTCGGCTCCGTCGCGGCGGACGGGCGGGCCGTCATCGACGCCGCAAGCCTCCTTGCGGAGGGCGCGCTGACGATCCGCGCCGGTGATCTCGGCGATCTCTCACCGCTCGCTCTCGCGCCCATGGGCGGCAGCCTCGACGCGGCGGTGACGCTGTCCCGCGCCGACGGACGTCAGGATGCCATGATCCGCGCCACGGGCACGAGCCTGCGCTACGACACCTTCGGCCTCGCGAAGCTCGACGCGAATCTCGACGGCCGCGACCTGCTTGCGCATCCGGTCCTCGACGGCCATGCCGCCCTCGATCGACTCGTGGCGGCCAACCAGAGCGTGGACACGGTGCGGCTCAACGCCAAGGGCACCGCGGCGGCAAGCGACATCACGCTGACCGCCCAGGCCCGGGGCTTCGCCCTCGACGGCGCCGCGCGTCTGATTCCGGCGTCGCGGACACGGATCGAGATCGCCCGGTTCTCGGCTCAACGGGGCGGTGACCGCCTGGCGCTCGCGGGTCCCGCCGCGATCACGCTCGACGAGGGCTCCGCGCTGATCGAGGGCCTCGTCGTCGCCGCCGGCTCAGGTCGGATCAGCGTCCAGGGACGGGCCGGGTCCGATCTCGACCTCCGGCTCGGTATCCGCGCCCTACCGCTCTCGCTCGCGCGGATCGCGAGCCCGAGTCTCGCGCTCTCCGGCACGCTGGAGGGAGAGGCCGATCTTCGCGGGAGCGCGGCGCGGCCGGAGGGACGCTATGCCCTTTCCGTCGCCGGCCTCGTCACCCCCGAGACCCGCAGGGCGGGCCTGCCGCCGATCACCGCGCGCGCGAGCGGCCGGCTCTCCGATGGCGAGGCCAGCATCGACGGCCGGGTCTCGGCCGGGCGGGGCGCCGACGTGACCGTGACCGGCACGGTGCCGGTCGAGGCGGGCGGCGGACTGAGCCTGCGCGCCCGCGGCAGCCTCGACGCAGCGCTCGCCAACTCGATGCTCAGCGTGAGCGGACAACGGGTCGCCGGCCGGATCGCGCTCGATGCGGGAGTGACCGGCACCGTCGCCGCGCCGAAAGTCGAGGGCTCCGCGACACTTTCCGGCGGCAGCCTCACCGATCCGCTCAACGGCATCCGCATCACCGACATTCAGGGCCGCGTCACCGGCCGCGGCGACACCATCGTCATCGAGCGTCTCACCGCGGCAACGCGCAACGGTGGTCGCCTTTCGGTCGACGGTCGCGTCGCCGTCGAGCCCGCCTCGGGCTTTCCCGGGACGCTCCGCATCACCGCCGATCGGGCCGAGCTCGTCTCCAGCCCGCTGATGACGGCGGTGTCGAGCCTCAACCTCGCCTTGTCGGGGCCGCTCGCCCGCAAGCCCGTCATCAAGGGCCGGGTCGATGTCGTGTCCATCGACGTCTCGGTGCCCGACCGCCTGCCCGCCACGGTGCAGCCGTTGCCGGGCATCCGCCGGGTCAACGTGACACCCGATGTGCGCGAGCGCCTCGCCAAGCGGGCTGAGCGCAAGGCGCAGATCGAGGCGGCGAGCCGCCGCAAGAAGGCTCCCCCGCCCTTCGACGCCAACCTCGACGTGATAGTGAGCGCGCCGAGCCGCATCTTCGTGCGCGGGCGCGGCATCGATGCGGAGCTCGGCGGCGAGCTGCAAGTGACCGGCTCGTCGCGTGATCCGCGTGCCAATGGCGACTTCTCCCTACGTCGCGGCGTGTTCAGCCTCGGCGGTCAGCGCCTCGACTTCACCCGCGGCCGGGTGCTCTTCGCCGGTGATCTCGCCCAGCCCGATCTCGACTTCGCCGCCGAGACCAAGGCCGCCGACGTCACGGCCCGCGTCGCGGTCACGGGACCGGCGTCCCAGCCGGTCTTCGCCCTCTCGTCCGATCCGAGCCTGCCGCAGGACGAGATCCTCTCCCGCATCCTGTTCAAGAAGGCAGCGGCCGGGCTCTCGCCCTTCCAGGCGCTTCAGCTCGCCCAAGCCGTGGCCCAGCTCTCCGGCGGGGCAGGCGGGCCGGACGTGTTCGAGTCGGCCCGCAAGGGTCTCGGCCTCGACAGCCTCGACGTCTCGACGGGGGCGAGCGGGGGGCCGGCGGTCGGCGCATCGCGCTACATCAACGACCGCATCAGCGTCGGCGTGAAGGCCGGCGCCAAGCCGGCCGACACCGCGGCGACGATCAACTACGACGTGACCCGTCGGATCAAGCTCAACGGCGAGGCCGGCAGCGACGGACGCACCTCGGTCGGCGTCGGCGCCGAATGGGAGTGGTAGCCGCAGCGTTCTACGGGGGCGGTGGCGACACGCCTTGAGCGAGCTTCGATCAGCCCGCGCGTACGACTGAGCGTCACGGGTCGGAAGCGTGAACGCAGGCAGCGTCGGCCTCGATCACCAATGACGAAATCGATCGCTCAATGCTCCGGTGTTGGTGCATCCTGAACGTAGGAGGCCAAGCCGTTTCCGAACGACCACTCGTCGCGCTCGTTCGAGGAGAGGATGACCTGCACGTCCTCCCGTCGTAGGCCGGGCTTCTCTACGAGCCGATCAGCGATCGCTTCGTACAGCCGCTTCTTGGTGGCCGTATCGCGCCAGTTCCCGGCCACGATATGGATCAGAACTATGTCTTTGCTACGATGAATTCCGAGATAGTCGGCATCGAAGATCAGATCGTCTGATTCATGTTGGCTGATGATTTGGAAGCGATCCCCCGGTGGCACGCCATAGGCTTCCATCAGCGCTTGGTGAATCCCATCTGCGATGGCACGCACATACGGTTTGGGCTTGCCTGCCAGCAGCGAAATGCGAATGAGCGGCATCGTTACGACGATCCTTGTCACTCGAGGAGAAGGGCGTGCGAGTGTACGCGCGCAAGGCAGGCTGGAACGACACGTTGTTACGGGTCGTGTCGCCGCGGCTGAAAGTGGCTCCTCGCAAGCCCCAGGGTCGTCGAATGATTCTCCAAAGGTTCTGTATCAGTGACGTCCGCCGGTCACGCAAAAAATGCCCGGCGCCGCCACGGCACCGGGCTCTGCTGATCGTCGGCGATCCTACGGCTCCTTGAAGCCGTAATCCGGCACGCCCTCTTCGTTGCCGTAGTATTTGTAGGGCAGGAACTTGCCGGACATGGCGAGTTTCACCCGGTCGCCCTTGTTGTTGGGCTCGCGCTCCATCGTCATGTTGAAGTCGATCGCCGACATGATGCCGTCGCCGAACTCCTCCTGGATCAGCTCCTTCCAAGTGGTGCCGTAGACCATCACCAGTTCGTAGAAGCGGTAGATCAGCGGGTCGGTCGGCGGCATCTGCGGGATCGAGCCGCGGTAGGGCGCCTCGTTCAGCATCCGCTCCTCCGCTTGGCTGAGGCCGAACAACTCGGCGGCCTTCTTAGCCTGGGCCTTGGGGAGCTTCATCTGGCCCATGCAGGCGGCGGTGATCAGGATCGGCGAGATCCCGCCGATCTCGTCCTGGATGTACTTCCAGGTCCACCCCTTCTCACGCTTGATGTCGAGGAGCTTCTCGGTGAGGTCTTCGCGCTTCATGCTCGTCTCCCTGCCGGCGATCGGCTGGCCGTGAACGGGGTGGCCGTTCGAAGGTCAGGGGGCGTGACCTCCGAACGGCCCGACCGTCCTATCCGCCAGAGCGGACGGAACGGCACTCGAACGACGGGCTGCGAAATGCGCCGCGTCATCGGCGAGGCAATCCGCAAACGGCGTGCCAGAGGTCTCCCAAAGGCGAATCCTCTATTTTCCAACGACTTGATTTGCACTCGTTCCACTACGAAATTTCGTATATAGCGAGATCTCGTCGTTCTGGTGCGAGATCTCGTGGTGCTGTCACCTGCAAGCGGAGCGGCCTCGGTCTACGGCCCTGCCTTCGAAGAGAACCGAGAGGCGATGCTGGTGTTCGAGCCTTTGGCCGACCGCATCACCGACGCCAACGTCGCCGCCGCCCGGCTACTCGGCCGCAGCCGTACCGCGCTGCGGGCGATGCCGGTCAGCGCTCTGCACCCCGATCAGCGGCCGGCGCTCGTGGTGTTCACGCAGGCGGTCCTCGCCGAAGGGCAATGGTGGACGCACGGCCTCACGCCGCACCGCCCGGACGGGAAGGTGCTGCGGCTGGAATATGCCGCCAATCGGCTGGCGGGTGAGCCCGTGCACCTCCTCGTCACCCTCTACGATCTCGACGAGCGCGAGCGCCGCCGCATCGATCAGGAGGCGGAGGAGCATATGCGCGCTGGTCTGCCCGAGTGGCAGCGCATGGAGCGCATCTTCCGCGATATCGAGCGCGGCAACCGCCTGATCCTGAGGGCGGCGGGGGAGGGGATCTACGGCGTCAACGCCGAGGGAGTCACCACCTTCGTCAATCCCGCCGCCGAACGGATGCTGGGCTGGCGCTCGGCCGATCTGGTCGGCAAGGACATGCACGCCACCGTCCATCACACCCATGCGGGCGGAGCCCACTATCCCCATCGCGATTGCCCGATCTACGCGGCCTTCCGCGACGGAGCCGTGCATCAGGTCGATGACGAGGTGTTCTGGCGCAAGGACGGCACCTGCTTCCCCGTGGAGTACACCTCGACGCCGATCCGCGAGGGCGGGCAGTTGCTCGGCGCGGTGATCGTCTTCCGCGATGTCAGCCAGCGCCGCGAGGCCGAGGATCGGTTGCGAGCGGCGCTCGCAGAGGTGGATCGGCTGCGAGAGCGCCTCGAGCAGGAGAATGCCTATCTGAAGGAGGAGATCCGCGCCGAGAGCCATCACCGGGGCATCATCGGCCGCAGTCCGGCGATCGAGGCGTTGCGGCACCAGATCGACGTGGTGGCGGGCACCGATGCCACGGTGCTCGTCACGGGCGAATCCGGGACGGGCAAGGAGCTGATCGCCCGGGCGATCCACGAGGCGAGTAACCGGCGCGACCGGCCGCTGATCCGCGTGAACTGCGCGGCGATCCCGCGCGACCTGTTCGAAAGCGAGTTCTTCGGGCACGCGAGGGGCGCGTTCACCGGTGCCCTGCGCGACCGGATCGGGCGCTTCGAGCTCGCCGACGGCGGCACGCTGTTCCTCGACGAGGTCGGCGAGATCCCGCTCGATCTTCAAGGCAAGCTCCTGCGCGTGCTTCAGGAGCGCCAGTTCGAGCGGGTCGGCGAGGAGCGCACCCGCGCGGTCGATGTCCGGCTGATCGCCGCAACCAACCGGGACCTGAAGGAAGAGGCCCGCCGAGGACGGTTCCGCGAGGACCTCTACTTCCGCCTCAACGTCTTTCCCATCGCCTCCGCGCCCCTGCGCGAACGCCGCGAGGACGTCCCCTTGATCGCACAACATGTTCTGCGGGCGGCCGCGCGACGCCTCAACCGCGCCGATCTTCGTCTGACCGAGGCCGATGCCCGCCGCCTGACCCGCTACGATTGGCCGGGCAATGTGCGCGAATTGGAGAACGTGATCGAGCGCGCGGCGATCCTCGCCGAGCGCGGGCGCCTGCGGTTCGACCTGCCGGAGGCCCGTGGTGCCGGGACCGAGACGCGGGTGAGCGCTCCGCCCGCGGAGATGAATCGGCCCCTCACCGAGGAAGAGCGCCGGGCGCGCGCCCGCAGCGAGATCGAGTCGGCCCTCCACATGAGCGGTGGGAGGATCTTCGGGGCAGGAGGTGCGGCCGAACTGCTCGGCCTCAAACCCACCACCCTCCGCTCGCGGATGAAAGTACTGGGGATCGGACGTTCCTGACGGGCGCCAATCCCGCTCGAACGGACCCGCTTCGCAGGGCTGTCATTTGCGCCTGCTTCAGTCTCCGTCGATAGGTTGCCACCGCGCCGCTCGCCTCGACCGAGGATCGCGGCCCGCGGAACAACTCCATTTCTCGAGCCGAACGATGTCGTGAGAGAGAAATCGACACCTCGCCCCGCGACCGCGCTACGCCCTCTTGAGTGGGGTAGCCGGATCCTTGCCCTGTCCGCTCTGCTCTGCGCTGCCTCCGGCACGGCAGCCGCTCAATCCCCGCCGGCCTTAGCCTTTCCCCTGGCGCTTCCGCTGACGGGTGCGGGCGGCGACCCGCAGACCGCAATCGCGCAATCCCGGACGTCGGACCAGGTTTCAGTGACGAACCAGGGGTCGATCCAGGAGGCGCTCGGGCCCTACGGCGACCCGTTCGGCCTGCGCGCTTTCCTCGCCGAGCGGGGCATCACCTACGTTCTCACCTATATCGGCGAGGGATTTTCCAACGGCTCCGGCGGCCTGCGGCGCGGGACGACCTTCGGCGGGCGCCTCGACACCTCGCTCGATATCGACCTCGACCAGCTCGCCGGGTGGAGCGGCGCACGGTTCCACACGGACTTCTTCCAGATCCACGGTCACGGCATGTCGCGGCGCTATGCCAACAATCTCACCACGATCAGCGGCATCGAGGCACTGCCGTCTACGCGCCTGTTCGAATTGTGGATCGAGCAGCGCTTCCTCGATGATCGGTTCTCGGTAAAGATCGGACAGATCTCGGCGGACACCGAATTCGCCATCGCACAGTCGGCCGTCGTGTTCGTCAATGCCGGCTTCGGCTGGCCGAACATCGGTGCGGTGGTGATGCCGAGCGGCGGACCGATTTACCCGCTGGCTACTCCGGCCATCCGTCTGAAGTACGAGCCGACGCACGAACTCTCGTTTCAGGGCGGCCTATTCAACGGCGATCCGGCTGGGACGCCGCCCCAAGGCGACGACACCGATCCGGAGCGGCGCAACCGCACCGGCACCAATTTCCGCGTCAACGATCCGGCGCTTTTGATCGGCGAGGTGGCCTATGCCTATCGCAGCCTGCCGGGCACCGAGCGCCTGCCCGGCACGGCGACCCTGGGCGGCTGGTACCATTTCGGCCGCTTCGACAGCCCGCGCCTCGATGAGGTGCGAGGGCGGCTGCTGGCCGACCCCGAGGCCAGCGGCATCGCCCGACGCTTCCGCGGTGATGCGGGCCTCTACGCGATGCTCGACCAGACGATCTATCGCGAGCCGGCTCGAGAGAATGCCGGCGCTTCGGCGTTCCTGCGTGTCTCGATGGTGCCGAGCGACCGAAATCTGATCGACCTCTACGTCGATGCCGGCGTGGCCTATAGAGGGCTCGTCACGGGCCGGCCCAACGATACGCTGGGCCTCGCTGTCATCCACTCCCGAATCAGCCCGGCCGCTCGCGCCTTCGACCGGGACGCGCGCGTCTTCGGCGTCGGATCGGGACCGCTGCGCAGCAGCGAGACGGTGGTTGAAGCCACCTATCAGGCGGAGGTCGTTCCCGGCTTCACCCTTCAGCCGGACCTGCAATACGTCATGCGGCCCGGCGGCGGTCTCGCCGACGGTCGCGGCCGACGTTTGCGCAACGCCACGATCGTCGGCCTGCGCGCGACCGTCAATTACTGATGGATAAGCGAGAAACCGTCACCAGCCGCACTCACGGCCGCGGCGCCTCGACTCCGATCGGTTGGTAGGCCGGCCCTTCGGCACCGGCGTCGCTGAGGCTTTCCATGAAGGCGATCAGGTCGGCCTTCTCCCGCGCCGAGAGATGGAGCGGGCGGATGTCGCGCGAACGGCTTGGCCGCTCGATGCCGCCGCGGTCGTAGAGATCGATGACCTCGGACAGCGTCGTCAACGAGCCGTCGTGCATGTAGGGAGGCCGGCGTGCGACGTTGCGCAGGGTCGGCGTCTTGAAGGCGTGGCGCAGCCTCGTCGAGTTGGGAAAGAAGCGGCCCCGCCCGATCGCACCATCCTTGGCGACGCCGACGTCGTGGAACGAGCCGTCGGTGAAGTTCCATCCTGAATGGCATGCCGCGCAATTGGCTTTGCCATTGAACAGGTCGAAGCCACGCTTGGCCGCGGCACCAACCGCGTGCGCGTCGCCTTCGACCCAGCGGTCGAACGGAGCCTGACCGGAAATGATCAGGCGTTGAAACGTGGCAAGCGCCCGTTCGATGCGCTCCTGCGTGACCTGTCCCCCCTCCGGCACCGGCCCAGGGAACGCTTTCGCGAAGGCCGCGACATAGTTCGGATCCGAGGACAGGCGTCGGACCATCTCCTCGGGCGGCATGTTCATGTTGCCGGGCGCCGTCAGGGGCGTGCGGGCCACCGTCTCGAGTCCGTTGAATTTGCCGTCCCAGCCGTAGATCGTCTCGGTCCACGCGACGTTCAGCAGTGTCGGCGTGCGGAACTCCATGACGCCGCCATCGCTGCGGGGCGCCCGCGGATGAGTATCGGTCCAATCCCGACCAGGGACGTGGCAGGTGGCGCAGGTCCGCTCGCCGTCGCGGGAGAGGACCGGCTCGAAGAACAGGGCGCGACCGAGTTCCGCTTTGGCGGTTCGGAAGGGATTGTCGTCCGGGAACGGGATCGCCGACGGGCGCCTGTACTCGGCCAGCGTGGCCGATCGGTCGGGCTCGCCGTTCGTCGCGACCGCCAAGCCTCCCAGCAGGATCGACAGGAGGGCCGCCGCGCCCCCCACGATTTTCCAAGCCATTCCAACCTCGATGCGAGCGAGCTTCGGGGCGGGGGCTTAACTTTTCCTTAATGCGAAGCGTGATTTCGCTGCCAAGGGCGATGAACCAGCCAAATTCTACGATGAGGCCGAAGCGCTATCACTTTGGCTTATGGTGATTTCATTGTAGAGATGAATAATTTTCTCGAGCTACTTCACGGAGACTGAGAGCTTCATCTTGGGATGAATGCCACACAAGATCGTGAATTGGCCCGCAGTCGGGAAGCGAACCACCGTCTTGCTTCCCGGCAGCTGCTCGCCGGTGTCGAAGCTGAAGCCCGGACTCTCCAGATAGGCGTGGTGCACAAGCTCACCATCATCGTTGACGATCGCGATGGCGTCGCCGGCCTGCAGCGAGATTGCGCCCGGTGCGAAGGCACGGCCTTTCTGGGTCACCTTCAGGGAGACCGTGTCGCCCGCAAGCGCCAGCGCGGCACCGGAGGCCGTGAGGGATGTGAGAAGCAGGACCGAACCCACGCGCCGCCGGTTGACCGGAGCCTTGCCTTGGCGCGCGTCACTCATGCCCAGCTCCCCAATCTTTCGAGCTCGCCTCTGCGGTCTCGACTTTGGCCAACAAGCATTCCTGGGGTTGCATTCGCATTAACGCATTTGCCGAAATCCCGGGCTACCTTCGCGAAATTATCGGCGCTGTAGATTACCTTAACGATTATCGGGGATGCTGCCCGCGAGAAGCGAGCGTTTGCCCGATGACCCTTTCACGCCAACCTGTAGGCATTCCGCGGTGGCGTGCGGCCCTCGATGCGGCGTTGCGCGGCGTCCGCACCATCCGCGGCCGAATCTTCCTCGCCTTCCTGATGCTGAGCGGGATCACAGCGATGCTGGGCGGCTATGCCGCTCAGGGCATCATGACGACGGGCGCGCTGGTCGACAAAACCTACGACCAGTCGCTGATGTCGATCAACTATGCCCGCGCCGCCGCGACCGACCTCGCGGCCCTGCAGGCCACGGTTTCTCGGGCACGACTTGCGGGCGACGCCGAGGAGCGGCGCAAATTGGAGGCGCGGATCGAGGCGCTGACGCAATCGTTCGAGGAGGATATCGAGATTGCGGCGGACCGGGCCCAATCCGAGCGCGCGACCCGGGAGGCGGCCGCCGCGAAGGATGCCGTCACGCACTGGCTCGCCGCACGGCGGGAATTCGGTCCGGATCAGCAGACGGTCGATGTCTGGCAGGCACTCGACGCCCATGCAGCGGTGGCCGAGCAGCACATCGACCTGCTGATCAACTTCACCGCCGGCGACGGCTTCTCTTACCGTCAGACCGCGCGGGCGATCGTCGATCGCGACGTGAGACTGAGCGTCTTCGTGACGTCGTTCGCCATCGTGCTCGCCGGCATCGTCGCCCTGCTCCTGCTGCGGCAGATCGTGAGGCCGGTTGCGGATGCCTCGACGGTCGCCAGCCGCATCGCGGCGGGCGAGTTGACCGTGAAGGTGCCCGAAGGCGGCGCCGACGAGTTCGGCGCGCTGCTGCGCGCCATGGCGGTGATGCGCGACAACATCGCGGCGATGATGCAGGAGGAGGTGGCGCAGCGGCGGTCGGCGCAGCGCTTGCTCGCCGATGCGGTGCAGGGATCGATCGAAGGGATCGTCGTCGTCGACGCGGCCGGCCGCATCGTCCTCGCCAACGACCGGGCCGCCGCATTGCTCGGACTCGATCCGGCCGAGACGGAGCATCGCTACTTGGCCGACGCCCGCGGATCGGCGGTCGCGGATACTCTTCTGGCGATGCCCGGAACCGGCAGCCTCACCGCCGAGACGCGCAGCGCCGACGGGCGTTGGCTGCGCATCAGCCGCAGCCCGACGCGGGGGGGCGGCTTCGTCGCCGTCTGCAGCGACATGTCCCTGCTCAAGGAGCAGGAGGAGCAGCTCAAGCGCAGCAATTCCCAGCTCGACGCGGCCCTCAGCAACATGCTCCAGGGGCTCTGCCTCTACGACGCCGAGGGAGGTTTGCTCGTCTACAACCGCCGGTTCTGCGACATGCTGGGCATCGATGCCGCCTCCCTGCATTCGGGTATGAGCATCCGCGACATCGCCCATTCGGTCGAAGGCGCGTCGGAGGACGGTCGAGCCGCCGATCTCTTGATGCAGCAGCAAGCCCTGCTCCAGCGCGGCGTCAGCGGATCGCTCTGCTGTCCGATCCGAAACGACTGCATCGTGTCTCTCAAGCAGCAGCCGACCGCCGAAGGCGGCTGGATCGCCACCTACGAGGATGTGACCCAGCGCTACGAGGCGGAGGAACGGATCATCACCATGGCGCGCCGGGACGCTCTGACGGGGCTCGCCAACCGTATGGTGTTCGGCGAGCGCCTCGAAGAAGCCGCCTCGCGTCTCGCCGAGGGGAGCGGTCCGGGTTTCGCAACCCTGTGCCTCGACCTCGACCGCTTCAAGGAGGTCAACGACACGCTCGGTCATCCGATCGGCGACGGCCTCCTGCGCAGCGTCGCGGAGCGGCTGCAGGGATGCCTGCGCGAAACCGAACTCGTCGCACGCCTGGGGGGCGACGAGTTCGCCATCGTTCAGTCGGGCACCCATGTGCGCAGCGATGCCAGCGCGCTCGCCAGGCGCCTGATCGCCGCCTTCCAGCAGCCGTTCCTGCTCGACGGCCACACCGTGTTGGTGGGAGTCAGTATCGGGATTTCACTTGCACCGGAACACGGAACGAGCCCCGAGAAGCTCCTCAAGAGCGCCGACCTAGCCCTCTACCGTGCGAAGGCCAACGGGCGCGGCTGCTGGTCTTTCTTCGAGGAGGAGATGGATCTGGAACTGCGCAAGCGTCGCGCCCTGGAGAATGATCTCCGCAGGGCCGTCGATAACGGCGAGTTCGAGCTCGTATTTCAGCCGATCGTCAAACTCGACCGGCAGCGAATCTCGAGCTGCGAAGCCCTGCTGCGCTGGCGCCATCCCGAGCGCGGCTACGTGTCTCCTGCCGACTTCATTCCGTTGGCGGAGGAGACCGGAGCCATCAGTCAGATCGGCGAGTGGGTTCTGCGCAAGGCGTGCAGCGAGGCGGCGGCCTGGCCCGGCGGCATCAGCGTTGCCGTCAACGTCTCCGCCGTGCAGTTCAAGAACGCCGCGGTGGTCCGGGCGGTGATGGAGGCGCTCTCCGCCAGCGGTCTGCCGGCGCACCGTCTGGAATTGGAGATCACGGAATCGGTCCTGCTGAACGACAGCGTGACGACCCTGGCAACGCTTCACACGCTCAAGCGACTCGGCGTTCGGGTGGCGATGGACGATTTCGGCACCGGTTTCTCATCCCTGAGCTACCTGCAGAGCTTCCCCTTCGACAAGATCAAGATCGACCAGTCCTTCGTGCGCAATCTCGATGCGGTCGGCAACGCGCGGCTGATCGTGCGCTCGGTGATCGGCCTCGGCCGCAGTCTCGGCATCACGACCACGGCCGAGGGCATCGAGACCGAAGCCCAGCTCGACCAGCTTCGTCTCGAGGGATGCGAGGAGGGGCAGGGCTACCTGTTCAGCCGCCCGGTCCCCTCGGCCGCCATCCGCGAACTGGTGGCGGAACTCGGCCGGACCGCGGCCTGAGAGCCCGGTTCAGGCAGGCCGGCCGCTCGTCCAGTCGAGGCTATAGATCCATACATATGAATTTATGCACTTTGCTATAATAAATTAGCATATGTTTGCGTCACGATTGCGTTCAGTTTCTGCTGAACAAAGCGCGAGTCAGGCGATTTCCCGATCAGAGAAGCCGATGCGGAGCCAGGTTGAAAGACCTGGACGTGCCCTGCTGTGCGGGCTGTGCTTCACGCATCCATCGAGCATTCGAGGAATCGTACCGATGTATTATTTCGACAAGCGACTGCAATATCCTGTGCGCGTCGAGAGCCCGGACCCAATCTATGCCCGGATGTTGCAACAAGCGATCGGGGGTGTCGAGGGCGAGATCCGCGTCTGTATGCAGTACTTCTTCCAGGCCTGGGGCAATCGCGCGCCCAATACGAAGTATCGCGATATGCTTCTCCACACCGCAACGGAGGAGATCGGCCATATCGAGATGCTGGCGACGGCCGTGGCGATGAATCTCGAGAATGCCCCCACCAAGGTCCAGGAGGCCGGCGCGGCCGATGCCATCGTCGGGGCGGTGATGGGCGGTGAGAACCCGCGCCACATCGCCGAGGGGATGCTGCACAAGCACCTGCTGTCTTCGGGAATGGCCGCCTTCCCCGGTAATTCCGACGGCGTGCCTTTCGACATGAACCACATCTACGCCAGCGGAAATCTCGCCGCCGACATGTACTGCAACGTCGCCGCCGAAGCGACGGGCCGGACCCTCGCCGTGCGGCTGTCCAACGCCACCAACGACCCCGGCATGAAGGACATGTGGAGCTTCCTCATCGCCCGCGACACGATGCACCAGCAGCAATGGCTCTCCGTGATCGAGGAGATCGGCGGCCACGAGGGTACGCTTCCGATCCCGAACTCGTTCCCGCAATCGGAAGAGAACCAGAAGTACAACTACAGCTTCTTCGCGACCAATCGCGACGGTGCTCCGCCGCCGGAAGGCCGTTGGACGAGCGGCCGCTCGCTCGACGGTAAGGGCGACTTCAGCGTGGTCCAGAACGCGCCCATGGGTCAGGAACCGGTGCTCGGTCCGGCCCGCCCCGACAGTGGTGCTCAGAGCGAGCAGATCGGCTGAGCGATGACGGGCCCGGCCGCCGACGGCCGGCCCTCCCTTCCGGTTCATTCATATCCATTCGAACAGGAGAAGCCGACGATGGCGCTCGATACGCGTGAGATCTACGTCACCGCATTGAAGAACACCCACGCCCTGGAGATGCAGGCCCTGCAGATCATGGAGCGTCAGGTGGAACGGCTCACCCGGTATCCCGAGATGGAGGAGGCGTTGCGCCGTCACATCGAGGAGACGCACGGCCAGAGAACCCGTCTGGAGGAAGCGCTTCAGGCGCTCGGGGACAGCCCCTCGACGATCAAGGAAGGCATTCTGGGCTTCGTCGGAAACATGATGGCGTTGGGCCACACGCCGGCGCAGGATGAGATCCTGAAGAATACCTACGCCAATCACGCCTTCGAGAACTTCGAGATCGCCGCCTACGAATCCCTCCTCACCATCGGCGAAGCGGCGGGGCAGGGGGGCAGCCTGACGGGCTTTCGGCAATCGCTCCAGGAGGAGGAGGCGATGGCGCGCCGCGTGCGCGAGTTGATCGGCCCGACGACCAAACGCTACGTCGACCTCACGGTGGCGGGCGAGAAGGCCGATCGCTGAGAAGCGATCGCTTCCTGCATCCGGTGATGCTCCGATGCGTCGCCGGATGCGCTGATTGCGCTCGCTGCGTTCTCGATGGTCCGATCCCGGGCCGACGAGCAACCGGTGCCTCGAGGGAAGGGGATCAGGGCGGCGTCGCCAGCCAGATGACGTGACGCGGGCCGCTCGAACCGCTCGCCGGCAGGCGCACTTCGTCCACGGTGAATCCGAGCCGCTGAAGCCGTGCCTTGAACTTCCGGTCCGGCGTGCCGGACCATACGCCGAGCGTGCCGCCGGGCTTGAGCGCCCACTGCGCCCGCTTCAGCCCCCACTCGTCGTACAGGCGATCGTTCGCGCGCCGCATCAGACCCTCCGGTCCGTTATCCACATCCAGGAGGACGGCGTCCCAGCCGGCGGGTTCGGACTGGATCAATCGGTTTACATCGAGCTCGCGAAGCTCGACCCGCGGATCATCGAGACAGCCCTCGAAGACCGAAGCCAGGGGCCCCCGGGCCCAGGCGGCCACCGCGGGGACGAGCTCGGCGACGACGACGCGCGCATCCGGCCCGAGACCTCGAAGGGCCGCGCGCAGGGTGAAGCCCATGCCGAGACCGCCGATCAGCACGCGCGGCGCCGGCCGATCCGAGAGCCGGGCGCAGGTGAGCGAGGCGAGCGCTTCCTCCGAGTGGCCGCGCGTGCTGTTCATCAATTCGATGGTGCCGACGACGATCGAGAACTCTCTCCCCCGCTGCATCAGGGCGAGGCTCTTGCCGCCACCGGGCACGTCACCGGTGTCGAGGTGGACCCACTCGTTCATCACTGCCCTTCCCGGCCGAGCACGGGTATGACCCCACCTGCATCGGCTGCCATTGCGCACGTCGCCTGAGGGCGCCTATCAGCGCACATGTCCAAGCGCACCAAATCTCTGCCGCAGCAACGCGGCTTCGTCCTCTTCGACGTCGTCTACGCAGACGGTACGCGGGCTTCGAACCGGCGCGTGCCCATGGAAATCCTCGGTGGCCTCGACGGCGACGAGCCGGCCCGCGAACTCATCGCGGAGCAGGAAGCGGAAATCGCGCAGAAGGCTGGGCGGGCGCCGCGTGAGATTCAGAGCCTCAGCCGGTCGCCGATCCCGAAGCCGGCCGCGATCAGCTGACACCGGCGCGACCACGCCTGCGACCTCGCCGAACGTGGTGAAGCCCCCGACACGCGGTGTCACGGGTCGAGCCCAAGGGTTCGGGCGACGCTCTCGCCCTCGCCCTCGCCCGACAGCGCTGCATCGCGCGACGAACCACCTGCCTCATTCAGGTGCAACCGCGAAGACGCGGGCTGGAAGCTCATCCCTGACATTGCAAGCGCCCGACGGAGCACGGTGCGGCCGGATCGACCGCAGGGGGCCGGAAGCAGGGAGGATCGCAACGCGCCTTCACCATCGCCCTCAGGGCTCGGCTGACACGACGAGCCGAGTTCATGTGCGGCGGGAGCGGCAACCGCAGGGCCCGTGTGGAGACCGTCGCGGATCCGATGCCACGACCTGCGTGAGCCAAATGGTGGCGTGCCGAGAACAATCGCAGCGACCGAACTTCATCGATCGCAAACCGTTCGAGCGCGCGCTGCGAAGGGAATGGCGCTCACCACGCCCGACAGCCTAGGCCGGCACAAGTGCAGCAGGCCCGACAGCAAACCGGAGCCTGAGCGGCTGCCCAGACTCCGGCCATATCGCTGAAAGGATTGGTACCACCGCCCCGGCTCGAACGGGGGACCCCTAGATCCACAATCTAGTGCTCTAACCAACTGAGCTACGGCGGCACGTGAGGGGGGACTTATCCCGAGCCTCGCGGCATTTCAAGCGCCTTGAAGGCATCTGAGGGCGGATCGCGCCGTCGATCCCCCGGTGCTAGACGGCGAATGCATAGGCGCCATGGCCTTCGCTCGGCTTCAATCCCCACGAACCTGATGAATCCGTCCACAATTCCCTCCGCCAAGGCCCCGCTGGTCCAGGCGCCGGCGCGGCTTCGGGCCTGGGTGCGCGGAAGCGAAGTGGCCCTCGTGCTGCTCGCGGCCGTCACGGGTTGCGTGGGGGGCCTCGCCGTTGCCGGCATGAGCGGCGCCAGCCAGCTGCTGCGCGAATGGCTTTATCGGCTTCCCGCCGGCCAGCGCCTCAGCAGCCTCTCGGATCTACCAGCCGCGGGCCTGATGGGTCTGCCCTTCCTGGCTCCGGCACTGGGTGGTGCCGTTCTCGGCCTGCTGCTCCTGATCTCGACCCGGGGACGCGGCAAGAACAAGCGCGCCGTGGTCGACCCCATCGAGGCGAACGCGCTGCATGGCGGACGAATGTCGCTGCGCGGCTCACTCGACGTGGCGGCGCAGAACGTGGTCTCGAACGGCTGCGGCGCCTCGGTCGGGCTTGAGGCCGGTTACACGCAGATCGCCGCTGGGATCGCCTCGCGGCTCGGCATCGCCTTCGAGATGCGGCGCTCGGACCTGCGCACCCTTGTCGGCTGCGGCTCGGCGGCCGCCATCGCCGCGGCCTTCGGCTCGCCCCTCACCGGCGCCTTCTACGCGTTCGAGCTGATCATCGGCACCTACACGATCGCGACGCTCGCCCCCGTGGTCGTCGCGGCGCTGTGCGGCAGTCTGGTGATGCGTGCGCTCGCGCCGCAGCCCGCCTTCGTCGATGTCGGCGCGCTGGCGCTCGCCAAGACCGCGGCCGTGGATGCGGGCGATACGCTGCCCTGCCTGGCTCTCGGGCTCGTCTGCGCCGGACTGGCGGTGCTGCTGATGCGGGGCGTCACGCTTGTGGAGAGGGGCTTTCGCGCCTCGCGATTGCCCGCGCCCCTGCGGCCGATCCTCGGCGGCCTGTGCGTCGGCGCCCTCGCGCTGGCGACGACGCCCCAGGTGCTCTCCGCCGGACACGGCGCGCTCCACATCTACCTCGCCCCTGAAGCCACGGCCGGGCTCGGTGCACTCGCCGGGCTCGTCGTCGCCAAGGCCGCCGCCTCGGCGATGTCGATCGGCTCAGGCTTTCGCGGCGGCCTGTTCTTCGCCTCGCTGTTCCTCGGCGCCCTGGTCGGACGCCTGTTCGCCGGTCTCGGACCGATGGTCTGGCCCGGTTTTGAAGCGTTCGGTCTCGCTCCGGTCGGCTACGCGGTCGTCGGCATGAGCGCCTTCGCCGTCGCCATCGTCGGCGGCCCGCTCACCATGACCTTTCTCGCCCTCGAGATGACCGGAAGCTTCCCCGTCACCGGGCTCGTGCTCGCCTCGGTGATCGCCTCCTCGCTCACGGTACGGAAGACCTTCGGCTACTCCTTCGCAACGTGGCGCTTCCATCTGCGCGGCGAGACCATCCGCAGTGCCCACGATGTCGGCTGGATGCGGAATCTCACCGTGGGGCGCATGATGCGCAAGGATCTCCGGCCGGTTCCCCTCGACACGCCGATGGCGACGTTTCTGCGCGCCCATCCCTTGGGCTCACCGTCGCGGGTGGTCGTGGTGGACGAGCACGATCGCTATGCCGGGATCGTCCTCGTGCCCGAGGCCCATGCCCGTGCCGCGGAGAACGGCGGGGAGGTGCCGCATCTGGCCGACGTCGTCCGCTACCCGACATCGTTTCTCCTCGCCGACATGACCGTCAAGCAGGCGGCGGCCGCCTTCGATCAGGCCGAGAGCGAGACGCTCGCCGTTCTCGACGACACGCACAGCCGCAAGGTCATCGGCTTATTGACGGAGAGCCACACGCTAAAGCGCTACAGCGAGGAACTGGACCGGCAGCGTCGCGCCATGCTCGGCGAAGCGGCCTGAGAAGAGAGGCCGTGCTATGGAAGGCCGGATGACCCTGCCCGCCCTTCTCGCCAGCCTTGTCCTGCTCCTCTCCCTGGGATCGACCGCTCGGGCCGATTCCTGCGACGGCCTGACCATACGGCTGATCCGCGGCACCGGCGTCGCCCTGGCCGGGCGCAGCGGCTCCCTCGTCGTCTTCCGCGCCGCCGACGCCGACCGGATGAGCCTGGATTGCGCGGCGCCGCGACGGCTGCTGTTCCGCTCGGATCTTCGCGAGCCGCCGCGGGCCTTCTTCGTCCTAATCGGACTCGCGGCGCGGACGCTGACCGGAGCGCCGGCCGAACCGGTGGAGACCCTCGCCCTGCGGCTGCATCAGGACAGCCTGCTCACCGGCGCACCGCAACTGGGCCGGGTCGGCGGCGCCGTCCTGCGCTGCGATCCCGGCGATCGGCCCGATGGATTTGGTGTGGGCAGCCTGTGCCGCGTGGCGGCAGACCGCCCGCAGCGCGGACTTTCCCGCGCGGCGGGGCCGGGCTAGAGCGGGCACCATGCCCGAGACCGCACAGATTCCCGGCCCCGTCGTCCAGACCGGCGGCGTCGCCTTCGCCAACCACCTGCCGCTGGCGCTGATCGCCGGCCCCTGCCAGCTCGAAGGGCGCAGCCACGCCCTCGAAGTCGCCGCTGCCCTCAAAGAGATGGCAGGCAAGCTCGGCATCGGCCTCGTCTTCAAGTCGTCCTTCGACAAGGCCAACCGCACCTCCGGACGCTCGGCCCGCGGCGTCGGCCTCGACGAGGCGCTGCCGGTCTTCGCCGAAATCCGCGAGAGTCTCGGGCTGCCCGTTCTCACCGACGTGCACGAGGCCGAGCAGTGCGAACGCGCGGCTCAGGCGGTCGACATCCTGCAGATCCCGGCCTTCCTCTGCCGCCAGACCGATCTCTTGCTCGCCGCCGCCGCGACGGGGCGGGCGGTCAACGTCAAGAAGGGGCAGTTCCTCGCGCCCTGGGATATGGCGCACGTCGCCGCCAAGGTGACGGAGGCCGGCAACCCCAACGTCATCGTCACCGAGCGCGGCGCCTCGTTCGGCTACAATACGCTCGTCTCCGACATGCGCGCCCTGCCGATCATGGCCCGCGTCACTGGCGGCGCGCCGGTGGTGTTCGACGCGACGCACTCGGTGCAGCAGCCAGGCGGGCAGGGCGCCACCTCCGGCGGGCAGCGGGAATTCGTGGCGGTGCTCGCCCGCGCGGCGGTGGCGGTGGGAGTGGCGGGCGTCTTCATCGAGACCCATCCCGATCCCGATCGCGCCCCCTCCGACGGACCGAACATGGTCGCGCTCGCCGATCTGCCGGCCCTGGTCGAGAGGCTGATGGCCTTCGACCGCCTCGCCAAGAGCTGAGATCGAGACCGTCGCGTTCGTTTCAGGTCTCGTTCAGGCGAAGCCCGCTAGGTTTGCCCTCAATCGAGAGCATTGCGGCGATCCGCAGAGCGTCGGGGAAGCATTCGCTCGGCGCCGGGGCCGACGGGAACTTCCGGCAAAGCTCGGATGTTTGAACGCCAGAATGCTCTCGGAACGAAGTTTCTGGATCGGAAAGGACGCTATGCGTAAGCTTGCTCTCGTGACCGCCGCCCTGATCTCGGTCGGCACGCTGACCGCCACCTCCGCCGACGCGCGCCCCTATGGCCGCGGCTACGGTCATCACCACGGCCATTATCACGGTGGATACGGCCCGCGCGCCTATTACGGCGGTCGCCGTCGCGGCATCGGCACCGGAGCCGCCGTCGGTCTCGGCATTGCCGGTCTCGCGGCCGGTGCGATCGCCGCCGGCGCCGCGCGCGATGCCTATGCCCGCGACAGCTATTACGGCCGTCCGGCCTACGGCTACGATTACGGCTACTGAGTTCGCAACTTTTGACGCGTGGAAAGGGCGGCCGGGCAACTGGCCGCCCTTTTCGTGCGCGCTGGCGCCGAGGATTCGAGCAGGCTCCGCATCAGCTGTGGCGGTCTTGTCATTGCAACCTGAGCGGCGATGAGACAGGTTTCGCCGCATTGCAGCAGTCGCGGGGGAATCATGCTGGTCATTGCAGCCTTCGTCGGAGCGGTCATGACGGGGCTGATGTGCTACTTCATCTACGGGAACGGGATGGAGCAGCTCGACCACTTTCTCGGTAGCGGCGCAACGCGAAGCTGAGGGCGCGGAGCGAGGCTTCCTTTCGCGCGGTGCCGCTACGCGCGATTCGCGACCCGGCCGATGCCGCCGGCGTTCTGATGACCCTGGTCGCGCGCGCCCGCGGCACCCCGACGCCGGAGCTGGAAGCGGTCATCCAAACCGGAAATGCAGAAGGTCACCGCCCACGACGACGATCACGGCACGCGCATGGCCTATATCCGGCACGCCGCCGCCCAGGCCTCCGACGCCGACACCGCGGTCGACCATCTCGCCCCGCTCCTGCGCGAAAAGCTCGATGCGTCCGAGCGCGACGATCTGGAGCGGATGCTGGAGGCGGTGGCTGTCGTCCATGGCGGCCCGATCGATGCGCACGAAAGGCTGATCGCCCGCACCGTGCGCGTTCTGGCCGAGCCGCTGTGACGACTGGCGATGCGATCAGCCCCGGCCGCGATAGGGCGCGACGCCCTGGTCGGGCAGCCAGACCGATTTGAGCGGCTCGCCCGTCTGCCAGAACACGTCGATCGGAATGCCGCCGCGGGGATACCAGTACCCGCCGATGCGCAGCCAGCGCGGTTCGAGCAGGGCGACGAGCCGGCGCCCGATGCCGACGGTGCAATCTTCGTGGAACGCGCCGTGATTGCGGAACGCTCCGAGGTAGAGCTTCAGCGACTTCGACTCTACGAGCCAGCGGTCCGGCACATAGTCGATGACGAGAGTCGCGAAATCCGGCTGACCCGTCACCGGGCAGAGCGAGGTGAATTCCGGTGCGGTGAAGCGGGCAAGATAATCAGTATCGGCATGTGGGTTCGGCACGCGGTCGAGTTGCGCCTCCTCCGGCGAGGTCGGAAGCGGCGTCTGACGTCCGAGTTGCTTGGCGTGTGTCTCGATTGGATCCATGACCGCCCTATACGCGGCCTTCGCACGCCCGCCTATGGCCCGCCGCGAATGCCGGGGGCTGCTGGATCGGCGGAACGAAGCCATTGAAAAAGGCGGCATCCCGCCGATTTTGTCGAAACGGCCCGGCCCCGAGCACCCGCCGGGAGCTTGCCGACGTCCCGAGGTTGGCGGATAAGCCCGCGACGCAGAACGTCGCAGGACGCGCGGGCCTCGAAGGAATCCGCGAGACGGCCCCGCCGCGACGCGCCGCCAAGGAGCGCCCATGACCGCGATCACCAATATCGCCGCCCGCGAGATTCTCGACAGCCGCGGCAACCCGACCGTCGAAGTCGATGTCCTGTTGGAGGATGGCTCCTTCGGTCGCGCCGCGGTCCCCTCCGGCGCCTCCACCGGCGCGCACGAGGCGGTCGAGCTGCGTGACGGCGACAAGGGCCGCTACAACGGCAAGGGCGTGCTCAAGGCCGTCGATGCCGTGCAGACCGAGATCCTCGACGCGATCGGCGGCATGGATGC
Source organism: Methylorubrum rhodesianum (assembly GCF_014199985.1). Taxonomy (GTDB): domain Bacteria; phylum Pseudomonadota; class Alphaproteobacteria; order Rhizobiales; family Beijerinckiaceae; genus Methylobacterium; species Methylobacterium rhodesianum. Next base: position 237,271 of record NZ_JACHOS010000002.1, on the reverse strand, counting down.
CGAGGATCAGGTCGCGGTCGACGAGGCGATGATCGCCCTCGACGGCACGCCGAACAAGGCCCGCCTCGGCGCCAACGCCATTCTCGGCGTCTCGCTCGCCGTGGCGAAGGCGGCGGCCGAGACCGCCGGCCTGCCGCTCTACCGCTACGTCGGCGGCGTGCAGGGCCGGGTGCTGCCGGTGCCGATGATGAACATCGTCAACGGCGGGGCGCACGCCGACAACCCGATCGACTTCCAGGAATTCATGGTGATGCCGGTCGGCGCCACCTCGCTGTCCGACGCGGTGCGGATGGGCGCGGAGATCTTCCACACCCTCAAGAGCGCCCTGAAGAAGGCCGGCCACAACACCAATGTCGGCGACGAGGGCGGCTTCGCCCCGAACCTGCCGTCGGCCGAGGCCGCGCTCGACTTCGTCATGGAGTCGATCAACGCCGCAGGCTTCAAGCCCGGAAGCGACGTGGTGCTGGCGCTCGACTGCGCCTCCACCGAGTTCTTCAAGGATGGCGCCTACCATTACGAGGGTGAGGGCCAGACCCGCTCGATCGAGGCTCAGGTCGATTACCTCGCCAAGCTGACGCAGGACTACCCGATCCTGTCGATCGAGGACGGCATGGCCGAGGACGATTGGGAGGGCTGGAAACTCCTGACCGACCGGATCGGCAACCGGGTGCAGCTCGTGGGCGATGACCTGTTCGTCACCAATGTCGAGCGTCTCGCCCGCGGCATCGAGACCGGCACCGGCAACTCGATCCTCGTGAAGGTCAATCAGATCGGCTCGCTGACCGAAACCCTGGCCGCCGTCGATATGGCTCAACGCGCCGGATACACCGCGGTGATGTCGCACCGCTCCGGTGAGACCGAGGATTCGACCATCGCCGACCTCGCCGTCGCGACGAATTGCGGGCAGATCAAGACCGGCTCGCTCGCCCGCTCGGACAGACTGGCGAAGTACAACCAGCTCATCCGCATCGAGGAAGGCCTCGGCGCGCAGGCGCTCTACGCCGGACGCAGCGCGATCCGCCAGCTCGCCGGTCGCTGACGCGTCTCGCAATCGGATCAGATCGGGACGCGCTCGACCGGACAGGTCGGGCGCGTCCTTTTTTGCGAGTTCGGGCACGGCCGCAGTCGCGGCGGATGGAAACCCTTTCTTCACCCTGTTCGGGCGAAGCTTCCACCCGCCATGGTCATCCGTCGCCGCGTCCGCGCCATCGTCGTTCCCGCCGTCCTGTGGACGGTTTCCGCCCTCGTGGTCGGCTACTTCGTGCATCAGGCCGAGAGCGGCAGCCGGGGCCTGGAGGCCAAGCGGGTCCTCAAGGTCGAGGCTTACGGGCTGACGCAGGAGCTGAATGCCGCGAAGGCTGAGCGCTCGACATGGGAACACCGCGTCTCCCTGCTGCGAAGCGAGCAGATCGATCGCGACCTCCTGGAAGAACGAGCCCGTGTCGTCCTCGGACGGGTGCACGCGAACGACCTTGTGATTATCGGACAGTGAATTTTATTTCTGTGGTATTAAGCTCCTAAAAGTTTCATTTGCACTGTCTTCGTGGTGCGACCCAGGCTGCAACCGTGGCGGTAACAGCATTTGATGGCTGTCAGCGCGCCCCTCGATTTCCGTAAATCGCTGCCCTAGAACCCCTTCCAACAGCGTGATGGTGGGAGGACGCGATGGCTGCGGGCAGCGAGGCGGGGAAACCTGCGGCGGGAACAGACGCGCCGCAACATCGGCCGGCTCCGAATATTCCCCAGTTCACGAAGGACGAAGATCTTCACGCCTATCGCGAGATGCTGTTGATCCGCCGCTTCGAGGAGAAGGCGGGCCAGCTCTACGGCATGGGCCTGATCGGCGGTTTCTGTCATCTCTATATCGGCCAGGAAGCGGTCGTCGTCGGCATGCAGATGGCCGGCGAGGACGGTGACCAGAACATCACCGGCTATCGCGATCACGGCCACATGCTCGCCTGCGGCATGGACCCCAAGGGCGTCATGGCCGAGCTGACCGGGCGCCGCGGAGGCTATTCCCGCGGCAAGGGCGGCTCGATGCACATGTTCAGCCGCGAAAAGCAGTTCTTCGGCGGCCACGGCATCGTCGGGGCCCAGGTCGCGCTCGGCACCGGCCTCGCCTTCGCCGACGCCTATCTCAAGAACGGCAAGGTCAGCTTCACCTATATGGGCGACGGCGCGGCCAACCAGGGCCAGGTCTACGAGAGCTTCAACATGGCGGCTCTGTGGAAGCTGCCGGTGGTCTACGTCATCGAGAACAACCGCTACGCCATGGGCACCTCGGTGGCTCGTGCCTCGGCGCAGACGGACTTCTCCAAGCGCGGCCTCTCCTTCGGCATTCCCGGCGAGCAGGTCGACGGCATGGACGTGCGCACGGTCCGAGAGGCGGCGGCGCGTGCGATCAACCACGCCCGCTCGGGCGAGGGCCCCTACATCCTCGAGATGCAGACCTATCGCTACCGCGGCCACTCGATGTCCGATCCGGCCAAGTACCGGTCGAAGGACGAGGTCTCGAAGATGCGCGACGAGCACGATCCGATCGAGATGGTGCGCAAGCGCCTGCTCGAGGCGCACGGCGTACCCGAGGCCGATCTGAAGGGTATCGACGCCAAGGTCCGCGAAATTGTCAACGAATCCGCCGACTTCGCGACCCACGATCCCGAGCCCGATCCGTCGGAGCTCTGGACCGACATCCTTCTCGAAGCCCGCGCCTGAACGTGTCCCCGACACGTCTCCGGCCCCCTGGGCCGGGGGCCCGCGACGCCTTCGCAAGAAAACACGCCCGCAAGAAAACACGCCCGACCGTCGACGCACCCGGATCGATAGAGCAGCGCAAATGGCGACCGACATCCTGATGCCCGCCCTCTCTCCGACCATGGAGGAGGGAAAGCTCGCCAAATGGCTGAAGAAGGAGGGCGATCCGGTCAAGGCGGGCGACGTCCTGGCCGAGATCGAGACCGACAAGGCGACGATGGAGGTCGAGGCGATCGACGAGGGCATCCTCGCCAAGATCCTCGTCGCGGATGGGACCGAGAACGTCGCCGTCAACACGCCGATCGCGATCATCGCCGAAGAGGGCGAGGATGTCTCGGCCGCGACCGCGGGCGGCGGCAAGGGCAAACCCAACGGCGCCTCCGGCGGCGCGCCGGCCCCAACCCCCGATATGCAGGCCGAGGGCATGGCCGACGCCTCAGCCGCTTCCGCCAAGAGCAGTGACGATGCGCCGAAGGCGCAGGCCGCGGCCGCCGTCATCACCAACAAGGCGCCCGATCCGGTGATGGAAGAGTTTCCCGCCGACTCCCCGATGAAGACCATGACCGTGCGCGAGGCCCTGCGGGACGCCATGGCCGAGGAGATGCGCAAGGACGAGGCTGTCTTCGTGATGGGCGAGGAGGTCGCCGAGTACCAGGGCGCCTACAAGATCACGCAGGGCCTGCTGCAGGAGTTCGGCGCGCGCCGCGTGGTCGATACCCCGATCACCGAGCACGGATTCGCCGGCATCGGCGTCGGTGCCGCCTTCATGGGCCTCAAGCCCATCGTCGAGTTCATGACCTTCAACTTCGCCATGCAGGCGATCGACCACATCATCAACTCGGCGGCGAAGACCCTGTACATGTCCGGCGGCCAGCTCGGCTGTCCGATCGTCTTCCGCGGCCCCAACGGGGCCGCCGCCCGCGTCGCCGCCCAACACAGCCACGACTATTCCGCGTGGTACTCCAACGTGCCGGGCCTCAAGGTGATCGCGCCCTACACGGCCTCCGACGCCAAGGGCCTGCTCAAGGCGGCGATCCGCGATCCCAACCCGGTGATCTTCCTCGAGAACGAAATCCTCTACGGCCAATCCTTCCCTGTGCCGGAGATCGACGACCTCGTTCTGCCGATCGGCAAGGCGCGCATTCACCGCCCCGGCAAGGACGTCACGATCGTCTCCTTCTCCATCGGCATGACCTACGCCCTCAAGGCGGCCCAGGCCCTTGCCGAGGAGGGCATCGAGGCGGAGGTGATCGACCTGCGCACGATCCGTCCGATGGACAGCGCGACGGTGGTGGAATCGGTCAAGAAGACCGGCCGCTGCGTCTGCGTCGAAGAGGGCTTCCCGCAATCCGGCGTCGGCGCCGAGATCGTCGCCCGCCTGATGGTCGATGCCTTCGACTATCTCGATGCGCCCGTGCTGCGGGTGACCGGCAAGGACGTGCCGATGCCCTATGCGGCCAATCTCGAAAAGCTGGCTCTGCCGAGCGTCGCGGAAGTCGTCGAAGCGGTCAAAAGCGTCTGCTACAAGTAATAGTCGGTAAATGTCGAAGAAATTTGAAGAACTCGAAATCCCGCCCGACGCTCTGGAACAGGGCGGGATCGAAATCGTGCGCGCCTCGATCGTCGATGGTGCCGTGAGTGTGGCGCTCCGGCGCGCCTTCGACGATCCGGCAACCTGGGGCCGTCTGCTCATCGACCTCGCGCGACAGGCCGCCCGCGCCTACGCGCTGGAGGCGGACACCTCGGAGGAGGAAGCCTTCGAGCGCATCCGTGCCGGGTGGGAGGCGGAGAGCCTCGACCCGAACAACCCTCTCAACTGACCCTTCCTCTCAAGGCCGCTCGGGAACGATACGATGCCGATCAACGTCCTGATGCCCGCGCTCTCCCCGACGATGGAGAAGGGCAACCTCGCCAAGTGGCTCAAGAAGGAGGGCGACGCCGTCAAGTCCGGCGACGTGATCGCCGAGATCGAGACCGACAAGGCGACCATGGAGGTCGAGGCGGTTGATGAGGGTGTGCTCGCCAAGATCCTCGTGGCGGAAGGCACCGCCGACGTGCCGGTCAACGAGCTGATCGCGCTGATCGCGGAGGAGGGTGAGGATCCCGGCAGCGTTCAGGCGCCCAAGGGCGGGGCCGAGGCGAAGACCGCCCCGGTCGAGCCGAAGAGCACGCCCGACCAGAACGCCGCGCCCGATGGCGCCCACGCCTCTTACGCCCGGGTCGACCAGGCTCCGGAGGGCGCCATGCCGAACGGCGCCGCGTCGTCCGCAAACCAGCCCGCCGCCCAGGCTTCCGACGGCCGCATCTTCGCCTCGCCGCTCGCCCGTCGTATCGCCAAGCAGGAAGGTGTCGATCTCTCCGCGGTGAAGGGCTCGGGTCCCCATGGCCGCGTGATCCAGCGCGACGTGCAGGCCGCGATCGAGGGCGGTACGGCCAAGGCCGGTGCTTCGGCCAAGTCCCAGGCCAAGTCCGAGGACAAGGCGGCCGCGCCTGCCGCGGCACCGGAGAAGGCCGCACCGAAGGCCGCTCCTGCGGGCGGCGCGCCGGCCGGCCTCAGCCTCGAGCAGGTGAAGGGCTTCTACGAGCAGGGCAGCTTCGAGGAAGTCCCCCTCGACGGCATGCGCAAGACCATCGCCAAGCGCCTGACCGAGGCGATGCAGGTCGCGCCGCACTTCTACCTCACCGTCGATTGCGAACTCGACGCGCTGATGAAGCTGCGCGAGACGCTCAATGCCTCGGCCGGCAAGGACAAGGACGGCAAGCCGCTGTTCAAGCTCTCGGTCAACGACTTCGTCATCAAGGCGATGGGCCTCGCGCTCACCCGCGTTCCCACCGCCAACGCCGTCTGGGCGGAGGACCGGATCCTGCGCTTCAAGCACGCCGAGGTCGGCGTCGCGGTGGCGATCGACGGCGGCCTGTTCACCCCGGTGATCCGCAGGGCCGACCAGAAGACGCTCTCCGCGATTTCCAACGAGATGAAGGATTTCGCGGCCCGCGCGCGCGCGAAGAAGCTGAAGCCGGAAGAGTATCAGGGCGGCGTCACCTCGGTGTCGAACCTCGGCATGTTCGGCATCAAGCACTTCACGGCGGTGATCAACCCGCCGCAATCGACGATCCTCGCGGTCGGCGCCGGCGAGCAGCGGGTCGTCGTCAAGGACGGCGCCCCGGCGGTGATCCAGGCCATGACTGCGACGCTCTCCTGCGATCACCGCGTCCTCGATGGGGCGCTGGGCGCCGAGCTGATCGCCGCCTTCAAGGGGCTGATCGAGAACCCGATGGGAATGCTGGTGTGACGGTGCCCGGCCCCTGATGCCTTCTCTTCGGAGGGCTCGGGGACCGGCAACGTGCAGGACACGCGGCGCGGCGCTTTCCGTGCCGCCCCACACCGCCCTCCCGCCAGGGGGAGGGGAACGCGCGGAGAGCTGAATGTCCGAAACCTACGACGTCCTCATCATCGGCGCGGGCCCCGGCGGCTACGTCACCGCGATCCGCGCGGCGCAGCTCGGCTTCAAAACCGCGGTGGTCGATCGGGAACATCTCGGCGGAATCTGCCTGAACTGGGGCTGCATCCCGACCAAGGCACTGCTGCGCTCGGCCGAGATCTACCACTACATGCAACACGCTGCCGATTACGGGCTGTCGGCCAAGGAGGTCAGCTTCGACGCGGCCGCCATCGTCAAGCGCTCGCGCGGCGTGTCGGGCCGGCTCAACGGCGGCGTCGGCATGCTGCTGAAGAAGAACAAGGTCGACGTGATCTGGGGCGAGGCCTCGATCGAGGCGGCGGCCAAGGGCAACGAGCCCGGCAAGGTCACCGTCAAGGAGACCAAGCGCGCGGAAGCCCCGAAGGGCGCCAAGGGCGCGGGCACCTATTCGGCCAAGCACATCATCGTCGCGACCGGCGCTCGGCCGCGCGTGCTGCCCGGCATCGAGCCCGACAAGAAGCAGATCTGGACCTATTACGAGGCCATGGTCCCGGAAAAGATGCCCAAGAGCCTGCTGGTCATGGGATCGGGTGCCATCGGCATCGAGTTCGCCTCCTTCTACCGCACCATGGGCGCCGAGGTGACGGTGATCGAGTTGCTGCCGCAGATCCTGCCGGTCGAGGATGCGGAGATCGCCGGCCTCGCCCGCAAGCGTTTCGAGAAGCAGGGCATCAAGATCCTCACCGGCGCCAAGGTCACGAAGGTCGAGAAGGGCGCCGATTCGGTGACGGCCACGGTCGAGGACGATAAGGGCAAGACGCAGCAGCTCACCGCCGAGAAGCTGATCTCCGCCGTCGGCGTCGTCGGCAACATCGAGAATCTCGGGCTTGAGAAGCTCGGGGTGAAGATCGAGCGCGGTGTCGTCGTGACCGACGGGCTCGGCCGCACCAACGTTCCGGGCGTCTACGCCATCGGCGACGTCGCTGGTCCGCCGATGCTCGCCCACAAGGCCGAGCACGAGGGCGTGATCTGCATCGAGACGATCAAGGGCCTGCACACGCACCCGATGGACAAGGGCAAAATCCCCGGCTGCACCTATTGCCACCCGCAGATCGCCAGCGTCGGCATCACCGAGGGGAAAGCCAAGGATCTCGGCCTCTCGATCAAGGTCGGCCGCTTTCCCTTCTCCGGCAACGGCAAGGCGATCGCGCTCGGCGAGCCGGACGGACTCATCAAGACGATCTTCGACGCCAAGACCGGCCAATTGCTCGGTGCCCACATGATCGGCGCCGAGGTGACCGAGCTGATTCAGGGCTACGTCATCGCGATGACCCTCGAGACGACCGAGGAAGAGCTGATGCACACGGTCTTCCCGCATCCGACGCTCTCGGAGATGATGCACGAGAGCGTACTCGATGCTTATGGCCGGGTGATCCACACCTGACGGGTTCGGCGCGGGCCGGTTGGCTTCGAAGGGGGCGCGGGAGCGGGCTTGGCGGCCGGCTCCCGCGCCCCCTTCTGTTTGATGTCATCCCGCGCTCTCGCCTCACGCGAGCGGGACGGTGAAATTTAGCGGTGGACGGTGGTATCGGTCGCCGCCGTATACGCTTTGGTTGAATCTCACCCGATAAGGCTCCTCGTATACCGGGGGCCAAGCGCCCTCGGTGCGAAGATCGGCCAATCCATGATCCTACGTCTTCTCCTGCTCATCGTCGGACTTGCGTGCATCTACGCATCTTTGACGGTGATGCAGGTTCATCTCTACGTAACGCTTCTCCTGCTGTTCCTCTGTGCCGGCCCGCTGAGCTATTTCGTGTTCCGCGAGGAGCACGAGTAAGGCGCCGTCGGTCACTCGGCGCGGCGCGTCTCGAAGGCATCGGCGCCCGATACACGGGCGCCTGCCGCCGTCATCGACGCAGTCGTCGTGTCGGCGCGGCCTGCCCTGAAACGGTCTCAGGACGCGTTCGCGCGACGGGCCGAGGCGATGCCGGGGAGCGCCATCAGGGTCAGCAATCCCGCGGCGACGAACAGGAGGGCGCTGCCGAGAGCACGCCATGCCATCACACCGGTGACGCCGCCGGCGAGGAAGGCCGCCACCGTCACGCCGTAGAGTCGGATCTTTTCCCGATCCGGACCCGACGTGTCGCGGCCCAGCGACAGCCGGTGAGCGAGAGCGATGCCGAGATCCGTCACCATGCCGGTCACATGGGTCGTCCGCACCCGCGCATCGGTGATCTGCGTGATCGTCGCATTCTGCAGTCCGAGCAGGAAGCTGAGCCCCGTCACGAGAACGGCACCCTGCCATCCTGCGGGCAGGCCGAGGCCGAGGAGGCCGAGGCTGACGAGCAACAGGGCCTCCGTCAGCACGCTGTAGGCGTAGACGCCGCTCAGTCGGTGCTGGCGGCCCGCGTTGATGAGCAGCGTCGCGCCCATGGCCCCCGCCATGAAGGCGACGATGAGAGCCAGGATCGGCAGTGCGAGCGCCATCTCGCCGAGACCGAGGTGATCGGCGAGCGCCGAGACGTTGCCGGTCATGTTCGAGGAGAACGTCCCGAAGGCGCAGAAGCCGGCGGCATTGAGCGCACCCGCGATGCCTGCGAACGAGGCGGCGAGGCGGCGGTCGATGCCCGGCGTGCGGTTCTGACCTTCGTGGACGAGCATGACGGAAACCAGCGGTGAGAACGTCGGTGTCACCGTCAACTTAGCCGAAAGAGTCCTTACACGGTCTGGCCGTTCGTCCGCCGCCGGCGCAATCGGTCGAGGCCTCCTGCCGGATACTCCGGATGAAGTCATGGCGCGGGGCGCAGCCGATGGATCGATTCTGTGCTGGCGAAAGACATCCCTCGTTGGGGCGATCGAACCCGTACGGCAGCGTCCAGTGCCTCGGCGGCATCCGAAACCGCCTCTCCGATGCGGCGTTGGCCCTGCATGCGCAGGAACGCCGGCGCGGAAGGAGATTGCGATGGCGACGATTGGGACGCTTCGGTTCGGCCTGGTCATTGTCAGCCTGGGGCTGGGCGGGCTCCCCGCCCTGGCACAAACCTCTGCCGGCAACGGTCTGCCGTCCGGCTTCACTGCGCCCGGTCTTCCCTTCGGTCCGACCTCGACGGTCGCCACGGTCGCGGCACCGACCCCGGCGATGGCCATCGCCAATCCTGGCGGCTTGAGCTTCGGCGGCGCGTCGGGAGTGTCCGGCCTCGGTACGTCGAGGCCGGGGATCGCCACCAACGCGGGCGGGTTGAGTTTCGGCGGCGGCGTCTCCGCCGCTTCCGGCAGCGGCGGCCAAACGTCCGGGGGCAGTGGGATCGGGCGCTCGCCGCAGCGGCCGCTGGACGACGTGACAGGCAGCATCGGAACCGGCGGAGGGGGCGCACCGTCGGGCGCCGGCATTTCCGGGAGCGGCTTCTCCCGCCGGCCGACGGACGCCTATTTCGACCCGCTCAGCGGGTCCGGCCTGCGCTGAGGACATGAAGGCCGTCCGCCGGCCAGGATGTCCACAGCCTCGATCGATCCCGGTAAGGTCTCGTTAACCGTTTCGGTATGTTCTATCTTCGTTCTCATGCCGAGTCGGAGAGAGACCATGCCCAAGCCCCAGACGGCCGAGCGCGGCCGCGGTTCGTCCGCCCGCTTCGCGGATCCGGGACCGGAGAGGGCTACGACATGCCCAGTCGAGGAGATCGCCCAGGCCTACCTCAGCAGCACGCAGGGCGATGCGGGAATTGCTCTCCGCTGCGCCATCACCGACGCATTGTCGGACCTGATGGAGGCCGAACGCCGGGCGCGGGAGAACAGCCGCCTTATTTCCCGCGGTTTCGTCCGCAGCACGTCGCCGAACTGGTGAAGGCCGGCGGCGACGTCGCGTTCGTGGCGTTGAGACGCACCGCTTGAAGCGCGGCGTGAGGAGCGCATTTTGCAGGCATCGAATTCGGAACGATCGCCATGCGCTTGCCTCTCCTCACGTTTCTCGCGAGCCTGACCCTGATGGCCGCAGCCCCGGCGGCCCGGGCCGATCTCGTCATCGCCGTCGACAAGGATGCTCAGCGCATGAGCGTCGTGGTCGACGGCGCGCCCCGCTACAACTGGCCCGTGTCGACGGGGGTCGCGGATCACGACACGCCGAACGGCAGCTACCGGCCGTTCCGCATGGAGAAGAGCCACTTCTCCCGCGAGTGGGACAATGCGCCGATGCCACACGCGATCTTCTTCACCCAGGTCGGCCACGCGATCCACGGAACCACCCATACCCGCCGGCTCGGCCGCGCCGCCTCGCATGGCTGTGTTCGCCTCTCGCAGCGCAACGCCGCCACGCTGTTCGCCCTGGTGAAGCAGCAGAAGATGGCCAACACCCGCGTCGTCATCGAGGGCAGCGTTGGGGAGGCTCCGGTGGCGGAGGTCGAGAGGTCCCCGCGGATCCGCTCGGTTCGGCGCGGCTACGGCAACGACGAGGGTGTTGTGGCGGTGCGTTCGCGCGGTCGAGCCTGGGAGGACGAGGCGTACGGCCCGCCCGCCCGCCGTCATCGGGACGTGTTCGACGACGGTTACGGCGTCGGCCCGGGTTACGGCGATCTGTACTGACGTCTGACGGCGCGCAGCCGGATCAATTGGACGCTGCTGCGGCGGCGACCCGCCACACCGTGTTCCCGACATCGTCCGTCACCAGCAGCGCGCCGGCCCTGTCGATCGCCACGCCGACCGGACGTCCCTGCGCCTTCTCGTCGGCGTTGAGAAAGCCCGTCAGCGCATCGACCGGCGCGCCAGCGGGTTTTCCGTCGTGGAACGGGATGTAGATCACCTTGTAGCCGCTCTTCGGACGGCGATTCCACGAGCCGTGCTGGGCGACGAACAAGCCGCTCTTCCAGGCATCCGGCAGGTTCGAGCCCATCGAGAAGGCGATGCCGAGGGATGCCGTGTGCGTGCCGACGGCGTAGTCGGGCGCGACGGCCAGCTTCACCTTATCCGGCTGCGGCGGCTGCACCCGCTCGTCGACATGCGCGCCCCAATAGCTCCAGGGCCAGCCGTAGAAGGCGCCCTCTTGCACGTGGGTGACGTAGTCCGGCACGAGATCGCTGCCGATCTCGTCGCGCTCGTTCACCGCCGTCCACAATGCGCCCGTCATGGGCTCGAAGGCGAGGCCGTTCGGGTTGCGCAGGCCGGTGGCGTATTCCCGCATCGCTCCGGTGGCGAGGGTGTATTCCCAGATCGCGGCCCGGCCCTTCTCGATATCGAGGCCGTTCTCGCCGACATTGCTGTTCGAGCCGACGGTGATGAAGAGCCTCTGGCCGTCCGGGCTCGCCGCGACGTTCTTCGTCCAGTGGTGATTGATCCCAGCGGGCAGGTCGACGACCTTTTCCGGGGTTGCCGTGATCTCGGTCTGTCCCTCGGAATAGGGGATGCGGACGAGCGCGTCGGCATTCGCCACGTAGAGGTCGGATCCGACGAGGGCCATCCCGAAGGGGGATGTCAGCCCCTTGAGGAAGACGTGGCGTTCCTCGGCCGCGCCGTCGCCGTCCCGGTCGCGCAGGAGCACGATGCGGTCGGCGCTGGCGCCGCCGGCCCCTGCCATGCTCTTCACCTTGTCGGCGACCCAATCGGTGATGCTGGTGGAATGATCGCCGGACTTCGGCGCTTGGCTCTCGGCAACGAGCACGTCGCCGTTGGGTAGGACATAGGGCCAGCGCGGATGATCCAGTCCACTGGCGAACCGGGCGACGCTCAGGCCCTTCGCCGCCTTCGGCTTGGCGCCCTCCGACCAGCCTGCCACCCGGGCGATGTTGACGGTCGGCATCAGCGTCGGGTTCGGCGCCGGCAGGGTCGGGCTCGCGCCGCTGCTCGCAGCCACGTCGAGCGAGGCGGATTCGGGATAGACGACGAAGCGGAAGAACGCCGCTCCCCCGAGCAGCACCACGGCGAGGGCGGCCAGGCCGATCTTGGCGGAGGTGCGCATGAAAATCCTCGAAGCGGAGAGATCAGGAAGGCGTCACCGCGGCTTGCACCGCGGCCTCGTCCGCGCCGGGATGGCGGCGGGTGGAGTAATAGAGGCCGATCGCATTCCAGAACGCGTCGCGCTGCTCGAGCGTGAAGCGCTGTAGAGAAGCCTCCAGCGCCGCGCGGCCGGCCGCGGCCGCCTCCTCGCGCATCCGCTCATCGAAGGCGACCGGCGATTCCGCACTCGCTTCCACCATGGGCCGGCCCTTCCCTGACGATGCTCCAGCGCGAACAACGCTCAAGCTCGTCACTCCGTTCAATCGGTGGCGAGGGCAGCACGCGGGTGGGCGTGTGCCAAAGGACACACCTCCCTGGATTCGAGGTCCAGGCTTAACAGTTTCTTTGCTCCTGTGGGTGGAATGGTCCAGCTTGGCTATCCAGCGTCGTCAGCCTTCAGGAGCCTGCATGCAAGCCGACCGGACCTACCGTCTTCTCTGCCTCTTCGGGCTGGCGCTGACCGGATCGGGTCTCGGGGGATGTGGCCTGCTTCCGCATCAGGCTGAGCTGACAACGGGTTCGATCGCAACGAACGCCAAGGTCGTGCAGGCGCCGACCGCCGCCGACAAGGAATGCCTCGCCCGGGCGATGTACTTCGAGTCGATCCGCAGTGACGAGGAGGGCCTGCTCGCCGTCGGCACCGTGGTGATGAACCGCCTGGATGCACCGGCCTATCCCGGCCGGATCTGCGAGGTCGTCGGCCAGAAGCGGCAATTCGCCAACGGCGTGCTCACCAAGCCCGTGCGCGATCAGGACCGGCCGCGCCTGGAGAAGGTCGCGGATGCGCTGCTGTCGGGCAAGCGCCACGAAGGGGTGGGCCCGGCCCTCCACTTCCATACCGCCGGCTACAAGTTCCCGTACAACAACATGCACTACGTCGCCGCCGCTGGCGGCAACGTCTTCTACGAGAAGAGCGACCGCGAGGGTTACCTCCCGGCGGTCCAGCCCCGCGCCGTGGTCCAGACCGCCTCCGGTCGCCTCATGCCGCTCCAAGTCGCCGCCGCCAGTTCGGGCATGATCGGCCTGCCGCTCACGGGCCGTGTCCAGCCGACGCTGACCGCCGAGTACACCGCTCCGAACAGCCCCGAACTGCGCATCCCCGGCCCGGCCCGCTACGCCTCGTCCCCCGGGCGCGACAAGCACTAGAAACTGTCACTTCGCAGGGTTACGGCCGAGGCGGGTTGTCGCCCCCGGCCTATGCGCAGGGGGCCCGAGGCCTTAAGTCAGGGGCGCGGCCGGCCGGACCGGCCCGGCTCCCGAAAGGCTCACCCCGCATCGCCATGGCCGTCGTCCTCGATCTTCTGAACAACGACACCCGGCCCAAGCTGGATGTGCCCGCGCGCCCGCGCCATCCCGAGAAGGCGCACCGGCCCGACACCGCCATCCAGCGCAAGCCGGACTGGATCCGGGTGAAGGCGCCGGGCTCCAAGCTGTGGGCCGAGACCAAGGACATCGTCCGCGCCAACAATCTCGTCACCGTCTGCGAGGAGGCGGGCTGCCCCAATATCGGCGAGTGCTGGGAGAAGCGGCACGCCACCTTCATGATCATGGGCGACACCTGCACCCGCGCCTGCTCGTTCTGCAATGTGCGCACCGGCCTCCCGGAAGCGCTCGACGCGGCCGAGCCGGAGAAGGTTGCGGATGCGGTGGCCAAGCTCGGACTGCACCACGTCGTTGTCACCTCGGTGGATCGCGACGATCTCAAGGACGGCGGCGCCGAGCATTTCTCGCGCACGATCGCCGCGATCCGCCGGGCGAGCCCCGGCACGACCGTGGAGATCCTGACGCCCGACTTCCTGCGGAAGCCCGGCGCCCTCGAAATCGTGGTCGCGGCCAAGCCCGACGTGTTCAACCACAACCTCGAGACCGTACCCGGCAAGTATGTGACCGTGCGGCCCGGTGCCCGTTACTTCCATTCCGTGCGGCTGCTGCAGCGGGTCAAGGAACTCGATCCGACGATCTTCACGAAATCCGGGATCATGGTCGGTCTCGGTGAAGAGCGGAACGAAGTCCTGCAGCTCATGGACGATCTGCGCTCGGCAGAGGTCGACTTCCTCACCATCGGCCAATATCTGCAGCCTACCCGCAAACACCATGAGGTCGTGCGCTTCGTGCCGCCGGATGAGTTCAAAGCCTACGAGACCACGGCCTATGCCAAGGGCTTCCTGCTGGTCTCGGCGACGCCGCTCACGCGCTCGTCGCATCATGCCGGGGAGGATTTCGCCCGGCTGAAGGCTGCCCGCCTGGCCAAGCTCGGACCCGCCCCCGTCGCCGTCAGCGCCTGAGCCCGAATGCCCTCCTTCCGCATCACGAGGAAAGTGCGTCACTCCGCGACGCAGATGTACGATCTCGTCGCCGACATCGAGCGCTATCCCGAGTTCCTGCCGCTCTGCGAGTCGCTGCGCGTGCTGCGCGACGCCGAGGGGCCGAACGGCACCCAGGTGCGTGTCGCGGAGATGGGCGTCGGCTACAAGGCGATCCGCGAGCGCTTCACCACCCGCGTGAGCCTCGACCGCGACAACCGCAAGATCACCGCCGAGTACATCGACGGGCCGTTCAAGCACCTTGAGAACCGCTGGTCGTTCCGCGATGCGGAGGGCGGCGGCTGTGAGGTCGACTTCTTCATTACCTACGAGTTCAAAAGCCGCACCCTCGGCCTCCTGATGGGCACGATGTTCGACCGCGCCTTCCGCAAGTTCACGGACGCGTTCGAGGGCCGCGCCGCTGCGATCTACGGCGCGCCCGCCTGACCTTATCCGCCCTTTCGGACGCCGAGCAGGATGCTGGTCTCGGAATTGGCGATGCCCTCGAACTGGCGAATCGTGCGCAGCAGCGCGTCGAAATCGCCGAGTGTCGGCACCTCGATTTCGGCGACGATGTCCCAGCGGCCGTTCGTGGTGTGAAGCGTGCGGATCTCCGGCAGGCCGGACAGCCGGCGGATGACGCTCCCGGCGTGACGTCCATCCACCTCGATCAGCGTCACTGCCCGTACGCCGCCCGGCTCCGGATCCCGCACGGTGACGGTGAAGCCGGTGATGACGCCGGTCGTCACGAGGCGGTCGAGCCGTGCCCGCGCCGTCGCACGCGTGACACCGAGGGCCGCGGCGAGCTTGGCCACCGGCATCCGCGCGTCGGTCCGTAGCAGGGCGAGGAGTTGACGGTCGGTCGCGTCGAGCATGGCCTGCTCACACTGGGTGGCCGAGCTTATCAGATCGGGCAATGAGCTGCCCCGATCGCGCAATTATGGCTCTGTCGATCGTTCGCATCTCCCAGACATGCTTGCCAAGGGTGAATTCGGGAGGCGGACGTGACACGCTACATCGGCGCGGCTGAGATGGCGGATCTGCTGCGGCGGGAGGGGCCGGAGCCGATCCTGCGCCGTGTCATCGCCTGCCTGCGCGCGGACTTCCTGCGCTGGCCGGACTTCGACCTCGCCCCGCGTCTCGCCAGCCACTCCGCCGGCGGCGTCATCGAGCTGATGCCGATCGCGGATGCCCGGCTCTATGCCTTCAAGTTCGTCAACGGCCATCCCGGCAATACCCGGCTCGGAAAACAGACGGTCGTCGCTTTCGGTGTCCTGGCCGATGTGGCGACGGGCTACCCGCTCCTGATGTGCGAGATGAGCGTGCTCACGGCCCTGCGCACCGCGGCGACCTCGGCGCTCGCAGCGTCCGTCCTCGCACGCTCCGGGAGCCGCTCGATGGCGCTGATCGGTACCGGCGCACAGGCGGAGTTCCAGGCCCTCGCGTTCCAGCAGACGCTCGGCATCGACGAGATCCGGCTGTTCGACGTCGATCCGGCAGCCGTCGCCAAGGCGCGGGCCAACCTCGACCACCGTGGCCTGCGGCTCGTCTGCGCCACTTCCGTCGCCGAGGCGGTGGCGGGAGCCGACATCGTCACCACGGCAACCGCCGACAAAACCCGCGCCACGATCCTGACGCCGGACCTCGTGGAGCCCGGACAGCACCTCAACGCCATCGGCGGCGACTGCCCCGGCAAGACCGAGTTGCACCCGGGTATCGTGGCCGGCGCCCGCACCTTCGTGGAGTACGAGCCGCAAACACGTGCCGAGGGCGAAATCCAGCAGATGCCCGCCGGCTATCCCGTCACCGAATTGTGGCGCGTTCTGCGCGGCGACGCGCCGGGCCGCGTCAGCCCGGAGGACATCACCCTGTTCGATTCGGTCGGATTCGCACTCGAGGACTTCTCGGCGCTTCGCTTCTTGTGGGAGATCGCCGGCGCCGGGCCAAGCCTCGACCTCATTCCCCAGCCGGACGATCCGAAGGATCTGTTCGGATCGGTGTTTTCCCGAGGTCAGGCCTTCGAGCGGGCGGCCTGATCGGGCCTGCATCCGGAAGGCAGAAAGCGGCTTGCCCGCGCCTCCAGCAGGCTCACCAGTTCCGGCTCCATGAAGGCGTAGTCGTCGCGCACGTCGAGACAGACGATCCGGGCGTGCCGCAAGGCCGGCCCGAACCGGCGCATCAGCTTGCGCCGATGCGCGCGGTCCATCACGACGATGATCTCGGCCCAGGCGAGATGATCGGCCTCGACCGGTTCGTCCGCGTCGTCCGAAACGCCCGCCGACGCCGTCTCAAGGCCAGGCCAGCGCGAGAAGACCTGTTCCGCAGTCGGGCTGCGGGCGCGGGCCCGGCCGCAGACGAACAGGATTCTCACGCGCTCTCCGCCAGCACCGACTGCCGCTCGAACAGGGCGCGGTAGGCCCCGTCCGGACGCCGCATCAGGGCGTTGTGCGGCCCGTCCTCGACGATGCGGCCGCGCTCGAACACGAGGATGCGGTCGAGCGCCCGCACGGTCGAGAGGCGGTGGGCGATGACGATGGCCGTGCGCCCGCGCATCAGCCGCTCCATCGCCTCCTGCACGAGCGCCTCCGATTCCGAATCGAGACTGGAGGTCGCCTCGTCGAGAATCAGGATCGGCGCGTCCGCGAGGAAAGCGCGGGCAAGCGCCACCCGCTGCCGCTCGCCGCCGGAGAGCTTCACGCCGCGCTCGCCCACCAGCGTCGCATAACCCTTCGGCAGCCGCGCGATGAAGTCGTGCGCGTTGGCGAGCCGGGCCGCCCCCTCGATCTCCTGCGCCGAGGCGCCGGGACGGGCGTAGGCGATGTTCTCGGCGAGCGAGCGGTGGAACAGCACCGGCTCCTGCGGGACAATGGCGACCTGAGCCCGCAGGCTGGCCTGCGTCGCGCCCGCTACGTCCTGCCTGTCGATGAGCACGTGGCCGCCGCTGACGTCGTAGAGCCGCTGGATCAGCTTGACGAAGGTCGTCTTGCCCGAGCCCGAGCGCCCGACGAGGCCGACGCGCTGGCCCGCGGGGATCGTTACCGACAACCCGTCGTAGAGCGGCGTGCCGTGCGTTCCGTAGTGGAAGCGCACCGCCTCGAAGCGGATCGCGCCGCCATCGACCTCGAGCGGCACCGCCCCTGGCCGGTCGGCGACGCCGACAGGCTCGGATTCGAGCGCGACCAGTTCCTCCATCTCGTTGACCGAGCGTTGCAGGTGATTGATGTGGCCGCCGATGTCGCGGAGATAGCCGTGCACCACGAAGTAGGTGGTGAGCACGTAGGCGACCTCGCCGGGGCTCGCCTGCCCCTGCCACCACAGCCACAGGGCCATGGCAACGATCGCCGAGCGGAAGGCGAGGAGAAGCCCCAGCTGCGCCGTGCCGCTCCAGGTCACGATCATCCACGTGCGCCGGGTGCGCCGCCGCCATTTCGCGAGGACGCGGGCGAGCCGTTCGTCCTCCCGCGCCTCGGCGCCGAACGCCTTCACCACCGCGTTGTTGCCGATCGTGTCGCTGAGCGCGCCGCCGAGCCGCGTGTCGAGCGCGTTCGAGAGCGTCGCAGCCGGCGCGATGACCCGCGTCGCAAGGACGATCGCGGTGCCGACATAGGCGAGGGCGCCGAGCCCGATCACTGCTCCCATCGCCGGCCAGTGCAGGCCGAGCACCACCGTCGTGCCCGCGAGAACAACGACGGAAGGCAGGAGCGACAGCAGCAGCACGTCGTTGAGCCCGTCGAGTGCCCACATCCCCCGCGAGATCTTTCGCACGGTGGAGCCCGAAAAGGTGTTGGCGTGCCACTCGGTCGAGAAGCGTTGGACCCGCGCGAAGCTGCGGCGGGCAATGTCGGACATCGTCCCGAGCGTCAGCGGCACCACGAGGCTCCAGGCGACGTGGCGCAGCAGCACGGTCGCGAGGCTCAGAGCCGTCATGGCGGCGAAAGCCGGGAGCGCGGCCTGAAGAGCGGCGTGCCGCTCGGCGCTGGCGAGCGCATCGACGAGGCGGCCGGCGTAGAGCGGCAGCATCACGTCGGCCAGGGTCGCGAGCGTGATCGCGCCCACGAGAGCCGAGACGAGGCCGAGACGTTCGCGCCAACCGCGGACGACGAAGCGGAGGACGCGGCGGACGGCATCCGCGCGCCGGGGAGAAGACAGGGACATGGTAGCTCCGACGGGGAGGCGTCGGCTCCGAGGAGCGCGGCGGCCTGGAGGCCCAGCGCGGCGAAATCAGAATGGGGAAGGTGCGTGAGCCGCGAGAGCCGGAGGGCTGGGCGGCGGCAGTGGAATGCGCCTAGGCGATTGCGGCAGAAGCCGAAGCCATTCCTGCGCGAGGAGAGACGATGCTGACCATCATGCTGCGCCTCCCTGTTCGAATGCGATCAGCTCGTCAGCTAATCGACGCCGCCCCGATTCGCAATCTCCCACGCGCCGGAGCCTTTCGCCGCCGCGAGATCTTATAACGCGGCCGTCTCACAGCGCTCACCCTCGTCAATGACAGTGCCTGCATCGCGAATGCGCAAGAAGAAGCGCAATCGTGCGAGAAATTGCGGCACTTGGTTTCGCTTTGCCGCACTGGTCGGGAGAAACGGCCGGGCTAATTGAAAAGCTTCCAGACAGGACGCGGGCCCGGGAGCCGTTTCCGCATGACTTTTCGTCTGACGCTGACCGTCAACGGTGAGCCTCGCGCGATCGAACTCGACGATCCGCGCGTCACCCTCCTCGATCTCCTGCGCGAACGGCTCGGTCTCACCGGGTCGAAGAAGGGCTGCGACCGGGGCCAGTGCGGCGCCTGCACGGTCCTCGTGGCGGGGCGCCGGGTCAATTCCTGCCTCGCCCTCGCCGTCAGCCTCGACGGCGCCGACATTCTGACCATCGAAGGACTCGCCCGGGGCGATGCGCTCCACCCGGTTCAATCCGCCTTCATCGAGCATGACGGCTTCCAGTGCGGCTTCTGCACGCCGGGCCAAATCATGAGTGCCGTCGGATTGATCCGCGAGGGACAGGCCGGCGACGATCCCGAACGGATTCGGGAGGGGATGAGCGGTAATCTCTGCCGGTGCGGGGCCTATATCGGCATCACGCAAGCCGTCCTCGACGCGCAGGCGCGCATGGCAGGCGCGACGCAGGGAGACGCCGCGTGAATCGCTTCGACTATGTCCGCGCCGGCAGCGTCGCCGAAGCCGTCGCGGCGGCCGCCGAGCCGGGCGCGGTCTATCTTGCCGCCGGCACCAACCTGCTCGACCTGATGAAGGGCAGCATCGCGCGTCCCGGACGATTGGTGGACGTCACGCATCTGCCGGGCCTCGACCGGATCGACCACCTTCCGGGCGGCGGAGTCCGCATCGGCGCGTTGGTCCGCAACAGCGATCTCGCCTACGACCCGGATTTTGCCAAGTCGCACCCGGCCGTCGCCGAAGCGCTGCTGTCCGGAGCATCGGCGCAGTTGCGCAATGCTGCGACCGTCGCCGGCAACCTGCTGCAGCGAACCCGCTGCCCCTACTTCTACGACCCCGCCAGCGCCTGCAACAAGCGCGATCCGGGCGCCGGCTGCGACGCACGCGGCGGCGAGACCCGGCTCCACGCCGTGCTCGGCTGGAGCGAGCACTGTATCGCGACGCACCCTTCCGACTTTTGCGTGCCTCTCGTCTCACTCGACGCCGTTGTCGAGGTCGAGGGCACGTCAGGCGCCCGAGAGGTGCCACTCGACGCCCTTCACCGCCTGCCGGAGGACAGGCCTGATCGCGAAACGGTGCTGGAGCCGGGCGATCTCATCGTCGCCCTGCGCCTGCCTGCGGAGGCTGCGGGCTTCGCCGGTCATTCGCGCTACCTCAAGGTCCGCGACCGGACCTCCTACGCCTTCGCCGTGGTCTCGGCCTCGGCTTCGCTGCGGCTCGAGGGCGGGCGGATCGGCGAGGCGCGACTGGCACTGGGCGGCGTCGCCCTCAAACCCTGGCGCGCCCGCGCGGCCGAGGCAGCGCTGACCGGCGCGGAGCCGACCGAACGGAGTTTCGCGCGAGCGGCCGAGGCAGCCCTGGCCGAGGCCCGGCCCTCGGGCGACAATGCCTTTAAGATCGAACTGGCCCGGCGCCTGATCGTGCGGACCTTGACGCTTGCCGCCGACGGTACCCCGGAGCGCATGCCGGCGCTTCCGGCTTCCGCCTTCTCGGGAGACGCGCTCCATGCCTGACATCGCCTACGAGCAGGCCCGGCACGGGTCGAGCATCGGTCAGCCGCTCACCCGCCGCGACGGCCTCCTGAAGGTCACCGGAGCCGCGACCTACGCCGCCGACAACCGTCCGGAGGGACTGCTCCACGCGGTGCTGGCGGTGAGCCGCATCGCCCGCGGACGGGTGGTTGGGCTCGATGTGGCGGCGGCCAAGGCCCATCCGGGCGTGGTCGAGGTGATGACGGGCGCCAACGCCCCGAAACTCGCCCAAGATCCGGATGCGAAGGAGAACCCCTTCATGTTCCGGCTCGATCTCCTGCAGAACGACCGGGTCCGCTACGCGCACCAGCCGATCGCCGTGGTCATCGCCGAGACGCTGGAGGCCGCAACCGAGGGCGCCGAGCTGTTGGC
Source organism: Methylorubrum rhodesianum (assembly GCF_014199985.1). GTDB lineage: Bacteria > Pseudomonadota > Alphaproteobacteria > Rhizobiales > Beijerinckiaceae > Methylobacterium > Methylobacterium rhodesianum. Next base: position 216,239 of record NZ_JACHOS010000002.1, on the reverse strand, counting down.
CCCGCGCTACGAGGTGGATCCGCCGGGCATCGGTCTCGACACGGACGAGCCGCACGTGCCCGAGGGCGTCGGCGCGGGTGACAAGACGAGCGCATCGCGGGGCGATGTCGAGGCCGGGCTGGCACAGGCCGAGCGCCGGGTCGAGACGACCTACGAGACAGCGGCGCAATATCACAATGCACTCGAACCCCACGCCGTGGTGGCCCGGTGGGAGGGCGATCGGCTGATCGTCGATACCCCGAGTCAGGCGCTTGCCATGGCCAAGATGCGGCTCGCCGGCCTGTTCGGCCTCGATCCGAAGAACATCCTGGTCCGCTCGCCGTTCCTCGGCGGCGGTTTCGGCTCGAAAGGCTTCATGTCCGGACCGCAGGTTCTCGGCGTCATGGCGGCGAAGCTCGTCGGCCGGCCGGTGAAGCTGGTTCTGCGCCGAGAGCAGATGTTCGGCCCGGTCGGCCACCGCGGCGAGACCCGCCAGACGCTGCGGCTCGGGTCCGACGCCTCCGGAGCGCTGACCGCGCTCGACCATCACACGCTGACGACAACGAGCCGCTTCGACGATTTCTACGAGCCGTCCAGCGCCATCTCCCGCTACCTCTACGCCGCGCCCGCGGTCTCGACCCGCCATTCCGGTGTCAGGGTCGATACCGGCACACCGCTCTTCATGCGCGCGCCCGGCGAGGCCTCGGGCAGCGTGGCGCTGGAAGGCGCCATCGACGAGATGGCGGAGGCCTGCGGCCTCGACCCGCTCGAGTTCCGCCTCAGGAACTATGCCGAGGCGGAGCCGATCTCCGGCCGGCCCTTCTCTTCCAAGGCCCTGCGCGAGTGCTACGCGCAAGGCGCCGCGCGCTTCGGCTGGGACAAGCGCATCGCCGGAACCCGTTCGATGCGCGATCCGGCCGGGCGTCTCGTCGGTTTTGGTATGGGCACGGCCCTGTTCCCGGCTCTGATGATGCAGGCCGAAGCGTGGGCCGAGATCCGCGCCGACGGCACCGGCACCGTTGCCCTCGGCGCCCACGACATGGGGCAGGGCGCCTGGACCGCACTGGCGCAGATCGCCGCCGACGGGCTCGGGATCGACCTCGACCGGCTCGATTTCCAGAGCGGCACCTCGGACCTGCCGAATGCCGGCATTGCCGGCGGTTCGGCCCATACGGCCACCGCCGGTTCGGCGATCCATTCCGCCGCCGCCGCGGTGCTGGCGCAGCTGGCGGATCTCGCCACGCGCGACGAGCGCTCGCCCCTGTTCGGTGCCGGCAATGCCGGTGTCTACGCCCGCGGCGGCCGTCTGGTGCGCCGGGACGACGAGGGACGCAGCGAATCGTTCTCCGAGATCCTGAGCCGGGCCGGCAAGACCTCGGTCTCGGCGCAGGGGCAGGGCGCCGCCGATCCGGCCTCCCGCGAAGCCTACGCCATGCACGCTCACGGCGCGGTCTTCGCCGAGGTCAGCGTCGACCCCGATCTCGGCCAGATCCGCGTGACCCGCCTGGTCGGTGCCTTCGCGGCCGGCCGAGTGGTCAACCCGCGCCTCGTCACGAGCCAGTATTACGGCGGCATGATCTGGGGCGTGTCCTTCGCGCTCCACGAGAATGCCGTGGTCGACCCGCGTTCGGGCCGCGTGATGAACGCCAATCTCGGCGAGTACCACGTGCCCGTGAACGCCGACGTGCCGTCGATCGAGGCGATCCTCGTCGAGGAGCACGATCCGCACGTGAACCCGCTCGGGATCAAGGGCGTCGGCGAGATCGGGATCACCGGCACAGCCGGCGCCATCGCCAACGCGGTCTATCACGCGACGGGGGTGCGGGTCCGCAAGACACCGATCACGCTGGACCGGTTGTTGGGATAGGAGAAGGGCTCGACGCCACCGCCGTCATCGCGAGGCGGCACCGGAGCATTCCAGCACTCGCCTTATACGGCGGTGTCGCGCGGCTGGATTGCCTCGCCCTTCGGCTCGCAACGCAGCTGGAGACCGACTGCCTCCTCCAGCAGCGTCAGCGCCTGCGCCACCGAGAGCCGCCGGATCTCCGACCGCCCCAGATCGCCGAAGCGCCGCTCGAGATGCCGAGTCGCCGCGCCCTTCGCGGCAAGCCCGAAATGGACGAGGCCGACCGGCTTCGCGGCGCTGCCGCCCCCGGGCCCGGCGATCCCGGTAACCGAGACCGCGACGTCGGCTCGTGACGCCTCGAGCGCACCCTCCGCCATGGCGCGGGCCACCGGCTCGCTCACCGCACCGTGCGTCGCGATGAGGTCCATCGGCACGCCGATCGATTCGGCCTTCGCCTCATTGGAATAGGTGACGAAGCCGCGCTCCACCACAGCAGAGGAGCCGGGCACCGCCGTCAGCAGTGCGGCGACGAGACCGCCGGTGCAGGACTCGGCGGTCGCGAGTTTTCGTTCCGCCGCCGCGTAGGCCCGAATCAGCGCCTCGGCGCGGGCGAGCAGAGCGGCATCGGCGATCAAGAGCGCCGCTCGTTCGTTTCCGCCTCGGTCTCGATCTCGGCGCAGATCTCCGGCAGGCGCACCGTGGCGGCAGCCTGGGCAGCGAGGCCCTCGGCGCGGCCGACGAAGCCGAGCTTCTCCGTGGTCGTCGCCTTGATCGAGACGGAGGAGAGCGGCACGCCGGCCAGCTCGGCGATGCGCGCGCGGATCGCCTCGCGGTGCTGGCCGATCCGCGGCGCCTCCGCCAGAACGGTCACGTCGAGATGATCGATTTTGCCGCCGCGCGCCCGCACCAGATGGCAGGCATGGGCGAGGAACTGGTCGGAGGCCGCGCCGCGCCACGTCTCGTCGGAGGGCGGAAAGTGCGTGCCGATATCGCCGTCGGCGATGGCGCCGAGCAGCGCGTCGGTCAGCGCGTGCAGGGCCACGTCACCGTCGGAATGGGCGAGCACGCCGCGATCGGCGGGGATCTTCACGCCGCCGAGCCAGACATGGTCGCCCTCCGTGAAGGCGTGGACGTCGAAGCCGGTGCCGAGGCGAGTCACGTAGGTGGTCATGGCAGCATCAGATATCGCGGCCGCCGGTTCAGAGAAAGTCCGTCCGGAGAATGCCCGGTCCGCCTCGATCAGGTCTGCGGCCTGGGTGATCTTGCGATTTCGCGCGTCGCCCTCGAACACGACGACCGGCAGCCCGGCCCACTCGGCGAGTGCACCGTCATCCGTGAAGCCGTCGCGTCCCTCGGCCACCGCCCGGCGATGAGCGTCGAGGAGCAGGCCGAATCGGAAACTCTGCGGCGTCTGCACCGCCCTCAGCTTCTCGCGAGCCGGGGTCTCGTGGACCCTCCCGATCCCCGGCGCGATCTCCTCGACGAGCTTGATCGTGTCGGATACGGCGACGCCCGGCACCGACGCGCCGTGCTGGCTCCCCGCTGCAATCGCTCGGATGATCAACTCCTCGTCCACGAAGGGCCGCGCCGCGTCATGGACGAGCACCAAGTCCGGTGCGCCGCCGCGCGCGAGCCCTTCGAGACCCGCGGCCACCGATTGCTGGCGCGTGGCCCCACCGGGCACCGGCTCGGCCAGCTTCCGACGATCGGCCGGGTCGAGTTCGGCGATACATTCGCGATAGAAATCCGCCGCATCCGGCGCGATCACCGGCTGGATTCGGGCGATGCGGGCGGATCGCGCCAGCGCCGCCAGGGTCCGCGTCAGGACGGCCCGGCCACCGACGCGGCGGTACTGCTTCGGCAGATCACCGCCGACGCGCAGTCCCTTGCCGGCTGCCACGACGACGGCCGCCACCGTGTCGTCCCCGGGGCCACGCGGCGCGGCTTCGTCGGACATGCTGGGGCCTCGAATGGAAATCTTCTGGGGACGGATGCGGATCGCCGCGTCTCTATGCGTCAAGAAGCGCGAAGGCAAACGCAGCAAGCGCTTGCGTCCGGCCGCCATTTGGCTATTTCTTGTGCACAATGACACGTGACCATTATTTGAGCGCACTGCGCGGGGCGAACGATCCGGGGGCGGAAAGCCCGCCGGTCCTGCTGGCGCCTCTGTCAGGTGTGACCGACCTCCACATGCGCCGTCTCGCCCAGCGCCTCGGGGCCAGTGCGGTGGTGTCCGAGATGGTCGCGGCGGCGGAGCTTGCGAAGGGTGATGCCGAATCGCAGGTCCGGGCCGAGGGCGCGGGCGTGGACCCCCACGTGGTGCAGCTCGCCGGCTGCGCGCCCGAACCGATGGCCGAGGCGGCCCGCATCGCCGTGGCGAACGGGGCGGATGCCATCGACATCAACATGGGCTGTCCCGCCAAGACCGTGACCGGAGGCGAATCCGGCTCGGCGCTGATGCGCGACCTCGACCACGCGGCGCGCCTCCTCGCCGCGGTGCGGGACGCCGTCGATACCCCGGTCACCGTGAAGATGCGGCTAGGCTGGGATCATGCGAGCCTCAACGCCGCCGAGCTGGCGCGGCGCGCCGACGCGATCGGGCTCAACGGCGTGACGGTCCACGGCCGCACCCGCCAGCAATTCTACAAGGGCAGGGCCGATTGGTCGGCGATCCGGCCCGTGGTCGAGGCGGTCCGCATCCCCGTCATCGCCAACGGCGACGTCGCGAGCCTGGACGAGGCGCGTGCCTGCCTCGCGCAATCCGGTGCGGCGGGCGTCATGGTCGGGCGGGCGGCGGTCGGGCGTCCCTGGCTCGTCGGAGAGATCGCCGCCGGGCTTGCCGGCCGCGCCGCCGTACCACTCACGGCCGAGCAGCGCGCGATGGTCGCGGCGGAGCATTACGAGGGTCTGATCGCCCTCTACGGCCCGGCGATGGGCGTGCGCCACGCCCGCAAGCATCTCGCGGCCTACGCCGACGCGGCCGACGGGTTGAGCCCGGACGACCGCCGCCGCCTCGTCACCACCCACGATCCCGCGGAGGCCCTCAGCCTCCTGCGGCGCGCATTTCTCGAACCGGCCGGGCGGGCGACGACGCCCCTCGGCGAGGCGGCCTGATGCCCTTTTCCGACGAGCCCGCGCCCGGAATTTCTCCACCGGCCGAGGCGGTGCTGAACTCGTTGCCGCTGCCGGTGCTCACGATCGGGCCGGACGAGCGGATCCTGCGGGTCAATCACGCCGCGGAGCTGTTCTTCGACGCCTCTGCCCGGCTCATGCTGCGCGGGCGGCTGCGCGACATCATCCCCTTCTCCTCGCCCATCATCGCGCTCGTCGCCGAAGTGCGCCGCCGCCGCTCCAGCGTCTCGGAATACCGGGTCGAGTTGGTGCAGCCCCGCTCGGGGCAGGAGCGCAGCGTCGACGTCTTCGCGACACCGCTGCGCGACGAGGACGACTCGGTGGTGCTGATGCTCCAGGAGCGCACCATCGCCGACAAGATGAACCGGCAACTGACCCATCGCGGTGCCGCGCGCTCGATGATCGCGCTGGGGGCCATGCTCGCCCACGAGATCAAGAACCCGCTCGCCGGCATCCGTGGCGCGGCGCAACTGCTCGAACAGGAGCGCGATGACGAAGATCGCCTTCTCACCCGCCTGATCTGCGACGAGTCGGACCGGATCGTGCGCATCGTCGAGCGGATGGAGCTGTTCGGCGACGAGCGGCCGGTGGAGCGCGGACCCGTCAACGTGCACGGCGTGCTCGATCAGGTGAAGCGCTCGGCGCAGTCGGGCTTTGCCCGTCACATCCGCTTCATCGAGAACTACGACCCGTCGCTGCCGCCCGTTCTCGGCAACCGGGACCAGCTGATTCAGGTGATTCTCAACCTCGTGAAGAACGCCGCCGAGGCGATCGGCACGGACACCGTCGAGGGCGAGATCACCCTCTCCACCGCCTTCCGCACGGGCCTGCGCCTGCAGATCCCGGGCTCCCGCGAACGGGTCAGCCTGCCCATCGAGGTCGCGGTGCGCGACAACGGGCCGGGCATTCCGCCCGACATGCTGTCCGACCTGTTTGATCCCTTCGTCACCACCAAGGCGCAGGGTTCCGGCCTCGGACTTGCATTGGTGGCCAAGATCGTCGGCGACCATGGGGGCATCGTCGAATGCGATCCCGTTCCCCGCCGCACTGCCTTCCGGATCCTGCTGCCCATGTCGAGCGCCCGCGACGGGCGTGAATCGGCTGCGGAGCGCTGAGTCGAGAGCCATGCCCAACGGCCACATCATCGTCGCGGACGACGACGCCGCTATCCGCACCGTGCTGAACCAGGCCCTGTCGAGGGCCGGCTACGAGGTGCGCACCACCTCGAATTGCTCGACGCTCTGGCGCTGGGTCGCCCAGGGCGAGGGCGATCTCGTCATCACCGACGTGGTGATGCCCGACGAGAACGTGTTCGACCTGCTGCCGCGCATCAAGCGGGTGCGGCCGGAGTTGCCGATCATCGTCATGAGCGCGCAGAACACTTTCATGACCGCGATCCGCGCCTCGGAGCGCGGCGCCTACGAGTACCTGCCCAAACCCTTCGACCTGAAGGAGCTGACGGCGATCGTCGGCCGCGCGCTCTCCCGTCCCCGCGGCGCGCCCGCACCCGGCGCCGGGCCGGAGAACGAGGACATTCCCCTCGTCGGCCGCTCGCCGGCGATGCAGGAGATCTACCGTGCCCTCGCCCGGCTGATGCCGACGGACCTCACCGTGATGATCACGGGCGAATCCGGGACCGGCAAGGAGCTTGTCGCCCGCGCGCTGCACGATTACGGCCGCCGCCGCACCGGGCCGTTCGTGCCCGTCAACATGGCGGCGATTCCGCGCGACCTGATCGAATCGGAGCTGTTCGGCCACGAGAAGGGCGCCTTCACCGGCGCGCTCTCCCGCTCCGCCGGCCGTTTCGAGCAAGCGGAGGGCGGGACGCTCTTCCTCGACGAGATCGGCGACATGCCGATGGAGGCGCAGACCCGGCTGCTGCGCGTGCTTCAGCAGGGCGAGTACACCACGGTCGGCGGCCGCGTGCCGATCAAGACCAATGTCCGCATCATCGCCGCGACCAACAAGGATCTGCGCGTCTCGATTCAGCAGGGCATCTTCCGGGAGGACCTGTTCTTCCGCCTGAACGTGGTCCCGCTGCGCCTGCCGGCCCTGCGCGAGCGCTCGGAGGACGTGCCGGATCTGATCCGCCACTTCTTCGTGCTGGTCGAGCGCGAGGGCCTGACGCGAAAAACCCTCGATGCCGACGCGATGGAGCGACTCAAGCGCTACCGCTGGCCCGGCAACGTGCGCGAGCTGGAAAATCTCGTCCGGCGGCTGGCCGCACTCTATCCGCAGGAGACGATCACGGGTCCGGTCATCGAGGCGGAGCTCGACACCCTGCCGCTCGCCCAGCCCGCCGCCGGCAGCAATGGGAGCGGCGGCGCCCGCAAGAACGGCGCGTCCGACAGCGAGACGTTGTCCGGGGCGGTCGAACGCCACCTCGCCGACTACTTCTCCGGCTACCGCGACACGCTTCCCCCACCCGGCCTCTACCACCGCATCCTGCGTGAGATCGAAGGGCCGCTGATCGGCGCCGCGCTCGCCGCCACCCGCGGCAACCAGATCCGCGCGGCGGAGCTGCTGGGGGTCAACCGCAACACCCTGCGCAAGAAGGTGCGGGATCTCGACCTGCAGGTGTTTCGCACTTCGCGGTGACGCGTGCGCTTCGGTGGATCGGTGAACCACCATCGTCCTTCCGGGGCCGCGCAGCGGAACCCGGAATCCACCCGTGATGCGCGGTTGCCGCTCACCGTCGCGGCCTGTCATGGCTTCCGGGTTCGCTGATCAGCGCCCCGGAATGACGAGCGCTGAGATGGTTCGCTCCGCTGCGGCATCTCGGGCGCACAGCGCATCAGGCTGAATTCGAAAACAACACCCCCGCATTCCCCCTCTGTTCTCCACGGCCGCGCTTCGCTAAAGGCGCGCCATGCTGCGCCTTCGCGAGTACCAGCGCGCCGCCCTCGACGCGCTCGACCGGCATTGGGACCAGGGCGGTGGCCCCGGCCTCGTCGTGCTGCCGACCGGCGCGGGCAAGGCGCTCGTCATCGCCGCCCTGATCCGTGAATGGCTCGAGCGGGTGCCGGGGGCGCGGATCTGCGTCCTCACCCATGTCCGCGAACTCGTGGTGCAGAACCACGGCGAGTTGCTGGCCTACTGGCCGGAGGCGCCTGCCGGCATCTTCTCCGCCGGCGTCGGACGGCGCGAGGCGGATGCGCAGGTCGTCTTCTGCTCGATTCAGTCGGTGCGCGACCGCGCCGATCTGTTCGGCGCCATCGACTTCATCGTCATCGATGAGGCCCATCTCGTACCGCGCGCGAGCGAGACCGGCTACGGCCGTTTCCTCGCCGCGGCACGGGCCGGCAACCCGGATCTCAAAGTCGCGGGCTTCACAGCGACGCCCTACCGCCTCGATTCCGGACGCCTCGACGAGGGCGACGGCCGGGTGTTCGAGCGGATCGTCCACGAATCGCTCGTCGGCGACCTGATCCATCAAGGATATCTCGCGCCCCTCGTCTGCAAGGCGACGGCGCTCAGCCTCGACGTGTCGGGCGTGCCGAAGCGCGGCGGCGATTACATCCCTTCGGCGCTGGAGGCGGCGGTGAACCGCGAGTGGATCACCCGCGCGGCGGTCGAGGAAATGGTCGGCTATGGCCGCGAGCGGCGGGCTTGGCTCGCCTTCTGTGCCGGCCTGTCCCACGCCGTCTCCGTGCGCGACGCGATCCGCGCAGAGGGACTCACGTGCGAAGCTGTGACCGGCGAGATGGGCAAGCGCGAGCGCGACCGCATCGTGCGGGATTTTCGTGCCGGCCGGATCCGCTGCCTCGTCTCGGTCGGCGTGCTCTCGACCGGTTTCAACGTGCCGGAGGTCGATCTCATCGCGCTGCTGCGCCCGACCCAATCGGCCGGGCTCTACGTGCAGCAGGTCGGCCGGGCTCTTCGCCGGGCGCCCGGCAAGGCGGACGCGATCGTGCTCGACTATGCCGGGCTGGTGCGGATGCATGGCCCTGTCGACGCGGTGACCGCCCGCAGCGTCGCCCTCGGCCCTGCCGCACACGGCGTCGTGCGGGCCAAGCCCTGTCCCGGCTGCGGCGCGCTGATCGCGCTGAATGCCAGCACCTGCGAATCCTGCTGGGTCGAGCCGGAGGCGGAGGACGAGGAGGCGCCGCACGCCGCGAGCGCCGAGGATGCCCTGCCAATCCTGTCGGACACGATCGCGCCCTGGCGCGAGGTGACCGGCTGGCGTCTCGATCGCGGTCCCGGCGGCTACGGCCCGGACCGGCTCCAAGTCGCCTTGCGCTGGCGTGGTGGCGGCTGCCGGGTCGAGGTCTGCCTGGAACACTCGGGACATGCCCGCGAGAAGGCGGTGCTGTGGTGGCGTGCCTTCGGCGGCGCCGAGCCGGTGCCGATGTCGGTCAACGCCGCCCTGGAACGGGCAGACGAACTGGAGCGGCCGGACAGCCTGAAGATCGATGCCGCCGGCCGGCTTTCGGAAAGCGTCACGGTGCGCTTCGCCGATGGGCGGCGGTTCCGCGACCTTCGCCGGTGGGGCAGTCTCGCTGCGTGATCGGACGCAAGCGCGGCTGATTCGTATTAATTTCGCCACACTGTTGTGGCCCCGCATCAGCGATGCCGCTGCTGTCGCGACGTTCTCAAGAAGCGCCGTCCGATGCACCGTCCGTGGAGGACGGCGCGGAGGCGGCCGCGCGCCGCTTCGACTCTCCGCCGCGGGGGCCCGGCTGGATCGGGGCGGCGGTGGTGCTCACGGCGCTGATCTCGGCGTCCGTCACCTTCCTCATTCTGGCGGGCATCATCCAGATCACGCGGACGCCGACCACGGGCGTCGCGCTTCTCTCGGTCAACGCGATTCTGGTTCTCGCCCTCGTGGTGGTGATCGCCTGGGAGGCGCGGGTCTTCCTGCATGCCCGGCGCACTCACGCCTCGGTCGCGCGGCTCCACACCCGCATCGTCGGTCTGTTCAGCCTGATCGCGATCCTGCCGACGATCCTGCTCGCCATCGTCGCCTCGGTCACGATCGATGTCGGCCTGTCGCTGGGCTTCACGGACCGCGTCCGCGACGTGGTGCTGAAATCCGTGCAGGTGGCGGATGCGTACCAGGAGAACCACTGCCAGTCGCTTGCCCGTGAAATTCGCATCTTCGCCGACGACCTGACCCGCGCGCGGCCGAATTTCGACGTCAACCGCGAGTGGTTTGAGAACTTCATGACGACACGGGCCCAGGCGCTCGGGCTGCCGATCGTCAAGATCATGCGCGGGCCCAACGAGGTGGTGGCGCGCGCCAATATCGACGTGCTCAAGCAGACGCGGCTGCCCTCGGCGGCCGCCTTCGAGGATGCGGCGAAGTCGAGCGATCCGATCTGTCTGCTGCCGAACGAGGGCCGGGTCTTCGCGGCGCTGATGCGGATGCCGGCCTACGACAACGCCGTGCTGCTGGTGCAGCGCGAGGTCAGCCAGCTCGCCATCGACTTTCCCGGTGTCGCCCGCGCGGCGGCGGCCGAGTACCTCACCTACGACGAGCTGCGCCGCTACGTGCAGATCGCCTTCGCCTCGGTCTTCATCCTGATCGCGCTGATCACCCTGCTCTCGGCGGTGTGGTTCGGGCTGAACTTCGCCAACCGCTTCGTCGCCCCGATCCGCCGGCTCATCAACGCCGCCGACGAGGTCGCCGCCGGCAATTTCTACGCCCGGGTTCCGGCCCGGAAATCCGACGGCGACCTCGCCCATCTCGGCGAGAGCTTCAACACGATGACGCAGGAACTGCGCCGTCAGCACGACGGGCTGCGGGCCGCCAACGACCTGATCGACCGCCGCCGCCGCTTCACCGAGGCGGTGCTTTCGGGCGTGTCGCCGGGCGTGCTCGGTGTCGATGCCGACGGCGTCATCACCATCGCCAATCCGGGCGCGGAACGGACGCTCGGCCTGTCGGCGAGGGAACTGGTCGGCAAGCCCCTGACGGACGTCGTGCCGGAGATCGCCGCGCTGTTCCCCGAGGCGGAGGGACGGCAACGCGCGCTGCAGCAGCAGATCCAGCTCGTGCGCGGCGGGCGGGAGCGCACGATCGCTGTCCGCGTCACCAGCGAGCAGGCGCAGGGTGAGGCGCGGGGTTACGTGGTGACGCTCGACGACATCACCGATCTCGTCGCCGCGCAACGGACCTCCGCCTGGGCGGATGTCGCCCGCCGAATCGCCCACGAGATCAAGAATCCGCTCACGCCGATCCAGCTCTCGGCCGAGCGCATCCGGCGCAAGTACGGAAAAGTGATTACCGCCGACAAGGAGGTGTTCGAGCAGTGCACCGCGACGATCGTGCGGCAGGTCGATGAGATCAAGCGGATGGTGGACGAGTTCTCGTCCTTCGCTCGGATGCCAAAACCCGCCATCACGCAGCAGGATCTGGCCGAGATCGCCCGCCAGAACCTGTTCATGCTGCGCATGGCGCATCCCGATCTGGACTTCCCGTTCGACACCGTCGGCGCCGACGCGCAGGGCCGCGTGGTGGCCGCCTTCGACGTGAGGCTGTTCTCCCAGGCGCTCACCAACATCCTCAAGAACGCCGTCGAGGCGGTCCAGGCGGTGCCCGAGGACGTGCTGACCGCCGAGGGCGGCAAGGGCCGGGTGGCGCTGAAGCTGATCGTCGAGGACGCCTTCGTGGTGATCGAAGTCACCGACAACGGAAAAGGCTTTCCGGCAGAGGGGCGCCAGCGCCTGCTCGAACCCTATATGACGACCCGCGAGGGCGGGACCGGCCTCGGACTCGCGATCGTCTCCAAGGTGCTCGAGGAGCACGGAGGAGGGATCGAGCTGAACGACAACCCGGAGGGGCGCGGCGGACAGGTCCGCATGCGGCTGCCGCGGGAGGTCGGTCGGCAGGACGGACAGAATATCGAGCCCGGCGCGGGAGGGGAGCGGACTCGCTCCGCGGCGCCGGACGCGCGTGACGGGACAACGATGGACAAGAACACGGAGGGCGCCATGGAAGCGCGACGCGTCGCGGAGATGCAGCCATGAGCGCCGACATCCTGATCGTCGACGACGAGGCCGACATCCGCGATCTCGTCGCGGGCATCCTGGACGACGAGGGGCACCGAACCCGCACGGCCGCCGGCTCCGACGAGGCGCTGGCGGCGATCGAATCGCGCCGGCCCCACCTCGTCTTCCTCGATATCTGGCTCCAGGGCTCGCGTCTCGACGGGCTGCAAGTGCTCGACCTGATCAAGGCGGGCCATCCGGACCTGCCGGTGGTCATGATCTCGGGCCACGGCAACATCGAGACCGCGGTGGCGGCGATCAAATCCGGCGCCTACGACTTCATCGAGAAGCCGTTCAAGGCCGACCGCCTGATCCTCGTGGCCGAGCGGGCGCTCGAAGCCTCGCGCCTCAAGCGCGAGGTGCGCGACCTCAAGGTGCGCTCCGGGCAAGCGAGCCGCATCGTCGGCGCGTCCGTGGCGGTCAACCAGCTGCGCCAGACCATCGAGCGCGTGGCGCCGACCAATGCCCGCGTGATGATCTCGGGTGCGCCCGGCGCCGGCAAGGAACTCTCGGCGCGAACCCTGCACGCCGCCTCCTCGCGGGCGAGCGGGCCCTTCGTTGTCATCAACGCGGCGACGATCACGCCGGAGACGATGGAAGCCGAGCTGTTCGGCGTCGAGGGCGGCGAGGGCCGGGTGCGGCGCGTCGGCGCCCTGGAGGAGGCCCATGGCGGCTCCCTCTACATCGACGAAGTCGCCGACATGCCCAAGGAGACGCAGAGCCGGATCCTGCGCGTCCTCGTCGATCAGAACTTCCAGCGCGTCGGCGGCACGGCGCGGGTGCACGTGGATGTGCGCATCATCTCATCGTCCTCCCGTGACCTGACGGAGGAGATCGCCGCCGGGCGCTTCCGCGAGGATCTGTTCCACCGCCTCTCGGTGGTGCCGATCCGGATCCCGTCGCTCGCCGAGCGGCGCGAGGACGTGCCGGAACTGATCTCCTTCTTCATGGAGCAGATCTCGGCGGCCACCGGTCTCCCGCGGCGGCGCATCGCCGAGGACGCCATGGCGGTGCTGCAATCGCACGATTGGCCCGGCAACGTGCGACAGCTGCGCAACAACGTCGAGCGGCTGATGATCCTGACCCAGAGCGATCCGGAGCAGGAGGTGACTTCCGAGATGCTGCCGACGGAGATCGGAGCGCTCGTGCCGACGACGCCGACGGGTGCGGGCGGCGAGAAGCTGATGAGCCTCGCCCTGCGCGAAGCGCGTGAGATTTTCGAGCGTGAATATCTCATCGCGCAGATCGCGCGCTTTTCCGGCAACATCTCCCGCACCGCGGAATTCATCGGGATGGAGCGCTCGGCTCTGCACCGGAAGCTGAAGTCCCTCGGCATCGGACCTTGATGTACGCCGCCGCCGGTTCGAATGCGAGGATCGGCGGCGGGCACGGTTGCAAGGGGTGGATATTGACGCTTTGCCCCGCCGGGTACCTCTTGCATCGCGGCAAGCTTCGCCCTGTAATGGAAATGCCCGGCAGAGCGATCCCGGCACGTGAGAGTCGCCGGACCGCGACTCGAGGCACGGGGTCCTGCTGATCCGCGGTTGCGGTCTCGAAACAAGGATAACAAGAAATGGCGGGCGAGCGCGCTCAGAACCTCCAGGATACGTTCCTGAACCATGTCCGCAAGAACAAGATCCCGCTGACGATCTTCCTCGTCAATGGCGTCAAGCTTCAAGGTGTCGTGACCTGGTTCGACAACTTCTGCGTCCTGCTCCGGCGGGATGGGCACTCGCAGCTGGTCTACAAGCACGCGATCTCGACGATCATGCCCGGACACCCGGTGCAGCTGTTCGAGCCGGACGAGACAGCCCCCGAGAAGGCCTGACCACGCACATCACCGCACCCGGCGCGCCCGCGCCGGGCCTGCCCCCTTTGCGGACTCCGTGATCTTCCCGACGATTTCCGTCATTTGCGGAAGTCGGCGGATGTAAAATGGCGTCATCGTTCCGACATGAGGAAACGATGACACGGAGACGCCATGACTGAACTCCTTCCGCCCGGCGAAGCCCGCCTGCAGGCGAAGGCCGCCCCCGAGGGCGAGATCGCCGCCGCGACCCGCACGCTGGTGCTCGGCCCCTATCTCACCCGTGCCGCTCAGCGCTCCGCGCCCGGACAGATCGAAACCGCGCGCTCGGACGAGGCTCGCCTCGACGAGGCGGTGGGATTGGCGGCCGCCATCGACCTCGACGTCGCCCGGGCGATCTCCGTGCATATCCAGCGCCCGCGGCCCTCGACCTATCTCGGCAAGGGCCGGGTGGAGGAGGTGGCCGGGCTCATCAAGGCGGAGGAGATCGGGCTCGTGGTGATGGATTGCGCCCTGTCGCCGGTGCAGCAGCGCAATCTCGAGAAGGCCTGGGGCGCCAAGGTCATCGACCGGACCGGCCTGATCCTCGAGATCTTCGGCCGCCGCGCCTCGACCCGTGAGGGCACACTCCAGGTTGAGCACGCCCATCTCGCCTACCAGAAGTCCCGTCTCGTGCGCTCCTGGACCCACCTCGAGCGGCAGCGCGGCGGCTTCGGCTTCCTCGGCGGCCCCGGCGAGACGCAGATCGAAGCCGACCGGCGGATGATCCAGGAGCGGATGACCCGGATCGAGCGCGACCTCGACGCGGTGACCCGCACCCGCGGCCTGCACCGCAAGAGCCGCGCGCGGGTGCCGTATCCGATCGTGGCGCTCGTCGGTTACACCAATGCGGGCAAGTCGACCCTGTTCAACGCCCTGACGAAGGCCGAGGTGCGGGCGCAGGACATGCTGTTCGCGACCCTCGATCCCACGGCCCGGGCGACCAAGCTGCCTCACGGAGAGACCGTGATCCTGTCGGATACGGTCGGATTCATCTCCGACCTTCCGACCTCGCTGATCGCCGCCTTCCGCGCGACGCTCGAGGACGTGATCGAGGCCGACATCCTGCTCCACGTGCGCGACGTCTCGCACGGCGACACCCAGGCCCAGGCCGAGGATGTCGAAGGGGTGCTGCGCGAACTCGGGATCGAGCCGGACGCCGAGCGGATCATCGAGGTCTGGAACAAGTCCGACCTTCTGGACGAGGGCGAGCGCACGCGGCTGGTCAATCTCAGCGCCGCCCATCGCGGCGCCGGAGCCGCACCGATCCTGGTCTCGGCCCTGACCGGGGAGGGGCTGACGGCCCTGACCGAGCGGATCGAGGCGCAGGTGGCGCGGGCGCGCTCGACCTTTGCCGTCACGCTTCCGCCCGAGGATGGGGCCGCCCTCCACTGGCTCTACGAGAATGCCGAAGTGCTCGACCGGCAGGCCGAGACCGGCGGCGCGATCGCGCTGACGATCCGCATCGCCCCGGAGAAGGAGCCGCGCTTCCTCAACCGGTTCGAGGCGGCCCAGCGCATTGGCGGCCCGCAGAACGTGACGGCGGCGTAGGGCTTCACCTCCGCCGCCCTGTTCCGAAACTCCGCCGATCGGCGCCGAGACGCGACGTGGGTGGGATCGAACGACGAAGAAGGGCCGGCGCCGCAGATTGCGGCACCGGCCCTTCTCACATCCGCCCGCTTCGGACTCAGTCTTTCGGGGCGGCGTGCGCGACCATGGCGAGACTGTGGTTCAGGCCGCTCGCACCGCCGCCGACGACCTCGACGCGGGCCCCCGTCTTCGCCCGCCGGGCCGCCCATTCCCGGATCATCTCCAGGCAGGTGTGGTCGACGTGGCGCAGACCATCCGCGGCGAGGCGGACCGGGGTGCCTTCCGGCGTACGCTCCAGCGCCTCGTTGAGATGCGGCAGCTGAAGGAAGGTCGCCGAGCCCGAGAGGCGGAGTTCCGGCACCGCCTGGACCGCGCCGCCCCTCACCGTCTGCGCCGCGCCGCCCTCGATCTTGAGCGGGCCGCGCAGGTAGTGCGGGATCACCTGGAGCAGGCTGAGCCCGAGGCCCGTGAGCACGCCGGTCAGGAGGTCGGTGGCGACGACCATCACCAGGGTCGCGAGCCAGATCGCGGCGGTGGGCAGGCCGTAGCGCTCATGCAGGTGGAAGGCGTGGGCGGGGCTCACGAGACGCCAGCCCGTTACCACGAGGATGCCGGCGAGGGAGGCGGTCGGCACGATCTTCAGCACCATCGGCAGGATCAGCAGGAAGGCGAGGATCCAGCTGCCGTGCAGGATGGTCGAGGCTCGGGAGGCCGCACCCGCCTGAACGTTGGCGGAGGAACGGACGATCACACCGGTCATCGGCAGGCCACCGGCGAGGCCGCAGAGGATGTTGCCGATGCCCTGCGCTCCGAGCTCGCGGTTGTACTGCGTCCGCGGTCCGTCATGCATCCGGTCCACCGCCGCCGCCGAGAGCAGGCTTTCCGCGCTGGCGATCACCGCGAGGGTCACGGCCATCAGGATCATCGCCGGCTCGGCCAGCCGGCTCCAATCGCCCGCACCCGGCAGGGTGACGGCCGAGAGGATGTTCTCCGGCACCTCGACACGCTTGACGTCCATGCTGCCGACGACGGCGACGAGGGTCCCCGCCAGAACGCCCATCAGGGCGCCCGGAAGCAGCTTCAGCTTGGCCGGCCGGATCTTCTCCCAGCCCAGCATCGCCACGATCGTCGCGAGACCGACGATGACGGCGCCGGGTCGGTTGCCCTCGGGGCTGGAGACGAAGTTGAAGAACGCGGCCGGGATCGCGATGAGATTGTCGAGTCCGTTGGCTTTGGGCAGCGCGTCCGTGAGCACGTGAAGCTGCGCCAGCACGATCAGGATACCGATGCCGGCGAGCATGCCGTGCACGACAGCCGGCGAGATCGCCCGGAACCAGCCGCCGATCCGCAGCGCCCCGGCCAGAAGCTGGATGGCGCCGGCGGCGACGAGGACGGGTCCGAGGGCATCGATGCCGTGCTCGCGGACGAACTCGAAGACGATGACCGCGAGGCCGGCGGCAGGACCGCTGACCTGAAGCGGCGAGCCGGCGAGAAAGCCGACCACGATACCGCCGATGACGCCGGTGATGAGGCCGCGCTCGGCCGGCACACCGGAGGCCATGGCGATGCCCATGCACAGGGGCATCGCCACGAGGAACACGACGAAGGAGGCCGGAAGGTCGCGGCCGAGGGTCGACGGCATCAGCCGGGCGAGGGACGCACGCATGGCGGGTGTCCTACTCGGCCGCGACAGCGTGGAGGCCGGCGAATTCCGGCGTGGCGATCCGGGCGGCCGGGGCCTGAGCCACCGGCACATCCGTGGCTTCGTCGATCGGAACGAAGCAGCCGCGGTCGCCGCAATAGGCCAGGACCTGCCCGCTCTCGATCTCGAAGAACCAGCCGTGCAGGCGAAGCCCGCCGCGGGCGAGCGCCGCCGCCACGCTCGGATGCGTGCGCAGATTGTTGATCTGGACCACGACGTTCTCGAGTGCGAGAGCGCGATGACGCTCCTTCGGGTCCATGCCCTCGGGATAGGCCTCGCACACGATCCGGTTGGCCGCGTGGCTGTGGCGCAGCCAAGCCGCGACGTTGGGCATGTTGCCCAGGGCCTCGGGGTTCATGAGGCCCTTCATCGCCCCGCAATCGGAATGGCCGCAGATCACGATATCGCGCACGCCGAGCGCCACGACCGCATATTCGATGGCCGACGACACGCCGCCATTCTGCTGCGAGAAGGGCGGCACGATGTTGCCGGCGTTCCGGCACACGAAGAGATCGCCCGGGCCGGATTGCGTGATGTGCTCGGGCGAGACACGGGAATCGGCGCAGGCGATGATGAGGGCCTGCGGCTGCTGACCGTCGCGCACCAGCTGCTGATACATCTGCTGCTGGCCGGGGAAGATCGTACCCCGGAAGTTGGAGAGACCTTGAATGATGCCGTCCACGGCAAACCTCGCTGTCCGTCACCACGCGTGAGCAGCCGCGTTGGGACGCTTGAGTGCTGGCTGGATGACAGGCGGGGCTCCGCCTGCCGGGTCGCGAAGGTCGAGCAGACGGGATGCCGCTCAAGCGGCGCCGCCGTCAGGCACAAGGCCGCCCTCGCCGTGGCAGGAACTGCGACGACGGGAGAGCCGGTACGATGCTGTTCGGAGTGTCCGGTCGGCCCGGGCGGGCGACCGGACCGGGTGTTGCGGAAGAGCGTGGCCTTCCGCGCGGCGCGAGGGACGCCGCGGGCTGAGACCCTAGCGGGCGCGCCGCTGCGCGGTGCCGGCGGCCCAGTGCGGTTCGACCGCACCCCGGCGCACCGCCGAGCGGGCGACGCCGCCCTTGGCACCTGCATTCTCGCTGAGCATCGGCGCGCCGAGGATCTGACCGGTACCCATCCGCTGCGAGTGCAACGAGCGGGGGTCGTGATAGGGGTCGTCCACGTAGCTGCTCATGAAGCCGCCGCCGGCCTGCTGGCGGCTGCCGCTTCCTCCGTCCTGTGCCTGAGCTGTGATCGGCAACGCAATGGCCATCGCCGTCAGCATACCGACAGTCATCATGCGCTTCATTTCATATTCCTCTCTTAATCCCTGAAAACCGAAGTTTTTTTCTTCTTATCTGACCGCATTAGGAGAGTAATTCCGGGAATTATATTTTGGAAGTGCGTTTTATCACCGAGTTATTCTGAAAAATTAATCCCGAGCATCTGCCATCTTGGTGCGTACCGACACGCCGCGTCACTCAGAAAGCTTTCAGCCGAGGATGAAATTCGAAGTTGATCGCTCAGGATTAAATCCGCTCACGGATCGGTCCTGCCGCTACGGCGAACTCCGATCGAAGCGGAAGCCGCAGCGGCTCGCCCACGCAGCGCCTGAGCTGAGCTCCACCCCGTCATCCGACGGGATCGGCCGGACTCAATCGGCGACGCGATCACCTCGGCGGCCGCCCTGCGGCCGCAGAATAAGGACGACGCACGGCTCGGCGCGCGCCCGGATGAAAGCGGAATGATCAGGAAGTGTGGGAGCAGACGACGGACCCGCTCTCACCGACATCGTCGGAGGGCCGGTCGGGCGATTCCCGCATCGATCGTCGATGACGTGCGACGGACGATGCGTCTTCCGTCGGGTCCGCCGCAGGTTGAGCGAACCGAAAGGTCCATCACGAAATTTCAGCCGCGCCGCAACCGGGAAAGCCGAAACGGTGGCGGAGCGGGCGCTTCGCGAGGCCGTCGGCGGCCGCATTCGGCCCGGTGGCACCCGGCCTCTCGTGGCCGAAGCTTCGCCGCACTTCCCTTCGCCGGATCAGCATTCAGCTCGTTGGATAAGATGACGAAGCCGCGACGCGGCGAGCGACGGCCGTGCCTGCGAGGTCGGCCACCGTCGTCGCGTCGCGCCGGCCTCAGCGGCCCTTCGCGTCCTGTCTGCGCTTCAGGAACGCTTCCATCTGCGCGATCTCGGTGTCCTGTGCCTTGACGATGTCCTCGGCCAGCTTGCGGATCTCGGGGTCCTTCGAATGTTCGAGGGCGATCCTGGCCATCTCGATCGCACCGCGGTGGTGCGGGATCATTCCGCGCACGAAGTCGACATCGACGTCGTTGGTGTAGCGGATGTCCATCTCGCGATGCATGCGGGCGTCGGCATCGCGAAACGCCCGCGTCGCCGGGCTGTCGCTCGTGTCGGCTTTCGCTGCCGGCTGGCCATGCTCGTGGTGGTGATGCCCGTCGCCGGCCAGGACCGGACCGGCCAGGGGACCGACGAGGAGGCCGACGAGGAGGGCGGCGCGAGTGGCTTTCATCATCGGGAGGTTCCTTGAATCGAACAGGACATCAGTCGAAGCGGGCACTGGCGGCGGCCCCACCGGGCGCTGAGATGCGGACCGCGCCGCTCGGCCGCTCGCCGAGCGCCGTCTCGGCCTTGCCGGTCAGCCGACCGCCTTCGGGGTTGAGGAGGATGCGCGTGGCCTTGCCGCCGGATTTGAGAATTGCGACCGCCGAGAAGCCATCGACCGGGAGGGGTTTGCCGTTGCCGTCGCTCAGATAGACCGAGACGGTT
Organism: Methylorubrum rhodesianum; assembly: GCF_014199985.1. Taxonomy (GTDB): domain Bacteria; phylum Pseudomonadota; class Alphaproteobacteria; order Rhizobiales; family Beijerinckiaceae; genus Methylobacterium; species Methylobacterium rhodesianum. Next base: position 196,381 of record NZ_JACHOS010000002.1, on the reverse strand, counting down.
TCAGCCTGTGTGACGAGCTCGGCGTGCCACGCTCCAGCGCCCTCGACGCGGCCGCCATTGGGACCGGGTGGATGGTCGTGATCGTGAGGGTTGCTGCCGGAATGCTGGGCGCTCGCCGGCGTGGCGAGCAGGGCGAAAGCTAGGACAGCGCAATGCAAGACACGGTTCAACGGTAATCTCCCCTATAAGCAGTAGAGAGTGGCGGAATTGCTCTTACGGGCGGTCTCGGCCCTCAAGGCCGTGATCGAGACATCGATCCAGCCGGTCTCATCCGGCAGGCAGACTGCTCCAGACCGATGGGCGGCACAGGCGAGAGGCGACGCCTTCGCTTCGACACGGAGCGAACGGAATGGCCGATCGAGCGCCTGAGGGCAGGCGACGACGTCGCCGGGCCGTAGGGCTGCCGAAGGCCGCGAGGTCAGGCGCGGCGTCGGGGAGGTCTGGCCTGCCTGTCGGGGACGATGCCCGACAGCGGCGGTCCGTCACCGGCGCGCGCAGGCTCTCGCGACGCCATCGGCGCCAACCCCGCAATCGGCGAAGGCGCGAGTGCAGATGCACAGCACGACGATGCATGTCCGCAGACGCCGCCCGCCGAACAATCCGGGCAGGCACAAGCGTTCGACACAGCCTCGCTCACCGCACTCGCGCCAATGAGGACGATCGAAACCGAGCTCGAGGAGCGTGTGTTCGCACCGAGGCCTGTGAAGAGATCGATGTCGACCGTCGTCCCGGCGGGTGCAGCCTGCGCCTGGGCTGCGGCCCGGTGGCCGCCATGCGCCTGAGCGCCGCACGGCATCAGCGACGCGGCGATCATCACGATCACCGCCGCCAGCCAGAGCGTTATGGGACGGACGTCCTTCATCGGCGCCGACAGGTAGCACGGCATTAGGGGCGCAGACAGGGATAAACGGTGCCGCAGCCGGAACCACTTTCGCGGCCCTGTAGCCGGGCTTCCGAACCGCGAGCGGTGGCGGCTGAGAAATCCAAGGTCTGTTCGTAGCTTAGATCTCACTCGGGCGGAGACCCCGTTTCCCGGCCCACGCGATCCGGCCGGAAAAAGGTTTAGCTCAGATACACCTCTGGCCCGCTCGAGCTTGTCCTCGACTTAACCTTCTACGCTTCGCCGGCAATGATGGACTTGAGTGCTCTCCGCTCAATACCCACAAGCCTGACGTAGTTTTTTTAATTCTTCTCTTGCATCGTTGCGCATCACGTATGATCTTGGCGCTCGGGGGCCCTCGGAACGGACAGGTAGAATGACAGAAGAAAACCAAAAATCGTTCAATGACTTCGTAGAGCTAGCGAGCGATATCGTCTCGTCGTACGTGTCGAACAACTCAGTGCCCGCCTCCGAGCTTCCGGGCCTGATTATCAACGTTCACGCCGCGCTGACCGGCCTGAGCAGTCCCGAGGCCGCCGCCGCTCCCGCCGAGGAAGTGATCGAGAAGCCGTCCTCCGCGCAGATTCGCAAGTCCGTCACCCCGGACGCGATCATCAGCTTCATCGACGGAAAGCCCTACAAGACGCTCAAGCGCCATCTCGGCACTCACGGCCTCGACCCGTATTCGTATCGCCAGCGCTACGGCCTGCCGAACGACTATCCGATGGTCGCCCCGAACTACGCCGCGCAGCGCTCCGCCCTGGCGAAATCGATCGGCCTCGGCCGGCCCGGCGGCCGGATCGAGGAAGAGGCCCCCGCGCCCGAGCCGAAATCCCGTTCGCGCCAAAAGGTCGCCTGATCCGACGCTCGCCGCCGCACCGGCCGGCCGAATCGGTCGGTCGTGAAACCTTTGCCTTCGGCGAGCGTCAATCGCATGATCGAGACGACGGGCGGATCCTCCATCCGCTCAAGGCGGCGAGCCGCCCCGAGGACATGCGATGGCGGGTTTGCCCACCCTTCTTCTGGATATTGCCGGAACGATCTGCGCGCTGCCGCGCGGCGAGATTCGTGAGATCCTCCCGTTGCCGCGCCTGCACGCGCCGCCGGCCGCGGGCGGACCGCTCGCCGGTTTCCTGAACCTGGCCGGTGAGCCGCTGCCCGTCGTCGATCTCGCGGCGCTGTTCGAACTCCGCGCCGCGGCCGGCGACGATCCGTACCGGCATGTCCTGCTGGCACGGCAGGGCGCTGTCGCCTTCCTCGTCGATCGGGCGCTCGATCTCGTCCAGGTCGACATGGACGCGCTGCGGCCGGTCGAGGCCGCCCGCAGCCTGAACGGCTGCGTCGTCGGCGAGTTCGCCTGGGCGGACCGGCTCGTGCATCTCCTCTCGCTCGACCGGATCCTCACCCTCGAAGAGCGTACCCGGCTCGATGCGCTGACCCGGCAGGCGACGACGCGGCTCGCCCGGTTCGAGCCCGATGAGGCGCGTCCCGTCTGAGGCCCCCCGTCGTGACGGTCCCCATGGAACGGGCGCGGCGCGCTGCGGGCGCGCCCGACGACCCGGTCTTTCCCACTCTCAAAGCACGGGTCATCGCCCGTACTGGGCACAATTACTACGAAGACAAGGATGATCTGCTCTACGACCGGCTGCGCAAATGCATGCGTGTGCGCGGCCTGTCCGACTGCGCCGCCTATCTCAACCTGCTCGAAGGCGCCGCCGGCCGGGAGGAATGGGCCGCGCTCGAGGCCGAGATCACCATCGGCGAGACCTTCTTCTTCCGCTACGCGGAACAGTTCACGGCGCTGCGCGGGACGATCCTGCCGGAGCTGATCGAGGCGCGCCGCGAGACGCGGCGGCTGCGGATCTGGAGCGCCGGATGCTCGACGGGGGCGGAGCCCTACTCCATCGCCATCCTCATCCACGAACTGCTCGGCGAGGCGCTCGCCGACTGGACCGTGACGATCCTCGGTACCGATCTCAGCGCGGCGGCGCTCGCCACCGCTCGCGAAGCGGAATTCGGACCTTGGGCCCTGCGCACCCTGGATACGGAGGAGCGCGCCCGCTGGTTCCGCCGCACGCCCGCCCGGCCGGGGCTGCCGCATGGCGGCTACGCCCTCCGGCCGGCCTTCCGCCGCATGGTGCGCTTCGAGCGGCAGAACCTGCTGAGCCTGATCGACGGGAGTGATCGGGCGCCCGCGAGCTTCGATCTCATCCTCTGCCGCAACGTCCTGATCTATTTCAGTGCCGATCACGTCAACCGCATCGTGCGGGCCCTGGGTGAGCGACTCAACCCGCAGGGCTGGCTTCTGATCGGCCATGCCGAGCCCAACCCCACCTTCTCACAATGGCTGCAGCCCGTCGCCTTGCCGGGAACGGTCGCCTATCGCCCGAGCGATACGCCGACGATCGAGCCGCCGCCGGTTCTCATACCCGCGATCCCCGATGCCGCACCGATCCCGCTCGCTCCGCCGGCGGAACCGATCTCGGATGAGCCTCTGGAACAATGGCTCGCGGCGATGCCGGATCCTCGGCCGGCCGCCCCGCCGGAGCCGGTCCCGTTCCCGGCCGCACCCGCGACGGATCATCCGCTCTCGCCGGGCGATCTCCTGGCCGAGATCCGCGTGCTGGCCGATGCCGGCGAGACGGCGCGGGCATGGCGCCGGCTGCACGAGGAGATCGACGGCTACGCCACCGATCCGGCCCTGCGCTACTACGAGGGTCTGCTCGCGCTCGATCTCGGGCGGGAGCGGGAGGCCGAACGGGCTCTTCGGGGGGCGCTGTTCCTCGACCGCGGCTTCATCATGGCGCATTTTCAGCTCGGGCTGCTGCTCTCCCGCGGCGGACGACGCGGCGAGGCCGCCCGCGCCCTCGACAACGCGCTCCGCCTCGCGCAAGGACTGCCACCCGAGACGATCCTGCCGGAGGGAGACGGAGTGAGCGCCGCACGCTTGGCCGAGAGCGCACGCCGCGTCCTGGCCGGTATCACGGTCAGCGACGCATGAAGATCGGTTTGACCGCCGGAGCCGACCCGAAGGCGCGTCACGCCGCGCTGCTCGACGCGCGCGCCGCCGCGCTGGCCGCGCGCGGGGCGGAGCGCGAGGAAGCGGTCGAGACCGTGGCCTACCTCGTGTGTGCCTGCGGGGCGGAGCGTTACGGTCTGCCGCTCGCGGCGGTCGCGGGCGTCACGCCCGAGCCGACCTGCACCGGCCTGCCCGGTGCGCCGCCCGCGCTCAAGGGTATCACGGCCGTCGCGGGCGCGATCGTCAGCGTGCTCGACCTTGCAGCCTGTCTCGGACTCGACCGTGCCGGAAAAGACGACGTGGGGCAGGACGGGGGCCATGTCGTGCGCCTCCGCGCGCAGGAGCCGCCGATCGCCCTCGCGGTCGACCGCGTGCTCGGCATTGCCCGGATCGACGTGGCGCTGACGCGACCGGCCAACCAACCTGCCAACCAACCGGAAGGTCTGGGACGCGGCCCGCTTTCGGGCTATGCACCGCCCGGCTCGGACAGGACGGGCGACATCCACGAGGGATTCTCCCTCGTCGATCTGCCGGCCCTGCTCGCCCACTTCTCGACCTGACCTTCCGGGTCTCGAATTCTCCCCGCACCGCCTGCCGGAGCCATGTCGCCCGTGTCGCTCTCGATCGGAAAACGCATTCTCCTCGGCTTCGTGGCGGCCAGCCTGATCGTGGCGGCCCTCGGTGCCTACGCCCTGCGTCAGATCGGCAGCGTGCGCGACATGACCGACCTGATCGTGACCCGCGACGTCGGCGTGCTGCGCCAACTCGACGATCTCGGCAACGTCGCGCGCAACATGGGGCTCGTCCGGCGCAACGCGGTGATCGCCCTGCTGACGCAGGGCAACACGACGTCGCCATCGGCCCGGTCGGACGACTTTCTGGGAAGCTGGCGCCAGAACGTGTCGGAGTTGGACCGGCTTCTCAGCACCATCGCCGGAGAGGTGAAGGATTATCAGTCGGGGGCGCTCTCGGCGGAGCGCGTCGCGGCCTGGGGCCGCCTCGGCGCCGTCATGTCCGAGACCGCCGAAGCCTTCCGGCAGGTCCGCAATGCGAGCGACCAGCAACTGCGCGCGGTCGATTCCCGCGACATCGCGGCCGTCGAGGGCAAGAACGACGAGGTCAATCGACTGCACGACGGGCTGCTGCGCAGCATCGCCAACGCGCGCACGGCCCTCGACGGAGTCATCGGCGCCGGTCAGCGCAGCGTCGGCGAGATCTACCGCAACAGCATCCTCTCCGTCGCGATCACGGTCGCCGCCTCGATCCTGCTCTCCATCCTGGTCACGGTGCTGATCAGCCGCGCGGTGGTACGCCCGCTGGAGGACGTGATGCGCTTCGTCGCGCAGATCGGCGAGGGCGACCTGACCGGGCGGCTTGGCCGCACCGGCAACGACGAGATCGGGCGGCTCGGCGACACGCTGAACCGCATGGTGGCCGGCCTGTCCGACCTCGCCCGCACCAACCGCGCCGCGACCGCCGATCTCAACGCCGCCGCCGCCGAGATCCGCGCCTCGGCCCAGGAGCAGGCCGCGAGCGTCGAGGAACAGTTCGCCGCTGTGCAGGAGACCGCAGCGACCGTCGACGAGATCACCCATTCGGGTGCTCAGATCTCGAAGCGGGCGACGGAGGTCATCGCCACCGCGCAGGCCGCGGCGCAGACCGCGCGCTCTGGACTGCGCGCCGCCACCGACACCGCCAAAGCGATGGAATCGATTCGCGAGCAGGGCGAGGCGGTCGCCGGCAACATCGTCGCGCTCAGCGAGAAGACACAGGCGATCGGCGAGATCATCGTCACCGTCAACGACATCTCCGAGCGCACCCACCTGCTGGCTCTCAACGCCGCCATCGAAGCGGCGGCGGCGGGCGAGAGCGGGCGCAGCTTCGCCATCGTCGCCTCCGAGATGAAGCTGCTCGCCGATCAGGCCAAGGGAGCGACGGCGCAGGTGCGGGGCATCCTCGGTGAGATCCAGCGCGGCATCAACGCCTCGGTGATGCTGACCGAGGAGGCGGTGAAGCGCGCCGCAGCCGGCAAGAACCGCACGGACTCCACCGTCCGCACCATCGAGGAGATGGCTGCGCGGGTAGAGGAAGGCGTGCAGACCTTCCAGCAGATCGTGGCCTCGACCAACCAGCAGCAGCTCGGCATCGAGCAGGTGATGGGCGCGCTGCAGAACATCCGGCAGGCGAGCCAGCAGACCGCCGCCGGCACCCGAGAGGTCGAGACCGCCTCGGCCAATCTCACGGAGCTGGCGCAGGGACTGATGGCGCTGGCCGAGCGCTACCGGCTGTAGCGGTCCGGCCGAGCCTCCTGCCGCATGGACATCCGCCAGCAACTCCTCGCCGCCTTCGAGATCGAGCATCGCGAGCATCTCGACGCGATCCGTGCCGCGCTTGCCGCCGAGGGCCCGGTCGATTGGCACGACGTGTTCCGCCGAGCCCATAGTCTGAAGGGCGCCGCCCGCGCCGTGGACCTGCCCCCGGTGGAGGCGGTGTCGCACCAGCTCGAAACCCTGTTCGAGCGCATCAGCGCCGGCCAGCGCCCGCTCGACCGCGCGGCGCGGGCCGCCACCCATCTCGCCCTCGACCGGATCGAGGCCTACGTGGCCGCGAGCGCGAGCGGGCAGGCCCGCATGCCCGAGGACGCGCTGGCGGCGCTGAATGCCTGCCTCGATCCCGACGCGCCGCGCGATTCGACGCCGGCCGCGGTCTCAATGGCATCCGCCCCGGCCGCGACCGCTTCGGTCCCACCGCCCTCCGTGCCGACGACGGCCGAGCCATCCAATGAGCCTGCACAGGCCGTTCTGCGCATCCCCGCCGCGGCGGTGGAGTCGCTGTCGCGGGCGAGCCACGGCCTCTGGGCCGTCCTTCCGGGGCAGGGGACGATCTCCGAGCGCATCGCGCGTCTTTCGGCGAACGCGATCGCGCTCCGACGGCGCACCGAGACCGCGCGCCGCGTGACGGACACGTCTTCCGTCGGAGCGGAGACATCGGAGACGGCCGCGCTGCGCCAGGCGCTCGCCGAGATCGAAACCGGTTTGGCGGCCCTGTCCCGTGAAGCCGCCGACCTCGCGCAGGGACACAAGGCGGTCGTCCTGTCCGTCGAAACGGCCGCGCGCCGCCTGCGCGAAGAGTCGGAGCGTCTGGCGCTGGTTCCTGCCGAGACCGTGTTCGGCGGCCTCGCCCGGGCCGTGCGCGACATGGCGCGCGCCGATGGGCAGGAGGTGGACGTCACCACGCGCGGGCTCGACGTGCCGGTGGACCGGGCGATGCTGCAGGCGCTCAAGGACCCGGTGCTGCACGCCCTGCGCAACGCGCTGAGTCACGGCGCCGAGAGCCCGGAGATCCGCCAGCGACACGGCAAGCCCGCCTCCCTCTCGATCACCCTCACAGTGGAGGCCCAGGGCAGCCGGCTCGTGCTCGGCATCCACGACGACGGGCGAGGACCGGACCTGACGGCGATCGAGGCGACAGGCCGGGAACGCGGACTGATTGCGCCGGGTGAGAGCTTGGAAGAAGAGGCGCTGCTGGCCCTTCCGTTCGAGCCGGGCTTCTCCACCGCCGAGGCTGTCGATGCCCTATCCGGCCGCGGCATGGGCCTGTCGGTGGTGGCCGAGGTCGCGCGCTCCCTGCACGGGCAGGTGCAGCTCGCCCGCCGTCAGCCGTACGGCACCTCGCTCATCTTCACGCTTCCGCTCTCCGCGGCGCGGCGGCCGGTGCTGATCGTCGCGGCCGGCGGCAACCGCTTCGCCCTGCCGAGCGGAGCCGCCGAAGCGCTCATGCGCTTGGAGCCCGCGTCGCTGTCCACCGTCGCGGGCCGCCCGGTCGCCCAGGTGGCGGAAGGCGGCGAGACGGTGACGCTGCCCGTCGCCGAGCTCGGCGACCTGCTCGGCCTCGGATCCGGCCGCGCCGAGGGGGCGACGATCCCGGCGGTGCGTCTGCGCGGAACCCGCGGACGCTGTCTGCTCGCCGTCGACCGCCTGGAGGACGTGCGCACGCTGCTCGTCCTGCCGGCGCCGCCGATCGGCAGCGATCCCGCCCTGGTGACCGGAACGGTGATCCTCGGCACGGATACGCCCGCCCTCGTCCTCGATCCCGACGGATTGATCGACCGGCTGGGACGTGCCGGCCCGCGCGCCGTGCGGCCTCGGCCGAAAGGCGGGGAAGACGGCAACGGAACGATCCCGGAAAAGCGACGTTCGACGATTCTTGTCGTGGACGACTCGATCACGACCCGCACCCTGGAGAAGAGCATCTTGGAAGCGGCGGGCTACCGCGTGATCGTCTGCGTCGACGGCCAGGAGGCGCTGGACCGTCTCCGAGCACGCATCGAACCGGTCGACCTCGTGGTCGCCGATGTGGAGATGCCGCGCCTCACCGGTTTCGGACTCGTCGAGGCGCTGCGGGCCGAGGAGGATTTCGCCCGTCTCCCCATCGTGCTGATGACGTCGCGCGGCGACGAGGAGGATGTGGCGAGAGGGTTGGAACTCGGCGCCGACGCCTATCTCACCAAACAGAAATTCGATCAGCGCGAACTCCTGGACACCATCGGTCAGTTGCTGTGAACGGAGGGGCAGAGAATCCGCGCGTGCGCGTTCTGGTTGTCGAGGATTCGCTCGTGGTGCGGATCCTCCTCACCCACATCATTGCCCGCGATCCGCGGTTGGAACTGGCCGGCGCGGTCGAGTCCGGTGAGGCGGCACTGGCGGCGATCGAGACCGTGCGGCCGGACGTGATCTCCATGGACATCCGGCTGCCCGGCATCGACGGGCTCGAGACGACGCGGCGGATCATGGCGAGCCGGCCGACGCCGATCGTGGTGATCGCCGATTCGGTCGAAGATTCCTCACTCAAGATTTCGATGAACGCGCTGAGAGCCGGCGCGCTCTCGGTGGTCGAGAAGCCGGTGGCCACCACCAACGACGGCTACGAGGCCGTCGCCGGTCAGATCTGCACGCAGCTGCGCATCATGGCCGCCGTCCCCGTGATCCGCCGCCGGCCGATCGGCGCGGAATGGAGCGCGCGCAAGACCGCCCCCGCACCCGAGTTGCCGCTCCTCTCGGACACGGATGCCGCGCCGACCGTGCTCGCGGTCGCCGCCTCGACCGGCGGTCCGCCGGCGCTCGCCAAGGTGATCGGCGGCCTCGCGGCGGACTTCCCGCTTCCCGTGCTGCTCGTTCAGCACATGGGCGCGGCCTTCATGGACGGCTTCGCGAAATGGCTCGACGGTGTGGTGCCGCTCTCGGTCGACCTCGCCCGCGACGGGCAGGTAATGCAGGCGGGTCACGTCTACGTCGCGCCGGGCGACCGCCATCTCGAATTTGGACCGAACGGCACGCTGCGGGTCAGCGACGCGGCCCCGGTCGGCGGCCAGCGCCCGGCGGCGACGGTGCTGTTCCGCTCCGTCGCCCGGCAGGCCGGCGCGCAGGGCATCGGCGTACTCCTCACCGGCATGGGCGAGGACGGCGCGCAGGGGCTGCTCGACATGCGCAAGGCCGGTGCGGCCACGGTGGCGGAGCACGAGAGCAGCGCCGTCGTCTACGGGATGCCCGCCGCGGCGGTGCGCCTCAACGCGGCCGCTCGTGTTCTGCCCGTCGATCAAGTGGCGCCCCATCTGGTGCGGCTCGCGCAGAGGAAGCCGTCATGACCGCGAGCGCAGCGCCCTCTCCGGCAGCACCCGCCACCCCGCCGGGCCACCGGCTGCTGCTGGTTGAGGATTCGGAGACGCAGGCGCTCGAACTGCGCCTGCAGCTCGAGGCACAGGGCTTCGCCGTGCAGCGCTGCGCCACCGCTGAAGCCGCTCTCGACCTGCTCAACACCGATCTTCCCGATCTCGTCGTCGCCGACCACCACCTGCCCGGCATGAACGGTGACGAGTTCACCCGGCAGATGCGCCTGTCGCTGCGCACGCGCGCGCTGCCGGTGGTGATGCTCACCAGCGCCCGCAACGGCGAGCGCCACGGCTTCGAGAGCGGAGCCGACGCCTATGTCGAGAAATCGGCCGACCGCGACCTGCTCGTGCTGCGCATCCGCGCCCTGCTGCGCGAGCGCAAGAGCAGCGCGACGGAAGGGCCGTCGGGCGCCGCCTTCCGCAGGGGCCGGGTGCTCGTCGTCGATGGCAGCGCCACCTACCGCGCCTTTTTCACCGGCCTGCTGACCCAGGAGGGCCATACCGTCGTCGCCGCAGCCGACCGCTCCGCGGCGCTGGCCGCCCTGGACGAGCCCGGAGCCGGGTTCGACTGCGTCACCCTCGACCTCGTCGGCAGCGCCTATGACGGCATCGCCCTGTGCACCGAGATCGCCGAGCGCCGCATGATGGCGCCGGAGGGAGGCGGCAACGCCTTTCCCCTCGTCGGCATGGCCGGCGACAAGCCGGACAAGAGTCTGCTCGTCGCCGCCTTCGCCGCGGGCGCCGACGACGTGGTGTCGAAGGCCGACGGCGAGGTGCTGGCGATGCGGGTGCGCGGCCTCGTCCGCCGCCGCCTGCTGGAGGAGGATAACCGCCGCATCTCCGGCGAGTTCGGCGACCGCGAGCGGGCGGTCGAGCGCGCCCGCGCCGAGGCCGAGGCGGCCGCCGCCCGCGCCGCCCTCGCCGACGCGCTTGAGCAGGCCAACCGCGATCTCGAGGATGCCAACCGCAAGCTGACGGAGGCTCAGGCCAAGCTCGTCCAGGCCGCCAAGATGGCTTCGCTCGGCGAGCTCGTCGCCGGCATTGCCCACGAAATCAACAATCCGCTCGCCTTCATCCTGGCGCATCAGGGTACGGTGGAACGCCTTCTCGGCGAACTCCAGCCGCCGGAGGCGCCGGAGGGACGGCGCGCCCTGACGAAGGCGCGCGACCGGGTCGGCTCGATGCGGCTCGGCCTCACCCGCATTCAGGAGCTCGTTCTCAACCTGCGCAAGTTCTCGCGGCTCGACGAGGGCGAGCGCGGCCTCGTCAACGTGCCCGAGGCGATCGAGACGGTGCTGGCGCTGATCCAGCACAAGCTCGGCACGCGTATCCACGTGGAGCGCGATTTCTCCGGTCGTCCCGAGATCTCCTGCACCCCGGCGCTCCTCAATCAGGTCGTCATGAACATCCTCGGCAACGCGGCGGACGCGATCCCGGGCGAGGGCACGATCACGGTGGCGACCTACTCGGACGCGGAGAACGACGTGATCCGCATCAGCGACTCCGGACCGGGTATCCCCGAAGATCTGCGGGAAAAGATCTTCGAGCCGTTCTTCACGACGAAGCCGGTCGGATCGGGGACAGGTCTCGGCTTGGCGATTGCTTACAGCGTCGTTCAGGCGCATAGCGGCTCGCTGACCGTGGAGACGGCGCCGGGCGGCGGCGCGAGCTTCGTCATCGGCATCCCGAGGCAACCGGCACCGGTATGAGCAAAGGCACGATTCTGGCCGTCGATGACGAGCCGGACATCCTGATCGCTCTGGAGGATTTGTTCGAGGACGAGTACCGGGTGCTCACCTCGGCCAAGCCCGAGGAGGCGCTCGACATCCTCCGCGCCGAGCCCGACATCGCCGTCGTGGTTTCCGATCAGCGCATGCCTGGGATGACCGGAGACGCGCTGCTCGCCGAGGCGCGTCGCTTCCACGAGGCACAGGCCATCCTGCTCACCGGCTATGCCGATATCTCGGCGGTGATCGCCGCGCTCAATCGCGGCGGCATCATCGGCTATGTCGCCAAGCCCTGGGACCCGACCCTGCTGCGCGCCACGGTGCGCAATGCCTACGAGCGCCATCGCCTCGGCCGCGACCTCGCGACCGAGCGCGCCCTGCTGCGCGGCCTGCTCGATCATGCCGAGGAGGCGATCTCCTTCAAGGACGCCGCGGGCCGGTTCGTCCGCCTCAACGCGCGCAAGGCCGACCTCGTCGGCGGCACGGTCGAGGCCTGCCTCGGCCGCACCGAGATCGAGGTCACCGACACTGCGGAGACCCGCGAGGCGGAGGCCGTGGACCGTCGCGCGATCGCGTCCGGGGAGGCCGGCTCGACGGTGATCGCCCGCGGCGCCCTCGGCGCCGAGCGCTGGTCGCACATCATCCGCGTGCCGATCCGCGGGGGCGCCGGCGAGGTCACGCATCTCGCGACGATCGAGCGGGACGTCACCGAACAGAAGAGCCTGGAGGCGCGCCTGCGCCAGTCCGACAAGATGCAGGCGCTCGGAACGCTGGCCGGCGGCATCGCCCACGATTTCAACAACCTGCTCACGGCGATCCTGGGAAGCCTGGAGCTGGTCGGCCCCAAGATCGCTGACCAGCCGCGGGTCAAGCGCCTCGTGGACAATGCCACCGGTGCCGCGCAGCGCGGCTCGGCCCTGACCAAGCGGCTGCTGAGCTTCAGCCGCTCCAACGACGCCCATGCGCGGCCGGTGGATCCGAACGCGCTGATCGAGGGCATGAGCGCGCTGTTCGGCTCCAGCCTCGGCAGCCTCGTGCGCGTCGTGCGGGACCTCGAACCCGACATGCCCTTCGCTCTGGTCGATCCCGATCAGCTCGAATTGGCGGTGCTCAACCTCTGCATCAACGCCCGCGATGCCATGCCCGAGGGCGGCACCGTCACCATCTCGACGCGCCGCGCTGAGATCCACGACGATCCCGATCTGAAGCCCGGCACTTATGCCGTCGTGACGGTCGCCGACGAAGGCACCGGCATCCCGCCCGAGATCCTGGAGCGGGTCTGCGAGCCGTTCTTCACCACCAAGGCCGTGGGGCAGGGGACGGGCCTCGGCCTCGCCATGGTGTTCGGCCTCGCCCAGCAGGCGGGCGGGCGTCTGCGCATCACCAGCGAGGTCGGGCGGGGCACCCGAATCGAACTCGCCCTGCCGCGTGCCGACGGCGCTGCCGAGGGCACGGAGTCCGAGGTCATTCCCCTGGTGCCGACGGCGACGAGCCCGGCCCGCATCCTCGTGGTCGACGACGACCCCGAGGTCCGGCACGTCACCGCCTCGTTCCTCAATGATTTCGGCTACTCCGAGACGGAGGCGCCCGACGGTCGCAGCGCGCTCGCGCTGATGGAGCAAGGCCACAGCTTCGACCTCGTCGTGGCGGATCTCGCCATGCCCGGCATGACCGGCGTCGAACTCGCCACGGCGATCCGGCAACGCTTCTCCGGCGTGCCGGTCCTGCTGCTCACCGGTCACGCGGAAGCCGTGCAGATCCCGGATGATCTGCCGGTGATGACGAAGCCCTTCGCCTCGGCCGAGCTCGCCGCCCGGGTGTCGCAGCTTCTGGAAGCGACGGCCTGATCAGGCCGACACCTCTCACTGGGTGACACGCCCCAAGCCGTGGTTCCGGCTCTCGCCGCGCGGCGCCGGAACGATCGCGTCTGCCGGGCCGCACGTGAGCGTCGATCACAGTCCGGAAAGGACGTGCGCGCGAGGATTGCGCTGCGAGCGCGGCCGACCGAAGATGATCGCGCGCGGCAACGACGGCCCGCGTGACAGAATCTTCCGGACAGAAGGATGCCTGCGATGGCCAGCGTCGATGTCGAGATGGTGAAGTGCGCCTGCCCGGACTGCGTCTGTGCCGTCTCGCTGTCCAAGGCGGTGACGCGTGACGACAAGGCGTTCTGCTGCGACGAGTGCGCCGAGGGTCATCCGGACCATGCCGGCTGCGACCACGCGGGCTGCACCTGCCACGGCTGATCTTTTCGAGCCTCGAGTGCGGCGGATCAATTGGGAGCGGCGGTTCCCGGATGGGCCGCCGTCTCGCCGGTCGCCTTGGCGAGGAACCGCATCAGCGCGTCCCGATCCTCGGCGCTGTTGATGGTCTGCTCAGGCATCCGCGTGCCCGGCGTGTAGCGCGCGGGGCCGACCTCGAACAGACGGGCGACCGTCTCGGGCGTCCAGACGATGTCCATGGCCTTGAGCGCGTCGGAGTAGCGATAGCCCGGAACGGCGGCGATGCGCCGGCCGAAGATTCCGGCGAGCGTGGGACCGGCGCGGGGCGCTTCGTCCGGCGTCAGGCTGTGACAGGCCACGCAGGCGCGAAACACCTCCGCTCCGCGCTCGCCGTGGAAGGATGCCAGCGCATCCGCCGGACGGGGCATGGCGAGCGGGCCGATCGGTTCGCCGTTGCCCGCATTCCAGCGCCGCACGAGGCGGTCGCCGCCGCCGGTGACGAGTTCGCTCCCGTCCGGCCGCCACGCCACCGACCAGACCGGCAGGCCCGGCCCGACGAGGTTGAACAGGACCTTCCTGCCGGCTCGCTCGATCATTGCGACGGTACCGCCGGCGCTGGCTGCGGCGATCCGGGTGCCGTCGGGGGAGGGCGCCAATGCGATCACAGGCGCGGGGCCGAGTTCGACCTGTCCCCGCATGCTCCCGTCGCGCCCGAGAAACCGCACCGTCGCATCCGCACCCGCCGCGGCGATCTCGCCGTCGGCGGTGACGGCAAGGGCACTGAGCGCGCTCGGCAGAAGCGCGGTGGCCGTCGTTTGGCCGTCGGTCGTCCAGATCCGGACGCTCGCATCGGCTCCGGCCGTGACCAGTCCGCCATCGGGCAGGAAGGCGACCGCGTTGACGTTGCCCTTGTGGCCTTCGAGGACCCGCGCCGGTCCACCGGCGAGCGGCCAGATCCGCGCGGTGCCGTCCCAGGCTGCGGAGGCGAGCCTCCTCCCGTCCGGCGACACGGCGAGCCCGGCTATGGGGCCGGCATGCCCTTCGAGGACGCGTTCCGGCTCGGCTTGGCCGAGCCGCCACAGGGCGATGCGTCCGTCCTCCGAAGCGCTGGCGAACCGGCCGTCGGGCAGGACGGCCACCGCGTTCACCGCGCCGTCGTGGAAACGCAGGATGCTCAGCGCGGCGCCGGTGTCGAGACCCCAGATGATCGCCGCCTGATCGAAGCCGCCGGACACCGCCAGACGGCCGTCGCCCGTGATTGCGAGCGCCCGCACCGGTCCGCCATGACCGCGCATCTGCGCCGTCGCCGGCAGCACGAACAGCAGGGCGGCGATCACCCCGAGAAACCCCTTCGCCCGCATCGTCAGCCCACTCCACTCCGACACGGCGGACCATAGGCGAGAGGCCGGGGCCGTGTCCGCCCGCAAGGGTGAGAGTTTCTGTCTCATCCGGCTGCCCGGTGCGAGGCCGAACCTTGATCCGCGGCGGGCGATGGCGCATCGCTCACGACGATGAGACAGGATGGCTCCGCACACGTCATCGCCGTTTTGCCCTCCGCGCCGTCCGTGCACGCGGCCGACTGAGTGATGCGCGCGCCTTCCGCTGCCCTGATGCCGCTGGCCGAAGCGCTCGCCCAGCTCCGCGGCCTGGCCGCGCCGGTCGCGCCGCGGACCGTGCCGTTGGCCCAGGCCAGGAACCGCATCGCCGCGGCTGCGGTCTCCTGCACCCGACCGATCCCGCCCGATCGCACCGCCCTGCGCGACGGTTTCGCCGTGCAGGCGGCGGGAATCGCCGGCGCTTCACCCTACGCGCCGGTGCTGCTGCTGCGGGCGCCCGTGCAGGTCGAGGCCGGCGACCCCATGCCCGCCGGCACCGACGCCGTGCTGCCCGCCGAAGGGTTGGAGGGCCGCAATGCCGTTGCCGAGGTCGGCGCGGGCGAGGGTGTCCGCGCGGCGTGCGAAGATCTGGCCGAAGGCGACGTCCTCCTGGCGGCGGGCGAGCGGATCGGGCCGCGTCACCTCCTCGCGCTGGCTGCCGTGGGCTGTCGCGAGGTCGCGATCCGCGCCGTGCAGATCCGCCTCGTCGCAACGGGCGTGTCCGGCCCGGAGGCGCGCTCACCGATGCTCGCTGCCCTGATCGAGCGCTCGGGTGGCCTCGTCGAGACGGTCGCGGTTCCCGACGACCCCGGTGCGATCGGCCGAGCCGTCGCCGCCGATGGGGCTGACGCGACCTTCATCCTCGGAGGCTCCGGCTTCGGTCGCACCGACCGCAGCGCGGAGGGGCTGGCCGGGGCTGGCCGCGTCCTCGCGCACGGTCTCGCCCTTCGGCCCGGTGAGACGGCCGGGATCGGCGAGGCGGGAGGGCGACCGGTTCTGCTCCTGCCCGGACACCCCGACGCGGCCCTCGCGGCCTTCCTGGCGCTCGGCCGGCCCCTGATCGCCGCCTTGGCCGGCGCCGACGAGCCGCCCCGTCGAACCGGCGTGCTCCGGCGCAAGATCGCATCCGTCGTCGGCCTTGCCGAGATCGTGTTCATCCGTTGCCATGGATCGGAGATCGAGCCGCTCGGTGGGGCCGAACTGCCGTTGCGGCGATTGATCGAGGCGGACGGAGCCGTACTGGTGCCGCCGGAGCGGGAAGGTTATCCCGCGGGCAGCGAGGTCGAGATGGTGCCGCTGTGATCGCGGAGCGCGAGATGGAATTCGCCCGGCGTCTGGCCGCGGCGGCCCGGCAGGAACAATTCTTGACGGTGATGAGCCGGGAGGAGGCGCTGGCCGCCTTTCGCGCGGCGGTTCCGCACGCTTCGCTTCCTGCGGAAACCCTGCCTCTGGCCGAATCCCTCGGCCGTGTGCTCGCGCGGGACGTGGCCTCGCCCATCGACGTGCCGCCCTTCGACCGCGCCCTGGTCGACGGCTTCGCCCTGCGCGCCGCCGACACCGAGGGCGCCAACGCCGCGCGGCCCCGCCGTCTCACGCTCAATCGCGAGATCCTGGCCTGCGGCGCCGCCCCGTCGCTGACCGTCGCCGCCGGCACCGCGACGCCGATCGCCACCGGCGGCGTCATCCCGCGCGGTGCCGACGCGGTGGTGATGGTCGAGCAGACCGAGTTTCTTGAGGACGCCCTCGCCATCGAGGTGACGGGTCCGGTCCGGCCGGGACAGTTCGTCGGCTATGCCGGCGCCGACATGGCGTCCGGCGAGACGGTCCTGCGCAAGGGCGCGGTGGTCACCGCCCGCGAGATCGGGATGCTGGCCGCCTGCGGACTACCCGAGGTCGCGGTGGTGCGCCGGCCGCGCGTGGCCGTGCTGTCGACGGGTGACGAGCTGGTGGCGCCGGGCGATGGATTGCGGCCCGGCGCGATCTACGATTCGAACGGCCCCATCGTCGCGGCCTCGGTCGCGGAGAACGGCGGCGAAGCGGTGCCGCTCGGAATCGTCCGCGACGACGAGGCGGCGCTCGAAGCGGCGCTGCGCGACGCCCTGGCGCGGGGCGATCTCGTGGTGCTCTCCGGCGGCACCTCGAAGGGGGCGGGCGACGTCTCCCACCGCATCCTGTCCCGGCTGGGAGGACCCGGCATCCTCGTCCACGGCGTGGCGCTGAAGCCCGGCAAGCCGCTCTGCCTCGCGGTCGCCGAGGGCAAGGCGGTGGTGGTGCTGCCGGGCTTTCCGACCTCGGCCATGTTCACCTTCCACGAATTCGTGGTGCCGCTGGTGCGCGCGCTCGCGGGCCTGCCCCCGCGGGAAGAGGAGGCTGTCCAGGCGCGCCTGCCGCAGCGCCTGACCTCGGAACTCGGCCGCACCGAATTCGTGATGGCTTCGCTCGCGCAGGGCGCGGACGGCGCCGTGGCCCTTCCGCTGCCGAAAGGATCGGGCTCCGTCACCGCCTTTTCCCAGGCCGACGGCTTCTTCGCCGTGCCCGCCGCCCGGTCCGGGATGGAGGCGGGCGAGACGGTCTCTGTGGTGCGCCTCGGCGCCGGGGTGCGGCCGCCGGACCTCACCATCATCGGCAGCCATTGCGTCGGTCTCGACCGGGTCGTCGGGCTGCTGGCCGAGAAGGGCTTCCGCGCCCGCACCGTCTGGGTCGGCTCGGCCGGAGGACTCGCGGCGCTGCGCCGGGGCGAGTGCGACCTCGCCGCCATGCATCTGCTCGACCCCGAAACCGGCCGCTACAATGCCCCCTTCCTCGAACCCGGCATGGCGCTGGCCACCGGTTGGCGCCGCTTGCAGGGTGTGGTTTTCCGGGTGGATGACGCCCGCTTCGAGGGCCGCAGCGCCGCCGAGGCGGTGAGTGCGGCCCTCGCGGATCCGGACTCCGTCATGGTCAACCGCAATGCCGGCTCGGGCACGCGCCTCCTCGTGGACGGTCTGATCGGCGCTGCCCGGCCCGCCGGCTTCTGGAACCAGCCACGCTCGCACAACGCCGTCGCGGCGGCCGTGGCGCAGGGCCGGGCCGATTGGGGCGTGGCGATCGCCAGTGTCGCGGGGGCCTACGGCCTCGGTTTCCTGCCGCTGGCGCAGGAGCATTACGATTTCGCCTATCGCGAGGCCGAGCGCGAGAAGCCCGCGCTCGCCGCCTTCCTGGGCCTGCTTGGCACCGGTGAGGCCGACGCGGCCCTGACCGAGCTCGGCTTCGAACCCGGTGGAGGCGACACGTGAGCGACCTGCGCGTCATCGGCCTGGCCGGATGGAGCGGGGCGGGAAAGACGACGCTGCTCGCCCGCCTCATTCCCGTGCTCGTCGCGCGGGGCGTACGGGTCGCGACGCTGAAACACGCCCACCACGCCTTCGACATCGATCATCCGGGCAAGGATTCCTTCGTCCACCGCCAGGCCGGCGCGAGCGAGGTCATCGTGTCCTCAGCCCGGCGCTGGGCGCAGATCCGCGAGGTCGAGGAGGGCGCCGAAGCCACGTTGCCCGAATTGCTGCGGCGGCTGACGCCGGGCGGCCTCGCCCTGGTCGAAGGCTTCAAGCGCGAGGCGCATCCGAAACTCGAGGTGTTTCGCGCCGCCAACGGCCGTGCGCCGCTGCACGATCACGACCCGCATATCGTCGGCGTCGCCAGCGACGTGCCCTTCCCGCAAGCCGGCGTACCGGTGGTCGGGCTCGATGACGTGGAGGCCATCGCCAGCCTCGTCCTCGAACGCGCTAAGGCCGTGGAAACGGTGCTCGCCCGGCTGGAAAGATCCTGAGCGGAAGATCCTGAGCGATGGCACAGCTCACCGACGACTGCTTTGCCTTCGGGGGCAAGCTGATGCGGATCGAGGAGGCGGTGGCCTCGATCGCCGAGCGTTTCCCCGTGATCGCCGGCACCGAGACGGTGCCGCTCGGCCTCGCCGACGGACGGATCGCGGCGGAAGACGTCTTCGCGGCGCACGATCTGCCGCCGTTCGCCAACGCTGCGGTCGACGGCTACGCCGTGCGCTACGCCGACCTTGCCCCGGAGGGCGAGACGGTCCTGCCGGTGAGCGGACGGCTGGCGGCCGGTGCCGCCGCCGGGACGTTGGCGGAGGGGACGGCGATCCGCATCTTCACCGGGGCACCGATGCCGCCGGGGGGCGACACCGTGTTCATGCAGGAGGACGTGCGCCGCGAGGGCGATCGCGTGACTCTTCCGGCGGGACTGAAGCACGGCGCCAATGCGCGGCCGGCCGGAGAGGATCTGGGCCGGGGCGCCCTCGCGATTCCCGCCGGGCGACGCCTGCGCCCGCAGGATCTGGCGCTCGCCGCCGCCACCGGCCACGCGAGGATCGCCGTGCGCCGGCGGCTCCGCGTCGCCTTGTTCTCCACCGGCAACGAACTGACCGAGCCCGGCGCGCCCCTTCGCCCCGGCGCGATTCATGATTCGAACCGCGTGCTGCTCGCGACACTGCTGACACGGCTCGGGGTCGCGGTCGACGATCTCGGGATTCTGGCCGATGATCCGGCGACCCTGCCGAGCCATCTCGCCGAGGCGGCGCGGGACCACGACCTGATCCTCACCTCCGGCGGCGTCTCGACCGGGGAGGAGGATCACGTGAAGGCCGCGGTCGAGGCCCAGGGACGGCTGATGCTCTGGCGCCTCGCGATCAAGCCCGGCCGACCGGTGGCGGCGGGACTGGTGGCGGGCACACCGTTCGTCGGCCTGCCCGGCAATCCGGTCGCGGTCTACATCACGCTGCTCTTCGTGGTGCGCCCGCTCCTGGCCCGTCTGGGTGGGGCGCTCTACGAGCCCCCGCTGCCCTGGCCGGTGCGGGCCGGCTTCCCCTACCGCAAGAAGGCGGGACGGCGCGAATTCGTCCGCGTCAGCCTCGCCCGTACGGCCGATGGCGGTTTGGAGGCGCGGAAGTTCCCCCGCGACGGAGCGGGAGTCCTGACCTCGCTCACCGAGAGCGACGGCCTCGTCGAACTGCCCGACGACGCGACCGGCATCGCGCCCGGCGACATGCTGGCCTATTACCCGCACGCGCTCCTCGTCTAGGCAGCGATCGGCCAAACCCTCGCGCAGGGCGCCGGAGCCCGCTTTCGCGCAGCGGCAGAGGGCCATGTGCCGGCGGCCGAGGCGATCCGGGTTCGAGGATCGCCGCGATGCCACCGAAGTCTCCAGAGAGCTCTTGGGACCGATTGGGCCGAGAACGGAAGGTCCGCCTCGGCCCGGTCGCGAAAGGTCTCGCAGCGACGGGATCGTCGGCCCCGATCGGAATGCGGGGTGAACCGGACCGGGGGAGGGGTTGTGCCCTAACGGCTCTCTTCGGTCGGCGGTCGTGCAATCCGACCGCTAGGGATCACCGCGCGGCGGCGCATAGCCCGAGGCGCCACGCGCCCGGCCCCGCAGATCTTCGTAGAACGACGCAAGGCGCGCGGCACTGAGGCTCGTGCGGGCGGCGAGGAAGTAATTTTCCCAACCGAGAGGGCGATAGGCGATGGAGAAGCGCTCGGCGACGGCGCGGGTCCCCATGCCGACATCGGCCGCGCCCGTGGCGATCAGCGCCGCCACCGCCTGATGGGTGAACTCCTCCGTGTGGTGACCAATGATGGCCTCCGGTGCGAGGCCGGCCTCCGCGCAGAGGCGCTCGAACCAGATCCGGGTGCCGGCG
Source organism: Methylorubrum rhodesianum (assembly GCF_014199985.1). Taxonomy (GTDB): domain Bacteria; phylum Pseudomonadota; class Alphaproteobacteria; order Rhizobiales; family Beijerinckiaceae; genus Methylobacterium; species Methylobacterium rhodesianum. Next base: position 175,797 of record NZ_JACHOS010000002.1, on the reverse strand, counting down.
CCGCGCTGCCGGTTGACGAAGCGGGCCTGCCGGGCCGCGACATCGGCGATGGTCTCCAGCTTGAGCGGATTGCCCGCTGCGAGCATCAAGCCCTGCTCCCGGCGAAAAAGGGGCACGACGGTCAGGTCGTGGTTGGCGAAAACCGCGTCGAATGGCGGCGGAGGCGGCCCGTCCGAACCGTAGTGGAACCCGGCCGCATCGACGGTGCCGTCCCGAAGCCGCGCCAGGGCGTCGAGACTGCCGGCGACCATGAGATCGATGTCCCGCCGCGCCTCGATGGCTTCGAGCAGCAGCGGATCGTGGCTTGCGGCAAGACGGATGCGGGCATCCGCCGGCTCCAGCAGCCGTCGCAGGCCGTCCGTGAGCGCCAGTTCCTCAGCCGCCAGCGCCGGTGCGAGCCGGGTTTGCGAGGCCGCGAGCAGTGCGAGTAGCGCGGTGCCGAAGGCGGTGAGATCGGTGCCGTGGCCCTTCGTCTTCACGACGACCGGCCGGCCGAGCGCCTGTTCGAGCGCGTCGAGTTGTCCCCAGGCCGAGCGGTAGGAGATGGAGAGGCGCTCGGCCGCTCCCTGCAGCGATCCCGAGCGGCCGAGCGCATCGAGGAGCGCATGGGCGGCCCGAAACGCAAAGGCGGACGTGCCCTCGCACCGCCCCTCGACGAAGAGGCGCACGCCGAGCCGGGCCGGCTCAGACGGAGCGGACGACCGCGCAGCTGCTTCCTCGAGGGGCATATGCAAGGCCTTTCCTATTGATCTTGCGCTCCTCGACGTATCATCCCCGCTTGATCCGCGCAGCCCCGCGAGCCGCCGCTTGAGCCAAACCCTTCAGGAGACGTTCGCCCGCCTGTGGACGCTCGACCGGGATGTCCTGGCGATCGCGTGGCTGTCGCTGCGCGTCAGTCTCACGGCTGTCGGCATCGGCCTGCTGCTCGGCGTTCCGCTCGGGGCGCTGATCGCCGTCGCGCGCTTTCCGGGGCGCGACGCCCTGGTCGGATTGCTCAACACCTTCATGGGCCTGCCGCCGGTGATCGTCGGGCTGATCCTCTATCTCGCCCTGTCCCGCTCCGGCCCGCTCGGAGCGCTGGGGCTGCTCTTCACCCCGACCGCCATGGTGGCGGCGCAGGCCGTGCTGGCGACGCCCCTGGTCGCGGCCCTCACGCGCCAGGTCATCGCCGACGCCGAGGCACATCTCGGCGAGCAGTTGCGTTCCTTGCGCCTCAGCGCGCCGCGGCGGGCGGGGGTGCTGATCTACGATGCCCGCTTCTCGCTGTTCACCGCGGCGCTTGCGGCCTTCGGCCGGGCGATCTCTGAGATCGGCGCGGTGCTCGTCGTCGGCGGCAACATCGACGGACATACCCGCACCATGACGACGGCGATCTCGCTCGAAACGCAGAAGGGCGACCTCAGCCTCGCCCTGGCGCTCGGCGCCGTGCTGATGAGCCTCGTGCTCGCCGTGAATGCCGCAGCCGCCTTCCTGCGCGGCCACGCCGTGAAAGCCTACGGATGAGCGCGGAACCCGTCATCCATCTCGACGGCGTCAGCCTGACGCTCGGCGGACGGCCGATCCTCGATCGCCTGAGCCTCGAGGTCGCCGCGCGCGGCATCACCGCCCTGATCGGTCCCAACGGGGCGGGCAAAAGCGTGACGCTTCGGGTGATCGACGGCCTGTTGCGCCCCGATACCGGCAGCGTTCGCCTCGCGCCCGGTCGGCGCGCCTTCGTCTTCCAGCGCCCGGCCCTGGTCCGTGCCAGTGCCGCCGCCAACGTCGCCCTCGGGCTGATCCCGCTCGATCTCGCCCGCCGCGAGCGCGCCGAGCGGACCGAGGCGGCGCTCGCCCGCGTCGGCCTGTCGGAACGGGCGAGCGATGCGGCGACGCGCTTCTCAGGCGGCGAGCAGCAGCGTCTCGTGCTCGCCCGCGCCTGGGCGATGCAGCCCGACCTCCTTCTCCTCGACGAGCCGACCGCGAGCCTCGACCCGGCCGCGACCGAGACGATCGAGAGCCTGATCGTCGAGATGGCGGGGGCCGGCACCGCCGTGCTCCTCGTCTCGCACAATCTCGGACAGGTCGCCCGGCTCGCCGATGAGACCGTCGTGCTGTCCGCCGGCCGCGCCGTGGAGCGGGGCCCGACCCGATCCGTCCTTTTCTCACCCCGCACCGCGGAGGCGCGGGCCTACCTCACCGGAGAACTGCCTTGGACTTCCTTCGCCGCGGCTTCCTGACCCTCTCGCTCCTCGCCGCCCTCGGCGCGGTTTCGCCGCTCTCGGCCGAGCCCGACTCGATCGTCGTCGCGTCCACGACCTCGACCGAGCAGTCGGGCTTGTTCAAGCACATCCTGCCGTTGTTCAAGCAGAAGACCGGCATCGAGGTGAAGGTCGTGGCGCTCGGCACCGGCCAAGCCCTCGACGCCGCCCGCCGCGGCGACGCCGACGTCGTGCTCGTCCACGACCGGCTGGCCGAGGACAAGTTCGTCGCCGAGGGCTCCGGCAAGAATCGGCAGGACGTGATGTACAACGACTTCGTGCTGATCGGCCCGAAGGACGACCCGGCGGGCATCCGCGGCACGGGGGTGGAGGACGCCTTCCGGAAGATCGCGGCGGCCAAGGCGCCCTTCGTCTCGCGGGGCGACCGCTCGGGCACGCACAGCGCCGAGCTGCGGAGCTGGAAGGAGTCCGGCGTCGATCTCGCGGCGGTGCGCGGCGACTGGTATCGCGACGTCGGCCAGGGCATGGGCCCGGCGCTCAACACCGCCTCGTCGCTCGGAGCCTACATCCTGGCCGATCGCGGCACATGGCTCTCGTTCAAGAACAGGGGCGACCTGACCATCCTGGTCGAAGGCGATCCGCGCCTGTTCAATCCCTACGGCGTGATGCTGGTGAACCCGGACAAGCACCCGAACGTGAAGGTCAAGGAGGGCCAGGCCTTCATCGATTGGCTCGTCTCGCCCGAGGGTCAGAAGGCCATCGCCGATTACAAGATCAATGGCGAGCAGCTGTTCTTCCCGAGCGCGAAGAAGGGCTGACGGTCGGCACGATCATCAACCGCTCGTCCACCGTCTCGTCCCGAGGCGACGCCCCGCGCCGCCTCTTCAGAAAGCGATCGGAGAGATCGGTCGCGCCACGGCGCTAGCGTGGCGGCCCGGACTGGCGCTTGCGGGCGAACATCCACAGCGCCAGCACCGCCAGCGCGATCAGCACGCTGACCCAGACCCAATTGAAATCCGTCGCCGCCGCCGTCGCCGGCCCCGAACTGGAACCGGACGGGCCGGTTTCGGAGATCGGGGGAGCGGGTTTCGTCGCCTGTGCGAGCGAGGCTTGCAGGCTTGCAAACCACACGATCAGGGTCAGGGCGGCGTGTCTCATGCGACGCGAACTCCAGGATTAGGCCGCTCCGATACGCGGCCGGTCAACGCTTCGTCTTCTCGAACTGAAAGGCCGGCGCATCGTTGAGCTGTGCCTTGGTCAGGCGAACCTCGGCGTGGATGAGGTCGTGGCCGGCGAGCGCCGTTGCAGGTCGAGAGGCCTGTTCTCGCGGCTCGACCGAACCGGTCGCCTCGGTCACCCGACCGCTATGCTGATTTTGAACGGCGCCCAGCACGTCGGGGGACACCTGCGAGCCCGGCATCTTCTCCGGGCTCGCCTTGTCGGCGGCCTTCTGGCTCGGCGCGTCGGCGGGCGTCACAACCGAACTCGCCCCGGAGGTGAGCGAAACGTCCTCGAAATTCCAGGCCAATTGATCGAAGGGCACCGCGACGTATTTCTCGCCGACGCCGAGGAAGCCGCCGACGCCGATCACCACGGCCTCGATCCGGCCGTCGCCGTTCACGAGCACGTCCTCGATCTTGCCGACGCGGACATGATCCGCCCCGATCACGCTGACACCGATCACCTTCGAGCCGCGCATCGTGCCGGTCTGGGGCTGCTCGATGAAGCGCGGCGCGGACGAAGGGGCCGGCGTCGCCTCGGCGAGTGCCGGGGCCGGGACGAGCGCGAATTGAAGGACGAGGGCGGCCAGCGCGGATCGCGGGACGCTGGACAGATTGGGACGCATCCCAGGCTCCGGGTTCGGACGTGACGTTGCCCCGATAACGGCCGGCAGCCCGCCCCAGTTCACCGCCCTCAGGCCACGGCGTCCCACGTCTCGGTGACGACCCGCCCGCCATGGGAGAGGCGCGCACGCAGCACCACCTCGCCTGCAGGCCACGGCTCGGGCGGCCGGAACTCGGCGTAGAGCCGCCAGCCGCCGGTCTGCGGCACCCGCTCGGCATAAGGCTCGACCAGCGCGCCCGCGCTCGCCGAGAGCGCGACCTCGATGTCCGCCATCGGATCCTCGGGAAGGCCCGGCCCCTCGAAATCGATGACGTAGAGGCGCCGCTGCGGCGAGGGCGGATTGGTCGGACGCAGACGCTCGGCCGAGCCGACGCGGGTCGACACGATGCGCCCGAGGGGCGGCGCGAGGGCCGCTGACGGTTCGGCGCCGACCGTGGAGAGGCCGTAGGCGAGCCGCATCGGCCTTCCGGCCGCGATGGGCGCCTCCGGTACGAAGGCCGCGACGATGTTGTCGGTCGCCTCGGTGCGCGACGGGATCTCGAACAACCGAACCGCGCCGGCACCGAAGCCGTCGCCCTTCGGTGTCACCCACAGGCCCGGCCGGTCCTCGTGACGCGCCTGAACGTCGAGATAGGCGGCAAACCTGCGTTCCCTCTGCAGCAATCCGAAGCCCTCGAGCGGCCGGACCCGGAACGACGAGATCTGCGGCGCGGCCCGGCCGTTGACCAGGGGCCGCCACAGCCGGTCGCCGGGCGCCTGCACCACCAGTCCGTCCGAATCGTGCACCTGCGGCCGGAAATCGTCGAAGGGCTTGGCCCCGCGCAGGCCCGGCCCGTTCTCGCCGAACAGGAACATGCTGGTGAGCGGGGCGAGCCCGAGCGCCTCGATGGCGCGGCGGGGGAACAGGGCTGTCTCGACCGCGACGGTGGAGGGCTCACCCGGCGCGACGACGAAGCGGTAGGCTCCCGCGAGGCTCGGGCCGTCGAGGAGCGCGAAGATCGTGATCGATGCCGCGTCGCCGCCCGGCTCCTCGATCCAGAAGTGGGTGAAGTCCGGAAATTCCTCCCCTTGCGGCAGCCCGGTATTCACCGCGATGCCCCGGGCCGAGAGGCCGTAGACCTGATCGCGGCCGCGGATGCGGAAGTACGAGGCGCCGAGGAAGACGAGGAACTCTTCGTGAGCCTGCGGGCGGCTCGCGTCGAAGCCGTAGGCGATGCGGAAGCCGGCATAGCCGAGCGAGGCCGGGTAGCGGCGCCCCTTCAGCGTCGGCCCGAGGTCGAACAGATCCGGATCGTAGGCGAAGAGACGCACGCCCTCGGGCGATTGCAGTCGGATCTCCACGCGCTTGGCATGCAGGCTGCCGCGGTGGAACGGTTGCATCGAGAATCGCGGCCCGAGCGGAACCGTCGCCTCGGGACGAAAGCGGATCGCCTGGAATGCGTCGTAGTCGAGGGCGGCCAATTCCTGCGGCAGATCGTTGCCGGGAGGACGATACGGCTCGGCCGCGAGGCGCTCGGCACGCTGGGCCAGAGCCTCAAAGGTGATCGGACGCGACTCTGTCGCGCCCCGGGAAGCGGCGCTCTCTGAGGTTTGAGCCATCGTTCTGGCTGTATTCAGGTCGAAAAGGCCAGAAACGCTCAAGCCGGCCGAACCGGCAAGAGCACCACGAACAGCGCCCCGTACGAGGGCGCGCCGCGAAACGCCGTTCGCCTCGGGCGCCCCGTTGTCAGCGTCCGACGGTCCAGCCATCCGTTCATCCCTCCCGCGAGTGTCGACGTCGATCATGTCCAGCCCAGACTTGCCGCAGGCGGAACGCTCCGTCGAGACGGGGGCCGGGGGTGAAACCCGCCTGAGAGGCGCGGGCCCCGCGCCGCGGCCGGCGTCCTTTCGGTTGCGTCGCCTCGCCCTGGCCGGTCCGACGCTCGCCACCGCCGCCATCCTGGCCGCCCTGGCTCTCGCCGCCTACGGCCTGCCGGAAACGTGGCTCGGGTGCAGCGTGCTCGGACTCTTCGTGGTGTTGATGGCGTGGCAGTCCTTCACGGCCTGGCAGTACCTCTACGGCCTCGTCGCCGCACTGATGGGTGACCGTGTCCTCTCGCCGCTGGAACGGCGCTCCGCCACGATCTCCACCCGTCCGACCGGCCTGAGCCGCACGGCGGCGGTGGTGGCGATCCACGCCGAGGACCCGATCGCGGTGTTCTCGGCGATCCGCGTCATGGCTCGTTCGCTTCAGCGCGAGGGCGGCGACGGCTCGGACATCGACATCTTCGTCCTCTCCGACACGCGCGAGGGCGCGATCAGCGCGGTCGAGGAGCACGAATTCGCCCGCATCGAGGCCTGGAGCCGGCGCGAGGGCCGCGGCATGCCCCGCATCCGCTATCGCCGCCGGACCGAAAACACCGGCCGCAAGGCCGGAAACATCGCCGAATTCTGCCGAACCTACGGGCATGAATACGACTTCATGATCGTGCTCGACGCCGACAGCCTGATGACCGGCGCCGCCATGCGTCGGCTGGCCCGGCTGATGGAGGAGAACCCGCGCACCGGACTGATCCAGACCGTCTCCTACGCCGCCGGCCGGGACACCCTGTTCGCGCGGATCCAGCAATTCGCCGTGCGCCTCTACGCGCCACTCTCTCTGCGCTGCCTGGAGACATGGCAGGGCCCGGACGGCTCCTACTGGGGCCACAACGCGATCCTGCGCATCGAGGCCTTCGCCAGCAATGCGGAGCTTCCGGTGCTGTCGGGCAGGCCGCCGCTCGGCGGCGAGATCCTCTGCCACGACATCGTCGAGGGGGCGCTGCTGCGCCGGGCCGGCTGGGAGGTGCGCCTCCTGCCGGAGATGGGCGGAACCTGGGAGGAGATGCCGACCAATCTCATCGATCTGCTCGGGCGCGAGCGGCGCTGGTGCCAGGGCAACCTGCAGCACATCCGCGTCCTTCCGATGAAGGGCCTGCTCGGCGCCAGCCGCTGGCACCTCGGCGTCGGCATCCTCGGCTACTGCGTCTATCCGCTCTGGATCGCCTTCCTCTCCCTAGGCACGTGGCAAGCGGCCCGGTCCGGCGAACTTGGGCTGATCGGTTACGGCATCGACGGCGGCAACGCGGTCGCCGCGGCGCTCGCCGGCCTCGTCATCGCCGTCATGGCGCTGCCCAAGCTCCTGAGCCTCGGCTACGTGCTGGCCTCGCCGCAACGGCGGGCGGATTTCGGCGGCACCCGCTCGCTGCTCGTCAGCGCGGCGCTCGAACAGGCGATCTGGGTCCTGCTGTGGCCGGTGATGGCTCTGTTCGCCGCGGGGGCCGTGGTGACGACCCTGGTCGGTCGCGTCGTGCGCTGGGATGCGCAGGCGCGCGACGACCGCAGCGTGCCGTGGGGCGAGGCCGTCCGGCTTCAGAGCGACGCGATCGCGGCGGGCGGGGCGCTGGTGGTATTGCTCGCCTTTTCCGGAAGCCACTGGCTGGCGCTGTGGATGGCACCGGTGGCCCTCGCGCTGCTGACGAGCCCGGTCCAGAGCGTGCTCACCAGCAGCACCCGGCTCGGCCTGGGCTCGAAGGCGCGCGGCCTGTTCCTCACCGAGGATGACACTCGGCCGGCGCCGGAACTGCTCGAACTGCATCAGAGCCGCACCGGCGTCGCCGAGCCGACGGCCGTCGGCGCGACGACGCCCTGGCTTTCGGTCGCCATCGACGAGGCGGGCGCGCCGACGCTGCACTGATCATGCGAATCTCGCCGCGCCGCATCGCAAGAGCCGGAGGCGGCGAGGTCTACTTGTTTTCCAGCACCTCGATCGGATTGGTGCGCTGCGTCGGGGCAGGCTCGCGGGTCAGCGAACTGCCCTCCTTCTTGCCGCTCCGGCCGCCGCCGTCATCGGACCTGCCGGGCTGATCCGTGCCCGACTGCGACGGCACAGTGCCGCTCGCCAATTCGAGGCAGGTGAGAAGCTCGACGTAGGACGGAAAGCCACCGGCCTGGAATTGCTGCGTACACTGCGACTTGGCCGCGGCCGGGAATTGTCCCCAGCGCTTCTTCAGATCTTTCTCGGCCCCGCGCTCGGAGGTCAGACAGGCATCCTTGCTGGGGTTGTCGCTGAGCGTGCTCTGCACCCGCTCGGCCGATTTGCAGGTCGCCTCGACGTCGAGATTCGGCGGCCCGTCCTCGGCTCTGGCCGCGGCGGAAACGAGGCCGAGCGCGAGCACGGCGAAGAGGAAGGCGTTACGGTTCGTCATGTCGGTTCGCGTCCCGGCTCGGGGCTCGTCGTCGCGACAACGCGCGAAAACCGCGAGCGCAGGTGCGCCTTCCACAGATTTCGTCGGTTTTGACTTGAGAGCGGTCAGGCCGCCGCGCCGTGCGCCGCCGTCAGGGCCGCGTCGAGATCGCGGAACAGGTCGTCCGGATCCTCGATGCCGGTGGAGAGGCGCAGCAGGTCGGGTGGGCAGGGCGTGCCCGGCCCTTCGACTGACGCGCGGTGCTCGATGAGGCTCTCCACGCCGCCGAGCGAGGTGGCGCGCTTCCACAGCGCCACCCGTGCGGCGGTCCCGATCGCCGCCGCCTCGCCGCCGGCCACGCGGATCGAGAGCATGAAGCCGAAGCCGCCCTCCATCTGCCGCGCCGCGACCGTGTGACCGGGATGGTCCGGCAGGCCGGGATAGAGCACCGCGCTCACCAGCGGATGCGCCGAGAGCCGCTGCGCGAGGCGGAGCGCCCCGGCGCTCTGGGCGCTGACGCGCAGGGGCAAGGTGCGCAAGCCCCGCACCAGCAGATACGCCTCGAACGGTCCGAGAATCGCTCCCCAGCCGCCGCGGATCGCCGTGACACGCTCCCAGAAGCTGTCGCTGCGCGCGCCGGCCAGCACGCCGGCGACGACATCGGAGTGACCGTTCAGGATCTTGGTGGCCGAATGCATCACGATGTCGGCCCCGAGCGTGAGCGGCCGGGTGAGGATCGGGCTCACGGCCGTCGAATCGACCGCGACCCGCGCCCCGGCCGCTCGGGCAACCTCCGCGACGCGGGCGATGTCGGTGATCGTGCAGAGCGGGTTGCCCGGCGTCTCGATCCAGACGAGCCGCGTCTTGCCCGGCCGGATGGCGGCACGCACCGCCTCCGGATCCTGCATCGGCACGAAATCGACCGCGAGATCGAGGCGCGGCGCCTCCTGCCGGAGCCAGCGGCGGAGGCCCCAGTACATCACCTCGGGGGCGATGACGTGGTCGCCGCGCTCCAGGGCGCAGAACACGGCGGCGGCGGCGGCCATGCCGGAGCCGAACAGCAGCGCGCCGGCCTCCGCTCGCTCCAGCGCGGCGATGACGTCCTCAGCCTCCCGCGTCGTGGCGTTGTCGGGCCTCGCGTAGGAGAAGCCGGAGCGATAGGCGTTGTCGGGATCGCGCAGGAAGGTCGTCGAGAGATGGAGCGGCGGCACCACCGCCCGCGTCACCGGATCGATCCGGCCGAGAGCCTGCGCGGCCAGCGTCGCCGGTCGCCACGCGTCGGGTGACAAGCCGGGGGCGGGCGCTGCATCGGAATCGCCGTGAGGCGCGTTGGACCGGCTCATGGGGTTCCTCGTTCGGATCGGTTCGACGGTGGGCTTGAGCGAATCCGCCGGAGCGGGCAAGGCGGGGAAATGATCGACGGAGCGTTGCGCAGCGCATGAGCGCCCTGGACATTCCCGGACGGCCCGCCCTGCCGCCGATCCCGCGGCTCGCCGCCGCGATCCTTCCGGTCGCGCTCGTGACGGCGGTGGGTTCGCTCTCCACCGGCTCGAACATCGAGGAGTGGTACACGACGATCCGCAAGCCGGCCTTCAACCCGCCGAACTGGGTGTTTCCGCTGGCCTGGACCGTTCTCTACACGCTGATCGCGATCTCGGTCTGGCGGCTGCTCGGCGCCCGCCCGGTGCCGGGCCCAGCCCGGAAGGCGTGGTGGCTGGCGCTGGCCGCCTTCGCCGCTCAGCTCGCCCTTAACGCCGCCTGGACGCCGGTCTTCTTCGCCGCCCACAGGCTCGGTCTCGCGCTGATCGTCGCGCTCGCCATGCTGGTGATGATCCTGTGGACCATCCGCCTGTCGTGGCGCTTCGACCGGCCCGCCGCGTGGCTGCTCGTGCCCTACGCCGCCTGGGTCTCCTTCGCCTGCCTGCTCAACGGGACGATCTGGCAGATGAACTGAGGCCGGCGCCCGGTACGCGGGAAGAGGTTTGGGTCCCTCTCGGTCTTGGAGGGGCGATGCTGCGGCTGGACCGATCGTGAGATCGGCCTTCAAATGGGGTCAGACCCGCAGAACCTTGCCTGGATTGAGCAGACCGTCCGGATCGAGCGCCCGTTTCAGACGCTGCGCCAGAGCCATTTCCTCGGGCCGGCGCCGGCGCGCCAGCTCGTCGACGCGGTACTGTCCGATGCCGTGCTCGGCGGAGATGCTGCCGGCGAAGCGATCGACCACGTCGTGGACGAGGCGGTTGATCGCGGCGCTGTCATGCTCCGGCCCGACCAGCACGTTGTAGTGCAGGTTGCCGTCGCCCATGTGCCCGAACACGTTCGGGACGGTGCCGGGCGCACCCTCGGCGAGCGCCCGGTCGGCAGCCTCCAGGAAAGCGGGAATCGCCGGAATCGGCACCGAGACATCGTGCTTGACCGACTTGCCCTGGTGCGCCTCGCATTCGGTGATGCGCTCACGCAGGGACCAGAGACCGGCGGCCTGCGCCTTCGATTCGGCGAACACGCCGTCCACGGCGTCGCCCCGCTCCAGAGCCTCGCCGAGGGTCGCCTCGACGGCGTCCCGCAGACCGGACAGGCTCGATCCGGCTTCGAGCAGGATGGACCAGGGGGAGGGCGGCAGCGGGCCCGACAGGCCGGCATAACGCTCGAGAAGATCGAACGCGCAGCGCGAGATCAGCTCGAAAGCCTGGATCGTGTCGCCGAGGCTGTCCTGCGCCGCCGCGAGGATACGCAGCGCCGCCTCCGGGTCGGGCACCGCCAGCAGGGCGGTCTCGGTGTAGCGCGGCCGGGGCACCAGGCGCAGCACCGCCGCCGTGACGATGCCGAGCGTGCCCTCGCTGCCGATGAAGAGCTGCTTCCAGTCGTAGCCGGCATTGTCCTTGCGCAGTGCGCGCAGGCCATCGACGACACCGCCGTCGGCGAGCACGACTTCGAGACCGAGCACGAGGCTGCGGGTCATGCCGTAGCGCAGCACGTTGATGCCGCCGGCATTGGTGGCGATCATGCCGCCGACCATGGCCGAGCCTTCCGCGCCGTAGCTCACCGGGAACAGCCGCCCGGCGGCCTCCGCTGCCGCCTGCGCCGCCTGCACCACGCAGCCGGCCTCGACCTCCATGGTGAGCCCGACCGGATCGACCGCGCGAACCGCGTTCATCCGCGAGAGGGTGAGCACGACTTGGCGCCCCGACGCATCGGGGGTGGCGCCGCCGGCGAGACCGGTATGGCCGCCCTGGGGCACCAGGGCGACGCCGGCTTCGCGGCACAAGCCGACCACCGAAGCGACCTGACCCGTGCTCGACGGCCGCGCGACGGCGGCGGCCCGGCCCGGAAACAGGCGGCGCCAGTCGATCCCATAGGGGGCGCAATCGGCCTCATCCGTCAGGAGGCCACCCGGTCCCAGCAGCCCGTCGAGTCGGGACAGGAAGTCGGGCGGAAGACCGGTCGCGCTCATGGCTCGAAGGATTCCTTGTCCGTACGTCCCGCGGATCCCCGCTGCCCCGCCTTCCGCGGCCGTCGGCGATGGGACATCGTCGAGAAGTGTCAGGCGATCCGGGCCTGGATCAGGCGGGTGCGCACCGTACCCTCGATGCGGTCGAGCTCGGCGAGGATGCCAGCACGCTCGGCGGGGGCGGCGTCGGCCTCCACCACCACGTAGCCCAACTCCCCCTCGGTCTGAAGGTACTGGGACGCGATGTTGACGTCGCGCCGGGCGAAGGCTTGGTTGACGTGGCCGAGCACGCCGGGAACGTTCCGGTGGACGTGCAGAAAGCGCACGCCGCCGATGCGGGGCGGGATCTGCACCTGCGGGAAGTTGACCGCGCCCAGCGTCGAGCCGGTCTCGACATAGTCCACGAGCTTGCGCGCGACCTCGGAGCCGATGCGGTCCTGCGCCTCCTCGGTCGAACCGCCGATATGCGGGGTGAGGATCACGTTCGGGATGCCTTGGAGCGGCGAGACGAAGCGCTCGTCGTTGGAGCGGGGCTCGACGGGGAATACGTCGACCGCCGCGCCGCGCAGCCGCCCCTGTTTCAGCGCGATGGCGAGCGCGTCGAGATCGACCACGGTGCCGCGGCTGTTGTTGATGAGATAGGCGCCCGGCTTCATCTTGCCGATGCGCTCGGCACTCATGAGCCCGTGGGTGAGCGGCGTTTCCGGCACGTGCAGGCTCACCACGTCGCTGGCCGCGAGCAGGGCGTCGAGGCTCTCGGCGGGTTCGGTGTTGCCGTGGCGCAGCCGGTCGGTGAGATCGAAGAAGATCACCCGCATGCCCATCGCCTCGGCGAGATTCGAGAGCTGCGCGCCGATATTGCCGTAGCCGACGATGCCGAGCGTCTTGCCGCGGACCTCGTAGGAATTTTCCGCCGACTTGTCCCAGCCCCCGGCATGGGCCGCCTCGGAGCGGGGCGTGATCCGCCGCAGCAGCATCACGATTTCGCCGATCGTCAGTTCGGCGACGCTGCGGGTGTTGGAAAAGGGGGCGTTGAAGACCGGGATCCCGCGCGCTCGGGCGGCGTCGAGATCGACTTGGTTGGTGCCGACGCTGAAGCAGCCGACCGCGACCAGGGCCGGGGCGGCGTCGAGCAGGCCGGTCGTCACCTGGGTGCGAGAGCGGATGCCGAGGACGTGCACATCGGTGAGCGCCCCGGCATCCGCCGAGCCGACCGCACGCGGTAGACGCCGCACGTCATGGATCCCCGCTCGCGCGAGAACCTCAACCGCTGAGGGCGCGATGTTCTCGGCGAGAAGGATGTTGACCTCATCCTGGATGGTGAAGCTGTCCGTTCCCGGCATGGTCTGGCCTGCGCCCTGCGTCGTTGAGCGCCCGCCATACATCAATATTGCAGTGCGATAAGCCTCACCGGCTCCCCCTGAGCGACACCCGGCCTGTTTCGTGACGCCATTCTCCGAACCGTTTGGCGAGAAACGATTTTCTTCCGCCTCCTCGCTTCGGACCTCACTTGGTCGAGAGGGAAGGCAGGCGCTGGGAAGGGGTGGAGGGCGTACAGGGAACGAGGCCGATCCGACCGATTATCAGGATCCGTGGGGTCGGTTCGCCGGTCGCGCGACTCTCGTGGCGAGGCGTTCCTACGCCGCAAGCGCCCGCGTCACCGTCGAGCGCAGGTCGGCCAGAGAAAAGGGCTTCGTCAGAACATCGGTGACGATGGCGTCGAGGCCGCGGGCGCGCTCGCGCTGATCGGCGAAGCCGGTCATCAGCAGGATCGTCAGGTCGGGATAATCGCGTTTGGCCGCGAGCGAGAGCGCGATGCCGTCCATCAACGGCATACGGATGTCGGTCAGCATCAGGTCGAAGCCGCCGCCGGCTTCGGAGAGGCGATCGAGGCCGTCACTGCCGTCGATGGCCGTGACGACGGTGTGACCGTCGAGTTCGAGCCCGCGCTTGAGGAAGCCGCGAACCGTATCCTCGTCATCCACGAGCAGGATGCGCGCCATGGTCGGGCGTCCTCACCATTCCATCGATCTGGATCGCTGCGTTCGAGTGACCGCGCCGGAGCGCGGCCTGTCAAGCCTCACGCGCCGACAGAGTTCCATCGGCGGCTCAATTCCGGCAAGTGTCGCGGAATTATCAGGAATTTGCCGAGCCGGGATTCCGCTCAGGCGCCGCCGAACAGGTCGGCGTCGCTGCTGTCGTAATCCACGAGGCCGACGAAGGGGAGCTGGCGGAAGGCGTGGGCGGCGTCCATGCCGTAGCCGACCACGAACACGTCCGGGCAGGTGAAGCCGACGAAATCCGCATCGATGGTCACGGCGCGTTTGCCGGGCTTCTCGAGGAGTACGGCGGTCAGCACGCGCTTCGCGCCGCGGGCCATCAGCAGGTCCTTGGCGAAGACGACCGTGCGGCCGGATTCGAGGATGTCGTCGATCAGCAGCACGTCGCGCCCACGCACCTCGCTCTGGACGTCGCGCAGGATCTCGACCTGTCCGGAGGAGACGGTGGAGGTGCGGTAGCTGGACAGATGCACGAACTCGACCTGCGGCGAGAGCCCGGCGCGGTGAAGCGCGCGCAGCAGGTCGGCGGCGAACATGAAGCTGCCCTTCAGCACGGCGACCACGAGCAGGTTCTCGGGCTTGGCCGCCACGATCTCGGCGGCCAGCTCCTCGTTGCGCTTGGCGATGGCTGCCTCGTCGAACAGGACGCGGACGCGTTTGGATGCGGTGCTCATGCGGCTCGTGATGTTGTGCTGGATGTTTTCAGCGGCGCGGGCCGCCCTCGACCGTCCCGCTGCCTACCATACCATGTGCGGGCGCTGCCGCCAGCGTTGCGGGTGAGGGGAGGCGGAACTCCCGTTGATGGATCGCCGGAGGGCAGATCCGACGAAACGGGTTTCGCGGCTCCGCACCGCACCGCCGAGCGGCGGCTCCCGATCCGACCTCAGCGTTTCTCGTCCGCTCCCGTATCCGCGGCGGCGGGGCGGTCCGCGAAACGCACCTCGATCTGTCGTCCCTTCTCGGGCGGCGCCGAGAGGCTCGCCGTGAATCGCGCCCGCTCGCCAGGCTCCAGCGCGGAGCGCGGACCGGGAACGCTCCAGCGATAGAGCGGCTGTCCTCCGGCGTCGCGCACCTCGACCTCGATCGGCGGCACGGCGACGCGCTCCCGGGCGACGGCGACGAGATCTCCCTCTACGACGAGCCGCGCGGGGTTGCTCCCTTCGGCCGGCACCTGGAAAGCGGCGACGTCGGTCAGATCGATGCCGCGCAGATTCACCGGGAGGCCGATGCGGGCGAACAGCCCGGCCGTCTGCGGCATCGCCCGCACGACATCGGCACGGAAGAGGAGCGTGAGCGGCAGGGCGGCGGCGAGGATGAGGCAGGCGGCCAAGGCCGGTGAAAACCGCCCGGCCTTGCGCCGCGGCTTGCCGGCCCGCCCTCCCTTCGCGGCGGCCGGACGCGGGCGCCGTACGGCTTCGGCGGCCGGTGCGTCCGGCTCGGCCGCGGGCGCGGGTTCCGGCGGCGGCGGAGCGGGCTCATCGTCCGACGCCATTTCGTCGAACATGGCGGCGACGACCTCGTCGGCCGAGATGAACCACGTCTCGCGGCAGGCCGCGCAGCGCACCGAACGTCCGCTGGTTCCGACGCGCTCGGCATCGATGCGATACTCGCTGGCGCAGGCCGGGCAGACGATCAGCATGGATGGGCCGGAGTCGGTGTCAGGTCCCGGCAGCGGGTTGCCGCGCTCTCGAAAAGGACACAAACGTTCTCCCCGAGTGTGGTTAACCGGACGTGAAGTCGCGTACGGCACAGGGATGCCGTGTCGGGCAGAGAGCGTGGAGTGAGCGGGCCTTGTCGGCTGGGATGAAAACGGGCAGCCTCCTGTCCGGCGCAGAGGAGCCCGTCGTCCGGTTCGAGAGCGTCGGAATGCGCTACGGCCTCGGGCCGGAGGTGCTGTCGGACGTCAGCTTCGAGATCGCGCCGCACTCGTTCCAGTTCCTGACCGGGCCGTCGGGAGCGGGCAAGACCACGCTGTTGCGGCTGATCCTGCTCTCGGTGCGTCCGACCCGCGGCCTCGTCTCGATCTTCGGCAAGGAAGTGAGCGGCATCTCGAACGACGCGCTCACGGGCCTGCGCCGCCGCATGGGCGTGGTGTTCCAGGATTTTCGCCTGCTCGATCATCTCACGACCTACGAGAACGTGGCGCTGCCCCTGAGAGTCCAGGAGCGGGCTGAGGCGAGCTACCGGGCGGAGGTCGTGGAGCTGTTGCGCTGGGTCGGGTTGGGTGAGCGCATGCACGTTCTGCCCCCGCTTCTCTCGGGCGGCGAGAAGCAGCGCGCGGCGATCGCACGGGCACTGATCGCGCGGCCGGAACTGCTTCTGGCCGACGAGCCGACCGGCAACGTCGATCCGAGCCTCGCCCGGCGTCTGCTGCGGCTGTTCATGGAGTTGAACCGGCTCGGCACCTCGGTGGTGATCGCCACCCACGATTACGGATTGATGGATCTCGTCGAGGCGCGACGCATGGTGCTGGCCGAGGGCCGCCTGCGGGTGGAGGGGCCATGAGCGAGGTGCATGCTCCCGCCCGCAGCGACGCGGGCCCGGGCCGGACGGCGGCCGCGCCTTCCGAGCCGACGCTCCCGGCCAATCTGCGCCGCAACGCGCCGCTGGTGCCGACCGACTCCGCTGCGAGCCGGGCGCTGGCGGCGGTCATCGCCATCCTCACCTTCCTCGCCGCTCTCTGCGCCGGCGCGGCGGAGATCGCCGTCTCCAGCGCCGGCCAGTGGCAGGGCAGCGTTGCACAGGAGGTGACGGTGCAGGTCCGTCCGAGCGCCGGGCGCGACATCGACGCGGACGTGCGGCAGGCGGAAAGCCTCGCGCGGGCCGCACCCGGCATCGCCGGTGCGCGCATCTTCTCGAAGGCGGAGTCCGAGCGGCTGCTCGAGCCCTGGCTCGGCAGCGGCCTCGACCTGTCGGATCTGCCGGTGCCGCGCCTGATCGCGCTGACGCTCGCGAGCGATCGCAACGCCGACCTCTCCGCCCTGCGCACGGCGCTCACCACGGCGCTGCCGGGCGTGGCGAGCCTCGACGACCATGCCCTGTGGCTCCAGCGTCTCTCGACCATGGCCAACACCTTCGCCGGCATCGGCATCGGCGTCGTCCTTCTGGTGCTGTTCGCCACCGGTCTCGCCGTGGTCTTCGCGACCCGCGGCGCCATGGCGGGCAACCGGGAGGTGGTGGAGGTGCTGCACTTCGTCGGCGCCGACGACGACTACATCGCCAAGGCATTTCAGAGCCGCTTCTTCCGCCTGGGCTTGAGGGGAGGGGTGCTCGGCGCGGGCGCCGCGTTGCTGACCTGCGCGCTCGCCGGGCTCCTGGCCCGGATGTGGCGCTCGGGGCCGGCGGGCGAGGAGATCGAGGCGCTGTTCGGCACGTTTCAGATCGGCTGGCAGGGCTACGCGATCATCGTGCTGATCGGCGTGATCGCCTCCCTCGTCACTGCAGCCGTATCGCGGTTCACGGTGCGCCGCTTCCTCCGCTAGGCTTCCGGTTGCGTGAACCTGTTAACCTTTCGACAACCATTCGGAACCGAGAGTCCCGGCTACGACACCGTCATGAGCCCTTGTTCCGTCCGAGATGTTTCCGCGAGCGCCACGCCGACAGGCGGCCGGCCCGGGCCGGCTCCCCATCCGCTCCTCCTGCGATCCCGCATGCGAGGCGCTCGGATGGCCCTGGGCCACGCTGTCGGATCGTGGAACGACGCAGACCTTTCCCGCGCGGATGACTGACGAACGCGCGCGTCCTTCTCGCGGCCTGCGTCTCTTCCAGGTCGTCGTCGGCCTCGCCGCTCTCGGCCTGATGGCGCTGGCAGGCGGCTTCCTCGCCTTCGTCGCGGAGGTCGAGCAGGCCGAGCGGCCGAGTCTGGCCGGCGTCGACGGCATCGTCGCCATGACCGGCGGCTCGCAGCGGGTCGGCGACGCCATCGACCTGCTCGCGGCCGGACACGGCCGGCGGCTCCTGATCTCCGGGGTCAACGAGCGCACGACCCGCGACGAGATCGTCCGCCTCAACCCGGCCCAGGAGCAGTGGATCACCTGCTGCGTCGATCTCGATTATCGGGCGCGCAACACCATCGGCAACGCCATCGAGACCCGGCGCTGGATGCGGCGCCACCGGTTCGAGACCGTCGCGGTCGTGACGTCGAGCTACCACATGCCCCGCACGCTCGTGGAGCTGCGGCACGCCCTTCGGGACGGCGAGACGCTGATCCCCTATCCGGTCGTCGCCGACGGCCTCGATGTCGGACGATGGTGGGCGGATCCGGCGGTCACGCGCCTGCTCGGGGCCGAGTATCTCAAGTTTCTCGTCGCCTGGGCCCGCACCCATGTGGAGGCGGATCCGGAGCAGTCGCGGTTCGCGGTGCTGATCGGCCGCCGTCAACCGGTCAAAGTCGTCGCGGAGCGTCTCCTGCGCGAGATGAACTGATCGGGGGGCCCCTCGCCCTCAACGCTCGACACCGGTCACGAGGGGGGCAGAAGCGAGCGCATCGCCCTCAGCACGGCCTCGATGCCGACCGGCTTCTCGAGCCGCCGCACGCCCGCGTATCGGACGGGAAGTGCGGCTTCGTCGTATCCGGTCACGATCAAGACGGGCACGGCCCGTTCGATCAGTCGATCGGCAACGGCGTAAGCGCGCTCGCCCCGGAGATTGATGTTGAGGATCGCGCTGTCCAAGACAGCCGCCGACTCGACGAGTGTCAGAGCGGCCCCGACGGTCGCGACGGGGCCGAGGACGATCGCTCCGGCACCCCGCACGCCGCGAAGAAGCTCGTCGGCCCAGAAGTAATCGTCCTCGGCGATCAGGATGCTGCGTCCGGAGAGGACTCTGTCCGACAAGGTGGCACGCTCCGGAATCCGGATCTCCGCAGCGCGAGCCGCTCCTGCCTGCGCGCGATGGTCGGGCCGCGCCAAACAATTGTCCGAGATACGATCGAGTCCGTCGTACTTGACGCACGATCGGATTGCGAGACATACACGCGAAGATTGCACGCAAAAACTGCATGTGTCCGCATCGGGGCGGGGCCTCGCGCGCGTCGTGGGACTCGGGCGCATCGTGGGATCTGGCCAAGGCCCGGCGGTTGATGCACAGGAAGCGGGTCCACACCGGATCCGGTCGATCCCCTCGGGATGGCGGATCCGGGCCTCGCTCAAGCGCCGCGCGAGCTCGCCGATCCGGTCTCCGCCTCGATCGAGCGGACGCCGTGCCGCGCGCCCGCTGCGCCCTCGTCACGACTGTTGCATGACCCAAGTCCATCCTCCCGCTCTCGAAGATTTCCGCCGCGTCGTCGTGAAGGTGGGCTCGGCCCTCCTCGTCGATCGTGCCCGCGGACGTCTCCGCCACGCCTGGCTCGCCGCGCTCGCGGAGGATATCGCCGACCTGCACGGCCGCGGCGTCGATGTGGTGGTCGTGTCCTCCGGCGCGGTCGCCCTCGGGCGCACGGTGCTGGGCCTTCCCCCCGGCGCGTTGCGCCTGGAAGAGAGCCAGGCCTCGGCAGCCGTCGGACAGATCGCGCTCGCCCGGTACTGGACGGAGGCGCTCGGACACCACGACATCGTCGCGGGTCAGGTGCTGGTGACGCCGAAGGACACGGAGGAGCGCCGCCGCTACCTCAACGCCCGCGCCACCGTACAGAAGCTGCTGGAGGTGCGGGCGGTGCCGGTGGTCAACGAGAACGACACGGTCGCCACCGCCGAGATCCGCTACGGCGACAACGACCGGCTGGCGGCGCGGGTCGCCACGATGATCGGCGCCGACGTGCTGGTGCTGTTCTCCGACATCGACGGCCTCTATACCGCTCCGCCGCACAGCGATCCGCAGGCCCGTCACCTGCCGGTGATCGAGCGGGTGACCCCGGAGATCGAGGCGATGGCGGGCGGTCCGGCCTCGGAACTGTCCCGCGGCGGCATGCGCACCAAGGTCGAGGCCGCCAAGATCGCCGCGAGCGGCGGCACCCACATGGTCATCGCCGACGGCCGCGGAAAGAACCCCCTGCGGGTCGTGCGCGAGGGCGGGCGCTGCACGTGGTTCCTGTCGGGCTCGACCCCGACCGCCGCGCGCAAGACCTGGATCGCCGGCTCGCTGGAGGCCTCCGGCACCCTCGTCGTCGATGCCGGCGCCGCCCGCGCTCTTCAGGGTGGGGCAAGCCTGCTGCCGGTGGGCGTCGTTGCCATCGAGGGCAGCTTCGCCAAGGGCGACACTGTCCTGATCCGCGGACCCGAGGGGCGCATCCTCGGCCGGGGACTGGTCGCCTACGACAGCGCCGACGCCGCTGCGATCATCGGCCGCTCCAGCCGCGAGATCGCCGCCGCCTCGGTCCAGGCCGGTCGCACGGAGATGATCCATCGCGACGATCTCGCGATGATCGGAACCTGAAGGCAGCCCGATCCGGTCGGGCAAGTTAACATCGACGCTTGTTCAACCCGAAGGCGATGTGCAAACGGGTGCGGGAAGGTGCATATGCACTCAAATGCTCAATCGCGCCGCGTGATCGGCGCCAGACGGGAAGCGGGAACGTGCCTGTCCTGAATCTCAAGTCCGATTTTGCGGACGCCGACGACCTCGATGCGCTGATGGCCGGGATCGGCCGGCGCGCGCGCGCCGCCGGCCGGGCGATGGCGCTCGCCCCGGCCCAGACCAAGGATCTGGCGCTGCGCGCCATTGCCGAGCAGATCCGCACCAGCGCCCCGGCGATCCTGCGCGAGAACGCGCGGGACGTCTCGGCCGCGCAGGCTGCGGGCCAGACCAAGGCGATCATCGACCGGCTGACGCTGGACGAGGGCCGCGTCGCGGCCATCGCCGAGGCGGTGGAGAAGGTGGCCGGCCTGCCCGATCCGGTCGGGCGCCAGCTCGCCGCCTTCGAGCGGCCGAACGGCCTCCTGATCGAGCGCATCTCCGTCCCGCTCGGCGTCGTCGGCGTCATCTTCGAGAGCCGCCCCAACGTGACGGCCGATGCCGGGGCGCTCTGCCTCAAGGCCGGCAACGCCGCGATCCTGCGCGCGGGCTCGGATTCGCACCGCACCGCGACCGCCATCGCCGCGGCGATGAGCGAGGGATTGGCCCGCACCGGACTTCCGGCGGACGCGATCCAGCTCGTGCCGACCCGCGACCGGGCGGCGGTCGGTCTGATGCTCACGGGCCTCGGCGGCTGCGTCGACGTGATCGTGCCCCGCGGCGGGCGCAGCCTCGTGGAGCGCGTCCAGGACGAGGCCAAGGTGCCGGTCTTCGCCCATCTCGACGGCATCTGCCACGTCTACGTGGCCGAGGGCGCCGATCTCGGCATGGCCCGTACGGTGCTCCTCAACAGCAAGATGCGCCGGACCGGCATCTGCGGCGCCGCCGAGACGCTGCTGGTCGATGCGGCGGTGGCCAAAACCCACCTCAAGCCGCTGGTCGAGGCGCTGCTCGAATCCGGCTGCGCCGTGCGCGGCGACGCGGAGACGCAAAGGGTCGATCCGCGGGTGACGCCGGCCGACGAGGCGGATTGGCGCACCGAGTATCTCGACGCGATCATCTCGGCGAAGGTGGTCGACGGGCTCGACGCGGCCATCGCCCATATCGAGGCCAACGGCTCTCACCACACCGACGCGATCATCACCGACGACACCGAGGCCGCCGCGCGCTTCCTCAACGAGGTCGATTCGGCGATCGTGACCCATAACGCCTCGACGCAGTTCGCCGACGGCGGCGAGTTCGGCTTCGGCGCCGAGATCGGCATCGCCACCGGCCGGATGCATGCCCGCGGGCCGGTCGGCGTCGAGCAACTGACCACCTTCAAGTACCGGGTTCACGGCAGCGGTCAGACGCGGCCGTGACGCGCTGACGGCGGCTCCTCTGCGCGCAAACGGACTCCCGCCGGCCGCACCCGGCCTGCGGATCGGCCTCTACGGCGGCTCGTTCAATCCGGCGCATGCGGGACACCTGCATGTCAGCCGCACCGCGCTGAGGCGGCTGCGGCTCGACCGTGTCTGGTGGCTCGTCACACCCGGAAACCCGCTGAAAGACCGCGGCCTGCTCGCGCCGCTGGAGGAGCGCGTGGCACGCGCGCGGGCGCTCGCCGCCGACCCGCGGATCGCCGTCACCGGCTTCGAAGCGGGGATCGGCAGCCGCTACACCGTCGACACCCTGCGCTGGCTCGTCCGCCGCCGGCCGGCCCTCCGCTTCGTATGGATCATGGGGGCGGATTCCCTCGGCTCTCTCCACCGCTGGCGCCGCTTCGAGGAGATCCTGTCGCTGATGCCGGTCGCGGTGATCGACCGGCCGGGCCACACCCTGAAGGCCCCATCGGCGCCGGCGGCGCAGGCTTTCGCGGCGGCGCGGATCCCGGAGGCCGAGGCGGTGACTCTCGCCGGCCGTCACCCGCCCGCCTGGGCCTTCCTGCACGGCCCGCGCTCCGATCTGTCCTCGACGGCGCTGCGGACAGGGGCGTAGGGCGTTCCGCCCGCTTGAAAAGCGGGACGAAAGCCGCCAATTTCAGCCCGTGGCGGCGTCGCCACAATCCGATCGCCGGGAACCGAGACCCTGTCCGCACACCTTCAGCCGGGAGCCGCCGGCTCCGACACCGAGACCGCCTCCTCCGACGCCCTGAAGGCCCTGGCCCTCGGATGCCTCGACGAGATGAAGGCCGAGGAAACCGTCGAGATCGACCTCGCGGGCAAGACGTCGCTCGCCGACACGATGATCATCGCATCCGGCCGCTCCCAGCGCCATGTCGGCTCGATCGCCGACAAGATCATCCAGGAGATGAAGGCGAAGGGATTCGGCAATGCCCGCGTCGAGGGCTTGCCCGCCTGCGACTGGGTGCTGATCGATGCAGGCGACATCCTCGTCCACATCTTCCGGCCCGAGGTGCGCGGGTTCTACAACCTCGAG
The DNA here is from genome assembly GCF_014199985.1 of Methylorubrum rhodesianum. Lineage (GTDB taxonomy): Bacteria > Pseudomonadota > Alphaproteobacteria > Rhizobiales > Beijerinckiaceae > Methylobacterium > Methylobacterium rhodesianum. Next base: position 153,173 of record NZ_JACHOS010000002.1, on the reverse strand, counting down.
AAGATCTGGGGCGTCGATCGTCCGACCGGGGCCCGCCTCGCGGGCTGAGGCTCACGGCATCGGGACCGTGACGTCGTCGCGCGCCTCGACCTGATCGACGAATTCCGCTCCTGGCGCAGCAGGAGGCCGAGCCATGCATGGCGGATTTCCAGCACGAAGCGGAAGCTGCGGGTGCCGGTCGCGCAGTGGCTGACGGTCAGGATCCCCGGCGTGAGCCAGCGCGGCAGCATCAGTCGGAAGCCCGGCAGGTCGATGAAGTAGCGCTCACTGCGGAAGACGAGCGCCCGATCCTCCACCAGAACCCGCAGGCTCATTCCGAGCCCGGCGCCGACACGCTCCTCCAGCCCGGTCGGACCCTGGAAGCGCTTGGCCGAGTGGATCGCCTGTGGGAATCCGGAACCGCGGGCGTAGAGACGCGTCCAGATCTGACCGCTGCCGGCGCCGTCCTGGGTGACGGCGACCACGCTCGGCACGTTGGCGATGCGGGCGGTGGGCAGCGGCGCACCGACGAGGCGCAGGCCCTGTGCCAGCATCCAGCCGAGAGCGGTGAGATCGGTCTCGACCACCCGCCCGGCATAGACCGCGCTCTCGCCCACGCCGAGGCGCTTGGTGAAGCGCCGCCGCACCGCCGGCGGCAGCCGCGCCCAATCCGCCTCCGGGACGAGAGCGCGGAAGCGCAGGTCGAACAGTTCGGCCGGGCGGACCGGGGCATGAGTCGGAGCGGCCGATTCGGCGGCAGGGCGCATCCAAAAGCCTCCTTGAACATCCTCTCGGGCGGCGAATCCGCCGGCACGGGGGTCAGGGCTCGGACTTCACGGGCAGGTAGCGAACGATGCGGCCGCCGAGCCGGATCAGCTTGGCGAGGGTGTTGTGCGGCACGTTCAGCATCTGCGCGTACCAGCCGTCGAGGGTCTGCGTGAAGTCCAGCATCGCCTTGAGACGCCGCGAGGCCACGGCCCCGACCCGCGGGTCCCCCTCGGCTTCGGCCACGCATTCGCGCAGGGCCTTGAGGGCGGGGTCGATCTCGCGCTCCTTGCGGCCTGCGGCGATGCGGGTGACCATCTCCCACAGGTCGGTCTCGGCGACGAAGAAGTCGCGCCGCTCGCCCATCACCGGCACGCGCCGGATCAGATTCCAGGCCGCGAGTTCCTTCAGCGAGTTCGAGACGTTGGACCGGGCGATGCCGAGCGTTCCCGCGATGTCCTCCGCCGCGAGCGGCTTGTCGGACAGGTAGAGCAGGGCGTGGATCTGCGCGACGGAGCGGTTCACGCCCCACTGTCCGCCGAGATCACCCCAGTGCAGGATGAACCGCTCCACCGCGGGAGCGAGCTTTTGCGTTTGGTCTGAAATTTCTGTCATGACAGAAATTTCAGACCAAACGGGGCCGTTGTCAAGCGTGTCGGTCCGTTGGCCTTCAGACGCTCGAAAAACAGTAGGTCGTGCTCGCCATGAATGTCTGTCCCGGTCGCAGAGCCGAACTCGGAAAATTCGGATGGTTCGGTGCGTCGGGGAATCCTTGCGTCTCGAAACAGACACCGTCTCCGGAGCGGTAGGTGCGTCCCGAGGGGCCGACCAGGGAGCCGTCGAGATTGTTGCCGCTGTAGAGCTGCAGCGCAGGCTGCGTCGTGGCGATGTCGAGGCGTCGCCCGCTGGCCGGACAGAGGCAGGTGGCCGCGGGGCGCAGCGAGCCGGCGGGGCCGCGAAGGACCAAGGTGTGGTCGTAGCCGCCGGCCAGGACGATCTGTTCGTGACCCTGCCGGATCCGTGCGCCGAGGGCCGTGGGCTGGCGGAAATCGAAGGGCGTGTCCGCCACCGTCGCCCGCTCTCCGGTCGGGATCTGCGTCGCGTCCGTCGGCGCGTAGGCATCGGCGAAGACCTGCACGACGTGATCCATCACGTCGCCCGCGCCCTCGCCGGCGAGATTGAAGTAGCTGTGATTGGTGAGGTTCAGGACGGTCGGGCGGTCGGTGACGGCGCGGTAATCGATCCGCAACGTGCCGGGCTCGGCCAGTTCGTAGACGACCTCGACGTCGAGCGTGCCCGGAAAGCCCTGCTCGCCGTCGGGGCTGCGCCGCCTCAGCACGAGGCGCGTCTCGCCCGCAGCCGCGACCTGCCACAGCCGCTTCGCGAAACCTTCCGGACCGCCATGCATGGTGTTGGGCGGCTCGTTGATCGGCAGCGCGTAGGTCGTTCCGTCGAGGGTGAAACGGCCCTTCGCGATGCGGTTGGCGTACCGTCCGGCGATCGCCCCGAAATGCGGGCTCACGGTCTCGTAGCCCTCCACCGTGTCGAGGGCGAGGACGACGTTGGCGCGGCGGCCCGCCCGGTCCGGGACCTCGATGGCGGTGACGACCGCGCCGTAATCGATCACCTGAACCCTCAACCCGTCACGGGTCAGGGTGTACCGGGTGACGGGTTCACCCGCCCGCGTCGTTCCGAACCTTTCCGGCATCGTCCGTCATCCCTCCTGCCCAGGGACTACGCGCGAGAGACGGGGAAGGTGGCTTGGCGTCCGGACAATTGGGCGTGGGCGTCGTCAGACCGAGGCCGCCTCGGGCTTCGGGGCGCCCGTGTCGTCGGACAATTGCAGCCGGTGCAGCCGCGCATAGGTGCCGCCTGCCGCGACCAGTTCGTCGTGGCGGCCGAGTTCGATCACCCGGCCGGCCTCGAGCACGGCGATGCGGTCGGCCTCGCGCACGGTCGAGAGGCGGTGGGCGATGACCAGCGTGGTGCGCCCCCGCATCAGCCGTTCGAGCGCCTCCTGCACGAGGTGTTCGGATTCCGAGTCGAGGGCGGAGGTCGCCTCGTCGAGGAGCAGGATCGGCGCATTCTTGAGGAAGGCGCGGGCCAGGGAGATGCGCTGGCGCTCCCCCCCAGAGAGCCGCCCGCCGCCCGGTCCGACCCGGAAGGAATAGCCCTCGCTCAGCCGCGAGATGAAGCCGTGCGCCGCCGCGGCCTTCGCCGCCGCCTCGATCTCGTCCTGCGACGCGCCGGGGCGGCCGAAGCCGATATTGGCCGCGACGGTGTCGTCGAACAGCACGACCTCCTGCGACACCACCGCGATCGCCGCCCGCAGCGACGGGATCGTGACGTCGCGGATGTCCGCGCCGTCGATGAGGACGCTGCCCGACGTGACGTCCTGAAGGCGCGGCACGAGGTTGAGCAGGGACGACTTGCCCGAGCCCGAGCGTCCGACCAGCGCCGTGGTCGAGCCGGCCGGCACCACGAGGTCGATCCCCTCCAGCGCGGGCGCATCGGCGCGGTAGCGGAAATGCACGGCCTCGAAGCGGATCTCCCCCCGGGTCACCGTCAGCGGCCGGGCGGACGGCGCCTCGCGGATCGTCGGCGGCTCGTCCATCAGGGCGAAGTAGCGGGAAAGGGCCGCGGCGGCCTCCTGCAGGATCGCGTTGAGGGTGCCGAGTGCCCGGGCCGGCTGCGCGGCCAGCAGAAGGGCGGCGACGTAGCCGGTGAAGTCGCCGACGGTGCGGTCGCCCGCCATCACCCGCTGGCCGACCAGCACCAGCACGCCGGCCACCGCGAGGCCGCCGCCGATCTCCATCAGCGGATCGAGCCGGCCCCGGGCATTGGCCGCCTTCATCTTGAGGCGGCGCACCTCGTCCAGCGCCTGCGCGGCGCGGCCCTTGAGATAGCCTTCGAGAGCATAGGTCTTGGCGACGCGGGCGCCCTGGAGGCTCTCGGTGATGAGGCTCGCGGTCGCGCCCATCTGCTCCTGCGTCGTGGTGGAGACCTGGCGCAGCCGCCTGCCGATGCGGTTGACCGGCCCGGCCACCAGCGGCGCCGTGACCGCGGCGGCCAGCGTCAGCAGCGGATCCATCCAGATCAGCGCGATCACCAGCGCGACCAGCATGGCCACGTCGCGCAGCAGAACCGTCGAGATGCGGGTCAGCGCCTCCTTGATGAAGGCGAAGTCGGTGGTGAAGCGCTGGGTGAAGGCCGCCGGGCTCTCGCGGCCGAGCTGGGCCAGATCGGCGTCGATCAGGTGGGCGTAGAGCGCGGCCTGCATGTCGGCCTCGACCCGGGTGACGACCCGATTGGTCAGAACCGTCTGGCCGAACAGGGCGAAGCCGCGCACGGAGGTGACGGCGATGACGATGAGCGGGCCGTAGGCGAGGGCGCCCATGTCCTTGTGATCGAAGGCGTCGAAGGCGGCCTTGATCAGAGCGGGATAGAGCCCCGTCGCCGCGCCGACGATGGCGATGAGCACGAGCACCACCGCCAGCGTCGCCCGGTGGGGCGAGAGCCATTCCCGCCAGAGCCGCCCGAGCAGGGGAAGGGTGTCGCCCCTCAGGAGCGGCCGGCGCGCCATGTTGTACCGTGTCTGTGCTGACCCCGGCCGGAACGCCGGGGCCCGCGGTGTTTGCCGCCGCACGGCTCTCGGATCAAGCGGCGGTCCCGATGCTACTCGTCGCTGCCGTCACGACCGCCCGGACCACCGGGGCCGTGGCGATGCCAACCCTTGTGCGGGCCGCCGAAGGGGCGCATCGGCCGGGCGAGGAGCATGGCGCGGCGCTTCTGGCCGTCATCGAGCGTCGCGAAGAGCGGCGTGCTGGCATCGGCGAGCTTGCGCAGAGCCTCGCCCCGGGCGGTCGCCGCGTCGGCCATGGCGCGGAGCGCGCCGGGAGCGTCGTCGACCATCCGGCCGCGCTCGCGCCGGGCCTCGCGCTGAGCCGCCCGCTGCTTGAAGAGGTCGCGCATGGCCGCCTCGACCGGCGGCCAGAGCTTCTCCTGCTCCGGGTTCAGCTTCAGGCCGGCATGCAGACCGGCGATGCGGGCATCGGCGAAGGCGGCCCGGTCCTCGGCCGAGAGCGCCGACCAGCGCCCGTGCCGATGGCCGTGCGGACCGTCCGCGAAAGGCCCGCCGCGCTCGCCGGCATGGACCGCCGCGGTCCCGACACCGGCCGCGCCGAGCAGCGCCAGCCCCACCATCGCAAGACCCGTCGCGCGTTTCCTGATCATGGGACATCTCCGTCAGACAGGGCGTCTGCCCCGATCCCGCGACGATGCGTCGGTTTCGTCTCTGGCGTGTGTCCGGGCGTCTCTGGCGTGTGTCTGCAACATGAAAGCTTGTCCATGTTCCGACAGGCATCTTGGCGATGTGATAATGTTACATTATCACCGCGTCGGAGCGGAGGAGTTTTGGGATGAGACGGTTCATGAGGCGCGGGTTCGCGGCCGCGATTCTGCTGATCGCCGGCCTCGCGCCGTCCCTCGCGGCGGCGCAGGAGACGCGGCTGAAGGCGGTCGCGACCTTCTCGATCCTGGCCGACCTCGTGGCGCAGGTCGGTGGGAACAGGGTCGTTGTGACGAGCCTCGTCGGGCCGGATGCGGACGCGCACGGCTACTCCCCGGCACCGGGCGACGCCCGGCGGGTGGCGGAGGCCGACCTCGTCGTCGTCAACGGCCTCGGCTTCGAGGGTTGGCTGGAGAGGCTGATCAAGGCATCCGGCACCAAGGCGCCGGTGGTCGTGGCCTCCAAGGGCGTGAAGACCATCGCCGGCAGCCATGACCACGACGACCATGGACATGATCACGGGGAGGGGGACCACGCCGACCCGCATGCGTGGCAGAACGTGGCGAACGTGAAGCTCTACGTCGCCAACATCCGCGACGGCCTGAGCACCGCCGATCCGGCCCATGCCAGCCTCTACGCCGCCAACGCCGCCGCCTACACGCAGCAGCTCGATGCGCTGGACGGCGAGATCCGCTCCGCGCTGGCCACGATCCCGGAGGAGCGGCGGCGCATCATCACCACCCACGATTCCTTCGGCTATTTCAGCGCCGCCTACGGCATGCGCTTCCTGGCGCCGCAGGGCATCTCGACGGACAGCGAGGCCGGTCCGCGGGACGTCGCCCGCATCATCCGCCAGATCCGCCGGGACAAGGTGCCCGCAGTGTTCGTGGAATCGATCGCCGACCCGCGGCTGATGCAGCAGATCGCCCGCGAGAGCGGCGCGAAGGTCGGCGGCCGGATCTATTCCGACGCGCTGAGCGCGCCGGGCGGGCCGGCGGCGGGCTATCTGGAGATGATGCGTTCGAACCTCAACGCGTTTCGCGAGGCGCTGAGCTGAGGCCTCAGCCGCCCGTCATCGGCGGGAAGAACGCGATCTCCCGCGCCCCGGCGATGGCGCTTCCGGGCTTGGCGTGGACGCGGTCGATCGCCGTGCGCACCACGCCCTCGTTCTCGAAGGCATAGGCGTATTCCTCGCCCCGCGTCTTCAGCCAGCCGATCAGGTCGGCCACGGTGGCGACGCCTTCGGGCAGACTCACGGTCTCCTCGGGCCTGCCGACACGCTCGCGCACCCAGGCGAAATAGACGAGCTTCATCTCACACTCACTTCCAATGCCGTCGTCGCCGGGCAGAGCCGGGGCGAGAACGGTCGCGTCAGCGCGGATCGTCGATCACGTGCCGAATCCCGGCCCTCATGTAGTCCCAGCCGGTGTAGAGCGTCAGGGCGGCGGCGAGCCACAGCAGGACGATCCCGGCCGTGAGGCTGCCGGGAATGACGCTCTCGCCGGCCGGGCCGGCGACGAGGACGCCGAGGGCGATGAGCTGCACCGTCGTCTTCCACTTGGCGATCCGGCTGACCGGCAGGCCGACCTTCAGTTCCGCCAGATATTCGCGCAGGCCGGAGACCAGCACCTCGCGGCACAGGATGACGATGGCTGCCCAGAGCGACACGCCGGCGATGGTGCGGTCGGCAGCCAGCATCAGCAGCAAGGCCGAAACGAGGAGCTTGTCGGCGATCGGGTCGAGCATCCGCCCGAGCGCGGAACTCTGTGCCCAGGCGCGGGCGACATAGCCGTCGAGATAGTCGGTGATGGCGGCGGCCACGAACACGCCGAAGGCGGCCCAGCGCGCCGCGATCTCGTCCGGCCAGAACAGCAGCGCGACGACGACGGGGACCGCGACGAGGCGGCCGTAGGTCAGGCAGTTCGCGAGCGTCCAGGCCTGCGACCGGCGTCGGGGGAGGACGGCGTTCATCGCCGGGGTGAAATCACGGGTCGCGTGGGGCGTCAACCGCGTCGGGATCGCGTCGGGCGCAGGCTCTGTCGGCACGGGCTCGGCTCAAGCGTTGGCGTGGAAGAAATCGTAGACCGCCCGCGCGGTGGCGGCGTTCACGCCCGGCGCCTTGGCGAGATCCTCCAAGGCGGCCCGCTGGATGGCCTTCACGGTGCCGAAATGGTGCAGCAGCGCGCGCTTGCGAGTGGGGCCGATGCCAGCGATCTCGTCGAGGGGGTTCCTGGTCATCTCGCGCTTGCGCCGCGCCCGGTGCGTGCCGATGGCGAAACGGTGCGCCTCATCGCGCAGACGCTGCACGAAGTAGAGCACGGGGTCGCGCGGCGGCAGCTTGAACGGGGTCCGGCCGGGCACGAAGAAGGTTTCGCGACCGGCATCCCGATCGCGGCCCTTGGCGATTCCGACCAGCGGCACATCGATCACGCCGATCTCGGCGAGCGAGGCGCGGGCGGCCTCGAGCTGCCCCGCGCCGCCGTCGATCAGCACGAGGTCGGGCCAGGCCGGGAAGGCGTCGGGATCGTCCGGCATCGCGTCGGTCGCCGCCGGGACCGCCCGCCCCTCGGCCGCCGCCTGCGGCTCGCCGACCTCGCCCTCCCGCGGGGTGCGGGGCGCCTCCTTGGCCAGCCGCTTGAAGCGGCGGGTCAGCACCTCGCGCATCATCCCGAAATCGTCGCCGGGCGTCAGCTCCTCCGACTTGATGTTGAAGGTGCGGTAATGCGTCTTCATGAAGCCGGTCGGGCCCGCGACGATCATGCCGCCGACGGCGGCCGTGCCGGAAATGTGCGAGTTGTCGTAGACCTCGACCCGCCGCGGCGGCTTGTCGAGACCGAAGGCTTGGCCGAGCGCTGTCAGCAGCTTGCCCTGCGAGGCGGTGTCGGCGAGGCGGCGGCCCAGCGCCTCCTTGGCGTTGCGCTGGGCGTAATCGACGAGGTTCTTGCGCTCGCCCCGCTGCGGCCGATGGATCTCCACCCGGTGCTCGACGCGGCTCGACAGGGCCGCGGCCACGAGTTCGGCATCCTCGATCGTGTGGCTCACCAGCACGAGGCGCGGGGCGGGCTTGTCGTCATAGAACTGCGAGATGAACGAGGCGAGCACCTCGTCGGCGCTCATGGAGCGGTCGGCCTTGGGGAAGTAGGCGCGGTTGCCCCAGTTCTGGAAGTTGCGGAAGAAGAACACCTCGATGCAGAACTGACCCGCCTGCTCGTCGAGGGCGAAGACGTCGGCCTCCTCGACCCCTTGCGTGTTCACCCCTTGCGTGCCCTGGATCGCCGAGAGCGCGGCGATCCGGTCGCGGAAGCGCGCCGCGCGCTCGAACTCCAGCGCCTCGGAGGCGCGCTCCATCTCCTCGCGCATCCGGTCCTTCACCGCGTTGGACTTGCCCGAGAGGAAGGCGCGGGCGCTGTCGGCGAGCCCGGTATAATCCTCAAGGGCGATCTCGCCGGTGCAGGGGCCGGAGCAACGCTTGATCTGGTAGAGCAGGCAGGGCCGGGTGCGGTTCTCGTAGTAGCTGTCGGAGCAGGTGCGCAGCAGGAAGGCGCGCTGGAGCGCGTTCACCGTGCGGTTGACCGCCCAGACATTGGCGAAGGGGCCGTAGTAGTTGCCCTTGCGGCGGCGGGCACCGCGGTGCTTGACGATCTGCGGCGCCGGGCCGTCGCTCGTCAGCAGGATGTAGGGGAACGACTTGTCGTCGCGCATCAGCACGTTGAAGCGGGGCTTCAACTGCTTGATGAGGTTGGCCTCCAGCAGCAGAGCTTCCGTCTCGGTCGAGGTGGTGACGAACTCCATCGCCGCCGTCTGCGCGATCATGCGGGCGATGCGGTTGGAATGCGCCTGACCGCGGGCGTAGGAGCCGACGCGGGCCTTCAGGTTCTTGGCCTTGCCGACGTAGAGGACGTCGCCCTTGTGGTCGAACATCCGGTAGACGCCCGGCGAGGTCGGCAGGGTCGTCCAGAAGCGGCGGATGATCTCCGTGCCGGCCTGAACGGCCCCCGGCTCGAAATCGAAGTCGATCTCGGGCGCCTCTTCGAGGGAGGGCGCCTCGTTCTCGTCCTCGTCGAACCCGTCGGGCGGGACGTCGTCGAAGGCGGATCGGGTCGCGCGGCTCATGGCTCCGATGTAGGCCGCGGCGATTCCGGTTGGAAGGGCCGCCGCGTCGCGGCACTCAATCGAACAGGGCGTCGATGTCCGATTGGTCGACGTGGCCGGGATCGTCCTGAAGCTTCGGCCCGTTGAGGAGCGAGCTCTCGTCGTTCTCGTCGACCGCGGCGGTCTCTACGGCGAGCAGGTCCCGGAATCCGTCGAGACCGCTCCAGGCCTCGATCACACGGTCGAGATGCTCCTCGACGAACTTGAGCACGCTGACGATCTTGCTGATGCGCTGGCCCGTCAGGTCCTGGAAGTTGCAGGCCTCGTAGGCCGCGATGACGTTGTCGAGAATGCCGTCGACATTCTCCTGAGCGGCCTTCGTCAGGCGCATGCCGCGCATCATGTTGGCATTGGTTTCGATCTTCTCGATGCTGCCGAGGATGGTCGAGGTGGCCTCCTCGGTCGACTCGACCACGGCGTCGAGCTCGCCCGCGACGCGCCGCATGCCCTTGCCGGTGCTCTCGGAGCGGTGAAGGCTGGCGATCTCCGACTTGGTGCGGGTGATCGCCTCCTTCATCACTTCGAGTTCGTGGCGCATGGCGAACGCTTCGCCGAGTTCGCGGCGGCAGGCCTCGATGGTCTCGCCGGCGCTCGCCTGGGTGATGCGCCGCAGATCGTTGATCGCCGTGAGAATCTCGTCGAGGCGCGGATTCGGTAGCGTCTCCGGAGCAGCCGCAGAGATGCCGGCCGCCGGTACAGGCAATCCGAGGCTTTCCTCAATGCGGTAGCGCTTGGTGATCATCGGTCGGGCGGGCCTTCGGGGACGGATCTCGTGCGACACAATCCGGCGTAGTGGTTTCGATTTGCTGAAAGTTTTCGGGCGACCGGAGCCATTTACCGGCCGTTGAGGACGCCGCGCGGTTTGCGGGGGCCGGCCCGGCCGTCTGGGCGATTCACCACGTTTGTTCATCGCCCGCAGGGCAAATGCCGAAAAGCTCTCCGCATCGCGTGTGCTGGGCGGGAGTGTGGGATGCGGGCGAAATGGAGCGTGGCGCTGACGGCGCTCGCCATGGTGGGAGTGTGCGGGCCGGCCATGGCCCAGGCCGAGCCGGGCCGCTACGGCGGCGGCTTCATCGAGTTCCTGATGACCGGCGACGCTCAGGGTCCGGCGCGGCGCTCCGCCGTCGACGGCTACGGCGCGCTGGCCGCGCCGCACCCGGCCCCCGTCGCACAGCCGCGCGCCCGGTTCGCGGCACTGCCGACCGGCCCGGGGCCCGAGGAGAGCGCCGTTGCCCGGGCGATCGACCCCCGCTACGCCCGCCAAGTCGTCGCTTATGACGGCCCCGGCCGGGCCGGCCAGATCGTGATCGATACGAATGCGAAGTATCTCTACCTGATCCAGCCGGGCGGACAGGCGATCCGCTACGGGATCGGCGTCGGGCGTCCGGGCTTCGTCTGGACCGGCGCTAAGACGATCACCGCCAAGCGGGAATGGCCCGACTGGACGCCGCCCGCCGAGATGCTGCGCCGCCGTCCCGACCTGCCGCGGCACATGGTGGGCGGGCCGGAGAACCCGCTCGGCGCCCGGGCGATGTATCTCGGCACCTCGCTCTACCGCATCCACGGCACCAACGAGCCGCACACGATCGGGCAGAACGTGTCTTCGGGCTGCATCCGGATGATGAACGAGGACGTGATCGACCTCTATGAGCGGACACCGGTGGGGACCCGCGTCGAGGTGATCTGACGCCTTCCGACCCAAGAGAAAGCCCGGTGCCGGGGGACCGGCACCGGGCTCTTTTTTCTACTCGATCAGGCCCGATCAGGCCCAGTCGTCATCCCCGCCATCGCCGAGGTCGCCGCCGAAATCGTCGCCGCCACCGCCGAACGAGGCGTCCTGGAAGCCGCCGTCACCGCCGCCGAGCGCCGAGCCGAGATCCTGGTCGCCGCCGCCGAACATGCCGCCGCCCGTGTCACCGCCGCCCAGGCCCGCCGCCTGAGCGCTGCCGAGCGCGGAATGCCCGCCCGCGAAGGCGTTGGAGAGGGCGCTGCCGAGCAGCATGCCGCCCGCCGCACCGGCCGCCATCGGAAGCGCGGTGGCGAGGAAGCCGCCGCCGCGGGCCGGCTGCTGGGCCTGACCACCCCAGGGTCCGCCCTGCGGAGGACCACCGTAACCCGGCTGCTGGCCGTAGCCGAGCTGAGGCCCGCCCTGCGGACCACCGTAGCCGCCCTGCTGACCGTACCCGCCCTGCTGGCCCCAGGCCTGACCGGCCGGACGCTGCGGCTCGGAGCGCTGACCGCCGCCGAAGATGCTCGACAGGAAGCCGCCGCCGCCGGAGGGCTGGGACTGCGCCTGGGCGCGGGCCTGTTCGAGCTGCTGGTTCAGGCTCTTGATCGCCTCCTCCTGCACGTAGATCAGCTGGGCCATCGCGTAGGGTGCGTAGGGCTGGCTGCGCAGCTTCTCGGCGATGAAACGTTCGGCATCGGCGTCCCGGGGCTGACCGGACGCCTGCTCGAGGCGCTGGAAGATGCCGTTGATGATGTCGCGTTCTTCGCTGTTCATGGAGCCGTCCTCCTGAAGGCGGCGACGGCCTCGTCACCGCACGGCGGCTAGGAGATGGGGACCGGTCGAGCTTTTGTCAGGGGGCCGGCGTCGATTGTCCGCATCGGCCGGGCACGCAAACCGGTGTGCCAGAACACCGGACAAAGACCATGACACCGGACAAAGAAAAAGCCCGACCGCAAGGCCGGGCTTCTCCGAAGACGTTCGGCGGTCCGGTGAGGGACCGCCGAGGCGCCAGATCTTAGTACGAGCCGAACTTGTAGTTCAGGCCGGCGCGGACGACGGCGAACTCGGTCTCGCGCTGACGAGCGACGCTGCCGGAGGCGAGCACCACGCCCGGGCTGTTCGTGTAGACGAGGTTGCCGGCCGGGGTGGCACCGAAGGCGCCGTTCAGGCGGTTGCCGCGATCGAGGTTCACGTAGAGACCTTCGACCTTCAGCGTGACAGCCGAGGACTTGAAGAAGTTCAGGAACGAGTCGGTCGGGAGAGCGTACTCGATACCACCACCGGCGGCCCAGCCGGTGCGGAAGTCGTCGGACGAACCGCCGGGCAGGCCGAAGTCGGAGCCGCCGCCGGAGCCGTAGGCGAAGCCGCCGGTGCCGTACACGAGGGTGCGGTCGAAGGCGTAGCCGAGGCGACCGCGGACGGTGCCGAAGAAGTCGAGGCCGGACAGACCGTTCGGGTTGAAGATCTGGGTGCCGGCCAGGAACGGCGAGGAGCCCGGGGCGACCGAGAAGCGGTTCCGGTCACGACCGAAGTCGACGTACTGGGCGTCGGCCTCGATACCGATCACGACACCGGAGCCCGGGGTGAACTGGTAGTTGTAGCCGATCTGACCACCGCCGACGAAGCCTTCGTCGCTGCGACGGTTGTTGAAGGCGATGGCAGCGGTGCCGCCCGGGGCGACCAGGCCGCTGAGGCCGTTCACGCCGATCACGGTCGGAGCGTTGTTGTCGTCACCGGTGCCGAAGCCGTAGCCGGCGTTGAAACCGGCGTAGAAGCCCGTCCAGGTGAAGACCGGCACCGGCTGGAACACCGGCGGCGGAGCGGCGCGGCGCGGCAGGTCGGCGGCGAGCGCCGAACCGGCGAAGGCGATGCCGGCGATGGCCGTACCGGCGCGAAGGAAGGATTTCATTACTCTGGTCCTCTCTGACTGTGCCGGTGCTTCCGGGGAAGCGAGGCGGCACGGTGCCCCGTATCTATGCCAGCATCCCGGAAGATGCTGTTGCGGCTTGACCACGCCGACCGTCCCGAAGGCGGCCCCTTTGTGGCAGTGGTCTTGGTCTGCCGTCGTTCCAACCGGGAAACGTCACCAAACGGCCAAGGTTCACTTACGGCCGAGCTTTTTTTGGTGACGGTTCCGGACAGATTGTCGCAGGGATGCAACCACGGCGTTCCGCGACGCCGCAAGGCTTACGATGGATGCGGCGCGACATGCGAGTGCTTCAGCGCACAAAAGCCTGGCCGTGGGCACCGTTGCGGTGGGCGTTGCACGGATACAACGACTTTTGTGAGTACCGTAAGAATATAGTCACGGAGTGAGTGCAATCGCCGATATCAGTCGCCCGTAATCCGGCTCGTTGCGGTGCGTCGTGCGCCGGAAGCTGTAGAATCGGTCGGGATCGGCATAGGTGCACAAGTTGACAGAAGCCGCCTCGCCGATTCCGGCTTCCACCAGTCTTTCGAGAATGAAGGCTGGCAGATCGAATTGAGCGTGTCCGGGTCGCCCTTCGGCGAAAAACTTCTCGCTTCCCGGCACGTCTGCACGAAAACGTTCAACGAACTCGGAGCCGACCTCGTAGGAGGCTTGCGAAATCGTCGGTCCGAGCACGGCTACGATGCGCTCGCGCTCGGCGCCGAGTGCCTCCATGGCGGCAACCGTCGCGGCGATGACACCGCCGAGTGCGCCCTTCCAGCCCGCATGGGCCGCGCCGACGACGCGGTTCTCCGGGTCGGCGAACAGGATCGGGCCGCAATCGGCCGTCGCGATGCCGAGCGCCAAGCCGGGCACCCGGGTCACCATGGCGTCGGCCTTCGGACGTTCGGCCAGGGGAAACGGGGCCTCGACGGTCACCACCTCGGCCGAATGCACTTGGTAGAGGCTGACGAGGTTGTCGCTCGGCAGTCCGAGTTGCGCGCACATCCGCGCCCGGTTCTCGGCGACGCGGGCCGGCTCGTCGTTCGAGCCGATCCCGCCGTTCAGGGAAGCGTAGAGACCCTCGGAAACGCCGCCCCGTCGGGTGAAGAAGGCGTGCCGTACGTAAGAATGCGAGCTCAGCTCGGGCGCTTCGATGAACATGATCTCGCGGTCTCTCGACGAATGGGCTCAGGTCGGGGGTGGGAATGCCGGCAGCGGCGTGAGCGCCGGGTGGCTGGCGCAGAGCACCTTGAACAGCGCGCCCATGCCGCGCGGGTCCGGGTCGGTCAGGCGCCGGGCGGCGGCCTCGATCGCCCGCGCCTGGTCCGGTGTGGCGCGGGCCTTCAGCCGCTCAGCGCGGGCGTCGAGGCCGAGCGACAGCAGGAATTCGCGCTGCGTCACCGGCCCGAGAGCAGCCAGACCCTCCGCACGGGCCGCGCGGGCAAGCGTGCCGAAATCGACCTGCAGCGTCAGGTCCGCCTCGCCGGGCCGGCTCAGCGGATCGGCGTAGCGGTGGCCCGCCACCGCCTGGAAGGTGTCGCCGAAGCCCGGCTGGTCGCCGCCGTAATCGATGACGATCAGGGCGCCGCCCTTCGCGACGAGGCGACGGCCGAGATCGCGCAGGACCGCGAGCCCCTGGCTCGGCAGGGTCAAGACGGCGCCCTCCGGCGCTGGTGCCGTGAGACGCGGATCGGGCTCCGGGTCGAGGCCGAAGGCGAGTGCGTCGCCGGCGGCCGTCAAGCCGACCCGGCGCTCGCACCACCCCCGATCCGTCCGCACGAACTGGCGGGCCGGCAGGGCATCGAAGAACTCGTTGGCGATCACGAGGAGCGGTGCGTCCGGCAGGCTCGCCACGGAATCGTGGAAGGCCGGAGCGGCGCCGGCGAGCCGATCCGCCTGGATACCGCGCAGCACCGGGCTGGTCTCGACGAGGTGGAGATCGAAAGCGGCGCCGGCCACGCGCAGAACCCGCAGGGCGTCGGCCATCAGCGTGCCGCGGCCCGGGCCGAGTTCGACGAGGCAGGGCCGCTCGCCCGGTGCCGCCGCCGCCATCATCGGCAGCACGGACGCCGTCCAGGCACCGATCAACTCGCCGAACATCTGGCTGATTTCAGGCGCGGTGACGAAGTCGCCGCTCCGGCCGAGGGGATCGCGCGTGGCGTAGTAGCCGTGCGAGGGATGTCCGAGGCAGAGCGCCATGTAACGGTCGAGGCCGATCGGCCCGTCCGCCCGGATCTCCCGAACCAGGATTTGCAGGAGCGGCGTCGCCTCGGCGTCCACGCTCAGATCTGTCCCGCTTCGGCCTGGATCTCCGGACCCGCCTGTCGCGGACGCGTCACTCCGCGGGCGGCGAGCACGATGTAGACGAGGCCGACCAGCGCCATTGGCACGCAGAGCAGCATCCCCATGGTCACGCCGCCGCCGAGCGCATTGACATCCTGACCGAACAGGAAGCCGAGCTGCCGGTCCGGCTCGCGGAAGAATTCGCAGAAGGTTCGCGCCAGCGCGTAGCCCAGTACGAAGATGCCCCCGAGAAGGCCCGGCTTGCGGAAACCGAACCGGCGCACGGCGAGCGCCATGACGATGAACAGCAGCAAGCCTTCTGTGGCGGCCTCGAACAGCTGGCTCGGGTAGCGCGGCACGTCACCCCCGGTGGGAAAGACCACGGCGTAGGGGAAATCCGGCGCGGCGCGCCCCCACAGCTCGCCGTTCACGAAGTTGGCGATGCGCCCGAAGAACAGGCCGACCGGCACCACCACGGCGGCGATGTCGAGCATGGTGTAGCCGTTGAGGCCGCGCGCGCGGGCGAAGAGCAGCAGCGCCAGGATCGCACCGAGAAACCCGCCGTGAAACGACATGCCGCCGTTGCGGATCGCCAGGATCTCCAGCGGGTGCTCCATGTAGAGCGGCAGGTTGTAGAACAGCACATAGCCGATCCGCCCCCCGAGCACGACGCCGAGCGCGACCCAGACGATCAGGTCGTCGATGTCGGTGAGCGTCGGGCGCTTGACCACACCCCAGAGCGAATCCGCCGCGACCAGCCGGCGCGCGTAGAACCAGCCGCCGACGAGACCCGCGATGTAGGACAGGGCGTACCACTTGATCTCGACGGGTCCGATCGAGACCGCGACCGGATCGATGGCCGGAAAGGGGAGTGCGAGAAGCGGCGGCATCGACGGCCCACGAACGGCTGACGGTTTTGGAAGGCGCGCCGCATTGGACCCGCGCCCGCCGGAGCGTCAAGTTGGGGCGTCACGCCGGGGCCTCGTTGCGCGTCAGGAGCAGCGGGCGCAATCTCGGCCGCACGATCGGCGCGGGAGGAGCGATGCTCGGAAACGGCGAGATGGTGGCGCGCCTCGTGCTCGCGGGCGCCATGGGCAGCGTGATCGGGTTCGAGCGGGAGCGGCTGCTCTGGGCCGCGGGCCTGCGCACGCACATGCTGGTCTGCGTCGGCGCCTGCCTCTTCATGATCGTCTCGGCCTTCGGTTTCTCCGACGTGCTCGGACAGAAGGACGTGGTGCTCGATCCCTCGCGCGTGGCCGCGCAGGTCGTCTCCGGCATCGGCTTCCTGGGTGCCGGCACGATCCTTCTGCGCGGCGAAGTGGTGAAGGGCCTGACCACCGCAGCGAGCCTGTGGGCGGTGGCGGCGATCGGGCTTGCCGTCGGCGGCGGCCTCTACGTCGCGGCGATTGCCGCCACGGTGCTCGTCGTCGGCATCCTCGCGGGGGTGAAGCCGATCGAGGAGCGCTGGCGCGACCGGCTGCACAGTCGCGCGCTCCATCTCACCGTCAAGACCGGCAGCCTGTCGATCGACACCCTTCAGGAGGTCACCGGTGAGCGCGCCTCTCGGGTGCGCCAGTTCGTGGTGCGCCCGGGCGATGACGAGGGCGTGGAGGAGGTCACCATCGCCTTCGTCCGGCTGTCGCAGACGAGCGTCGCGGCCATCGCGGAGCGGCTGAGGCAGAATCCGTCGGTTCTCTCCGTCCGTCTCGGCTCGGAGGTGTGACGGCGGCGCCGGACCCTGGCGAAATCCGCGAGTCCGGCCTACTCGAACCGACACAGCGCACTACGACGTGCGAACCTTATCCTTGGCGAGAATCGAGCGAACCATGGCCGCGAAGCGGGTTCCCACCAGTCCCTATTCGGACCAGAAGCCCGGCACCTCGGGCCTGCGCAAGAAAGTGCCCGTGTTCCGGCAGCCGCACTACGTCCAGAACTTCGTCCAGGCGATCATCGACTGCATCCCTGATCGCAAGGGCGCGACCCTGGTGATCGGCGGAGACGGTCGCTTCTTCAACGAGCAGGTGGTCCAGATCGCCCTCAAGATCGCCGCCGCCAACGGCTTCGGGCGGGTGCTGGTGGGGCAGAACGGCCTGCTCTCGACCCCGGCCGCCTCCTGCGTCATCCGCAAGCATGGGGCCGTCGGCGGCATCGTCCTCTCAGCGAGCCACAATCCTGGCGGGCCGGACGGCGATTTCGGCATCAAGTTCAACGGCAGCAACGGCGGTCCGGCGCCGGAAAGCGTCACCGCCGCGATCTTCGAGCGCACCAAGGCCATCGGCGACTACCGCATCTCCGATGCGCCCGATCTCGACCTCGGCCGGATCGGCGCCACCGAGATCGATGGGATGACCGTGGAGGTGATCGACCCTGTCGCCGACTACGCCGAGCTGATGCGTACGCTGTTCGACTTCGAGGCGCTGTCGAAGATGTTCGCCTCCGGCTTCCGGATGCGCTTCGATGCTCTCTCGGCGGTGACCGGCCCCTACGCCAAGGCGATCCTGGAGGGGGCGCTCGGCGCGGCGCCCGGCACCGTGGTCAACGGCGAGCCCAAGCCCGATTTCGGCGGGCACCATCCCGATCCGAACCCGGTCCACGCCCACGAGCTGTTCGACCTGATGCACGGCCCCGATGCGCCGGATTTCGGTGCGGCCTCCGACGGCGACGGCGACCGCAACATGATCGTCGCGCCCGGCCTCTTCGTCACGCCGAGCGACAGCCTCGCCATTCTCGCCGCCCACGCTCACAGGGCGCCGGGCTATGCCGGAGGGCTCGCGGGCGTCGCCCGATCGATGCCGACGAGCCGTGCGGTCGATCGCGTCGCCGCCGCCCTCACGATCGAGGCGTTCGAGACCCCGACCGGCTGGAAGTTCTTCGGCAACCTGCTCGATGCCGGCCGCATCACGCTGTGCGGCGAGGAGAGCGCCGGCACCGGCTCGAACCACGTGCGCGAGAAGGACGGGCTGTGGGCGGTGCTGCTCTGGCTCAACATCCTGGCCGCGACCGGTCGGCCGGCGCAGGAACTCGTACGGGCGCACTGGGCCCAGTACGGGCGCGACTACTACACCCGCCACGATTACGAGGAGATCGATTCCGGCGCCGCCAACCGCCTGATGGACGGCCTGCGCGCCCGGCTCGCCTCGCTGCCGGGGACCGAGATCGGTGGCATGACCGTGCAGGCGGCGGACGATTTCCGCTACGTCGATCCGGTGGATGGTTCGGTCACGGAAGCGCAGGGCGTCCGGATCACCTTCGCGGAGGATGCCCGCATCGTCTACCGGCTCTCGGGGACCGGAACCGCCGGGGCGACGCTTCGGGTCTATATCGAGCGCTACGAGGCGGACCCGGACCGGCTGGAACTGCCAGTGGCCGAGGTTCTCGCCCCCGTGGTCGCGGTGGCGCGGGAACTGGCCGACATCGAGCGGCTCACCGGCCGGGCGGAGCCGAGCGTCGTGACGTGACGGGTTCCCCCTCGCGCCGGGGGGCGGGCGGCGCCTGGGCCGCGCTCGCGGTCCTGATCGCGACTGCGCAGCCGGCCCGACCCGCCGAGACGGCGCTCGGCGTCGCCCGCTTCGACCTGCCCGCCGCCTTCGAGGACTGGACGCGGCGCGAGATGAGCGACGGCCTCCTGTTCCA
Source organism: Methylorubrum rhodesianum (assembly GCF_014199985.1). Lineage (GTDB taxonomy): Bacteria > Pseudomonadota > Alphaproteobacteria > Rhizobiales > Beijerinckiaceae > Methylobacterium > Methylobacterium rhodesianum. The sequence goes on along the minus strand of NZ_JACHOS010000002.1, from coordinate 134,432 downwards.
GCGCGTCTACGAGCCGTCGGGCCCGCGCGGGCGCAAGGGCCTGGCGATCCTTCTGGTCGCCAAGCCGAAGCCTGCCTCCGGTGCCTTCGACACGGCGTTCACGCAGTTCGTGCGCGGAATCAAGCAGGTTCCGGCTGAGGGAAAGCCGCTCACGGCGAAGGCGGGCGAAACCCTCGACGGACACCCCATCCGCATCGAGCAGCGCTGCTGCCGGTCGAGCGACGGGCTGCGGATGAACGCCTGGTTTGTCGGGATCGCTGCCGGGGGGAGCGAACATTACCTGATGCTTCTCACGCTCCAGCTCGAGCGCGAGACCGAAAAACCCGTCCGCGAGGCGTTCGAGAGGCTGGTGCAGACCTACCGCGCGTCGAAGGACGATCGCGGCCTCGCCCTCGCGCCGAGAGCCGGCGATGGCGGGATGGACGGACTCTATGCGCGCACCGAGACGCGGCTGATGCCCAATGCCTTCGGCGGCATGGATTTCATCGCCGACCAGGAAACCCTGCTGTTCGACAAGAGCGGCCTCTACACCACCGAGATGCCGCGCGACGGCGATATGGCGGGCCATTGCCGCACCGAGGTGACGACTTGCGGCATCTACGCGCTGAAGGGCGGCTGGCTCTCGGCCAACCGCATCGACCGCGTCGAGGTGGAGAATCAGTTCGGCCTCGCGAAGCGCTCCAGCGAAGCCTTCGCCCGCACCAAGGACGGCATCAAGATCGGCGACAGGCGCTACGCGACCATGCCGCCCTTCGCCGAGGGACATCGCTTCTCCGGCACGTGGAGCCACACCTTCGGATCGAGCGGTCCGACAGGGGCGGTCGGCGGCACGCGCACGCTGACCCTGAGCCCGGACGGGCGCTTCACCCGGGAGAGCAGCACGGGCTTCTCCTCCACCGGCGGGTCGATCGACGGCGGCACCACCGTGGCGGGGCACAGCCGCCGCCCTCTCCAAAGCGGGCGCTACGCGGTCTCAGGTTTCCGGATCACGCTGAGCGACGAGGCGGGCGGGACGGAATCGCTCAGCCTGTTCGCACCGGACCGGGACACGGACAAGCTTCTGGTGATCGGCGGAGCGAACTACCTCAAGCAGGCGAAATGATCGGGCGCGCCGACCTTCCGCACCGTGACTCGGACCTCACGTCTGATTGGGCTTGAGCTGATAGAAGATGTGCCGGCCGATCATGTCCTTGCGCTTAAGCCGGCGTGACCAGCCAGGGCGCACGTAGTCGGCGTGGTAGTGGGTCGCGCCACCGACCTCGCTGACATAGGTGCGGCCTTCGATCACCGCGCTGGCGAAGCGGGTCGCGCTGCGCCAGGAATCGGCGTCGGTGATGCGCAGCGACTTGCCTTCGCAGGCGAACGAGAACTGACAGCCCATGAAGCGGTGGCGGTTCTGATAGACCACGCCGCAGACGGAGGAGGGGTAGAGCCCGCTCTTGACGCGGTTCAGCACCACCTGCGCCACGGCGGCCTGTCCCTCCTCGGGCTCGCTGCGGGCCTCGAAATAGACGGCCTCCGCGAGGCAGCGCTGTTCGCGGTCCATCGCATTCGGATCGATCAGGTCGGCGTAGTGGGACTTGGCCTCCGGCGCCGACATCTGCGGATCGAGGGCTGAGGGGCCGCGATCGAGACGGGCCGAGAAGCCCGGCAGGGCAAGATTCGACGCGGCGACCTCGATCGGAGTCGCGTCGGCGGGAGCCGGCGTCACCGAGGACAGGGCAACGGCACGGGGCGTGGCGGGGGTCGCGCCGTCGGAGTCGGCGAGCGGAGGCAGTCCTTCCTCTCCCGGCTCGGCCTCATGGGGAGCACCGGGCGCAACGAGACCGGCATCGATGACGTCCGGGCTCCACGCGGTGGAGGCCACCAGCGCACCGGTCACCGCGACATCCCGCGCCGAGAGCCGGTCCGGCCCGAGCGTGGCGTCGGTCCCCGCGGTGGCGGTGAAGGAAACCAGCAGGCCGCTCGCCAGCATCCACGGCACCACGGCCGAGACGATCCAGCGGGGGCCGAGCCCCAGGCCTCGCACGCGCCTCGTACGCAACGCCGACACTCCACGCTCACGAGCGGCCGGAGGCTGCAGCTTAAGCCAAGCCGCAGCGCCCGTTCCTCACGGATCGGAGTTTAATCGCGAACGTGGTTGCCGGACGGTTAAGGCGTCGGCCGGCCGTGGCGTTGAGCGAGACCATTCACGAGGACGGCGACATAGCCGCTCCCGTTCTGCGAGGCGATGATCGCCCGGCCGGCCTCGCGCTCGTTGCGATCGGCCTCGAGGTAGATCAGCCCGATCACACCGGTGGCGGTGGCGAGCGTCGCGAGGATCCAGAGATAGGCGGCCTGCATCGCCCGGTGACCGGGAACGATGGCGCGATGATCGAGGAGGGCCGTGGGGGAGTCGGGATGCGACATGGCTGGAAGTCCCGCGGGTGCCCTGGCCGGAAGACCAATCGACGCTCGCCGCGCTGGGTCTTCCGCTAGCAGGTAACGTGCCCGGGCGACACGGGTTCAGGGGGCTGTCCGCAAAATTATTGCGAAGCTTGCCCGACCGTCCCGTGGCCCCCGCGGGCCGGGGCCCGCGGGGTCGTCCGATCGTGTCAGGCGTCCGTGCCGAGCGCCGCCTGGGCCGCCGCGAGGCGAGCGATCGGCACGCGGAACGGCGAGCAGGAGACGTAGTCGAGGCCGACCTCCTGGCAGAAGCCGATCGAGGCCGGGTCGCCGCCGTGCTCGCCGCAGATGCCGAGCTTGAGCCCGTCGCGGGTCTTGCGGCCCCGCTCGGCGCCGATCTTCACGAGTTCGCCCACACCCTCCTGATCGATCGACACGAAGGGATCGACCGGGAGGATGCCCTTCTGGGTGTAGGGCCCGAGGAAGGTCGCGGCGTCGTCGCGGGAGATGCCGAGCGCGGTCTGGGTCAGATCGTTGGTGCCGAAGGAGAAGAACTCCGCGGTCTCGGCGATCTCGCCGGCCTTGAGCGCGGCCCGCGGCAGCTCGATCATCGTCCCGACCTGATATTCGAGCTCGGCCCCGGTCTCCTCCGTCACGGCCTTGGCCATGGCGTCGATGCGGGCTTTGACGATGTCGAACTCCATCCGCGTGAAGACGAGCGGCACCATCACTTCCGGGGTCACCGGCGCGCCGGTATCCTTGGCGGCCTGGACCGCCGCCTCGAAGATCGCGCGGGCCTGCATCTCGGCGATCTCGGGGAAGGCGATGGCCAGTCGGCAGCCGCGGAAGCCGAGCATCGGGTTGTGCTCGGAGAGTTCGCGGATGCGGTTGCGGATCTTGTCCTCCGGAATGCCGGTGGCCGACTGGACCTCGCGGATCTCCTCGTCCGTGTGCGGCAGGAACTCGTGCAGCGGCGGGTCCAGCAGGCGGATCGTGACGGGCAGGCCCGACATGATCGTGAACAGCTCGACGAAGTCCTGGCGCTGGTAGGGAAGGATCTTGGCGAGCGCGCTGCGACGGCCCTCGGCATCATCCGAGAGGATCATCTCGCGCACCGCCACGATGCGGTCGCCCTCGAAGAACATGTGCTCGGTCCGGCACAACCCGATGCCTTCGGCGCCGAACTTGCGCGCGGCGCGGGCATCGGCCGGGGTGTCGGCGTTGGTGCGCACCTTCATGGTCCGCACCGCGTCGGCCCACTCCATCAGGGCGGCGAAGTCGCCCGACAGCTCGGGCTGGAGCATCTTGACCTCGCCCTGGATCACCTGACCGGTCGACCCGTCGATGGTGATGACGTCGCCCGCCTTGAGCGTGACGCCGCCGACGGTGAGCGTCTGCGCCTTGTAGTCGATCCGGATCGAGCCGACGCCGGAGACGCAGGGCTTGCCCATGCCGCGGGCGACCACCGCCGCGTGGCTGGTCATGCCGCCGCGGGTGGTGAGGATGCCCTCGGCGGCGTGCATGCCGTGGATGTCCTCCGGCGAGGTCTCGATGCGCACGAGGATGCAGCGGCGCTCGGCCTTCTTGGCGGCTTCCGCAGCTTCCGAGTTGAACACGATCTCGCCGACCGCCGCGCCCGGCGAGGCCGGCAGGCCGGTGGCGATGACCTTGCGCTCGGCGTTCGGGTCGATGGTCGGGTGCAGGAGCTGGTCGAGGGCGCCGGGCTCGATGCGCTTGATCGCCTCTTCCTTCGAGATCAGGCCCTCGCCCGCCAGCTCGACGGCGATGCGCAGGGCCGCCTTGGCGGTGCGCTTGCCGTTGCGGGTCTGGAGCATCCAGAGCTTACCCCGCTCGATGGTGAACTCCATGTCCTGCATGTCGCGGTAGTGCTTTTCGAGAATCCCGTAGATCCGCGTCAGCTCGGCGAAGCTCTCGGGCATCGCCTTTTCCATCGACGGTTTGTCGGACTTGGCCTCGATGCGGGCCTTCTCGGTGATGTCCTGCGGCGTACGGATACCCGCGACCACGTCCTCGCCCTGGGCGTTGATGAGGAACTCGCCGTAGAGCGCGCTCTCGCCGGTGGAGGGGTTGCGGGTGAAGGCGACGCCGGTGGCGGAGGTGTCGCCCATGTTGCCGAACACCATGGCCTGGACGTTGACCGCCGTGCCCCAGCTCTCCGGGATGTTGTTCAGTTCGCGGTACTTCTTGGCCCGCGGGATCATCCAGGAATCGAACACCGCGCCGATCGCCCCCCAGAGCTGGTCCTCGGGCTTCTGCGGGAAATCAGAGCCGTGCTCGTCCCGGACGATCTTCTTGTAGACGCCGATGAGGTGCTTCCAGTCGTCGGCCTTCAGGTCGGTGTCGAGGTTGAGGCCCTTCTGCTCCTTGTAGTGTTCCAGCGCCTCCTCGAAGGCGTGGTGCTCCACGCCCAGCACGACGTTCGAGTACATCGTGATGAAGCGCCGGTAGGAATCGTAGGCGAAGCGCTCGTCGTCGGCATCCTTCGCCAGGGCCTCGACGGTGGTATCGTTGAGGCCGAGATTGAGCACCGTGTCCATCATGCCCGGCATCGAGGCGCGGGCGCCGGAGCGGACCGATACGAGCAGCGGCTTGTCGGCATCGCCGAAGCGACGGCCGGTGAGCCGGCCGACATTCTCCAGCGCCGCATTCACGGCGTCCTTGAGATCCGCCGGATAGGTCTCGCCGTGCTCGTAGTAGTAGGTGCAGACTTCGGTCGTGATGGTGAAGCCGGGGGGCACCGGAAGGCCGAGGTTCGACATCTCGGCGAGGTTGGCCCCCTTGCCGCCGAGGAGATTGCGCATCGACGCCTCGCCCTCGGCCTTGCCGTCACCGAAGGAATAGACCCATTTCGTCATCAGTCTCTCCGCTGGACGGATGTGGCGACCTGAGCGCCGCTCACGCGGGCGTGGCGCATCTCCTGTCGCAGTGCAAGGATAAGCTTTGCGCCACTCCACGGTGAGGAGTGACGATGTAGAGGCTCTGTCAGAGCGTAGTGCGCGAGCCGCAAAAGGGGAGGGCCTTCCGGCAGGGAAGCGCGCGGAGCGGCAATGTTGCGCCGCGAAAACCGGCCGCGCGACCCTCGTGGGACGGATTCACGGCCGTGGACCGCAACGGCCTCGCCCCGCTCTCCGTCAGGAAAAATGGCGCAGGACGCCGAGGCCGATCAGCCCGACGGCGATGAGGTAGACCGCGACGATATAGTTCAGAAGCCGGGGCGCGATCAGGATCAGCACGCCCGCCAGAATCGCGATGATCGGCTGAAGATGCGAGATGGTAATGGTCATGGACGAAGATTCGAGCGCGTTCCTGCGGCCAAGCTTGGCCGCAGGATAAGGACGTTCGGCGAACGCAGAAGGTTCCCGTCCGCCGACCGGATCAGACGCGGTACTTCCCGCTCCGCTTCACCACCACGCGGGCACCGACGGGGACACGCTCGTAGAGATCGACGATATCCTCGTTGAGCATGCGCACGCAGCCGGAGGACATCTGCTCGCCGATGCTCCAGGGCTCGTTGGTGCCGTGGATGCGAAACAGAGTGTCGCGATTGCCGTTGTAGAGGTACAGCGCGCGGGCGCCGAGCGGGTTGTCGATGCCGCCCTTGCGCGACCGCTCGATGCCCGGATTGAGCGAGACCATCGTCGTGGTCGGGCTCCAATCCGGCCACACACCCTTGCGGCCGACCCGCGCGTCGCCCTTCCAAGAGAAGCCGGCCTTGCCGACCCCGACACCGTATTGCAGCGCCGTGCCGCCCTCCTGAACCAGAGCCAGCTGACGCTTGTCGATGTCGACGACGATCGTTCCCGGCGCCTCCGGGCCGTTATAGGCGACCTCCTGGCGGCGGTACTTCGGATCGATCCGCGACCTGTCGACCAGCGGCACGTCGAACGGCTTGTCGGGCATCGTGCCGATGTACCAGGCCGCATCGTCGTCGCCGCCGGCCATGGGGCCCGGCTTCGACGATTGGCAGGCTGCGAGCGGCACGAGGCAGAACGCGGCGAGCATCACGCGGCGGGTCGCCGTCCGGGCCGTGTTGGAGGCGGCCGTGCCGGCGGTCATGGGGGCGGCCATAGCGGCTCCTGTCACCGCCGCTGACGGCGGGTTAGCGTTGCAATTCATCCGCCATGACTACCCGCCTCGGGACCGATCGGGTGTGACTTCGGGGCCGCATCGAGCGAGGAACGTAGCCGTGAGGCCGCCTCGCCCAAGGCGCGGACCGCATTATCTGCAGCGCAAGAGTGCGTGAGCAGGAGGGATAGGATGCCTGAGACCGAGACCCAGCTCGTCGAGGAAGCAGGCGTCGACGTCACGGCGCTGGCGCCGGCGATCCACCTCGATCACTGCGTCATCCACGTCTCCGATTGGGAGCGGGCGACAACGTTCTATCGCGACGTGCTGCGGGCCGAGGTGATCCCGTTCGGCAAAGGCGTCGTGTTCCGCTTCGGCGGCGTCCAGCTCAACGTCCACGGTCCCGGGCAGATCGGCACGCCGCGCGCCCGCGTACCGGTGATGCCTGGAGGTAGCGATCTGTGCTTCCGATGGTCCGGCTCGATCGAGGAGGCGATGGCGCATCTCGCCGCTCACGGCGTGGCCGTCGAACTGGGTCCGGTGGAGCGAAACGGAGCGGCCGGGCAGGGCGTCAGCGTCTATTTCCGCGATCCGGACGGCTCGCTCATCGAGTTCATCACCTACCCGACGCCGTAAGCGAGCCGCCCGATTTGTGATCCGCTGCCGCCGACAAACGTGCATGAATTGGGTCTGTTCGGTGGAGCGGTGAAGCGCGTGCCGGCCGGACTGGCCGGGATCTTCGGGATGGGCAATGGATGCCTGAGGCAGAACTTGCAGCATCCGGGCGGATCGAGCCGAGACCCTCTGCCGAAAGCCACGACGATCGGCCGTACGGCCCGGGCGCCGCTGAGAGAGCAGCGCGGTCGAGATGAAGACCGCATGGGCAAGCCGGAAGGTGCCTGCGGAAGCCCGGATCCGCCTCGAAGGAAGGGGCCGGATCTAGCGCGGGATGGCGCCCCTCGGGTCGATCAAGCGGCGGGGCCCGGTGGTCAGGCGTTGCCGACCCGCTCCGCCAAGCGCTGATTGGTCTGCTCCAGGCGCAGCGCGAGTTCGCGCATGACGGCGATGCTGATCTGCGGAAACTGGGCGAGCAGCTCGATGAAGACATCGCGGTCGATCCGCAATGCCATCGTCGCGGTGTCGGCGGTCACGGTCGCCGAGCGCGGCTGATCGGCCAGGATGCCCATTTCGCCGACGAGCGCATTGGGACCGAGCAGGGCAAGGCGCACGGGGCCGAAGGGACCATCGATGGAGACCGCGGCGCTGCCTTCGAGAATGAGATAGGCCGCATCCGCCGTCTCGCCGCGCGCGAAGAAGGCTTGGCCCGCCTCGAAATGCACCCGCTCGCTGGTGAAAGCGAGAAGCTTGAGGCGAGACGGCTCGACCTCCCGAAACAGCGGCACCTGCCGCAGCGACATCACCTCGTTGTCGAGGGTCATGGACACACTCCGATGCGCCTCCACGGCGGCGGGGCGGAAAGGCCCGCGGGTAGCCGCAAGGGCGGATCGTGTCAAAGTCGCCGTGCCTTCGAACGCTTGTCACAAGATGCTTTGGCACAAGGACGCGGTGTCGCGATGGCAGCGCCGTCCCTCGCTGCGTCCACGGTCCGCACATGGTTTCAGCATAATAATGCCGCTCACGCCTCTCGACGGGTCGATAATCCGAGGTCGCCGGCGCTCGGCGGGCTGCGCTTGGCGCTGGGGTTTGGCTGCGGCGAGTCGAGGGGTTCGTCGTGGGTCGTCGGCGTCAGGCTGTCTTCCGGCGCCGGCATCGCCGGCAATGGCGCGATGTTCGGTTCGGGAAGACCATTGGTCCCGGGGGTGTCGGCAGACTTGGCCACTAGCGACCGCTTCACCATATATCGGTTCGTCATCCCGGCTCCTCTCGGGTGTGGACGGGCCTGTGGAGACCTGTTCACAACTCCGCGCGACGCGCTGCTGTGAGCCGAGCTAACGTTTGGACGGAACAGGGGTTTCCCAAACCTTGGCCGCCGATACGGCCAAGGAACAATCGAAAGGGATGACGGTTGAGGAGGGTGTGAAGAGTTAGCCTGAGGAGGCGCTGATGGCATCTGGTAATTCCACCTCGAAGCGAGGTTTCGCTTCCATGAATATCGAACGGCAGCGCGAAATCGCCAGTAAGGGCGGTCGTTCGGTGCCGGCCGAGAAGCGATCTTTCTCGCAGGATCGTGAGCTGGCCTCATCCGCGGGCCGCAAGGGCGGTCAGTCGACGGGTCGGACCGGCGAGGCGTAAACCGGTCGAGGCGGTATCGGGCGCGTCGTTTGCGTTCGACCGCCCGGCCCACCCAGAATATAGAAATATACTTCTCTCTACGGACGCCGCGGGCGTCTGTTTCTTTTCGGGTCGACTTCAGGTCGGCGCTTCGGCACGCACCAATTCGCGCCATTTGAGAACGAGTTCCTCGAATGTACGTAGATCCGCCTCGTCGAGGCGGCCGAGTGTTCGCGCAACATAGGCGGCCTGCGCAGCGATCCCGCGCGCCGCGAGCTCGGCACCGACGCGGGTGAGGTGAAGCGCATGGGAGCGGCGATCACCGGGGATTGGGCGGCGCTCGACCAGTCCGGCCTCGACGAGGCGATCGATCAGGCCCGACACGTTGCCCTTCGTGACGTAGAGCCGGGCCGCCAATTCCTGCTGCGTCAGCCCTTCCTGCTCGCTCAGGGTCGACAACACGTCGAATTGCGGGATCGACAGGCCGATCTCCCGCAGCTCGCCGGCAACGGCGGCGGTGACGCGCCGACTGAGGCGGATGAACCGGAACCATGCCCGCAAGGGGTCGATGGGTTCGGCGCTCGAAGCGGGACGGACTTGACGCTCGGACATGTCCGTTCAGCTTGTAGCAGAGGGAGAGGCGTCCGGCAGCCGAGTGGCGCGGCTGTCCCCCAAGCTGTAGACTGCCCGCGAGCTTATCCACCCTTTACATCCAACCATCCGCATCCGGGGCCATGCGTCGTCAGCTTCTCGATGAACCGGTGACGCGGGCGGGCCGCCATGCGCGGACACTCGCCCTGTTCTCCCTGATCGTCACCGCCATGGCGATCCTGATCGTGCGCAGTCCGTCGGCCGAGCCGGCCCCCGCTCTTGCCGTGCTCGCAAGCGGGATCGCCCTCTCCGTCGTCGCCGTGGCGTTCGCATTGTTCGCGATGGTGCGGGTCTGGCGCGAGGGCGCGGGCGGCCTCGGGGCAGCCATCGGGGGCCTGTTCCTGGCGAGCCTCGTCCTGGCATATCCGGCCTACGCCGCCCTCAAGGGCGTGCGCCTGCCGGCACTGACCGACGTATCGACGGATACGGAGCGTCCCCCTGCCTTCTCGCGCTCACGCCTCGCCTTCGCCGCCCGCGATGGCCGGTATCCCCCGGAGCCCGGGTCGGCGATCCGGGAAGCGCAGCGGGCGGCCTATCCTCAAATCGCGCCGTTGACCCTCGACGTGGAGGCCGACGAGGCGTTCGAACTGGCCCGCAAGGCGGCCGTGAACCGTAAATGGCAGATCATCGAGGCGATCCGGCCCGGCGGACGGATCGGCAACGGCCGCATCGAAGCGGTGGCCCATACGCGGATTCTGAACCTTCCCGCCGACATCACGGTGCGGGTGCATCCGCGGGCCGACGGCGCCCGTATCGACGTCCGCTCAGCCTCGCGGATCGGTGACCGCGACTTCGGCGACAACGCCGATCGGATCCGCTCCTACCTGGATGAGGTCGCCAATCTCGCCATCGCCCTGAAGTAGCGCGGTCGCGCGTTTCTGCCGCGTTTCCTCAAGCGGGGCGGAACGTGCCGTCGAGCAGGGGCGGCCCATCCGTGATGGCGAGGCCGCGCTCCACCAGATCCTCGAGATGGGCGAAGACGGACAAAGCCGCCGCACCGCGTAGATGCGGCGCGAGACCCTGATAGACGGTGCGGACAATGGCCGCGATGTCGCGATCGCCCGCGTCGAGCCGGGCGCGGATCGCCGCCTCGCGCTGACGGCGGTGGGCGGCGAGCCCGCGCACGAAGCGGCGCGGATCGCGCACGGGGCCGCCATGGCCGGGCCAGTACAGCGTCTCGTCCCGCTCGCGCAGGCGCTCCAGCGATTCCATGTAGGCCCGCATCGAACCGTCGGGCGGCGCGACGATGGAGGTCGACCACGCCATCACGTGATCGCCCGAGAACAGCACGTTCTCTTCGGGCAGGGCGAAGGCGAGATGATTCATGGTGTGGCCGGGGGTTGCCACCGCGGTCAGCGTCCATCCGTCGCCGGTGAGGCTCTCGCCGTCCCGCAACTCCCGGTCGGGCCGGTGCGCGCGGTCGGCGCTGGCATCGAGGGCGGGCAGCTCGTTCTCGGCCAGTTCCCGCGCGGCGCGATGCGGGCCGCAACCAACGATCGGCGCGCCCGTGCGCGCCTGCAGCAGGCGGGCGCCCGGGGAATGGTCGCGGTGGGTATGGGTCACGACGATGGCGTCGACCTGCTCGCCGGCGAGTGAGGCCAGGAGCCCCTCGATGTGCCCGGCATCTGCCGGTCCCGGATCGATGACCGCGACATGTCTGCGGCCGACCACGTAAGTGCAGGTTCCACTCGCGGTGAAGGGACCGCCATTGGGACAGATCCGCCGCCGCACGAGGGGGCTCATCGTCTCGGTCCGCTCGGGTGCGGGCAGAGCGCTCTCGAAGCCGGGGGAGGGGGCCTGCGCCTCCGTGGACGGTTCACTCATGACGACGGCTTCAAACGACGACGGTCCCGCCCGCCTACGACAGCCCGGCGCTTTCGCCAACTGATGCCGTCGCCCGGGGGCGGTCCTTCATCGCCTGAACGGCGAGGGCGAGACGACCCGGATCTGGGCAAATTCCCCGCTGCGCGCGACGACGGGCATGAAATCCATGGCCGCCATGTCGATCCGAAGCTTTAGGTTCTGCGCTTCGGCGCCGCGCAGGCGGCCCGCGCCGAACTTCTCCGCGCGAAGCACCTGCTGAAACGCCGCACTCGCCGCATCCCGTCCCAGGGCCCCGACCCGCTCTTCGATGAGACCGCGACTGCGCGGACTCATCGTCGCCGAGCGATAATCGACGAGTCGCGGACCTGATCGGGACAGACCGGCGACGAGGTCGGCTCCCTGTTCCGAAGCGATGACGTCTCCCGGCCGCAGGGTGCGGTCGTCGACCAGGGCCACCAAGGGTCCTGCCACGCCCGGCGGCTGGCACGAGCAGTTCTCGACACGCGTGCGGCGATAGAGATTGGCGGCGGCGGTCCGCAGATAGGGGCGGCCATCGAGGCCGACGGAGTGTTGGAGTTCGGACCGCCCCGGAGCCAGTGTGAACAGATCGGTCGGCGCGCTAGGGCAGGCTGCGGCACAGGCCGCGGCATGGACCGGAAGATCGGCCCGCGCATTCAGGCGGCCCAGGGGAAACACGTACCCGTCACAGCGGCGCACGCAGACGGTCCGCGTCCCGGCCACGAAGGATCCACTCGCGATAGAGTTCGAAGCACCGCCTCTCTCCCGCCGGGCAGCACGAACTGGGCGTCCGTCGAGGCGCGGCGTCCGCTGGACGAGGCGATGTCCGGCAAGGCGGCGTGTATCAGGAAGCGACGTGTAGCGATGCGGCACTTTCGGCACCGGTCTCGCGACCGGCGCCGGAGCCAAGCTCTCGCCACCGAAGATCGTCTGGAACAGACCCCGGAGCAGGCCGCGCTCGGATGCATGCACGATGGTCGCCGCACCCGTCACACCGACACCGATCAGAACGCCGACGACGATGGTTGTGACGAGGCGTCGGCGCGGCGCCGTGGCCAAATCGGCCTTGCTCCTCGCAGCCCATGCTCCGGGCCTGCGCTTGCCGAACTCCATCCCCGCCGCCCCCAGCCCATGCGACCCGGAAAGCCGCCGAAGCGAGACCGGTCGAACATCATCTCCAGCCGACAGCTAGGCCGGCGACCGCGGCGGTGACAATTTCGGAAGACCACGCAGTGTCGGACGGTCATTTCGCGCAGAGGCGACGAAGAGGCTTTCCGCTGATCAAGTGACTGGAGGGGCTGCCTCAGCCCATTCGCCTACGGACGAGCCTCCGCTCTGACGACGCGGAGAACTGTGGAAAGGGGAGACAAAGACGTTCAAGTAAAAAAAAGCGCCGTCCTCAAGGACGGCGCTTATCGGGGATGCATGGCGGCAATCGAGAACGGCAGGTCCGATGGCGACCCGCCTCAACGGCGGCGAGCCGACTTCACGCGGACCGGAATGGGCTGCAGAACCGGCTGAGGCGAGAGCGCCGACAGGAGCCGGGCGGCAGCCTCCAGGGCGGCCTTCGCCTGAGCGATACCGGGAACTATGGGCTTTTTCTGTGCGGGCACGCCAGAGGCCTCCTTCACATCATCGAGTCTGGTCGTCTTGCCGAGAGATGGTGACGAACGGCCGGATTCGCCAGTCGGTTCCGACGGACTGCGACGGTCGCACGCGGTTCGTAATAAAACTCTTCACGCCGCCGGAGCGGCAAAAGGAACTCGTGGCGAAAACTTGGCGTTATTGCTTCCAAGAGGCGGCGGCACGGGCCGCGCCAGTTGTTGGAAGGAAGTTCGACATGCTCGGTTGGGCTGTAACGTTCCTGGTGGTTGCCCTGGTCGCGGCCCTGCTGGGCTTCGGCGGCATCGCCGGCACGGCCATGGAGGCCGCTAAACTCGTGTTCTTCGTCGCGATCGTGCTGTTCGCGATCTCGGCCGTGATCGGTCTGATGCGGGGCCGTTCGTCGACCTTGTAGCCTCGCCTGACAAGCCGAGCCGCCCCGGCAGCGGAGGCGGCTCGAATCTGACGAGATCGCGGAGACAAGCGGCTCGAAGATCGTAGGATCAATCCGACTCCGGTCCATCCTCTTCGAGGCGGGCGATCAAATCTCGAAAGCGGTCCGGTATCGGCTGTTGCACGACGGAATCGTAGAGGGCTCGCAAATGGTTGCCGATGCGCCTCTGCGTCTGGTCATTCAAACCATTTTCGCCACGCATTCGAGTGGGCCGGTCCCCGGGTGGGAACACGCCGGCCGGCTCGTCCTCGTTCATGCTTTCAAGATCCCCTTGGCCAAGTTCCCCTTGGCGCCACATCTGCCGCGATTGTCTTGCAGCTTGACATGAGTCATGGCTGCAGCAGCAACGCGGCCATGCGGCTTGGGTTCCGCATCGGCCAGGAACGGACGTCGAGTCCCCGCGTTAGGGGCGCATCGATAACGAAGAGCGAAGAGGCTCAGGGGAACTCATGTCGACAGCACAACTGGTCGTGCAGCATCTGCCGTACCTGCGCCGTTATGCGCGCGCGCTGACGGGCAGTCAGGTAGCGGGCGACGCTTACGTCGCGGCCACGCTCGAGACGCTGGTCAATGAGCCTGAGACCCTCGGTCGCAGCACGAACGTCAAGGCCGACCTCTTCCGGGTCTTCACGCGGATCTGGAATTCACTCTCCGTCAACGGTCACAGCGATCAGGTGCAACACGACCTGCCGGCCGAGGTTCGGCTCGGCCAGATCACCCCGCTGCCCCGGCAGGCGTTCCTGCTCTCCTGCCTCGAAGGCTTCTCCGAGGAAGATGCCGGCGTGATCCTCGATGTGGACGTGAACAAGGTGCGTGATCTGGTCGACGAGGCGGGCCGGGAACTCGCCGCCGACATGGCGACCGAAATCCTGATCATCGAGGACGAGCCGCTCATCGCCATGGATCTCGAAGCCCTGGTGGAAGGCCTCGGCCACAACGTCATCGGCGTGGCCCGCACCCGCAGCGAAGCGGTCAAGATTGCCTCCGAGAGCAAGCGTCCCGGGCTGATTCTCGCCGATATTCAGCTCGCGGACGGTTCGTCGGGCCTGGATGCGGTCAACGATCTGCTCAAGACCTTCGAGGTGCCGGTGATCTTCATCACGGCCTATCCCGAGCGCTTCCTCACCGGTGAGCGGCCGGAACCGGCCTTCCTCATCGCCAAGCCGTTCCAGCCCGCCAACGTTTCGGCTGTCATCAGCCAAGCGCTGTTCTTCCAGCAAAGCGCGCGCCGTCGCGAGGCTCACAACGCCTGAACCGTCTCTCTGGACTGATAACGAAGGGGGCGCCGGCCGCGAGGCCGGCGCCCTTTCTCATGGACGGATGCCGGTGCGAGCCGTTCGATAGCTCCAGCCCTATGATCGGCGGCCGGGCCGCGCGGCGGCACCCGCGCTTCACTCGAGATGCGAGGTCGTCAGCGGCAATACGGCCTCCGGACCTCTCGCCTGCTGGGATAGAGACCGAACCCCGTCGCTGACCGCGAGACGGCAGCGACCGTCGCCTCGAACCGAAACCCAAAGCTGGCGGCAGCGGAGCGGCACGGGTGCGGCATCGGACATGAAAAAACGGGCCGGACGATTGTCCGACCCGTGAAGAGGTTCCGGCCGATGCACAAGGGGAATGCGGGGAGGACCAGGTGGCCGGGTGCTGCTTCAACGATTGTCGGGGGGCTGGGTTCCGGAAGCCACACCGAAACGCGCATTTTCCGTCCACAGGTGCTTTTTTGCCACGCCCGACGCGTCGCCTCCGACGTGCACGTGCCCCAGACGAGATCGCCGACCGGGGGCAGAATACTGACTTGATCCGAAGCGGGACAGTGAAGGAACCGCTGAGCCGAAAACAGCGTTGTGAAAACAACCTGTCAAGCTCCCATCGGAGATCGCAAAGATGCTTCGGACCGGCTTCGTCCTCGGTGTGAGTGTTCCCGCTGCGATCCTGACCCTGCTGCTGCTGCCGGTTGTCCGGCAGGAAGCCGACGCCATGGGGGCTCCGACCGCCCCGCGCGTCGCCTACGAGGCTTCCGCCACGCCGCTGCCGGGCATGCGTCCCTACTCGACGGCTCTCAGCCCGATCCACGTCGCCACCGCGCCGCGCCCGTCCACGCGCACGGAGACGGTTCCGACCCGCTCGGCCCAGGAGGAGGTTCCGGCCAAGCCCCGCCGCATGACGCGGGAGGGCTGCGAGGCTCCACTCAGCTCGCTCGTCGGCCCCGAGGCGCGCCGCATGGTGCCCGGCCGCTGCATGACCTGAACGTCTCTCGGACGCTCAGGCTTCAAACCGGTTGCGAGGCTTTCTCCACGTCGGCGGTCAATCCCGCCGGTCCCATCCGTTCGCGGGCGACGAGCCGATCGCCCGGCGCAAAGGTGCCGAGGGGCACGTCCCGATCCGGCAGCACGACGGTCGTGACCGTATTGACGTGGACGAGCACGTAGCGCCGCAGGGGAAGCGAGGCTGCCGCCCAGCGCCGCAACTGGTCATGGTAGGGCGCGCGCTTCCAGGCCCCGGCCTGGCCCGGATCGACCTGCACGTTCAGGAACCGCGTGACGGGGTCGAGGCTGAGCACCATCTTCGACCGGTCCGGTCGCCATTCCGGCCCGATCCAGCTTTCCGTCATCCAGAGGCAATGGAAGGCGCGGCAGTGGTCGGGGCGCGCCGCATGAATGCCGCATCCGCCGCCCGAGCGGACATGCCGGCACCAGCGCCCTGCCGGACTCTCGACCGCGGGCACTGCATAGACCTTGCAGCAGAGCGTACAGGGACCGCAGGCGCGGCCCGGAGCGGGTGCGGCGACGATGGTGGCCGGATCGAGCATCGCGAGCGGTCGTTGCGTCTTCACGGAAGGCGGACGCCGCCTTCCTGAGGGAGATTGGGGCCGTTAGTGTGGCGGCGCTGCCGGCGCATCCTGTCGGCGTAGTCTTCCGGCTGCCGCATCATGCTGTCGAACATCGCCGCCCGCGACGTCGAGACCCTGATCCACCCCTACACCAATCTCTCGGCCTTCCGGGAGACCGGTCCGCTGGTGTTGGAGCGGGGCCACGGCGTCTGGGTCTACGACACCGACGGCCGCCCCTACCTCGAAGGCATGGCCGGGCTGTGGTGCACGGCCCTCGGTTACGGCAACGAGGAGTTGGTCGAGGCGGCCGCCGAGCAGATGGGGCGGCTGCCCTTCGCGCATCTGTTCTCGGGCCGCAGCCACGATCCGGCGATCGAGCTGGCCGAGACGCTCAAGGAGCTGATGCCGGTCCCGACCTCGAAGATCTTCTTCACCTCCTCCGGCTCGGAGGCCAACGACGCCCAAGTGAAGTTGCTCTGGTACATGAACAACGCCCTCGGGCGGCCGCGGAAGAAGAAGATCATCGCCCGGCGGAAGGGCTATCACGGCGTGACGGTCGCGACCGCCTCGCTCACCGGCCTTCCCGCCAATCACGCGGATTGGGACCTGCCGATCGACGGCTTCCTGCACGCCGCCTGTCCGCACCATTATCGCGGGGCCGAGCCGGGAGAGAGCGAGGAGGCGTATTCGCAGCGTCTCGCGGCGGAACTCGAGGCGCAGATCCTTGCCGAGGATCCCGACACCGTCGCCGCCTTCTTCGCTGAACCGGTGATGGGCGCCGGCGGCGCCATCGTTCCGCCCGCCGGCTACTTTCCGGCGATCCAGGCGGTGCTCGACCGCTACGACGTGCGCCTCGTCGCCGACGAGGTGATCTGCGGCTTCGGACGCCTCGGCACGTGGTTCGGCGGCCAGGCGCTCGGCATGCGCCCCCATACCCTGTCCTTCGCCAAGGCGCTGACCTCCGGCTACCTGCCGCTCGGCGGCATCAGCATCGACGAACCGCTCTATCGGGCGATGCTGGAGGAGAGCGTCAAGCTCGGCGGCTTCGGCCACGGCACGACCTATTCAGGGCATCCGGTCGCCTGCGCGGTCGCCAACCGCGCGCTCCACATCTACCGGCGCGACCGCATCGTCGAGCGGGCCGCCGAGCGGGCGCCGCATTTCCAGGCAGCCCTCGCGCGGCTGGCCGATCACCCGCTCGTAGGTGAGGCTCGAGGAATGGGGCTGATCGGCGGCATTGAAATCGTGGCCGACAAACCGTCGAAGCGCCAATTCGAGCCGAAAGCGGCGGTGGCGGCGCGCTGCGTCGCCTTCGCCCAGGATGAAGGGCTGATCGTGCGCTTCCTGTCCGGCGACCGCATCGCCGTCTGCCCGCCGCTGGTGATCGAGCCGGATGAGATCGACACCCTGTTCGAGCGTCTGACCCGAGCCCTCGACCGCACAGCGGCCTGGATCGCCCATGAAGGCCTGCAACCGGCGCCGGCCGCCTGAGAGGCTCGATCCGAACGTCAGATCAAGTCGCGGGCTCTTCCGGCGTAAATCTACCGAGGGCATTGCAAGATCGGCTCCGTTGCAATGCACTATCGCGTGGCAGAGATGCCACGCTGCCCTCTGCCCGATTTGTCGCCTTGCTCGAATTTCCGGCGTACCGGTCGTCTTAAGCTTCCGTTCATGTCGGCGGATCGATCAAAGCAGACCTCGCATCTTCGCAATCTTGCCACGAGGCGGGTGTGAAAAGGACGTCCTCGCTCACGGGCGAGGTGTGGGATCAGCCGCCGCGGCCGCTCACCGGCCGCTCAGACGCGCAGATAGGACAGGAAACATGTACGCCCCCAGCCGAGCCCCGACTCTCGCGGATGAACCGGGCAACGCCGCCCCGGTGACCGTGGCCGGGGATCGCGAGAACTTCCGCCCCGTTGCCCTTCCGGCGCTGGCCGCCGCCGTCCACGTCAGCAGCAGCGCCGTCAAGGCCGCGCGCGCCAAGGCGGAGTCCCGCAATGCCTTCCGCTTCGTACACGAGGACGAGCCTGTCGACTGAAGTCGACGCCGCCGCTCCGCCGGCTTCGGCGGCATGCTCATCCTCCCGACCCGTAGGCAGGTTCTGGGCGGCTTCGGCGCTTCGGCGCTGACGCTCGGCTCCGGAGGCGCCTATGCCTTCTTCATCGAGCCGCGCTTCCGGCTCGCCCTGACGCGCTACCGGCTGACGCCTCCGGGTTGGGACCCTGATCTCCATCTTCGCATCGCCGTGCTCGCCGACATCCATGTCTGCGACCCATACATGCCGCTCGACCGCGTCGCCGAGATCGTCGCGGCGGCGAACGCGCTCAGGCCCGACCTGATCCTCCTGCTCGGCGATTATCCGGCGGGACGGAAAGTGACGTGGCACCGGGTGCCGCTCTCCGATTTTGCCCGGCTCGCCGAGGGCCTCCGGGCGCCTCTCGGCACATACGCCATCCTCGGCAACCACGATTGGTGGGACGACCGCGAGGCGATGCTGGCGGGAAAGGGACCGGTCGAGATCCGCCGCCTGCTCGAAGCCCGCGGCATCCCGGTTCTGGAAAACGACGCGGTTCGGCTCGTTCAAAACGGCCGCCCCTTCTGGATCGCTGGGCTCGCGGACCAGGAACCCTTCGTTCCGATCGGCAGTCGCCGCAGCCTCGCCGACCTCCCGGCCACGCTCGCGCAGGTGTCCGACGCCGCGCCGGTGATCCTGCTGGCCCACGAGCCCGACATCTTCGTCAAGGTGCCCGCCCGCGTCTCGCTCACCCTGTCGGGCCACACCCATGGCGGCCAGATCCGCCTGCTGGGCTATTCGCCGGTGCTGCCCTCTCGCTACGGCCAGCGCTTCGCCTACGGCCACGTGGTCGAGGATGGGCGCCACCTGATCATCTCCGGCGGCCTCGGCGTCAGCGGAGTAGGCGTCCGGTTCGGGGTCCCGCCGGAAATCGTGCTGATCGAACTCGGCGGCGCGGCGCCCGCCGCCTGATGCCCCCGCTTGCTTCAACCCTTCCGCGACACCGTCGTGCCGACGTGAAGGAAGCTGCGTTCGCCGGTGGCCGCTTCGGCGACCTGCTGGATGGTATCGAGAAGCTGAGAGATCGGCCGCGGCCCCGCCTGCGGCGCCAGGGCTTCCGGCACGACCCGGCGGGCGGCGGTGCGCCCGGCCCTGAGCTGCGCCTCGCTGAGGACATCGAAACTACGGCCGACTCGTCGGTTCATGGCTCTCTCCCCTGAACCCGACCGTGATGCGACCATGGTAAACGAGGCGTTAACGATCACAGGACGAGGCGATAGCGGCAGAAATCGTCGGCAGCGACGAAGCGATCGTAGAGCCGCCGAGCCTCCGAATTCCCGCTCTTCGTGTGCCAGTAGAGCCGCGACCAGCCCCGCGCCTTCCCGACCGCGATCAGGTCGGAGATCAGCGCCCGGCCGATCCCGGCGCCACGCGCCTCGGGTGCGACGAAGAGATCCTCGAGGTAACAAATGGGCGCAGCACTCCAGGTCCCCTCGTGCAGGACGTTGACCGTCATTCCCACGAGCCTCCCGTCCCGCTCCGCGAGGCGCGCGAAAATCGTCGAAGTGGGATCGAGGATGCGCCGCCACGTCGCGGCGGTGACCGCCTCTGGAAGATCCTCGCCGTAGAAGGCGAGATAGCCCGCCCAGAGCCGGCGCCAGCCCGCCTCGTCGGCGGCGATGGGATCACAGATCGTCACGGCGTCCTCCGCACGGCATCTTCGGCCCAGAGATGGATCGCCGCGTAGGCGCGCCAGGGCCGCCAGGAGGCGGCTCGCACGAGGAGCGCGGCACGGCTCGGCCGCCCGGCACCGGTGTCGAGAGCGCGCATCAGCCCGACATCGCCCGCCGGGAAGGCGTCGGGCTGCGCCATCGCACGCATGGCAACGTAGTGCGCGGTCCACCCGCCGATGCCGGGAAGTGCCTCGAGCCGGGCAACCGTCCCGTCGAGATCGCCGCCGGGGGCGAACAGATCGGGCGTCGCCAGCATCGCTGCGGCGAGGCCCTGGATCGCCCGGCCGCGGGCACGGGGCATGTTGAGCACGAGGGAGATCTCGGCGTCGAGAAGCTGCTCCGGCGTCGGAAACAGGTGGGTGAGGCCCGGCTCGTCGCCGTACTCCTCGGGAGCGAGCGGCGTGCCGAAGGCGGCCACGAGGCGGCCGGCGAGGCGCGTGGCCGCGGCCACCGAGACCTGCTGACCGAGGATCGCCCGGACCGCCAGTTCGAAGCCGTCGAACGCTCCCGGCATCCGCAATCCCGGCCGACGCGCCACGAGGGCGGCGGTGAGCGGGTCGCGGCCGAGGCCGTCGGCGATCGCTGCGGGATCGATGTCGAGGTCGAACATCGCCCTCACCCGCGCCAGGACGGCATCCCGCACCGCGCCCGAATCGCGGCAGCGGATACGGACCGACAGCGCGTCCATCCCAGGCGTGACCGAGAGCGTGCCGCGTCGCCCGTCGATCAGGAAGCTGCGGGCGTAGCGGCCGGGCGTCACGACTTCGACGCCCGGACTCGCATGATCGGCGAAGAAGCGTTCGAGGTGCCCCCAATCGTAGGGCGGCCGAACGGCCAGTGCGCACCGACAATCGTCGTCACGGACACGGAGCGAAGGGGCGAGCGTCATTTTTCGGGAGCGACGTGGCACGAAGGATCGCTACCACTCTCAGGCCGGTCTCACCCCCTTGCAACCGGCTCGGTGCTCTCGAATTCTGCGGTATCGCCGACGAGATCGGTGAGTGACACCGCCAGAAGGCGCGCGTCCTTCAGATGCAGCGTCGCGTCCGGGGTGAGCCAGAGCGGATGCAGGGCGCTGTGGCGGCCCGTCACGCTTCCATGGGCACGCACGATGCCGTCACGCCGCTCGATGACGAGCTTGTAGCGGACTTTCACCGGCTCGATCCCCTCCGCGGACACGGCCCCGCGGCCGCTCAGAACCTGGAGAACTTCGTTCGGCTCAAACATGAGGCGGGCGGTGGCGACCGGGAACGAGAGGCAAAAACCATTGCCATTTAATCCCGAACTACGTCACTCCGGTGCCGGCGCCAAGATGCCGCGATGACAGACGCACGCTTCTCCCGCCTCTTCTCGCAAGCCCGTGGGAAATCAGCCGGGTCGCCCGGACACAGGGCGAGCGTGGGTGGTGCCGCGGCTGTCGAAGGAAACGGGCCCGGTCAGCCGAACGCGAAAGGCGCCGCATCGATCGGCTGACGCCGGTGATGCACCTTGCCCCAGGCGGAAAGCGGACAGGGCGCAATACCGCGCTCATCATCCAGCCGAGCACGGACGCATGCACCCGGCCCGGTCACAATGGCCGCTCGTCGCGACACAGCACACAACCCGAGCGTTCCGCCACGGATTGAAGGGGCGGCGAACCTTCCATCCGGACCGGTGCGGGGGTTGCGGCTAAGACAGTTCGCGCACCGTGACCCGGCCGCGCTCCACCGAGAGCGCCATCCGCCCATGCTTGAGGGCGAGGGCCTTTTCGCCGAACAGGCTGCGGCGCCAGCCTTGAAGCACGGCCACGTCCGCCGCGTCGTCGTCGGCCAGCGCCTCCAGATCGTCAACGGTGGCGATGATCTTGGGCGCCACGCCCTCCGCCTCGGCCACCGCCTTGAGCAGCACCTTGAGGAGATCGACCAGGGCGCCGTTGCCGCCACCGCGCGAGCGGCTGCGCTCGGGCATAGCGATCTGCGAAAGGTCGCGGGCAAAGCCCCGCTCGACCGCCGCGAGAATCTCGGATCCGGTGCGCGACCGCTCGAAGCCGGCGGGAATGGTGCGCAGACGGCCCAGGGCCTCGACGCTGCGCGGGGCAGCGGTCGCGATATCGATCACCGCCTCGTCCTTGAGGATGCGTCCGCGGGGCACGTTTCGGCTCTGCGCCTCCGCCTCGCGCCAACCGGCCACTTCCATCAGTACCGCGATCTCGCGCGGCTTGCGCATCCGGCCCGAGAGCCGGCGCCACGCCTGGGCGGGCTCCGCCTGATAGGTTTCGGGAGAGGTCAGCACCGCCATCTCCTCGTCGAGCCAGAGGCCGCGATCGGTACGGACCAGCTCGGCGGCGAGCACCTGATAGATCGTCACGAGATGGGTGACGTCCGACAGGGCATAGGCAAGCTGTGCCTCGGAGAGCGGACGACGCGACCAGTCGGTGAAGCGGGACGATTTATCGATGCGCGCCTTCGCGACGTCGTTGACGAGCTGCTCGTAGGAGACCGAGTCGCCGTAGCCGCAGACCATGGCCGCGACCTGCGTGTCGAAGAACGGATGCGGCAAGAGTCCGCCGAGCAGCCAAATGATCTCCAAATCCTGCCGGGCTGAATGGAACACTTTGACAGTGCTTTCATCGGCCATCAGCTCGAAGAAGGGCTTGAGGTCGAGATCTTCGGCGAGCGGATCGACGAGACAAGCGAAGCCGTCCGGGCCCGCCATCTGGATCAGGCAGAGCTTCGGATAATACGTCGTCTCGCGCATGAACTCCGTATCGACGGTGACGAAGGGCTGCGCGGCGAGCCGGGCACAGGCGTCGGACAGGGCCTGCGTTGCGGAGATCAGTTCCATGAACCGGCTATACCGAAGGTCGCGCGCAACCGCGAGACGAGGCGAGGCCCCTTGTCCCCACGCGATTGCGTGGGACGGCAAAAACTTCGCCGGCTCACGCTGCTCGACGCGGACTGCGCGAGCCGCGGACCTTCCGCTGTGCCTGCGCGCGTGCGAGCAGCCAATCGAGGATGCCGGTCTCGATGCGCGTGGTTGAGGCAGGCTCGGTCAGCCGCCGGATGCGGTCGGCGCGCAGGCCGCGATAGAGGCCGTGCGCGCGATCGGTGCCGCCGAGCAGGGTGCGGCCGGGCCCGAGCTTCAGCTCGCGCGCGTCCAAGGTGCGGGTCGTCCAGGCGCCGCGGGCATCCTCGTAGACGACCTCGAAGGTTCCCTCCAGGGGAAGCGTCCGCCACAGGTCCCGGCCCTCGCCGGCCGAGGCCGGGGCGGGGGCAGGAGCACCCGGGCGCCGGACCCGGAAGCCAGGCGGCTTGTCTGGGTGAAAATCACGATATTCCATGGACTTGATATGGGTATCGGCCCTGTTTTCCACAAGCGCGCGTGAGGATCCTCGGTGCCGTCATGACGCGGTGCGAAAACGAACTTTGCCTTCGATATCGGATTGTATCCGGGCTAAGGTCACGCTTGGCGGGGACGGGCGGAAAGCGGGTTCGCGGGAGTGGCGAAAATGGGTGAGATACGGTTCCGAGCGGCGCGCTGGGCGCTCGTAGGGATGCTGGCTGCGGCCTTCGGCGCCTGCCTCTATCCGGCGCCCTCGGGCGCGCAGACCTTCCAGACGGCGGCTGCCCACGCGATCTTGGTCGACGCCGAGTCCGGCTCGGTACTGTTCGAGAAGGCGGCCGACGAGCCGTTCTCCCCGGCCAGCATGGCCAAGCTGATGACGGCGGAGCTCGTGTTCCGCGCCATCAAGGAGGGGCGCCTCTCGATGGACACCGAATTCACGGTGACCGAGGACGCGTGGCGCCGCGGCGGGGCAGGCGGCGGCGGCTCGTCGATGTTCGCGCAGGTCAACAGCCGCATCAAGCTCTCCGACCTTCTGCGCGGCCTGATCGTGCAGTCGGGTAACGACGCGGCGATCACCATCGCCGAGAACATGGCGGGCACCGAGGAAGCCTTTGCCGGGATGATGAACCAGCGCGCCAAGGAGATTGGACTGACGCGCTCGACCTTCCGCAACGCGACCGGCTACTCGGCCCCTGACCAGAAGGTGACCGCCCGCGACATGGCGCGGATCGCCCAGTACCTCATCGATACCTACCCCGAGTTCTACAAGATCTACTCCGAGCGCGAGTTCGTCTGGAACAAGATCAAGCAGCAGAACCGCAACCCGCTCCTGACCCTCGACATCGGCGCCGACGGTCTCAAGACCGGCTATCTCGAAGAATCGGGCTACGCGCTCACCGGCTCGGCGGTGCAGAACGGCCAGCGGCTGATCATGGTCGTGTCGGGCCTGAAGACCGCCCGCGACCGCGCGGCCGAAGCCCGCAAAATGATGGAATGGGGCTTCCGCGCGTTCGAGCCGCGGCAGGTCTTTGCGGCGAACGAGACGGTGGCGGATCTCTCGGTCTTCGGCGGCGAGAAGGGTTCGGTGCCGGTGGTCGCCAAGAAGCCGGTGCGCCTGCTGCTGCCGCGCGGCACATCGGACCGCGTGACGGCCAAGGTCGTCTATCAGGGACCGCTCGTGGCACCGGTCGAGCAGGGCCGAGAGGTCGGCCGCCTGCGCGTCACCCGCGGCGACGCCGTCGCCCTCGAACAGCCGCTCTATGCCGGCGAGACGGTCGAAGCCGGCACGCTGTCGCAGCGGGCGCTCGATGCGGCGATGGAAGTCGGCACTGATCTCGTCCGGCGCGCCTTCGAGAAGGCCAAGGGCGGCAACGGTTCCGGGGGGACCTCCGCCACCGGGGCGGTAAGCGGCAACTCCTGAGGCTGTTCCAGGGCTCGCGGATCGAAATCCGTTCGACCCAGGAGCCCGGCAGATTCTTCGCATCTCCAACCGGTCTCCGCGCGGATGTCCAGTCGCGGAGCCGGTCCGATACGACACCGGTTCGAGCGGCCGAGGCCGTATCGGCACGCCCGCTGGGTGCTCAGGCGAAGTCCGAATCCGTCATCCTCAAGCGACCCACCGGCCTTCGGATGACCGATCGATCCCGCATTATCGGCTCGCGCGGAGACAGGTCACAGGACCAATCCGGTCCGCCGCGCGATCACGGTCCCGCGGACGCGTTCGCCGGTGCGTAGGCGCGGATCCCGAGCGGCAGGTCCGCTCCTGGGCGCCGGACGAGATCGGGAAGAGCGCGCCGGCGCGCGTCGACGCCTCCCGCCTGCGGGTCCGCACTCGCTCGAACGCTCACCGCATCCCAAGGTCCGGCGATCTCGAATTGCGTGGCCGCAGGGGGCGCCCCGTCGGCGGAGGCATTCGTTCGCGGCTGAATCTCGGCCAGAGCCTGGAAGCGGCGGTCGGCCAGGGCGATCCGCCCATTCAGGGAGGCTCCGAGGGTCCGGGAAGCGAGCCGGCCCTCGACGATCTCGCCGACACCGTCGGCGAACAGCAGCGTCACGGCCGCATGCTCGAACGGTGTGCGACCGTTGCGGCGGGCCAGCGCACCCGGCGCCATCGTCCCGCCGCGATGGATCACATCGGCAAGGTCGAGCCCGGACAGGGCGCCGTCCTCGCTCTCCAGGGCGACCCGGCCGGAAACGGATCGGGTCAGAGCGCCGACATCGTGGCCGGCGGCCTCCAGGGCGAGACTTCCCCGCGTCGCGCCGAGCATCCAGCGGGATTGCCCGAGATCGTCCAGAAGATCACCGAGATCGAGCCGGTCGAAGCTGCCCTGGGCCTTGACGCGGGTCAGTGCCGCATCGCCGTCGTCGGCCGCGAAGGAGACCCGGCCCTTGACGATGCCACCCCGCAGGCTGGCCCGTCCGAGGGAGGCTTCGATACCGCCGTCGCGCACGAGGACGCTCGAGGCGAGATCCGTCAGTTGAACCGGTCCGATCCGGGCATTGCCGGCGGAGATCCGCAGGTCGAGGTCGCCGCCGGTGAAGGGACGCAGGTCGAGGGAGCGCGCGCGCGCCGCCGCGTCGTCGGCGTGATCGAAGCCCGTCAGTCGCAGAATCCCGGCGAGCAGGGGCGAGAGGTTGAGGTTCTCGGCCGCCAGCGTGGCTTGCACGGCGGTGCGCCGGGAGCCGAAGGTGGCGGAGCCGGCCCCCTCGAGGCTGTTGCCGTCGCTGCGGACGGTGACATTGGGGAACTGGACCTGACCCGAGCCGGCCTCGAAGCTGCCCTCCACCGAGAAGTCTTCGACGAAGGGCGACAGGGCAAGGCCGCCGCCTGTGAGCGCGAGGGTCCGATGGAGGGAACGTGTCTGAAGACTGCCGGTGCCGGAGGCCCGCAGACCGTCGCGCACGCTGCCCCTGCCCTCGGCGTTCAGTGAGCCGGTCGGCCATGTCGCGGCGACGCTGAACGGGCTCTCTCCGCCGGAAAACAGGGTGTAAGGGCGTAGACCCGCGAGGGTGATCCGGGCGCTGCCGTCGCTCCAGCGGAAACCTCCGGTCAGAGCGAGGCTCTCGCTCCACGTCGGCCAGGAGACCGTGAGATCGACGTCGTGGGCCGTCCGAAGCGTGCCGTCCCGCGGATCGAGCCCGGTGACCGAGCAGCGGGCGAGGATGATGCGCCGGGGCCGCTCCCCGTCTTCGCCGGCGATGCTGTGGGTCAGCCGCTCGGTCGCGCCGGACCATCGGGTATCGCCCGCGTCCTGCGGCAGCAACACCTCGGCGCCCTCGAGGGTCAGGGAATCGACTTCGACCCGCCCCAGGAGCAGGGCGGCGGGGCCGAGTTGGAGCGACAGGTGACCGCCGGAAGCCAGAACCGGCCCGGCCGCATCGCCTTCGTTGAGGCGGATATCCCGGAACACGATCCGCGGCAGGGGGAGCAGCACCACTTCCGTAGGCCCGCGCGCCGACAGGGCCACGCCCCAGCTACGCTGCAGCGCCCCGCTCACGAAGCGGGCCGCGCCGGGCGCCTCGATCGACCACGGCAGGCAGGCGGCCACCAGCGCGCTGGCGACAAGCCCGAGTCCGAGGGCGGGAAGGATGCGGCGCAGCGACATTGCACTCCGTGGACGGGCGAAGCGGATCGGACTCGGCCGAACCGCACCGGCCTGGCAAGCCGTGCGATCCGACTGCTTAGCCGGTTCCAGTCCTTCTGTCTCGCGACCGAGGGGCGGCCGAACCGCAATGCGGTGGATGGCGCGGAGCGCATCCTGTGGACGAGGACGGGTCGCGGCCCCTCCGACCCGGCGGACGGTTACGGCGCGGGGTTTTTGCATCGCGCACAATTGCGTCGGCGGTTTGACGAAGACGGGCTTGCGTTGCACACCCAACCGCCATCGATCGGAGCCGCGGCCGACCGCCGAATCATGATGCCCGAAGCTTGGCCACGCCCGCTACGGCGGAAGACGAGGAAGGGACGCTGTCGATGAAGAAGGTCTACCCGGATCCGAAGGCGGCGCTCGCCGGCCTCCTGCGCGACGGTATGACGATCATGGCCGGCGGCTTCGGCCTGTGCGGCATTCCCGACGAGCTGATCGACGCGATCCAGGCCTCGGGCGTGAAGGATCTGACCGTCATCTCCAACAATGCCGGCATCGACGGCGTGGGCCTGGGCAAGCTGCTCGACACCCGTCAGGTGAAGAAGATGATCTCGTCCTACGTCGGCGAGAACAAGGAATTCGCCCGTCAGTATCTCGGCGGCGAACTCGAGATCGAGTTCAACCCGCAGGGCACCCTGGCCGAGCGCATCCGCGCCGGGGGCGCCGGCATTCCGGCCTTCTTCACCAAGACCGGTGTCGGCACCAAGGTCGCCGAGGGCAAGGAGGTGCGGGAATTCGACGGCGAGAGCTACGTGATGGAGCATGGGCTGTTCGCCGATCTGGCCATCGTCCATGCCTGGAAGGGCGATACCGAGGGCAACCTCGTCTACCGGAAGACGGCGCGCAACTTCAATCCGATGATGGCCACCGCCGCCGAGGTCACGGTTGCCCAGGTCGAGCATCTCGTCGAGCCCGGCGAGATCGACCCCGACCACATCCACACGCCGGGCATCTTCATCGGCCGCATCATCCATGTGCCGGTGCGCGAGAAGCGGATCGAGCAGCGCACCGTTCGCAAGCGCAAGGAGCCGGAAGCGGCGGCGGCCGGCGGCGGCCAGATCTGAGCAGGGCAGGGGAGAACGAGAAGATGGCCTGGACCCGTGAGCAGATGGCGGAACGCGCCGCGCAGGAGCTGGAGGACGGCTTCTACGTGAATCTCGGCATCGGCATTCCGACGCTGGTATCGAACTACATCCCCGAGGGCATGTCGGTACAATTGCAATCCGAGAACGGCATGCTCGGCATGGGACCGTTCCCGTACGAGGGGGAGGAGGATCCCGACCTCATCAATGCCGGCAAGCAGACCATCACCGCGCTGCCGACCACGAGCTACTTCTCCTCGGCCGACTCCTTCGGGATGATCCGCGGCGGCCACATCGACCTGTCGATCCTGGGCGCGATGCAGGTCGCGCAGAACGGCGACCTCGCCAACTGGATGATCCCCGGCAAGATGGTGAAGGGGATGGGCGGGGCGATGGACCTTGTCGCCGGCGTCAAGAAGGTCGTCGTGGTGATGGAGCACGTCGCCAAGGGCAAGGACGGCTCCGAGAGCGCGAAGCTGCTGAAGAGCTGCGACCTGCCGCTCACCGGCACGCAGGTCGTCGACATGGTGATCACCGATCTCGGCGTCTTCACCATCGACAAGAAGGGCGATGGCGGGATGACCCTGGTGGAGCTCGCCGACGGCGTCACCGAGGACGAGATCCGCGCCAAGACCGAAGGCGCGTTCAAGGTCGCGCTGCGCTGAGGCGCGGAGCCCGGATGGAAGGGGGCGGCCCGTTTCGGGACGCCTTCCGCCCACCGCGGGCGGGCATGGCTAAGCAGGCATTAATCGGGATCGTCGAAAGCTTCGCTTCGACCGGGACGGCGCCGTGAGAGCGCACCGGTCGGGGAGCTTTTCGCGATACGAAGGTGCTGTGTGTATGCGTAGCGTTCCGGGAACGGACAACGTCATCCCCTTCCGCCGGCCGGCCGCGGCACGGCAGGGAGCCATCGCCTCCGAGTTCGGGGCCGTCGAAGCACCGCGGATCCGCTCGCGGGCCGATCAGCGCAGCCTGATGGACGCGGTCTACGCGACGGGCAGCCTGCGGGTGCCGGCGGGAGACCGCGAAACCAAGCTGATCGCCTCGCGCCTCCAGGTTTACGGCTTCCTGACCATCGAGGAGATGGGCGAGGACGGCTCGCTGCGTCGGCTGCGTCCGTCGGAGGCGATCCGCGCCCGCGCTGAACGGCCGTGGCGCCTGTCGAAGTCCGGCTACGGCACGGGCCTTGCAGTGACGATCCCCTCCGTCGACGACTTCCTGTTCGAACCAGCGGGCCTGCCGGCCTGATCCTCCCGCTTGCGACCGGTGCCCGGCTGACCACCGGCCCCGGGGGCCGTCGCGGGATCGAGGTCGCCGCCGCGTTGACCGGTCGCGCCGACGCCTCCTAGAAGCGGGGCCATGCGCGAGCGCCCGTACCGTTCCGTGCACGGCCGCGCGATTATCGGGGTGATCGCGCTCTACGCGCTCGTGCTTCAGGCCTTTCTCACGGTCCTCGCGCCCGCCGTACCGCGCCTCGACGGCAGCCTCCTCTGCGCCGAGCACCTGGGGTCCGGAATTCCGGTCGAGGAAGGCCAGACCTGCGGCCATCACGCCTGCTGCATCCAGGTCCAGGCCGCAGACCTGCCGTCGCCGTCACGGGCGGACTCGTCGCCCGCCCTGTGGCCGCCGGCGAGCGTTCCGCTTGCCCGGCCGTCCGCCGCGGCGATCCAGCCCCGTGCTCCGCCCGATCAGGGTATCAGCCCGCGAGGTCCGCCCACCGTCTGAGCCGATCTCCTCGATCCCTCAGAAACGGACATCGATTCCATGCCATCGTTCATGCCGGGCGCCGCCGGCCCCGTCGCCGCGCGCCGTGCCGCCGTGCTCCTCGCCGCAACGCCTCTCGTCCTGGCCAGCCCCGTAGCGGCGCAGCCGGCCGCCGATTCTGTGACCCTCGAGGAACTCGCCGTCACCGGCGAGGACACCCCGAAGGGTCAAGTGGCGGATGGCACCGACACCGCAAGCTTCGGCGTTGCCGGACCACCCGGCGCGGCCCTTCTCGTCATCGAGCGTCCGGTCGGTCAGGTCGTCACCGCCGTGGGCCGCGAAGGGACCATCGCGGACCGCCCCGCCACCTCCATCGGCACGGTGCTGCTCGACAGCCCCGGCGTCACGCTGCGCCAGGGCAATGGCGGGCGCGACGTGGTGATCTCGATCCGCGGCAACAACGCCCGTGCCACCGGCGTCACCCGGAACATGGTGGTGCTGGAGGACGGCTTCCCCGTCACTCAGCCCGACGGCGCCTCACGCTTCGATCTGGTCGATCCCCGCGCCTATTCGCGCATCGACGTATTCCGCGGCCCCCAATCGGCGCTGTTCGGCAACTACGCCACCAGCGGCGCACTGGCCT
This sequence comes from Methylorubrum rhodesianum, assembly GCF_014199985.1. Classification (GTDB taxonomy): domain Bacteria; phylum Pseudomonadota; class Alphaproteobacteria; order Rhizobiales; family Beijerinckiaceae; genus Methylobacterium; species Methylobacterium rhodesianum. The sequence goes on along the minus strand of NZ_JACHOS010000002.1, from coordinate 104,203 downwards.
TCCGCACCCGCACCGGCCGCGATATCAACGGCTACGAGATCGGCGTCGATGCCGGCAGCTTCGGCTATCTCAGCCACTTCTTCACCGTCGGCGGCGTGAGCGGCCCGTTCGAGATCGGCCTGTTCGCCAGCGACGTGCGGGCCAACGGGTACCAGGACAGCAGCTCCTACGACACGCAGACGGTCAACCTGCTAGCGAGCTACACGCCGACGCCCGACAACCGCTTCACCCTCAAGGTCATCAACAACGACGTCACCGCCAACATCCCGGCCCGCGGGTCGCTCGACCAGTTCCGGATCAATCCCTACCAGCGCGGCTGCGACGCGGCGGCGACGGCGGCCCCCGGCTGCACCACCTTCGGCCTGCTGGCGAACGGCGCTTTCGGTCCGCGCGTGCCGGTGACGGCGACGGAGGGCGCGTTCCGCCGCAACGATCGGCGCACGATCATCGCCGGGCGCTGGGAGCACGACATCGATGCTCAGACCACGTGGCGGGTGCAGGTCGGCTTCGACGAGCGCAACTACAATCAGCCGTTCTACACCACCGCGGGCCGGGGCAGCCTGCCCTCGTATTTCGTGCAGACGGACCTGACGCGGCGCGGCGAGCTGCTCGGCCTGCCGGCCGTCGGTTACGTCGCGCTCGCCTTCAGTACCGTGGACATCACCGCCTCGGTCTTCAATCGGGCACCCTATGGAGGGGCCCGGCTCGGCGCGCTCATCGGACTACAGGACGCGGTACAGTCGAATCTCGGCGGACGGGGCCGCCTCGAAATCGAACTCGCGCCGCACTGGACGGCAATCGCCGGATTGGGCGGCGAGGAATCGAGCATCACCGGGCGCAACCGCACCTTCGCCACGAGCGCCGTCGGCACGACATCGACCTTGGCCACCGCCGACCGCCGCTTCCTCAACCTCGCGCCGGAACTCGCCCTCGTCTACCGGCCGGAGCCGGACTGGGCCCTGCGCGGTCGCGTGGCCACGGGCTACGCGACGCCCTCCTTCTCGAGCCTGTTCGTCAACGCGACCGGGCTTCCAGGCAACAACGCCGACCTGAAGACGCAGGAGACTCTCGGGTTCGATCTCGGCGCCGACGTCATCCTCTTCGAGGGCCTGCGCCTCAGCGTGACCGGCTTCTACGAGTTCTTCCGCAACGAGTTCGTCACGCAGTCGCCGGGCGCCGGCCTTCTGAACTACACCTTCAATGCTCCGGCCTCCGAGCATCGCGGCATCGAGGTCGGGGCGGAGTGGAGCTTCGCACCCGGTTGGCGGGGTGTGCTGGCCTATACCTACGACGACCAAGTCCACACCGACTATGTCGAGCAGATCAGCGCCGGCAGCCTTACCGCGCGCTTCGACCGTGCGGGGCACCGCATCCCCGGCGTGCCCGCTCATCAGTTTCTGGCGCGGGTCGGCTACGACGTGCCGGCGGGGCCGCTCGCCGGGCTCGGCGGCTTCGCCGAGGTGGTGGCGCAGGACGGCTACTTCGTCGATAACGCCAACCTGCTGAATGTGCCGGGCTTCGCGATCCTCAACTTCAACATCCACTACTCGGCCCCGCTGCCGAACGGGTACGCCCGGCGCATCGACCTCTACGGCGAGCTGCGCAACGTCCTCGATACGGCCTATGTCGGCTCGGCCAACCCGCTGGCCAACACGATCAATGCCGCGACGGGTGCGCAGAACGGCCGTGCCGTGCTGGCCGGCACCACGGGCTCGATCTTCGCTGGCCCGCCGCGGACCTTCGTGGCGGGGATGAAGCTGTCGTTCTGAGAGGCGGCAGGGCGTGAGTCGCAGCTCCGCGGCGGGCGCGCAAATCCACCATAGGGGTCACCGGAGCCGATGCGGCCTCAGACCGGCTCCCGCGCCTCGCCGCTCGCGCCCGCCCCCCCGCTGCCGCTGCCCAGCAATTGCACCTGAAGCGCCGCGACCCGGCGGGCCGACCGGGCGTGTCGGGGCGAGGTGGGCCGGGAAGGCTCCCTTCCCTGTTTGACGGCCAGGAGATCCGGGTCGCCCCAGCGTTCGAGCAGGGTCTGGAATGCCGCATGACGGGCCGGGTCGAACCCGATGCGACGGCCCATGGCATCCTTGTAGGGGTGGGGCGGGTGGAGGCCGCCGCAGGGCACGAAGCCGTCGGGGATCGGAGTCGTCGCCGCGTGGGTGCGGCCGGCCCGGAGAAACTGCGGCAGCACATGCGTGTGCGGGCCCTCGGGACTCGTCTCGTTGGGGCCGGGGATCGGAGCGTAAACCTCGATCCGGCCGATGCGCGCGCAGAAGATCCGGTGCGGGCTCATCGCCACGAGGCGCGGACCGATCGGGTTGTCGGGGGCGAAGACCGGCCTTCCGACACCCGCACGCAGGGCGGCGATGGTCTCCGGATCGCTCGCGCGCACGCAGGCATCGACGGCGAGCAAGCCGAGTCCGAGATCGAACAGGATCGCCGCGCGATCCTCCTCCCGCGCCGCTGCTCGGTCCGGACCGAGTTCGGTGACGATCGTCCGCCCGCCCATGGCGCAGGCCGAACTCGGCAGGCAGAGCGCCACGGCGTGATTGTAGCCGCCGGAAAAGCCGGTCTCATAGGCAACCGGCCTGAGATCGGCCGTCGGCGTCAGGGCAATGGCACCGCGTGCGGTGGCGAGGCCCAGCCGCGCGTCGGGCAGGGGGTGCACCGCCTCGCCCGGATCGCGCATGAACTCGGCGAGGGCACCGAAGCTGCCGAGGCTCCACGCCGTGTCGGGATCGGCCAGGGCGTCGCGCAGAAGCGCTGCGATCTCAGACGCAGTGGGGACCGGCTGCATCGATCCTTCCTGTCCAGTCACCGGCACCCCGTGCGGCATGCAGCGGGTGACGTCCGAAGCTGCGATGGCGGGCAGCAGTCTTGCGAGCATCGCCGCACTGCCGTTGCGAAATCCGGCGCATTATACGACCATCGCGTCGGTCAGGAGCAGTCCATGGAAGCGATCAATTTGGCAGAAGCCGAGCCGCGCTTGTCCGAGCTCGTCGACCGTGTGGAGGCAGGAGAATCGATCGACATCATCCGTGGCGGTCGGCCGGTGGCGCGCCTGACCGGGATCGCCACGAGCCGCAGACGGATCGACGCGACCATGCTCCAATCGCTGACAGCGACCATCCCGCCGCAATCGCAGGATGCCGCTGATCTGGTGCGATCGATGCGGGATGGTGATCGCTGTTGATGCTCTATCTCGACACGTCGCTGATCGTCGCCGCACTGTCGAACGAAGTCTCCACGGCACGTGGCCCAGCTTTGGCTCTCGGAAAAAAATCCCGAAGATCTTTTCATCAGCGATTGGACTGTCACGGAGCTATCTTCGGCCCTGGCGATCAAACTCCGGACAGGACAAATCGACTTGATGCAGCGTGCTTCCGTGCTCGCCACGTTCAACAAGCTGGTGGCTGAGAGTTTGAACGTGCTTCCCGTCACCGCGGGACATTTCAAGTCCGCTTCCCAGTTCGTCGATCATCACACGCTGGGGCTTCGTGCCGGGGACGCCCTGCATTTGGCGGTCGCAGCAGCGCATGGGTCACTCGTCTGCACCCTCGACCGGCGCCTCGCCGGCGCCGGACCGGTGCTCGGCGTACCGACGCAGATCCTGGCGTGATCCGGCCAGCACCGATCAGGCTGAGTCCTCCCGCAATTTCGCGTCGTCACTCCCACTCGATCGTGCCGGGCGGCTTCGAGGTGATGTCGTAGGTCACACGGTTGATGCCCTTCACCTCGTTGATGATCCGGGTGGCGACGCGCCCAAGGAAGGCCATGTCGAAGGGGTAGAAGTCGGCGGTCATACCGTCGACGGAGGTGACGGCGCGCAGCGCGCAGACGTGGTCATAGGTGCGCCCGTCGCCCATCACGCCGACGGTCTTCACCGGCAGGATCACCGCGAAGGCCTGCCAGATCGTATCGTAGAGCCCGGCCTGCCGGATCTCGTCGAGATAGATCGCGTCGGCCTTGCGCAGCGCCTCCAGCTTCTCGCGGGTGATCATGCCGGGGCAGCGGATGGCGAGACCGGGGCCGGGGAAGGGGTGGCGGCCGACGAAGGCCTCGGGCAGGCCCAGCTCCTTGCCGAGCAGCCGCACCTCATCCTTGAACAGCTCGCGCAGGGGCTCGACAAGGCGCATGTTCATGCGCTCGGGCAGGCCGCCGACATTGTGGTGGCTCTTGATCGTCACCGAGGGGCCGCCGGAGAACGAGACGCTCTCGATCACATCCGGGTAGAGCGTGCCCTGGGCGAGGAAGGCGGCGCCGCCGATCTTCTTGGCCTCGGCCTCGAACACGTCGATGAACAGGCGGCCGATCGTCTTGCGCTTCACCTCCGGGTCGTCGACCCCTTCGAGCGCGCCGATGAACAAGTCCTGCGCCTGAACATGGACGAGGGGGATGTTGTAGTGGTCGCGGAACAGGCGGACCACCTCCTCGCCCTCGCCGAGACGCATCAGGCCGTGATCGACGAAGACGCAGGTGAGCTGGTCGCCGATCGCCTCGTGGATGAGCACTGCCGCCACCGAGGAATCGACGCCGCCGGAGAGGCCGCAGATCACCTTCTCCCCACCGACCTGCTCGCGGATCTTGGCGATCGCCTCCTCGCGGTAGGTGCCCATGGTCCAGTCGCCGGTGCAGCCGGCGATGTCGCGCACGAAGTTGCGGATCAGCAGCGCCCCGTGGGGCGTGTGATGGACCTCCGGGTGGAATTGCACCGCGTAGTAGTGGCGGGCCTCGTCGGCCACGGCGGCGAAGGGGGCGTTGCGCGAGAGGGCGATGGTGGTGAACCCGTCCGGCAGCTTGGTGACGCGGTCACCGTGGCTCATCCAGACCGGATACTTTTCGCCGACATGCCAGACGCCCTTGAACAGCGGCGAGTCGGACAGGATCTCGACCTCGGCCCGGCCGAACTCGGCATGGTGGCCGCCCTCGACCTCGCCGCCGAGCTGGGCCGCCATGGTCTGCTGGCCGTAGCAGATTCCGAAGACCGGCACGCCGGCTTCGAAGATTTTTTGCGGAGCGCGCGGCGAGAGATCCGTCGTCACCGATTCCGGGCCGCCCGACAGGATCACGCCCTTGGGCCGGTGCTCGTCGAAGGCGGCCTCGGCCTTCGTGAACGGCACGATCTCGCAGTAGACGCCCTCTTCGCGCACGCGGCGAGCGATGAGCTGCGTCACCTGGGAGCCGAAATCGACGATCAGGATCTTATCGTGGTGGGACGTGTCGATGGTCATGCTGCCTCGGGCCTTCTGCGATACCGGTTAGACGAGGCCTCGGGACGGCGCAACGCGCGCGGTGTCGGGGGGCACATGCGGCGGCCCTCAGGTCGCTGCCGTTAATCTCACGTTCACGATTTCGGGGCGACACGGCACCCCCTCGAAACGGACAGGAGTCATCCGACCATGAGAGCTGCCCTCTTCGGAATCGCCGTCACGATCGCAGGTTTCGGTGCCGCCGCGCCGGCCCAGGCCCTTCCTCTTTCCGGTGCCGCTCCGCTGTCGGACGGGCTGTTCCAGCAGGCCCAGTACAGCCGCCGGGTCGTCCGCGGCCCGCGCTGCAAGACCGTCGTCACCAAGCGCCGCGGCCGGTTCGGCCGGGTCGTCGTCACCCGCGAGCGCCGCTGCTTCTGATCGGCGTCGCTACGCAGAACGTTCAGCGGCCCCCGGAGACGGGGGCCGTTTTTTCATGACTTCAGCAGACCGTGGCCGCGCATCCAGGCCATGAAGAGAGCGGGCCATGCCGCCGCCGGGCTGCCCGGCACCCCGAGCCCGAAGCCATGGCCGCCTCGCTCGAACAGGTGCATCTCGACCGGCACCTTCGCCGCCCGCAGGGCCGCATACATCAGCAGAGGATGGTCGGTGACGGCGATCCGGTCGTCGGAGGCCTGGACCATGAAGACCGGCGGCGTGCGCGCGTTGACCTGAACCTCCACCGAGTACGCCCGCCGCCGCGCGTCGGGCGGATCGTCGCCGACGAGCACCCGGCGGCTCGACATGGTCCGGTCGTACGGCGCCCGCATGGTGATGATCGGGTAGATCAGTCCGGCGAAGGAGGGACGGGCGCTCAGGCCGTCGGCGTCGTCGAGATCGTCGTAGAGATCCTGCTCGGCATCGGTCGCAGTCACGCCCATCAGATGGCCGCCGGCGGAGAACCCGAGCACGCCGACCCGGTCGGGGTCGAGGCCGTACTCCTCCGCCTTCCAGCGGATGAGGCGCATGGCGCGCTGCGCGTCCTGGCGCGGCGCGTCGGGGCCGTCGCGCCATTCCTCGCTCGGGAGCCGATAGACCAGCACGAAGGCGGTGATGCCGGCGCGCGCCAGCCATTGCCCGACGGGCAGCCCCTCGTTGCCGATGTCGATGCGCAGATAGCCGCCGCCCGCCGCGATCAGCACGCCGGCCCCGTTCGGGCGCTCGGGGCGGATCACGAGGAGGCAGGGGCGCGCGACGGCGGTGATGACGCCGGTTAGGGTTTCGTCGAACCGGTATTCCGAGCGGAACGGCCCGCCGCCCCCCGGCGGCAGATCCGGCCAAAGGTCGATGACTTCGAGGTCCGAACCGGGCGCGGACCTCGGCAGGGGCTTTACGACGTCTCCGGTCTGGGGACGCACCGGAAGCCGGAGGGCCGGGCGCGCGTCCGACGGCTGCTGCGCCCGCGCGCCGGTCCCGGCGAGAACCGTCGCCGTCCCCGCGAGGAGGGCGCGCCGGTGGAGCGTCATGGTCTCGGCCTCGCCGTCATCGATACTCCCGCCGCGGCACCGCGCAGGAATCTCGTCCGTGACGGCAGCCCCCACGTGTCCCGCACGCGGCTCCCCGGGACAACGGCGAAGGCGCGCGACCGATCCGGCTCCGGATCAGCTTTTGCGTGTCATCGTCGCGACATAGAAGCCGTCGGTTCCGGTCAGCGCTGGGCTCATCTGGATGCCGCGCACCGTCCGACGCACCTTGTCATCGAGACCCGGAACGGGGCCGAGATCCGTCGTGACCGCCTCGATCGCGCGGCCGCCACGGCGGAGCAGGCCGTCCACAGCGGCGTCGTTCTCCTCGGGCAGGAGCGAGCACGTGACGTAGACGAGGGTGCCGCCGGGACGCAGCAGTTTGGCCGCACGGTCGAGCACCTCGGCCTGCTCGGCGATCCGGCCGGCGAGACTGCCCGGCCGCAGCCGCCACTTGGCGTCGGGATTGCGGCGCCATGTGCCGGTGCCCGTGCAGGGCGCGTCGACCAGCACCCGATCAACCGTGCCGTCGAGATCGGCCAGGACGTCGGAGCGCGCCTTGCCGGTGCGCGGGGTGCGCACCTCGACCTGCGCACCCGAGCGGCGCAGGCGCTCGTGGATCGGGGCGAGCCGGCGCGGATCGGCATCGGTGGCGATCAGCCGCGCGGCATTGCCGGTGATCGCGGCGAGCGCCAGCGACTTGCCGCCTCCGCCAGCGCACAGATCGACGATCGTCTCGCCCGGCCTCGCCGCCGCGAGCAGGCTGGCGATCTGAGAGCCCTCGTCCTGTATCTCGAACCCGCCCTCCAGAAACACCGGATCGACGTGCAGTGCCGGGCCGCGTCCGTCGTCGCCGAGGGGGATGCGCAGCCCGAGGGGGGAGAGCGGCGTCGCCTCGGGGGCGAGGTCGGCAAGCGCCTCGCTTGCGGCGTCGCGGCTCTGCTTCAGGGTGTTGGCGCGGATATCGAGCGGCGCCCGGCGCCCGAGCGCGCGCAACTCGGGCAGCAGCGCGTCACCGAACAATGCGGTCAAGGAGGGCAGCACGAAGGCCGGCGCATCGCCCGCGACCTCAGGCGGCGCGTCGGCGAGGCTTCCTTCCGCGAGCCGCTTCCGCTCGTCCTCGGTCAGGGGAGGGGGGGCGAAGCGCGCGCCGTCGAACAGCGAGGCGATGCTCGGCTCGGCCAGCCCGCGCTGCAGGCGCAGCATGCCGATGAGGATCGCGCGGCCGGTCTCCCCGCCCATGATCCAGGCGGCGGAGGCCCGGCGCCGCAGGCCGTCATAGACGAGGCTCGCGATCGCCGCGCGGTCGCCGGAGCCGGCGAAGCGGTGGGCGAGGCCCCAATCCTTCAGGGCATCGGCGGCCGGGCGGCGGCGCGCGGCGATGTCGTCCAAGATCTCGATGGCGGCGGAGAGGCGGGCGGAGGGGGTCAGGATCGGCTCCGGAAACGTTTCGTTAAACTTGCCACCGTGCGGCCACGCTCGGACCAGCGGTCCGACACGATACGGCCGAGCTTCCGGCTCTTTGGCCGTCCAGAACGGCACGATGGCCCCGTCCGTCAAGGACATGTGAGGAAAGGACCCCCGGGATGCCATCCCTGAAGCCCATCGCCTGCGCCGGCCTGCTGGCGCTCACGCTCGCCGCCTGCTCCACCGCCCCGGCGGCACCCGCCCTCGACCCGGTGCCTCCGCCCGCGCCACGCCCGGACGCCAAGACACAGCTGGAATACGGCAACCCGCCCCCGCTGCGATCCGGCCGCTACTGAGAGGGCGCGGCAGCGGGGCGACTCAGGCCGCCTCGCGGGCGCGCCGATGCTCGTACGCCTTGAGGTGCGTCAGGACGCGGGCGAGCACCGGCGTCTCGACGCCCTTGGCCCGCCCGCGCTCAATCAGGTCGCCGATGATGTGATCGGCTTCGATGCGGGCGCCTCCCTCGATATCGCGCAGCATCGAGGCGGTCATCGTCGAGCCCTCCGCCGTCAGCATCTTGCGGGCACCGGCGAAGACCTTCTCGCGGGCGGCGTTGCCGTTGGCGCCGGCCACCGCCTGGCACTCGTCATGCAGCGCCCCGATGAAGGCCCGGCCGCCGGGCGCCGCGACGATGTCGCCGAGCGCCGCCCGCATCAGGGTCGTCGACCCGGCGAGCGTCGCGAGGAAGACCCACTTCTCCCACATCTCCAGGAGGATTTTGTCGCTGGCACGCGGCTGGAAGCGCACGCCCTCCATCTGCGCCTCGATGCGCCCGATCCGCTCCGACCGGGTTCCGTCGCGCTCGCCGTAGGTGAGGCTGTGCAGGTCGGTCATCTGCCGGATCGCGCCATCCCCCGTCAGCGTCGCGACGATGGCACAGCTTCCTCCCAGAACCCGGTCGGCACCGAAGGTCCGATCCAGCAGGTCGAGATGGCGCAGGCCGTTGAGGATCGGCAGCACGACCGTGCCGGGTCCGACGGCGGGCGCGACATCCGCCACCGCCGCATCGAGGTCGTAGGCCTTGGCGGAGAGCAGCACGAGGTCGAACCCGCCAGCGGCGGCGAGGCGGTCGGCCGTCACCGTCTGCGGGGTGGCGATGTGGACGTCTCCCACCGGGCTGAGCACCTGCAGGCCGTTCGTCGCCAGCCGCTCAGCCCGCGCCGGGCGCACGAGGAAGGTCACGTCCCGCCCGGCTTCCGCCAGCCGCGCCCCGAAATACCCACCGGTCGCACCGGCCCCGACCACGAGAATCCGCATCGTGTTCCCCTTTCTCCGTCTCCTCACTTACCGCGAAGCCTGACGTCCCGCACCCCGGCAAGGCGGCGATCCGTTCATCAGTTTCCGTAATGGGGCGTCTTCCGCTCTGAACAGATCTGGAGTCGCGATCACGCTGCGGTTAAGCTTGGCTCACCAGACGGCCCCTGCATTCCGCACCGGCGATTGCTGGCTTTCAGCGGATATCGCCCATGCGCACCCGATCGCTCCTCGCCACTCTGGCCGCAGGATGTCTTTCCGTATTCGGCTCGCACGCGGCCTCGGCCACCGAACGCCAGCCGTTCGAAGTCGTGAAGGGGTGGGAAATCGAGCGGACGGTCGGCGATACCAGTGCCAATCCCTGCCTGATGACCCATGCCTACGAGGACAAGGACGACAACAACGCCGCCAATGCCGTGGTCTTCGCCCTGCGGGGCTCCTCGGCCGTGCTCGTGCTGGTCTATCAGGGATGGGACTTCGACAAGGAGGAGCCGGTCAAGGTCCCTCTCTTCCTCGACAAGAAGCCGATCAAGCTGAAGACGACCTGGATCGGCGACGGCAAGACCCTGCGGACCCAATTGCCCGACAGCGTGGTGCCGGACCTGCTCGCGGCCAAGACGGTGATCCTGCGCTTCGAGGACAGCGACGCGGACTTCCGGATCCCGGATTTCGCGGCGGGCTACGAGGCATTGCGGCGCTGCGACGCCTCACCGGCCGCCGTCGCCGCACCCCGGCCGGCCTCGCCGGGCGGCGCCACGCTCCAGGCCGCGCCCGCCCAGCCCCCCGTGCCGTCCCAGCAACGCATCGCCGCCTACGCGATCGGTCTGTCGGTGCAGCGCGTGCTGAAGGAATGCGACCTGTCCTCGACCGGCAAGCAGCGCACCGCCGTGGATGCCAGGATGGCCGCGCTCCAGCCGGAGATGGCGCCGCTGGACGCGCAATTGCGCAGCGAACTGAAGCGCAACGGCGAGTCCTGTCCGGCGGCGGACAAGCAGGCGGAGTTCCAGGATGTCATGCGCAAGTTCATCGAGCTGAGCCCGGAAGACCTCGTCGCCGCGCTAGAGAAGCCGCCCGCGCCGCAACAGGCGCCGGACTCGAAGAGCGGGTCTCAGCTGTGAGAAAAGCTGATCCGCCCTCCGCTTGATCGAAGCGGTCGGCGTGATGGCGGGTCCGCGCCGCGCGTGAGCGCTGTCCGGATCCGCCGGCCCGAGAGATCCCTCGGGTCGGATGTCAGCCGACGCGCATCCGAACGCCCGCGAGAGCCGCGCCGCACGACCCCCGATCCCCGGGGCAGCGGGCGTCCTACTCCCATCGCGACATCGCAGAACTCTGTGAGGGATGCCTTCTTCGTGGCTGGTTGCGCCGAGCCGCTGCGGCTAGGCTTCTTCAGCCGGCTGGCCATCCTGCATTCCGCGGGCGGTACGGACCGGCCGTTCCCCGCGGAGATGTCGCGTGCGCCTCTCACCCGTCACGGCAGCGATGCTGGCGACGCTCCTCGGCAGCCCGCTCGCCGCGGCGGATCGCGCGTCGGTCGAGACCGTCGGCGAGTGGACGGTCGAGCGCCGCGCGGGCCAGCCCGCCGCCCCCTCCTGCCGCATGACCCGCACCGAGAAGGACGCGCAGGGCGAGATCGCCTTCCTGGTGATCGTCTCCCTCGACCGGGGCGGCCTCACCCTGGCGGTCGCCGACCGGAATTGGGATTTCCCGGCAGGCGAGCGGTTTGCCGTACCGATGCTTCTGGATGGGAGACCCGCCGGGACGACACTGATCTGGACCGGCGATGGGCAGATCCTGCGCACGGCCTTGCCGGAGTCGATCGTACCAAGCCTACTCGGCGCGCGGGCGCTGGCACTTCGCTTCGCCGATGGCGACAGGCCGGTCGCCGTGCCCGATCTGGAGGCGGCCGTCGCCGCCCTGCGGCGCTGCGCGGCGGGATCGACGAGCGAGCCGACCGTGGCGGCCGAGCCCCCGCTGCCGCCGCGGGCGCGGATGGCGGCTTACACGGTGGGCCTCGCCCTCCAGGGCGTCCTGAGGACCTGCGGAATGGCCGCGACCGATGCGCAGCGTGAGGCGGTCGAGGCGAAGATGGCGGCGCTCCGCCCGGAGATGGCGCCCTACGAGGCGGCGATGCGCGGGCAGGTCACGAAGTCCCGCGGCTTCACTTGCCCGCCCCCCGACAAGGAGGCGGAGTTTCAAGAGGCGTTGCGTCGGTTCATCGCCCTGAACCCAGACGAATTCACGAGCGCGATCGATCGTCAGGCGGAGGCCGCGCCCGGAGCGTCGTCGAAGAAACCGTAACCGATCCCGCCCGTGACGTTCATGCCGGCATCCGCCGATCGGAGCGAAACCCGATCTGGCCGGAGCCGCGCCCGAGCGCAGTCCGGATCCGTCGCCTCCGCAGCGCGCGCGAATTTGATGGGAATGCCGCCGCGTGACTTGATTCAGGTCATTGAACGCAGGCACCCATTGGTGGAAAGCTTCTTTGGCGCCAGGCGAAATCATCGCCGTGTCTCGGAGCGACGGTGACTGAACTTCGCCGAACGCGTTCCTCCCGATACTTGTTCTCCGCTGCCACCCCCAGGGCGCGGAGATTTTTTTAGGTGCGAGAGAGACTTTCTAGGACAAGATTGACATCCACTAAGTTCGTGGGATCGATGTTCATCTACGCTTGTCGCCTCGCGGAGGCCGACGATGCGGCATACCCTCTCACCGGTCCCGGCGACGGCGCGTGAGCGCGCCGTGGCCGCCACGCTCTGTGTGCTGATCTTTCTCGAATGCCTGACCCTGCTGGTCAGCCTGATCTGGCTGTGAAGCCGTCCTCGCGAGGCCCCTCGGGAGGGACCTCGCAGCCGTCTCAGGCCCGGCTCGGATAGTTCGGGCTCTCGCGGGTGATCGTCACGTCGTGGACGTGGCTCTCGCGCAGACCCGCATTGGTGATGCGCACGAACTGCGCCCGTTCCTGGAAATCCGGAACGGTCGCCGCGCCGACATAGCCCATCGCCGCCCGCAGGCCGCCGGCGAGCTGGTGCAGCACCGCCGCGACCGGGCCCTTGTAGGGCACCTGCCCCTCGATGCCCTCCGGGACGAGTTTGTGGGTGTCGCTGACCTCGGCCTGGAAGTAGCGGTCGGCCGAACCACGGGCCATGGCGCCCACCGATCCCATGCCGCGGTAGCTCTTGTACGAGCGGCCTTGATACAGAAAGACCTCGCCCGGCGCTTCGTCGGTGCCCGCGAGTAACGAGCCGAGCATCGCCACGGAGGCGCCCGCGGCGATCGCCTTGGCGAGGTCGCCCGAGAACTTGATGCCGCCGTCGGCGATCACCGGCACGTCGGCGCCCTGCGCCGCCTCGACCGCCTCCATCAGCGCCGTGAGCTGCGGCACGCCGACACCCGCGACGATGCGGGTCGTGCAGATCGAGCCCGGGCCGATGCCGACCTTGATCGCGTCGGCGCCGGCGTCGATCAGCGCGCGGGCGCCTTCCGCCGTGGCGACGTTGCCGGCGATGATCTGCACGGCGTTGGAGAGCTGCTTCACCCGCGCGACGCTGTCGAGCACCTTGCGGGAATGACCGTGGGCGGTGTCGACGACGATCACGTCGCAGCCGGCATCGATGAGGCGCTCGGCCCGCTCGAAGCCCGAATCACCGGTGGTCGTCGCGGCCGCGACCCGCAGCCGGCCCTGCTCGTCCTTGACGGCGCTGGGGTAGGCGACCTGCTTCTCGATGTCCTTGACCGTGATCAGGCCGATGCAGCGGTAGTGGTCGTCGACGACGAGCAGCTTCTCGATGCGGAACTGGTGCAGCAGCCGCTTGGCCTCGTCCTGCGTCACGCCCTCGCGCACCGTGATGAGCCGATCGCGGGTCATCAGCTCGGCCACCGGCTGGCCGATATTGGTGGCGAAGCGCACGTCGCGGTTCGTCAGGATGCCGACGAGCTTGCCGCGGGAGCCGTTGGGACCGCGCTCGACCACCGGGATGCCGGAGATCCGGTTCTTCTTCATCACCTCGAAGGCGTCGGCCAGCGTCTCGTCGGGGTGGATGGTGATCGGGTTGAGCACCATGCCCGACTCGTACTTCTTGACGAGGCGGACCTGCTCGGCCTGCTCGGCCGGCTCGAGGTTGCGGTGGATCACGCCGAGACCGCCATTCTGCGCCATGGCGATCGCCATCGGCGCCTCGGTGACAGTGTCCATCGCCGACGCGATGATCGGCAGGTTGAGCCGGATCGTGCGGGTGAGACGGGTCGCGACGTCGACCTCGGTGGGCATCACCGAGGAGGCGGCGGGGCGCAGCAGCACGTCGTCGAAGGTGAGGCCCTCGATGATCGTGTCAGCGCTGATACGGGCCATGGAAACCAACTCCGGAGACGGGTGTTGCGCCGGGCCGGGAACGTCCGGCCAGCGGGATCGGGTTGGCAGGGGCCAGTATCATGGGTGCACGATGCACGCAAAGCCGCAGCCATCCTTTGCCGTGCATGGCTGACGGGCGATCGGAGCGCCTCGACGCAGTTCTGATCCGTCGCGGCAACCCCCCATTAACCCTTACGTTCCACGATCACGGCGGACCGCCCGCGTCCTGTCGCGGGACCGGCCGGCTGGAGACGAGCCCTCGCCATGATGTCGCGCGCCGAACGCAGTCCCCTCGCGGATTGGTGGTGGACGGTCGATCGCGGCCTCCTCGCGGGCCTCGGCTGCCTGATGGTGGCCGGACTCGTCTTCCTGATGGGCGGCGGCCCGCCGGTGGCCGAGCGCATCGGCCTGCCGACCTTCTACTTTCTGAACCGTCAGGCGATGTACCTCGCCCCGACGATCCTGCTCATCATTGCGGTCTCGTTCCTCTCGGTGCGCCACATCCGCCGCTTCGCGCTGGTGACGTGGATGCTCGGCGTGGTGCTCTGCGTGCTCGCCGGCAAGTTCGGGCCCGAGATCAAGGGCGCGCACCGCTGGATCCAGTTCGGCTCCTTCGGCCTCCAGCCGTCGGAATTCGTGAAGCCCGCCTTCGTCGTCGTCACCGCCTGGGCCTTCTCGGAGGGCGCCAACCGCCGCGACATGCCCGGCGTCACCCTCGCCTTCCTGCTCCTGCCGCTGACCATCGTGCCGCTGATCCTCCAGCCCGATTTCGGGCAGACCATGCTGATCACGATGGTGTGGTGCACCCTGTTCTTCGTCGCCGGCCTGCACTGGTTCTGGGTGGCGGGCCTCGGCTTCGCCGGCATGATCGGCGTGTTCACGGCCTACACCTTCCTCCACCACGTCCGCGAGCGCATCAACCGCTTCATGGATCCCGAGTCCGGCGACAGCTTCCAGGAGGTCTGGTCGCGGGAATCGTTCAATTCCGGCGGCTGGTTCGGCACCGGCCCCGGCGAGGGCGTGGCCAAGCGCCACCTGCCCGACGCGCATACCGACTTCATCTTCTCGGTGACCGGAGAGGAATTCGGCGTGTTGGTCTGCCTGGGCCTCGTCGCGCTCTTCGCCTACATCGTCATCCGCGGGCTGAAGCTCGCGCGCCGCACCGACGATACCTTCACGAGGCTCGCCATCACCGGTCTGACCACGCTCTTCGGCCTCCAGGCCTGCATCAACATGGCGGTGAACACGCAGCTCATGCCGGCCAAGGGCATGACCCTGCCGTTCGTCTCCTACGGCGGCTCCTCGCTGATCTCGCTGGCACTGGGAATGGGCTTCCTCGTGGCGCTCACCCGCAAGCGCCCGCGCACCACGACGGTGAACCAGCGCCCGCCCGGTACCATGCCCTCGGCCGTTCCGGGGCTGATGCAGTGACCCCGGCGGTAACAATCATGGAGTCTTCCTGGCGAATGCCGCCGGCGAGCGCGAAGGCGCGCCGCCACTTGTGCGGCGGACCGTCCCCGAGGCGTCAGCGTCGAGGACAACCCTCATGACCGTTTTCACGCCTCTCGTCCTCGTCTGCGCCGGCGGCACCGGCGGCCACCTGTTTCCGGCCCAAAGCCTCGCCTACGCGCTGAAGGAACGCGGGATCCGGGTGGCGCTCGCCACCGATGCCCGCGTCGATTCCATCGCCGGCGATTTCCCGGCGGAAGAGATCGTCACCATCGCCTCGGCGACGCCGTCCGGCCGCTCGGCCCTGCGCCGGGCCGGCGCCGTGTTCACGCTCGGGCGGGGGTTCGGACAGGCCGCCCGCGCGGTGCGTCGCCTGAATCCGGCCGCCGTCGTCGGCTTCGGCGGCTACCCGACCGTGCCGCCGATGCTGGCTGCGCAATTGCTCCGGGTGCCCACCATCCTGCACGAGCAGAATGCGGTGATGGGTCGGGCCAACGGCTTCCTCGCCAAGGGCGCGCGAGTCATCGCCACCGGCTTCAAGGAGGTTCGCGGCGTCCCCGAGAAGGCGACGGCACGCCGCGTCCATACCGGCAACCCGATCCGCCCGGCGGTGCTGGCGGTGGCCGAGACGCCCTATCCGGTTCTCGACGCGGATTCGCCCCTGCGCCTCCTCGTCTTCGGCGGCAGCCAGGGTGCCCGCGTGATGAGCGAAGTGGTGCCGACGGCGATCGAGAAACTGCCCGAAGACCTGCGCGCTCGGCTTCACCTCGTGCAGCAGGCGCGGCCCGAGGACCTGACGGCGACGCAGAACCGCTACCTTGCCATGGGGCTCGGCGGCATCGAGGCGGCGCCCTTCTTCAAGGATCTGCCCGGCCGCATGGCCGCCGCCCACCTCGTGGTGGCGCGCTCCGGCGCCTCGACGGTCTCGGAACTCGCCGCCATCGGCCGGCCCGCCATCCTCGTGCCGCTGCCCGGCGCGCTCGATCAGGATCAGGCGGCCAACGCCGCGACCCTGGCGCAGATCGGCGCCGCGCTGTCGATCCCGCAAAGCGCCTTCACCCCCGACCGGCTCGCCGCCGAACTCGTGGACCTGTTCGAGGCGCCGCGGAAATTGACCCAGGCCGCCGCTGCGGCCAAAACCGCCCGCATCCTCGACGCGGCCGACCGCCTCGCCGCCCTCGTCGTCGAGACCGCGACCGCGACTTCATAAAGGCGGCAAGTCCGAAAGGCTTGCCGCGCCCGGCGGACGACCGCCGCCCCGCAGGCGCGGGGCGGGCTTCGGCGATTCAGGATCGTCGGGGTTCGATACGAGACAGCCGAGACTCGTCAGAGCCCCGGACTCAAAAGGTTTTCGATATGAAGCTGCCCGAAAAGCTCGGCCCCATCCACTTCATCGGCATCGGCGGCATCGGCATGTCCGGCATCGCCGAGGTGATGGCCAATCTCGGCTACACGGTGCAGGGCTCGGACGCGAACGACAACGCCAACGTCCGCCGACTCTCCGAGAACGGCATCCGCACCTTCGTCGGCCACCGGGCCGAGAACGTCGAGAACGCGGCCCTCGTCGTCGTCTCAACCGCGATCCGCCGCGACAATCCGGAGCTGGTCGAGGCCCGCGAGCGCCGCCTGCCGGTGGTGCGCCGGGCCGAGATGCTGGCCGAGCTGATGCGCTTCAAGTCCTGCGTCGCGGTGGCCGGCACCCACGGCAAGACGACGACGACCTCGCTCGTCGCGACGCTCCTCGACGCCGGCAACCTCGACCCCACCGTCATCAATGGCGGCATCATCAACGCCTACGGCACGAATGCCCGCATGGGCGCCGGCGACTGGATGGTGGTCGAAGCCGATGAATCCGACGGCACCTTCCTCAAGCTGCCGGCGGATGTCGCCATCGTCACCAACATCGACCCCGAGCATCTCGATCATTTCGGCTCGTTCGACGCGATCAAGGACGCCTTCCGGCGCTTCATCGACAACATCCCGTTCTACGGTTTCGCGGTGATGTGCATCGATCACCCGATCGTCCAGGATCTGGTCGGCCATATCGAGGACCGGCGCATCATCACCTACGGCGAGAACCCGCAGGCCGACGTGCGATTGCTCGACATCGACCTGAAGGGCGGCCAGAGCCGCTTCCGCGTGATGATCCGCGACCGCCGCCCGGGTTTCCGCTTGGAGATGCAGGATCTCGTCCTGCCGATGCCGGGCCGCCACAACGCGCTCAACGCCACGGCCGCGCTGGCGGTGGCCCACGAGCTCGGCGTTTCCGAGGACGCGATCCGGAAGGCGCTCTCGGGCTTCGGCGGCGTCAAGCGCCGCTTCACCCGCACCGGCGAGTGGAACGGCGCGGCGATCTTCGACGATTACGGCCACCACCCGGTGGAGATCGCCGCGGTGCTGCGCGCCGCCCGCTCCTCCACCGCCGGCAAGGTGATCGCGGTGGTGCAGCCGCACCGCTACACCCGGCTTCAGTCGCTGTTCGAGGATTTCTGCACCTGCTTCAACGATGCCGACACGGTGATCGTCGCGCCGGTCTACGCCGCGGGCGAGGCGCCGATCGAGGGCATCGACCGCGA
The DNA here is from genome assembly GCF_014199985.1 of Methylorubrum rhodesianum. Classification (GTDB taxonomy): domain Bacteria; phylum Pseudomonadota; class Alphaproteobacteria; order Rhizobiales; family Beijerinckiaceae; genus Methylobacterium; species Methylobacterium rhodesianum. The sequence continues at coordinate 86,403 of NZ_JACHOS010000002.1, read as the reverse complement.
CTCGCTGATCGCCGGCCTGAAGGCCCGCGGCCACCGCGATGCCGTCGCCCTGGAGCGGCCCGAGGATCTTGCCCGACTGGTTGCCGGCCGCGCCGGGCCGAACGACTACGTGGTGTGTCTCGGCGCCGGAACGATCACGCAGTGGGCCTACGCACTGCCGGGGGAGCTGGCGGCTTTGCAGGGGTGAGGCATGCGCTCCGCGGACGACGAGCGGAGGCAGTTTCGAAAGCGGCTGCGGCATGAGCAGACGGAGGCCGAGCGCCGCCTCTGGTATCGTTTGCGCGACCGTCGTCTCGCCGGGTTTAAGTTCGTGCGACAGGAGAGCGTCGACCCCTACGTGGCGGATGTCTGCTGCCGCGAGGCGAGGCTGATCATCGAACGCGACGGCAGCCAGCATGCGGAGAGCGGTTACGACGCGGTTCGAGATGCCTGGCTAATCGAGCAAGGCTATCGCGTTCTTCGATTCTTGAACGCGGAGGTTTCGAACAACGTCATCGGCGTATTAGACACGATCCTTGCCGCGCTTCCCCCCTCTCCCCGCACGCGGGGAGAGGGTCGCGACGACCTCGGACATCGGGTTTACCCGAGTTCCGATCTAGGTTGCCCAAATCGGGCAAGCCCGACTTGGGTCGTCGGCGCGACGAGCCCGCAGGGCGAAGGTGAGGAGGCCTCGACGCGCGAGCCTCCTCCGGATTCGCCCCCTCACCCTCGGCTGCCGCCTCGCTTCGGCGACGACGAGGTCGCCGAAGCCCTCTCCCCGCGTGCGGGGAGAGGGGGAGACCCTGGATGACCGCCTTTCCCGATCTGATCGAAAAAATCCGCGCCGCCGCGCCCAACCTCCGCGGTCGCCTGCTCGAAGACCAGTCGCTCAGCGACCTCACATGGTTCCGCGTCGGCGGGCCGGCGCAGGTGCTGTTCAGCCCGGCCGACGAGGAGGACCTTTCCGTCTTTCTCGCCGCCCTCGATCCGTCCGTGCCGGTGACCGTGATCGGGCTCGGCTCGAACCTGATCGTGCGTGACGGCGGCATTCCGGGCGTGACGATCCGGCTCGGCGGCAAGGCGTTCGGCTCGGTCGAGATCGACGGCGACACCCTCCGCGCCGGCACCGCCGTGCCGGACATGCGGCTGGCCAAGGCGGCGGCGGAGGCCGGTCTCGACGGACTGGCCTTCTTCCGCGGCATTCCCGGCTCGATCGGCGGTGCGCTTCGGATGAATGCCGGCGCCCATGGCGGCGAGACCACCGACGTGCTGATCCAGGCCCGCGGCATCGACCGCAAGGGCGAGGTCCGCAGCTTCACCCATGCCGAGATGGGCTTTCGCTACCGCCACTCCTCGGCACCCGAGGACGTGATCTTCACGAGCGCCCTGTTTCGGGGACGTCCCGGCGACCGCGAAGCGATCGAGGCGGAGATGGAGCGGGTCACCGCCGCCCGCGAGGCGGCTCAGCCGATCCGCGAGCGCACAGGAGGTTCGACCTTCAAGAACCCCGAGGGCGGCAAGGCCTGGCAGCTCATCGACGCCGCCGGTTGCCGCGGCCTGATCCGCGGCGGGGCCCAGGTCTCGGAGATGCACTGCAACTTCCTGATCAACCGCGGCGGCGCCACCGCCGCCGATATCGAGGGACTCGGCGAGGAGGTGCGCCGCCGGGTGCGCGAACATTCGGGCTTCGAGCTGCACTGGGAGATCAAGCGCATCGGCGTCGAGGCCTCGCCCGCCTGACGGAGCGCACCCGTCGAGATCGGAGGAGGGATCGCCCATGGCCACGACCGACCCCACGGCCCTGGCGGCAGAACTCGGCAAACTCGTCGAAGAGGTCGCCGCCGGGGCCGATAAGGCCCGCGCGGGCGGCGACATCCTGCGCCTGCGCGACCGGCTCAATCGCGAGTGGGACGGCGCGAAGCCCGGCGCATACCTGTCGGAGGAGGCCTACGCGGCGCTGCGGCGTCGCTGCGAGGCGGCGCATGCCCGCCTGACCGATCGGTTCGTTGCCCTGCGGGATACCGTCCCTCCGTCGGAGCCCCGCCTCGTCATCGACTCCGAAGCCCCGACCCACGCCACGTTCTTCGAGGCGGATACGCCGGCCGCGGACTGGGCCGGCGAGGCCGAGGCGGCGATCGGCGCGGCCGAATCCCGCCTTGGCGTGACGCTGCCCGAATCGCTCCGGGCGCTCTACCGGCGGCGGAACGGTGGGACGACGGACTTCTTCCTCGCCACGGACACGCCCGATGCGCCCTTCGTGTTCGAGGGCGACGCGGCCTTGCGCGAGGCCGACGAAATCTGGCGCACGGTGCTGCCCGGCTTCGGCCTGAGTTCCCTGGAACGGCTGAAGACGCTCGGCACGATCGCCGACGGCATCGACGTCGGCGGCGAGGAGGAATCCTGGCGCGCCGCCCTACCAGGGATCGACCGCATGATCCCGCTCAGCAGCCACGGCTCCGACCTCTGGCTCTGCCTCGACTACGCGGACGCATCGCCTGAACCCTCGGTCGTCCTGTTCGACGCGATCTCGCCGGACGGCGGCCCCGGCCGCATCACCTTTCGCCGCCCGGATTTCGCGCGCTTCTTCGCCGGGCTGCGACGCCACGCCATCACCGTCGAGGGCGGCGTCGCCATGCGCGGCACCCGGCTCCTCGGCAACGAGGCTTGATCCCGCTTCCCCCGCACCATCGGGCGCCGGAGGCGCCGAACCAGCCCTGAAAGGCTCGAAACCGATGTCCAAGCACGTCGCCGTCCTGATGGGCGGCTGGTCCTCCGAGCGGGAGATCTCGCTCCGCTCCGGCAATGCCTGCGCCGCGGCGCTGGAAGGGGAGGGGTACCGCGTCACCCGCGTCGATGTCGGGCCCGACATCGCATCGGTGCTGACCGACCTGAAGCCCGACGCGGCGCTCAACGCGCTGCACGGACCGGCGGGCGAGGACGGCACGATTCAGGGCCTCCTGGAGATCCTGAAGATCCCCTACACCCATTCCGGGGTGCTGGCCTCGGCGCTCGCCATGCACAAGGAGCGTGCCAAAACGGTCATGCGCGCGGCCGGAGTCAGCGTTCCGGAGGGCCGGGTCGTTAACCGTCATGATGCGGCGAAGTCACACCCGTTAACCCCTCCCTATGTCGTGAAGCCGATCGCCGAGGGCTCCTCCATGGGGGTGATCATCGTGCGCGAGGAGCGCTCCCATCCGCCCCAAATCCTGGCTTCCGACGAGTGGGTCTACGGCGAGGAAGTCCTTGCAGAGACTTACGTTGCCGGCCGCGAGCTGACCTGTGCCGTGCTGGGCGACCGGGCCCTCGGCGTGACCGAGATCAAGCCGGTCTCTGGGGAGTGGTACGACTTCGATGCGAAGTACGCTGGCGGGGGGTCGATTCACGTCCTTCCCGCGGATCTTAAACTAAATGTTTACCAGCGTGTCCAAGAGTTGGCGTTAACGGCGCATCAAGCACTGGGATGCCGTGGCGTCAGCCGTGCCGACCTTCGTTACGACGACACGCCGGGAGGAACCGGCGCCCTCGTCGTCCTCGAGGTCAACACGCAGCCAGGGATGACCCAGACGAGCCTTGTGCCGGAGATCGCGGCCCATGCAGGCCTGAGTTTCGGTGAACTCGTCCGATGGATGGTGGAGGACGCTTCTCTCAACCGCTGAACGCTGCCGGTACCTCCGGCAGCGGCGGATTCCTCGCGGGCCTGCGGCTCCCGAGGATCCTCAGGCGGTTCTCGTCGGCGCGCCGGCTGCGGCCGGCGGTGCCGATCGAGGCGCGCGTGCCGCGGCTCGCGGGCACCGCGCTGGTCGCGGGCCTCGCCGGCGGCGTCGCGCTGACCGGCTTCGTCATGAGCGGGCGCTACGACGCCTTCGTCGCCGAGAACGGCCGTCCGCTCGACATCCTCGCCCGGATCGCCGGTTTCGGCGTCGAGCGGGTGACCATCACCGGCCTGTCGCGGATGTACGAGCGCGAGGTGCTGAGCACCGCCGGCATCGACTGGCGCTCCTCGGTGCCGTTCCTCGACGTCGACGGGGTGCGCGACCGCCTGCTCGCCGAGAAGCTGATCGCCAGCGCCTCCGTGCGCAAGCTGTACCCGAACGAGATCGTCATCAACCAGGTCGAGCGGGAGCCCGCCGCCCTGTGGCAGCAGAACGGCGAGATCCAGGTGATCGCCGCCGACGGCAAGGTGATCGACGATCTGCGCGACGAGCGCTACGTCAACCTGCCCCTCGTGGTGGGTGCGGGCGCCAACGAGCGCCTCAAGGAATATCTCGACCTGATCGAGGCGGCCGGCCCGCTGGGCTCGCGCATCCGCGCCGGCACCTACGTCTCCGGCCGACGCTGGACGCTCAAGCTCGACGGCGTCGACATCCGCCTGCCCGAAGCCGCTCCCGCCGAGGCGCTGGCCCGCCTCGTCCGCCTGGAGCGGGAGAGCAGGATTCTGGAGAAGGACATCATCGCGGTCGATCTGCGCATGGCCGATCGCGTCGTGGTGCGCCTGACCGAGGAGGCCGCGGCCGCCCGGGCCGAGAGCCGCAAGAAGCCGAAGAAGGGGACCGCGACATGAGCGCCGCCCTCTCGAACGAACTCTCCTCCGTGTCCTCTCGCGTATCCGTCGAGTAGCGTCCGATGCAGACTCACCACGGCCTCACGCCGCGCCTGAAGCCGCTCTCCGCCCGTCGGAGCGCGACGATGTCGGTTCTCGACATCGGCACCAGCAAGGTCGTCTGCCTCATCGCCGAGCTGCAGCCGGCCGAGGCGATGTCGACCCTGCGCGGGCGCACGCATCTGGCCCGCATCATCGGCATCGGCCACCAGCGCTCGCTCGGCCTCAAGGGCGGCGCCATCGTCGATCTCGAAGCGGCCGAGGGCGCGATCCGTCAGGCGGTCCACGCCGCCGAGCGGATGGCCAAGGCCGAGGTCCAATCGGTCATCGTCAACATTTCCGGCGGGCGCATCGCCTCGCAGCATTTCGAGGCGCGGGTAAACGTCCGCTCCGGCACCGTCACCGGCTCCGACGTGGAGCGGGTTCTGGAAACCGCGAGCGCCCACGGCGTCAGCCCCGGCCGGGCCGTGCTCCACGCCCTGCCGACCGGCTACGCGCTGGACGGCCAGGGCGCGGTGATCGACCCGTCGGGCATGATCGGCAGCGCCCTCGGCGTCGATCTCCACGTCGTCACGGCGGAGGCCGCCGCCGCCCGCAACCTGATGCTGGCGGTCGAGCACTGTCATCTCGGCGTCGACGCGGTGATCGCCACTCCCTACGCCGCCGGCCTCTCGGCCTTGGTGGACGACGAGGCCGAACTCGGCTGCGCCGTCGTCGACATGGGCGGCGGCACCACGAGCGTCGGCGTGTTCATGGGCGGGCACCTCGTCCATTGCGACGCGGTCGCGGTCGGCGGCCACCACGTCACCATGGACATCGCCCGCGGCCTCTCGACCCGCGTCTCCGTCGCCGAGCGACTGAAGACGCTCTACGGCTCGGCCATTGCCACGGCTTCCGACGAGCGGGACATGATTGCCGTGCACGGCGTCGGCGAGGACGAGGGCGAGGCACCCGGCCACGTGCCCCGCTCGCAGCTCGTGCGCATCGTCAAGCCGCGGGTCGAGGAAGTGCTCGAACTCGTGCGCGACCGCCTGCGTGGGGCCGGTTTCGGCGCCCAGGCCGGGCGCCGGGTGGTCCTCACGGGCGGCGCCAGCCAGCTCGTCGGCCTGCCGGAGACGGCCCGACGCATCCTCCAGGGACAGGTCCGGATCGGGCGCCCGCTCGGCATCCGCGGCCTGCCGGAAGCCGCCAAGGGGCCCGCCTTCTCGGCCTCGGTCGGCCTGCTGGTCTACCCGCAGGTGGCGCATGCGGAGCATTTCGAGCCGCGGGGGCAGGGCGCCTTCGCCGGCACGGGAACGGACGGCTACTTCTCGCGGGTCGGTCGCTGGATCCGGGAAAGTTTCTGAAGACGACCCCGCGCCGCCGCGAGGCCAGCGCGGGACAAGCAAAACAGGGCAGGCGTCGCAAGACGTCGTTCAGGCAATCGAAAGTCACGAAGGGTTCGACCACATGGCCATCTCTCTTCAGGCTCCGGACATCCGGGAACTCAAGCCCCGCATCACCGTGTTCGGCGTCGGCGGCGCGGGCGGCAATGCCGTCAACAACATGATCGAGTCGGGTCTGCTCGGCTGCGAGTTCGTCGTCGCCAACACCGATGCCCAGGCGCTCACCTCCTCGAAGGCCGAGCGGGTGATCCAGATGGGCATCGGCGTGACGCAAGGGCTCGGCGCCGGCTCGCACCCGGAGGTCGGCTCGGCGGCGGCCGAGGAAGTCATCGACGAGATCCGCGACCAGCTCTCGGGCGCGCACATGGCCTTCATCACCGCCGGCATGGGCGGCGGCACCGGCACCGGCGCGGCCCCGGTCATCGCCCGCGCGGCGCGTGACATGGGCATCCTCACGGTCGGCGTCGTCACGAAGCCGTTCCAGTTCGAGGGCATGCGCCGGATGCGCACGGCCGAGGCCGGCATCCAGGAGCTTCAGGCGGCGGTCGACACCCTGATCGTCATCCCGAACCAGAACCTGTTCCGGGTCGCCAACGAGAAGACCACCTTCGCCGACGCCTTCGCCATGGCCGACCAGGTGCTCTACTCGGGCGTGGCCTGCATCACCGACCTGATGGTCAAGGAAGGCCTGATCAACCTCGACTTCGCCGACGTGCGCGCGATCATGCGCGGCATGGGCAAGGCGATGATGGGCACCGGCGAGGCCTCCGGCGAGAACCGCGCCAACCGCGCGGCGGAAGCGGCCATCGCCAACCCGCTCCTCGACGACGTGTCGATGAAGGGTGCCCGCGGCCTGCTGATCTCGATCACCGGCGGCTCCGACCTCACCCTCTACGAGCTCGACGAGGCCGCCACCCGCATCCGCGAGGAGGTCGATTCGGACGCCAACATCATCCTCGGCGCGACCTTCGACGAGAGCCTCGACGGCATCATCCGCGTCTCGGTGGTCGCCACCGGCATCGAGCCGGCGCTGATCTCGGCCGATTCCCCGAACAACCCGGAGATCGCCCAGACCGAGCAGCGGATCGCCGAGGTCGCCGAGCGCCTGCGCTCCGAGGCCCGCGCCCGCGCTTCCGCGGCGCTGAGCCCCGCCTCGACGCATCAGCCGGTGCAGCAGGCGGCCCATCAGCCGACGCATCGGGCCTCGGGCCCCGAGCCGCTGCTCGCCCCGAACGCCGGCCCGCGGGCGATGCTGTCCGAGCCGGTCGCGCCCGAGCCGATGCGCGCCGAGCCCGCCCCGGCCCTGCACCACCACGACGTCGTGCTAACCCAGGCGCCGGCCCGCGCCGCCGTCCCGGCCTACGAGCCGCCGGCCCCCGCCCAGGCGCAGGAGCCCGCGGCGGTCGCGAACGGTCCCTACGTGCCGCCGCGCCCGCAGCTCGCCCGCCCGCCGCGCATGCCGCAGATCTCGGACCTGCCGCCCCACACCCAGGCGCAGATCCTCAAGAGCCGCGGTGAGGAGCCCCAGCCGGAGCCGAGCCAGGACTCCAAGCGCATGACCCTGCTGCGCCGCCTCGCCACCGTCGGCTTCGGCGGTCGCCGCGAGGAGGCCGAGCCCGCCCCGGCTCAGCCCGCCCGCGCCGCGGCGCCGGCTCCGGTCGCTGCGCCGCGCGTCGAGCCCGCTCTGCGGGCGCCGGCACCCCAGGCGCCGCAATACCGCCCCGCGCAGGGCAACCTCGACCCGCAGGGCCGCGCCCTGCCGCCGCGGATGATGGAAGACGACCAGCTCGAGATTCCCGCCTTCCTCCGCCGCCAAGCCAACTGACCACCGAACCAAGAGGCGCATCAGCTGTGGATTGATGGGGGAAACCATGCCCCCTTCGGCCTACAGTGAGGTGTTTCGGCAACAGACCCGGGATCGCAAGATCCCGGGTTTAGTTGCTTGTTAAGACATTGAACACAAAATGCTTTTCAAAGATCGTGGCGAAACCGTGGCTGTAACAGAACGTAAGAATCCGTGATTTGGCCGCCCTGTTTGCCACAGCTATACACCATGCCGGAACGACAGAAGGCGCGGATGGTCGACCGACCGGCAGCGCTCGCAGAGGCTTCAAGCAGCGGACGGACTTTCCCATACCGCGCCCCGGATCGGGCCTGCGCGGGAAGGATCCTGGCCGAGGGCTAAGGTATGCGGACGAACCAACAAACAACGCTCAAAACGTCCGTGACCCTCACCGGAATCGGAGTCCACTCCGGAAACCCGGCAGAGATCACGATCCACCCCGCCAAAGCCAACCACGGTATCGCTTTCCTCCGAACGGGCACCACCACCGGCAACGACCGGCTCATCAAGGCCCACTTCGCCTGCGTCTCCGCCACCGAGCTGTGCACCGTCATCGGTGACGTCGAGACCGGCGCCGTCGCCACCATCGAACACCTGATGTCGGCCCTCTACGGCCTCGGTGTCGACAACGCGCTGATCGAGATCGACGGCCCCGAGATGCCGATCCTCGACGGCAGCGCCCGCCCCTTCGTCACCGCCATCGACAGCGTCGGCCTCGCCTCCTGCGGCGCGGCGCGCCGCTGGATCAAGGTGCTTCAGCCGGTCCGCATCGAGGCCGGCCGCGCCTTCGCCGAACTCCGCCCGATCGACCGCGGATTCCGCCTCGACGTGGAGATCGATTTCGAATCCCCGGTGATCGGCCGCTCGCGCAAGGCGATGGACCTGACCCCGGCCGCCTACCGCCGCGAGATCGCCCCCGCCCGCACCTTCGGCATGATGAAGGACGTGGAGCGCTACTGGAAAGCGGGCTTCGCGCTCGGCGCCTCCCTCGACAACACGGTCGCCGTCGGCGAAACCGCCGTCGTCAACCCGGAAGGCCTGCGCTTCGCGGACGAGTTCGTCCGCCACAAGTTCCTCGACGCGGTCGGTGATCTCGCTCTGGCCGGCCTGCCGATCCAGGGCGCCTACCGCTCCTATTGCGGTGGCCACCGCATGAATGTCGGCATCCTCGAAGCCCTGTTCGCCGACCGCGCGAACTACGCCATCGTCGAGGGCCAGGGCAGCCGCCGCGAACCGGCCCGCGCCGAGTTCGGCCTCGGCATCGCCGCCTTCGCCGCGGAACTGTAACCGCTGCGCCACATCGGTCCTCGATCCACGCTCCGGGCGGAATCCGTTAACAGTTCCTGCCGCCCTGCCGTTTTGACGCCCGAATCGGCCTCCACCCGTGAAAGCCTGCGCGTAGGTCGCGTGCCGCCTCGAGGCGGCCGGACCTGACAGGGAATTTGACCGCGATGCCTCTGACCTTCCCGACCCGTGGCGCGATGGCGGCCGTGCTTCTCAGCCTCGGCCTCGGGCTCGGCGGCTGCGACGCCCTCGACCCGACCAATCTCTTCGCCGAGAAGTACAAGCCAGAGGCCGTTCCGGACACGCCGGCGGACAAGCTCTACAGCGACGGCTTGGCGAAGATGGAGGACAAGGATTACGAGAACGCCGCCAAGCAGTTCGAGCAGCTCGACAAGCAGTACACCTATTCCGACTGGTCGCGGAAAGGCCTGCTGATGACGGCCTACGCGAACTACGAGGGCGCGAAGTACGACGATGCCATCACCGCCTCCAAGCGCTACCTGCAGCGCCATCCGGCGAGCAAGGACGCGGCCTACGCCCAGTACCTGATGGCGATGTCGCAATATAAGCAGATCCCGGACGTGACCCGCGATCAGGAGCGCTCCGAGCGCGCCCTCGTCGCTCTCCAGGAGCTGGTGCAGAAGTACCCGACCTCCGAATACGCCGCCGACGCCAAGGCCAAGATCCAGATCACCCGCGATCAGCTCGCCGGCAAGGAGATGGAAGTCGGCCGCTTCTACCTTGAGAAGCGCGCCTTCCCGGCGGCGATCAACCGCTTCCGCGACGTGGTCAGCAAGTACCAGACGACCCGCCACGCCGAGGAGGCGCTGGAGCGTCTGGTCGAGGCCTACATGGCGCTCGGCATCACCGGCGAGGCGCAGACCGCCGCGGCCGTACTCGGCCACAACTTCCCCGACAGCCCCTGGTATCAGGATGCCTACAAGCTCCTGCAGACCGGCGGCCTGGAGCCGCGCGAGGAAAAATCCTCCTGGATCAGCAAGATCTATCGCGGCGTGATCGGGCGGACCGCCGCCGCGGAGTAGGGCCTCCTCACGGCGCTTGCGCGACAAAGACGACGCATACGAACAGCGTCCCGGATCCGAGATCCGGGGCGCTGTTCTCGTTTACGCCGCTCCGGTGCCCCTGCAGGGCGGACCCGACGCGATCCCGGGCGCGAGCCGTCCGGAGATATTGGGCCACGGCGTGCGTCGCGAAGGCTCGCGATGACGGCGCCGGATGAACAGCAACCTCAGCGTCCCAGGCGGAGCCAACACCACCCCCGCCCAATCGGGCTCGGCGCGGCCCAGGCGCGCGTGCTTCAGACGATCCGGTCGATCCGCCGCTCGATCCGCTCTGAATAGGCCCTCGCCACGGGCAGCGCGTCGGTCAGCTCGCCGTAGCGGGTGCAGACCTCCGACAGGAAACCGATGAGCGCCCGGACCGACTGCATCTCAGGGTCGTTCGGTGGCGTGTAGCGGAGGGGTCCGCCGCGGTAATCGATCGGGTCGTGGATGACGCAGCGATCCTCGTTCTCCTGCTCGATGATCCAATCGGACCTCAGCAATCGTTCGGGGTGATCCCTCAGTAGCTCGAACGGCCCGCGATAATGGCTCGAGAAGCCTCGATCCAGGCAAGCCTGACCTGCCGTCAGGATCTTCGCCCATCCTCGCACGACTTTCGTGACGTACTGGGCAGCATTTCTGACGGAGAAATGCGCGATCCGAAGCCGCTGCTCGGTGACGACCGTGCCTTGGCTTCCTTCCGGAAGGGACACGTCGTGCTGCCCTTCCAGCACGAGCCCCTTCTCCTTTCCGAGCCGCCAGCTCGCGATCACCTTGCCTTCGGCGACGATCTCCGTGCGGTGGGTGATGCGGCGCGGCACGAGATTCTCGGTCGCGTCGTCGTCGGTCCTGTAGTTGTAATGCGCCCAGGGTATCCGGACGGCGACGACGGTCTCACCGGAAGTCTCCAGTCCCTGGAGGTAGCGCCGCAATCCGCCCGACAACTCGCGCTCGTCGTAGAACTCGTCGCTGTCGAGACAGGCGACCCAATCCGCATCGTGCCGGTCGACAGCCTCGTTGTAGAGCCAGTTGTTCATGTCCCGCTCCGAGAAGCAGATCGACGGCGATTGGTAGACCGTCAGAGACAAGCCTTCCTCGGCGAGACGTTTGACGACCTCGATGGTCCCATCGCGGCTTCCATTGTCGAGGATGATGTGATGATCGACGAAGGCGGCGGCATGCCGGATGAAGGCCTCGATGATATCGACCTCATCGAGCACCCGACTCACCGCAACGATCCGCATGGTCCGGCTCCCAGTCACGCTTCACCCGATGAGGGAAACGGCCTGGTTTGCGACCATCGCGCGGCCGATCGTCGTCGCCGATCTCGCAGCACTTTCCGGGTGAAGTCGTCTCCGCTTACGGCTAAACCCACGCACAATTCAATAAGGGGCTCTGGCGCCGCTTCATGCTCGTCCAGCTCGCAATCCGCGACATCGTTCTGATCGACAAGCTCGAGTTGACCTTCTCCGCTGGACTCACCGTCCTCACGGGCGAGACCGGCGCGGGCAAGTCGATTCTGCTCGACGCCTTCGCCCTGGCGCTGGGCGGGCGCGGCGATGGCGGGCTCGTGCGGCAGGGCGAGGCGCAGGGCGGCGTCACCGCGGTGTTCGACGTGCCCATGGACCACCCCGCCCGGGCCGTCGCAGCGGCGGCCGAGATCGACACCGACGGCGACCTGATCCTGCGCCGCACGCAGTTCGCCGACGGGCGTACCCGTGCCTTCGTCAACGACCAGCCGGTCGGCGTGCAGACGATGCGGGCGATCGGCACGGCGCTCGTCGAGATCCACGGGCAGCACGACGACCGGGCACTCGCCGATCCCACCACACACCGCATCATCCTCGATGCCTTCGGCGGGTTGCAGGGACCGCTCAACCAGGTCGCCGCCGCGGCCAAACGCGTGCGCACCGCCCGTTCGACCCTGTCCGAGCAGCGCGCTCGGGTCGAGGCGGCGCAGAAGGAAGCCGACTTCCTGCGCCACGCGGTGGAGGAACTCGGGAGCCTCGATCCGCAGCCCGGCGAGGAAGCCACGCTCGCCGAGCGCCGCACGGTGATGCAGCAGGGCGAGAAGGTCGCGCGCGAGCTCAACGAGGCGCTCGACCTCGTCGGCGGCTCCGGCTCTCTCGTGCCGCATCTCTCCTCCGCCGTGCGCCGCCTGGAGCGGCGCAGCGCGACGGTGCCGACGCTGGTCGATCCGAGTATCGCGGCCCTCGACGCCGCGCTGGTGGCCCTCGACGAGGCGCGCGCCGCCCTTGACGCCGCGGTGCTCGCCGCCGAGTTCGACCCGCGCGAGCTGGAGCGGGTCGAGGAGCGCCTGTTCGCCCTGCGCGCCGCCTCGCGAAAATACGGCGTCCCGGCCGACGACCTCGCCGATCTGCGCGGTCGCTACGACGCGGACGTCGCCGCTCTCGATGCCGGCGAGCAGGCGCTCGCGGGCCTCGAGGCCGAATTGGAGGCGGCGGAGGCCGCTTATGCCCAGGCCGCGAAGAAGCTCGGCGACGGTCGGCGCAAGGCCGCGAAGGCCCTGGACGCGGCCGTGCAGGCCGAGCTTCCGCCGCTGAAGCTGGAGGGCGCCCGCTTCATCACGCAGATCACCGTGGATGAAGCCTCCCGCGACGCGGCGGGCACGGAGCGGATCGAGTTCTGGGCGCAGACCAATCCCGGGACCCGCGCCGGCCCGATGATGAAGGTTGCCTCGGGCGGCGAGCTGTCCCGCTTCATGCTGGCGCTCAAGGTGGTGCTGGCCGGCAAGGGCTCGGCGCCGACGCTGATCTTCGACGAGATCGACACCGGACTCGGCGGCGCCGTGGCCGATGCCATCGGCGCGCGGCTCGGCCGGCTCTCGGAGCAGGTGCAGGTCGTGGCGGTCACACACGCGCCGCAGGTCGCCGCCCGCGCCTCGACCCATTTCCGAATCGCCAAGGACAGCGTGAAGGGGAAGACGGCCAAAGGCGCGGAAAAGAGTGCCGATCGGGTGACCACCCGTGTCGTCGGCCTCGCGGCGGATGCGCGCCGCGAGGAGATCGCGCGGATGCTCGCCGGCGCCACGGTCACCGACGAGGCCCGCGCCGCGGCGGCACGGCTGCTGCAGGGGGCGGAGGGCTGAACCGCCCCCCCGCCGGATCGAGTCGGGACGCCGGGCTCGGCTCAGGTCGCGGTACGGCCCTTTTCCCTCGCGCACGAGACCGACGCCGCACCGCCCGAAGAGAAAGCGATCCGCGATCGGGGTTTTGCGAGGCATCTCGGCATCGGCGCGCGAGGGCGCCCGCGTTTCAGAGCAGACCGACCCAGCCGACTAGGAACAGCGCGGCAAGCAGGACGATCCCGAGTAGTCCGCCCCTGACCGCTCCCGTCACGCATTGATGCAACGCCGACGGCGGCCGATGGGCCGCCTTATTCTCCCGATGCCACCGGTCGACCAACCTCTCGTGCATGCGTGAGCGCCGAAGCCTCCGGGACTGCCCGATGAGGTTGATCCGCACGAGTGCGTTCGTCAATATTTCCTGCTTCTGCCTCCTGTCAGGACAGCGCTCGACCGGAGATGATCGAGCCGGACGGCCGCCGAGTTCAGAGGAGCGGCCTCCCTGAAGAGTTCAGACGGCCGGCTCCGGCAGGAACGGCCCCGGCAGGCCAGCGGCGCGCCTGATCAGCCTCGACGATACCGGACCATCGCCGATGAGCGCCCCGCAATTAACGACCTGTTTTCCAATCTATGTGTAATAACAGTATATTTCCATGCCTGCAGTGTCGATATGAAGACAATCATTGCCTTACTGATGTCGGCAGCACTGCTCTGGACGAGTGGAGCCGATGCACAGGCCAACAAACCGCCTCGGCAGCCGACCGCGGCTTCGACGCAGGCACTCTGCGAACAGCCCCCGCCCGAAGTCAGGGCGCATGTGTCCGGCGAAGCCGAGCGTGCCCAGGCACAAGCGCGGATGGAAGCGCTCTACAAACGGCTCGATGATCGTGCGGACTGGGCCACACACTCGATTTGCAAGGGCTGCCGGCCGGAGCGGCCCTCCGCAGACCGATCCTGGCAGCTCGTCGCTTCGGCTCAAGAATCCGAGAACATTGTCGGCGATCCCGCTCAGGCCCCCGAATACTGAGACGTCTCGGCGAAGAGCTTACAAGCTGCGTGAGCGGCTCCGATCGGCCGTGATGCGAGGCGGCGCCACCCCGACACCTGCGTAGACGCCCGCTGTCGGCGCGGGAAAGCCGAACCGCCCCGCCACGATTCTCCGTCGCCAGGACCTCGCACGGCACGGGAGAGAGGGTCTACTCCCCCTCGTCAAGCTCGATGCCATACTCGGCCAGCACCCAGAAGATCGCCTCCAGGTCGTCCGCAGTCACGTCCCGCGGCGGCAGCGCCTCCTCGAGATCGTCGTAGGTGAGCGATCGGCGGCGTTCCGCATCCGCTTTGGCGAGCAGGCGATCGACGGTCATGCGGATATCGGCTGGCAGGGCGTCGTGACTCGGCAGCACGATCCCACCCGCCGGGCGCAGGGCATCGCGGAGCAGCCGATCAATGATCGCCTGCCGTCGCGCGTGAGCTCCGTCCGAACTGTCCATGCGACGGAATATGGACCGTCGCGGGCGCGCGTCGAGTCTCCGCCGGCAGGCGACTTTCGTCACTCCTTGCCGACCGACATCAGCAGGCGCTCGGTGCGGGCATCCTCAATGCGGTTGACCATGCGGCGCGCCTCGTGGACGTCGCGGAGGGTCTTCGTGACGGTGATGCAGGACTGGACGAGCATCACCGTTCCCATGGCGAGGTAGCCCTTCATCCACAGGTCGAGGGGCATGAACAGGATGCCGAAGCCGACGAGGGCGGCGGAGGCGACGAAGGACGCTTGGGTGAAGACGACCCAGCTGCCGCTATGCTGCGCGTTCTCTTGGGGCATGGTCAGGGTTCTCGATCGGGGGGCTGAAGAGCGGGATCAGACGCAGCCGGCGCGGGCCGCCTCGGCGCGGCTTCGCATGCGTGCCATCACGTCGTCGGAGCAGGGACGCGTCCGGGGCCCGAAGCCCTCGCTCTCGAGGCGCTCGGCGATTGTTGCCTCGGGCGTCTCGATCGCGGTGAGGGCATCGTCGGCCTCCACCGCCTCCGCCTGGATTCGCTGGAGGCGTGTCAGCGTGGCCTCTGCCTCTCGCAGGCTCGCCCCTCCGCTCACCGTCGGCGTCCGGCGGAGGCGCCGGACCGCTTCCGCGGCCGCCGCGACCCGGCGCCCGCGCTCCAGGGCGGCCTGGCGCCGGGTGGCGTCGGCGAGCACCGCGCGCATGCGTGCCACCTCGGCGGCGAAGGTCGCCCGCGACCGGCACAGCGCATCCCGCTCGGCCTCGAGGTTCGCGATGGCTTCGGCCGCCTCGCGGGCCAGATCCTCGCGGCCCGCCGAGAGGGCGGCTACGGCACGGGTCTCCAGATCGGCTGCGCGGGCCTCGACCTCCGCCAGCCGTCGCGCCTCGGCGCCGTCCCCGGCCATGGCTGCGGCCAGCGTCCGCCGGCCGCGCTCCAGATCGGCCGCCGTCTCGCGGATCTGCTGATCGAGCACGAGTAGGGCGTGGCGGTCGTAGGCGTCCTCGCGGGCCTGGGCGGCGGCCCCGCGGGCGAGGGTTCGCAACAGCGTCAACATGGCATCACTCCGGTGGCGTGATCGCGTCGTCACGCCCCCAGAGTGCGTCAGGTTTGCACGGTGTACAAGTGATGATTTGCACATCGTGCAATCCGGCCTCTCGTCGTTCGGCCCGCCGCCAGCGGGATCCTGACGGGCGCGCGCTCAATCCCTCACGGCCAGTTCCGCCGCCTTGGCGATCCGCACGGGAATCGCCTTGGCCGCCGGAACCTTGGCCTGCGCGTCGTGGTGCCAGAGTGGGATCAGCACGTTCAGCTCCGGGTAGTAGCCGGCGCAGTTGCCCTCGGGGATGTCGTACTTGACGATTCGCAGGCCCTTCACCTCGCGGGCGAACTCATCGGCGGCCTCCGTGACGACGTCGACGGTCTCGCCGTCGGCGAGTTGAAGGCGCTCGATGTCGTTCTCGTTCATGAACAGCACCTGCCGGGTGCCTTTCACACCGCGGAAGCGGTCGTGATAGCCGTAGATCGTGGTGTTGAACTGATCGTTCGAGCGGAGCGTGATGAGGTCGAGCACGTCGCGGCGGTCGCTCTTCATGTCCGGGTCCATATCGAGTCCGTCCGGCGGCACGACGAAGTTGGCCTTGCCGGTCGGGGTCTCCCACTTCCGCTCGCGGGCGGCGAGCGGCTTGTGCAGTCCGCCGGGCTCGAACAGGCGCGCGTTGAAGTCCTTGAATTTTTCCGGGTAAGTCGCCTCGATGGCGTCGCGCACCTTGGCATAGTCGCCGACCCAGGCGTCCCAATCGACCTTGGGGTTGGGTGCCAGCGTCGCCTTGGCGAGCTGCGCCACGATCCAGGGCTCGGAGCGCACGTGGTCGCTGACCGGCGACGCAACGCCCCTTGAGCCGTGGAAGCAGGAGGTCGAATCCTCCATCGACACCGCCTGCGGGCCGCTCGCCTGCTCGTCGATCTCGATCCGGCCGAGGCAGGGAAGGATGTAGGCGATCTCGCCATGGACGAGATGCGAGCGATTGAGCTTGGTCGAGACCTGCACGGTCAGGCGCAGCCCCCGCCACGCCTCTTCCATCCGTTGCGTGTCGGGAACGGCGCGGACGAAGTTGCCTCCCAGCCCGACGAAGGCCTTCACCTTGCCGGAGAGGACACCCTCGCAGGTCTCGATCGTGTTCATCCCCTTCTCGCGCGGAGGCTCGAAGTCGTACATCTCCTTGAGCTTGTCGAGGGGCACCAGTTCGGGCTCGTCGGCGATGCCGACCGTGCGCTGGCCCTGCACGTTGGAATGGCCGCGCACCGGGCAGATGCCGGCGCCGGGACGACCGATATTGCCGCGCAGAAGCAGCAGATTGACGAACATCTGCACGGTCTCGGTGCCGCGGCGATGCTGGGTCAGGCCCATGCCGTAGATGCCGATCACCGCCCGCGCGCGGGCATAGACGGCGGCGGCCGCCTCCATCCCCTCGCGCTTCAGGCCGGACTTGGCTTCCAGCGCCGGCCATTCGAGCCGGTCGCAGAATTCCTCGAACTCTTCGAACCCGTGGGTGTGCTCTTCGATGAAATCGATATCGAGGATGCGCGGGCGCCCTTCCTCCTGCGCCTGCCGATCCATCGCGAACAGCGCCTTGCAGATCCCGGCGATCGCCGCGATGTCGCCGCCCGCCTTGACCTGATGGTACTGGGTCGAAATCTGCGTCGAGGCATGCGTCAGCATCTCGATCGGCGATTGCGGGTTGGTGAAGCGCTCCAAGCCCCGCTCGCGCAGCGGATTGAAGGTGATGATCGGAACGCCCCGGCGCCGGGCATCCTGCAGCGGGTGCAGCATCCGCGGCGAGTTCGAGCCGACATTCTGGCCGAAGAACAGGATCAGGTCGGTCGCCTCGAAATCCTCCAGCACCGTCGTCCCGACCGGCACGCCGATCGATTGCGGCAGCGCCTTCGAGGTCGATTCGTGGCACATGTTTGAGGAGTCGGGCAGGTTGTTGTTGCCGTACATGCGCGCGAACAGCGCGTACATGTAGCTCGTCTCCAGCGAAGCCCGGCCCGAGGAGTAGAACACCGCCGCCTTGGGGTCTTCCTCCCGCAGCGCCTTCAGCTCGCGACCGATTTCCTCGAAAGCCTGCTCCCAGGAGACCGGAAGGTAGCGGTCGCGCTGCGCGTCGTAGCGCAGCGGATGGGTGATGCGGCCCTTCTCCTCGAGATCGTAATCCGGCCAGCTCAGCAGCTCGGTGACCGAGTAGCGCTCGAAGAAGTCCGGTCCGATCCGCTTGCGGGTCTGCTCCCAGGCGGTCGCCTTGGCGCCGTTCTCGCAATACTCGAAGGTCGAGGGCTTGGCCGGCTTCGACCATGCGCAGGACACGCACATGTAGCCGCCCGGCTTGTTCTGCTTCATCAGCATCGCCGCGCCGGAGGCCGGGATCTCCTCGCGGGTCAGGATATCGACGAGGGAGCGGGCCGACCCCCATCCGCCGGCCGGGTCGGTGTAGGCTTCGATCTTCTGGTCGGGCATGGCCGGGCTCGCTCTGGGTGAGTCTCGGCCCAACACGCTGGCGAAATGCGCGGTTCCCCCTATGCGACGCCGGCGCCGATGCGCCCGCGCCGGGCGAGCCGGAGCCTCGCCTACTGATCGGCGAAGGGCTCCGCCCCGGGGGCATCCGGGTTCATGCCTTCGACCGGAGCGCGGCTGCGGCGGGGCCGCGGCGGCGTGTTGGCCGCGGTCGGGGCGGCCGTGTTGGCGCCGAGCCGCACCGCCAGGGCGATCGCCCGCGCCTCGGTGAAGCGCAGGTGGCAATAGCCGTGCGCGCCCTCGCGGGCATAGGTCCGGCAGGCCTGCTCGCGGTCTGAGGAGAAGGCTGCCTGCTCCTGCACGATCGGGCGGACATCGCCGCCCCGCGCCCGCTGGGTCATGATCTTGTAGTTGTCGCGCACGGCCTTGTCGGCGACGCCGCGGGCGGTGTCGAACTCGCCCGCCTGCGGGATCAGGCTCGCCGCACCCGGCCCCCACAGGCCCGACGGCGTGGTCTCGCAATCCGCCGCGGTGAAGCTGCAGGCCGGGCCCGAACCGAGCGGGGTGGCGAGCACGCTGCCATCGAGGATCTCGAAGCGCAGCGGGCATTCGGCGCTCGCCGCCGAGAAGCGGGAGACGCCCTGCGCACGCCCCTCCGCGCTCAGCGGCACCGGCTTGCCGCCGTTGAGCTTGACCGAGCAGTTCTCGGTCGGCTGCGAGATCTTGGTGCCCGGCAGCGTCATCTGGGCGGTGTAGGCCGAACCGCTCCGCTCGATCTTCAGGGAGCCGTTCAGCCCGTTGAGCAGCAGGTCCTGCCCCGCGACGTTGTCCTCGGCCGGCACCCGCAGCACTACCGGCTGGCGCGGCTGGGCCGGCCCGCTCGGGCGCGCCTCGACGCCCTCTCCCGGTGCTGGAGCGCCCGGCTCGGCCGGCTGCTGCGGCGGCGGCTGAACGGGAACGTTGCGCGGCGGCTGCGGAGGACGCGCCGCCCGTCCGATGCCGAACAGCTCCTCGAAGAAATTCTGAGCCCGTGCCGGGGTGGAGGCGGTCACCGCCGATCCGGCGAGCAGGAGCAGCCCGCCGATCGCGGCACGAGTCGGGCGAACCGTCCTCCGGACCTTCCGCGCGGACATTCTCTCGGAGACGGGCAGGAACATCAGGCCGTCGGCCTCCCGGTTTGAAGCCACTTCACGGGCCGTATCCCACCGTCCTAGCATGCCACCCGTGGCGCGGACGTGGCAGCCTGGCAACAAACAAGCCCTCGTCTGAGCGCCGAATGCCGGAAACCGCCCGGCGCGGCGGCGGATAGCGGCCGACGCTCAAGCGTCCACTCGCGCATTCGGGCACGTTCTTGCGGCGGCGTAGCCGTCTTCTTATATGCGGCGGGACACGGGACGAGGCCTGGGAAGCACAACCCGCAAGGGCGATGCGCTTCGGATCCATCCCGTTCTCAAACCTGATGTTTTGTACCGCCATGGGTCGAGCTGCTTCGGGGCTCGGCGGTCTGCTTGAAAAATCCAACAGAGGGATCCCACCATGGGTAAAGTAATCGGTATCGACCTCGGCACCACCAATTCCTGCGTGGCCGTCATGGAAGGCACGCAGCCGCGGGTCATCGAGAATGCGGAAGGCGCCCGCACCACACCGTCCATCGTCGCGTTCACCGACGACGGGGAGCGCCTCGTCGGCCAGCCCGCCAAGCGGCAGGCCGTGACCAATCCGGAACGCACCTTCTTCGCGATCAAGCGTCTGATCGGCCGGACCTACGACGATCCGCTGACGCAGAAGGACAAGGGCCTCGTGCCCTACAAGATCGCCAAGGGCGACAACGGCGACGCCTGGGTCGAGGCCGACGGCAAGAAATATTCGCCCTCGCAGATCTCGGCCTTCACCCTTCAGAAGATGAAGGAGACCGCCGAGTCGCATCTCGGCCAGCCGGTGACGCAGGCCGTCATCACGGTCCCGGCCTACTTCAACGACGCCCAGCGCCAAGCGACCAAGGACGCCGGCAAGATCGCTGGCCTTGAGGTACTGCGCATCATCAACGAGCCGACGGCGGCCGCGCTCGCCTACGGCCTCGACAAGAAGAAGTCCGGCACCATCGCGGTCTACGACCTCGGCGGCGGCACCTTCGACGTGTCGATTCTCGAAATCGGCGATGGCGTGTTCGAGGTGAAGTCGACGAACGGCGACACCTTCCTCGGCGGCGAGGACTTCGACAACCGCGTGGTCGAATATCTGACCAGCGAGTTCAAGAAGGAGCAGGGCATCGACCTGACCAAGGACAAGCTCGCCCTTCAGCGCCTCAAGGAGGCCGCCGAGAAGGCGAAGATCGAGCTGTCCTCGGCCACGCAGACCGAGATCAACCTGCCCTACATCACTGCCGACGCCTCCGGGCCGAAGCACCTCGCGCTGAAGCTCAGCCGGGCGAAGTTCGAGTCCCTCGTCGACGACCTCGTGCAGCGCACGATCGAGCCCTGCCGCAAGGCGCTCAAGGATGCCGGCGTGTCGGCCAACGAGATCGACGAGGTCGTGCTCGTCGGCGGTCAGACCCGCATGCCCAAGGTGCAGGAGGTGGTGAAGGCGTTCTTCGGCAAGGAGCCCCATAAGGGCGTCAACCCGGACGAGGTCGTCGCCATCGGCGCCGCGGTCCAGGCCGGCGTGCTCCAGGGCGACGTGAAGGACGTGCTGCTGCTCGACGTGACCCCGCTCTCGCTCGGCATCGAGACGCTGGGCGGCGTGTTCACGCGCCTCATCGACCGCAACACCACGATCCCGACCAAGAAGTCCCAGGTCTTCTCGACGGCCGAGGACAACCAGAACGCGGTCACCATCCGGGTCTTCCAGGGTGAGCGCGAGATGGCGGCCGACAACAAGCTGCTCGGCCAGTTCGACCTCGTCGGCATCCCGCCGGCGCCCCGCGGCATGCCGCAGATCGAGGTGACCTTCGACATCGACGCCAACGGCATCGTCAACGTGACGGCCAAGGACAAGGCGACGAACAAGGAGCACCAGATCCGCATCCAGGCTTCGGGCGGACTGTCGGACGCCGACATCGAGAAGATGGTCAAGGACGCCGAGGCGAATGCCGAGGCCGACAAGAAGCGCCGCGAGCTGGTCGAGGTGAAGAACCAGGGCGAGAGCCTGATCCACGCCACCGAGAAGTCGGTCGCGGAGTACGGCGACAAGGTCTCGGCCGCCGACAAGGGCGCGATCGAGACGGCGATCGCCGCCCTGCGCACGGCGTTGGAGGGCGAGGACGCCGAGGGCATCAAGGCCAAGACCAACGACCTTATGCAGGCCTCGATGAAGCTCGGTGAGGCGATGTACGCGGCCTCTCAGGCCGAGGGCGCGCCCGGCGCCGACGGCGCCGCGGCCTCGGCCGACAAGAAGGACGACGTCATCGACGCCGACTTCCAGGAAGTGGACGAGAACGAGCGCAAGAAGCGCGCGTAAGTCCGGACGTGCGGGAGCGGTGCGCCAGCGCCGCTCCCGATCATTTTTTCATCGTCAGCGGCGCGGACGGCTTGATCCTCGGGCATGGCTCGGGGATCAACCATGCCGGGCGTCCGACAGAAGCGAAGGTCGATCCGGCCTGTCCCGTCCGAGTCGGGAGGCGGATCGCGGCGCGGCCGAGGCTCTGCACGTGAGCGGGCAGCCGGCGCGAACGAGAGGCTCCAGGGGCCGGGAATGTCGAAGCGGGACTATTACGAGGTCTTGGGCGTCGCGAAGACGGCCTCGGAGAGCGAGCTGAAGGTCGCCTTCCGCAAGCTGGCCATGGTGCATCACCCGGACCGCAATCCCGGCGACAAGGAAGCCGAGATCAAGTTCAAGGAGGTCAACGAGGCCTATCAGTGCCTGTCCGACGGCCAGAAACGTGCGGCCTACGACCGGTTCGGCCACGCCGCCTTCAGCCAGGGCGGCGCGGGCGGCCCCGGATTCGGCAACGAGTTCGGCGACTTCATGTCGGACATCTTCGAGAACTTCTTCGGGGATGGTCGCGGTGCTCCGGGCGGCGGGCGCGGACGCGGCGGCGCGCCGGGTCGGGAGCGCGGCGCGGACCTGCGCTACAATCTCGAGATCAGCCTCGAAGAGGCCTTCGCCGGCAAGACCGAGACCATCCGCATCCCGACCTCGATCGCTTGCGAAACCTGCTCGGGCACGGGCGCCAAGGCCGGATCGAAGCCGCGCACCTGCTCGACCTGCGGCGGCTACGGCCGGGTGCGGGCGGCGCAGGGGTTCTTCGCCATCGAGCGGACCTGCCCGAACTGCCACGGCCGCGGCGAGGTGGTGGACGATCCCTGCCCGTCCTGCTCCGGTGCCGGCCGGGTCAATCGCGAGCGCACGCTCTCGATCAACGTGCCGGCGGGCGTCGATGACGGCCTTCGCATCCGGCTCGCGGGCGAGGGCGAGAGCGGCCTGCGCGGCGGGCCTTCGGGCGATCTCTACGTGTTCCTCTCGATCAAGCCGCACCCGTTCTTCCAGCGCGACGGAGCCGACCTGTTCTGCCGCGTGCCGATCTCGATGGTGACGGCGGCGCTCTCGGGCGAGATCACCGTGCCGGTGATCGACGGCTCGCAGACGCAGGTGCGCATCCCGGCCGGCACGCAGACCGCCAAGCAGTTCCGCATCAAGGGGAAGGGCATGCCGGTGCTGCGCTCGCGGGAGGTCGGCGACCTCTACATCCAGGTCTCGGTGGAGACGCCGCAGAACCTGACGAAGCGCCAGCGCGAGCTGCTGCAGGAATTCGATCAGAGCGCCTCGGACGAGAACCACCCGGAGAGCGCCGGGTTCTTCTCCAAGGTGCGGGACTTCTTCGTGAGCGGCTCGACGCGGGCATGATCCGCTCCCGTCTCACGGGATCAAACGCCGGATTCCACCGGTTATGATCGCGGCTCATCGCTGCGGTCATGCACCCGACGCCGTGCAGCGAAGCTTGACTGCCCGCGGGTTTTCGTCGTCTAGCCTGTCGCAACCATGATGAGCCGAGGACCTTCGGACGTGCCGCCGCTTCGCCGTTCCAGTGCCCGAGCCGTCGCCGCCACACGCGTCATTCGCGAGCGCAAGGATCCCCTGGAGGACGAGGCGCGCTTCCTGCGCTCCTGGTTCGAGCGCCCGCTGGTCACCGGCGCGGTGACACCGTCGGGCCGGATGCTGGCGCGCACCATGGCCGCCTATGCCGATCCGAACGTCGCCGGTCCGGTGATCGAACTCGGACCGGGCACCGGCCCGGTGACCGAGGCCCTGATTCGCCGGGGCTTCGATCCGGAGCGGCTCGTCCTCGTCGAGTTCAATCCCGATTTCTGCACGCTGCTGCGCCGACGCTTCCCGGGCGTGACCGTGATCTGCGGCGACGCCTACCGGATCCGCGAGACGCTGCGCGACAAGCTCGACGGCCCCTGCGCCGCGACCATCTCCAGCCTGCCGCTCTTCACCAAGCCGCTGGAGCAGCGCCTCGACCTTCTCCAAGGCGCTCACGACCTGATGCATCCGGGTGCCCCCTTCGTCCAGTTCACCTATGCCGTGGTGCCGCCGATCCCGGCCAAGTGCGAGGCGGGCAGCTACACCGCGAGCCGCTCCAACAAGGTCTGGCTCAACCTGCCTCCGGCCCGCGTGTGGGTGTACCGGCGCCCCGAGGCGAAGAGCGGCGCCGTCTGACATTCGCAAGGTGAGCCGGACCGGCTGAAACACGTTCCGGTAGTCCCGAGCGAGTATCGCGGGGCTGCAACGATCGATCCCGGCTGATCGAACGGTTTCTCTTCTCGACCGGGACGCTCGGCGGTCGATCCACTGCGCCGATTCTGCGCGTCCTTGTTTCTCAATGTACGCAATCCGCTCAGAACACGTTCATCGGGTGGCTTCTAGCTTCGCTCTCAAGGCCGCCAGGACGGCCCAATGAACGGAGGTCACACGATGTCGGAACCATCCTCACCGCGTCGCTCTCGCTTCGCGCTGGCCGCACTCGCGCTGATGGCCGGGGGGCTTTTCGGCGGCGTCACAGTCGCCGACGCCGCCCCGCTGGCGCCGGCTCCGGCGGCGGCCCTGGCGTCGGAGGCGACGGTTGAGACGGTGCAGTGGCACCATCACCATTTCGGCCACCGTCACCATCCGCGGCACTGGGGCCATCGCCATCACGGGCACTGGGGTCATCATCGCCGCCATTGGGGCCATCACCACCATGGCTGGGGTCATCGCCACCATCACCATGGCCATTGGGGCCATCGCCGCCACGGGGGCCACCATCATCACTGGTAGGCGAACGGCAGGCCAGCGGGGGGCGGATGGGGCGGCAAGCCTCATCCGCCCCCTTTGCCTTGCCGGAGCGCCTTCTCCCCCGCTCCACGAGTGGGGGAGAGACCGCGGCCCTCCCTGAGCTGCGGTTCCTTTAGCCGAGCCGTTCCACCACGGGCTCGCACGCATCCGGTACCATACCGATTCGATAGGCGCTCCGCAGGGCCGACTCGGCCCGCGCGGCGCTCGCCTCGTCAGCCGCATGGACCATCCCGATCGGATCGCCCTTCTCCACCCGATCGCCGGGCCGAACCAGGCCGGTGAACCCGACGCTCGGATCAATGGAGTCCTGCGGCCGGGTTCGGCCGCCGCCGAGGTCGATCACCGCCAGGCCGATGGCGCGGGTCTCGATGCGCTCCACCACGCCCGATCTGGGCGCCGTCACCGGCCGTACGACCGGCGCCCGCTTCAGGTAGCGTTCGGGTGCCTCCACGAGATCGCCCGGTCCGCCGAGCGCCGTCACCATCCGCGCAAACACCTCGCAGGCGCGGCCGGACTCGAGGGCCGCCGTCAGCCGCGCTTCCGCCTCTGCAACATCCGCGGCGAGTCCGCCGATCACCAGCATCTCGGCGGCGAGCGCCAGGGTCACCGCGTGGAAACGCGGCTCGCGGGCGCGGCCGGTGAGGTAATCGACGGCGTAGGCCACCTCGACCGCGTTTCCGGCACTGGAGGCCAGGGGCGCGTCCATATCGGTCACGAGGGCGCGGGTGCGGAGCCCCGCCGCGTTGGCCACCGTGACGATGCTCTCCGCAAGCGCCCGCGCCTCGGCGCGTTGCGCCATGAAGGCGCCAGAGCCGGTCTTCACGTCCATGACGAGGCCCTGGAGCCCGGCCGCAAGCTTCTTCGAGAGGATCGAGGCGGTGATGAGGTCGAGGGACTCGACCGTCCCGGTGACGTCGCGGATCGCATAGAGGCGCCGATCGGCGGGCGCGAGGTCGGCGGTCTGGCCGATGATGGCGCAGCCGACTTCGGCCGTGACCCGCCGGAACCGATCGAGGCCCGGCGCCACGTCGTAGCCGGGAATGCTCGCAAGCTTGTCCAGCGTGCCGCCGGTATGGCCGAGGCCGCGCCCGGAGATCATCGGCACGAAGCCGCAGCAGGCCGCGACCATGGCCGCCAGGGGAAGGCTCACGGTATCGCCGACGCCGCCGGTGGAGTGCTTGTCGAGGACCGGTCCGGGCAGATCCCACGCGAGCACGGTGCCCGACTGGGTCATGGCACGGGTCAGCGCCACGCGCTCGTCGAGGCAGAGACCGCGGAAGAACACCGCCATGGCAAAGGCCGCGGCCTGCCCCTCGGTGACCCGATCCCGCGTCAGGCCCTCGATGAAGCCGGCGATGTCGGCCTCCGACAGAGTCCGACCGTCGCGCTTGTCGCGAATGATCTCCTGGGGAAGCTTCATGGGGCGGCCTCCAGGGCGCGCACGAGTTCGGCATGAAGCGCGCTCGCTCCGATCCGGAATGTGCCCGGGCTCGCCCAATCCGGCCCCATCACTCGATCCGCGAGGGCGAGATAGGCGCTCGCATCCTCGACCCGGCGCAGGCCCCCGGAGACCTTGAGCCCCGCCGGCCGCCCGGCGCCGGCGCGGATCGCCTCCAGCATGATCGCGGCGGCGGGCAGCGTGGCGGAGAGCGGCGTCTTGCCGGTGGAGGTCTTGATGAAATCGGCACCGGCTTCGAGCGACAGACGGCTCGCCCGGGAGATCAGCGCCGGCTCTTCGAGTTCGCCGGTCTCGAGGATCACCTTGAGGAGCCTGCCGGGGCAAACGTCGCGCACGGCTGCGACCATCGCGCGGGCGCCGTCCGCGTCGCCGCGCATCAGCGCGCGATAGGGCAGGACGAGATCGATCTCGTCGGCGCCGTCCGCGAGGGTGGCGCGGGTCTCCGCGACGGCGCGCGCGACGTCGTCGCCGCCTTGCGGGAAGTTGATCACGGTGGCAACCCGTACGCCGCTGCCGCACAGCGCCCGAACGCATCCCGCGACGAAATCGGGCCAGACGCAGACGGCGGCGACGCCGCTCGCGCGGGCCCTCCCGCAGAGGTCTTCGGCCGCGGTGGCCGTGGGCGCATCACTCAGATCGGTGAGATCGAGCAGAGGCAGGGCGCGCCGGGCCACGCCGGCCGCGTCCTGGGGGGAAAGGGGGGGTGTGGCGGTCATCCGCGCTCCTCACGCTTCGGGTAGGCGGCCGACGAAAGCGGCGACGAGCCGGGCCAGGTCCGTCCCCGCCTGCGCGGCGACCGCCTTGGTCTCGGCATGGTGAGGGTCGCCGCCCGCGATCCCGGCCGCGAGATTGGTCACCACCGAGATCGCGGCGACCGGGATCCCGAAGAAGCGGGCGAGGATCGTCTCGGGCACGGTCGACATTCCGACGAGGTCGGCGCCGAGGATGCCGGCCATGCGCACCTCGGCGGGGGTTTCGAAGCTTGGTCCGGAAAACCAGGCGTAGACGCCCGTCGACAGCGGCAGCCCGATCTCCGCCGCTGCCGCACCAAGAGCGACGCGCAGCTCAGGGTCATAGGCATTCGTCATCGACACGAAACGGGCGTCGCTCCCCTCGCCGATCAGCGGGTTGAGACCCGACAGGTTGATGTGGTCGTCCAGCATCACGAGGCGGCCGGGGCCGACCTCCGGCCTGAGCGAGCCGGCGGCGTTGGTGTGCAGCAGCCTCCCGGCGCCGAGGGCGCGCGCGGCGGCAAGCGGCACGCGCATGGCCGCGGCATCGCCGCGCTCGTAGGCGTGAGTGCGACCCTCGAAGACGAGAACCGGTCGCCCGGCGAGGCGTCCGCGATGAAGTCGCCCGCTGTGGCCGGTCACGCCGGGGGCGGGGAAGCCGGGGATCGCCGCGTAGGCGAGGCTGCGACGCTCCTCGACCGCCTCCACCAGGGCGCCAAGCCCGGTCCCCGTGACCATCGCCAGATCGTAGGGGCCGGCGAAGCCCTCCGCCCGCAGATGCGCGACGGCCGCGTCCTCAGGCGCCATCTCCTCAGGTACCATGGACGAAGTGCTCCGGGCCGAAGGAGGTGGGCAGCAGCTGATCGAGCGTGTAGTGGGCCCGCAGCCCGTCGAGACCGGCCGAGAGAATCGGCGTGCCGGGGCCGGCGAATTCGCGGATGCGCTGGCGGCAGGCGCCGCAGGGAGTGACCGGGGAGGGACTGTCGGCGAGCACGAGGATCGCGTCGATCCGTCGTCCGCCGGCCGCGATCATCGCGGCGATGGCGCCGGCCTCGGCGCAGGTGCCGACCGGGTAGGCGGCGTTCTCGACGTTACAGCCGGCATGGATGCGCCCGGCCTCGTCCCGCAAGGCGGCGCCGACCTGAAACCCGGAATAGGGCGCGTGGGCCCTCC
The DNA here is from genome assembly GCF_014199985.1 of Methylorubrum rhodesianum. GTDB lineage: Bacteria > Pseudomonadota > Alphaproteobacteria > Rhizobiales > Beijerinckiaceae > Methylobacterium > Methylobacterium rhodesianum. Next base: position 58,522 of record NZ_JACHOS010000002.1, on the reverse strand, counting down.
CGCGCACCGCTGCGGCGGCTTCGAACAGGGCATCGAGGTCAGGCTCGGTCACGGATAATCCCGGAGCGACGTGAAGCGTGTTTCGTTTGGCCCGAGGCCGGGTGCCCTGTCGAGAGGTGGGCCCATCGACAGGGCCGTGCCGGGCTTCTAAGGCAGTCCGAGCGCGCGCGGGCGCTGCACCGGGAGCCCACACAATGCTCGGACGCTACGATCGGGGATCGGCCGGCGGCGAAGCCAAGGTCGAGTACGGCGACGGCACCATGCGGGTGATCAAGCCCGGCACCTACGTGCGCTGCGCGGTGACCGGAGAGCCGATCCCGCTCGATGCCTTGCGTTACTGGAACGTCGATCGCCAGGAGGCCTACGCCACGCCGGAGGCGGCGATGCAGCGCCTGAAGGAGATCGGCGCGGCCCGCTAAGGCGCGCCGCGGTTCGTCCATCGGCCGGCCGTGAACGATCCCCGCGGGTCAGGCACGCGGGAACGCCGCTTCGAGCTGCCGACGCAGCCGCGCTTCGTCGTCGAAGGTGAGGGCGACCCGCAGCACCCGCACCGCGGCGCGCGCCTCGGCCGGGAGGCGGACCGCATCCTTCTCCGTGGTGACGAGTTCGGCGCCCTCGCGCGCGGCGAGCGCCGACAGCACCGCCAGTTCGTCCGGCCGGAAGGGATGATGATCGGGGAAGGCCCGCTCGGCCACGATCTCGGCGCCCAGGCTCCGCAACGTCTGGAAGAATTTCTCCGGGCGTCCGATCCCGGCGAAGGCGACGACGCGGCATCCGGCCCAGCCCGATGCTTCCCCGGGCACGAGGCGGGCACGATGGACCGGCAAGCCCCGGCCGCCCGCCTCCGCCGCCAGAGTCTCGCCGGGCGCGCCCTCGCCGACCAGCACGAGTCCGGCGACATGCGGCCACTGGCGAGCGAGCGGCGCCCGCAGCGGCCCGGCGGGGAAGGGCAAGCCGTTGCCGTTGCCGGCACCGCCATCGACCACGGCGAGCGAGAGCGTCTTGGTGAGACTCGGATTCTGCAGGCCGTCATCCATGACGATCACCTCGGCGCCGGCCTCGGCGCAGAGGCGCGCGCCGGCCGGGCGGTCGCGGGCGATCACCGTGGTCTCGGCCCGCGCCAGCAGCAGCGGCTCGTCACCGACCTCCGCCGCCGCATGCCGCGCGGGATCGACGATCAGCGGCCCGGCGATCCGGCCGCCGTAGCCGCGGCTGAGGAAGGCCGGGGCTCGGCCGAGCTCCCGCAGGAGGCGGGCCAGCGCCAGAGCCGTCGGCGTCTTGCCGGCACCGCCGAGGGTGAAGTTGCCGACGCACAGGACGGGACAGGGCGGCATCGCACCGGCCCGATCCATCCGATCCGCGCTCAGGCCGCCGTAGAGCCGGCCGGCCGGTGCCAGGAGCCGGGCGAGGGGATGCGAGGGGGGCCGGGACCAGAAGCCGGGCGGTCGCATCAGGATCTCAGCCGCGCTCGCGTGCGGAGAGCTTCATCTGCGCAACGTAGGGTTCGAGCACCGCGAAGGTGCGTGCCACCGCGCCCTCGAGAGGCACGAGCGCCGCCTGGCCCTTGGCCCACATCGCCGCCAGCGCCCGCGGATCGGCGACCAGATCACCGACGGCCGTCAGCAGCTCCGCCTCGTCCGCGACCGGGCGCGCTCCGGCGCCGGCATCGAGCGCGCCGTAGGGCTCGTGGAAGTTGTGAACGTGGGGCCCGTGCAGGATGGCGCTGTCCAGACGCACCGGTTCAATCGGGTTCTGGCCTCCGTGCGGCACCAGCGAGCCGCCGAGGAAGACGAGCGGGCAGAGCCGGTAGAACAGGCCGAGTTCGCCGAGGGTGTCGGCAACGTAGAGGTCGATGGAGGGCAGCGGTCGCCCGCCCTTGGCCCTCCGGCTCACGCGCAGGCCGACATCGGCGGCGATGCGCGCCACCTCCTCGCCCCGGCGCGGATGGCGCGGCACGATCACCGTCAGCAGGCGCGGGAAGCGCGGCTTCAGTCCGGCGTGGACGCGGGCGATGATCTCGTCCTCACCGGGATGAGTGCTGGCCGCGACCCAGACCGGCCGGTCACCGATCATGTCGCCGAGATAGGCGAGCTGCTGCGAATCGGCAGGCGGCACGGCGGAATCGTATTTGAGATTGCCGACGACGTTGATACGCGGCGCGCCGAGCCGAGCGAAGCGCTCGCCGTCCTCCCGGGTCTGCACGAGGCAGACGGCGATGCGCGACAGCAGCGCCCGAGCGGTGTCGGGTGAGCGCGTCCAGGCCTTGAACGATCGCTCCGACATCCTGCCGTTGACGAGCACGAGCGGGATCCCGCGACGATGGAGCGAGATGATGGTGTTGGGCCAGATCTCGGATTCGGCGACGATGGCCAGATCCGGCCGCCAATGCGCGAGGAAGCGCTCGATCCAACGCGGCGCATCAAGCGGCATGTACTGATGCACGGCACCCGCGGGTAGGCGCTTGCTCAACAGGTCGGCCGCGCTGCGCGTGCCGGTGGTGACGAGGACCGAGCAGCCGCGGGCGATCATGCCTTCGATCAAGCCGACGAGGGAGAGCGCCTCGCCGATGCTCGCGCCGTGCATCCACACGAGATGGCCGACCGGCCGTGCACGTCCGGGCAGGCCGCGCCGCTCCGGGAGCCGCCCCGGATCCTCCTTGCCTCGGCGCGAGCGCCAGGCCAGCAGGCCGGCCACCGCCGGTTCGCCGAGATAGAGCCCGTAGCGGTAGGCGCGCAGCGCGACGGGGAGCTTCGGCACCCTCACGCCGGGCTGCCCTGCGGCGCGGCGGCGGGAGCGCCGCCGACCCGATCCGGCCGTCCGACGAGGGTGTAGGCCCGGTCGTGAACACGGTTCAGCTCGGCCTGGACCCGCTGGCGCAGGGCGTCGACGGCCTCGGGCGAGACCTCGCGGGGGACGAAGGTCGGCTCGCCGAACACCATGGCCCCGCGGCCGAAGGGCAGGCCGAGGCAGGCCCGGTCCCAGGAATTGAAGCGGATGTGCCGGCTCGTCACCACCGCGACGGGGACGATCGGACAGCCCGAGAACCGCGCGAGCATGATGATCCCGGCATCGCAGACGCGGGAGACCTTGGGCACGTCGGCGGAGAATGCGACGGTCTCGCCGCCCTTCAGCGCCTTGACCATCGCCCGCAACCCTTCGGCGCCGCCCTTGGCGCGCACGTCCTTGACGGCGCGCCCGCGGGCACCGGAGGCGCGCATCACCCGCACGCCCATCCGCGTCAGGGCCATGGTGTTGATGTTGCCGTCCGGCGAGCGCGAGATGATCGTCGCGACCCGGTCCTGCGGCCGGCGCATGAACGAGATCATGATGTGCTGGCCGTGCCACATCGCCGCGATGAACGGCCCGTGGGCGTCGAGCCGGGCATAGGCGTCGGCCGGTTCCACGGTGAAGCGGTTAGTGCGCCGCACGAGACGGAGATAGCCCGAGGCGACGGTGGCGAGCACCCGCTGCACCCCGGGCTTGCGGCCGATGGTCTTGATCAGGCCCATGAGTTCGGACCGCCCTGTCCCGCTTCGCTCGAACTGAGGCCGGCTGCCCCTCGTGCCGAAGCGACCGGATCGGCGGCTGTCTACCTCCGACGGACCAACGGACGCAACGGATGGGCCAAGAAATTTAACAAAAGACACAGCGCCTATGTGCTGAAACAGACGCCGACCGGTGCGGCAAAGTGCCCGATATTGACGCCGGCGCGCGTTGCCGCGATGCGGGGCGACGCATGTTCCGTCTCGCCCACCTCACCGACCCTCATGTCGGGCCGCTGCCGCGGCCGCGCCTGCGCCAGCTTTTGAGCAAGCGGGCCGCCGGCTACGTGAACTGGCGCCGTGGCCGCTGTCACCACCACGACATGGACCTGCTCGGCGCCCTGATCGCCGACCTGCACGATCAAGGGGTCGATCACGTCGCCTGCACCGGCGACCTGTGCAATCTCGGCCTTCCGGACGAGTGGGAGAGCGCCCGGCTCTTTCTAGAGGCGCTGGGTCCGGCCGAGCGGGTCAGCTTCGTGCCCGGCAACCACGACGCCTATGTCCGCGGCTCCCTGGAGGGGCTGCTCGCCGCCTGCGGCGGCTGGACCGAGGCCGATGACGGGCAGACGCGTCTCTTTCCCTACCTGCGGCGCCGCGGGCCGCTCGCCCTGGTCGGACTGTCCTCGGCGATTCCGACGAAACCCTTCGTGGCCAGCGGCCGCCTCGGCGTGCCGCAGATCGAGGCGGCCGAGCGCCTGCTGCGCGGCCTCGCGACGGCGCCGGACCGGCCCTGCCGGGTGGTGATGATCCACCACCCGCCGCATCCGGGCGGCGCGGCCGCGGGACGGGAATTGAAGGACGCCGCCGCCTTCGCCGCGATGATCGGACGGGCGGGAGCGGATCTGATCCTGCACGGGCACAACCACGTCGGCACGGTGGCGCAGATCGTCGGGCCGGATGGGCGGCCGGTGCCGGTGGTGGGCGCACCTTCGGCCTCGGCGCGCACGCTGCTCACGAACCGCCGCGCCTCGTATTATCTCTACACAGTCACGCCCGATGCGGGCGGCTTCCGGATCGCGGTGACCGAACGCGGCCTCGACGAGGTCGGGGGCATCGGCGAATTGTCGGGCTTCGATATCGCGACACCGCCGGCGGATCGGGTCGGCATCGTCCATCGACGGCGCCTGCGCCGGACCTGATCCGCCTCTCCGGGCGCTCCGGTCAGATCGCTCCCACCTTCGAAAGGCCGTTGGCGCGGGGCAGGGGACGCAGCAGGCTCTTCACCTGCGAGAACGGCCGCGGGCGGTTGATCACTTCGTCGAGGCGCGACCACAGCGTCTTGGGCGAGAACGGCTTGGCGATGATCTCGTTGACGCCGAGCGCGATCGCCCGATCGACGACGTTGCGGCGCGGCTGGGCCAGCATCAGAATGATCGGCACCGTCGGCGAGGGCGAGGTGGCGGGCGTGCGGGCCAGCCGGATGAATTCCTCGCCCGACAGGATCGCCAGATCCCAGTCGATGATGGTGAGATCCGGCTTGCTCTCGGCGAGCACGCCGAGCGCCTCCGCGCCGTCGGGCGCCTCCAGCACGCGCTTGATGCCGACGCGCATCAGCATGTCGCGCACGATGCGGCGGATGTAGAGGCTCTCGTCCACGACGAGGGCGGAGAGATCCGGAAAGGTCGGAGTTGCGATCATCGGTGGCCGGCGCCCGGTTCGGATCCGGAGCGTTTCACGACAAGTCCTAGGCGCGGTCGGGTTTGCGTTTCCCTAAAGCGTCGCCGAACCCTGAGAATCACGCACGAGAATCGTTCTGAACTACGTCCCTTGCGTGCAACCCGGATCGGCGCTCGCGCCTTCCCAAAAGGGGTACGTAAGCAGTTTCACCGCGAAAATGCGGAGCCTGAAGCACGGATCGGTTAGAAGATCCTTGCGGTATGGACGGGATTGCGTCAGACCTGAGGCATCGCTCCCGGTAGCCGCAGCCGGGGGGATGATAGTGCGGCGCGTCGGCTGTCTCGAGATAGCGCGCACGCGGTATTCGAGACTTGGCGGGCGGACGGTTTTTGCGAGCTTTCAATGGGACGTGGTCGTGATTTCAGGGGGCCGCAGAAGCGCGGCTTCGATGAGGGTGGTGCCGAGCCGCGTTGGCCGGACGAACTGCCCCCCAGCGGTGGTGACCGCTTCGGCGGCGGCGGCGGCGGTGGCAACCGCTTCGGTGGCGGCTACGGCGGCGGCGGCGGCGGCGGCTTCGACCGCGGCCCGGCCCGCGCGGCTGCGGCCCCGTCGGGTCCGGAGCGTGACGCCACGGTGAAGTGGTTCAACAAGGAGAAGGGCTTCGGCTTCGTGGAGCTCGGCGACGGCTCCGGCGATGCCTTCCTCCACATCCGCGCGGTCGAGGCCGCCGGCCACGACGACCTCCTGCCCGGCACGCGCCTGACGGTCCAGACCGCTCAGGGCCAGAAGGGTCCGCAGGTCACCGCGGTGACGAGCGTCGACACTTCGACGGCCGAGGCGGCCCCGCCGCGTCGCGAGGGCCCGCGCTTCGGCGGCGGCGACCGCTTCGGTGGTGGTGGCGACCGCTTCGGTGGTGGCGGCGACCGCTTCGGCGGCGGCGGCCGTGATCGCTTCGGCGGCGGCGGCGGCGGCGGGCGTTTCGCCTCCGGCCCGTCGGTCGAGATGACCGGCACCGTGAAGTGGTACGATCCAGCCAAGGGCTTCGGCTTCGTCTCGGTCAACGATGGCGGCAAGGACGTGTTCGTCCACCGTTCGGCCCTGTCGCGCGCGGGCCTCGACTCCCTGGCCGAAGGTCAGCAGGTCACGCTCGGCGTGGTCGAGGGCCAGAAGGGCCGCGAGGCTTCCAGCATCACCGTCGATTACTGATCGACGCCTGACGGATCGATGGAAACGGCGGCCTCACGGCCGCCGTTTTCGTTTGGCGCCATGGCGGCGCGCGCCGGCTCCGGTCGGCAGAGATCATGATGAGAACGCGATGCGTCGGACCGTGAGCGCGCTCGGCCTGCTCCTCCTGTGCGGGGCACCAGCCGCGGCGGAGGACTTCACCGGATTCTATGCCGGCGTAAATGCGGGCTGGGCCTTCGAACATGGGGGCTCGCGCGACCTCTCCGCCCCCGGCCAGCCGGGCTCGGGGAAACCGGAGGACGGACTTCCGCCGAGCGTGGCGCGGGTTCAGGAACGCCGCCTGCCGGAGGCGCCGCCGTCGTCCGGGCGGCGCTGACACGGAACGCGCCGCCCCCTGAGCGCCTCAAAGCTTGCGGCGGTAGCGCTCGGCCACGAGGGCGTAAGCGAGGCGGGCCGTCTGCACCTCGCCGCCCTCCGGCCGTCCGGGCTTGGTCGAGGGGTTCCAGCCGTAGAGGTCGAAATGCACGTGCGCCCGGGTCCGGCGCACGAAGCGGCGCAGGAAAAGGGCCGCCGTGATCGCGCCGGCGAAACCGCCGCCGGGCGCGTTGTTGAGATCGGCGACCTTCGAATCGAGCTGGCTCGCGTAGGGCGGATGCAGCGGCAGGCGCCACACGGGATCGTTGACGCGCAGGCCCGCCTCCGCGACGGCGCCCGCCAGCCCCTCGTCCTCGGTGAAGAAGGCCGGCAGATCGGGACCGAGCGCGACGCGGGCGGCGCCGGTCAGCGTCGCGAAATCGAGGATCAGGTCCGGCTCCTCGGCATCGGCGAGCGCCAGCGCGTCGGCGAGAATCAGGCGCCCTTCCGCATCGGTATTGCCGATCTCGACGGTGAGGCCGGCGCGGGAGCGGATCACGTCGCCGGGGCGGAAGGCGTCGCCGGCGATGGCGTTCTCGACGCTCGGCACGATCAGCCGCAGCCGCACGGGCAGGCCGGCGCCCATGATCATCTCCGCCGCCGCCAGGGCCGCAGCGGCGCCGCCCATGTCCTTCTTCATCAGGAGCATGTTGGAGGCGGGCTTGATGTCGAGGCCGCCGGTATCGAACACCACGCCCTTGCCGACCAGCGTCACCCGCGGCGCGTCCTGCGCGCCCCAGGTCAGATCGATAAGCCGGGGCGCGCGCGGCGAGGCGGCCCCCACCGCGTGGACGAGAGGAAATTCCTTCGCCAGATCCTCACCCGCCGTCACGGCAACCGCCGCGCCGAACCGCTCGCCCAGGGTCCGCGTGGCGGCCTCCACCTCGGCCGGCCCGAGGTCGTTGGCGGGGGTGTTGATGAGGTCGCGCCCGGCCGTGACTGCTCGCGCGATCCGTCCGACCGCCGCCGCATCGACGCCATCCGGGGCCACGAGGCGCGGGCTTGGGTCGCCCGGCTTGCGGTAGCGGTCGAACCGGTAGCTGCCGAGCAGCCATGCCAGCGCCGCCTCGCCGGCATCGAGGGCGTCGCAGGGCTCGAAACGGTAGTCGCCCGCCGGCAGGGCACCCGGAAGCTTGCCGGCGAGGAACCGGTCGCGATGCCCCTCCTTCACCTCGCCGAGGCCGAGCAGGACGAGGCCGAGGACGCCGTCCTCGCCGGGCAGCAGCGCGACACGGCCTGCCTTCGGGCGGAACCCGGTGGCGGCGGCGAAGCTGCGCTGGAACGGCGGCAGGCCCGCCTCGACCGCCTGCCATCCCTCCTCCGTCACGCAGCGGATCGGGATCGCGCCGACGGCCGCATCGAGGAGGGTGGCGTCGTGCCGAGTCGGGTCTGAGGTCATGGAAAATAAACTTAACCGGCCATTAGGGTTAACGCTCTATCACCCCGCCATCGGCACGGCGCAAGCGCCGGCCGTGGGATTGGGGGAGAGGACGACATGACCGGCATCTGCGGCAGGGCCACGGGCCAGCCTGGAACGGTCCGCACCCGCCGCCTGCTCGCTCTGGCCCTGGTGGGCCTTGGGCTGGCCGGCTGCCAGACCCGCTCGCCGGAGACCACCGGCTCGCTCGGTAGCCTCAACCCGTTCGGCAAGAGCCGCGCGGAGCGCTCGCCCCGCGCCGAGATCGAGGCCCTGGCGGAACGCTACAATTCCGACCCAAGCGATGCCCGCAACGCGATGCGTTACGCCGCGGCGCTCCGGGCGACCGACCAGAAGTCCCAGGCGGTGGCGGTGCTGCAGCAACTCGCCCTGCGCAACCCGAAGGACAAGACGGTGCTCGCCGCCTACGGCAAGAGCCTCGCCGATGCCGGCCGCTACCAGGAGGCCAACGAGGTCCTTCAAAACGCCCACAGCCCGGCCCAGCCCGATTGGCGCGTGCTCTCCGCGCAGGGGACGGTGGCGGACGAAACCGGCGATCACGCCCGGGCGCAGAGCCTGTACGACGCAGCCCTCAAGATCGCGCCGAACGAACCGCGCGTGCTGTCGAATCTCGGCCTGTCCTACGCGCTCTCCAAGCGCCTCGACGAGGCCGAGACGACCCTTCGCCTCGCGGTCTCGCAGCCGAAGGCGGATGCCCGCGTGCGCCAGAACCTCGCCCTGGTGCTCGGCCTCAAGGGCCGCTACGACGAGGCGGAGCAGGTTCTGGCCCAGGATCTCGGTCCGGCGGAAGCCGCCGCCAACGTGCGGGAGCTGCGCGCCATGGCGGCTCGGCGCACGGCGCCGAAGACGGCGCAGGCCGCGGCCCCGGCTCCGGGGCGGCAGCTCGCGCGGACGACGATCCAGTGATCGGGCGGCTTCTTCCGCGGAACTTCTCGCCCTCCGACCTTGACGAATCCGGCGCATCTCCCCTATAGGCTCGCCACTTCCATAGGACTCCGCCGGTATCGATTGTCGCGAGGGTTCGACGCCCTCGGCGCGAGAGCCGTGTGGCATTGCCGAAACGCTTCAGCGCCGAGACCCGGCCTAACGTTGACAGGACTGTAACGATGTCGCGTCGCTGCGAACTCACGGGCAAGGCCGTCCAGGTCGGTCACCTCGTGAGCCACTCGAACCGGAAGACCAAGTGCCGGTTCCTGCCGAACCTCTGCAACGTCACGCTGCAGTCGGACGCCCTCAACCGCCGCGTCCGCCTCCGCGTGACCGCCCACGCGCTGCGCTCGGTCGAGCACCGCGGCGGCCTCGACGCCTTCCTCATCAAGGCCCGTGAGATCGAGCTGTCGCAGACCGCCCGCCTGCTCAAGCGCGACATCGAGAAGAAGCTCGCCGAGACCGCGGCCCCCGCCGCCGCGTAAGTGCCCAGGGCCGAATCGAGGCCCGAGCGTCTTCTCTTCAAAGAATCGGAAGGCCACCGGATGCGCGGATCGCGCCCGGTGGCCTTTTCCGTTCGGCAGGTCACCCGCGTCCCAAGGTACCCGCGTCCGATGACGGCGCTCACTCTCATCATCCCGATCTTCGGCCTCGTCCTCGTCGGCTGGCTCGCCTCGCTGACCAAGATCATCTCCGAGCGGGTCGGCGACGGCTTGTCGGAATACGTCTTCTCCCTGGCGGTGCCGGCGCTGATCGTCTCGACGCTGACGCGGCCGGGCCTCTCGGGTGAGGTCGCCTGGGGCTACTGGGCGAGCTATTTCGGCGGGGCCGCCATCGCCTGGGCCACCGGCTCGCTGATCGGACGCCGTACCGAGGGCGTGGACCGGCGCGGCGCCGTGCTGCACGGCTTCGCCGCCAGCCAGTCGAACACGGTCTTCGTCGGCGTGCCGATGATCCTCCAGGCCTATGGCGAGGCCGGAGCCTTTCCGCTCTTCATGCTGCTGGCCGTCCACCTGCCGCTGATGATGGGCGCGGCGACCTTCCTGATCGAATCGGAGGGCGGGCGGCCCGTGCATCAGCGCCTCGCGGCGCTCGGCCTCGTGCTCGCGAAAAATCCGATCTTCCTGGCGCTCGCCGTCGGCATGGCGATGAAGGCGACCGGGCTCTCGCTCTCGGGCATCCCGAAGGCGCTGGTCGATTCGCTCGGCGGCACCGCCTCGACCTGCGCGCTGATCGCGCTCGGCGCCGGCCTCACCCGCTATAGGGGTCTCCACGATCTGCCCGGCGCCAGCATCGTCGCGGCCCTGAAGCTCGGACTGCACCCGCTCGCGGTTTACCTCCTGGCCTTCCACGTCTTCACCATGCCGCCGGCCTATGCCGGCGTCGCCGTGCTGTTCGCGGCGATGCCGGTGGGCATCAACGCCTACCTGCTCGCCGCGCGCTACAAGAGCGAGCAGGGCTTGGTCGCCGCGGCCGTGCTGGTCTCGACGCTGGCCGCGACGGCGACCACCATCGGCTGGCTGATGCTGCTCGGCCGGGGATGACCGGCCCTGCGTTGACCCAGGCTCCCCCGCTCCATAGGTTGCCCGCTCTCGCGCCCCGGCCCGCACGGCCGGTGCGGCGCCCGTCCTGAACCCCGAAAAGCCCCTTTCCGATGTCCGCGCCCCTTCGTCTCGACCCCGATATCCTGGAGGCCGCCGCCTCCGCCGCCGCCTGGCCGTTCGAGGAGGCGCGCAAGCTCGTGGCGCGGCTGGAGAAGAAGCCGAAGAGCGAGGTGCTGTTCGAGACCGGCTACGGCCCCTCGGGCCTGCCGCATATCGGCACCTTCGGCGAGGTGGCGCGCACCTCGATGGTGCGCCACGCCTTCCGCGTGCTGACGAGGGATGCGGTGCCGACCCGGCTGATCGCCTTCTCGGACGACATGGACGGCCTGCGCAAGGTGCCGGACAACGTGCCGAACCGGGAGATGCTGCGCGACGCGCTCAACCTGCCGCTGACCCAGGTGCCGGATCCCTTCGGGACGCACGAGAGCTTCGGCCACCACAACAACGCCGAGCTGCGCCGCTTCCTCGACGCGTTCGGCTTCGATTACGAGTTCCGCTCGGCCACCGAGTGCTACGCCTCCGGCGTCTTCGACGACACGCTGCGCCTCGTCCTCGAGCGCTACGACGCGGTGATGGCGATCATGCTGCCGTCGCTGCGGGCCGAGCGCTCGGCGAGCTACTCGCCCTTCCTGCCGATCCACCCGGTGACCGGCCACGTGATGCAGGTGGCGATCGACGAGGTGCGGCCGAGCGCCGGCACCATCGTCTGGCGCGATCCGGCGACGAACGAGACCTACGAGACGCCGGTGACCGGCGGCCACGCCAAGCTGCAGTGGAAGCCCGACTGGGCGATGCGCTGGGTCGCGCTCGGCGTCGATTACGAGATGGCGGGCAAGGACCTGATCGATTCGGTCAAGCTCTCGGGCCAGATCGCCCGCGCCCTCGGTGCCGAGCCGCCGGAGGGGTTCAACTACGAACTCTTCCTCGACGAGAAGGGCCAGAAGATCTCGAAGTCGAAGGGCAACGGCCTGACCATCGACGAGTGGCTGACCTACGCGACCCCGGAATCGCTCGCCCTGTTCATGTACAACAAGCCGCGCGAGGCCAAGCGTCTGTTCTTCGACGTGATCCCGCGCCACGTCGACGAGTACGACAACTTCCTCGGCCGCTTCAGTGGTCAGGAGGCGAAGCACCGGCTCGGCAACCCGGTCTGGCACCTGCATGCGGGCGCGCCGCCGGCGGTCGAGACCATCGATGAAGCCGGCACCACGCTCTCCTTCGGCATGCTGCTCAACCTCGTGGCGGTGGCCAATGCCGAGGACGAGGCGGTTTTGTGGGGCTTCATCCGCCGCTACGCCCCGAATGTCGGGCCGGAGACGCATCCGAAGCTCGCCGGCCTCGTAACCCGGGCGCTGGCGTACTATCGCGACTTCGTGCGGCCGCAGAAGCAGTACCGCGCCCCCACCGAGGAGGAGGCCGCGGCCCTGCGCGACCTGTCCGAGACGCTCAAGGACCATGAGGGCTCGACCGATCCGGAGGCGCTGCAGGCGGTGGTCTACGAGGTCGGCCGGCGCCACTTCCCCGACTTGTCGGGCAAGGCCAAGAGCCCGGACGGGCGGCCCGGCGTCTCCAAGACGTGGTTCGCCTCGATCTACAACGTGCTGTTCGGGGAGGCGCAGGGCCCCCGCTTCGGCTCGTTCATCGCGCTCTACGGCGTGGCGGGCACGCGGGCGCTGATCGAGAAGGCGCTGAGCGGCGCCCTGGTCGCCGAGCACGCGGCCTTCCTCGACAGCCGCAAGGCCGCGGCGGAGTGAGCGTGAGACCGGGCAGCAAAGTGAGGAGGAAGGCCTTGGCAGGCATCCTCGGCGTCCTCGCCGCCCTGTTCGGGACGTCCGCCTCGGCCCAGGTGGCGCAGGGCATCAAGGCCTATGCGCGGGGCGACTACCCGGCGGCGATGCGCGCCTTCGAGGCGGGCGCGGCCAAGGGCGACCCGCAGGCGCTCTACAATCTCGGCGTCGCCTACGCGGAGGGCCGTGCCGTTCCGGCCGACCCGGCGCGGGCTCTCGACTACTACCGGCAGGCGGCGGAGGGCGGCAGCGTGCTCGCCGCCTTCAACCTGGGCCAAGCCTATCGCAAGGGCCAGGGCGTCGCCGCCGACCCGGCGCAGGCCGCGCGCTGGTACGAGCGGGCGGCCAAGGGCGGCCACTACAAGGCCGGCAACGAACTCGGCATTCTCTACATCGAGGGAAGGGGCGTGCCCCGCGATCCGGTCGAGGGCATGGCCTGGATCTATCCGGCGACCCACGCCTCGATCATGGACGAGTCCGCCATGGCCAACGCGATTCAGGCGGCCGGCATGCTCGATCGCGCCCAGATCCAGGCGGCGCAGGCGCGCGGGAAGACCTACTTCCAGCGCTACATTGCGCCGAACCAGGCGGTGGTACGGGCGATCTCCGGGCGCTGAGACAGGCCGGTCGGCTCGAAGCCGGCCACGCCACGGCTCAGGAGCACCATCACATCAGGAAAGATCGGCCGGTCGGCTTTCGATCGTCGCACGATATGGCTTGAGATCGATCTCGGCGACGCCTGGCATGGCCAGCTTATCGGCCATGCGCCGCCGCCCGTCGAGCCGCCGCGTCCCCGCATCGAGACCGGCCGCTAGTCCAATGCCGGCGGCATAGGCCACGACGTTCCAGACGGAAAAGATCCGCCCGAGCAGCAACTGCCCCGCCAGCGTCAGGCGGAACGCGTCGAGTCCCGGCGTGTGGACGAGGCGGAACAGCTCGACCAGTACCGCGACGAGCCCGGCGGCGACGGCGAGCCGGCCGACGGGCGCGGCCGGGCGGACGAGGGCGACGAGCCCGTAGACCATCGCGCCCCACAGCACCGAGCCGGCATATTTCACGACCTCCCGCGGCAGACCGAGCGGCAGGTAGCGCACGCCGATGCCCATCGCGATCACGATCAGGACGGCGGCGAAGAGGTGGAGACGGCGGGATCGGAGGCTCGGCATCGCGGTGCAGCGGTTTACAGGGCGGGAGCCGCCCGGTATCACCCCCGGCCACACCGACATATGAGTTTCACACCAGATGCGCGCCGAGATCGAGCAGGCCTCGGATGCCGCCAAGCAGTCTATAGGGCTGCTGAGGAGGCATCTTTGACTGGGACACCGTCGATAAACGCCTCGCGGAGCTGAACGCCGCGTCCGAGAACCCCGACCTCTGGAACGATCCGGAGGCGGCGCAGAAGGTCATGCGCGAGCGCCAGGAGCTCGACGAGGCCGTCACCGCGATCAAGAAGCTCGAGCAGGAGCTCGAGGACGCCGCGACGCTGATCGAGCTCGGCGAGATGGAGGGCGACCAAGCCTCCATCACCGAGGGCGAGAACGCGATCAAGGCGGTCGAGAAGGAGGCCGCGAGCCGGCAGGTCGAGACCCTGCTCTCGGGCGAGGCCGACGGCTTCGACACCTATCTCGAAGTCCATGCCGGCGCCGGCGGCACCGAGAGCCAGGACTGGGCCAACATGCTCCAGCGCATGTATGCCCGCTGGGCCGAGCGCCGGAAGTTCAAGGTCGAGATCGTCGAGATGACCGACGGCGAAGAGGCCGGGATCAAGGGCGCCACGCTCCTGATCAAGGGCCACAACGCCTATGGCTGGCTCAAGACCGAGTCCGGCGTGCACCGCCTCGTGCGGATCTCGCCCTACGACTCGAACGCGCGGCGGCACACCAGCTTCGCCAGCGTCTGGGTCTACCCGGTCATCGACGACCGGATCGAGATCGAGATCAAGGAATCGGACTGCCGCATCGACACCTATCGGTCGTCGGGCGCGGGCGGCCAGCACGTCAACACGACGGACTCGGCGGTGCGCATCACGCACAACCCGACCGGCATCGTGGTGGCCTGTCAGCAGGAGCGTTCGCAGCACAAGAACCGGGCCACCGCCTGGAACATGCTGCGCGCCCGCCTGTACGAGCTAGAGCTGAAGAAGCGCGAGGAGAAGGCCAACGCCGAGGCCGCCGCCAAGACCGATATCGGCTGGGGCCATCAGATCCGCTCCTACGTGCTGCAGCCCTATCAGCTCGTGAAGGATCTGCGCACCGGCACCCAATCGACCGACCCGGACGAGGTGCTCGACGGCGATCTCGACCCGTTCATGGAAGCCTCGCTGGCGCAGCGCGTCTATGGCGGAGGCGAGGAAGTGTCGGACATCGATTGACTGCCTTCGCGATCCCGGCCTTCCGTCGGGATCGCGACGCCGTCGCTCGCGAGACGGTTCGCGGCGCGACACCAATCCGCGAAGAAATCAATCCGCGAAGACGAGTTGAGCTCCGGCGCGGAGGAAGCGCTGCGGATCGACCGGCTCGCCGTCGATGCGGGTCTCGTAATGCAGGTGGCTGCCGGTGGACCGGCCGGTCGAGCCCGCGAACCCGACCACGGCGCCCGCCTCGACCCGCTGTCCGACCGCGACGGCGGTGCCGGAGAGATGCGCGTATCGGGTGACGAGGCCGCGGCCGTGATCGACCTCGACCATGGTGCCGTAGCCGCCGGCATGCTCGGCCGCCGTCACCCGCCCGGCGGCGGTTGCCTGGACCGGGGCGCCGGTCTCGGCGCGCATGTCGACGCCGGTGTGGAGCGCGTAGCCTCGGGTGAAGGGATCGAGCCGCGCGCCGAAGCTGCTGGTGAAGGTGAGCTCACCCGGCAGAGGCTGGCGGAAGGGCAGGGCAGCGGCCACGCGGCGCAGATGCGTCTCCTCGTCGATCTGGCGTCGGGCATCCGCGAGGGCGCTCTCGAAGGCGTCGGATCCGAGTGGAACCAGAGGACCGCCGACGCCCGACGGCGGCGCGTCGAAGCGGGCGGGCGAGAGACCGGTGCGGGCGATCAGGTCGCGAAACCGCTCGGCGCTGCGCGCAGCCTGCAGCCCGATGCCGGCTACGGCGCGCGATTGAGATTCGGCGACGCGATGAAGCGCATCCTCCAGACGCGACAGCCGCCCGGCCGTATCGCGGCCGGCCTCTTCCGCGCGGTCCTCGCCCCTCATGCGCAGCTCCGGCGTCGGGAACGGTTTCTGGACCCGCGGGGCCGGCTGGGCCACCGGGACGGGAGCGGGCAGGGGGCCGTCGAGGCCTGCGGCCGCCGCGCCGAAGCCGGACAGCAGCCCCTGGCGCTTCTCGATCAGGGCCTGCCGCTCGATCAGCGCCGCGAGCCGGCTTTCGACATTGCCGCGGGCCGCGACGCTCTCGGCCGCCGAACGGTCGAGGGCGCGCTGCAGGATGCCGAGCCGCTCCTCGTAGGCGAACTGCATCGCGCTCTGGCGGGAGACGAAGCGCGCCAGCACCTCGTCGTGGAAGACAAGATAGTAACTCGCGGCCGCGGCCCAGAGCGTCGAGACGGCGAGTCCGAGGCCGAGGGCGACGACGAGATGGCGGTGGGGGAAGAGGGAGAGGCCGGCCCTGATGCCGGCCCGGACAGTCGAAGTCATGGCACGTCGGTCGTTCGGGTACGCCGCCGATGTCAGACGATTAAGGTTAAGGAAGTCTGCCGCGTTCTCACCGGGCCGGCGCCGTAACGATACGCCGGATCCCGGTTTGCGAATCACCGTTTCCAGAATCGGGACGGAGCGGCCCCGCGACGAACTTCAGCAACGGCTTCGCGGGATCACGCGAGCGCCTCGGCCGCCGCCAGAACCTCCTCGACATGGCCCGGTACTTTGACCTTGTTCCAGATCCGGGCGATGTTCCCCTCACGGTCGATCAGCAGTGTCGTACGTTCCACACCCATGTATTTGCGACCATACATACTCTTCTCGACCCAGACCCCGTAGGTCTCCAGCATCGATTTGGCCTCATCCGACGCGAGTGGAAACGTCAGACCGTATTTCGCTCGGAACTTGTCGTGACTTTTGACGGAATCGGGGGATACCCCGACCACGACGGTCCCGGCCGCGGCAAAAGCCTCGCTCTGGGCGTTGAAGTTCTGCGCCTCCAGGGTGCAGCCGCTCGTGTCGTCCTTGGGGTAGAAATAAAGCACGATCTTTTGACCGCGCAGGCTCTCCAGAGAGATGGTCTCTCCGCCCGCCCCGGGTAACGCGAACAGGGGCGCGGCATTGCCCGTCTCCAGCGGCATCTCGCCTTCCTTTCGGCCGATTGATGGTGTGCCTCATCTGATGCACGCAGACCTCCTGGGACGCCATGCCGGAGTGGCTCGAATCCTGAGGACAGGCGCCGCGGCAAACGGACCTCCGCCCGAACCAGCGGGTGCAGCAGCGAACGAGTGATGGATCAGGAAACGGCCAGGACCCTGCTCCAGGAGACGGTCGAGCCGCGTGCGCCGCGCAAAGCGCGCCGTCGGCGCCGACCGCTGCTCTGGTGCTCGCTGCTGCTGGTGTTCCTGCTCGGGCTCGGAGGCGGGCTCGTCGTCCTGCGGCTGTCGCAGGGGCCGCTGCGCATCGACGGCCTCACGCATCAGGTCGCCGAGGCCGTGGCGGGCCGCTTCGGCCCGGGATGGCGGGTGGCCTTGAGCGACAGCGCGCTCGAACTCGACAGCGAATCGTCGCTGGCGCTGCGGGTCGGCGGGCTCGACATCTACAACCCGGAAGGCGCCCTGGTGGTGCGCGCTCCGCTCGCGGTCGTCAGCCTCGACACCTGGAGCCTGCTGCGCCTCTCGGTCCAGCCACGCTCGATCGAGTTCCGCGACATCGAGATGACTGCCCTCGTCCACGACGACGGCTCCATCGCCTTCGCGGCCTCGGCGCCGGCGCGAGGGGAGGCGGCCAAGCCCCAAACCCTTCCGAGCGTGGACGCCGCCCGCGGCATCGTCTCGCCGGTTTCGGCGGCGGTCGCCTCGATCTTCGGCGTCGTGCTCGATCCGGCCGGCGTCATTGGCGCCCTCGACCGGGCACGGATCACCAATGGTCGCCTGACCCTGGTGGATGACGCGCGGCACCAGGCGAGCTTCGAGCGGGTGAACGGCCTGTTCCGCCGCGGCACGAGCGACGATTCGCGCGTATTCGAGCTGCGCATCGACGGCCCTCACGGCGAGTGGCGCTTCGGCGGGCGCGTCCACGAGGCCGGGGAGGGCCGGCGCGCGGGCGTGATCACCCTGGACGACCTGCCCATCACCGATCTGCTGCTGTTGTCCGGCCGCTCGAAGATGCCGGTGGATACCGACCTCAAGCTCTCGGCCAAGGCCGACGTGACGCTGTCCGGCGGGCGCATCCAGACGATGAAGGCCGAGGTGAAGACCGGCGGCGGCACGCTCCTCATCGACGAGAAGGACTTCAACCCGGTCGTCATCGACGAATTGCGCGCCGAGGCGGCCTGGGACGAGGAGCGGCGCGCCCTCGCCATCTCGGCCATCGACTACAAGGGCGGCGGCAACGACGCGCACCTGACCGGCGCCTTCGCCATCGGGCCGCCCGGGGCCGAGGATGCCTGGACCCTGGATTTCGCCGGAAAGGATGCCCTGCTGCGCGGCGCGGCCCGGAGCGATCCCTCCTTCCGCGTCGGCGAGATCACCGGCCGGCTCACGGGGCGGGCCGGCGGCGTGAACATCGAGTCGATCGCGATCGCGGGCGACGGTCTGCACGGGCGCCTGAGCGGCACCGTCGGCACAAGGGCCGATGACGACGGCATCACTCTGCACATCGTTGCCGGCGACACCGACGGCCGGAAGGCGCTGCGGCTGTGGCCCGAGAACATCGCGCCCGGCGTGCGCAACTACCTCGTGGACGAGCTGCGCGGCGGACGGCTCGATCGGGCCGACATCCAAATCGACATGAGCGGCCCGGAACTCGCCGCCGCCACCCGTGGCGACCCGATGCCGGATCAGGCGCTCAACATCGCCTTCGCGGTCTCGGACGCGAATCTGACCATCTCGCAGGACGCCCCGCCGCTGAGCCATGGCCGGGTCACCGGCACGATCACCGGCCGCAGCACGACCATCCAGAACGCCACCGCCGAGATCCGCCTCTCCGACACGCGGGCCCTGTCGATCTCGGATGCCTCCTTCCTCATCCGCGATCCGCAGCCGGACAAGATCATCGCCCAGCTCGGCCTGCGGCTGTCCGGATCGGCCGATTCCCTGGCCGCGCTCCTCGAAACCCCGATGTTCAAGGGGCTCACGGGGGCCGAGATCGACCCGGCCACGATCAAGGGCAAGGCGGACCTGCGGCTCGACGTGCCGCTCAACCTCAAGCACGTCCCCGATCTGGCCGAGATGCCGGTGACGCTGACTGGGTCGCTCACCGAGTTCAGCATGGACCGGGCGGTCGGCAAGGACCGCTTCGAGGCGGGCCGCTTCACACTCTCGTTCGACCGCAGCGGCTTCGTCCTGAAGGGCGACGGCAAGCTGCTCGGCGCGGCCGTCGCGATCGACCTGCGGCAGCCCAAACCCGGCAGCCCAGGCGAGGCGGTGGTGAGCCTCGCCCTCGACGATGCCTTCCGGGCCCGACGCGGCCTTCCCACCGCTCCGCAGCTCGGCGGCGTCATCCCGGCCCGCGTGATCGTGCCGGTGGGACGCCCTGCCTCCGCCGGCAAGCCGCCGGCCCGCGTCGAGGCGGACCTCACGCGAGCCTCGATCAACGGCCTGCTCCCGGGCTGGAACAAGCCCGCGGGCAAGGCCGGGCGACTCGGCTTCACCCTGGTGGAGGCGGCCGGCGGCGGGATGGAGTTGCGCGACATCACCCTCGATGCCGCCCCGGCGCTCGCCCGCGGCAGCGCCACGCTCTCCGGGGAGGGCAACCTGGAGCGGGCGGACCTGACGACGCTGAAGCTGTCGCCGGGCGACGACATGCGCGTCAGCCTCGACCGGGCCGGCTCGACCTACAAAGTGGCGGTGAAAGGAGCGGTCATCGATGCGCGGCCCTTCCTCAAGGGGCTGACGGGCGACGACAGCAAGGCGGGCAAGGATCCCGGCAAGGAGATCGAGGCCGACGTCGCCGCCAGCATCGTGGCCGGTTTCAACGGCGAGTCGCTGACCAATGCGACCCTCAAGGCGAGCTTCAAGGGGGGTGACCTCCGCGCCGCACAGTTCAAGGGCCGCTTCGGCGCCGCCCCGCTCAGCGCCGTCGTCCGAAGCGAGCGCGGCGCGCCGCTGCTCACTCTCGATTCTTCCGATTCCGGCGCGACCTTGCGCTTCCTCGACATCTACAAGCGGATGTATGGCGGACGGCTGGCGCTCAACGTCTATCTCAACGACGGCCCGCAGGCCGGCGTCGTCCAGATCAAGGACTTCGCCCTGCGCAACGAGCCCGCCCTGTCGAGCATCGTCGCCCAGGCGCCGCCGCCCTCCGACGGACGGCGGGCGGCTCCGAACGCCAACGATGTCGGCTTCGACACGATGCGGGCGAATTTCACCCGCAACGGCCCGCGTGTGAGTTTCTCCGACGCGGCGATCTCCAACGCGGCGATGGGCTTCACCGCCGGCGGCTGGCTCGACACGGCCAAGGAGCGCACGCAGATCGACGGCACCTTCGTGCCGCTCTACGGGCTCAACAACGTGGTGGCGCAGGTGCCGCTGTTCGGGCCGCTGCTGGCGGGCGGCAGCAACGAGGGCCTGTTCGCGGTCAATTTCAACGTCTCGGGTCCGATCGCCAAGCCGACGGTGAACGTGAACCCGCTCTCCGCCGTCGCTCCCGGATTTCTCCGAAAACTCTTCGGTGCCGGAAGCGGCGACGCCTTCGCCAACGGTGCGGGGCAGGGCGGCCCGGAGCGTTAGGATCAGCGCCTGAGCCGACGCGACGGTGTTGAGGGGCGCCCGCAGGTTGTCGCATGCCCCCGCACCGGTGCGAGCGGGCGGGAGCCTGCTTCGTGATCCGGCGCGGTTCGTCAGGCCGCGCGCACGGTGGCGAGGAAGCGCCCGACCTCGGCATTGAGGTGCTCGGACTGACGCGACAGTTCGGACGCCGCACCGAGCACCTGGCTGGCCGCTGCGCCCGTCTCCTCGGACGCGCGGGCGACGCCCGCGATGTTCGTCGTCACCTCGCCCGTGCCCGCCGACGCCTGGGTCACGTTGCGCACGATCTCCTGGGTGGCCGCGCCCTGCTCCTCCACCGCCGCCGCGATCGAGGCCGCCACGCCCGCGATTTCGCGGATGCGGGTTCCGATGCCGCCGATGGCGCCCACCGCCTGATCCGTCGAGCCCTGGATCCGACCGATCTGGGCCGAGATTTCCTCAGTCGCCCGCGCGGTCTGGTCGGCCAGCGCCTTGACCTCGGCGGCCACCACCGCGAAGCCGCGCCCCGCCTCACCGGCTCGAGCCGCCTCGATGGTGGCGTTGAGCGCCAGCAGGTTCGTCTGCCCAGCGATCTGGGAGATCAGCGCCACCACGTCGCCGATGCGGCTGGCCGCCTGGGCCAGATCCTGGACGAGCCCGGCCGTCGCGTTGGCCTCGGCCACCGCGGCTTGCGCCAAGCCGGCCGAACCTGAGACCTGCCGACCGATCTCGGACACCGAGGAGCCGAGTTCTTCGGCGGCCGCCGCGACGGTGTTGACGTTGGCGGCAGCCTGCTCGGCGGCGGCTGCCACGCTCGTGGACTGGGTTGCCGTCTGTCCGGCGGTGGCGCTCATGCTCTGAGCGGTGGCCTGCAGTTCGCTCGCCGCCGCGGAAACCATCCCGATGACGCCACCCACCGCGGCCTCGAAGCCGTCCGCCATCTGGCGCATCCCGGCCTTGCGCTGCTCCTCGGCCGAGGCCCGCGCGAGAACCGTCTCCTCTTCCAGTTGACGGTTGCGGATCAGGTTGTCCTTGAAGACCTGCACGGCCCTTGCCATGGCGCCGACCTCGTCCCGCCGCTGCCGGAACGGGATCTCGAAGCCCACATCCGCCTCCGCGAGACGCGTCATGATGCCCGTCATGGCGGTGAGCGGCTTGGCAACGCCGCGGATGACCCAGAGCACGCCGCCGCCGACGAGGACGAGCACCGCGAGGCAGAGAAGGCCCTGCCAGAGAAGATGCTGCTGCGCAGTCTCGGCCGCTGCCTGCGCCATCGCATCGAGTTCCGACACGGAGACCAGAACGACCTCGGCCAGCTGATCGAGTCCGACATTGAATTGCGAGCGGTATGCGCTGACCGCCGGCCGCTCGAGCGACTTGTCCGAGAGAGCCGGCACGATCGTGCGGGTTCGATCCGCAGCAACGCCATCGAAGTAGCGGCTCTGTGCGGTCCTCATCGAGGCCTTGAGAGGCTCACGACCGAGCATGTTCTCGACGATCCCCTGCATGATCTTGAAGATGAACTTCGTCTCCCGATCCAGGGCGTTGAACTCGGTGAGCTGCGCCGGTGCGATCAACTTGTCCTGCGCAAGGACATCGATGACGATCAGGGTCGCGTCACCCGCGGAGTTGCGCGCAGCCCAACCCAGCTCCCGAACCCGCAGCAGGTTCGAGAAGCGCGCATCGACCTCGCGGATGCGCTTCTCGGTTCGCGCAATCACCCCCTCGATCGCCCTCAGGAGATCGGTGGCTTGTGCAGCGATCCTGCGCGAGAGGGCAGCGTCGCGTCCCGACAGGGGTTTGGCGAGGGCGGCGTCGGCCTCGCGACGTGTCTGCACCCAGCGCTCGTAATGCTCCGTGACGCCCCGCAGATCCAGCGTGCTCTCATCCGACAGGCCGGATCCGATCAGCTCGCCTGCGCCGGCCATCGCCTCATCGACGACCTTGCGGCGTGCCGCCATGTCCGCAAGGTTGGCGGCGGCATTTGCGGTCTCAAGCGACAGGGCGGAGGTCGTGGCACCGCGCTCGTAGCGCAAGCTGTGCATGCTGCGGGTCAGGACAGAGTCGAGTGAGGCAAGACTTTGGGCATGCGCCGCATTCTGCCGTTCGCGCCACGCTCCGAGGAGACTAGACCCGGCAAAACTTGTAACCGCGAGGCCCAGCACGGCAATGATGCTGATGAGACGAAATTTGATCGACATGAGATCCGACTGGGCAGGGAGGGCTGTGCGCAGTTCGAATAGACGATCACAAAGTTTAATATATGCTTATGTTATTTTTGCCTTCAGAAAGACATGCAATGGCAGTCAATAGACCCATAAAACAACCTGAGCGTGCATAATACCGATTTGCCCTATGCAAGTGCTCGCAAGCACGCGCATTCGATCTTGTGACCGAGGTTTGTTTTCTGCACGGACGCACGCTGTTTTGGGAAATTCTGCCCAAAATCTATCGCCGTTCATGACGACGACGAGCCTTTTCGGTGATCCGGAGATCAGACTTGGCGAGGCCCTTCCCTCATCGAATCGTGCCTCGATCTGTCGAGCAGATGCCAACGGACCCCGTGCACGGCGGCGGCGCTCCACGACGGATCGCGCGCGAGAGAGAGGGCCGGCCGCGCAAGGCCTCTTGAACACGCAGCCGTCCGGATCGGGTCGAGGCCGCAGGGCGGCGTTTCCGTCCGCCCCGGCCATCGCGGATGAGCATTGCGAACGTCAAGTTCCAACCCCGCACGCGCCGCTGCCGGGCCGCCGCGTTTGCCGGAAGAGGCTATTCCGGCCGAAGCAGTACGTGCTTCTTGCGCCCGAACGAGAGCTTGATCACGCCCTCCGCCGTCAGGTCGGACGGGCGCAGCACCGCCTTCTCGTCGCCCACCTGCACATCGTTGACCCGCAGGCCCCCGCCCTTGATCTGGCGGCGCGCCTCGCTGGTGGACGGCACCAGCCGCGCGTAGTCCGGGCCGAACGCGGTCAGGACGCCGAGACCAGCCTCCAGCACCGCGGCCGGCACGGCAATCGTCGGCAGGGACTGTGCGAGCGTGCCTTCCACGAAGGTCTTGCGGGCGGTCTCGGCGGCGGCGGCGGCAGCTTCCGCCCCGTGCATCAGGCCCGTCGCCTCGGTGGCGAGGATCGCCTTGGCCTCGTTGATTTCCGCGCCGCGAAGTGCGGCGAGACGCTCGATCTCGGGGAGCGGCAGCAGCGTGAACAGCTTGAGGAAGCGGCCGACATCGGCATCCTCGGTGTTCCGCCAGAACTGCCAGTAATCGTAGGGCGAGAGCATCCCCGCATCGAGCCACACCGCGCCGGCCGCCGTCTTGCCCATCTTGGCGCCCGACGACGTGGTCAGCAGCGGGCAGGTCAGGGCGTAGAGCTGCGGCGTGCCCATGCGGCGGCCGAGATCGATGCCGTTGACGATGTTGCCCCACTGGTCCGAGCCGCCCATCTGCAGGCGGGTGCCGAAGCGGCGGTTCAACTCCACGAAGTCGTAGGACTGGAGGATCATGTAGTTGAATTCGAGGAATGAGAGTTCCTGGTCGCGCTCCAGCCGCAGCCGCACGCTGTCCATCGACATCATACGGTTGACCGAGAAGTGCCGGCCGATGTCGCGCAGCATCTCGATGTAGTTGAGCTTCGTCAGCCACTCGGCGTTGTCGACCATGACCGCGCCGTTGCCGCCCTCGTCGAAGGAGAGGAAGCGCGAGAACGTCTGCTTGATCCCTTCCTTGTTGGCCTCGATCTGTTCCAGCGTCAGGATCTTGCGCGCCTCGTCGCGTCCCGATGGGTCGCCGACGCGGGTGGTGCCGCCGCCCATGAGCACCACCGGCTTGCCGCCGGTCTGCTGCAGCCAGTGCAGCATCATGATCGAGAGCAGGTGGCCGACATGGAGCGAGGCCGCCGTGCAGTCGTATCCGGTATAGGTGGTGAGGCCGCCCTCCGCTGCGAGCGCATCGATGCCGGCGAGGTCGGAGGCCTGATGGATATAGCCGCGCTCCTGCAGCACCCGGATGAAGTCGGATTTCGGCGCGAAGCTCTCGGCGGTCATCGTGATCGGTCTCGGATTGTGTGGCGGCGCGACACGGGCGCGGCCGGAATGCTAACCCTGCGACGGGAAGCGCTCGCGCGCGCTCTTAGCAGGGCAAGCCGCGAAAGACACGGGGGAGAGGGCGGCCATGGCGATGAAACGCGCGATCGGCCTGATGAGCGGAACCTCGCTGGACGGGATCGACGTGGCGCTGATCGAAAGCGACGGCGAGCGGGTCCGCGTCGTGAAATCCGCCAACGGCTTCATCGACCCGCTCGGACCGACGGGCTATCGCGGCTACAGCGAGGCCGAGAAGACGCTGCTGCGCGAGGCGACCCGCGACGCCGAAGTGATTGACCACCGCAACGACCGGCCCGGACGCCTGCCGGAGGCGGAAGACTTCGTCACCCGCGCCCATGCCGAGGCCATCGAAGCGTTCCTGGCGGCCAACGGCTTGAGCGCGGCGGATATCGACATCGTCGGCTTCCACGGTCAAACGGTGATCCACCGGCCCAAGCTCGGCCTCACCGTACAGATCGGCGACGGCGCGGCGCTGGCCCGGCGCCTCGGCATCCGCGTGGTGTCGGACCTGCGTGCCAACGACGTGGCCGAGGGGGGACAGGGCGCGCCGCTGGTGCCGGTGTTCCACAAGGCTCTGGCCGAGGCGGCCGGCTTCGCCGGTCCGCTTGGCATCCTCAACATCGGCGGTCTCGCCAACGCGACCCTGATCGATTCGAGCGGGACCATGCTCGCCTTCGATACGGGGCCGGGCAACGGGCCGATCAACGACTGGATGAAGGAGCGCACCGGCCGGGATTTCGACGAGGACGGCGCCACCGCCGCCCGCGGCAGGGTGGACGAGGAACTGCTCGAGAACCTGCTCGGCCATCCGCTGATCCTGCGCGCGCCGCCGAAATCGCTGGACCGAAACTGGTTCTCGCACCGGCTCGCCGGCTATCTCACGGTCGAGGACGGGGCGGCGACACTCACGGCCTTTGCCGCCCACGCCGTCGCGCGCAGTCTCGCCTTCGCGAGCGAGCGCCCGACGCGCTGGATCGTCGGCGGCGGGGGAGCGAGGAACCGGACGCTGATGGCGATGCTGGAGCGGCTTCTCGAAGCGGAAGTCATGAACGCCGACGCGATCGGCTGGTCATCGGACTTCCTCGAAGCCCAGGCCTTCGCCTATCTCGCCCTGCGGGCGCTGGAGGGCCTGCCGCTCACCTATCCGACGACGACGGGGGTGGCCGCGCCGGTCACGGGCGGCATCGTCTGCGAGCCGTGAGCCTCGGCTACGCCCTGCGCCGCATCGTCGAGGAATACCCGCTCGCGCGCACCGACCCGCCGGCCGGGCACCCGCTCGCACACGTGATCCGAAAAGGGGCGCCGGACGAGCTGCGCCGTGCGCTGGCGCCGCTCGACGGCCCGTTCCTGGTCAAGGGCAGCCCTGGACGCGGCAGCCACTGGGCCGCGGTGCCGTGGCTCGCGGTGTTCGATCCCGCCGTGACGACGAGCGCGACCCGCGGCTACTACCTCGTCTACCTCTTCCCGGCGCACCGGCAGGCGGTGCATCTCTCGCTGGCACAGGGCACGGTGGCGGCGATCCGCGAGCACGGGCCGAGATCGGGCGACCATCTGCGCGCCAGCGGCGCGCGGCTGCGGCTGCGCCTCTCGGACTTCTCGAAGGATCTGCCGGTGGCGTCGATCGCCCTCGGCAGCGCCGGTGAATTGCCCGAGGGCTACGAGGCCGCCCACATCCTCGGCCTGAGCTACGATCTCGATGCGCTGGCCGACGAGCGACGGCTGCAGGCCGACCTCGCCACGGGTCTCGCCGCCTACCGGGCGCTGAAGGCGCGCGGCGGGCTCACGCCGTGAGGCCGGTCGGGTGCCGCAGCCGAACGCTGGCCCTTCGCGGCATCCCGCGCTAAGGCACGCGCGCCATGTCGCACAACACCTTCGGCCACCTGTTCCGCGTCACCACCTTCGGCGAGAGCCATGGGGTGGCGCTCGGCTGCGTGGTGGACGGCTGCCCGCCCGGCCTTACGCTGGAGGCCGAGGAGATCCAGGCCGAGCTCGACCGGCGCAAACCCGGCCAATCGCGCTTCACCACGCAGCGGCGCGAGCTCGATCAGGTGAAGATCCTCTCGGGCGTGTTCAGCGACGACCGCACCGGCGGGCGCCAGCTCACCACCGGCACGCCGATCGCGCTGATGATCGAGAACACCGATCAGCGCTCGAAGGACTATTCCGAGATCCGCGACAGCTACCGGCCCGGTCACGCCGACTACACCTACGACGCCAAGTACGGCATCCGCGATTATCGCGGCGGCGGACGCTCCTCCGCCCGCGAGACGGCGGCGCGGGTCGCCGCCGGTGCGATCGCGCGCAAGGTGATCCCCGGAATCACCATCCGCGCCGCCCTCGTGCAGATGGGCCCGCACGCCATCGACCGCGCCAACTGGGATTGGGCCGAGGTCGGCAACAATCCGTTCTTCTGTCCGGACGCACGGGCGGCGGCGCTCTACGAAACCTATCTCGACGGCATCCGGAAGGACGGCTCGTCCGTCGGGGCCGTGATCGAAGTGGTCGCCGAGGGCGTGCCCCCCGGCCTCGGCGCGCCGATCTACGGCAAGCTCGATGCGGATCTGGCCGCGGCGATGATGTCGATCAACGCAGTCAAGGGCGTCGAGATCGGCGACGGATTCGCCGCGGCGGCGCTTCGGGGCGAGGACAACGCCGACGAGATGCGCGCCGGCAATGACGGCCGCCCGCGCTTTCTCGCCAACCATGCCGGGGGCATCCTGGGCGGCATCTCGTCGGGCGAGCCGATCGTGGTGCGCTTTGCCGTGAAGCCCACCTCCTCGATCCTGACGCCGCGTCGCAGCGTGAACCGCGACGGCGGCGAGATCGACCTCATCACCAAGGGCCGCCACGATCCCTGCGTCGGCATCCGCGCCGTGCCGGTTGCCGAGGCGATGATGGCGTGCGTGCTGGCCGATCACTATCTCCGCCACCGCGGGCAGGTCGGCAACCAAGCCTGACCGGCCCCCTGGAACCGCTGAACGAGACGAAGCCCGTGCCCCATTGCAGCGTCACCGAGGCCATCGAGGCCTTCGCCCGCGGCGAGATCGTGGTCGTCACCGACGACGACGACCGCGAGAACGAGGGCGACCTCGTCGTCGCCGCCTCACTCTGCACGCCGGAGAAGATGGCCTTCATCATCCGCAACACTTGCGGCATCGTCTGTGCGCCGATCACCCTCGACGAGGCGCGCCGCCTGCACCTCGACCCGATGGTGGCCTCGAACGACGCCCCGCTCGGCACGGCCTTCACCGTGACGGTGGACGTGCGCCACGGGCTCACCACCGGCATCTCGGCCGAGCAGCGCTGCAACACCGTCCGCGCGCTTGCCAACGGCAATATGGGCGCGGGCGACTTCGTGCGGCCCGGCCACGTCTTCCCGCTGATCGCCCGCGATGGCGGCGTGCTGATGCGCTCCGGCCATACCGAGGCTGCGGTCGACCTTTGCAAGCTCGCCAACGTCCCGCCGGTCGGCGTGATCTGCGAGCTCGCCAACGACGACGGCACCGTGATGAAGGGGCCGCAGATCGACGCCTTCGCCGAGCAGCACGGCCTCAAGCGCGTCTCGGTCGCCGACCTGATCGCCTACCGTCAGGCCCGCGACCGGCTGGTGGAACGGGTCGGCACCTTCCCGGTCAAGACCGAGTTCGGTGCGATGACCGGCTATGCCTATGTCACGCCGTTCGAGCCCATCCAGCAATTCGCCTTCGTGCACGGCGCCATCGGCGACGGCCGCAACGTGCCGGTGCGCCTGCACCGCTCCAACGTCGTCGCCGACGTGATCGAGGGCGGAGGGCAGATCGAGAGCGTGATGCGGCGCTTCGCCAAGGAAGGCCGCGGCATCCTCGTCTATCTCCGCGACGGCACAGCGGGCGTCCCGCTCAACCGCTACGTCGACGAGGGCGCCGAGGCGCAGCGCGTGCGCCAGTGGCGCGAGGTGGGCCTCGGTGCGCAGATCCTGCGCGACCTCGGCGTGGTCTCGATCCGCAACCTGTCCTCCTCGTCGCGCTCCTATGTCGGCCTGTCGGGCTTCGGCATCGAGCTGGTGAGCGAGGAGCCGCTGGACGGCTGAAGGCAGGGGCGCCTGCCCCCCCTTGCGGCCAAGCGCGGCCGTTCCCAGTTCCTCATGGAGGTGGCTCATTCTGCCGCCGGTTGCGGAAAAGGAGCGCGCATGGTCCTCGTCGCCTGTCCCGCCTGCGATCACCGCATCTCCGAGAAAGCGGTCGCCTGCCCGTCCTGCGGGCACCCCGGAGGCCAGAGCGACCGGCACGGCCTCGTGCCGGCGTTGGGCCGCGTCGCCGGAACCTACGTCTCCGCCAACGCAATCACCGGAGCGATCCTCGGCAGCGTGATGTTCGTGAGCTTCGCCGCCGTTCTCATCACCCTGATCCTGACCCACCGATAGGCCGCCAGAGCACGTTGCGACGAAGTGGGTGACCCGTTCGTCGGAAGGATGCGCGTCACAGCAAGCACCTCAGGACGCCGACCGGACGAGATCGGGTCGGCGTCTCGAGGCCGGGGCGGGTCCCGTCACCGCCCCATCAGCGCGTCCACGTGCGCGGCCACCGAACGGGCAAGCCCGTCGAGGCTGTAGCCGCCCTCCAGGATCGAGACGACCCGGCCGCCCGCGTGGCGGTCGGCGACGTCCATAAGCCGGCGCGTGGCCCAACCGAAATCCGCCTCTTCGAGCTGGATGTTGGCCAGCGGATCGAGCTTGTGCGCGTCGAATCCGGCCGAGATCACGATGAGATCGGGGGCGAACGCGTCGAGCCGCGGCAGGATCCGCGCCTCGAACGCTTCGCGGAAGAGCTCGCTGCCGTCGAAGGCTTTCAGCGGGGCATTGACGATGGTGTCGTGGTCGCCCCGCTCCCCCGTTCCGCCCGTGCCGGGAAACAGCGGCATCTGGTGGGTCGAGGCATACATCACGGTTCTGTCGCCCCAGAAGATGTCCTGAGAGCCGTTGCCGTGGTGGACGTCGAAATCCACCAGCGCGACGCGCGAGGCGCCGAACGCTCTCTGGGCGTGGCGCACGGCGATCGCGGCATGGTTGAACAGGCAGAAGCCCATGGCGCGGTCGCGTTCGGCGTGGTGGCCGGGGGGACGCATCCCGACGAACGCGTTGGTGCACTCGCCCTTCATCACCGCATCGACGGCGTGGTTCGATCCACCGATCGCGTGCAGGCAGGTGCTGAGTGTGCCCGGCGACATCAGCGTGTCGCCGTCGATCTGGAAGAAGCCTTCGTCCGGCGAGGCCGCGACGATGGTCTCGACGAAGGCCGCGGTGTGGACGAGTTCGGCGACGGACGGCTCCGCCTTCGGCGCGTGGCAGCGGACGAGGGCGGCGAAGCGCTCGTTCTCGAGGGCCCGCTCCACTGCCTGCATGCGGGCGGGCCGCTCCGGATGGCCGGTCGGAACCACGTGTTCGGCGGCGCTCGGATGGGTGACGTAAAGGGTGCTCAGGGCCGTTTCTCCCGGGTGCGCGAAACGGTGAGGCCGGGGGCCGGCGATCCCGCTTCGTCACGCGCCGCCCTGCGGGGGCAGGGCAACCATGTTGTTGCCGATGCGGCGTTTCCGGCGACCGCCAGGTTTGCCGTTCTCATTGCCTCGAACTTGTCGATCTTGTCGCCCGCACGCAACAGGGCAAACCGGAAGAACGCTCTGGATCACGTTCTTCCACAACGAGCCGCCTCGGGCTGTCGGCCGGCCTAAGCTTGGCCGTAAACACCCGCTCAACCTGCGGTCGTTTCCTCCTGCGACAGCCACCTGCCATGCGCCCCTTAACGATGCGCCCCTTGTCGATGCGCCCCTTGTCGATGCGCCCCTTGCCCGCCCGGCTCCTCCTCGCGGGGCTGCTCCCCGTGGCCGCCGGTCTGGCCGCCTGCCAGTCGCAGACGGCGCAGATCGCGGCGCCGGCCGAGGCGGTTGCTGCCCTGCCCGCCGTGCCACAGCTGCCGCCGGGGCCGGAACGCGACGCGGCGTGGATGAAGCTCGCGCCGAAAGCACCCCTCGATCCGGCGCTCGCCCGCACCACCGTCGATTTCGCGACCCGCGAGCCGGTCGGCACCATCGTCGTCGAGACGGCGGAGCGGCGGCTCTATCTCGTCCAGCCCGGCGGCAAGGCGATGCGCTACCCGGTCTCCGTCGGCCGGGCCGGGCTCGCATGGACAGGGCGGGCCGAGATCGACCGCAAGCTCGAATGGCCGGACTGGAATCCAGCCCCGGAAATGATCGGCCGCCACCCCGACCTGCCGCCCCGGCTGGAGGGCGGCCCGTTCAGCCCGATCGGAGCCCGCGCCCTCTACCTCGCGCAGGATCGCAAGGACACGCTCTACCGCATCCACGGCACCAACGAGCCGGAGACGATCGGGCAGGCAGTCTCCTCCGGCTGCATCCGCATGCTCAACGAAGACGTGATGGACCTCTACGGGCGCGTGCCTGTGGGGACGAAGGTCGTGGTGCGATGAAGAGAGTCTTACTTCTCGCGAGCAAGATTTCCGAAAGGCTCAATCGTGAGCAGCCGTTTACCTGAACACGGGTTCAGATTTGGCCATTAACCTCTTCGAGCGTTGTCGGTCCGTATTGTCAGCACAGACACGGACAAACACCGGCGACAACGAGCCGGGGAGGCATCAAATCATGACCAACACGGCGCTTGAACTGTTCTGCACCCGCATCGTCGATGCCGGCCGCCTGACCCAGGACGACGTCCGCGAACTCGCCCGCGAGATCCTCCCGGACGGCATCATGGGCCGTGAAGAGGCCGACCTGCTGCTGGCGCTGGACCGCGCCGTCGCCGACACCCATGAGGGCTTCGCCGCCTTCGTCACGGCGGAAGTGGTGAACTTCGCAGTCTACGGCGAGCGCCCCACCGGAATCATCACCCGAGAGATGTCCGCGTGGCTGTCCGCCTCCATCGCCGGCCGCAAGGGTCCGACCGCCCTCGGCAGCCGCATCGCCCTGGAGATCGTGCGCGAGGCCGAGACCAGCGACGAGACCCTGATCGCCTTCGCCCTCAGGGCCAAGAGCGCGACGGCCAAGCCCGTCGAGTGCCGCACCGGCCGCCTGCCCTGCGCTGCATGATGAATTCAGTTTTGAGGTGAGTTGCACCTCCGACCTCCGGGTCGCGGCCAGCAT
Organism: Methylorubrum rhodesianum; assembly: GCF_014199985.1. GTDB lineage: Bacteria > Pseudomonadota > Alphaproteobacteria > Rhizobiales > Beijerinckiaceae > Methylobacterium > Methylobacterium rhodesianum. The sequence continues at coordinate 26,907 of NZ_JACHOS010000002.1, read as the reverse complement.
CCGAGCCTTGCTGAAATTCGAATTGGCAGCCCCTCAATCGAATTTCACCCAAGCTGGCCTTTTGGAGGGTGCGGCACAGCTTCCCCATACCGCGCAACTGCTTTATCGGGATGCGTTCGGGCCTGCCTTCGGGAGGGGCGGGCCGAGACAGTCTCCCTCAAGAAGCGGCTGCGATGTTCGATAAGATCCTGATTGCCAACCGGGGCGAGATCGCCTGCCGTATCATCAAGACTGCCCGGAAGATGGGCATCAAGACGGTGGCCGTCTACTCGGACGCCGACCGCGACGCGGTCCACGTGGCGATGGCCGACGAGGCCGTGCATATCGGCCCGGCGCCGGCGGCCCAGTCCTATCTCCTGATCGACAAGATCATCGACGCCTGCAAGCGGACCGGCGCCCAGGCCGTCCATCCGGGCTACGGCTTCCTCTCCGAGCGCGAGGCGTTCCCGAAGGCGCTGGCGGAAGCCGGCATCGTCTTCATCGGCCCGAATCCCGGCGCCATCGCCGCCATGGGCGACAAGATCGAGTCGAAGAAGGCGGCCGCCGCGGCCAAGGTCTCGACGGTGCCGGGCTTCCTCGGCGTGATCGAGAGCCCGGAGCACGCCGTGAAGATCGCCGACGAGATCGGCTATCCGGTGATGATCAAGGCCTCCGCCGGCGGCGGCGGCAAGGGCATGCGCATCGCCGAATCGGCCGATGAGGTCGCGGAAGGCTTCGCCCGCGCCAAGTCCGAGGCCTCGTCCTCCTTCGGCGACGACCGCGTCTTCATCGAGAAGTTCATCACCGATCCGCGGCACATCGAGATCCAGGTGATCGGCGACAAGCACGGCAACGTGGTCTATCTCGGCGAGCGCGAGTGCTCGATCCAGCGCCGCAACCAGAAGGTCATCGAGGAGGCGCCGTCTCCGCTCCTCGACGAGGAGACCCGCCGCAAGATGGGCGAGCAGGCCGTCGCCCTCGCCAAGGCGGTGAACTACGACTCCGCCGGCACCGTCGAGTTCGTCGCCGGCCAGGACAAGTCGTTCTACTTCCTCGAAATGAACACCCGCCTGCAGGTGGAGCATCCTGTCACCGAGATGATCACCGGGCTCGATCTCGTCGAGCTGATGATCCGGGTGGCCGCCGGAGAGAAGCTGCCGCTGGCGCAGAACGAGGTGAAGCTCAACGGCTGGGCGGTGGAGAGCCGCGTCTACGCCGAGGATCCGACCCGCAACTTCCTGCCCTCGATCGGCCGGCTCACGGTCTACCAGCCGCCGGAGGAGGGTCCGCTCGGCGACGCCATCGTGCGCAACGATACCGGCGTGGAGGAGGGCGGCGAGATCGCGATCCACTACGATCCGATGATCGCCAAGCTCGTGACCTGGGCGCCGACCCGCCTCGAGGCGATCGAGGCGCAGGCCACCGCCCTCGACGCCTTCGCCATCGACGGCATCCGCCACAACATCCCCTTCCTCGCCACCCTGATGGCCCATCCGCGCTGGCGCGAGGGCCGGCTCTCCACCGGCTTCATCAAGGAGGAGTTTCCGGAGGGCTTCACCGCTCCCGCGCCCGAGGGGCAGGTCGCCCGGCGGCTCGCCGCGGTGGCGGCGGCGATCGACCACAAGCTCAACATCCGCAAGCGCGGCATCTCCGGTCAGATGCGCGACCCGAGCCTGCTGACCTTCCAGCGCGAGCGCGTCGTGGTGCTCTCTGGCCAGCGCTTCAACGTCACCGTCGATCATGCCGGCGACGATCTGCTCGTGACCTTCGACGACGGCACGCAGGCTCCGGTGCGCAGCGACTGGCGCCCCGGCGCGCCGGTCTGGAGCGGCACGGTCACCGGCGAGCCGGTGGCGATCCAGGTTCGGCCGCTCCTCAACGGCGTGTTCCTGCAGCACGCGGGCGCGGCGGCGGAAGGGCGGGTCTTCACCCGCCGCGAGGCCGAACTCGCCGACCTGATGCCGGTCAAGGAGAATGCCGGCTCCGGCAAGCAACTGCTCTGCCCGATGCCGGGACTGGTCAAGCAGATCATGGTCACGGAAGGCCAGGAGGTGAAGAACGGCGAGCCCCTGGCCATCGTCGAGGCGATGAAGATGGAGAACGTCCTGCGGGCCGAGCGCGACGGCACCGTCTCCAAGATCGCCGCCAAGGAAGGCGACAGCCTTGCGGTGGATGCCGTGATCTTGGAGTTTGCCTGATCCGCGCTGCGGCGGCGCGTGGCTCTCTAGCGGTCGCGGTGATCGGCGACTGACGCCGATCACCACCTGAGCTTTGGTGTCACGCGTGCCCCGCCGGGCGCGAGAAGCACATGCCCGGCGGGCAGGCACGCCGCTCACATCCTGCCGAAAATCATGCCCCTCTATTTCGCCTACGGCGCCAACATGGACGCCGCCGCCATGGCCCAGCGCTGCCCGGCCTCGCGGCTGATCGGGCGCGGGCGGCTGCCGCGGCACCGCTTCATCATCATGCGGGAGGGCTGGGCCTCGGTGGTGCGCGCGCCGGGCGCCACCGTGTGGGGCGTGCTGTGGGAACTGGCACTCTCCGACGTACCGGCCCTCGACCGCTACGAGGGAGTGGCGGGCGGCCTCTACGTGAAGGCCTACCAGCCGATCGTCACCGATGGCGGCACGAAGCGCGCCCTGATCTATCTCGGCCGCAGCCAAGCCGGCGGCCTGCCGCGGCCGGGCTATCTCGAAGCCGTGCTCGCGGCGGGACAGGCGGCGCAATTGCCGGGGCCCTATCTCCAAGAGATCCGCGGCTGGCAGCGCCGGGCTCCGGCCTGACCCGCGCAACGCGCACGGCTCGCCGTGCCGGCTGGCACTGAACCTGCCTCATCGACCGCAGACCAGAGAGTCGGAGAATCGGGTAGGTCTTGATGGATTTCGTGAAACCGGCCGAGATGGCCAAGGCGATGAGTGATTCCGGCGTCGCGCGCGCCGAACTGTCGGTCCGCGACATGCTCGTGCGCGGCATGATGGCGGGCGCGATCCTCGGCATCGCCACCAGCCTCGCCATCACCGGCGCCGTCCAGACCGGCGTGCCCTTCGCGGGCGCGATCATCTTCCCCGTCGGCTTCGTGATGATCGTCTGCCTGGGGCTCGAACTCTGCACCGGCAATTTCGGCATCCTGGGCCTCTCCTTCATGGAGGGCCGCGTCGGCTTCGCGCCGATGATGCGCAACTTCGGCTGGAGCTTCCTCGGCAACCTGATCGGCAGCCTGCTCTACGCGGTGCTGCTGGTGATCGCGCTGACGAATTTCTGGCACACCGGCGCCGAGGCGAACCCGGTGGCGAGGAAGATCCTCGACATCGCGCAGGCCAAGACGCTGACCTACGAGGAACTCGGCACGGCGGGCATGATCACCTGCTTCGTCAAAGCGATGCTGTGCAACTGGATGGTCTGCCTCGGCGTGACCATGTCGATGATGTCGACCTCGACCTTCGGCAAGATCCTCGGCGCGTAGCTGCCGGTGTTCCTGTTCTTCGCGCAGGGCTTCGAGCACGCGGTGGTGAACATGTTCGTGATCCCGGCGGGCATGATGCTCGGAGCCCCGGTGTCGTTCGAGCAGTGGTGGGCCTGGAACCAGATCCCGGTCACCCTCGGAAACTTCGTCGGCGGCGTGCTCTTCATCTCGCTGGCATGGTATCTCACCTATCGTCCGCAGGCGGCGCGCCGCACCGAGGCCGCGCCGACCTCTGCCGCCATGGTCACGCGCTAGCCGGAAGCGATCGGGCTCCCGGCCCTGACAGGAGCCGGGAGCCCCACCACGTTGAGCACCGACAGCAAGACCATCCGCGCCGTGATCCGCGGGCGCGTGCAGGGCGTATCCTACCGGGCCTGGACCAAGAAGCAGGCCGAAAAGCACGGCGTCGCGGGATGGGTCCGCAACCGGCCCGACCGCACCGTCGAGGCCTTGTTCACCGGTTCGCCCGAGGCGGTCGAGGCGCTGCTGACCGCGTGCCGGCGCGGCCCGTTCGCGGCGCGCGTCGACGGCATCGAAGTCAGCGAAGAGGCCGAGCCCGCCGCGCTCGCGGGTTTCGAGATCCGCGCGTAGATACGGCGAGGGCTTGCCGGCCGCGCCTCCGGCCTGTAGCGGCCGGGGCAGCACCCCGAGCCGGACCGGCAAGACCGCATCGCGATGACGACGCCCTGACCATGTGGGATCTCCACGCCTTCTCACCGCTCGACTTCGCGGCGCTCGTCTTCTTCGTCGCGGCCTGGGTCGGCTACGCCTTTGCCGTGCAGCGGCGCCGGGGCGACCGCCTCAGCCTGACCCAGATCATGAACCGGCAACGGCGGAACTGGGCGATCCAGATGATCGGCCGCGACAACCGCGTTGTGGACACCACCATCAACGCCTCGCTGCAGAACGGCACCGCCTTCTTCGCCTCGACCTCGCTGATCGCGCTCGGCTCGGTGCTGACGCTGTCGCGCTCGGGCGACGACGTGCTGAACCTGTTCTCGACGCTGCCGTTCGGCGCCGAGACCACCCGACAGACCTGGGAGATCAAGATCGCCGGCCTCGCGGTCGTGTTCGTCTACGCCTTCTTCAAGTTCGCCTGGGCCTACCGACTGTTCAACTACGGCGCGATCCTGATCGGCGCGGTGCCGCCCAAGGGGTCGGGCGCCTCCGAGGAGATGATGCGCCGTGCCGCTGAGCGGGCCGGCGCCATGAACGTCGCGGCGGGCTCGCATTTCGCCAAGGGACAGCGTGCCTTCCTGTTCGCGCTGGCCTATCTCGGCTGGTTCGTGAGCGCACCGGTGCTGATGCTCGCCACCGCGAGCGTGGTCTGGGTAATGTGGCGGCGCCAGTTCGCCTCGCCGATCCGCGCCGCGCTCCTCGCCGAGGAAGACAGCCATGGCCGATGAAGCCGCGATCGAAGAGACGATGCTGCGCCTCGTGACGGAGCGTGGCACGGACAAAACCTGCTGCCCGTCCGAGGTCGCCCGCGCGCTGGGCGGCCCGCATCCGGACGGCTGGGGCCCGCTGATGCAGCCGGTGCGCCGCGTCGCCGTGCGGCTGACCAAGGAGGGTCGGGTGCAGATCCTTCGAAAGGGCAAGCCCGTCGCCGATCCGGACGATTTTCGCGGGATCTATCGCTTGAGCCTGCCGCGGACCTGAGGACGGGTCACGGGGCCGGCATCACCTCGTCGGTATAGCCGGCGAATCGGTAGGCGATCATCCCGATCCACTCCTTCACGCCGATGTCGAGCTCCCCCAGGCCGGTCGAGGCGAAGCTGTTGAGGCGGTACGCGTCACGCGGCCAGTTGGTGCGATAGTCCACCGGATAGGCGGTGACGTCGAAGCCGGCCTTGCGGAAGCAGCCGACCGAGCGCGGCATGTGCCAGGCCGAGGTGACGAGCAGCCAGCGCTCATCGGGCTTCGGCTGCACCATCCGCGCGGAGAACAGCGCGTTCTCGCGCGTGTTGCGCGATTGCTGCTCCAGGATCAGGCGGTTGCGCGGCACGCCGAGCGTGTCGGCGAACCGGCTGACGATCTCGGCCTCTGACACCGCATCGTCCCGCATGCTGCCGGACCCGCCGGAAAAGACGAGGCGCGCCTGCGGATAGCGGCGGGCGAGGTCGGCCAGGGCGATCTCCCGCTCGCCCGCCTCGTTGACGGTGATCTGGTCGCGGCCGATCGAGGTATCGGCCTCGACCGCGCCGCCGAGCACGACGATGCCGGCGACCGGTCGCTCGTCTTCGGTGAAGGCCGGAAACCGGTTCTCCAGGGGCGCGAGGATCCAGGCCGGGAGCGGCGAGAGCCCCGCGACGAGGAGGCCGAGGAAGCCGGCGACCGTGAGCACCCGCCCGATGCCGCGGCCGAATTCCGTGAAGAGCAGCAGGCAGCCGAGGAGGCCGAGCAGGATCAGGAAGTTCGACGGCGTGAGGACGAAGAAGATCAGCTTCGAGAGCGGGAAGAACATCGTCTTCTTTTGTCCGGAATGGGGCACGGCGTCCGTCACGGGCAGACCTCCGCCGCGGTGCGTCAGGTGAGCGGCAGCGACAGAACCGCCGAGGAAGCGGGACGTTGCGCGAGCACCCCCAGCCAGCGGTGGATGTTGGGCCGTTCCTCCCGCTCCAGCGGCAGCTGGAACCAGCGATGCGCCGCCAGCCCGACGGCAATGTCGGCGATGGAGAAGCGCTCCCCCGCGACGTACGATGTGTCGGCGAGATGCCGGTCGAGCAGCGCGGCGCAGCGCTCGGAATTCGCCCGCGACGCCTCGATCACGCCGGGATCGCGCTTCTCGGGCGCGACGCGAACGAGTTGAAGGAAGGCGTCGCGCATCGCCGGGGTGAAAGCGGTGGCCTGCCAGTCGAGCCACTGGTCGATCAGCGCGCGGGCGCGCGGCGCCTCCGGCAAGGCGAGCGGCCCGCCATGGTGTTGGGCGAGGTAGCGCAGGATCGCGTTCGACTCCCACAGGACGAAGCCGTCCTCCTCCAGCGTCGGCACGAGGCCGTTCGGATTCATCGCGCGGTAGGCGGCATCGCCGACGATGCCGTGAGCACCGCCCGCCTCGATAGCCTTGTAGGGCAGGCCCAGCTCGTCGAGTGCCCAGAGCGCCTTCTGAACGTTTCCGGAACTCGACCGTCCCCAAAGCTTCAACGTCATCCGTGGTCCTCGTCGGTGTTCTCAGGGGGATAGGCGTGCACGGCGCCGCTCGGATCGGTCACCTGCCACGCGCCGTCCGATTCCTCCAGATAGCCCGGCCCTACCGGCACCTTGCCGTGGCCACCGGGGATGTCGAGCACGTAGAGTGGCTGGGCGAGCCCGGAGAGGCGCCCGCGCAGTTGCCGCATGAGTGCCTGCCCCTGTGGCAGATCGGTGCGCAGATGGCCCGTGCCCGGCGCGAGGTCGCCGTGGTGGAGATAGTAGGGCTTGATGCGGTTCTCGACGAAGCGCCGCATCAGCGTCTCGAGGGTTGCCGCATCGTCGTTGACGCCGCGCAGGAGGACGCTCTGGCTCACCATCGGGATGCCGGCATCGACCAGCTGGGCGATGGCCGCGCGCGCGGCCGGCGTGAACTCGCGCGGATGGTTGGCGTGGAGCGCCACGAACACCGCGCCGGAGAATTGTCTGAGAGCGGTGACCAGGGCGGCGTCTACGCGGGCCGGCTCCACCACCGGCACGCGGGTGTGGAAGCGCAGCACCCGCACATGCGGGATCGCCCCGAGCGCCGCCGCGATGTCCCCGAGGCGCCGGGGCGAGAGGGCGAAGGGATCGCCCCCCGTCACCACCACCTCCCAGATCTCCGGATGCTCGGCGATGTAGCGGTAGGCGCCCGCCAGGTCCGCCTCGCTCAGCGAGCCGTGGCCGGCGGGCCCGACCCTCTCGCGGCGGAAGCAGAACCGGCAATAGACCGGGCAGATATGGAGCGGCTTCAGGAGCACCCGGTCCGGATAGCGGTGAACGATGCCGGGCACCGGCGCATGCGCGTCGTCGCCGATCGGGTCGGCGCGCTCCTCCGCCCGTGTCTCGATCTCTTCGGCCCGTGGCACGAACTGCCGGGCTATCGGGTCGTCGGGGTCGCCCCGGTCGATCAGCTCGGCCATGTCGGCCGTGACCGAGACCGCGTAGCGTGCGGCGACGCGCTCCAGGGCGGGGAGATCGGCCGCCTCTGCGAGTCCGGCATCGGCCAACGCCGTCGCGCTCTTCAGGGCGAGGCTCACCGCACCCGTCCTCACCGCGTCCTGCCCCGGGCGACCGGCGTCCAGATCACGTCGTCGATGCGGGGCGCACCGGTCGCCAGCATCACCAGACGGTCGACGCCGAGCGCGATGCCGCTGGCCTCGGGCATCACGGCGAGCGCCTCCAGGAACTCCTCGTCGATGGGGTAGCGCTCGCCGTAGATGCGGGCCTTCTCGACCATCTCCGCCTCGAAGCGGCGGCGCTGCTCGGCGGGGTCGGTGAGTTCGCCGAAGGCGTTGGCGAGTTCAACGCCGCAGGCGTAGAGCTCGAACCGCTCGGCGACGCGCGGGTCGCGCGGACTCGGCCGGGCGAGCGCCGCCTCGCTCACCGGATACTCGCACAGGATGGTCGGGCGCCCCTGACCGAGATGCGGCTCGATCAATCCGACGAGGACGCGGCTGAACAGGTCCGCCCAGGTGTCGTCCGGCGCCACCCGCAGGCCGCGGGTCATCACAGCGTCGGCGAGCCGGTCGCGATCGGTGCCGCCGTCGGGCGCGATGGTGGCGAGAAGGTCGATGGCGGCGTAGCGGTGGAACGCCTCGGCCAGGGTCAGCCGCTCGGCCGGCACGAACGGATCGGCCTCGCGCCCGCGGAAGGTCAGGCGCCTGGCGCCCGCGGTCTCGGCGGCGAGCGCCAGCAGCGCAGCGGCGTCCGCCATCAGCGCCTCGTAGGCCTCGCCCGCCCGGTACCATTCGAGCATCGTGAATTCGGGATGGTGCAGCGCGCCGCGCTCGCGATTGCGGAAGACGTGGGCGAGGCTGAACGGGCGCGACTCGCCCGCCGCGAGCAGCTTCTTGCAGGCAAATTCCGGCGAGGTGTGGAGATAGAGCGGCTCGCGGCCGCCATCGGGCAGGATGGCTTCCGTGGCGAAGGCGGAGAGATGTGCCTCGTTGCCCGGCGAGACCTGGAGCGCGGCGGCCTCCACCTCCACGAAGTCGCGGGCGGCGAACCACGCACGTATCCCCGCGAGGATGCGGTTGCGGGTGAGCAGCAGCGGCCGGCGATCCGCATGGAGGCCGGGATGCCACCAGGGCGAAGACTCGTGGGTCACGCGAAAACAGCCTCCGGCTGGCAACCGAGCAGCGGATAGGGTAGGGCCTCGCGGATGATTCCGCTCACCCGGCCGAGACGCCGGTGAAGAGCCGCCGTTCTCGTCAAGCCAAGGTCCACGCTCGTGAAAGTGATTGCCAGTACCCTTCGCAAGGGCAACGTCGTCGAAAAGGACGGCAAGCTCTACGTCATCCTGACGGCTGAGAACATCCACCCCGGCAAGGGTACGCCGGTGACGCAGCTCGACATGCGCCGCATCACCGACGGTGTGAAGATCTCCGAGCGCTACCGCACCACCGAGCAGGTCGAGCGGGCCTTCGTCGAGGACCGCGACCACACCTTCCTGTACCAGGACGGTGAGGGGTATCACTTCATGAACCCCGAGAACTACGAGCAGCTCGCCGTTCCCGCGGACGTGGTCGGCGATGCCGCCCCCTACCTGCAGGAGGGCATGGTGGTGACGCTCTCGACCCACAACGGCGTGCCGCTGACCATCGAGCTGCCGCAGCGCGTGACGCTCGAGATCGTCGAGACCGAGCCGGTGACCAAGGGCCAGACCGCCTCCTCGTCCTACAAGCCGGCGATCCTGTCGAACGGCGTCAAGACCAGCGTCCCGCCGCACATCACCACCGGCACCCGCGTCGTCATCATGACCGCCGACGGCTCCTACGTCGAGCGCGCGAAGGACTGAGGCCACCCCTCGATCCCGACACGGGTGACAGGACAGACGGCGCGCTCCGCGAGAGGTCTCCTCGACCTTACACGTTCAGCGCGCCGTTCGCCGCGGACAGGCCGCCGACAGATGCGGCGGACGCCGGTCTCAGATTGTCCGGTCTACGGTCTGTCGCCTCAGTAACAGGCCTGAGGAGCCAGGAAGAACGACTGGCTGGACGGGCAGACCGTGTCGTAGAGCGACCGCTGCCGGCATCTCAATCGATCGCGCGTACAGGTGTTGCAGTCGTTGGTGCAATACCGTGCCGGCGGGGGCGGCGTCGCGGGACCGCTTGAGCCGCCCGGCGCGGCCGGTGGAGGCACCGTGCCGCTGTAGCAGCAGAAGCGCCGAGAGCCGGTGGTGCAGCTTTCCCGTCGCCCCGAGTAGGTCCAGCCACTTGGACACTGGCCGTTGCAGAACGGCCGCGTTCCGAACCAGCGGCACGTCTGCGGTACGGGGCCGGGAATCGGCGCGCTGGCGACCTCTCGACAGCAGTAGCGGCGTGACCCCGTCGTGCAGCTCTCCCGCTTTCCGGTGTAGTTCCATCCACTGGGGCATTTCCCGTCGCAGAATGGTTTCGTGCCGAACCATTTGCACTCTTGAAGTGCTGTCGATGGGCTGTTGGCTGCGATCAGCATGACCATCGAGAGGAAGACGGTCTGGAACATCCTGGGAATAAGCGACATGGCCACCCCCTGCTGCCGACAGCATTGAAGGAGCGCGGACAGCACTCCACGAGAGGATCGGCGCCGAGGCGCCGGCGGGGCTTCAAATCTTTGAATGCGGCGATCACGACAATCCATCGGAATCGCTGACCAATGATGATCGATGCAGTGACCGAGTCAATACTTTTCAAAAGATATGATACTCAATGTCTCGCTGTCGTGTTTGATCCGAGACAAATTCCTGAAGCTTCATCGGATGACGGCTCCGGCGGAGCGTCGGCGGTCTTCGAGCTGCGCCGGCCGCGGCTTACGGAGACGCCTTGAGCTTCACGGCGGGGGCGCGGTGCCTTCAGCGGCCTCGTAGCATCGTTGCGAGAGACCCTGCGCCCTGGCCCGTTCCTCCGCGGAATAGGGCTTGCCGGAGCCCCAGAGCCCCTCCTGCCGCAGGGCATCGGCCGTGCACCGGGCAGCGATCCGGCAGGCACCCGCCTCGCCGCCCGTGCGGGCGCAGTGCGCCACGTAGTCCTTGCGGAAGCTCGCGAGCCCCGCCTTCGGGTGCGGCCCGGTCAGCGTCACGAGGCCGGTGAAGAGGGCGAGCAGCACCGGCTGGTGAATGAGATAGACGGCGAGGCTGTGCCGCCCGGCGAAGGCCGCCCCTCGCGCGAGGGCATGACGGGCTCGCCAGCGGGCGAGAGCTGAGCCGGACAAGGCAGGCCGGAGCAGCCGGGCGAGCGCGATCCCGGCGAGCACCATCCCGAACCAGGGGAACAGCGGCACCCAGTCATTGCTGTCCGGGAGACCGCGGCCGAGGCCGAGAAAATAGAATTCAGGCGCGTCGAGCAGGGGATGGACGACAACCCGCGGCGCGAGCAGCACGGCGAGGGCGCCGAGCGCCGCGATCCAGGCCGGCAGGAACACGAACGGCAGTCCGAGCACACTCGAAACGGCGATGCAGTGCAGGATGCCGAAGAAGATGTAGCTCTGCGGAAAGGCGATCCGCGTCGCCGCCGTGATCAGCAGCGCCGCGCCGCCGATGCGGGCGATGCGCAGGGCAAAGGACCGCCAGCGCACGCCGTCGCCATTGGCGAGCACCAAGCCGGCCCCCACGAGCAGCAGGAACGAGCCGGCAATACCGTGGGCCGCCAGCCGCCCCATCGGCGTCAGCGCGTAGTTGAGGGGGGTGAGCTGCAGGAAGCCGAGATCCCACAGCGCGTGGTAGGCCGCCATGGCCGCGAGCGCCGCGCCGCGGGCGAGGTCGACGGCATCGATCCGCCGGCTCGGACGGGGCGGCGTGGACGGGGAGGGGGCGGTCATGGCCGCGGCCTATCACCGTTGCCCGGTCCAGGCGAAGGACGGGTCCAGAAGGATGCGCTCGAAAGTCGCTGCCTGCCGCACGGGCAGCCCTGCGGCCGATCGAATCGGCCCGGCAACTGTCCATTCTGCCGCGAACGCCGGGGGAGGCGACACTAACCCATTGTCCGGCCACGCTCTCCCGTTCAGGAACCCGGTCAGAACTGATCAGCCGTATCCGCCGTCGGGCACTCGCCTGTTGCGGCATTGTCGCCATGCACCCGAAAAATGATCATATGCAGTGTCCCGTTGCCGGCCAAACGGGCTTCCCGCGTAATCTGACTTTGTTAACGTAGCTCCGGGATTGCGCCGCGCGATTCGGCACGGGTTGCTTACATGTCGAACGATCACGAACTGAGTTCCGTCGAGCTTCGCATGCCGGATGTGCGGGAGCGCGCGACGGAACGCGAGAGCGAGGACGAGCGTCCGTCCGAACTCGTGGAAATCGCCGGGCGCATCAAGTGGTTCGACGTCTCGAAGGGGTTCGGCTTCATCGTGCCTGACGACGGCTCGGCGGACGTGCTGCTGCACATCACCTGTCTGCGCCGCGACGGCCATCAGGCCGCGAGCGAGGGCGCACGGATCGTGGTCGAGGCGGTTCAGCGCTCCCGCGGCTGGCAGGCCTTCCGCGTGGTGTCCCTGGACCAATCGACCGCGCTCCATCCCTCCGAACTGCCGATGGCGCGCACGCATGAAAGCGTGACGCCGACGAGCGGACTGGAGGTTGCGGTGGTGAAGTGGTTCAACCGTCTGCGCGGCTTCGGTTTCCTCAGCCGCGGTGATGGTACGCCGGACATCTTCGTCCACATGGAGACCCTGCGCCGCTACGGCATCGCCGAGCTGAAACCCGGCGAGCAGGTGCTGGTGCGCTACGGCGACGGCTCGAAGGGTGCTATGGCGGCGGAAGTCCGCCTCGTCGACGGGGCGCTTCCGGCCTCCCATTGACGGTGACCCGCGTGCCCGTGTTCCGATCCGCGTCCAAGCTCCTTCTCGCCGCCGGCCTCGTCGCGCTCGCCGCGGCGACCCAGCCGCTGCCGGTCCAGGCACAGGACGCGGCGCCCGCTGCGCAGGCCGCGACCGAGCCGCTGGCCATCGTCGCCAAGAACGGCCGCCACGCCTTCCAGGTGGAGGTGATGCGCACCGACGCGCAGCGCGCCAAGGGGTTGATGTATCGCCGCTCCATGGCCGCCGACCACGGTATGCTGTTCGATTTCGAGCGGCCGGCGCCGGCCACCATGTGGATGAAGAACACCTACCTGTCGCTCGACATGGTGTTCATCCGCTCCGACGGCTCGATTGCCCGGATCGCCGCCGATACGGAGCCGCTCTCGACCAAGGTGATCTCGTCGGGCGAGCCGGTTCTGGCGGTGCTCGAACTCAATGCCGGAACCGCCGCCAAGCTCGGCATCCGCGCCGGCGACCGGGTCGAGCACCCGATGTTCAAGCGCTGAGTCCCGCGATGACCCCGGAGCAGGAGAATCCGGCCGGGGTCTGGGAGGACGCGCTGCGGGCCGCCGCTCTGTTCGCGGCCGATCCGCACGGTCTCGGCGGGATCGTCCTGCATGCGCGTGCCGGACCGGTGCGCGATCTCTGGCTCGACCATCTTCGCGACCGGCTCGCCGGACCGGTCCGCCGGATGCCGCCCGGTATTGCCGACGACCGGCTGATCGGCGGCCTCGATCTGCCCGCCACCCTGCGCGCCGGCCGTCCGGTGAGCCAGCGCGGGCTTCTGGCCGAGGCTGATGGCGGGGTCGTGCTCGTTCCGATGGCCGAGCGGCTGGAGCGCGGCACCGTCGCCCGGCTCGCAGGAGCCCTCGACACCGGCACGCTGGCGCTGGAGCGCGACGGCCTCACCGCCCGGCACCCGGCCCGGTTCGGCCTCGTGCTGCTCGACGAGGGGCAGGAGGACGAGACCGTCGCCGAGGCCCTCGCCGACCGGCTCGCCTTCCGCCTCGATCTGACCGGGGTGAGCCTGCACGAGGCGAGGGTCGCCACGCCCGCCCCAGGGCAGGGGCGGCCACGCGAGGGGGGACGGACGACGGCGCGGCCGGGGAATCACTCCGCCGACGGCCCGGTTGCCATGCTCTGCGCCGTCGCCGAATCCTTCGGCGTCACCTCACTACGGGCGCCGCTCCTCGCCCTGCGGATCGCCCGGCTCGTCGCGCGGGAAGCCGGCCGCGAGGAGCCGGACGAGGCCGACCTCATCGCCGCCGCCCGCCTCGTGCTGGCCCCGCGGGCAACGCGTCTGTCCCCTCCGCCGGTCGACGCGGAGGACGCGGCGGAGCAGCCGCCGGAGCCTCGACCGCCTCAGGACGCGGACCAGGCGCCCGGCGCGGAGGCCGAGCGGGTGGAGGGGGACCCGCGAGAACCTGACGCGATCGTGCTCGATGCGGTTCGGGCTGCGCTCCCGAAGAACCTGCTGGCGCATCTCCTCGCCGGGGGGCCGCCGCTGCGCTCGACGGCGGCCGGGCGGATGGGCATGGCGGCGGCGTCCCCGCTGACGGGCCGCCCGGTCGGCAGCCGTCCCGGCGATCCGCGCCGGGGGCGGCTCGACCTGATCGCGACCCTGCGCGCCGCCGCCCCGTGGCAGCGCCTGCGCCGGGCCGGGCACGCGCCGGGCCGCATCGTCGTCACTCCGGACGATTTCCGGATCCGCCGCCTGCAGCGGCGCAGCGAGACCACGACGATCTTCTGCGTCGATGCCTCCGGCTCGGCGGCGCTGGAACGGCTGGCGGAGGCGAAGGGCGCCGTCGAGTTGCTGCTCGCCGAGGCCTATGTCCGGCGCGACCGGATCGCCCTCGTCGTCTTCCGTGGGACCGGCGCCGAGATCGTTCTGCCGCCGACGCGCTCCCTGGTGCGGGCCAAGCGTGTGCTCGCGGGCCTGCCGGGCGGGGGCGGGACGCCGCTCGCCGCCGGGCTCGATGCCGCCGCGACCCTCGCGCTGGGCGTCCGCCGCGCGGGCGGGAGTCCAGTCATCGTCCTGCTCACCGACGGGCGCGCCAACGTGGCCCGATCCGGCCTCGGCGGTCGGGCGCTCGCCGGCGAGGAGGCCCTGGGCGCCGCCCGGATGCTGCGCGTGCAGGGCTTGCCGACCCTGGTCATCGATACCGGTGCCCGCCCCGACGGGGCGCGTCGTCTCGCCGAGGCGGCGCAGGCGCGCTACTGTCCGCTGCCCCATGCCGATGCCGGCAGCGTCAGCGCGGCGGTGCGTGCCGCCACAGCCTGAGGCTCGAGTGCTCTTGCCCCTCCTCGACGACGACCGGCCGGATTGGGACCGCGACGGGCGCGACTGGCCGCATCGGGCCGCGAGCCGCTTTGTGGACGCGGCGGGCCTGCGCTGGCACCTGCAGGAATTCGGCGCGCCCCAGGCGCCCGGCCTGCTGCTCCTGCACGGTACCGGCGCCGCGACCCATTCCTGGCGAGGGCTGGCGCCGCTTCTGGCGGAACGGGGGTTCCGCGTGGTGGCACCCGATCTGCCGGGCCACGGATTCACCGATCCGCTGCCCGCCCGCCGTCTCTCCCTGCCCGGCATGGCCGAGGCGGTGGGCGACCTCGTCGCCGGGCTCGGCCTGACGCCGCGCCTCGCCATCGGCCACTCGGCCGGCGCCGCGGTGCTCGCGCGGATGTGCCTCGACCGGCGCATCGCCCCCGACTTGCTGGTGGCGATCAACGGCGCGCTCACACCGTTTCCGGGCGTGGCCAGCTTCCTGTTCCCCGGCATCGCCCGGATGCTGTTCCTGAACCCGGTGACACCGAAGTTCTTCGCCTGGAGCGCCGACCGGGCCGCGGTGCGCCGGCTCATCGACGGCACCGGCTCGCGGCTCGAACCGCAGGGGCTCGATCTCTACCGGCGGCTGTTCACCCGCGCCGGCCACGTCTCGGGTGCGCTCGGCATGATGGCGAACTGGGATCTGCCCGCCCTCGCCCGCGACCTGCCACGGCTCGAGACCCGCACGCTGCTGATCGTCGGCAGCGACGACAAGGCGATCAAGCCGGACGATGCCTTCGCCCTGCGTGAACGCCTGCCGAAGGCCCGCGTCGAGCTGCTGCGCGGGCTCGGCCATCTCGCCCACGAAGAGGCCCCGGAGCGGGTCGCCGAGATCATTCTCACCGACGCCCGAATCTCTGAGACGTCTCCGACGTGAGACGCCTCTTGCGTTGAGAAAATTACAGGCCATAGTGTCAATGCATGTTGACACTTACCGTCAAACTGAGCGACGCGACCGGCCCCGATGCCCGGCCACACGCGGTCGTGATCGGCTCCGGCTTCGGCGGATTGGCGGCGGCGATCCGGCTCGGGGCGCGCGGCTATCGCGTGACCGTGCTCGAGCGGCTCGATCAGCCCGGCGGCCGTGCCCGCGTCCACCGGCAGGACGGCTACACCTTCGATGCCGGGCCGACGATCGTCACCGCGCCGTTCCTGTTCGAGGAGCTGTGGCGCCTCTGCGGGCGTGAGATGCAGGAGGACGTCGCTCTCGTGCCGATGCAGCCGTTCTATCGCATCCGGTTCGAGGACGGCCAAAGCTTCGCCTATAGCGGCGATCGCGCGGCGATGCGGGCCGAGGTCGCCCGGTTCTCACCCGAGGACGTGGCCGGCTACGAGCGCTTCATGGCCCATAGCGAGGCCGTCTGCCGGGTCGGCTTCGAGCAACTCGGCCACGTCCCGTTCGGTAGCCTCGGCACGATGCTGCGGATCGCCCCCGATCTGCTGCGCCTGTCGGGCCACCGCAGCGTCTACGACGTGGTCACCCGTTTCATCCGCGACGAGCGGCTGCGCACGATCTTCAGCTTCCATCCGCTACTCATCGGCGGAAACCCCTTCCGAGCCAGCGGCATCTACTGCCTGATCGCCCATCTCGAGCGGCAATGGGGCGTCCACTTCGCCATGGGCGGCACCGGGCGGCTGGTGGACGGCCTCGCCGGACTGATCCGCGGGCAGGGCGGGACGATCCGCTGCGGGGCGGAGGCGGCGCGCATTCGCGTCGAGGGCGGGGCGGCGACCGGCGTCGTGCTGGCGAATGGCGAGAACCTCCCCGCCGACATCGTCGTCTCGAATGCCGATTCCGCCTTCACCTACGGCACGCTGCTGGGCGGCAGGACCCGGCGCTGGAGCGCGCGGCGGCTCGCGCGTGCCTCGTCCTCCATGGGGCTGTTCGTCTGGTATTTCGGCACCCGGAAGAAGTATCCGGAGGTCGATCACCATATGATCCTGATGGGGCCGCGCTACCGCGGCCTGCTGCAGGACATCTTCGACCGCAAGCACTTGGCGGACGACTTCAGCCTCTACCTCCATCGCCCGACCGCGACCGACCCGCTGCTCGCCCCTCCGGACTGCGACGCCTTCTACGTGCTCGCCCCGGTGCCCAACCTCGCCGGCGGCCAGGATTGGAGCCAGCTCGCCGAGCCCTACCGCCAGCGGATCGCCCGCTTCCTCGAAAGCTCGGTGCTGCCGGGGCTCTCCGACGCCCTCGTCACCTCGCGGGTGACGACGCCGCAGGATTTCTCCGAAGACTTCCTGAGCTTCCGCGGCTCGGGTTTCGGGCTCGAGCCGGTGCTGACGCAATCGGCCTGGTTCCGTCCGCACAACCGCTCGGAGGACGTGGCGAACCTCTTCCTCGTCGGCGCGGGGACGCATCCCGGCGCCGGGTTGCCGGGCGTGCTCTCCTCGGCCCGTGTCCTCGATAGCGTGGTGCCGGATGCCCGTGTTCGTGCCTGACCCCTCCACCGTCTGCACCTCGGCCGGTGCCGACGATCTCGCCGCCTGCCGGGCCGCGATCCGCGCCGGCTCGAAGAGCTTCTTCGCGGCTTCGATGCTGCTGCCGCCCAGGGTGCGGAGCTCCGCCTACGGTCTCTACGCCTTCTGCCGCCTGTCCGACGACGCGGTGGACGAGACGGGCGGCGACCGGGCTGCCGCCCTGGCTCGACTCGATCGGAGGCTCACCGCGGCGCTCGCGGGCCGCCCGGCCAATCACCCGGCCGACCGAGCGCTGGCCGAGGTGCTCGCCCGCCACGCCATTCCCGAGGCGTTGCCGCGGGCGCTGCTCGAAGGCTTCGCCTGGGACATCGAGGGACGGCGCTACGATACCCTGTCGGATCTCGCCGCCTACGCCGCCCGGGTCGCGGGAGCGGTCGGAGCGATGATGACGCTGGTGATGGGCGTGCGGGATGCGGACGCGCTCGCCCGCGCCTGCGACCTCGGCGTGGCGATGCAGTTCACCAACATCGCCCGCGACGTCGGCGAGGATGCGCGGGCCGGGCGCCTCTACCTGCCGCGCGATTGGCTCGACGCGGCCGGCCTCGATGCCGACGCCTTCCTGTCGGAGCCTCGGCTCAGCCCCGGCTTGAAACGGGTCGTGGCCGACCTGCTCACGGCGGCCGATGGACTCTACGCTCGCGCCGAGCCCGGCATCGCCGCGCTTCCCCTGAGCTGCCGACCGGCGATCCGGGCTGCCGGCACGATCTACGCGCAGATCGGACGCGCGGTGGAGGAGAACGGCCTCGATTCGATCACGCGGCGCGCCCGCGTGAGCGGCGCTCACAAAGCCGGGCTTCTCGCGCGCGCGGCCCTGCCCAAACGCCGCGCGTCGGGCCTGTCGGCACCGCCGCTGCCGGAGACCGCCTTTCTCGTGGAGGCGGTGATGCACCATCCGATTCCGGCCGCCCGCCGCCCGCCGCCCTGGTGGGACGTGTCGGGTCAGGTCGTGCGCGTGCTCGACCTGATCGAAGTGTTGGAGGAGCGCGACGCCTTCCGCCGCTCGGCGCCGTCGTGAGGAAGACGGGTGCGGCGTTCCCCTGTCACGGCAGGCGCGGCGAGGGGATGCGTCCACCTGCCGGGCGGTTCCGGACCAACGTCACCCCAGCCCGCCGGCCTCCACGATGAACCGGGCGACCGTGTCCGCCCCGTGCCCCTCGCGCAGCGAGGCGAACACGTAAGGTCGCGCGCCGCGCATCCGCCGCGTGTCGGCCTCCATCACCGAAAGGTCGGCGCCGACGAGGGGCGCGAGGTCGGTCTTGTTGACGATGAGCAGATCCGAGCGGGTGATGCCGGGCCCGCCCTTGCGCGGGATCTTCTCGCCGCCCGCCACGTCGATGACGTAGAGGGTGATGTCGGCCAGTTCCGGCGAAAAGGTCGCGGCGAGGTTGTCGCCGCCGGACTCGATCAGCACGAGGTCGAGCCGGGGGAAACGGCGGCGCATCTCGGCCACCGCCGCGAGGTTGATCGAGGCATCCTCGCGGATCGCCGTGTGCGGGCAGCCGCCGGTCTCGACGCCGAGGATGCGCTCCTCGGGCAATGCCCCGGCCACAGTGAGGATGCGCGCGTCCTCCTTGGTGTAGATGTCGTTGGTGATCGCGCAGATCTCGTACGAATCGCGGAAGCGGCGGCAGAGCTGCTCCATCAGCGCGGTCTTGCCGGAACCGACGGGTCCGCCGATGCCGACGCGCAGGGGTCCGTTCGCGGATGCCATGACGTTCAAGAAAATCCTCAGGAGCGGAAGATGCGGGAATACTGCGTCTCGTGCCGGAAGGAGCCGAGATCGAGTCGAAGGGTGGCGCTGCCGAGCGCGTCGAGATCGCCTGAGTGCAGCGTCCGCGCGAGCGCGGCGACGCGGGGCGTGAGCGCGGCAAGGACCGCCGTGCCGGCACTCTGACCGACCGGCGCCACCCGCAGGGCGGCCGAGACGAGGTTCTGGACGAAGGCGAGTCCGTAGGCCGCGACGGTGGCCTCCCGCGCGACGCCGTGCGCGCCCGCCGCCGCGCCGACGACCACGGGATAGGCCACCTCCGCCGTGAGCCGGTCGGCGAGGACGGTGAGGGCCGGGCAGGGCCAGGCCCGGAGCGTCGCGTCCAGGAAGCTTCGCCCCTGCTGGCTGGTCTCGAGGTGAAGCTCGCGCGAGGGCGCGAGCGCCAGGGCGAGTTCGTTGGTCTCGATGAGGTCCGCTCCGCCGCCTGTTTCCGCGGCGCGGTGGGCGGCGGCGCAGAGAATCATGTCGTTGCGCCCCGCACCGCGCTCCAGCACGTCGCCGAGCCACTCGGCCAGGGTGTCGGCATCCCTCACGTCGCCGCACTCCACCGCCCATTCGAGGCCGTGGGAGTAGGCGAAGGCACCGACCGGATAGGTCGGCGAGAGCCACGCCATCAGCCGCAGGGCGTCAATCATGGGCGTGCGGATGGTGAGCGTGCAGGTGACCGTGATGATCGTGACTGTGATCAGGGCTGTGCCCGTGGCCGCCGGCATAGGCGCCCGCCTCGGGCCGGAACGGCCGCGTCACCGGCTCGGCGCTGCCGCCGAGGCCCCGCACCATCTCGGCGAGCACGTGGTCATGGCCGATCCACACCGCCTCCTCGCCGATCTCGGCGGGGATGTGCCGGTTGCCGATGTGCCAGATCAGCCGCTTGAGGGCGAGCGGGGAGGGCGCACGGATCTCCAGCAGCGCCTCCGGCGCCGCCTCGACCCAGATCAGCCGGCCGTCCTCCAGCGCGAGGGCATCGCCGTCGTCGAGGACGGTCGCCTCGCCGAGATCGAGCAGGAACGCCGTGCCGCCGACGCCGCGCATCGCCATGCGGCGGCGATGGCGGTCGTTCGAATCGAGCACGATGCGGTCGACGATCTCACCGGAGCCGAGACGGTCGCGGCGGAGGACGCGGGTGGCGCGGATCATGGGCTCAGGACTGATCGAGGAGCCCAGGCTCCTTTGGAAAGTAAGTTTGATCGAGCGTCTGCTCGATGGTGAAGGGAGATTCTTCTGGGAACAAGGTGAAGTCGATACCGGTCTCCCTGGCCGCTTCGAGGCGAGCAGAGAGATAGCATTCCGAAAATACTTCGGCCGGATAGTGCTTCAGACTTGGACTCGACTTCAGTATTCGCTCGATGCGTATGCGCTGCTCTCGCAAGGTCGCCTGCCAATTGCTCGTCGTGACGCCAGGGTGAAATTTCCATTTCAGGAGATGCGCCAGCAGAATGTCGAGGCGCCTCTCGATCTCGCGCTTCTCACTGCCCCCCGCTGGCGACCTCGTCGATCAGCTGTCGAAGATCGAGTTCATCGAACCGACCGGCGCGCAGCAGTTCGGCCTGGACCTGAGGCCAGGCGAAAAAATCCCTCTCATAGAGATCGGCCGCCGGAGGCGGCTTCAGCGCAGCCTTGGACATCGCGGCACCTCCTGTCAGCGGCCGATCATAGCTCAGAACAGGAAGTAGCGCTGCGCCATCGGCAGAACCTCGGCCGGCTCACAGACCAGCAATTCGCCGTCGGCGCGCACGTCGTAGGTCTCCGGATCGATCTCGATCACCGGCGTCGCATCGTTGAGGATCATGCTCTTCTTCGAGATGCCGCCGCGCACGTTCTCCACCGCCACCAGTTCCTTGGAAACGCGCAGCTTCTCCCGCACGCCGTCCTCGATCGCCGCCTTGGAGACGAAGGTGAGGGCCGTGGCAAAGGGCGCGCGACCGTAGGCACCGAACATCGGCCGGTAATGCACCGGCTGCGGCGTCGGGATCGAGGCGTTGGGATCCCCCATCGGCGCCGTCGCGATCATCCCGCCCTTGAGCACGAGGTCCGGCTTCACCCCGAAGAAGGCGGGCGTCCACAGCACGAGGTCGGCGAGCTTGCCGGGCTCCACGGAGCCGATGTGCCGCGACACGCCGTGGGCGATGGCCGGGTTGATCGTGTATTTCGCCACGTAGCGCCGGGCGCGCAGGTTGTCGTTGCCGGACGCGTCTCCGGCCAGGGCGCCGCGCTGGCGCTTCATCTTGTCGGCGGTCTGCCAGGTGCGGATCACGACCTCGCCGACCCGGCCCATCGCCTGACTGTCGGAGGACATCATCGAGAGCGCGCCGATATCGTGCAGGATATCCTCGGCCGCGATGGTCTCCTTGCGGATGCGGCTCTCGGCGAAGGCGAGATCTTCGGGAATCGACGGGTCGAGGTGGTGGCACACCATCAGCATGTCGAGATGCTCGTCGATGGTGTTCTTCGTGAACGGGCGGGTCGGGTTCGTCGAGGACGGGAGCACGTTGGCCAGCCCCGCCACCCGCATGATATCCGGCGCGTGCCCCCCGCCCGCGCCCTCGGTGTGGAAGGCGTGGATCGTACGGCCCTTGAAGGCCGCGATGGTGTCCTCCACGAAGCCCGACTCGTTGAGCGTGTCGGTGTGGATCATGACCTGCACGTCGTGGGCATCGGCGACCGTCAGGCAGGTGTCGATCGCGGCGGGCGTCGTTCCCCAATCCTCGTGAAGCTTCATCGCGCAGGCGCCGGCCCGGATCATCTCCTCCAGGGCTCCGGGCACCGAAGCGTTGCCCTTGCCGGCGAAGGCGAGATTCATCGGAAAGGAATCCGCCGCCTCGATCATCCGGGCGATGTGCCACGGACCGGGCGTGCAGGTGGTGGCGAAGGTGCCGTGCGCGGGGCCGGTGCCGCCGCCCAGCATCGTCGTGACGCCCGAGCACAGCGCCTCCTCGATCTGCTGCGGGCAGATGAAGTGGATATGGCTGTCGAAGCCGCCGGCGGTGAGGATCTTACCTTCGCCCGCGATCACCTCGGTGCCGGGCCCGACGACGATGTCGACATTCGCCTGCACGTCCGGATTGCCGGCCTTGCCGAGCTTGAAGATCCGGCCGCGTACGATGCCGACGTCGCATTTCACCACGCCCCAGTGGTCGAGCACGACCGCGTTGGTGATCACCGTATCGACCGCGCCCTCCGCATGGGTCGCCTGCGACTGGCCCATGCCGTCGCGGATCACCTTGCCGCCGCCGAACTTCACCTCCTCGCCGTAGGTCGTGAAGTCGCGCTCGACCTCGATTTCCAGACTGGTATCGGCGAGCCGGATCCGGTCGCCGGTGGTCGGACCGAACATGTCGGCGTAGGCAGCGCGGGACAGACGGGCGGACATGGGCACGCTCGATTTCAGGGTCGCGGGATGGGGCAAGCAGGGTTGATGCCGAGAGGACCGGGCACGGGAGCGCTCAAGCGGCGGAATCGGTCGAAGGCGGTCCGGATGGCGGCGCGGCCACGCTCGCGGCGGCCTCGTGTGTCGCCGGCTTCGCGCGCTTCTTGCGCACGACCTTCTTGACCTTCACGACCGGCTTGCGCGCCACGCGGGTGCGCATCTCCTGAAGCATCTCGAGCTGGATCTGCTGGATCTCCGCGAGCCTCTGCCACTGCTTCGTGACGAGGTGATCCATCTTCTCGTGCAGGTGCCGGATTTCGAGCTCGGCCTTCAGGTTGACGCGGTAATCGTTGTTCGAGCGCAGCCGGTCCTTCTTGTCCTGCCGGCTCTGGCTCATCATGATGATCGGCGCCTGGATCGCCGCGAGACAGGACAGGACGAGGTTGAGCAGGATGAACGGGTAGGGATCGAAGGCCCGCATCTCGCCCATGGTGACATTGACCGCCATCCACGCGGCCAACACCAGTGCGAAGCTGATCAGGAAGGCCCAGGACCCACCGAAGGCGGCGAGCCCGTCCGACACGCGCTCGCCGAAGCTGCGGTGCTCGTCGTAATCCTCCTCGATGTTCTCGGCGATCGTGTCCTGGGCAGCGATGCTTTCGGCCACCTGCCGGTCGAGGTCGGAATACTCGCCGTGCTCCTCCGTCAGCAATTCGGCGACGTAGCGGGTCCGGTACTTGGCCAGTTCCTTGGCGCTGATGAGCGCATCGTCGGCCAAGCCGGGATAGTCGGTCCGGATGTGCTCGGCCAGGGCAGGACGCAGCGTCGCCAGCGGCACGAGGTTGCGCCGGTTCATCTCGACGCCGGTGATCGCGCACAGGGCACGCTTCCGGGTCGGCGCCGGGTGGGATTCCGGATCGAGGGCGATCATCCCCCGGTCGCGCTCGTGCAGCTCGTCGGTTAGGCCCACACTCTGCCCACCCTGTTGCTGAGGAAGCGGTCGTCCAGGCGCCGGGAGGAGCATCGGACCCGATGGCCCCAGGGCGGCGTCTCCGGAACTCCGCTTGACGCGCATCCTTTCGACGAATCCGTCGCGGCTCCGTCGGAACGCGCTCTATCCGAGCGCGGCAGCGGCGTCACGCCCCGGATCGAGCACGATCCGGAGCGCGGCTCCGAGCCGGGCGCGGCCATCGCTCACAGGGGTCCCATGACGTCGCCGCGGAACCCGTAGACCTTCCGGTCTCCGGAGAGAGGCACGAGCGTCACCTCGCGGGTCGATCCGGGTTCGAACCGCACCGCCGTCCCCGGCGCGATGTCGAGACGCTGGCCATGCGCTTTGTCCCGGTCGAAGACGAGGCCCGGATTCACCTCGAAGAAATGGTAGTGCGAGCCGACCTGGATCGGCCGGTCGCCGGTATTGGCCACCTGGATCACGGTCCGCGGCGCACCCTCGTTGAAGACGATCTCGCCGGGGAGGGTGGTGACGGTGCCGGGTACGTCCTCGGAGGGCCTGCCGCGGATCGGATGGTGAACCGTGACGAGCTTGGTACCGTCGGGAAAGGTCGCCTCGACCTGGATGTCGTGGATCATCTCCGGCACGCCCTCCATCACCTGGGAGGTGTCGAGGACCGTGGCGCCCGCCTGCATCAGCTCGGCGACCGAGCGCCCGTCGCGGGCGCCCTCCACGACGAAATCGGTAATGAGGGCGACGGCCTCCGGGTGGTTGAGTTTCACCCCTCGTGCCAGCCGGTTGCGAGCGACCTGGGCGGCCATGGCGATGAGGAGCTTGTCTTTCTCGCGGGGCGTGAGGAGCAAGGCGGGCGTCCTGAGGTGAGAGGCGGCCGGGTGTGACGGTCGGCGCGAGCAAGGATCATGCTGAGACCCGGGTCAAGCGGGTTCGGCCGATGCCTCAGGTCTGCCAGACCCGCGGCATCGGCCGCCCGCGCCATGCGGTCAGGAAGCGGGCGGTGCCCTCGCGCAGCGGCGCCACTACGGGCGCCAGCATTCGCACGGCGAGGTGACCGTTCCAGGAGCTCGCGCCCGCCTCCACCGCTTCGGGCAGCGCGCCGAGCAGCGTCCGGGCTTCGTCGAGTCGCCCCTCAGCGCCGGGTGAGAGGTCGAGGATCGTCGCGATCGCACGGGCGCCGCCGCCGATCGCGGTGCGGGCCATGCGCTCGGTCACCGGCCCGTCGAGGCACAGATTGTCAGCGTAGACGAGGCGACCGGTGCGGCGGATGCGCCAGCGATCCTCGAACAGGGCCTCCTGCAGGCTCTCGTCTCGCGCGCCCCGGCCGAGCACCGCAATCTCGGCAACGAGCAGCGCGGCGTCGCCGGCGAGATCCGCCTCGAACCGGCGCAGGAGCCGGGCGCGGTCGAACAGGATCGTCTCCTGCGGCAGCCAATCGAGGCGTCCCCCCGGGCCGACGTTCACCCGGTTGACGATCTCTGCCTTCGGGCCGTCCGAGCGGTAGACCTTCTCCGCCGCGGTGGTCGTCAGCACGCAGGTCCCACCCGCTTCGATCGCGACCGAGACTTCGAACATGTCGCCGCAGGCGACCCCACCGCCGGTATTGACCAGGACGCCCTCCAGCATCCGCTCGGAGCCTTGTCGGGGAAAGCGCAGGCGCAGGGGACCGCTCTCGGCCAGATCGACGATCCGCGTCGGGGCGTTCGCGGGCGTTCCCGCCGGCGCGGCCCGCAGGCGCACGATGCCGTGCGAGCGCTGTCGGACCGGTGCGGAGCGATGGGGTTCGGCGGCAGGGATGGCTCGGCCTCCGCGGGGTTGGGATCCGCGCTTCATCGGACAGGGGTGCCCCGGTCCGCAAGATGACGGACGTGGTCCGCCCGGTGCCATCCCGCACCGATCTTGGGCAGCGTGCGCCGCGATGCGGTTGCGATCGGCCCCGGATCGCGGCGCCCGCTCTTGACCGGAACGGCCGGAGCGCCCACCGCGTCATGCTCTCGCGAGCGCTCGACCGGGCCTCGCGACGTCCTGCTCAACGATCGGGACCCGATCCGGCCCCGAGAGGCGCACGCTATGACTTCACCCGACCTGGAGGCCGTCCCCGCCTCCGCCTATCGCGAAGCGATGGCGCAACTCGCGAGCGCGGTGCATCTCGTCACGACCGACGGGCCGGGCGGTCGGGCGGGCCTGACCGCCACATCGGTGTGCAGCGTCAGCGACGGCCCGCCCACATTGCTGGTCTGCCTCAATCGGGGCTCCTCCGCCTATCCGGCCTTCCTGCGCAACGGCGTGCTGTGCATCAACACGCTCACGGCGGCGCAGGAGGATCTTGCCGCCGACTTCGCCGGCCGCGTGCCGCGGGCCGAGCGCTTCGAGGGGCGGGAATGGGGCAAGCTGCAAACCGGCGCTCCGGTCCTGCCGGACGCTCTCGTCGCCTTCGATTGCCGCATCGTCGACCACCACACGGTCGGCACCCACGACGTGCTGATCTGTGAGGTCGCGGCGCTCGCCGAAATCCGGGACACCGACGGCCTGCTCTATGCCGGACGCCACTACCGCGTCCTGCCGCGTCGGACCGCCTCGGCCGGCTGACCCCAGGAGCGCCGAAGCGGGATCGAATCGGCTCCAGCAGGCGAACTCTTACGGACGACGCACCGGTCGCGACCGATCCCCCAATGGGTCGGGGGACCGGCCGTCGATCGTGATCTCAGCGCGCGTAATGCCGTGCGCGGGCCGTGTCGGAATTGAAGCTGCTGCGGGAGGCAGACCGCAGCGCGGGATCGTTCGGATCGTAGGGCGGAGGCGCGAAGAAATCGGTCGGACCGCTCGGGCGCCCGATGCTGCCGGTCGTCTCCGGCCGTTGGCTGTCGCCCATCCGACCCCGATCTCCGGCGGAGGCCCCGCCCGCCGAAACGACGAGCGCCAAGAGAGCGAGCGAAAGGATACGTGCGGACATCGTGTGACTCCTGAACGAACAGTTCCGATCCAGGATTTAAGCACGAAGCGGCATCGCTGAGGATGGATTTTGTGCACTCATGCCGTTCAGATCGCCATCTAATGCCTATTAGTTAGACAATGCGATTGGCCGTGTAGGTCCGGCAATCGCAGACGATCAGCAATTCACCCGAAAAATTTCCATTGTTTTCATCGATTTATTCCGTATCTCAGAAAAATTGCTCAGACCTTCGGCATCTGGCACGATCCTTTCCCGGACCGTGCGCACCGGCACGGGACACGCTATCCGCTGGGAATAAGCCGGCGGCGCACTTGCAGGCGTCCTCCGCCGGCTGTTTTCAGGCGCCCGAGGCGGCAGCGGCCTCGTTTGTCCCATGCGGTTTGTGGAAACATTGCCCCCACTTTCCTGCGGCCGAGCCGCATCCGATCGATCGATACGCATGGGAGCGTGATGCTCGCCTTCGCGATCGCCCCTCCACTCGGCACCCGTGCCTTGCGGCAGGCCGACGCGGTCAGCGCCATCCCGGAAGGGATCGACCGATACGGTCCGAGTCACGCGAACAAGTGCCGGGCGATCCGCGAATGGTCCTCGCGCAGGCGGCCGGTCTCGATGCCGACGGGCTGTCCGTCGATCACCCGCCACGTGCCCGCG
>NZ_JACHOS010000001.1 GCF_014199985.1 Methylorubrum rhodesianum | reverse complement strand
ATGGCTCCTGCATCTGCGTGGCTGCTTCGACAGCAACCACATCCTGGCACTCAGATGCCGTCAGTCGGAGCGGGAGCCATCCACCCCATCTGCTTTGAAAGCAAAAGCGGCGGCCATCACATCAGGGTATGCCGGCCCGCCGACGCTACTGCGGAAGTGGCTAGCCGAAGCGGAATGAGGCGGCATGCATCGCGCCATCCCAGCATAGGAACGTCGCTTCCCTATACGGCTTTGCCGACGAGGTGGCCGATGCCGGCCGTGACGGCCATCGCGGCGGCGCCCCAGAAGGCCACCCGCGCGGTCGCCCGCGGGATGGCGGCGCCCCCAGCCTTGGCCCCAAGCGCGCCGAGTACCGCCAGGAACACCAGCGAAGCGGCGGATACCGAGTAGACGACGATGTTAGCCGGTGAGAGCGCGGCCACGAGCAGCGGCAGAGCCGCCCCGGCCGAGAACGTCGCCGCCGACGTCAGGGCCGCTTGGATCGGGCGCGCCGTGGTAAATTCGGAGATGCCGAGCTCGTCCCGGGCATGGGCGCCGAGCGCGTCCTTCGCCATGAGTTGGTCCGCGACCCTGAGGGCAAGGTCGTGGTCGAGACCGCGGGCGACGTAGATTCCCGCAAGTTCCTCACGCTCGGCCGCAGGGTCCTCAGCGAGCTCGCGTCGTTCCCTTGCGAGATCGGCTTGTTCGGTATCGGATTGCGAACTCACCGAGACGTACTCGCCGGCCGCCATCGACATCGCCCCGGCGACTAGACCGGCCGTCCCGGCGACGAGGATCTCCCCGGAGGCTGCGGCGGACGCGGCGACGCCGACAATGAGGCTCGCCGTCGAGACGAGGCCGTCGTTGGCGCCGAGGACGGCGGCACGCAGCCAGCCCACACGGTCGATGAGGTGGTTTTCCTTATGGGACGCACGCATCGTACTCAGGATCTCTCGTATGGGGCGGAAGAAGCGCGTCCCGGGAGGATGCGACGCAGTACGGCGTCGTGCCAGAGGTAGTGATGGCCCAGGGCGGCCGCGGCGTGGAAGGCGGCGACCGCCATCAGGACGTTGGCAGCGAGCCCGTGCCAGTGGGTCAGCGGCCGGCGCCATTCCGGGTCGCCGAGGGCCGGCAGAGCGAGCGGGCCGATCAACGTGACACCGCGCACGAAGGCATTCGCGATCCCAAGGCCCGCGATGACCAGGAGCAATAGGTAGAGCGCAAGATGGGTCGCCTTGGCGAGAACATGCAGGGGGCCTGGATCATCGACCGGAAGCTGACGCCCTTTCGTTTGCCGCCAGATCAGCAACATGACGATGACACCGGTGAACGCAAAGCCCAGGACGAAGTGGGCGGACCAGATCCCGGAACGGAGAGTGCCCTTGGGCACAAGGTCTTCCAGCAAGGTGCCGATGAGCCATAGGACCAGCACTAGGCCGCCCGTGAGCAAGTGCAGGGCGATAGTGGTTCCGTCGTAGGACGTCTCTCGTGAGCTCGTGTCGTATCCGGTCTCATACGGCGCACGCCCCAAACTTGGATGGCAGGGGCGTGTGCCCGGTGCATCAGGGCTTCGAAGGTGCCTGCGGCGCAAGGTCGATGGGCTTGTTGTCGTTGAGGTCCCAGCCCGTGTTCGGATCGGTCTTGGTGCGCTGGACCTGGGCGCGCATCTGCCACTGGTACTTGGCGATGCCGTGCTCGACCTCCTGAAGGAGGTTGGACGTCGTCGGGTCGACCTTCTCCGTGGCCTTGATGGCCGCGCTCACCTCCTCGCCGACCCTTTTGTACGCGTTCATGAACCATGACAGGATCTGGGCGTCGTCGAGGAAGCCGCCGGGAATCTCCGAAACGCCAGAGGTCTTCACGATGGTATTGGCGCGGCCGTCGGCCGACGATCCGACGGCGAGCAGGCGCTCGGCGATGGTGTCGGCGTACTTGGACAGGCCCTCGTAGTGCTCCTGCAGAAGCAGGTGCAGCGGGTAGTACAGGGTGCCGGAGGCGTTCCAATGCGCTTGCTTGGTCTGGAGCTGGAGCTGCTGCAGCTCGGTCAGGGTCTGCTGGAGGGCTGCGACATCCTTCTTGATTGCCTCGGCGTCGCCGTCGAGGCCGATAACCGGAAGCGTCGTCATCTCGTTGGTCGGGAAGGCGCCGACCGGCTGCGAGCTGGTCGTCTTGGTCTGCGAGGCGCCACGGACATCGTCGGTGCTTTTGGCGGTCTGCTGATCGGCCTGGGCAAGGTCGATCCGCGAGAGAACCTTCATCGCGCTCGGGGGCGGCGGCGCGAGGGTTGGCGTTCCGTTGGCGAGAACGGGAAGCGGCAGGGCCGTCCCGACAAGGAGCATAGCCGAGAGGAAACGGGCATTCTTCATGGGCAGTTGATCTGATCCTGGTGTGTGCACCGCCCGGGCGAGCGATGAGGACCTGGAAAACGAACGCAGTTTGGAAGCGTTCGAAAATGACATCGAATTTAGGATTTCGCCGCATGCCCCGCGGACATGAGAATGGCGGGGCATCCTACCCTGAATGCCCCGCCATTCGCTCCCCAAGTGGAGTGCGCCCCTATCGGTAGACAGGCTCAGGCGAGGGGTTTGACCCGCTGCCGGGCGTGTTGCTCCTCGAACTGCACGGGGCTCAGATAGCCGAGCGCGGAATGCAGCCGCTTGGCGTTGTAGACTTCGTCGATGAAGCGCGGAAGGTCAGCCGCGACATCGGCGAAGGTTTCGTACTCCGTCACGTACACCGCTTCGACCTTGAGCGTCTTCATGAAGCTCTCGGCCTTGGCGTTGTCATAGGGATTGCCGCGGCGTCCCATCGAGCCGACCAGTCCATGCTCGGCCAGGACCTTCCGGTAGGCAGCAGAGGCATACTGCGACCCGCGGTCGGAATGATGCACGCAGCCCTTGGGCGGCGAGCGCGCCGCCAGGGCGGCCTCCAGCGCGGCCACGGCCGTGCGCGCTTCGAGCGAGCGGCTCACGGCATAGCCGACGGCCTTGCGCGACCAAGCATCGAGGATCACGGCCAGATAGACGAAGCCGTTCGGGACGGCGATGTAGGTCAGGTCGGCGATCCAGAGCTGGTTGGGGCCGTCCGGCACCCGCTCGGCCGCCACGTTCGGGAAGACGGGCAGGTCGTGGTCGCTGTCGGTCGTTGCCTTGAACCGTCGGCGCAGGCGCGGCTGCAGGCCGTGCTCGCGCATCAGGCGGCGCAGCTTCTTGCCGTTGACGACGATCCCCTGCTGGCGCAACGCCGCTCCGACGCGTCGATAACCGTAGCCTTCGAACGCGTCGCACAGGTCCGTCAGGCGGGCCAGCAGCTCGGTTGCATCCGTGCTGATCGCCGGCTGGTCGTAGAAGGTCGAGCGCGGCAGGCCCATCAGCGTGCATCCTCGGCTGACCGAGAGACCGGCGGGCCGGCAACGACGGACATAGTCACGCTTTTCTGCGCTCGTGCGGGCTGAAGCCCCCCTTTGAGGAACTCGATCTCCAGCGTCTGCCGTCCGACCAAGCGCTCCAGCATCGCGATGCGGGCCTCGTACTCCTGCAGGAGGTCGGCAGCCTGCACGTCCTCGTCGAGGGCGCCCGCCTCGTGCTTGGCGATCCAGACCCGGATCAGATTGCGCGAAAGATCGTGACGCAGGGCGAGGCCGCGGAGCGTCTCGCCCGCGAGATACGCCTGCACGACCTGCCGCTTGAACGCGACACTGTGGGTTCGATACCGAGCCATGACTTCCATCCTCCGGAAGCCCAGCGCGGCGGGTCAATCCTCAGGTCCAGCGCCGTCCACTCCCAGGGGCGCACTCCAAAGGGATGCCTTTTTTAGCCTGAATCAATCAGGATCGGACGTCGTAGCGGTCGAGCATCATGACCTTGTCCCAGAGCTTGACGAAATCCTCTGCGAACCGGGCTTCATCGTCGCTGCCGGCATAGACCTCGGCCACAGAGCGGAGCTGGGCATTCGACCCGAACACCAGATCGCAGCGCGTCGCGGTGAACTTCGCCGCGCCGCTGGCCCGGTCGACGAGTTCGAAGGCCATGCCCGTCTCGTCGGTCTTGCGTCATTCGAGGTCAACGCTGGTCGGGTTTACGAAGAAGTCGTTCGACAGCACGCCGACCCGGTCGGTGAAGAGGCCGTGCTTCGAGCCGTCGTGGTTGGCCCCGCGGGCCCGCAGGCCGCCGACCAAGGCGACCCACTCGGGGGCGAGGGACAGGAGATACGCCTTGTCCAGGAAGAGCTCTTCCGGCGAGACGCGTCCCGACGTGATGGGCGCGTAATCGTCGGCCACGTAGTTCCGGAAGCCGTCCACGACGGACTTGAGCCACGTGAACATCTCGATGTTGGTCAGCTCCTGCCGGGTGTCGACGCGACCCGGGGTGAAGGGCACCGTCGCGGGATGGCCACCGTCGGCGAGCGCCTTCTCGACGGCGGCGCAGCCGTCGAGCACGATGAGATCGGCGAGGGACACCCTCCTGGCGCCCCCCGTCCGTTGAACGTGTCGGCGATTTGCCGGAGCGCGGCCACCACCGGCACGGTGCGCCGGTTGATCGCCCAGTCCTTCTGGGGCGCGAGCGCCAGCCGACCGCTATTGGTCATCGAGGGCCCGACGCGAAGCGGGTCATGCCGTTGGCCCCGGGAGCACCCATGGCGCCCAAGCCTTGGCCATTCCCGTCCGGAGGCCTTCAGTCCTCGCCGCCATGGCATTCCATTGCCGGCGGGGCTGTCGAGCAGTTCAACTCGCAAGTCTGGTCCGCCCTGCAATACCATTGCAGTGAACCCCGACTGATGCAGGAACCCGCACAGTGCTTGTGGGGAACACCGACCGGCTCTGAGAAGGACAATGGAGGGTCGTTTCGGACTAGGCTGGAACCCGCTGTCCCTGACGTTTGCATCGCCGTGAAGGCAAGGATCGCGCAGGCCCACTTCCGGGCCGCATAAGAATGCTTCGACATCATCCGAGCGATCTCGCACCCAAATCCAGATTGGCACAATTCTTAAAATTATATTCATTTTTCTTCGCGCGTCTTGACGGAGGGCGCCCGGTGATACGCCTCTCCCAACGCCGTGCTTGCCATTCGACGACAGACCCGACGTTCAGCCTGTCACCGACGCATGACGTTCCGCCTCCGGACATGCCATCTCGAAGCGGCATCCCCCATGGGGACTATCACCGACGCTGAGTGGAAATCGGTGCAGCTTGGCGATGGCCGCAACGAGGCCGAGGCCGAGCCCGTTGCCTTGCGTCTGCCTGGCACGTTCCGCACGATAGAACCGCTTGAAAACATGGTTACGTTCGTCGGCGGGAATGCCCGGACCCGTGTCTTCCACGGACACCACGGGAACGCCGTCGCGCCGAGCGAGGCCGATCTCGACGCGGCCTCCGGTCGGGGTGAACTTGATTGCGTTGTCGAGGAGGTTCGAGATTGCCTCGAAAATAAGGCTGCGGTCGCCCCGAACGGCGGACTCTTCCCCCTCAATGCGGATGCCGAGGGCGATTCCCTTCTCGTCGGCCAAGGGTTCGAACAACTCAGCGGCCTCACTCACCACGAGCCGTAGGTCGACCGGGCCGAAGGCGGCGCAGCGCCGTCCGTGCTCGATCTCGCCGATGCGCAGGACCGCCGTCACCATGTCGAGGGTCTGGTCGATCCAGACGAGGCCCTGGTCCACCGCCTGGCGCAGTTCCTTGATGTCGCGGGCTTGGTCCCGGCCCCGCTCAAGACGCAGCCGCAAGCGGGTGAGCGGCGTCCGAAGATCGTGCGCGACGGCGTCGCCCACCCCGCGCACCTCCTCCATGAGGCGTTCGATCTCGGCGAGCATGCCATTGACGTCACGCGCCAAGCGGTCGAATTCGTCTCCCGCCTCGCCGACCGGCAGGCGCTGGCGCAAGTCGCCCCGCATCACGCGTGCGACCGCCGCCTCCGTGGACGCCAAGCGGCGCTTGGCGCGTCCAGCGAGCAGGACGCCGCCGAGTATCGAGAAGGCCAGGGTCGGCACGAGGGCGAGGCCGAGCGCTCGGATCACGGTAGCCTTCGCGCGGTCGATCTCGTCGGTGTCGTGCGCCACGACCACGATGCTGCCGTCGTTCAAGGCCACGGCCGCCGACCAGAGTTCCTCGTTCAGGCGCCGTCCCGCGATGGCGACCTGCGCCCCGATCCGGTGGACCTCGCCATCCACCGGCAGGCTTGGCGGCCGCGCATCGAGGTTTCCTGCGTGCTTGCTACCGTCGGCCCCGAACAGGCCGGCGAAGTGGACGCTGTGCAGGTCCTCGCTGATCCATGTCTCGATGCGGTTGACCGCTTTCGCAGGCTCACGGGCGGCATAGTGCGCCTTGTGGCGCAGGACCTGGGCGAGTTCGTCCTGCATAAACGCCGCGGTCTGCCAGTACACGAAGGCGAACAGGAGTAGCGACAGCAGGGTAGACCATAGGGCGATGGCGAGCGCCCAGCGGAATGCGAAGGAATGGACGAGCCTAGACATCGGGAGACAGGGTGAAGCCCTCTCCCCGGACGTTATGGATGAGCATCGGCTCGCCTTCGGCCTCAAGCTTCTTGCGCAGGCGTCCGAGATGCACGTCGATGAGGTTTGATTTGGGAGTGAACCGGTAGTTCCACACTTCCTCGAACATCATCGCCCGGGTCACGACCTGCCCGGGCCGTCGCATGAGGTATTCGAGCAGCTTGAGCTCGCGCGGCAGGAGGTCGAGATCGCGCTGACCCCTGCGACCGGTGCCGGCTATGAGGTCGAGCTCCAGCGTCCCCACCCTGATTACCGTCTCACGGACGTCGGTCGGACGCCGTAGCAAGGCCTCGATCCTGGCCGCGAGTTCGGCGAGGACGAAGGGCTTGCCGAGATAGTCGTCGCCCCCGGCGCGCAGGCCCCGGATACGCTCGTCGACATCGCCGAGCGCGCTCAGGACAAGGGCGGGTGTGCGATCCCCGGCGCCCCGGAGGTCTCGCAGCAGGGTAAGTCCGTCCAGGCCAGGAAGCATCCGGTCGAGAATGATGGCGTTCCATCCTCCCGAACGGGCTGCGGCCGCACCGTCCGGGCCGGTGGCGGCCCAGGCAACCTCATGCCCACGCCCATGCAGGTCGCCAAGGATTTCCTCGGCCGTCGCGGCATCGTCCTCGATCAGAAGCAGCTTAGCCAACCCGGTCCACTCCCGGGCTCAACGCCCCTATCCCACTGCCTGATGTGGTCCGGAACCAGTCGCATGACCACGAGTGTGAACGCGAATTTAATGGTGCGGGTGTCGGCTCGTCCTATCTCCTAGAATGAATCTAATCTAATCGACGGACGATAGCGTGCTGCTGGAGGCGGAGACGGACGTGCTCGGGAACGGCGAGGGAGGGATCGCCGGTCATCGCCAGGCGCGTGAGCGCTCGGTCTCCGAGACATCGAGGGTGGCAGGTTCTTCCGCTGCGTCCGCCCTATCCGGTCAGCCCCCCAGGGGGATGAGGCGTTGGTCCTTGTTGGCCGTGTTCGCTTGCCTGATCGCGGTCGCACTGGCCGGCTGGTGGTATCGCGAGGCCGCCAAGCCCTACTTCGAACCCGTGCTGGGCCTCATCGGGCTTGCGGCTGCCCCCGACACTGCGCCGCACCCGAATGGGGCCGCTTCCGAACAGCCGACCGAGGACAACGTCGTCCGCCTCGATGCCGATGGGCAACGCCGCCTCGGACTGGCCTTCGAGCAATCCGAGACCCGCCGGATCATCCTGCCCGTTCGGACCCCCGGCATGGTCGCCTTCGACGAGCGCCGGGTCACCCGCCTCAAGCCTCGCACCGCGGGCCGGGTCCTGAGCCTGGCCGTGCAACCCGGCGACCGGGTGAAGGCCGGCCAGACGCTGGCCACCCTCGATGCCTCCGGCGTCCTCGACGCTCGCAACGGCCTCGCCGCGGCGCAGGCCAGCCTCGGAGAGGCCCAGGCGACGGAAAAGGTCGCCGAGACCAACCTGAAACGCGGCAGCGACCTCGTGAAGATGGGCGGGGTCGCCCAGGCCGAGGTCGACCGGCGCCAAGTCGATCTCGCGAAAGCGCATGCAGCCACCCTCTCGGCGCAAGCCCAGGTCGACCTCTACCGCGCTCAGTACGAGCGTCTCGCGCCCGCGCCTGGACAGGCCCCCGGTACCAGCGCCATCGTCTCGCCCATCGACGGGGTCGTGACGGCCGCTGGGATTACCCTGGGTGAGGTGGTCGATACGAACCGCGATGCCTTCACGGTGGCCGACCCGTCGCAGATCCAGGTGCTGGCGAACCTCTACGGAACCGACATCTCGACCGTTAAGGCGGGCGACCGAGCGACCATCGAGGCCCCTGTCACGGCGCATCCGCGCTTCGAGGGCCGTGTGCGGTCGGTCAATGCCGCCATCGACCCGATGACCAACACCGCCCCGGCCCGGATCGAGGTCGCCAATCCCGACGGGAGCCTGCGCGCCAACATGTTCGTCTCCGTGGAGATCGCCGCCGATCTCGGGCGCGAGGGCCTCACGGTGCCGTCCGCCGCGATCCAGCAGACGGAAGCTGGCCCCATCGCCTTCGTGCGCACCGGCAACGACCGTTTTGAGAAGCGGGACCTCACCCTTGGGGTGCAGCGCGCCGACTGGGTCGAGGTCAAATCCGGTGTCCAAGCGGATGAGACAGTGGCGACGCAGGGCAGCTTCGGCCTCAAGGCGATCATGCTGCGCGCCTTGCTCGGCTCGACGGATTGAGGTCGCGATGAACGCCTGGTTCGCCCTCCTCATCCGCCGCCGCTGGCTGGTCCTGGTCCTGGCCCTGGCCGGGGCCGTCGGTGGCATCGTCAACCTTGAAGGCCTGTCCATTGACGCGGTCCCGGACATCTCCCCGAAGCAGATAATGGTCCTGACCCTTTCGCCTGGCCTCGGCCCCCTGGAAGTCGAGCGGCTGGTCAGCTTTCCGGTCGAGAACGCCATGGCCGGCGCACCGGGGCTGACCGGTCTCCGCTCGACCTCGCGCTACGGCGTCTCGGCCGTCTACGTCACCTTCGACGATTCCATGTCGATCACCGAGGCTCGGTCCCAGGTGTTCCAGCGCTTGCCGCTGGCGAAGACCATGATGCCGGCCGGCGTCGGCGATCCCGAGATGGGGCCGATGGCGACGGGGCTGGGCGAGATCTACCAGTTCGAGGTCCGGGGACCGGGCTACGAGCCGATGGCGCTGAAGCGCATCCTGCAATGGACCATCGCGCCCAAGCTCAAGCTCACCCCCGGCATCGCCGACGTGAACGTCTATGGCGGCCAGATGCCGACCTACGAAGTCCGCATCGCCGCCGAGAGCCTGCACCGCTACGGCGTAACGATGGGCCAGGTCTACACGGCGCTGTCCGAGAACAATGCCGCGCGGGGCGGCGCCTACATCGAGCACAACGACCAACAGGAGGTCATCCGCGGCCTCGGCCTCGCCAAGGACACCAAGGACCTCGCCAATGTCGTCGTGACGACGGGTCCGGGCGGCGTGCCGGTGACGGTCGCAACCTTGGGCGAGGTGGTCGAGGCGCCCAAGGTCCGCCTCGGCGCCGTCACCCACGATGCGGCGGGCGAGACCGTCGTCGGCATCGCCATGATGCAGCAGGGCGAGAACGCCAGCGCGGTGGTCGAGCGCGTCAAGCAGACCATCGAGGCCCTTCGCCCGCAGCTACCGCCGGGCGTCGAGATCGTGCCCTACTACGACCGTAGCACCCTGGTGGCGCGGACCATCCGCACCGTCGAGCACAACCTCATGGAGGGGGCGGTGCTCGTCATCGTCGTCCTGCTCCTGCTGCTCGGCAACCTCCGGGCCGGCCTCGTGGTGGCGGCCGCCATTCCCCTGTCGATGCTCATGGCCTTCGCGGGCATGCGGCTGTTCGGGCTCTCCGGCAACCTGATGAGTCTGGGCGCCATCGATTTCGGCCTCATCGTCGACGGCGCCGTGGTGATGATCGAGAACGTTCTACGTGCCCGCGGCGAGCATCCCGAACGCCCGGCCGAGGAGGTCATCCGCAAGGCGACCGTAGAGGTGGCGCGTCCGATCCTGTTCGCCGTCGCCATCATCATCATGGTCTACCTGCCGATCCTCGCGCTCGAAGGGGTCGCGGGCAAGATGTTCCGGCCGATGGCGCTGACCGTCATCCTGGCGCTCACCGGCTCGCTCGTCCTGACGATGACGCTGATGCCGGCCCTGGCCGCCATCGTGCTGGCCGGCCCCGGCATCGGCGAGCGCGAGACCCGTCTCGTCCATTGGGCGCGCAGTGCCTACACGCCGGTCCTGCGCCTTGCCGAGCGCCGCACCGGTCTCACTGCCCTGGTGACGCTCGCCCTGTTCGGCGGGAGCTGCTTCCTGGCGACGCGCCTGGGCGGCGAGTTCCTGCCCAAGCTCTCGGAAGGCTCCATCGTCATCACCTCGGAGAAGCTGCCGGGCATCAACCTCGATGCTTCCCTCAAGGTCATGCATCGCATAGAGCAGACCTTAAAAAGCTTCCCAGAAGTGAAGCGGGTCGTCTCGCTCACGGGCAGCGCCGAGATCCCCACGGACCCCATGGGGGTGGAATCCACCGATAGCTTCATCACGCTGACCGACCCCTCGACTTGGACGACGGCGACCACCCAGGAGGGGCTCGTCGCCGCCCTCGACAAACGTCTGCGCGCGGAGGTGCCGGGGGTCTCCTACGCCTTCTCGCAGCCGATCCAGATGCGGATGGACGACCTGCTAGAGGGCGTGCGCGGCGACGTCGCGATCAGCCTCTACGGCGACGACCTCAAGGCGCTGAAGGACAAGGCGGACGCCATCGTCCGCGCGGTCTCCGGCGTCTCGGGGGCGGCCGACGTGAAGGCCGAGGCGCAGGCCGGCATGCCCGCGCTCTCCATCCAGGTCGACCGGGCGGCGGCCGCCCGCTACGGCGTCAACGTCAGCGACGTCCTCGACGTGGTGGAGAGCATCGGCGGCCGCACCGCCGGCATGATCTACGGTGACGACAACTCCATCACCGATATCGTGGTCCGGCTGAAGTCCGGGGACCGCAGCGACATCGAACGCATCCGCGACCTGCCGGTCGGTCGCAACGGCAAGGCACTGGTGCCGCTCTCGCTTGTGGCCTCCGTGGACGTGGCGACCGGTCCCGCCCAGATCAGCCGCGAGAAGCTCCAGCGGCGGATCTCTGTCCAGGCCAACGTGCGCGGGCGGGACGTGCAGAGCTTCGTAACTGACGCGCAAGCCGCGGTTAAAGCCCAGGTCACCCTGCCGCCGCGCTACTCGCTGCAATGGAGCGGGCAGTTCCAGAACCTGCAGGAGGCGACCGTTCGGCTTTCCGTCGTGGTCCCAGCGGCGATGGCGGCGATCCTGGTGCTTCTCGTGGTGATGTTCGGCGACGTCCGCCTCGCAGGGCTGATCTTCCTGAACGTACCCGTCGCCGCGACCGGCGGCATCGTCGCCCTGTACCTGCGCGACCTGCCGTTCTCGATCTCGGCGGCCATCGGCTTCATCGCCACCTTCGGCATCGCCATCCTGAACGGCGTGGTGCTGACGAGCTACATCCGCGACCTCGAACGGGTCGGCCTCGATGCCCGAGAGGCAGCGACCCGAGCCGCCGAGATGCGCCTGCGGCCGGTCCTGATGACGGCGCTGGTGGCGGCGCTGGGGTTCCTACCGATGGCGCTCTCGACGAGTGCCGGCGCCGAGGTGCAGCGTCCCCTGGCCACGGTGGTAATCGGCGGCCTCGTCACCGCAACCCTGCTAACCCTCGTCGTGCTTCCTGCCGTCTATTCGTACCTGGCGCATCTCCGGCTCCCCTGGCGCCGTCGCGACGACGACGAGCCATCCGGCCTGGGAGCGAAAGGCGGCCAGCGCGCGGGCGTTGATGGCTAGAGGCCTTCGGACCGGCAACGGGCCTACCGTCCTGGTGGGGGTCCTAATTCTGGCTGCTGGCGCCCGACCCGCGCCCTCCGCGGATTTCGATTGCGCCGGATTCCTTAGGATGCACGGGATGCTCCGCAAGGCGTCGGCAGCCTGCGGTTTCGCGTCCTACAATCCCGCCATCGTGGATCGGGCACGCACCTGCTTCGATGCGCTTGGTAGCCGCCGCGGCGCCGAGGCGATGCATACGGGCGCGGCCGAGTTCGAGCGCTGGAAGTCCATACGCAACCACGACGCCCTCTGCGGAACCCTGGCCGCCCGGTTTCCGATGGTCGTCAAGCCGTAAGCCGGGAGTCACAAATTCGACGGCTACCCGACTTGACCTGAGGGTGGCGTGGCGGATCTCGGATCAAGCAAGTGCATCGGTGGACGCCGCATCGCCGAGTCCGAGGACCTCAGAGAGGTAGGCGCGGGCCCGGCTGACCCGGCTCTTCACCGTGCCGACCTTGCACTTGAGCACCTCTGCGGCCTCCTCGTAGGTATAGCCCTCCGCTCCCACCATCATCAGGGCGATCCGCTGGGCCTCGGGAATGCCGGCGAGCCGATCCTGGAGGCCCCTCAAGCTCACCACCCCTTCCTGCTCGGGCGGGGCGACGAGCGTCGCGGCATGTGTGCCTGTCCGCCGTCAGCGGCCGTGAGACAGAGTGAGGCCCTTCACGAACGGAGGATGACTGGTTCATCGTAGCCCCCAAGGAGCGAAGATGAAGCAGACATCCGGGCCGGCACGGAAGCCGGCAGAGGCGGTGATCAAGGACATCCGCCGCGCCACCCGCCGCCAGTTCTCGGCCGAGGAGAAGATCCGCATCGTGCTGGAGGGCCTGCGCGGCGAGGACAGCATCGCAGAGCTGTGCCGACGCGAAGGCATTGCCACCTCGATGTACTACGGCTGGTCCAAGGAGTTCCTGGAAGCGGGCAAGAAGCGGCTGGCCGGCGACACGGCCCGCGCCGCCACCTCGGACGAGGTCAAGGACCTGCGCCGTGAGGCTCGTGCCCTCAAGGAGGTCGTGGCCGATCTCACCCTGGAAAACCGCCTGCTCAAAAAAAGTATGAGCGGAGCTGGGGAAGACGAGGCATGAGGTACTCGGCTTCTGAGAAGCTGGAGATCATCCGGCTGGTCGAGCAGTCCTCTCTGCCGGTGCGCGCCACCCTGGAGAAACTCGGCATCCCGCGCGCCACATTCTACCGCTGGTACGACGCCTACCAGCAAGGGGGACCCGAGGCCCTGGCCGACCGACCCTCTCGGCCCAGCCGGGTCTGGAACCGCCTGCCCACGGCGATCCGCGAGCAGATCGTCGTCCTCGCGCTCGAGCAGCCGGAGCTCAGCCCACGCGAGCTGGCCGTGCGCTTCACCGACGAGCAGCGCTCCTTCGTCTCGGAAGCCACGGTCTACCGCCTGCTCAAGGCGCACGACCTGATCACCAGCCCAGCCTACATCGTTGTCAAGGCAGCCGACGAGTTCCGTGACAAGACCACGGCCTCCAACCAGCTCTGGCAGACC
Organism: Methylorubrum rhodesianum; assembly: GCF_014199985.1. GTDB lineage: Bacteria > Pseudomonadota > Alphaproteobacteria > Rhizobiales > Beijerinckiaceae > Methylobacterium > Methylobacterium rhodesianum. The sequence goes on along the minus strand of NZ_JACHOS010000001.1, from coordinate 548,514 downwards.
GACTTCACCTACCTGAAGGTGGTCGGCTGGGGCTGGTACTATCTGTCGACGGTGCTCGACGACTTCTCCCGCTTCATCGTGGCCTGGAAGCTGTGCGCCACGATGCAGGCCAGCGACGTCACTGCCACGCTCGACCTGGCGCTCAGCGCCGCCGGGCTCGATCAGGTGCAGGTGGTGCACCGGCCGCGGCTGCTGACCGACAACGGATCGAGCTACGTCGCGGGTGACCTGGCCGACTGGCTCGGCAGCCGCGGCATGACCCACATCCGCGGTGCTCCCCGCCATCCCCAAACTCAGGGCAAGATCGAGCGCTGGCACCAGACGCTGAAGAACCGCATCCTGCTCGAACACGCCTATCTGCCCGGCGAGTTGGAGGCGCGGGTCGGGGCGTTCGTGGAGCACTACAACCACGTCCGAGCTCATGAGAGCCTGAACAATCTCACGCCGGCCGACGTCTACTTCGGCCGGGGCGAGGCCATCCTGCGCGAGCGGGAGCGGATCAAGCGCCAGACTCTCACCGACCGCCGCTTGCGCCACCACGCGCAGGCTGCCTAACTTCTCAACCCAGGTGGACCAGTGCCTCCGTTCCTGAGGCCCGCAGCCTGTCTCAAATCATCTGACGACGGACAATCCTCGCCGGATGGCGGCTCCTCCGGAATGCGCCGGTCCTTCGGTGGGAGCGACCTGGCGGTGGCCCGTGGGCATTCGGACATGGCTGGCTCCGGGAACAGTGCCGGGTCCGGTGCGATCCTCGGCCACTGAAAAACGAGCCTGCGGCGTCGGCCTTGATCTGGGTCAAAAGTCGGGGAGCCCCGCACTTGGCCGGCACCGAGCCTCCATTGATCTGTCTCAAGGCCCGGTGTCGCGGTTGTCTGAGGATGTCCAATCCGACGACGGCCCTAGCGGTCATGGGCCCGGCGGCCGAGATGGAGGTCACGATGACCACGTTCGACGAACGCGAGCAGGCCTTCGAGCGCCGCTTCGCGCACGACGAGGAGGTGCGCTTCCAGGTGCGCACCCGGCGCAACCTGCTCCTGGCGACCTGGGCCTGCGAGCGGATGCGGCTGGGGAAAGACGCGGCCGCGCGCTTCGTCGAGGACTTCACCGACCGGGGCGTCCTGACCGCCGACGAGCCACTGGTCGCCGAGTTCCAGGCTGACCTCAAGGCGGCGGGCGTCGAGGAGACGCTCCCAGCCCTGCGCACGGAAATGGAGCGCTGCGCCGCCATCGCCCGGGCCGAGCAGCGCGTCGGGCTTGCGCTGGATCAAGGCCGACCCGCCTAGGGCGCCCACACTCCCACCGCTGCGACCATGCCAGCCACCGGGAGAGATGCCATGACCGACAAGGACCTGCGCCGCGACGTGCTTGACGAGCTCGACTTCGACCCCAGCCTCGACGCGGCCGAGATCGGCGTCGCCGTCTCGGACGGGGTCGTCACCCTGACGGGCCACGTCGGCAGCTACGCCGAGAAGGTCGAGGCCGAGAACGCCGTGCGCCGCGTCAAGGGCGTGCGCGCCATCGCCCAGGAGATCCAAGTCCGGTACGCTGAGGCCAAGAAGATCGAGGACGACCAGATCGCCGCCCGGGCGCTCGCCATCATCGACTGGTCGGTGCACCTGCCGAAGCAGGCCATCCAGGTGAAGGTCGCCAAGGGCTGGATCACGCTCACCGGCGCGGTGCCCTGGCAGTACCAGGCAATGGGGGCCGAGGCTGCCGTGCGCAAGCTCTCCGGCGTCGTCGGCGTATCGAACCTCATCCAGGTCAAGCCCGAGGTCAGGCCCGCCTTGGTCAAGGACAAGATCCTGGAAGCGTTCAAGCGCGGCGCGATGTTCGAGGCCGATGGAATCAAGGTTCGGGTCGAGGGCGACAAGGTCACGCTGGAAGGTGCCGTGACGGCCTGGGCCGACCGCGAGGCGGCTGAGCGCGCGGCCTGGTCGGTGCCGGGCGTGCGAGCCGTCGAGGACCGCATCGTCGCCCTGAGCTGAGGAAATCCGCCATGTCTCATGGAACGCACGGCATTGATGCCATCGCTCCCCGGTTCGCGCAGCGTGCCGGCAATCCGGACGTCACGGCCAGGCTGCGCCGGGTGACCCTGACGCTGGCACGCTGCCCGGAGCATCCGGAGGGCAGCGCGGGCCGCGGCTACGACATCGTGGCCCCGCTCGGTCCCGACGGCCGCTTGGACACGGCGCTTTGGCACGAGGCCCGCGACCACTGCCGTGCCCGCCGCTTCTGGACGGGCGAGCCGGACCGGCACGGCCGGCTCGTGCACCGCGCCGGCGGCGAGGGCGGCGCCACTTGGCTGATCGACTACGAGGACTGGACGAACGAGGACGACGAGGCAGCCTACCGGCTTGGCACGCACGCCTTCGTCGAGGGCGAGTACGTCTCGATCCGCGAGGCGGGGGAGGAGGAGTACCGCACGTTCAAGGTCGTCCGCGTCGACGCGGCAGGCGTGGGAGGCCATCCATGATCCCGATGTCCCGAACCCTGCCGGCGGGATCTCCCCGCCCGGAACTGCCCTTGCCGGAGCCGGCATGGCTCGCCTTGTGGCGCGCCTTCTGGCTCGACTTGCCGGTCGCAGATACCCACAAGATTGGCCGCATGTCGTTGCGGTGCCTGCAGCCGCCGGCGGACTGGTCGAGCAAGACGGACACGCCCTGAACGTTGCCTCCGGCGTTTGGCCACGGCAGCCGTCCCTCGAAGTCCTCGACCAGCGGACCGGGGCCGTCATGTGCGGGGTCTTCCTGCCCGGCATGCCCCCTGCTGCAGGTTCGGCGGGAGGATCTCGTGGGTCACGTCCTGCCCCGTCTCGGCCTCGCGCACGCTGATCCTGACGCCCTGACGGATGAGCCGCTCGACGTCACGCGCCGACAGGTAAGCCTGGCTCTCGGGGTCGTAGAGCCTGCAACCGCTGTACCGTCTCAGGTGGCGAATGGATGAGGGCTTCCTGCGGGTCATTCTCACAAGGGCACGGACGAAGCCCCCTTCTGACAGCTTTCTTTAGTTGGAATAATTAAATTGTGCTTGCAAGTTGCGCAACGTCTTTGCCCCTTACGCGGCGGCTTGGCCGGGATCATCATCGCCCGAACGACAAGGGGTCCCGGCCGTTGTGGTTCTTAGCCAGAAAGCCGGCCATCGATAGGGCGATCTCGCGCTCCTCGTCCGCGGGCACGATCCGGACCTCGACCGCCGCCCTCTGGACTCCGATGTGTTCCTCGCAGCGGTCGTTGGCAGCCTCGTCAAGCGTCACGTTGGCGAAGGCTAGACCGCGGCAGACGGCGGCCCGAACCTGCGCCGAGTGCTCGCCGATGCCGCCAGTGAAGACGAGGGCATCGAGCCCGCCGAGCGCCGCGATGAGGGAGCCCGCCTCGCGCACGATCCTGTAGGCGAACAGGTCGAGGGCCTCGCGCGCCTCCGGAGCCCCGCTAGCCTTAAGCACCCGCACGTCGTCGCTGATGCCGGAGACGCCAAGGAGGCCCGAGCGCTCATTCAAGAGTTCGGCCACCGCGTCGGGGGTGAGGCCATGCTCCCGGATCAGGTGCAGCACCAAGCCCGGGTCGACCGCGCCGCTGCGGGTGCCCATCATCAGTCCGTCGAGCGTCGTGAAGCCCATCGTGGTGGCGACGCTGCGCCCGTCCCGGATCGCGCACAGGCTGGCCCCGTGTCCAAGATGGGCCGCCAGGACCCGGCCATGCGGAAACGTCCGGGCGACGTGGGCGTAGGACAGGCCGTGGAAGCCGAACCGCACGAGTCCCACGTCGATGAGGGCGCGCGGCAGCGGGTAGAGCTGCGCGAGCCTGTCCTGCGTCCGATGGAAGGCCGTGTCGAAGCAGGCGACCTGTGGCAGGTGCGGCCACGTCTCCGCGACCGCCCGGATGCAGGCCAGCGCCTGCGGCTGGTGCGCCGGCGCCAGCGGCACGAGCTGCTCCAGCGCCGCCATCACCTCCGCGTCGAGGCGCACCCGCGCCGCGTGGCGCAGGCCGCCATGGACGACGCGATGCGCCGCCGCGGTCGGGGCCGCGGGCAGCCGCGCGAACAGCCAGCGGGCGACGGTCGCATGGTCGTCTTCCGGGGGACGCTCGCCCTCCTGAGAGGCGCCGTCGACGGTGAGGTTCGGCTCATGCCCGATCCCGGCCACGTGCGCCCGCCAGGCCGGTGCGTCTGCCCCTGACCGGAACAGGGCACAGCGCAGGCTGGAGGAGCCGGCGTTGAGGACGAGGATCATCGCCCGGCCTCAGGCGATGATGGTCCAGTCGTCCACGGTCTCGCCCGGCCGGAGCTCCCCCGTGCCGGCTTCGGCCGGGCCGCACTGCATGATGTCGCCCTCGATGCGGCGGCGGTCGGGATGCTCGTGGGCATACCGCTCCGGCCAAGCCCAATCCCGCACCTCCGGCAGGTCGTCACCCGTCTGGCAGACGTACTCGCGGTGGCGGGCCAACGCGTCCCGGAGTGCCTGCTCGGCATGCTCGGCCCGCGTTCGCAACCCCGCGACGGCGCGCAGGGCGGCCTGCGCGAGGTGGAAGCGGTCGAGCCGGTTCAGCACGCAAATGTCGAAGGGCGTGGTGGTCGTGCCCTCCTCGATGAAGCCATGCACGTGGAAGTTGCCGTGGTTCGTGCGCTTGTAGGTCAGCCGATGGATGAGCCAGGGATAGCCGTGGTAGGCGAACACCACCGGCCGGTCGCGGGTGAACAGGCTGTCGAAGGTCGGGTCGTCGAGCCCGTGCGGGTGTGTCTCGCGCGCCGGGAGGGTCATCAGGTCGACGACGTTCACCACCCGGACACGCAGCTCCGGGACGTGGTGGCTTAGCCAGTGGACCGCCGCGAGCGTCTCTTGGGTCGGCACGTCGCCGGCACAGGCCATCACTACGTCGGGCTCGTCCTCGCCCTCGTTCGAGGCCCAGTCCCAGATCCCGGCACCGGCCGCGCAGTGCCTCGCAGCCTCGTCCAGGTTCAGCCACTGCAGCGCCGGCTGCTTGCCGGCCACGACGACGTTGATGCGGTCGTAGGTCCGCAGGCAGTGGTCCATGGCGCAGAGCAGGGTGTTCGCGTCCGGGGGCAGGTAGATCCGGGCCGTGTCGCCGCGCTTGTTCGCGACGAAGTCGATGAAGCCGGGATCCTGGTGGCTGAAGCCGTTGTGGTCCTGCCGCCAGACGTGGGACGAGAGCAGGATGTTAAGGGACGGCACCGGCCGACGCCAGGGCAGGTCGCGCGAGGACTTCAGCCACTTGGCGTGCTGGTTCACCATCGAGTCGACCACGTGCACGAAGGCCTCGTAGGTGGCGAACAGGCCGTGCCGGCCGGTTAGGACGTATCCTTCGAGCCAGCCCTCGCAGAGGTGCTCGCTCAGGATCTCCATGACGCGCCCATCCCGGGCGAGGTGGTCGTCGCCCGGCAGTACCGCCTCCTGCCACGCGCGGCCCGTCACCTCGAACACCGCGTCGAGCCGGTTCGAGGCAGTCTCGTCGGGGCCCATGATGCGGAAGTTGCGTGCCTCCGCGTTGAGGGTGAGCGTGTCCCGCAGGTACGCCCCGAGCGCGCGGGTGGCCTCGAACTTGGTGCGGCCGGGCTCTGGCACGGCGACGGCGAAGCGCCGGAGGTCCGGCAGGCGCAAGGGAGCGCTCTGGTGCGCGTTGGCGTGCGGGTTGGCCGAGAGGCGACGCTGTCCCTTCGGCGGCAGCGCGGCGAGGTCATGCACGAGCGAGCCGTCCTCCGCGAACAGTTCTTCGGGGCGGTAGGAGCGCATCCAGGCTTCCAGGATGGCGAGATGCGCCGGGTTTTCCCGCGTGGCCGCCACGGGCACCTGATGCGAGCGCCACGTCCCCTCGACCGGATTGCCGTCGACGGTCTTCGGTCCCGTCCATCCCTTGGGGCTGCGCAGCACGATCATGGGCCAGCGCGGTCGCCCGGCCTCGCTTCGGCCGGCGCGCCTCCGGATCTCTGCGACGGCGTCGAAGGCCGCGTCGAGGGCCGTGGCCATGGCTTGGTGCATCGGGGCCGGCTCGTCCCCCTCGACGAAGGTCGGCTCGTAGCCGTAGCCGACGAGAAGGCTCCGCAGCTCCTCCGGCGGCATGCGGGCGAGGACGGTCGGGTTGGCGATCTTGTAGCCGTTGAGGTGCAGGATCGGCAGGACCGTCCCGTCATGGCGGGCGTCGAGGAACTTGTTCGAGTGCCAGGCCGCCGCGAGCGGGCCCGTCTCGGCCTCGCCGTCGCCCACGACGCAGGCGACCGTCAGGCCTGGGTTGTCGAGGGCCGCACCGAAGGCGTGCGCCAGGGAATAGCCGAGTTCCCCGCCCTCGTGGATCGAGCCGGGCAGTTCGGGCGAGGCGTGGCTCGGGATGCCGCCTGGGAACGAGAACTGCCGGAACAGTCGGCCCATCCCCTCCGCGTCGCGCGCCACGTCCGGATAGATCTCGCCGTAGGTGCCCTCCAGGTACTCGTTGGCCACGAGCCCTGGCGCGCCGTGCCCGGGCCCCCAGACCGCGATCATGTCGAGGTCGCGCTGGCTGATGACCCGGTTCAGGTGGGCATAGATGAAGTTGAGGCCGGGCGTCGTGCCCCAGTGCCCGAGGAGCCTCGGCTTGACGTGCTCGGGCTTGAGCGGCTCGCGCAGCAGCGGGTTCCCCATGAGGTAGATCTGCCCGACCGACAGGTAATTCGCGGCGCGCCAGTAGGCGTCGATGCGCTTGAGGCTGTCCGGTCCGAGCGGCCCGGGCACGAACGCCGGTGCGCGTCCGTCGCCCCGACGACCGCCTTCGTGGCGCTCCCTCGTTCCAAGCGTCGCGTCCATGTCGGCCTCCCGGCGGAGCTGGTCTCGGCGTCGACCGTGCCGGCGGACGGGGCAGGCGGCGTTGAGGTGGATCAAGGCGCCCTCGGGGCGCGCCGCCAGGATGGCTCCCGTCAGAACGGCAGGAGCGAACGATGACCCTGGTGCTTCGAACCACCTACATCCAGACGGTGCGCCGCGTGCGGGTGCCGGTCAGGCTGGCGCCGCGAAACGACGCGGGCCAACGGGTGGTCGCGGACGGCTACCGCTACCGGAGCATCGGGAGCCTGCAGGCCCTGGCCCTGGCCATCGTGGCGTCGGCGGCGACGCCGGCGCTGCTTTGGCTGGTCCTCTGAGCATCACACCCAAACGAGGAGACGGGCGATGGACGACATCACCGTGCACCGGCACGTGCTCGACGAGCTGGAATACGCCCCAATGATCGACGCGGCGCAGATCGGCGTCACCGTCGAGAACGGCATCGTGACCCTGACCGGCCATGTCCGGAACTACGCGGAGAAGAGCATCGCCGAGCGCGTCGTACTCCGGGTCCGTGGCGTCCGGGGCGTGGTCGAGCGGATCGAGGTTCGTTACCCCGACAACCCCAGCATCGGCGACGAGGCCCTGGCCGAGCGCTGCGCCCGGGTGCTCGAATGGGACGTCCGCATCCCAGAGGGCTCGGTCACGCTGAAGGTCGCGAAGGGCTGCGTCACGCTCGAAGGGTGCGTGCCGTACTACCACCAGAAGGCGGCTGTCGATAAGGCCCTGCGCCGTCTCGCCGGCGTCACCGACATCGTCAACAGCATCGCCGTGAAGCCGCCGGCCCAGGCCGCCGAGGTCAAGTCCCGCATCCTCGCGGCTCTAAGGCGGAGCGCCCGGGACCCGGACACCATCCAGGTCCTGGTCGACGGCGACAGGGTGACCCTCGACGGCTGCGTCGAAGTCTGGCGCGAGCGCGAGCTCGCCGAGCGCGCCGCCTGGGCCGCGCCGGGCGTGCGCGCCGTCGAGGACCGACTGACGCTCGCCTGCTGAGGTTCGTCGATGCTGGCGATGGTGCTGCAGGGGGTCGGCGCCCCCCTGGTGCCCGAGGAGCGGCCGGCCCCGGAGCCCGGACCCGGCGAGGTCCGGATCCGGGCTCCGGGGCCTGCGCCGTCTGCCGCACGGACCTTCACGTCATCGACGGAGACCTGCCCCAGGCTGTCTACCCCATCGTCCCGGGCCATGAGGTCGTCGGCATTGTGGAAGCGGCCGGCGCGGGCGTAACGGCGCCGCTTCCTGGCAGCCGAGTCGGCGTGCCCTGGCTGGGACACACTTGCGGCCACTGCACCTACTGCAAGACCGACCGGGAGAACCTCTGCGACGCCCCCGGCTTCACCGGCTGCACGCGCGACGGCGGCTTCGCGAGCCACCTCGTGGCCGAGGCGGCCTTCATCATTCCGCTCGACCCGAGCCTGGACCCCGTCGCGACGGCACCGCTCCTCTGCGCCGGGCTGATCGGCTGGCGCACCCTGCAGATGGCCGGGGATGCCCTGAGCATCGGGCTCTACGGCTTCGGGGCGGCCGCCCACATCGTCGCCCAGGTCGGCCGCTGGCAGGGACGGCGCGTATTCGCGCTCACCCGCCCCGGCGACCGGGAGGCGCAGGAGTTCGCCCGCTCGCTCGGGGCGGTTTGGGCCGGGGGCTCGGACGAGGCGCCGCCCGAGCGGCTCGACGCCGCCCTCGTCTTCGCGCCCGACGGGAGCTTGGTGCCGGCGGCCCTCAGGGCCGTGCGCAATGACGGCTGGGTGGTCTGCGGCGGCATCCACATGAGCGACATCCCGGCCTTCCCCTACGACCTGCTCTGGGGCGAGCGGTCCGTGCGCTCGGTGGCCAACCTCACCCGCGAGGACGCCCGTACCTTCTTCGAGACCGCGCCGCAGGCAGGCATCGTCACCCGCACGCGCACCTACCGGCTCGCGCAGGCCAACGAGGCTATTGGGGCCCACCGCTCCGGAATTCTGCATGGCGCGGCCGTGCTCGTGCCCTGATGGCCGAGGTCAGCCGGGGCCCTCGCTCGCGTCCACTCCAGGAGCCTTGGACCGGCCGTGCCGGTTCGCTCAGAGTATTCGCACCAAAGGAGGCCATGGGTTTCGGTGTTGCCCGCGTTCGCGACGAGCCCTCGGGTTGAGCCACGTCAATGCGGGCGGGTCACGGACGGCCCTCCATGCCGCGGCGTTCGCCATGGAGGGTCGGCACGATGAACCCGCTGGCGCGGAAGCTGGAGCACTTCACCCGGTTGACGGCCGCAGACAAGGCGGTCCTCGACGACCTCGCGGCCCTCCCGCATCGAACCTATGCGCCGCACACGGACATCGTTCGAGAGGGCGAGCCGCCCAGGGTCATGCGCCTGATCCTCTCGGGCTGGGCCTGCCACTACAAGATGCTGGAAGACGGCCGGCGGCAGATCGTCGGGTTCGTCCTCCCCGGCGACTTGTGCGACCTGAACGTCCCGATCCTGCGTGCCATGGACCACGCGCTCGCGGCCATCACGGCCGTGAGCTTGGTGGAGGTCTCGACGGATACGCTCGGCGCCATGACGCTGAACCATCCGCGCCTGCTTCGGGGCCTCTGGTGGGAGACGCTGGTCAGGGAGGAGATCCTGCGCGAATGGACGCTGAACCTGGGGCAGCGGGACTCGCTGGAACGCACGGCCCATCTCCTCTGCGAACTTTTCGTACGCCTGGAATGCGTCGGGTTGGCTGACGGCCCGAAGTGTCCGTGGCCGCTCACCCAAACCGAGCTCGCCGACACCCTCGGCATCTCGACCGCCCACACCAACCGGGTCCTCCAGGAGCTGCGCACGCGAGGGCTGATCATCCTGAGGAACAGGACGCTGACCATCCCGGACCTCAAGGCGCTCCAGCGCGTCGCCCTGTTCAACCCGAACTACCTGCACCTAGAGCGCGAGGTCGCGTGAGGGCGCCCGAGGTTCCCGTTCGCCCTCACCGAAGGCTGGGGACCAGCCGGTAGCTCACCCTGCGCGTGTAGTCCCCGTACCCGGCAAAGTCGTTCCTCGGCGAGGCTGGCCGGGTTGCCCATCCAACCCTTAGTCCCTGCCCGGGCGAGAGCTCCACGGTCGCGCCCGAGCCGCCCCTAGGCCGGCCCAGCGACTTGATTCCCCGGCGCGGGCGGCGCCGGGTCCGTCAGCGCCTCCAGGCCAGTATGCGGCGCAGGACCGCGTCGTGCCACAGGTAATGGTGCGCCAGCGCGGCCGCGGAATGGAAGAGGGCAAGGGCCATCAGCAGGTGGGCGGCGAGGCCGTGCCAGCGCGTCAGCGGTTTCCGCCATTCCGGATCACCGAGCTTGGGCAGGTCGACGGGTCCGATCAGGTGGACGCCGCGCACGAAGGCGTTCGCGATGCCGAGGGCAACGATGAGCAGCAGCAGCAGGTACAGCGCCGCGTGGGTGCCCTTGGCCACGCGGTGCAGCGGCCCGGCATCCTCGATGGGCAGCCTGCGGCCGCCCGTTCGGCGCCACGCCATGAACGCGACGAGCACGACGGCGAGGACAAGTCCGAGGTCGAAATGCGCCGACCATACCCCCGAGCGCAAAACTCCCTTCGGCAGGAGGTCTTCCAGGAAGGTCCCGATCAACCAGAGCACGGTCACGAGGGCGGCTGTCAGCCAGTGCAGGGTGACGGTGCCACGGTCATAGCTGGGTTCTGTCGGTCGCATCGAGCGTTTGCCTTCGTCACGGGAATGGGACCGGCTCACCGGCGGAGCCAGACGGTGACGAGGCTCGCCACGAGGGCAGCGAGCCCGCAGGTCTCCCCGACGCGGCCGAACCCTGCCGCGGAAAGGGCGGCGACGGCTCCGGCCACCACGAGGACGATCCCGAGGACAAGCAGCCGGTCGATCAGCCAGTTCATGGTCATGGACCGGTTCGAGCCTCCGCGCCGCCGGCGTCCGCCGCCGCACGGGGCAGCGCCCGCTCGCCCTTGCCGCTAAGGAACCACAGGCCGGCCGTCTCGATGTCGCTCCCGCCGCGCATCCTCGGCCTGACGAGCCCCCGCGCGAGCAACGAGCGGATGGTGCGCATTTCCCAAGGGGCGAGCGAGACCAGGGGGCCGTCGCGATGCAGGCGCAGCAACATCGCCCGTTGCCCGGGGGTCAGGGCGCGCCAGCCGGCAGGTCTCCCTCGCGCTCTCATCTTGAATTAGAATTAGTGTAATCTACTCGGATTGCGCAAGTCGTTCCCCGGACAAATGGCGAGGCGGCGGGGCGGCCACCCCCGCCCGGCCGAAGGCGATGGTGGTGCTCACATGAGGGGATTTTCGGGGCTAATCCGGAGAATGCTCGGCGGGCATCCATGGCGGCCGCGCGCCTACCGCATGGTCCGCGACAGCGAGATCGAGCCCGGTGCCACTGCGGGAACCGTGGTCTACGAGCTGGCCGGATGGGATGTCGGCTGCGCGGCCGCCGATACCCAGGCGCTGGGGACGGAATGCCTCAGCGTGACGTTGAAGCCCGACGGATCGCCCCCGTTCTTCGTCGTCCCAGTACGGGACCTGTCCGCCTGCGCGAGGCCGGCGTCCCGTTGAGATGGATCAAGGCTTTGGCCGCCGCCGCGCGCAGGATCTCTCCGGCAAGCCGGTGAGCCCGGCAGCGGGAGGCGGTCATGAAGATCTCCAACGTCATGGTCTCGGTCGACCTCGGGGCCGCGGCCGCGGACCGGGTCCAGCTGGCGGCCGGCCTCGCGGAGCGGTTCGAGGCCAGGCTGATTGGGGTCGCCGCGCGCCCGGTCCTGGCCCCCATGCCGGTCGGCGACATGCTGGAGGTCGAGCGGGTCTGGGCCATCGAGGAGCGCCTGGCGGCCGAGCAGCTCGCGGAAGCCAAGGCCCTGTTCGAGCGCGAGGCCGGGGCCGCGGAGGGGACGGCCTGGCGCTCGGCGCCGGCCCAGCCCCTGGCCTACCTCGTCGGGCAGGCGCGGGCCGCCGACGTCGTGGTGGTCGGCCGGCAGGGGCCGGCAGACGGCGACCCGGGCCCGATGGGCGTCGCGGCCGGGGCGCTCCTGATGGAGGTCGGGCGGCCGGTGCTGGTCGCGCCGCCCGGCATCGAACGCCTCGCGGCAAAGCGGGTCGTGGTGGCCTGGAAGGACACGCGCGAGGCGCGCCGCGCAGTCCACGACGCGCTGCCGTTCCTGACCCGGGCCGACGAGGTCCTCGTCGCGGTGGTTGGCCCCGATGCCGACCGGGAGGGCGCCGAGGACGTGGCCGCCTATCTCTCCGACCATTCTGTGGCTGTCACCACGCACCTGCTGCGGAGCCCGGAGGTCAGCGCCGCGGACGAGATCCTCCGGTTCGCCGGTCGCGAGGAGGCGGACCTCGTCGTGATGGGAGCCTACGGGCACAGCCGCCTACGCGAGTGGATCTTCGGGGGTGCAACCCGTGACGTCCTGCAGACCACGCCCGTCTGCTGCCTGATGAGCCACTGATGCGTCCGGCAGCCCTCAACCTGATCGGCGCCCTCACGCTTCTGTCGAACCTGATGGCCGGCCCCGCCACTGCCTGGGACCGGCAGGTGAAGCAAGGCGAGACGCTCGCCCGGACCAACTGCGCCCGGTGCCACGCGGTGGGGCGCGTCGGAGGAAGTCCACTGCTCGCGGCGCCGCCCTTCCGTGAGTTGCACATGCGCTACCCCGTCGAGGATCTCGGCGAGGCGCTCGCCGAGGGCATCCGCACCGGACACCCCAGCATGCCCGAGTTCCGGTTCGACCCGGACCAGGTCGAGGCCCTGATCGCCTACCTGAAGACCCTGGAACGCTGAGCGAGGAGATCCCCGATGTTCCTGCGCTGCCTCCTCGTCCCGACCGCGCCCGGTCTCGACGCCACGCGCCGGCTCGACGCCGCCCTGCGCCTGGGCCGGCGCCTGCGGGCCCACATCGGCGTCGCCTTCATGGCGCCGGGCCCCGAGCACGTCATGGCCAGCATGGCGAGCCTCGTGCCGATGGACTGCGCGACCATCGAGGCCATCGCGCGGGGCGTGCGCGAGGCCGCGGCCGAGGGCAAGGCAGCCCTGGAAACCTGGTGCGAGCGCGAGGGTGTGGCGTTCATGCCGGAGGGCGACCGGCTCGACGCTACTTTCGTGACCTGGACCGAGCTCTCTGGCGAGGTCGAGCCTCTGCTCACCCTCGCCGGCCGGATCAACGACCTCGTCATCGTCGACCGCCCGAACCCGGATGAGCCCTTCACCGGCCGCGCGCTCGACACTGCCCTGTTCTCGGTCGGGCGCCCGACGCTCATGGTCGGTGAGAGCGTGCCCTACGACCTGCTCGACCACGTCGTGGTCGCCTGGAACGGCAGCCTGGAGGCGACGCGCCTGATCGGCCAGTCCATCACGCTGCTGCACGAGGCCGCCAGGGTCACTGTCGTGCATGCGCGCACCGATCGCTTCGAGGAGGCGCGGGCGGCCGACCTGTGCGCCTACCTGCGCTGGCACGGCATCGTGGCGGAGGCCGCCACCCTGGAGGTCGAGGATGGGACTTCGGTCGGCGCGGCCATCCTGGCCGAGGCGGGGCTGCGGAACGCCTCGATGCTGGCGCTCGGCGCCTACACCCACAGCCGCGTGCGCGAGTTCCTGCTCGGCGGCGTCACCCGCCATGTCATCGAGCACGCGCACATCCCAATGCTCATGGCCCACTGACCGACCGTGAGTGCAAGGAGGCGGAGCCGACGGACGCTCTAGCCCAGGCCTGTGCCTCCACTCGCCGCTGCAGGTCGTGGCAGTGCATATGCGGGGGCGCCGTGCCGCAGTCCAAGCTGCAGGTCTGGTGGGGCTTGCAGAACCACCGCAGGGTTCCGCTCTTCAGGCAGGAGCCGGAGCAGTGACGATGGGGCGCGTTTGCCGGCTCAACAAAGGTTCCTCTCGAATCGGGTGAGCCCGGCCTCGACTGTGCATGGATAGCCGATGCGCTCGCCATGACCGCGGCGAGGCCCAGTTGGGCAGCGCGTGCCGCGGCTGTACGCGCGACGGCGGACATCAGTGGCTCATCAGGCAACAGATAGGGGCATATGCCAGAAGGTCGCGAGTGACGCCGCCGAAGGCCCATTCGCGGAGCCGACCGTGGCCGTAGGCACCCGCGACGAGCAGGTCGGCGGCCTGCTCGGAAGCGGCGTCCACGAGGGCCTCGGAGGCTGCGGAGCCGCAAGCGTCCTTCCGGACGGACGTGGCGTAGACGTCGTGGACCTGCAGCAACCCGACGATGTCCTGCGGATCGGCCGCGCCGTCCCCGTCGTCGACGGAGATCACGACGACCTGGGACGCCCGCTTGAGGAAGGGCAGCGCGTCCCAGACCGCCCGGCGCGCCTCACGGGTGTCCTTCCAGCCCACTGCGACACGCTTGGCGTCGAGGTGGTCGACCTCGGGCGGCACCACCAGGACCGGCTGCCCGAGACGCATGACGAGGTCCCCCGGGTCGACCGAGAACAGCATGGTCCCGGGCTCGGTCTTGCGCCCGACCACGACAAGGTCGGCGGCGGCGGCCTGCGCGACGAGGAAGGGCAGCGGGAGCTCGATGTTGGAGCGCCACTCGACGCGGCTGCGATTGCCGGCCGCCTCCTCGAAGGCGGCGTGCGCCTGCCTGAGGTCATTCAGCACGGTCTCGTTCGAGGCGGTCAGCGCGTAGGCGCTCGCCGGCGTCGGTCCCACCGGCGGCACGGCGTAGGCCGGCGTTTCGGCCGCCACGCCGATCAGGCGGGCGCGGAACTCGTCGGCGAGGTGGCCGGCCAGGCGCACGCGGTCGCGCGCCTCCGTCGTCAGGTCCATCGCCACCATGATGCTGGCAAAGGTCATGGGAGGTCTCCGGCCGGCAGGCAAAGACGGGGTTGGGAATGCTTGATGGGTATGGTCCGGGACCACACCCATCCGGCGGGGCTCAGCCCAGCGTGAGGTGGTCCTCGACGGCGCGCACGCCCGGGGCCGACCACGCGGCATTCTCGGCGAGCTCGCGCTCGTACCAGGCGTTCACCTTGCCCTCCAGGACGACCTTGGCGTCCTTCACCGTCACCTTGATGGCGTCGGCCTCAAGCTCGGCGTTGCGCTTGAGCGCCGCCATGATCTTCGAGCGCACGTCGGGCACGCTCGCCTTCGGGGTCACCTCGATGGTGTTCATGATGCCGGCGACCCCTGCGAGGCGCCGGATCGCGCGGTAGGCCTCCTCCCGCTGGTACTGCCAGTCGACCTTGCCGGAGAGCGTCACCCAGCCGTTCTGGACCTTCACCTGCACGGCGCCCTTGGGCACGGTCACCGACCAGTCGAGCATCTGCACCGCGCGCTGGGCGATGTCCTCGTCGCGCGGCGGTGTCTCGCCGCCGAAGCGGACCTGGATCTCCTCCACCACCCCGCGCACGCCGCGCACCTTCTGGGCGGCCTTCTCGGCGGCGACGCGCTCGGTGTAGCTGCCGACGTGGCCGGTGAGCGTGACGATGCCGTTTTCCACGGCGACGCCGATGTGGGCGGCGTCGATGCTCGGGTCGAAGTCGAGCTCGTCGATGACGTTCTGGCGAATCAGCTTGTCGCCCATGGTCCGTCTCCTCGATGAGGCCCAGGTCGTACCTGGCCGGAGCCGACGCTAGGCGCGGCAGGCCGTCGGACATTGATCCAGCGCAAGCTCCTCTCCGGCCGCGATCCTACCCAGCATCGGGCAAGTCCGCGGGCAGCCCGGGACGGCGCAGGAGGCGGCCACGGCCGAGACCATGTCCCGGGCATCGAACAGCCGGTCGAACACGGGCACGTCCGCGAAGGCGCCCGGCACCCGGGCGTTGCCGGCGATCAGGGCGAAGGGGATGCCGCGCCGGCGCAGTGCGCAGGCGAGCGGAAAGCCAGGACCCCAGTTGAGGTCGACGCTCACCACCGCGAAGTCCGGGGGGCTTCGGTCTAGGCTCGCAGCGGCATCCTCGCAGGTGCCGTAGGGGCCGCTGACGGCGCAGCCGGCGCCAGTGAGCACGTCCTCCAGCCACATGCCCGGCAGCGCCTGAGGCTCGGCCACCAGGACGGTGGGTTGCCTCTCTCCGCCACATGCCTGCATCGCACGATTCCCGTTCCCGGTTGCGGTGCATGAAGAATGGACCGGGCGAGCCAAGCCGCCTTGCGCTGGATCAAGGGAGCGCGGCGGTGGCCAACATGGCGAGGACGGCGAGCAGCATGCAGGCCGTGGCGGTCCAGCCGAGCAGCCTGAGCGGACCGCGCACCGCGAAGGCGCCCATGATGTCGGCGCGCGCCGCCGCCAGCATCATTACGGCCATGACGGGGACCGCGATGACGCCGTTGACGACCGCACTCCAGTAGAGCGCGCGGATCGGGTCGACGGCACCCAGGCTGATGACCATGCCCACCAGCGTGGCGAGCGCCACCGTGCCGTAGAAGGCCCGCGCCTCCAGGAGGCGGCGGCCGAAGCCCACGGGCCAGCGCCGCGCCTCGCCGACCGCGTAGGCCGCCGAGCCCGCGAGCACCGGGACCGCCAGCAGCCCGGTCCCGACGATGCCGAGGGCGAAGACCGTGGCGGAGAAGGGGCCGGCCAGCGGGCGCAGCGCTTCCGCGGCCTGCGCCGAGGTCTGGATGTCGGTGATGCCGCGCGGGTGAAGAACCGCCGCGGTCGTGACCATGATGGCGAGCGCCACCAAGTTCGAGAAGGCCATGCCGACGAGGGTATCGACCTCGATGCGGTGGAGCGCGGCTCCGCCCTGCTCGGGCGCGTGCAGGAGGTCGCGCCGGCGTGGGTAGGCGTGCAGGTCCTCGGCCTCCTCGGCTGCCTGCCAGAAGAACAAGTAGGGGCTGATCGTGGTCCCGAAGAGGGCCACCAGCGTGGTCAGGCCGCCACCGCTGAGGTCGAGCTGCGGAACGGCCAGGGCCAGCCCGAGGTCCCACCAGGAGACGCGAGCGAAGATCACCACGCCCAGATAGGCGAACAGGCTCAGCGTCAGCCACTTCAGGACGGCGACGTAGCGGGTGTACTGCAGCACGAGCTGCATGAAGGCGCAGATGCCGGCGAACAGCACGACATAGAGCCAGCGCGGGCCCGGCAGCAGCAGGTTCAGGGCGTCCGCCATGGCGCCGAGGTCGGCCCCGAGGTTGAGGATGTTGGCCACCAGCAGGAGCAGGACGACGGACTGCAGCAGGCCATTCGGGTAGTGCTCGCGCAGTACGCCCGCGATGCCGTGGCCGGTGGTGCGCCCGATCCGGGCCGAGACCATCTGCACGGCCGCCATCAGCGGCAGGGTGTAGAGCATGGTCCAGCTGAGGCCGTAGCCGAGCTGGGCCCCGGCCTGGCCGTAGGTCGCGATGCCGCTGGGGTCATCGTCCGAGGCACCCGTGATCAAGCCGGGGCCGAGGACCCTCAGCAGGCGCGGCTTCGACGGCCCGACGGCGGGGCTCGGAACCTCCGGGTCGTCGGCCTTCTCGGCCGCGGGGAGGTGAGCGGTGCTCATGCGGCCGACTTCGACGGCGCAGCCTCCGCTCCGGGCCGGACCGTGCGCGCCACTCGCAGGGCGGCGGCGAGGTCGTCGCGGTCGGTGCCGTAGCGGTGGCACAGGTCTTCCAGCCACCGGGGCGGGGCGGCATCGATGTCCGGGATGTCGGAGAACGGGACGTGGTACATCCCGTCGAGGGCCTCGATCCCGTAGCCGGTGACCGCCCATTGCCGCCCCTGCCAGTGCACGGGTTCGGTGAGTTCGTGGCTCATCCCCACCTCCTCAGGCGGCGTGCTGGCTGAGTTCGACGACCTCGCAGGTGTCGGCCCGCAGTCGCCAATCGACGACGCCGTCGGCCTCGCAGAGCATCGCCTTGGCCGCGTAAGCGGCTGCGACGTCCGAGCGGGCGTGGACCACCGCCTGCCGCTGCAGGATGCGATGGTCGTGGCCGGTGTCGTCCAGGACGGTTTTATGGAAGGTGACGAGATACTCGTGCATGGTTCGCCTCCGCTTGCTGGTTGGGGCGAAACCTGGGGCCGGCCGGGGTGGCCGGCCTTGATCCAGCGCAAGGCCACCGGCGCTCAGGTGCCGGTCGCCGGCGGGAAGAGGCGCTCGCGGCCGGGCTCGCCGTCCGCCGGACGGTGGGCCTTCGCGGCGCGGTGGGCGCGTGCCTTGCCGTGCATCGGCCAGTAGCGCTCCATGGCGAGGTAGGTGAACGAGGCCGACCAGCCGATCAGGAGCAGGCCGTTTAGCGCCTCGACGCCGGTCAACAGCCGGGCATGGCCGACCGGCGCGTGGTCGCCGTAGCCGAGCGAGGAGTAGGCCACCACCGAGACGAAGAGGCAGTCCTCGAAGCTCTCGATGGGCACGCCCGAGAAGGCACCGAGCCCGAGCCGCAGGACGAGGAGCCAGTAGGCGGCGGCGTAGATCCAGACCGCCACCGTATGCCCGACGAAGGCGGCGAGCACCACGGCGACGATGCGCCAGCGCGGCGGCACGGGCAACTCGGCGAGGTGCTCCGAGGTGAGGCGGAGCGTCTCGTAAAGCACCAGGATGGTGACCGCGACGAGCACGACGCTGGCGGCCAGGACGACGAGCATGGTTCCGGTCCGAGGAAGGAGCCTGTGGTGAACCTGCCAAAGCGTCCGGGAGCCGCCTTGACCTGCCTCAAGGCCGCGGGATGCCCGCCCGTCACGCCGTGATCCAGATCAAGGCGGACCTCCATCCGATGCCGTCCCCTGCCGGCCGGCGACCCTGTCGCGCGCCCCGAGCCAGGAGGCGGTCATGGCGGACATCCACGTAGCCGAGGGTCTCTGGACCACAGGCATGCTGCCCGAGGGCGTACTGGAGCGCTGGCTTGTCGCGGACGGAACAACTGTGCGGGCCGGCGAGGCCGTGGCCGCCGTGCGCATCGGCGAGGCGTTGCACGACATCGTCTCCCCCGCCAGCGGCCGCCTGGAGGTGCTGGCGCCGGCGAGCGAGGTGGTCGACCCCGGCTGCATCATCGCCGAGGTCCACGCCTGAGTTCCCGCGGCGGGCAAGCGCCCGTCGGCGGCCGCGACGACAATGCCAATCGAACATGGTGGAGGCAGGTCATGTCCCAGGCACGTATGCGGGTCACGCCCTCTCCGGGCTGGGGCACGGACGAGATCCTCGTCGGCGCCCTCGAACACCTGGCCGGTACCGCGCTGGTGTTGGCCGCCTGGGTCCTGGTCTTCGCCGACCAAGGCCCGGCCGCCTTCTCGGCGCTGCTGCCGGGCTTGGTGATCCTCTCGCTCACGGGGATCAACCAATTTCGTTTCCGCCCGTCCTTCGAGCGCGCGGTCGCGCTCGCCGGGGCATGGACGGTCCTGGCGCCGTGGCTCCTCGGGTTCGCAGTTAACGACGCCGCGACCTGGGCGCACGTTACCGCGGGGGCCGTCGCCATAGGCGCCGCCCTGACCCGCCTCAGGATCGCGAGGGCTTCATGACCGCTCCCTCGCCACGGCGGTCCGGAACCCTCGCACTGGGCAGCCTGCTCGCTGCCTTCGTCGGCTCCCCGGTCATGGCCGGTGGGATCGAGGACCGCCGCGTTCGTGGCTGGACCATTGCCACGCAGCTCTGCAGCCAGTGCCACGTCATCGGCCGCGGGTCGCAGGCGGGCGAGTTTTCCGGCCCCGCCTTCCTGCGGGTCGCCAACATGCCTTCAACGACGGGGCCGGCCCTCGCGGTTTTCCTGCAGAGCCACCACGAACGGATGCCGAGCCTGCGCCCCGACCGCGATGAGATGGACGCGGTCATCGACTACATCCTCAGCCTGAAAGGGCCTTAGCCTCACGTCCGTGAGCCTGGGATATTTACGGAGCGGCCGTGATGAACGAGATGACGGTTCAGCCCACGGTCACGCTTCCGGCCCTGCAGGTATCCCTGGACGGCCTCGGGGCCGGGCAGGCCCTGCGCCTGACGAACGCGGATTGCGACCGCCTGTTCGGCGTCGACGACGCGCTCCTCGGCCGGGTACGGAACTTCGCGCTGGGCCACGGCTGCATCGTGGTCTGGGACGAGGAAGGTCTGACCTTCTGCCGGCAGCCTCATGCCACCTGCTGCAAGCCCCTCGGCTAGGCCACCGCGCCCATAGCGGAGACCCGTCGGCATGCTGCCCTATCCCGTGCTCCTGGCCGACATCGGCGGCACCTACGCCCGCTTCGCCATGCTCCCCGCGCCGGGAGCATGCCCCGGCCCGATCCGGAAGGTGCCGACAGCCGGCTTCCCCGGGCCCATCGCGGCCCTGCAAGCCTACCTCGACGGTCCGGGGACGCCGCGGCCGCGCTCCGCCTTCCTCGCCGTCGCGGGGCGCGTCGACGGGTACGCCACGCGCATGACCAACGCGCCCTGGCTGTTCGACCTCGGCGACATCGGCGTCGCCCTCGGGCTGGAGGCGGCGCGGCTGGTCAACGATTACGTGCCGCAGGCGGCCGCCTTGCACGTGCTCGACGAGGCGAACGCGGCCGACCTGGCGCGGATCGGGCCCGTCGCGGCCGGAAGGGGGCCCCGCCTCGTCCTCGGGGCAGGCACCGGCCTCGGCGCCGCGGCCCTGGTGCCGGCGGGCGACCGCCTCCTGGTCCAGACGACCGAGGCCGGCCATGTCGGCTTCGGCCCGTGCGAGCGCGACGAACTGCCGTGGCAGGCCCTGATGCCGGCGGAGGGGAGGCTTACCGCCGAAGCCCTGCTGTCCGGTCCCGGCCTCGCCAAGCTCGCGCGGGCGCTGGCGGCGGGGCGCGGCGTGGCCGCCTGGCAATCGCCGCCGAAGGTGCTCGAAGCGGCCAATGTCGGCGACCCGCTCGCGCGGGAGGCCGTCCGTCAGTTCGCGCGCCTGCTGGGCCGGTTCGCCGGCGACCTCGCCCTGATGTTCTCGGCGACGGGCGGGGTCTACCTGGCCGGCGGGATCGCGCCGCGTATCGTCGAGGCCCTGAAGGGGGAGGCGTTCCGGGACGCCTTCGAGGACAAGCCCCCGTTCAGCGAGGTGATGCAGGCCATCCCCCGCTTCGTGATCACGAGGCCCGAGCCGGCCATCGACGGCCTGGCGGCGCTCCTGCGCGCGGCGGACCGATTCCTGTTCCCCGGCCAGGACTGGCGGGCTTGAGGCAGATCAACGCCGACCGGCACGGGCGCTCGCATCCTGTTGTTGCCCGTTCCGGGTCGAGGGAGGCTCCCGTGTCAATTGCCAGCATCATGGTCGCGGTCGACGACGGGCGCCACGCCAGGACGGGGGTCCGTCTCGCCGCGGACCTGGCTCACCGCCTCGGCGCCCGCCTCGTCGGGGCCGCCGCCTGCATGCCCGACTACCCGCAGGGCTACGGCGAGACCGCCGTGCCCATGGGCATGGTCATCGAGGAGATCCGCCAAGCCGCCCTCGACAGGTGCGCAGCCGCCGAACAGGTCTTCCGCCATGGCTCCTGCCTGAACGACTGCGTCGAGTGGCGCTCCGACATCGCCGGTCCGGTCCCGTTCCTGGCAGGGCAGTCCCGGGCCGCGGACCTCGTCGTGGTCGGTCGCTACGCCGAGGACGAGAGCGTCAGGCCGGGCATGGCCGTCGACCTCGGCGACGCGCTCATGGGCCTGGGCCGCCCCGTCCTCGTGGTTTCGGCCGGCATCGAGCACCTGGAGGCTAGGCGCATCGTCGTCGGCTGGAAGAACACGCCGCAGACCCGCCGGGCGCTCTCGGACGCCTTGCCCCTGCTCAGGCGCGCGGAGGCGGTCCAGGTGCTTCGAATGACGGACGACGGGGACCGGGCGGAGGTGGACGACGTCGTCCGCTACCTCGCCCTGCACGACGTCAACGCCAGCGGGCATCTGGCGGCGCGCTCGGGCTGGAGCGTCGCCGAGGACCTGCAGAAGGCCGTCCGCGCGATCGACGGGGACCTTATCGTAACGGGCGGCTACGGCTACAGCCGCCTACGCGAGTGGTTCTTCGGCGGGGTCACGCGCGACCTGCTGAGCGAGACGACCGTCTGTTGCCTGATGTCCCACTGAGGAGGTCGCTACAGTCGTGACCACCCGGTCCTATAGGCGCGCGTCTGCTCTCGGTCGATGACCAGCCCTTCGAATGGCTGACGGCAAAGGTCAGCTCATGGCGCATTACTGACTGGTGCGTGTCGGGCGCACTCAGGCCGCCCGCCGCGGCGCCTCGGATTTCCGTTACAGATCCCCGAAGTAACGGGGGGGCTATCCGGCCAGGGTCGAGAAGGAGCCCGGACGCGTCCCGAGCATTCGACGCCCAGGGATCCAGTAACCCTCTCGCCAAGCGCAGCTGGACAGGGAGCCTGGACCCTGAATCTATAGGCCTCCTGAGAGAGGGAGGCGGACATGAGCCACGGGCATGCAGTGACGGGCGAGGTCGGTACCGGCCTGCTCAACGCCCTGCTCGCCGCCGACGGGGCCGCCAAGGCTGCCCTTGAGCGGGCCGCGTGGGACCGTGCCGAGGCCCGGTCGGAGGCAGCCGTCCACCGCCTCGGCCAGGCCCTCCTGGCCTCCCGCGCCCGTGAGGCCGAGCTCGCCCGCCAGCTCGCCGCCGCCCGCGCTGAGGTGGCCGGCCTGAGGATCCGGGCGTCCAAGGCGGAGGCCCGCCGGCCTGCCAGGCGCGCCTGAGAAATCGTCGGCGCCCCTCGCTTTTTCGCTTGCGGCTTTCCCGGTGCGCCTACGCGGGGCCGCAGAGAGACGCACATGGAACGCACGTCGGCCCCGCGCGGGCGCACGTCGGACAACCAAAAGGCCCGCCGGTCACCCCGGCGGGCCTCGTTGCTTTCGGGGGCTGGGGCGGCCTAGGCGACCCTGGCCTGCCTCGCCCTGACGCCCTCGACGTGCGCGAGCAGGTCGGCCATCGCGCGGTCCGCGGGCGTCCCCCGGTAGGGCCAGTGGAATGCGGGCGCGGACGCGTCCACATCGGCCGCCTGGGGATGTGTCACGGGCTCCGCGGACACGTCCGCGTCGTGGGAGCCAGGCAGCCCGGGGACGCGTCCGCGCCCGGCGGCGAGGGCCTCGGCCTGATGGGGGAGCGTCCGGGCGAGGACGGTCAGCTCGTCCGGCGAGAGGGAGTGCAGCCACGTCGCGACCGGCACCGGCAGGCCGGACAGGTCGACAGGGTCGCCGCCGGCGGTCAGGTGCCGGGCGTGCATGACGAGCGCGACGCCGACCGGGTGCGTCGCAGGGACGCCGGCGACAGTCGGCAGCCTCGGCGCGGGGACGGCCGCGGCAGCGTCGAGATATTCCTCGGCCGCGACGGCGGTGGGCAAGACGGGATCCGGCCGGACGCCCGCGACAGTCCGGAGGACCCAGCGGCCGCCCTCCCACACGAAGACCAGGGGCGCGAGGGCGACGGCGGCGAGGGCGGCGAACAGGCGGGCAAGGGAACGCATTGGAGATCTCCTGTCGGGGGCGACGCTTTGATGATCGCCTCGCCCCCGCAACCCACAATCACGCCGCCGCGGCCGCCGCGAGCAGGTCGGGCAGGTCGAGGCCGAACACCCTGAGCGCCAGCTCCGGGGGGAGCTGCTTGCGGTGCGTCCGGAGCGCCCGCAGCGCGTGCGAGGCGAGCACGGCATTCAGCGCCGGGAGGCCGGCGAGGATGTGCCCCCGGACCGTGCTGTTCCGGCCCCATCCGGACTTGTTGACGACCGAGGCCCGGTCCGCGTCGCGGGCGGTCAGGAGCCGGCAGCCCTCATGCGCCGCGGCCTGCACCTCCGGCAGGGCGGCCCGCTCGGCCTCGGGCTCGTACGGGATCTCCATCGCGCGCATCGCGCGGTCGATGTTGGCCTGCGCGCGCACGACGAGGTCGAGCAGGTGCTCGCTCTGGTAGCGCTCCAAGCCAGCCGGTCCCCTGGCGATGCGACGCTCCGCGAGCTCGACGTCGTCGCGCACGGCCCACGCCCACCCCTGCGTCCGCAGCGACTCGCGCGTGGCGGCGATGGCGCGCTCCGCGAGGGCGAGGTCCTCGGCCCTCCGGCGCTCCGCCGCGGCGGCCGCCTGGGCGCGCTCGCGAGCGACCCGCTCTCGGTGGGCGGCCAACCCCCGGGCGGCCGTGTTGAGGAGGACGGCCGCCTGCTCGCGGTCGTAGTCCGGCCCTTCCCAGAGGCAGGGCAGGCCGGACCTCATGCGATCGTGCGAGAACCCGATGGCCTTCAGGTGGCGCCCCTCGGGGCCGGCGAGCGCGTCGTCGTAGTCCTGCGACGGGGCCTCAGCCGTCCAGAGGCACTTCAGGACGCCCGACACGCGCAGCTCGCGCGGCGGCTGCCACTCCAGGCCCAGGCCCTCCGGCGGCCCCTGCCAGTCCCGCGTCGTCCTGTACAGCTCCGGCATCGCGTCCTCCCTGTGCTGTGCCGCGACTACGGCACATGACGAATGCTAGCACTCGCGGGGGCAGCCGCAAGATCTCGTTCAGTCCTGGTGTCAATTTTGGACCCCAACCGGATGCTCATTAAATGAGTAAATTCTGAGTGCTCCATGCTCATCCAGTCGTCCGCGTTAAGTTTGTGCCCTCAACTCCCCTTTCGTCATCTGACGAACGTGCTTGAATGCTTGGGCGCGGCGTCGCGCGTCGATTCGTGGAGGGGTCTATGCGGGTGTGGAGGGAGGTCGGCTCGGGCGTGACGGCGGCGCAAGTCCGCCGTGTCGTCGCGAGCACGGTGGGCGTCGGCGCCGTCGCGCGCCGGCTGGGCGTCGCGGAGTGCACGGCGCATCGCTGGGCCGGCCTGGCGGGCGTGAGCATCGTACCGCGGCCCCGAACGGAGCGCATGCCCGGGCGCCAGCTCGTGTCCGACGCCGCCGTGCGGGACGCCATGCTCGGCCCACTCTCGCTCCGCGCCGCCGTCGAGCGCGCGCCCTCCGCCGCCCGCTGGGCCCGGCGCCACGGCGTCGGACCCGGCTACCTCGCAGACGTGCTTTCGGGCCGCCGCCCGCCGGGCGCGAAGATCCTGTCGGCGCTCGGCATCGGCCGGGCCTACGTGAGGGGGCGCCCGTGACCGACCGCGACGCCGCCGTCCTGGCCGCCCTGCGCGCCGTCCCCGCGGGCGCGCTCCCGATGCACCTGGCGCCCGGCCTCGGGCTCGGGGTCAAGCAGGTCTCGACCGTCCTGCAGCGCCTGCGCATCGCCGGCCTCGTCCGGTTCGAGGCGCCCCGCTGGACCGCCATCGAGGAGCCCCGCCCGTGAGCCCTCCCCTGCTCGACGGCCTCGACGCTCTCGTCGGCGCCGCCCTGCGTGAGCGCCTCGTCGCCGCCCTGGCGGCCGCCCTGGCCGCCGCCGCCGGCGACCCCGCGCACCCCCTCGTCGCCCGCGTCCGCGCTGCCGGGCGAGGCGGCCGCCCCGGCGCCGCGCACCCCGATCCGCCGCGTCCCCGCACCCGCCCCGAGGTCCCATGACGACGCCCCCGCCGGACCCGCCGCGCCTGAGGCTCGTGCCGGGGCCGCCCCCGGGATCCCCGCCGCCGGCGCGGCCGCGGCCCCGCCCGCCATCATCGATCCTCGGGCCGGCCTCGTGCGAGCGCCGGTGGCGGCCGGCGGACCGGCGTCCGTGGCCGGACGCGGAGCGCTGGCCGCGCTGAGGCGAACGTCGGCGGCCGCGGCGGACGGCCCGCCCGAGACGCCGGAGCGGACCGTCCCAGCGAGGCCGGGCGTCCCGCCGTCCCGCCCGCAGGCCCGTCGGCCGGTGCCGCAGCTCGCGCCGCCGCCCCCTCGCCGTCGCCCTGGCGGCCGCCGAGGCGCGCGCTGCCCGCCGTCCCGCCGCCGTCCCGGGCGAGATGACCGCCGAGGACATCGCGTGGCTGCACGCGCTCCCCGACTACGAGCCCCCGGCCGCCCCGGCGCCGGCGCGCCGCCCCACGGACGGCGCTTGGCTCCGCGACCTGCTCATGCAGGCGAGGTGAGCATGGCCGCCGTCACCGCCCCCGCCTTCACCCGGCCGATCCGCCGCCGCATCCGGTGGGGCTACGGCCGCACGGTCATCCGGCCGGGCCACAGCGACCTGGCCGGGCTGCGCCGGTTCCCGGTCGAGACGTGGCACCCGATGAACGTCATCCTCGCGCCGCTCCCGGACCCGTGGCGCGAGGACCTCTACCTCTCCTCGCCCCTCCGCGACGCCACGCCGGCATGGGCCGCGCGCGTCACGGACGACGAGACCGGCGACCTCGTCGGCCTGCTCGTCGAGACGCCGCCCGGCGCCTGGCCCGCCCACGCCTGGCACCGGGGCGAGCTCGCCGCCGACGGCCACGCCGCGGGAGCCGGGGGCGGCCGCTACGCCGCCGTCGACCGGGAAGCGCGCCTCATCGTCGGCGAGTGCGCGGTGAGCCTGGACTCGGCCCTCGACGCGCTGTGCCGGACCGTGCGCCGCCGGCGCGAGACCCCCGAGGACCTCGCCGCGCTGGAGGGACTGCAATGACGCCCGCCGACCTCGCCCCCGCCGGCCGCCTGCTCTCGGGCAGCGACGAAGAGTGGAAGCGCCCGCTCGCCCGGATGCTCGGCGCCATGCACCCCGACGGCCCCCGCGAGAGCCTGGATCCCCGCGGCGTCGACCGCTGGGCGTCGGGCGCCCGCGAGATCCCCGGATGGGTCGGGCCCGCCGTCGCGCGCCTGCTCACGGACCTAGCGGACAGCCTGGAATTCGAGGCGGCCGCCGCTCGCGCCGTGGCGGTTAGGGTTGCCGCGGGTTGAACGAGCCTCATCGCATTTGACGCGATTCCCGACGGGTCGATTCACGCGCGCCTGCTACGCCGTCCCCGTCGAGAGCGAGGAGGGCGGCATGCCTGAGGATTACACGGTCGAATGGCCGAAGGTGCCCGGGGCTAAGTATATGCACCTCGCCGACATCGGCTGGGGCTGGTGGCGGCCCATGCCGGTCGTGCTCGAAGAACACAGCGATCCTTGGGCGCACCGGCTCTACGCGCAGAGCCGACTGCCACAGGCAGTGCATCCCGAGCGCCGCCCACGGCAGGGCCTCCTCGTCCTCAACCCGGACCCGGCCCTCGACCAGAGGGAGCGTGAGCTCGCGCTCATCCTCCGCATGCCCCGAGACCCGCCGGGTGAAGAGCACCGGCTCCGATACCGTTGCCTGTACCTCGACGACCGCCATCCCGACCCGGGGATGCCGTGGGAGGACTGGCTCGTCGATAACCGGCGTTGGATCGCCATACGGTCGGACTGGCGGGTCGTTCGCGCGACGACGACCCGCGCCGAGGCCATCCGACATGCCCTCCAACCGCACCGGAAGTGGGTGTCATCGCCGGCCCCGGAGCGGGAGGCCGAGCCCGAGGGCGAGGACCTGGTCGAGCTCGGGATCGTCGCCGAGGCTCATCTCGGGCGGGGCTAGCCCCTGTTCCGCGCCCGGGCGACCTCCTCCGGCACGGTGTCGCTCAGGGCCATCGCATCCACGATGTTCGAGAGCGACACCGGCCGGTAGCTCCAGACGTCGACGCCTACGTCGCAGGACTGCGTCGTGCCCGGCAGCGTGCCGTGCACGTGCCCGTACAGGTGCAGGCTGCCCCGGAACGCCCGCGGCCAGCTACGCATGGGATAGTGGCACAGCACCAGGTGCCGCCCCTCGACCGAGATCTCGCGGATCCCGTCGTGCTGCTCCGCCCAGGGGAGCTTGCGCGACCGCTTGTCGTGGTTGCCAGCGACGAGGCACTTGCGCCCGTGCAGCCGGCGGAAGATGCGCTCGGCCGCCTCGGCCGGGCCCAAGGCGAAGTCGCCCACGTGGTAGACGGTGTCGGCGGGCCGGACGGTCGCGTTCCAGGCCTCGACCAGCGACGCGTCGTGCTCGGCGATGGACGAGAACGGGCGCCGGCAGGCCGGGATGACCCCGGCGTGCAGGAAATGCGTGTCGGCGGTGAACCAGGTGTCGGGCACGGAGGCCTCCAAAAATCGGAGGCCGGCGTCGCGCGCTCAGGGCCTCCGGGATGTCGGGACGGGCGGCGGGGCCCAGGGTTTTCGGGACATCGGGAAGGTCTCAGGCGGGGCAGGAATCGTGACGATCGCAGCTCGCGGCGTGGCGGTCCAGCGCGGGCTCGCGGCAGGGTGAACGAATGCCTGGCCGGGGCGGTCTGGTGGGACAAACCTAAGGCGGATCCGGGATTCTGCCTTAGGTTTGTACCGTGGGCTCCCTCCCCTTCTGCCTAGCGCGTGCAGCCAGGAACCCGGCCCGCACCTCGTCGAGGTCGAACTTCGCCTTGCCGGCGTGCTCCTCGACTAGGTCCCACCACGCCCTCATCGCGGGCCGCTTCAGGTCCATGCGGTCGTCGTCGACGTAGTGCCGCTCGGACACGTTGCCCGACGCGACGCCCTCGGCGTGGTCGATGATCATGTCCAGGACCGACGGCGCCAGGCCCAGGGCCCGGCGGCCATGCGAGCGCAGGGCGCGGCGCAGGTCGTGCGGGCTAGTGTCGACCGGGAGCGCCGCGAGCAGGTGCGTCAGCGCCGATTCGGACAGGTAGCCGACCGGCGCGCCGGCGCGGCGCGGCCGCATCCCCGGGAACAGCCACGGCCCCTCCCCGAACTGCCCCCGGACCGCCGCCCAGACCGGCGGCGGCAGCGGCACCGCGTGGTGCGCCTGCGCCCGGCCCGTCTCGCCCGTCTTGCGCCGCACGGGCGGCAGGCGCCACACGCCCCAGCCATCGCCGGCATCGGAGAACTCGTCGAGCCGGGCGGACACGATGGCGTGCCGGCGCTGGACCGTCGCGACCAGGAGCAGCACCGCGGCGGCCAGGCGAGGGTCGAGCAGGTCGGTGCGGGCGAGCGCCACGAGCAGCCCGACGCGCTCCATCGTCGGCCAGCGCACCTGCTGCCGCGGCGCCTCGCCCTCGCGCGCCTTCGGGCGCTTGGGCCGCTGCAGGTCGTCGAGGTGGCCCTTGGCGACGCCGCTGTCCCGCCTCGGCCCCGGCGTCGCAAGCCAGCCGTAGAAGTGGCGCAGCCGCACGAACAGGGCCTCGGCCTGGCGGTGGTGCGAGCGGTTCTTCGCGGCCAGCACCGTCGCCAGGTCGTCGGG
Organism: Methylorubrum rhodesianum; assembly: GCF_014199985.1. Taxonomy (GTDB): domain Bacteria; phylum Pseudomonadota; class Alphaproteobacteria; order Rhizobiales; family Beijerinckiaceae; genus Methylobacterium; species Methylobacterium rhodesianum. The sequence goes on along the minus strand of NZ_JACHOS010000001.1, from coordinate 519,795 downwards.
CGTGACGGCCGCCACCGGCATGCCGGCGAACCGCTTGAGGACGGGGTGGCGCAGGTTCTTGCGCGCGTCTTCGTGGGCGGCCTTGCGCCACTCGGGCTCGTGGGCGGCGAGGTAGGCGGCGACGGCCTGATCGTACGTCCAGCCCCGGGGCCGCGGCGGGGGCGCGGGCGTCGGGTGGTGGTAGACGTTCTTCGGGAACACCTCCTCGATCCGCATGAGGCCGAGCTCGGCCAGGCGCCGGTTGAGCCAGAGCAGGGTCGGCCAGCCGTTGCCGGAGCGAAGCAGGTCCATGGCCTCCCCGGCGACCTGGCGGGCCTGGGCGACGGTCAGCCGCTCCACCGGCCCGAGGTCAAGGCGTACCGTCCTCTTGAGGCGCTCCGCCTTCCAGCCCCACGATATCGTCCGGGGCGAGACCCGCAGCAGCAGGCCCGGGGCGCGCAGGTCGCGGACGTCGACGGCCGGCACGCCGGGGCGCTGCTCCTCCCGGCACCGGGTGATGAATGTCCCCGTGATGTCGACCGGCCCGCGGGGCGGCCAGTCGATCCGGGCGCGGGCCGGTGCGGCCTTCTTCGCAGCGGGCTTGGCGCGGGCCATTTGGGCGGGATTCCTTGGGCGGCTTTGGGCGGGGCCGCGAAAATCACCCGGCCGGGGCCCGCCGTCGAGGGAAAACCGCCGCCGCTGGCTAAGTCCCTGTGGATGCTCGCGGAAGTTAACGCCCGTTAGCTACACGTTCCTGGCACCAGAAGCCGCCCAAAACCGGTCGGGAAGCTGACTCTTAATCAGCGGGTCCTAGGTTCGAACCCTAGTGCGCCCACCAATCATCCCAAGCACGCCATCGGCAGTTGCACCTCGGCCTTATCGCGCGGGGTTGAGGCGTGACGGTAATTTCCTCCATACCCAAAAGTGCGCGCGGATCCCGACCGGCTGTCGATCCCGCAAACGGCGCGTGAACTGTTGTAGGCACCGACCCCGCGTTTCGCGAACGATGGCTCGGCGCTTTCGCTCAACGCCCTGCCGTGTCCCGACTCAAGGCTCTCCCAGCGGTGTCGGCCAAGATACCCGCGCAGACGCGGGCAGGGCTTTGATGCATCCGGCCCTCGTCGGAGGGCCGGACGTTTCGTCAGAACGCCTCGAGCGGCGCGTTTTGCCTCGTCCCAGGGGACACCTCTGAGCGTCGACCGGCATTCTGCCTCAACCGCTCGAGCGGCTCGCGACCGAAGGTGAGGAAGAGGATCGGCGTCAGCACCGTGTCGAGCAGCGTGGCGCTGATCAGACCGCCGAAGATCGTAACCGCCACCGGGTGCAGGATCTCCTTGCCTGGGGCGTCGGCGCCGATCAGCAGCGGCACCAGCGCGACGCCGGCGGAAAGGGCTGTCATCAGCACCGGCGCGAGCCGCTCAAGGCTGCCCCGGATCACCAGTTCTCGCCCGAACGGCATGCCTTCGAGGATGGCCAGGTTCAGGTAGTGGCTGATCTTCAGGATGCCGTTGCGAGTGGCGATCCCGGTCAGCGTGATGAAGCCGATCATCGACGCCACTGAAAGGGGCTGGCCGGCCAGCCAAAGCGCGGCGACGGAGCCGATCAGGGCGAGCGGGATGCTGCCCAGGATGATCAGCGTGAAAGTCACCGATCGGTAGCGGCTGTAGAGCAGCGCGAAGACCAGTGCGAGCGACAGAAGCGAGAGGAGACCGATGGTCCGGCTGGCCTCGGCCTGCGCCTGGAACGAGCCTTCCAGGCGCGTGGTGTGACCGTTGGGCAGATTCGCCGCGGCGACGTTCTCCTCGATGGCCTGAACGATCTTGCCCATGTCGGCCCCGGGCTGCGTGTTGGCCTGCACGACGATACGACGGCGGGCGTTCTCCCGCAGGATCTGGTTCGGCCCATCGGTCTCTCGGATGTCGGCGATCTGGCGCGCCGGGACCCAGCCGGACGGCGTTTCGATCAAGAGGTCACCGAGGCGCTGCGTGGTCCGCATCGCATCGGAGAGGCGCATCACGACGTCGAAACGGCGGTAGCCGTCCACCACGCGCGAGACCACCTGACCATTCGAGAGGCGGCTCAGCTGCTCGACCAGGGCGGCGGGCTGTACGCCGTAGAGGGCCGCGCGGTTGTAGTCGACGCGGATCTCGAGCTGCGGAATCAGCACCTGCTTCTCGACCTGCAGATCGGCGATGCCGGGGATGTCGGCGAAGCGCTGCCGCAGGCCCTCGGCGAGAGCCCGCAGGGTATCGAGATCCTCGCCGAAGATCTTGAGCGCGATCTCGGCCCGCACGCCCGAGAGCATATGGTCGAGCCGGTGCGAGATGGGCTGGCCGACATTGACATTGACCGGCAGCACCGCGAGACGCCCGCGGATGTCGGCGACGAGGTCGGGCTTCGGCCGGGCCTCCGGTTTGAGATCGATCTCCAGGTCGGAAGAGTGCACGCCCTCCGCGTGCTCGTCGAGTTCGGCCCGGCCCGTGCGACGGCCGATGGACTTCACGTCCGGCATATCGAGGAGCAGGCGCTCGGCCACGAGGCCGATGCGGTTGCTCTCGGCGAGCGAGATGCCGGGATTGAACGTCATGTTGACCGTGAACGAGCCCTCGTTGAACGGCGGCAGGAAGGCGCGCGGTAGGAAGATGGCCGCGAGCCCGGCCGTCGCCACGGCCAGGACCGCCACCGCGATCACCGGCCGGGCGTGTCCGAGCAGAGCCCGCAGCAGAGCGGCGTTGCCGCGCTTGAGCAGTATCAGGAAGCGGCTGTCGTGCTCCTCCAGGCGCTTGAGCCCGGGCAGCAGATAGTAGGCGAGCACCGGCGTCAGGGTGATCGAGACGAGAAGGCTCGCCAGGATCGAGATGATGTAGGCTTGGCCGAGCGGCGCGAACAGCCTGCCCTCGATCCCAGACAGCGCGAAGAGCGGGACGAAGACCAACACGATCACCATCGTGGCGTAGACGATGCCGGAGCGCACCTCGTTCGAGGCGGCGATCACCACCTCGAAGACGCTCCGCGGATTGCCGGCCCTGCGGTTCTCGCCGAGGCGTCGGAAGATGTTCTCCACGTCGACCACCGCGTCGTCGACGAGCTCACCGATGGCGATGGCGAGGCCGCCGAGCGTCATCGTGTTGATCGAGAGCCCGAACAGGTGGAACACCACGGCGGTCGCCAGGATCGAGACCGGTATCGCGGTGAGCGAAATCGCGGTGGTGCGGACGTTCAGCAGGAAAGCGAACAGGACGACGGCGACCACCACGACCGCCTCGATCAGCACCGTTTCGACGTTGCGGATCGACGTCTCGATGAAGTTGGCTTGGCGGAAGATGAGTTGGTCGGCACGCACGCCCTTGAAGGCGCAGCCCTCGCCGGCCGATTCGGTGCCGAGCCGATCCGTGCCGCGCTTCTCGGCGTCGGGTCCGCAGGCGTTGAGGCTGGCCGTGATCTCGGCGAGCGCCGCCTCGACCTCGCGGGTCAGGCGGACCGTGTCGACGCCCGGCTGCTTCTCCACCGAGATCACGACGGCGGGCGCGCCCATGTAGCCGCTGTCGCCGCGCTTAACCCGGGCCGCGAAGGACACGTCGGCTACCTGCCGCAGGTAGACCGGCCGGTTGTTGACCGTGGCGACGACCATGTTGCGGAGGTCGTCGAGGTTCATGGTCCGTCCGAGATTCCGGATCAGGTACTCGCGGGCGTACTGGTCCGTGAAGCCGCCGCCGGTATTGGTGCCGAACTGCGCGAGGGCGGTTTCGAGCTGCGCATGGGTGACGCCGAGCGCCCGCAGGGCGGTGGGTTGCGGCGCGACGCGGAACTGGCGCACCTCGCCGCCCATCGGAATGACCTGCGCGACGCCGGGAATCGAGAGCAGGCGCGGCCGGATGGTGAAGTCGGCCAGCTCGCGCAACTGCATCGGCGAGACTGAGCCGCCGCTGAGGGCGACCATGACGATCTGGCCCATGATCGAGGAGACCGGCCCCATCATCGGGTTCACCGTGGGCGGCAGCTGCGGCCGCACCATCGCCAGGCGTTCCGAGACCTGCTGGCGGTTGCGGTAGATGTCGGTGCCCCAGTCGAATTCGACGTAGATGACTGACAGGCCGACGCCCGAGACCGAGCGCACCCGCGTGACGCCGGGCAGGCCATTCATCTGGGTCTCGATCGGGAAGGTGACGAGCTGTTCCACCTCTTGGGGCGCGAGCCCTTCCGCCTCTGTCATGATCGTAACGGTCGGACGATTAAGGTCGGGGAAGACGTCGACCGGGAGCTTGGTCACCGTGAAGGCGCCGTAGACGACGAGCACGGCGGCGAGCGCCAGCACGAGCAGACGGTTGCGCAGGGACTGCGTGACGAGGAGCGTGAACATCGGCGCGTCTCCTCAGCGGACCTGATTGAGGAGTTCGGCGCCCTGGGTGACGATCCGCTGACCCGGAGCGACCCCCGACACCACCAGCACTCGCCCCGCATCGAGCGGTTCGACCCGCACCTCGCGCGGCTCGAACCGTTCGGGCGCGGTGTGCTCGTAGACGATGCTCTGCCCGTTGCCGCCACGGACCACGCTGGTGCGCGGCAGGGCGAGCCCCTCCTGCTGATCGTCGATGGCAGCCAGCACCGTTATGAACTGTCCGGTGCGCAGCTCGTGCGGCGCGCCGAGCACGGCGAAGTGCATCGGCACCGCTTGGCTGCGGTCGGCCAAGCCCGCCCCCATATAGGCGAGCCGCAGCACTCGCCCGTCGGCCATCCGGGCCGTGGCGTCCTGCCCCCCGGCCAGCGCATCGAAGCTCAGGGCCTCCACCCAGAGGCGGGCCGGGTCGACGATCTGGAACACCTGGACGCCGGGGCTCGCCATCTGGCCCGCGACCGCATTCGCTTCGGCGATGACCCCGTCGACGGGCGCCTTCAAAGCCTCAGGCTGCTGACGGATATTGTCGAGGGCGGCGCGGCGGTCGAGCAGGCCCTTGAGCTCGGCCTGGGCGTCCTCGAGCTGGACCTGCGAGACGGAGCCGCCCGGCGCGAGCTTGCGGTAGCGCTCGACTCGGCGCTCGGTGATGGCGATCTGCTGATCGAGCTCCCCCTGGCGCTGTCGCATGTCGGAGGCATCCACCGCCTGCACCGGCGGCGTCACGTAGGCCAGGACTTCTCCCTTGCGCACCCGCGTACCCAGGCGCGGGAAGATGCCGGATTCCGGCGGGGAGAGGCGGCCGCCGACGGAGGATTGAACGACGCCGCTGGCGCTCGGGTCGGGAACGATGCGGCCCGGCAGCTCGACGGTGCGGCGAAGCGTGTCCGAAGCCGTCACGACGGTCCGGACCGCGAGAACCCGCTGCGTCGGCTTCGGCACGAAGATCGTCCCGTCCGGCTGGCGTCGGGCCAAGTCCTGTCCGCCGGCGGATGGTGCGGCCATCGGCAAGCCCTGGTGGGCAAGGGGCTCACGGCCGTCGTGGCCGTCGGCCGCGAAAGCGCGCGGTGCGAGAGCGAGGGTCACGACAATGACGACCAGGGCCGTGGCAGGCAGGTAGCGCCGCCTGCGCATCAGCAGCGTGAAGGCGACGCCGAGGAGGAAGCCGGCCCCGCCGACGGCGAGCGGCAACGGGTCGGCCTCTTTGAGGTGGCGCTGAAAATCGTGGGCCGCCGCGAGCCCGGCCGCCCAGGTCGAGGCGCCGGCCGAGGGCGGTGCCGGCGGCGCTTCCGGAACAGTCAGCTTGACCGGGAACAGATCGGCGCTTCCGTCCACCGTCACGGTGAAGAGCACGTCGTGCTCGCCGGAATGCTCGCTCCAGTGGGCATCGAACCCGTAGCTGCCGTCCGGAAGCGGCAGAGCTTTGGCGGGTCCTTCCGGCGTTTCCGCCTCGACGACGGCGTCCGTCACCGGTTCGTTGGAGCCGGCGCGATCGAGGAACACGACCAGCCGGCCGTTGCGGGCGATGGCAACCAGTTCGAGCGCTTCGGTGCTCGACGAGCCGCGCGGTGCGGCCGTCGTCGGCGCCGCTTGTGCCTCGGCGCCATGGTCGTGGCCCTCATGGGCAGCGGATATCGTCGGCGCTACGGCCGACAGGCCGAGCGCAAGAACAGCCATCCGCAGGGCGGAGGCGGAGAAAACACGCATGGGAAAACCGAGCCTTCGCAGGAGGGAGGCTGGCGGCAGCCTTCATCGGCAGCCGCTCAGAGCGCGCGTCGAAGCGCGAACCTCAGGCGACGGTTCGAGGGGGTTCTGAAGGTGTCTTGGGGGCCACGCTGTCGAACGCGACCGTTGAGATGCCGGCCAATGTCCGCCCGGGCTGAGCGGCGACCGTCACGGCAGCGGAATCCTGGCGGAGGAAGGACGTATGGCAGCAGCACAGACTGCATGGACCGGACGTCGCCCCGTGGTCGTTCGGCTCCGCATGATCCGCGATCTGACCGAGGGACGCGGGTCCCGAGGCTTCCGGATGCTCGACGGCGGCGACGGCCCCATGGCCGACATGCGACGTCCCGACATCTGACGTCCCGGCGTGCGAGTGCCCGGCACCCGCGAGCGCGAATGCGACGAACGCCACGATCTGGAAGACCGTCAGCAGCGAGCGCCAAAGGGATCGGGTGGCCGACATGATGCGGCGTCCATAACATTTCCTGGCGGATTGAGCATGAGCTTTTTTCCGGCACCAGACCGGGGCCGCCTCGTCGCCCTCCGGACGTGCCGCGCTTCGGCAAGGCCGATGGGACCGGGCGGTTCGCCAGGGGCTGTCCGCGCATCTCCCCTTACGAAAGGCGATCCAACATCGAAGAGATGCACCAATTCCATCCGCCCGGATCGGGGCCGGATTCGGTCAGGCTCGCTTCGGCCTGTCCGTCGGGCGTCGCTCGCGGATGTGCCAATCCTCGGCCGGTTCGGACCGTGCGGATTCCAACTCGTCCATCCTCTCGTCGATGGCACTTCGGCAAGAGGCGTGTCCATCGGCGGTAAAGCCATCTCGGCGCATCGCCGACGCTGCGTCGAGCATCACGCCGTCCTGATCGATGGACATGCGCCAGTGTCGGACCGTTCCGTCGTGAGCGGTCAGGGCGGCAGTGCAACGGTCGAGAAAGTCCAGCCGCGCAGCGTCGCTTCCCGCAGCCATCCGTAGGGCCTCACAGATCAGGTCGGCCTCCTCGCGTGTGAGCCAGACCGTCGCCGTTCCGAATCCGTGGCGCTCGGCTTCCGTCATCTCGCGCGAAAGGCGGGTCGCCAGCGCGTTGCGGAGCGTCTCCGGGGCGGTTGCGGGCCGTCTTCCATGCATCCGGTTCGCCCTCTCTCCCGTCCGCAAACGAGATCACTCGATCGTCGCGACCAATGGAGAAGTCGGATCATCACGTCCTGCCGGGTCGCCGCAAGACAACGCGATGAAATCGTCCGAGATGCCGTGTTCGCAGCACGATGACGGTCGCGGCCATCTTCTTTCGATCGCTTGCCGCGGAGTCAGGCCGCTGCGGAACAGGACAAAGTCCGATTTCGGCCTCCACTTGCCATTCGAAGCGGCCGAAGTGAAGGGAGGAATAACAACTTGCGCTTGAGTCTTGGGGCGGATCGAGCGTCTCGCCATCACCGTGGGGTCGCGCGCAGCGCCTCTTTGAAACCCCTGAACGTCGAGAAAGGCCGGCATCCGGCACTCGGATCGGCGATGGATCTGAGGAGGCGATCGGTCTGAGGCTGCAGGAAGAGGCGCCCGTCCGCCCTGCCGGGACAGGCGTCCCGATCCGGTCCGATCACACGTGGATAGGAATGTGCTGCACATCCGACCGCAGCTTTGAGCGGGATCGGGGGAATGAGTGGGCCAGCACGTTGGAAGTGCCGACCCACCATCCGCTGGCCCGACATGATCAGCGCAGCGGCCCCACTTCGTCCGGGGAAACGCTTGATCGTCAAGCTTCCGTCGTCGCTTCTGACAGACTTGTGATCGCGCGCAGATCGGGCCGCCTGCGGCGCGTCGCCATGCCGTCACGGTGACACGCCCTCGGTCATGCGACGGCGAGCCGGTGTCTCAATTTCGAGAGGTCACGTGCACGTCCCGGCAACCGAGGCGTCGTACAACGAGAGCATGAATCTTCCGGACTCCGAACTTCGACTGGCAGGCGTCGCCGCGGCGATCGGTGGCCTCGTGGTGATGATGCTCGCCGGGCAGCCCTCGGTCGCATCACTCGGGTGGGGATGTCTGGGCCTCATCCTCTTCGGGGTTTCCCGGTTGTTGCCGCGGCCTGCGGCGAAACCTGTGCCGAAGGTGGCGCCGGAGCCGATGGCGGTGACGCCTGCCGTCGAGCCGACGACAGGCAACAAACGCGGCGAGGCGACGGCTGTGATCTCGGGTGAGGTCCACGCCGCGCTGCAGCGGGCGGTGCGCGTGCAACGTCCGGTCAGTCCGATGATCGTGTCATCGGTGCTGCCACCCTCCCGTGCCTCGCGATCCCCCACGACCAGCTGACCTCTCGCTCAGATTCCCTGGCACCGGCGGGCTGGGAGGAACAACTCGGCCTGGGCCGGAAAGCGCGACGACCGACATCGCATCCGGTCACTTCTTCCGGAACGATGGATCCAGGCTCCGCTTCGATCGAGCGCAGACCCGATCCGGTCTGCTCGGATGCCTGCGCTCCCACGTCAGTCGAGGAACGATGCCGCGACCGGGATCACGCTTCCCGGAGACGTCAACCTCACGCCCGCTCGGCGTTGACGGTCGACCCCGTGAACCGTTCGGTGTCCCGGCCGATGCGCAGCACCAATGCTCCCGCGAGAATGAGAACCACGGCCACGGCAGCGAATCCGTCGCCGAACCGCCCTGTCGCGTCGCGGACCCAGCCCATGAGCGACGGTCCGACGAAGCCGCCGAGACTGCCGAGAGCATTGATCAGTGCAATGCCGCCCGCGGCCGCGGTTCCGGTGAGCAACCGCGTCGGCAGCGTCCAGAAGGTCGGTAGCGCCGCGAACACCCCCAACGCCGCCACGCTGAGCGCGGCGATGGTGAGGAATGGCGTTCCGGCCTGGCTCGCGGCGATCAGGGCGAGGCCGGCTACCACGGTCGGGATCGCGACGTGGCGGACCCGCTCTCCCCTTCGATCGGAGCGGCGCGTCCAGGCGAGCATCCCCGCCGCCGACACGATGTACGGGATGGCGGTGACGAAACCGGTCGCGGTCGTCGTGAAGCCGAAACTGCTGACGATCTGCGGTAACCACAATCCGACCGCATAGAGACCGGTGCTGAGCCCGAAATAGACGAGCCCGAGCCCGAGCACCCGCGGATCGAGGAGGGCGCTTCCGAAATGCGTTGTCCGGTTCGGCTGCAGGCGTTGATCCTCCGCCATCCGTGCGACGAGGCGCGCTCGCTCCTCGGGCGTCAACCAGGCGGCCTGCTCGGGCCGGTCGGTGAGGACGAACAGGGTTGCGAGGCCGAGCAAAAGGCTGGGCGCGGCCTCGAGCAGGTAGAGCCACTGCCACCCGGCCAGACCGAGCCAGCCGTCGGTGAAGCTCATGACGAGGCCGGACAGCGGCGCACCGATGGCGGCCGAGAGCGGCACGGCCATCATGAAGATGCCGACGATGCCCGCGCGCTGCGCGCTGGGAAACCAGTAGGTAAGATACAGGATGATGCCGGGAAAGAAGCCGGCCTCCGCAAGTCCGAGGAGGACCCGGACGAGGTAGAAGGACCATTCGCTCGTCACGAAGGCGGTCGAGGCGGAGATCAGCGACCATGTCACCATGATCCGCGCGATCCAGATCCGCGCGCCGACTCGCTCCAGGATCAGGTTGCTCGGAACTTCGAAGGCGACGTAGCCGAGGAAGAACAGTCCCGCCCCGAAGCCGTAGGCCGTAGCCGACAGGCCAATGTCCCGATTCATGGTGAGAGCGGCGAAGCCGACATTCACCCGGTCGAGATAGGCGAAGAAGTAGCACAGCATGAGAAAGGGCAGCAGGCGCCGCGCCACCTTGCCCGCGAGCGCATCCGCCATCCCGTCAACCTGCTCCTTGCTTAATCCGGACGGCGCTGCGCGCCGAGCCGGCCGTCGTGAGCTCCGTGCTCGGCTGTCGTAGCGAGGTTGCCGACGGCCGGATAGACGAACCGCCAACTCGGGTGCCGCCGCCTGCATTGCCGCCCGAGGGCGGCTTGGTTCGCGAGGTCCGATCGGGGCGATCGATCGGAAGGGCGATGTGAAGCGGTTCACTGCGAATGCAACGTCGTGCGCCGTCATGCGGAACCGGGCCCGCGCGGCCCGGCTTCTCCCGTCACGGGCCCTGTTCCCGCATGGCCCTCAGAATCACTGACAGGAGGACGCCATGGGTCTGTTCACGAAAGACATCAAGTCGCTGGACGACCTCTTCGTACACACGTTGCAGGACGTCTATTACGCCGAAAACCAGATCACCAAGGCTCTGCCGACGATGATCGGGAAAGCGACGAACGCGCAGCTCCGCCAGGGCTTCGAGACGCATCTGCGTGAGACCGAGGGGCAGATCAAGCGCCTTGAGCAGGTGTTCGAGATGCACGGCCACAAGCCGAAGGCGGTCAATTGTCCGGCCATCGACGGGATCATCAAGGAGGCCAACGAGACCGCCGGCGAGGTCGCTGACAAGGAGGTGCTCGATGCGGCGTTGCTCGCAGCGGCGCAGGCCGTGGAGCATTACGAGATCGCCCGCTACGGCACGCTCGTGGCGTGGGCCAAGCGGCTCGGCCGAGACGATTGCGCCGCCGTGCTCCAGCAGACGCTCGACGAGGAGAAGGCGACTGACCAGAAGCTTACGGCGCTAGCCGAGAGCCGCGTGAATCAGAAGGCGGCTTGATCATGGAGGAGAGGGAGCGTCCGGAGTCCGAAGAGCGTCCCAAGCCACCCGCGCAGGGGCCGATCCCAGGGATGGAGCGGCCGCGCGCCGATCCGCGGCCCGGGCCGCATTCCCCTCCCCCGCCGGCCGAGGAAGAGGCGCGGCCTTCGAGCCAGCCAGGGACGGGCTGAGGCGCAGAAGCTGCGCGACCGGTCGGCTGTCGCCTTTAAATCGGGGGCGGCCGATCGCGGAGCGCGCTCCTGCGTCTAAAGCAGTCGCTTCCGGCCCCCTTCCTGTCGGATGCCGCCGAGCGAGGGGTGTGGACCTTGCACCCCTCCTCGCGATCCCCACTGATCCGCCGAGCCCCTGATCCTGCGCCGGTACACCGATGACCGCTCTATTCCCCTTCGACAACAGCTACGCGCGCCTGCCGGACCGCTTCTTCGCCCGCGTCGCGCCGACACCGGTCGAGGCGCCGAGATTGGTGCGGTTGAATCGGGCGCTCGCCGTCGATCTCGGTCTCGATCCCGAGCGACTTGAAAGCTCTGAGGGGGGCTCGGTCCTCGCGGGGCAAGGTGTTCCCGCGGGGGCGGAACCGCTCGCGGCAGCCTATGCCGGGCACCAGTTCGGGCAATTCGTACCGCAACTCGGCGACGGGCGTGCCATTCTGCTCGGGGAAGTCGTTGGTCGCGACGGGCGCCGCCGCGACATCCAGCTCAAGGGTTCGGGCCCGACGCCGTTTTCTCGCCGGGGCGACGGTCGCGCTGCGCTCGGGCCGGTGCTGCGCGAGTATCTCGTCAGCGAGGCGATGCACGCGCTCGGCATTCCGACCACCCGCGCCCTCGCCGCGGTCGCCACCGGGGAGCGGGTGATCCGTGAGACGGTGCTGCCCGGGGCCGTCCTCACCCGCGTCGCGTCGAGCCATATCCGCGTCGGCTCGTTCCAGTTCTTCTCCGCTCGGGGCGATGTCGAGGGCCTGCGTATGCTCGCGGACCATACCATCGCCCGCCACGATCCCGCGGCCGCCGAGGCCGAGAACCCCTACCGCGCCTTGCTCGAAGCTGTCGTCCGCCGCCAAGCCGAGTTGGTGGCCCGGTGGCTCACCGTCGGGTTCATCCACGGCGTGATGAACACCGACAACATGTCGATTGCCGGCGAGACCATCGACTACGGTCCCTGCGCGTTCCTCGACACCTACGATCCGGCGACCGCCTTCAGCTCGATCGATCGACATGGCCGCTACGCCTACGGCAACCAGCCGCGCATCGCCTTATGGAACCTCACCCGGCTCGCGGAAGCGCTGTTGCCGCTCTTGTCGGATGACGAGACACGGGCTGTCGCAGAGGCCGAGGCCGCACTGACAGGCTTCGCCGGATTGTTCGAGGATGCCTATCACAGCGGCCTGAACCGCAAGCTCGGGCTCGCCACGACCCGCGACGGTGACACCGTCCTCGCCGGAGATCTGCTGAAGACCATGGCCGAGAACGAGGCCGACTTCACCCTCACCTTCCGCCGCCTCGCTGCGGCCGTGCCGGACCTCGGGAGCGATCCCGAGCCGGAGGCGATCGAGGCCGTGCGGAGCCTCTTCATCGATCCGACCGCCTATGACCGGTGGGCCGAGCGCTGGCGCCGCAGGCTCGCCGACGAACCGGGCGACGCCGCGGCCCAGCGGACGTTGATGCGGATGGTCAATCCCGCTTTCATCCCGCGCAACCATCAGGTGGAGGCGATGATCGAGGCGGCGGTCGAGCGGCAGGATTTCGCACCGTTCGAAACCTTGTTGAGCGTCCTGGCCCGTCCCTACGAAGACCAGCCCGACTTCGCCCGATATGCGGAGGCCCCGGAAGGTGGCGGGCGCGACTATCGCACCTTCTGCGGGACCTGAGGAAGAATTCCTTCCTTGCACTATCCTGTCACATTGAAGCTCTGAGGAATATAATTTCCGCATCTTATGTTTATTCTGAGCCCTGAAAAGATTTCTTGTCCCTCAATCATTCGGTAACGATACGTCCTTAACTCCGATCCTCGATCTGTCATCTTCTGCGATGTGCTCGAGGAATTCATCATGGCGAATGCCGTCCGCTCGCCCCTGACGGTTCGATTGTCCCTCGCGGCTCGGGTTGCTCTATTGGGCAGCCTCTTCGTCTTGGTCGCGTCCCTCGCGGTGGGCGGCCAACTGCTGTTCGAGGCGCGCGCGGTGATGCACGCCCGGGCCGACGATTCACTCGATAGCTCCATGCGTCTTCTCCGGGCCGGCATAGAGGGCGTCGCCGGCGCGAGCGCGGACCTCAACGCCGCCGTCGATCGTGTCGAGAGCGTCACCGGGGGGACCGCAACCGTCTTCTCGGGCGAGGTCCGGACCGCCACGACGGTGCGCAAGGCCGACGGCAGCCGCGCGGTCGGAACCCGGCTCGCCCCCGGGCCCGTCCACGACACCGTTCTCGGTCGCGGTGAGACCTATCGAGGCGAGGCGGATATCCTCGGCACGCCCTACCTGACCCTGTATGCGCCGGTTCGCGGCGCGGACGGCCATGTCACCGGCATTCTCTATGTCGGCCTGAAGCGGGCGGACGTTCTGGCCGGACTCGACCGGATGACCCGTCAGGCGGCACTGGTCGGTGGCGGCATGATCGTGGCAGCGATGGTGCTGCTCTGGCTCACCATCCGCCGGACCCTGCGTCCGCTCGAGGGGCTGGGCCGGACGATGACGCAACTGACCGAGGGCGAGGTCACGGCCGAGGTTCCGGGTCTCACCCGCCGGGACGAGATCGGTGCCATGGCTGCCGCGGTTCAGGTGTTCAAGGAGAGCCTGATCCGTACCCGCGAACTCGAGCGGGAAGGCGAATTGGCGCGTGCCGCCGCCGAGGAAGAGCGCAAGCGCGCCCTCGGCGCTATCGCGGAAGGCTTTGAAGTCGCCGTCGGCGGCATCGTCGACACGGTGGCGTCCTCCGCCACGGAGCTGAAGGTCACGGCCGAGACCATGGCGGCGACGGCGCGGCAGACCGCGAGCCGTTCCGGACACGTCGCCGGCGCGGCGGAGGAGGCTGCCTCGAATGTCGGCACCGTCGCGGCCGCCGCCGAGCAGCTCGGCGCATCGGTGCAGGAAATCGGCCGCCAGGTCTCGAACTCGTCCGACCTCGCCGCGAGTGCCGTTTCCGAGGCGGACCGCACCGCGATCCTGGTCCACGAACTCGACACCGTCGTCAGCCGGATCGGTGATGTGGTCGGCCTGATCGCGACCATTGCCGGACAGACCAACCTGCTCGCGCTGAACGCCACCATCGAGGCGGCCCGCGCCGGCGAGGCCGGCCGCGGCTTCGCGGTGGTCGCGTCGGAAGTGAAGGAGCTCGCCAACCAGACGGCGCGCGCGACCGAGGAGATCTCGGGCCAGATCGACCGCGTTCAGGGAGCGACCGGACAGGCCGTCACGGCCATCGGCGGCATCACCGCTCGTATCCGCGAGATCAGCAATGTCGCCAACGGGATCGCGGCCGCGGTCGAGCAACAGGGCGCGGCGACGCAGGAGATCGTGCGAAACGTCGCTCAGGCCGCCAGTGGCACCGGCGCCGTCACCTCGAGCATCGCCGGCGTGGCACGGGCTTCGGAGGAAACCGGGGCGGCGGCGACCCAGGTGCTGTCCTCCGCCTCCGAATTGTCGCGGCAATCGGAGCATCTCAGCGCCGAGGTCGCTCGCTTCCTGCGGACGGTGCGGGCGGCCTGAACGCCATGAGGCGGCGCGGCCGCATCCGAATGCGAGCTATGCCGCCGCAAATTCGAGCGGCGCGGATTGACGGCAGGGTGCGTATCGCTTAATCCGCGCCCCTCACTTGCTGAGACTCACTCGCCAGAAGTCGGCGAGGAAGCGGCGAACGGATCGACGATGCGCACGGTTCTTATCGTAGTGGAAGCGCCACGGACGGGGCGGGCTTGAGATCAAGCCCGACAGGCCCGGTCGGTGGCGCATGCAGGGTCCCCTAGGGGCCCTTTTTTATTGCGCAAAATCCAACGGGCCGGCATGCGGATCGGAAGACGAAGAACGGATTGATGGAGGAGTCGATGAGCGGCGAGGTCATGACCGGGGCCCAGATGGTCATCCGGGCGTTCCAGGATCAGGGCGTGGACACCCTGTTCGGCTATCCGGGCGGTGCCGTGCTTCCGATCTACGACGCGCTCTTCGACGAGACCACGATCCAGCACGTGCTGGTGCGCCATGAGCAGGGCGCGGTTCACGCGGCTGAGGGCTATGCCCGTTCCTCCGGCAAGGTCGGCGTCGTCCTCGTCACCTCCGGTCCGGGTGCCACCAACATCATCACCGGCCTGACCGACGCGATGCTGGACTCGATCCCGCTCGTCGCCGTCACCGGCCAGGTTCCGACGCATCTGATCGGCTCGGACGCGTTCCAGGAATGCGACACCGTCGGCATCACCCGCCACTGCACGAAGCACAACTACCTCGTCAAATCGATCGAGGATCTGCCGCGCATCCTGCACGAGGCGTTCTACGTCGCGAGCCACGGCCGTCCCGGCCCGGTCGTCATCGACCTGCCCAAGGACGTGCAGTTCGCCACCGGCGTCTACGAGCGCCCGAGCCACAGCGGACACAAGACCTACAACCCGCCGGTCAAGGGCGACCCGGAGAAGATCCGGGCCGCGGTCGAGTTGATGGCGGGTGCGCGCCGGCCGGTCTTCTACACCGGCGGCGGCGTCATCAATTCCGGGCCGGAAGCCTCTCGCCTGCTGCGCGAGCTGGTCGCCGAGACCGGCTTCCCGGTCACGTCCACGCTGATGGGCCTCGGCGCCTTCCCGGCTTCCGACGACAAGTTCCTCGGGATGCTCGGCATGCACGGCACCTACGAGGCCAACCTCGCGATGCATGATTGCGACGTGATGATCAACATCGGTGCGCGGTTCGACGACCGCATCACCGGTCGCCTCGACGCCTTCTCGCCGTACTCCAAGAAAATCCACGTCGATGTCGACGCCTCCTCGATCAACAAGGTCGTGAAGGTCGATGTCGGCATTCTCGGCGACTGCGCCGCGGTGCTGGAGGAGATGCTCGCCCAGTGGCGTGCCCTGCCGAAGCAGCCCGACAAGGCGCGGATGGAGGATTGGTTCAACAAGATCAGCCGTTGGAAGTCGCGCGACTGCCTCGCCTACTGGCCCTCGGGCACGATCATCAAGCCGCAATACGCGGTTCAGCGCCTCTACGAGGCGTGCAAGGACCGCAAGACCTTCGTCACCACGGAGGTCGGCCAGCACCAGATGTGGGCGGCTCAGTACTTCAAGTTCGACGAACCGAACCGCTGGATGACCTCGGGCGGCCTCGGCACCATGGGCTACGGCCTGCCGGCGGCGATCGGGACGCAGCTCGCCAACCCGGACGGTCTCGTCATCGACATCGCGGGCGAAGCCTCGATCCTGATGAACATGCAGGAGCTCTCGACGGCGGTGCAGTACCGGCTGCCGGTCAAGATCTTCATCCTGAACAACGAGTACATGGGCATGGTGCGCCAGTGGCAGGAGCTGCTGCACGGCTCGCGCTACTCGCAGAGCTACTCGGAGAGCCTGCCCGACTTCGTCAAGCTGGCGGAGGCCTACGGTGCCAAGGGCATCCGCTGCGAGAAGCCGGGCGAGCTCGACGGAGCGATCCAGGAGATGCTGGCCTATGACGGCCCGGTGATCTTCGATTGCGTCGTCGACAAGACCGAGAACTGCTTCCCGATGATCCCGTCGGGCAAGGCGCATAACGAGATGCTGCTGTCGGACTATCTCGGCGAGACCGGGGTGGAGCTCGGGGACGTCATCTCGGCCGAGGGCAAGATGCTGGTCTGACCGGGCCGGCATTCTGTCGCGCGGTGCGGAGCCATGGATCGGACGCTTCCAACGGCGGTGGCGGGCCTACCCTCTGCGGAGGGCCCGGCGCCAGCGGCGCGGAAGCCGCTGACCGATCCGCTGCGGCCAAGTCGGCCGCGGCACCGCGCCGTGGCGGTCCGGGTCGAGGCGCGGCACGGTGGCGGCGCGCGCCGCCGCCGGACGGTCCGTGCGCTTGCGCAGGAGCACGAAGAACTCGCTCTCCCGCGGGCGGGTCGGCTCGAGGGCGGCGCACTCGAACGGCAGCAGGTCGAGGCCGATCAGCTCCGCGAGAATCTCGGCGAAGCTGAAGGGCGTGAACACCGCGCAATGCACGTCGATGGACGCGCCGGTCTCGGCGAGGCCCGCGGCGATGGAGAGCGCTTCGGCGGGTCCGCCGCTGATCGGCGTGAGGGGCACGGGTCGGCCGTCCCAGACCGCTCCGGCATCGACCGGGGTCGTCCGGGCGAAATGCTCGTAGACCGTGGCGAGCGGTGGCCTGCGCAGGCCGGCGAGATGGGCGGCGACCAGTGCGCCGGCGGTCGTCGGCGCCCGGAAGTGGTCGAAGGTGAAGCGCTTGTCGGGCACGATGAGGCAGAACACGCCGCCCTCACGCAGGGCGTCGCCCGCCTCGCGCAGCCAGCCGATGGGATCGGGCACATGCTCGACGACGTGCGAGGCCACGATGTAATCGACCGGCCCGCGCTGACCGAGCGCGACGGCCAAGCCGCCCTCCCCCAGCACGATATCGACGGGATGGATGCCGTCGGTGCCGGCCGGGCCGAGGGTCGGATGCCCCGCATACTGGCGGCGCAATTCGTCCGTCGGCAGGTGGTCGGCATAGAGCACGTCCCCCTCGTCCTTACGGATGAGAGGGTTCGTGAGGGGGCCGATCTCGACGCCGGTTCGGCCCTGCGGCAGGACGAGATTCAAGACACGCTGGCGCCGATCCATGGCGCGGCCGGTATCACGCCACCGGCAGGCGGGTCCAGCATCGCGGTGCTGACCTGAGGTGGCGGAAGCAAGATAGAACAGGGTTCAAGTTGAGGAACGCCAGACGATGAACGCGATGAACACCCACTACCCTGAGCCGACGCGGGTCGAGACCGTCAACCGTCACACCCTGGCGGTGATCGTGGACAACGAGCCCGGTGCGCTCGCTCGCATCGCCGGCCTGTTCTCCGGCCGCGGCTACAACATCGAGAGCCTGACCGTGTCGGAGACGGAAGAGGCGCGTCACCTCTCGCGCATCACCATCGTCACCACCGGTACCAATGGGGTGATCGATCAGATCAAGGCGCAGCTCGATCGCCTCGTGCCGGTCCACCGCGTCGTCGATCTCACGCTTCAGGGGCAGGCGTTGGAGCGGGAGCTCTGCCTTGTGAAGGTGGCCGGGACCGGCGAGCACCGGAGCGAGGCCCTGCGCCTCGCCGCCGCCTTCGGCGCCCGCACCCTCGATGCCACGCTGAACTCCTTCGTGTTCGAGCTGACCGGCTCCACCGAGGAGATCGACCGCTTCATCCGTCTGCTCACGGTGATCGGCCTCGTGGAAATCTCCCGCACGGGCATCGCCGCCATGGGGCGCGGCGCGGAGCCGCTGTAACTGGGCATCCCCGCGGACGGCGCTATTCTTCGGAACGCGTCGTCCGCAGCGATACGAAGGCCCATGACCGCCCGCACCCTCTACTACGCTCCCGGCGCCTGCTCGCTCGCCTCCCACATCGTGCTGGAGGAGATCGGCGCACCTTACGAGACGGTCCGTCTCGATCTCGCCAAGGGCGACCAGCGGGCACCGGAATATCTCGCCGTCAACGAGCGCGGACGCGTCCCGGCGCTCTACGAGGATGGATGGGTGCTGACCGAGAACGCGGCGATCCTGCGCCATCTCGCCCGCTCGCATCCGGAGGCCGGCCTGCTTCCCGCGGACCTGCGCGGACAGGCGGTCGCCGACGAATGGATGGCGTGGCTCTCGACCGGGCACCACATCGCCTACGCCCATATCCGCCGGCCCGAGCGCTACAGCGCCGACGAGGCCGCTTTTCCCGAGATTCGCGCCAAGGGCGCCGACACCTTCGGTGATCTCTGCACCATGACCGAGGTGCGTCTCTCGAGCGGCGGCTGGGCGCTCGGCGAGCGCTACAGCGTCGTCGATCCCTACCTGATGGTGTTCTGGATCTGGGCCCGCGGTCCCGTCGTCGGCTTCGACATGCCGGCTCGCTTCCCGGCCTGGACCGACCATGCCCGCCGCATGGCCGAACGCCCGGCAGTTCGGGCGGTCTTCGCCCGCGAGGGGCTGACGCTGCCGGCCTGAAGTCCCGTCCGGCGGCGATCCGTCGTTGACCCGCCCACGCCGTCACATCCGATGATGGCTCGAAAATCGCTTGGCGGACGTGAGCCGAGCGGCCTCGCCGCCCGGTATCGAACGAGGGTCAGGGTTTCGCGGGCGGAAGGGAACGTGTCGGGCGCCGCTCGGTTCTGACGCTCGGGATCGGGCACCGAGTACGGGACGAGGACGGCCAGCGGCGATGTGCGGGATCTGCGGAGAGATCAATTTCGGCGGGGCGACGGATCCGGGCGCCGTGCGGGCGATGATGACGGTTCTGCGTCCCCGCGGCCCCGACGCCGGCGGGATCTACGGCCAGGGAGGTGTCCTGTTCGGCCATTGCCGCTTGAAGATCATCGACTTGTCGGAAGCCGGCCAGCAGCCGATGGTCGATGCCGACCTCGGACTGTCGATCGTCTTCAACGGCTGCATCTACAATTACAAGGATCTGCGCGACGAGCTCGTCGCCAAGGGGTACCGCTTCTTCTCGACCAGCGACACCGAAGTCGTGCTCAAGGCTTTCCACGCCTGGGGCCGGGACTGCGTGAAGCGCTTCCTCGGCATGTTCGTCTTCGCGGTTCATGAGCGGGACACGGGTCGGGTGACGCTCGCCCGCGACCGGCTCGGCATCAAGCCGCTCTACTACGCCGAGACCGGGAAGCGCTTCCGCTTCGCCTCCTCGCTGCCGGCCCTGCTCGCGGCGGGAGAAGTCGACACAACGATCGATAAGGTCGCGCTTCACCACTACATGAGCTGGCACGCGGGCGTGCCGGCGCCGCTGACGATCCTCAAGGGTGTGAGGAAGGTCCATCCGGCGACGACCCTGATCTTCGAGCCTGACGGCTCCCGCCGGGAGGAGACCTACTGGACGCTGACCGTCGGTCCGCGCGACGAAGACCGTCACATGACCGAGTCGGATTGGCGTGCGGCGGTGCTGGATTCGCTCGGCATCGCGGTCGCGCGCCGTCAGATCGCCGACGTGCCGACCGGCGTGCTGCTCTCCGGCGGTCTCGATTCATCGGTCATCGTCGCGCTCCTGGCCAGGAACGGCCAGAGCGGACTGAAGACCTTCTCGGTCGGCTTCGATGCGGTGAACGGCGTCGAGGGCGACGAGTTCAAGTATTCCGACATCATCGCCGAGCGGTTCGGCACCGATCACGCCAAGCTCGTCGTCGATGGCTCCCGCACGCTCGAGGCCCTGCCGGCAGCGATCCATGCGATGGCCGAGCCGCAGATGAGCCACGACGCGGTGGCCTTTCTTCTGCTGTCACAGGAAGTGTCGAAACACGTGAAGGTGATCCAGAGTGGTCAGGGCGCCGACGAGGTGTTCGGCGGCTACCACTGGTATCCGAAGCTGATGGGCTCGACCGACCCGACCGCCGACTACGCCAAAGCCTATTTCGACCGCGATCACGCGGAGATGCGCACGGCGCTGAGCCCTGACTTCGTCGATGAGGATTACAGCCGCGACTACATCGCCCGCTTCTTCGCCGAGTCGCGCAGCGCGAGCGCGATCGACAAGACCCTCGAACTCGATCAGCGGATCATGCTCGTCGACGATCCGGTCAAGCGCGTGGACAACATGACCATGGCCTGCGGGCTGGAGGCGCGCGTGCCCTTCCTCGATCACGAACTGGTCGAACTCGCCGCCCGCATCCCCGCCGAGTTGAAGGTGCGTAACGGGGGCAAGTTCATCCTGAAGGAGGCCGCCCGCGCGGTGGTGCCGGCCGAGGTGATCGACCGACCGAAGGGCTACTTTCCGGTTCCGGCGCTCAAGCATATCCGAGGGCCGTTCATGGACTTCGTGCGCGACGTTCTCGACCGTCCGGCCGCCCGCGAGCGCGGGATCTTCAATCGTCCTTACGTCGATCACCTCCTCGCCGATCCCGACGGGACGCTGACGCCGAAAGGCAATTCCAAGCTCTGGCAGGTCGCCCTGCTCGAAGCGTGGCTGCAATCGCACGGCATCTGATCGGCCGTTCCCGCGTTGCCTGCATGACCCGACGTGCCGGACCGGCGCGGGCGGCTGCGCTCAAGGTGACGTGGATTCTCCACGATCATCCCTGATGCGCGATGCGCTGGAACGCTGCGGGAGACGTGAAACGATGTGTCGCTGGATCGCCTATCGAGGCCGCACGATCCCGCTCGAACATTATGTGACCGAACCGGCGCACTCGCTGGTCTCACAGAGCATCAAGGCGCTCGAATCGACCGCGAGCACCAACGGCGACGGCTTCGGCCTCGGCTGGTACGGCGATCATCCCGAGCCCGGCCGCTTCCGCGAGGTCCAGCCGGCTTGGTCCGACGAGAATCTGCGCTACATCTGCCGCCACCTGCACTCGCATCTTTTCTTCGCCCATGTGCGGGCGGCCACCGGCACGCCGATCACCCGTCCGAACTGCCATCCCTTCGCCTGCGGGCCATGGCTGTTCATGCATAACGGCTATGTCGGCGACTGGGCGCGGCTGCGCCGGCCGATCGAGGCGCTGATTCCGGACGAACTCTATCCCTCGCGCAACGGTACGACGGATTCGGAGGCGCTCTTCCTGGCGATCCTCGGTCAGGGCCTGATGGCTTCGGAGGTCAAGCGCGACCCGATCACCGCCACCGCCCTGGCGCTCGCCAAGGTGACGGAGCTGGTCGGCGGCATCGAGGGCGGTCATCCGTTCCGCTTCACCGCGGCGCTTGCCGATGGGCGCGATCTCTATGCCTTCCGCTACGCGGCCAACGATGCGGCCAACAGCATGTATTACCGGCAGTCGGCCGACGGCGTCGTGGTGGTGTCGGAGCCGCTCGACAAGGAGCACGCGACCTGGACGCCGGTGCCGGACAACAGCGTCGTGATCGCCCGAAAGGACGCGCTTGTCGAAGTCGTGTCGTTGAAGGAATTCGGCCTCGCCCGGACATCCCGCCTGCCGCAGCTGCAATTGCAGATGAGCGCGTGAACCGGCACGGCGCCGGGCCTCGCCCGGCGCCCCTCACCTGAGGACGGTCACGCCATCCAGGTCGAGCCGCCGACGGCCGAAAGCGTCATGCCGTCGGAGCCGACATCGGCCGCGCTGTAGCCCAGGATCTGCGCGAGCTGCTCGCGTGCGCGCCAGACACGGCTCTTCACCGTGCCGATGCGGCAGTTCATGACGGTCGCCGCCTCCTCGTAGCTGAGGTTCTCGATCGCCACGAGGATCAGCGCCTGCCGCATCGGCAGCGGCAGCTTGGCGAGCGCCGTCTGCGCATCCATCAGATCGACATGGCCCGATTGCTCGGGCGCGGCGGCAAGGCGCTCGGCGTAATCGCCGTCGCTGTCGGCGACTTCGCGCACTTCCTTGCGATGGCGCGAATAGAAGGCGTTGCGCATGATCGTGAACAGCCACGCGCCCAGATTAGTGCCGACGGTGAAGCGCGAGCGGCTCCGCCAAGCCCGCAGGAAGGTGTCCTGAACGAGGTCGTCGGCGGCCGACGGGTTCTTCGTCAGCGACATGGCGAAGTTGTAGAGGCGCGGCGTCATCTCGATGATGGCAGCCCGGAATGATTCTTCGTCCTTGCCTTCCTGGGCGACGAGGACCGTTTCCAACCGAGCCAGCAGGGCATCGAAGCGGCCAGCCTCCGTGCTCGGATTGCCCGGCATTCGCGCGTAGGCTTCGGCGAGAAGGGCTCCGAGGCGTTGCTGGACCTCAGGGGGTAGCGTCGGCACCTCGTCTTCAAGGGGCGAGGCAAGATCGTCGAAGGCAGTCTGTGGCATCAGGTCCTGTGGCAGATCACGGACTTGGGCAGGGCTCGTGACCCCGCGACGGACTTGTCCCGCGATTTGCCGTCTCTCGCGCCAACATAGATTATCGGTATGCTAAAGAGCGCATCGCTGTGATTAACCTGTGAATGTGTCGGGCTTCTGAGCCCTGCGCATCGTAAGCGTCGAAACTAAAACGGCCTAGCCTACGTTAATTTCAGTTACGCCGAACGATTTGCCGCGGACAAATTTGCTGCAGCGCATCCCTCACTCCCATTGTCGCAAGGAAAATGCGCCCTAATGGCATGGCCACTTCGTGTCCTCATGCTCCTCGTCATCGGCATCGGTGCTGTGATCGCGGCGGGCTCAGTGGCCCGTTTCAGCTATGCGCCGATGCCGGACGAAGGCGATCTCCTCAATCCGGCGCGCTACCCGCTGAGCACCGCCTATGACATCCTCGGGCGACGAGTCGCACGGGACGAGGCTGAGCAGCTGGAGGCTACGCCGGAGGGACGCGGCGTCCTGTCCGCCGAACGCGGCGCCGTCGCGATCGACGAGGCGCTGGTGCGGCGCGGCCGGGAAGCCTTCTATCGGGAGACCTTCGGCAACGAGGTGTTCCTCTCCGACGTGATGGGAATGCTCGAGGGCGGGGTGACACCCTACGAGGTCGCCCGCGCCATCGCTCTCCTCGGAGGGAGGGGCACGGCCAATCTTCAGGTGCGCATGGCCCGCGACGTGACGGTGGGCGACAGGGTTTGGAAGACGGGGGAACTGGTCCCGACGGGGCTCGACGTGCCGCGAAACTCGGCCTTCATCCTCGGCATCCGCACCTTCTACGACCGCGGTCGCCTGCGCATGGGGATCACCTGCGCGCTCTGCCATGCCGCCGTCGATCCCGCCTCGGGCAAGGTGGTGGAGGGCGCGCCCAACACCGACCTCAATGCCGGCCTGCTGATGGCGCTGGCGAGCAACGCGACCGCCTACTTCATGCATGGCAGCGCCGATCCCTCCACCCATCCCGGCGATGCAGCACGCCAAGTGATCACCGAGGGCGGCGCGAAGGCCGCGCTCCCGGACCGTGCCCGTTTCGAGGCTGCGGCCAAGGTGGAGGTCGCGAGCTGGCCCGCCGGCAGCTTTGATTCCTCCGCCGATCGCGAGACCAACCCGACCTCGATTCCCTCGAGCTTCTCGGCCTATGCCGAGCCGTATAGCTGGAGCGGGCGCGCCGGGATCGGACCGTTCAAGGGGTTGTCCGCGCTCAACAACAACGTTCACGCCGCCAATTCCGATACGACCCAGCAGACGCAGGCGGCGAGGACCCTGTTCGGGCTCGATCCGCAGGTCTATCTCGGCACGGTCCTCCAGGGCGCGGCGGCCGGACCCCTTCGCTACGATCCGGCCTCGGGCAAGCGCCCGACGGAGGTGTTGGACGCGGCCGACCCGACCCCGGGAACACCCGGTCTCAACAGCTACGCCGTGCTGCCGAGTTTCCCCGCCACCAACTACATGACCGATAACGGCCTCCTCGCCTCCGTGCCGGGAGAGCCCGCCAACTATGCCAACAACGCGATGTCGGCGTTTCAGAACCTGCTGCGTGCGCCGGCGGACTCGGTGGAGGCCGGGCAGGTTGGGCGCGGCCGCGCGGTGTTCGAGCGCGTGGGCTGTGCCGGATGCCATTCCGGGCCGGCACTGAGCAACAACCGCGTCGTTCCGGTGGAGGAGATCGGAACGCAGCCGAGCCGCGCACGCTCGACCGTGAGGATGGAGGCGCGCCTCGCGCCCCCGGCGATCTTCGCGACCGACACACCGTTTCCGCTCCCGCCGAATCCCAAGCTCGTGCCGATCCCGCTCGAGGGAACGGCCCTCAAGCAGGTGCAACTCGCCTGGGCGCATGCGGGGACGGCCGGCGGGTACAAGGTGCAGAACCTCGTCGGCCTCGCCTGGAGCGCACCCTATCTTCACGATTCCGGCGTCGCGGTCGGTCCCGACCTCGCGAAGCACCTCGGCGTTCCAGGCACGCTCGACGCGGGCATTGCGCCCGATCCGGCCAATAGTCTGCGGGCCCTGGTCGATCGCGGCCTGCGCGCGAAGGTCGTCGCGGCGAATGCCGCCTCTCAGAAGGCGCGCACGGCCCGCGTCACGGGCGAGGGTCACGCCTACTGGGCGGATTCAGCCGCCGGCGTGAGCGCTGAAGAGCAGACGGATCTCGTCGCCTATCTGCTCTCGATCAACGGCCTGACCGAGCAGGTCCCACTCCCCTGACGCCTGCCGGCGCACGACTCCTGCGACGCATCGCCTTTCGTCCTCCGGGTGACCACAGGCCGCCGCGATGCGTTAGAATCCAATCGACCTGTCTCGGCGGCCCGTACCGCCCTCGCGGGAGAGCCCGAACCTTGAGCGCCCTGGACCTGCTCCCGCTCCTGGCCTTCCTGGCCCCCATGCCACCGATTCGCCCGGAGCCGCCCTCCTCCCGGCCGATGCCGGGATGGTTTCCCGCCTTCATCATGGGGATGACCGTGTTCATCATGGTGGCGCCGATGATCGCCATCTGGGGGTTCCATCGGTCCGAACGGTCGTTTCGCTCAGCCTGCGAGGCGGCGGGCGGTCAAGTCGTCCATACCTCCCTTTCCGATGAGGCGGTCCGCTGCCGCCGTTTCTGAAAGACAGTCTGTCGATCTGCCAACCGCTCGGCTTCGCGAAAAAAGAAGCCCGCACCGACAGGGTCGGGCGGGTCGAAGTCTCGGGAGAAACAGGCAGCTGACCTGCCTTCCCGGTAACCGATTCCGGCTGGCCCGGTTCATTGATTGGATCAAGAAAATTCGGCGGAAGCTTTGCGTCGAACACTCCGTTCTGCGTGAGCGTCCTGGATCGATTAGCCTCTCGGCCGTTTCCGGATGAAGCCGATGTCGGCCCGATCGGAGCGGAGACTGTGATCGGACGTTCGCGCGGCCCGTGGGTGGCGCGCGGATTCGGTCTCTTCAGTGGATGGTTCGACGTCAGGTCTGAAACGACAGCATGGCCCGCGTTCCGATCCGGCCGGGAGCGTAGGTCAGCACCGAGCGCAGGTTGGAGGCCATGGCCCTGATGATGCGTGATCCGAGGCCGGTCCCCTTCGCCTCGCCCTCCCCCGTCCAGCCGATGCCGTCATCCTCCACGGCAAGCGAGAGCGTATCGGGCCCCTCACGCATCACCCGCACGCGGATCTCGCCCTGGGTCTCGGACGGGTAGGCATATTTGTAGGCGTTGGTGACCAGTTCGGTGACGACCACCCCGAGGGAAACCGCCTTGTCGGTCGCCAGACGAATCGGCTCCGCCTGTAGTCGGATGGCATGGTCGCGGCCGGACGCTTTCATGGCCAGCTGCAGTTCCTCGACGAGCCCCGCCAGATAGGCGTCGAGTTCCACCGCCTCGACGTCCTGCGAGGTGTAGAGGCGCCGATGGATGCCGGCGATGGCCGAGATGCGGGCCTGCATCTCCTCTAGGGCCTGCTTCGCGGCCGGGTCCGCCACCGCATTGGTCTGCATCCGGGCGAGCGCGGCGACGAGCGTGAGCGAATTCGCGACACGGTGGTTGACTTCGCGCAGCAGGAGTTCCGCCCGGTCCCGCGCCTCGCGAACGGCGGCCTCCGCCCGCTCCTTGTCACGCCGCAGCGCCTCTTGGCGTAGGGCCGTGTCGATCGCTTCCCCGAGCAGTTCGCGGAACTGTCCCTGAAGGTCCTTCCAGACGTAATCGACCGCACCCGCCTTGAGCGCCGCCACCGCGACCCGGCTGTCCTCCGAGCCGGTGACGTAGATGATCGGCGGTGCCTCCGGCAGGTTTCGGAGCAGCGGCAGCAGATCGAGTCCCGTCCGGTCGGGCATGTGGTGGTCGAGCGCGATAAGATCGACGCCACCGGTCCGCGCCCGCGCCAGCCCCTCCTCGCCGCTCACGGCCAGTTCGACTTGATAGCCCCGCGCTCGGAGCGAGCGCTGAACGAGCCGGCCGAGGCCGGGGTCGTCGTCGATGTAGAGGATGAGGGCCGGGGCCGGGCGCGCGTCGCTCATGGAATCTCGGGAACCTGGATGACCGAGAAGAACAGCCCGAGCTGACGAATCGCGTTCGAGAAGCCTTCGTAATTGACCGGCTTGGTGATGTAGACGTTTGCCCCGAGATCGTAGCAGCGCTGGATCTCGCGGCTGTCGTCGGTGGTCGTCAGGACGACGACCGGGGAACGTTTGGTGTGCGGGTTGGCCTTGATCCGCTCGAGGATGTCGATGCCGGTCATGTCCGGCAGGTTGAGGTCGAGCAGGATCAGCAGATGGCGCCGGCCGCTCACCTCGCCGCTGCCATCGGCACCGAACAGGAATTCGAGCGCCGAGGTGCCGTCGCGGAAGGGCACGATCTCGTTGTTCACGCCGGCGCGGCGGATGTTGCGCTCGATCAGCCGGGCGTGACCCTCGTCATCCTCGATCATCACGATGCTGACGGCATGGAAGGGCGGCTGCATGGTCACTCCGCGGCCAGGGACATCGTGTCGGACAATGCGTTATCGCCGCGCTGCGGTCTGTAACCGGCCCGCGGGGCAGCGTCACGATAAAGGTTGTGCCGGCACCCGGCTGCGAGGAGACCTCGATGCGGCCACCGAGCGCGCGCACGAGAGCCTTCACGCTGGCGAGCCCGATGCCCTCCCCCGGCTGATCCTGCGCTCCTGAGCGCCGGAACAGCTCGAAGATGCGGCCATGATCCTGAGGTGGGATGCCACGGCCGTTATCCGACACGGCGAAACGAATGCGGTTGCCGGGCGCGGGGCTGGCCGTGACCTCGACCGTTCCGGGGCGAGCCGGATCGAGATACTTGAGCGCGTTGTCGATCAGGTTGCCGAACACCTGCTCGACGGCGAGGCGATCGGCCACGATCTCGGGGAGTTCTTCGGCGACACTCACCGTCGCACCCTTGCGGTCCGCCTGATGGCGCTGGGCATCGGCGATGCCGCGAACGAGATGCGTCATCGCGAGCGGCTCGGGATCGAACCGGCGCCGTCCCTCGCGCGACAGCTTCAGGATCGCCGCGATCAACCGTTCCATCTTGATGATCGCCGCCTGGATGAAGCCGAGCGACTCGGCGATGTCGTCGTTGATCCGCGCGCCCTGCGGATGGTCGCGCAGAAGGGTTTGCAACTCCTCGCGCACCGCCTCCAGCTCGCTTGTGAAGCCCATCACGTTGACGAGCGGCGCGCGCAGGTCGTGGCTGACGATGTAGGCGTAGCGCTGAATCTCCTCGTTCGACTCCCGTAGTTCCGCCTCGGCCTCGCGCTGCTCCGTGATATCGGTGTGGACACCGACCCATTCGCGGATGGCGCCATGCCCATCGAACACCGGCACCGCGCGGATGGAGAAATGTCGCCACAGCCCGTCCCGGGCGCGCACCCGATGCTCGTGGACGAAGGTGCTGCGGCCGGCGACCGTCGCGTTCCAGGCCTCGACGCTGGGCTGCCGATCGTCCGGATGAACGGCGTCGGCCCAGCCGTAATTCTGGTACTCGGCGCGCGTTTGCCCGGTCAGTGCGGCCCAGCCGGGCTGCTCGCCGGTCATCCGCCCCTGCGGATCGTTGGTCCACAGCACGCCGCGCACCGCTGCCACGGCGGCTCGGAAGCGCTCCTCGCTCGCCCGCAACTCGCCCTGGATGCGCTGCTGGTCGAACGCGGAGGCGAGCATCGCGAGAAACAGGATGACGAAGGTCACGCCTGCGACATAGAGGGCGAGGTTTTGCTGATCGACGCTCGTCGCCGCAAGATGCGCGGAGTGGGCGCCCGACTCCTCCGCGGTGATGGTGGCCGCCGCCATGCCGGTATAGTGCATCCCGGCGACCGCCACGCCCATCACCAGCGCCGCCGCGAACCGCTGCCATATGCCTGTCGGCCGAAAGGTCAGCCACAGGGCGACGGTCGCGGCCAAGACGGCGATTCCGACGGACAGCGCCACGATCGGCAGGCTGTAGGCCAGATTGCCGGGCATCCGCATCGCGGCCATCCCGGTGTAGTGCATCGCTGCCACGCCGATGCCCATGATGGGGCCGGCCACGAGGACGTCCCAGCGCGCCGCCTGCCTGCGTCCGACCCAGGCCAGCGCCGCTCCGGTCACCGCGACGGCGATGAGCAGCGACAGCAGCGTGCGACCGAGATCGTAGGCGGCGGGCAGGCCCATCTCGAAGGCCAGCATCCCGACGAAGTGCATCGACCAGATGCCACCGCCCATCGCGAGGGCGGCGCCGACGAGCCAGGCCCACCGCAAGCGGGCGCCGCCATCGCGCACGCGTCCGCCGAAGTCGAGGGCCGTATAGGAGGCGAGCACGGCGATGGCGAGGGACAGCGCCACGAGAGCCGGATTGTAGCCGGTGGAGATCATCGTCGTGTCGCGTCTCGAGGGCTACCGGACCGCGCCCAAAGCGCATTGCCGGATCGATCCTGCGATCCGCGCCGATGCGGGCCGGGCGCGGCACGACCGCCCGAGTGTGGCATAAGTTACATCGCCTGAGCGCCCGACACCATGGCGTGCCGCGCTGAACGCGGCCGTTGAACGCTCATTTCCCGCCGCTTTGCCGCCGGACGGACTTCACGAAACCGTTCACAACCCTCACGAAACCGTTCACAACCCTCTCGCGATGCGAGACTACCTTAGGTAAGTGCCGGATGCGGTGCTAGACGTGGAGCTACAAGGTCTTTCAATCGGGGCGGACGAGTATCGAATGCGCACGCGTCAGTCACAATCAGAACACTCCGTCCCCTCACACCTTGCGTCCGGGTCCGATCCGGCGCCGACCGGTGACAACCAGGCCGACGATGCCCAAGCTTTGCAGAAGGTTTTGCCCCGTGCCGGTCCGGCCGATCACGAGGCGGGTGATCCGATCCGGCGAAGGCTCACGGCCTTCTTGGAGCTGAGTCCGAGCGACACTCGCGAGCTCGAAGGTCTGACCGCGAACAGCCGTCGCTTTCCGGCGCAGACACCCCTTCTCCATCAGTCCGACGTTCCGGAAAGCGCCATCCTGGTGCTCGATGGCTTTGCCTGCCGCTATAAATTCTTGACGAACGGGCGGCGCCAGATCACGGCCTATCTTCTGCCCGGTGACATATTCGAACCCGAACTTGAGTTCCGCCTGCCCCTCGATTGCGCGCTCGGAACGCTGACGGCCTGCCGGCTCACGCTCGTTCCAAGGCAGGATTACGAAGATCTGCTTCGCAGACGTCCTCGAATCGCCCTGGCTCTCCAGATGGCGCGGCTGACAGAGGCGGCGACGTTGCGGGAGTGGATCACCAATCTGGGCTCCCGATCCGGCCCCGAGCGTCTGGCGCATTTCCTGTGCGAGGTGCTGTTTCGCCTGCGGGCGACCGGTCTCGCTTCGGAGAATCAGTTCAGCTTCCCCATCACGCAGGCGGATCTCGCCGATACGCTCGGGATGTCGTGCGTCCACGTCAACCGCGTGTTGCAGAAGCTGCGTCGTGACGGTCTGATCGAGCTGTCCGGCCGCAAGCTCACGATCCTGAAGCCCGATGGGCTCAAGGCCCTGGCCGAGTACGATGCCTCCTATCTGAAGGTCGAGGCGACCCCGCTTCGGCCTGGCTCCAGCGCTCGCCCCGCAGCGTAGCATCGCCATCCCGACGCGGTCGTTGCCGGCCTCGTTGCGCTGCGTTTGGCACCTGCTCTCCGCCCGGGCGGTCAGAGACCGAAGGTCGGCTGTACGCCGGCCCTTGTCGCCATCAGTACGTCTTCCGACAGGGTTCGGACCCCGAGTACCTCCATGAATCGGCCCGGTGGATCTGGACGGTGCACGGGCCGAAGCCCAGAGCCCGGCCGATCGACTGGTTCGTGTCGCCCGCCTCACCGCGGATCGGGAAGAACGTGTCGCGGATCCGTCGCACGGTGCGGTCGGACGGGCGCAGGATGCGGTACTCCAAGACCGCGACGTGGCCCTCCGCCGCCCGTTCGATCGAACGGCTCACGCTGTCCCGATCATCGGGATGGATGGTTCCGAGCCAGCTCTCGATCGAGGCGAGTGCCTCCTGAGGCAGGCCCCAAACCTCGCGGAGGGCAAGGTTGAGATACGTGCGACGACCATTTCCGAGGTCGGCCAGCCAGAGGACATGGGCGGACTGTTCCGCGAATCGTCGGAGAGCCTGGTCGTTCGCGCGACCGGTCGCTTCGTCCGATGTCGGCTCAGCGATCTCAAGACCGACGCCAACGAAGCCGCTGGGCCGGCCGTCCTCGAACCGGGTATGCCCGCGCATCGCGATCCGACGCTCGACACCGTCGCCGGATCCGATCACCCGATGCTCGATGCTGTAGACACCGTCACCGGCCGGATCACGACACTGTGCCAATGCCTTCTCCACCCGGTGGCGGTCGTCGGGGTGGACGGCGGAAAGCCAAGCGATCAGGTCCACAGGCGCGTCCGGTGGAAGCCCCCAGATGGCCTTGAGGCGCGCATCCCAGTTCACGGCACCGGTCGCTGGATCCCAGGTGAAGGGCGACAGGTCGGCCAGATCGACGATGACCCGCCCCCGAGCCTCCGAACTTCCCTCCGTCTGCCTCGCTTCGCCTTCTTCGATCATGCGGCACGCGGCCGGTGCCGAACGGCCCCATTGCTCTCTTCGCGCAACGCCGGTTTGGCGGGGTGATCCGCTGATCCGCGCCTAGCAGGTGAAATCGCTACTTCCTGGGCTGAAGAAAGCTGTCCGCAGCGCCGACCCGAGCACCCAGAGCCACGTGACTGTGACTCGATCGGAAGTCACAGGTCATGTCTTCGCGCGCCGAAATGCACCCTGTGCCAATGCTGTACAGTTGGTGTTCGTTTTAAGGAAAAATGCCTCGAGAGATAGTGATGCGGCGCTTCAGTTTGGAAAATATTGATAGCGCCGCAGATTGGTTTGTCAAAAACAGCTCGGAAAGTATACAAAATGCAGATTCCATTTCCGATAAGCGTATCTCCGTGTCGGCTCAAGAACGGAGTGGCCACCCTGTAGAGTGGCTTCGACTTGCATCATAACGCGCCACGACAGAGATTGTGCCTTGCAGGTGGTCAAGGATGACACCACATTCAAAATAGCGATGGTGCGACTGCACGCCTTCGAGTATTTCCGGCTGCGTTGATCGACAACGCGACAAGACATGACGATCGTGCACCGTCTTCATTATGCTTGTCGCAATGATCGAAGATGGAAATAGACAATTGAATATAATATTGTAAAATTTGTAGCTCTGCGTTCATTTGTACTGAATAGAAATTTAAAAACCCCGCTCAGAACGCCGCCGTGAGATCCGGCTGAGCCGATTTTGTGCAATTCGCGAAAATGGAAGCCCCGCGACTGATCGGATTGCCGAGGTCAAAACCTTGTTCGATCCCAAGGGGACCGGCGCGGTCGCGAAGATGTCAGAATGTGACGGGGAAAATGGTGCTGCGAGAGAGGATTGAACTCTCGACCTCCTCATTACCAATGAGGTGCTCTACCACTGAGCTACCGCAGCGCGGTGTCGGGGGGGCGGTGCCGCCGCCGAACTGGACGCGGCATTAGCCGATCGAATTCCGCTTGGCAACGCTCTTCCGCTGAAGAAAATGCAGGAACGGTGAGGCGCGGGGCTGGGGTGTCGATTTGTTGACGGATCATGGGGGCATCGCTATAGAGCGGCCTCCACGTCCGGCCGCAGCACTGCGCCCGGTCGTTTCGCCTTTGCTTATCATCAGGCTGCGCTGACCGACACGGGATGCTCCCGGATTGGGTCGTTGCCGCCACGACCAGACGAGGATGCCCATGGCCAACACCGTGTCGGCCAAGAAGATGACCCGCAAGATCGCCAAGCGTACGGCGATCAACCGCTCGCGCCGTTCCCGGATGCGCACCTTCGTCCGCAAGGTCGAGGAGGCGATCGCCACCGGTGATCAGGGCCAGGCCCTTGCTGCTCTCCGCGCCGCTGAGCCGGAGATCATGCGCGCTGCTCAGCACGGCATCGTTCACAAGAACAACGCCTCGCGGAAGGTTTCTCGTCTCGCCGCCCGCGTGAAGGCGATCGCTGCCTGATCGGCGTTTGACGGCTCTCCGACCTCCCTGAGTGAAGGGGAGCCGGGGCCTGTAAGGACCATGATGGATGGAGCCCGGTCTTTTAGGCCGGGCTTTTTTCGTGCCTGCCATCCGCTGGCGATCGCCACCGCAGCGCCGTCTCGATTGGGCTGGAACGGCTTCGATCACCGGCATGCGACAGGCCGAGCCCCTGCCCCTTTTGTGCACCGCTCCGCCGATCTTCTCCACAGTTCGCGCGACGTTATCCCGAATCGCCCCTTGCATCGAAGCACGGAGCGGGGCGGCAAGTCCTCATTAACCATACGCGAAACGGTCGTCGTTGCGCATCGCCGGGCCGGCCGTGTAGCTTAACAAAACGTTGCCGGTCGGGCTGTCCGGTAAGATGAGTGCTCGCCGACCCGGAGTCTTCCCCAAGTTGCGGGCAGGCCTTCGACTCTTCGGCCCCGTGCCGACGACTCGGTCATCGCGCAGATGTTTTCCCCGATCGTCCCGCTGTTAGGAGAACGATAGAGGATTGTTGATACACAGCCATCTTTAGCGGTGGCACGCGGCGTCGCTCTTGACAGCGCCGCGGCCATTCTGGGCACCGCCCGAGTCGGGCGTGGCCTTCTCTCGTGTGGCGTATGCGTACGCATCCCCTCCGGTCCGCCGGCTTGGATGCGAGGAGACACGGTGATGCACCTCGACGGCAGCATGTCGGACGGCGATGGCGGAAACGGCAGAGGGAACGTGGATATTCCCGCGGCCTGGACGCGGGTGAAGCGGCGGCTGCGGGCGGAGCTCGGCGAGGACGTGTTCGCGAGCTGGTTCGCCCGCCTCGAGCTGGAGGATGTGCAGGGCGGCGTCGCCCGCCTCACGGTGCCAACCCGGTTCCTCAAGAGCTGGATCGAGTCGCACTATCTCGATCGGGTGCTGACGACGTTCCGCGCCGAGGCCGACGATGTGGCTCGCATCGAGGTCGGCGTGCGCGGCCCGTCTGCGCCGGCTCGCCCAAATGCCGGCTCCCCGGCCAAAACGAACCCGACCAGCGGGCCGCTGACCCGCCTCCACGCCACCGCGACGCCCGCCGCCCTTCAGGGGCCCGGCCCGCTCGTCGAGACGGAGATCGCCTCGCCCCGCGGTGATTCGGCAGCGGTCGATCTGAACGGTGCGCCGCTCGACGCGCGACTCACCTTCGCCAACTTCGTCGTCGGCCGCTCCAACGCCCTCGCCCACGCCGCGGCGGAGCGGATCGCCCGCAGCGACGGCGATGGCGCGCTCTATAATCCGCTCTACGTTCATGCGGGCGTCGGTCTCGGGAAGACGCACCTGCTCCACGCCGCCGGCCACGCTGCCCGCGAGTCGGGACGGCGGGTGATCTACCTCACCGCCGACCGCTTCATGTACGGCTTCGTCAACGCCCTGAAGACGCAGAATGCGCTGGCCTTCAAGGAGCGCCTGCGGGCGATCGACCTGCTCATTCTCGACGACGTGCAGTTCATCCAGGGCAAATCGATCCAGACCGAGTTCGGCCACACCCTCAACGCGCTGATCGATTCGGGACGTCAGGTCGTTGTCGCGTCCGACCGGCCGCCGACGGAACTGGAAGCGCTCGACGAGCGCGTGCGCTCGCGCCTCGCCGGCGGTCTCGTCGTCGAGATTGGCGGTCTCGATGAGGGCCTGCGTGCCTCGATCCTCTCCGCCCGGCTCGATGCCGTGCGGCAGAGTCACCCGAACTTCGAAGTCTCTCCCGCCGTCTCGGCCTACGTCGCCCGGGCGATCACCGCGAACGGCCGCGACCTCGAAGGCGCGGTGAACCGGCTTCTCGCGCACGCCACGCTGACCGGCGCCCCGGTCACCGTCGAGACCGCCGAGACCGCGATCCGCGATCTCGTGAAGAATCGCGAGCCCAAGCGGGTGAAGATCGAGGACATCCAGAAGCTGGTGGCCTCGCGCTACAACGTCTCGCGGTCCGACATCCTGTCGGAGCGCCGCACCGCTGCCGTGGTGAAGCCGCGCCAGATCGCGATGTACCTTTCGAAGGTGCTGACCCTGCGCTCCCTTCCCGAGATCGGCCGCCGCTTCGGCGGGCGCGATCACACAACTGTCCTGCACGCGGTGCGCAAGATCGAGAAGCAGATCGGCGAGGACGCGGTGCTCGGCGACGAGGTCGAGCTGCTCAAGCGCATGCTCCAAGACTGATCGCCGAATCCCAGGGGTGGAACAGGATTGGTCCCGGCACCCCCCTTGCGTTCGTGGCCGGCCGTTTCGCTTAGGGCGGGATGGGTCCGGCCTCTGCGAACCGAGCCTTGGGGCCTCGCGCCTGCGCGGGGCGGGACAGTGCGGATGTCGCCCTTGCCTTCGCAGAGGCGCTTCGCCAAGCTGCCGAGCCCGTTCCGCTACGGAGCGCTTCGCGAAACGCCCGGTCACCGACCAGCCCTCCGGCCGCGATGGCGGGTTGGGCGCTTCGCGGGAGAGGCTCCGTTATCCGGCCTGACCGATGGCGGACGGGCCGATTGTTCAAGAGACGACGGGTTTTCCGATGAGAGTCACAGTCGAGCGCGCGGCCCTCCTGAGATCGCTCGGCCACGTCCACCGGGTGGTGGAGCGGCGCAACACGATCCCGATCCTCTCCAACGTCCTCCTCCGCACGGGCGAGAGCGGCCTGCAGCTGAAGGCGACCGACCTCGACATCGAGGTGACCGAGACCGTCGCCGCCGACGTCCTCGATGCCGGTGCCACGACCGTTCCGGCCCACGTCATCTACGATATCGTGCGCAAGCTGCCCGACGGCGCGCAGGTCTCGCTGGAGACCTCCGGCGAGACGGGTCAGATGACGATTCGCTCCGGCCGGTCGCGCTTTGCGCTGGGCGCGCTGCCCGAGGGCGATTTCCCCGATCTCGCCGCGGGCGAGCTGCCGCATTCGTTCGCCATTCCGGCGGCCGAGCTGAAGCAGCTGATCGAAAAGACGCAGTTCGCCATCTCGACGGAGGAGACGCGCTACTACCTCAACGGCATCTACTTCCACACCGTCGAGGTTGAGGGCGCGCTGAAGTTGCGCGCGGTTGCGACCGACGGTCACCGGCTTGCCCGGGTCGAGACCGAGGCGCCGGAGGGCAGCCGCGGCATGCCGGGCATCATCGTGCCGCGTAAGGCGGTGGCCGAGATCCAGAAGCTCGTGGACGATGGCGGCGAGAGCGTGCAGGTCGAGCTGTCGCCGGCCAAGATCCGCCTGACCTTCGCCGGTGGCGTCACCCTGATCTCGAAGCTGATCGACGGAACCTTCCCCGACTATCAGCGGGTGATCCCGACGGGCAACGACAAGCGCCTGACCGTGGAACGCGACGCCTTCGCCAAGGCGGTCGACCGCGTCTCGACCATTTCCTCGGAGCGTGGCCGCGCGGTGAAGCTCGCCATGGGCGACGGGCGGCTTGCCCTCTCCGTGACCAACCCCGATGCAGGCTCGGCGACCGAGGAACTCGACGTCGATTACGAGGCCTCCGCCCTCGATATCGGCTTCAACGCCCGCTACCTCCTCGACATCACCGCGCAGCTGCAGGGCGACACGGCGCTGTTCAAGCTCGCCGATCCCGGCTCACCGACGTTGATCCAGGACCGGGACGGGGCGCCGGCGCTCTACGTGCTGATGCCGATGCGCGTGTGAGTCCGCTTCCGGCGCCCGCCGGATCGGCTATATCGCCCCCATGGACACTCTGCCGGGAGGCACGCGCCTCACCCGTCTGATCGCCCGCGACTTTCGCAATCACGTCGACCTCGATCTCGCCACCGCGCGCCGCTTCGTGGCGCTGATCGGCGAGAACGGGGCGGGCAAGACCAACATCCTGGAGGCCGTCTCGCTGTTCTGCCCCGGGCGCGGCTTGCGCCGGGCCGATCTCGCGACGATGGCGCGTGTCGGCGGTCCGGGCGGCTTCGCCGTGTCGGCAACGCTGGAGACGGGGGAAGCCGAGCACCGGCTCGGCTCCGGCTACGAGCCGCCGGGCTATGACGGCCGCGGCACCCGGGTCTGCCGCATCGACGGGGCGCCCGCGCCCTCCCCCGTCGCCTTCTCGGAATTTCTGCGCATCGTCTGGCTGACGCCGGATTTCGACGGCTTGTTCCGCGGAGCGGCCGGCGACCGGCGCCGTTTTCTCGACCGTCTGGTCCTTGCCGTTGACGCCGGCCACGGTGCCCGGGTCTCGGCGATGGAGCGAGCCCTTCGGTCGCGCAACCGCCTGCTCGACGAGCGGCCGGACGATGGCCGCTGGCTCGATGCGGTGGAGCGCGAAGTGGCCGAACTCGGCGTCGCCGTGGCGCTCGCCCGGCGCGAGACCGTGGAGCGCCTCGATCGATTGATTGCCGAGACGCGGGACGATGCTGCGCCCTTCCCGTGGGCCTCTTTGCGGCTGGAGGGCGACCTCGACGACCTCGTCGCCGTCTGGCCGGCCCTGGAGGCGGAGGATCGCTTCCGCCGCGCTCTGGTGCAGGGCCGGCACCGCGACCGTGCCGCGGGCCGAACCCTGA
This sequence comes from Methylorubrum rhodesianum, assembly GCF_014199985.1. Lineage (GTDB taxonomy): Bacteria > Pseudomonadota > Alphaproteobacteria > Rhizobiales > Beijerinckiaceae > Methylobacterium > Methylobacterium rhodesianum. The sequence continues at coordinate 482,615 of NZ_JACHOS010000001.1, read as the reverse complement.
TCGGACCGCAGACCACCGATCTCGTCGTGCGGCACGGCCCCAAGGACGTGCCCGCCGCCACCGCTTCCACGGGCGAGCAGAAGGCGCTGCTGATCGGCCTCGTCCTGGCACATGCCCGTCTGGTGCGGGCCATGAGCGGGCTCACGCCCCTCATCCTCCTCGACGAGGTGGCCGCCCATCTCGATCCGCGGCGGCGCGCCGGCCTGTTCGATGCGCTCGAAGCGCTCGAAGGGCAGGTCTGGATGACGGGCGCGGATCCGGCTCTTTTCACGGAGTTGGAAGGCCGTGCCGACCTGATCGGCATCGCCGACGGGCGGATCGCGCCGGCCGGCGCGTGAAACTCAGGACGCTGCGGCCGCGATATCGGTCTGCGAGAAGTCGTCGCCGACGAAGAGGAACGGGACGCTGCGCGTCTTGGCGCAGGCGTAGGCGAAGCAGTCCCCGATGTTCAGCTGCGCCGGATGACCCTGACCCTTGTCGAAACGAGCGAAGGCGGTGAGGGCAGTGCGCCCTTCGGCGTCCGTGATTGGCACGGTCGCGATACCGGCAACCTTCATGGACTCATGGACCTGCGCCGTCGAAGCCTCTGCGGGCTGCGCTCGCCTCCGCGTCAATGCCGCGACGGTCTCGAACACGGCGATGTCGGAAGTGATGGGCGCTGAGGCGCCGTCCAGGCATGTGAGCAACGCGCTGCGTTGCGGCCCCCCGATCAGTATCGCCACCATGGCCGAGGCATCGACGAACATCACGGCTGCCCGTTCAGGTCGTCGAAAAACGCCTTGTCCGCCGGCAGTCCGGTATTCGGCACGGCATCGACCCGCTCGAGCAGGGGGCGCAACCGCTCCGCCAACGGGATGCGGCGCTCCTGCCGTTCCAACTCGTTCACGAGTGCGATACGCACCGCCTCGGTCTTGCTCACGCGAGCCCGCGATGCCAGCTTCTCGGCGAGGCGATTCACCTCCTTGCTGCGGATGTTCAGAGGCATGACGAGCTCGATGTGTAGACAGCCCTAAGCCATTGCCTACACGGCTGGCCCGCAAGACGGACTGGATCTTCGTTCGCCCCTCGCCCTAGCAAGTGACCCGATGACAGCTCGCCTCGACGAGGCCCGCGCCGCGCTGAAAAAAACCTTCGGCTACGACGATTTCCGTCCGGGTCAGGACGAGGTGATCGGTGCTGTGCTCGACGGTGCGGACGTGTTCGCCGTGATGCCCACCGGCTCGGGCAAGTCGATGACCTATCAGCTGCCCGCGCTGGTCGATGCAGGGCTCACCGTGGTGGTCTCGCCCCTGATCGCGCTGATGCACGATCAGGTGCAGCAGATGCATGCCTTCGGCATCGAGGCCGCGACGCTGAACTCGACGGTGGCCGAGACGGCGTCGCGGGAGACTTGGCGCAAGATCCGCTCCGGCGACCTGCGGCTCCTGTTCGTCTCGCCCGAACGCCTGCTGATGGAGGGCTGCATGGAGGCCCTGCGCGGGGCCGGGGTGCGGCGGCTCGCGGTGGACGAGGCACATTGCGTTTCGCAATGGGGCCACGACTTCCGCCCGGAATACCGCGAAATCGCCCGGGCCCGCGAGTCGCTCGGCAACGTCCAGACCCTCGCGCTCACCGCCACGGCCGACGCGGCGACCCGCGCCGAGATCGCCGAGCGGCTGTTTCCGGCGGGGCGGCCGCCCAAGACCTTCGTCCACTCCTTCGACCGGCCGAACATCCGGCTGACCTTCCAGCCCAAGGACAACCCGACCCGGCAGCTGGAACGCTTCCTGCGCGACCGCCGCGCGGAGAGCGGCATCATCTACTGTTCGTCGCGCAAGCGGGTGGAGCAGCTCGCCGACAGCCTGAAGGCGGACGGCTTCAACGCCCTGCCCTACCACGCCGGGCTCGACCAGGGCACACGGGCGAGAAATCAGGACACCTTCCTGCAGGAGGACGGTGTGGTGATGACCGCCACGATCGCCTTCGGCATGGGCATCAACAAGCCGGATGTGCGCTACGTCTGCCACGCGGACATGCCGACCAACATCGAGGGCTATTACCAGGAGATCGGCCGCGCCGGGCGCGACGGGCTGCCCTCCGACACCCTGACGCTCTACGGCCTCGACGACATGGCGCTACGCCGCCGCCAGATCGACGAGAAGGAGATCTCCGAGGAGCGCCGCCGGGTCGAACGGCGCAAGCTCGAGGCGATGATCGCGCTGTGCGAGGGCGCCGCCTGCCGCCGCCAATCGCTGCTCGGCTATTTCGGTGAGACGAGCGAGCGTTGCGGCCGATGCGACCTGTGCCGCAGCGGGGTCTCGCTCATCGACGGGACGGTGGCGGCGCAGAAACTGCTCTCGGCGATCGTGCGCACAGGCCAGCGCTTCGGCGCGGCCTACGTCTGCGACGTGGTTCACGGCAAGGAGAGCGAGCAGATTCGCCGCAACGGGCACGCCGCGCTGAAGACCTTCGGCGTCGGCGCCGACAAGCCGGTCGCAGCCTGGCGCGCCCTGCTGCGCCAGCTCTTCGCCGCCGGGGCGGTCGCCGAGAACACCGACGGCTACGGCGGCCTCGTGATGACCGAGAAGGGTGAGGCGATCCTGTTCGGGCGCGAGGCGATCGAGGTCAGGCCCGATCCCGAGCCCAAGAAGGCCGAGCCGCGCAGCCGCCGTCCCGCGGCCCGCGACGACGAGGCGAATGCGCTGAGCGAGACCGACGAGGCATTGTTCCAGCACTTGCGCGGCCTGCGTGCCACCATCGCCCGCGCCGAGGGCATTGCCGCCTTCATGGTGTTCCCCGATCGCACCCTGATCGAGATGGCGCGCTCGAAGCCCGTCGATCTCTGGGCGCTGCGCTCGGTCCACGGTGTCGGCGAGCGCAAGCGCGAGGCCTACGGTGAGCGGTTCACCGACGCGATCCGCGACTTTCTCGACGACACCAAGAAGGCCGGCTGAGGCGCCTCCGCCAGCCCTTCCCGGCGCCGATTCACCCTCCCCTGTCGAGCGGCGACTCGCCGGGACTGCCCGTCGCAGGCCTGCGGACTTGCCATGCAAGGGTTATCCACATATTGTCCACAGAAAGAACATAACGCGAACACAGGTCGCCGGCAGAGGCGACCCGCTTCCGCTCACGGGCCCTGTCCACATCCTGGGGACGCACCATGAGAACCGCCGACAAGCAGATCGCCGACATCCTCGTGCGCTACGGCGAGCCCTTCGCGGGCAATGTCTGGCGCGTGCAGGGCACGGCCGTGATCTACCACAAGACCCTGGAGCGGATCGCCGCCCATACCAAGATCCGCTTCGACCCACCCACCCTGCTGCGCAGCGAGCGCGACGAGGCGGTGATCCTCGTCACCGGCCGCATGCCCGGCGAGAAGGCGGGCGAGGAGCGGATCGAGTGGTCGATCGGCGAGGCCTTGGTGAACGTGAATTATCGCGTCTCCGGCCGCCAGGCGGCCTATGTCTACGCCATGGCCGAGAAGCGGGCGAAGGACCGGGTCATCCTCAAGCTGATCGAGCTGCACGGCCTCGTCTATTCCGAGGAGGAAGCCGACGAGTTCCGGCAGAACCAGCCGATGGCGATCCGCGCCGTCGACGAGGATTTCGACGCAACCCCCGCCTTCGACGAGGTGACCGAGCAGGAGGCGGATCTCAAGCGTCTGATCGACGAGGCGGAGTCGATCAACGCGGTGACCGACCTGATGCTCGACGAGCGCACGCAGGGCATCCTCAACGCCATGCCGCACGGCACCCGCGAAGAGGTCCGCGACTACGCCAAGGCGCGGCTGCGGGCGCTCGGCTGGCCGCCGGCCAAGAAAGGTGGTCGCGGCAGCCGCGCCGCGTAACGAGGTCCCGAAGGTCTGTCACTTCGGCGGGGCACCGGGGCGGACCCACGGCGACGATTGGGGCTCCGCCATGGACCGGCGAAGGGTCTCGGCCTCTCGGCGCCCTGAAGAGGCGAGCGCATGAACAAGCCCCTCCGGTCCTCCGCCATCGATGGCGCCGCCTCGCTCGACGTGCTTGCCGGCTCGGTCGAGCGGGTGACGTTCCACAGCGCCGAGACGGGCTTCTGCGTCCTGAAAGTTCACGCCCGCGGCCGGCACGACCTCGTGCCGGTGGTGGGCCACGCTCCCGCGATCGCCGCCGGGGAGTGGCTGACGGCCTCGGGGCGATGGGTCACGGATCGCGAGCACGGCCTCCAGTTCCGTGCCGACACGCTCCAAGTGACCCCGCCCACGGGGATCGAGGGCATCGAGCGTTACCTTGCCTCGGGGCAGATGCGCGGCATCGGCCCGATGATGGCCAAGCGCATCGTCGCCCGTTTCGGCGAGGCCGTGTTCGAGATCATCGAGGCCGAGCCGGCCCGTCTCACGGAAGTCGAGGGCATCGGCCGCAAGCGCGCCGCCCGCATCGTCAAGGGCTGGGCCGAGCAGAAGGCGGTGCGGGCAATCATGATTTTCCTGCACGCCCACGGCGTCGGCACGGCGCGGGCGACCCGCATCTTCCGCACCTACGGCCATGACGCGCTGAAGGTGATGGCCGAGGACCCCTACCGCCTCGCCCGCGACATCCGCGGCATCGGATTCCGCACGGCGGATGCCATCGCTCTGCGCCTCGGCCTCGCCCGCGACGCGCCGCAACGGCTCGCTGCCGGCGTGTCCTACGCGCTGCAGACGGCGATGGACGAGGGGCATTGCGGCCTGCCTGCCGCGCGGCTGGTGCATCTCGCCGCCGAACTGCTCGACGTGGCACCCGACCTCGTCCGCATCGCCGCGGCGCTCGCTCTGCGCGAGGGCCGCGAGGTCGTTGCGGACAATCTGAGCGACGAACCCTGCCTGTTCCTCAAAGGCCTCCATGGCGCCGAGCGCGCCATCGCGATGCGGCTCGCCGAGCGTGCCGCCGGCGCTCCGCCCTGGCCGGCCATCGATCTCGCGCTGGCGCGTCCCTGGGTGGAAGCCAAGACCGGAAAGACCCTCTCGGCCTCCCAGGCCGAGGCGATCGGGCTGGTCCTGCGCTCGAAACTGTGCGTGCTCACCGGCGGGCCAGGCGTCGGCAAGACCAGCACGCTCGATGCGATCCTGCGCCTCCTCACGGCTAAAGGCGTGCGGGTGCTGCTCGCGGCTCCGACCGGCCGGGCGGCCAAGCGCATGGCCGAGCAGACCGGGCTGGAGGCACGCACCCTCCATCGCCTGCTCGAAATCGACCCGCACAACGGCGGCTTTCAGCGCGGCGAAGGCAATCCCCTCGACTGTGATCTCCTCGTCGTCGACGAAACCTCGATGGTCGACGTGCCGCTGATGCACGCCCTGCTCAAGGCGGTGCCGGAGCATGCCGGCCTGATCCTTGTCGGAGACGTCGATCAATTGCCCTCCGTCGGCCCCGGCCAAGTCCTCGCCGACGTGATCGCCTCCGGCCGGATTCCGGTGGCGCGCCTCACCGAGATCTTCCGGCAGGCGGCGGAGAGCCGGATCGTCGTCAATGCGCACAGCATCAACACCGGCCGCATGCCGGCATCCGCGCCGAAGGGGGAAGCGAGCGACTTCTACCTCGTCGAGATCGAGGACGCGGATGAGGGCGTCGACCGGCTCGTCGAGCTCGTGGCCCGGCGCATCCCGCGTCGATTCGGCCTCGATCCGACCCGCGACATCCAGGTGCTCACCCCGATGATCCGTGGCTCGCTCGGCAGCCGCAACCTCAATCACGCCCTGCAGCGCGTGCTGAATCCGTCGCCGCCGGCGCAGGTCGAGCGCTTCGGCTGGCGCTTCGCCCCCGGCGACCGGGTGATGGAGACCCGCAACGACTACGACCGCGACGTGTTCAACGGCGATCTCGGCACGGTGAGCGCCATCGATGCGGAGGAGGAGGCGCTCGTTGTCGATTTCGACGGCCGCCCGGTGATCTACCCCTTCGGCGAGCTCGACACGCTCGTTCCCGCTTTCGCCACCACGATCCACAAGGCTCAGGGCTCCGAATTCCCGGCGGTGGTCATTCCGGTAGTGACGCAGCACCGCACCATGCTCGCACGCAACCTGCTGTATACCGGTGTCACCCGCGGTCGGCGCCTCGTGGTTCTGGTCGGCCAGCGCCGGGCGATCGCCATGGCGATCCGCGAAACGGCCTCGCGACGGCGCTGGACGAAGCTGCGGGAATGGCTCGCGACCGCCTAAGGCGGGCTCCGGCCAGCGATTTATCCTCGCGCCGGCCCCGCCGCATCGTGTAGGCAGCGGACGACGAAGCGCCTCGCCGAGACGCTCGACCTCCCCGACTTCGAGAACGGCGGTCCGCCATTCCTAATCCCGACCACACGCAGCCGGTGCGGCAGGTCTTCTATCTGCCGGGTTTCGATCCCCGCGAGCCCGAGACCTATTGGGGGCTTTTCCGCCGCGAGAGCCGCCTCACGGCGGAGCGGCGCGGAATGGCGATCGCCGTCGGCGAGCCGGTCCGTTCGGCGGACGGCATCAGCCTCGATTGGGATGTGCAAAGCGAGGCCGACGGCGTCGAGACGCGGGTGCGTTACAGCCTCCTGCGCTGGGACGATATCGTCCGCGCTCGCTTTCCCCGCTCCAACCTCCGCCGGCTCGCAAGCCTGCCGGGATTGGGTTGGCGCCTGGCGCGGGCCGGCTACATGAAAAAGCTCCAGCGCGAGGCGCGACGCTTCTACCGGGTCATCGCCAGCGTCCATCAATTCTACTTGGTGTTCGTCCTCGCCAGCCTCGCGCTCGCCGTCGCAGCGGTGACGCTGACGCCGTTGGCGCAGGTGCCTCCCCTGGCCGGCGCGGCCCTCGTTCCGGTGCTCGCCTACGTGATCCTGGCGCTCCTCACGCAGCTGACCCGTGGAAAGCCGCTCTACGTCACCCATCTCGTCGACGACACCGCCTTCACCCACGACCATGCCTCGGGGCGCGAGACCGCGATGCGCGAGCGCCTGGAACCCTGGGCCGAGCGCATCCGCGCGGCGGAGGGACGGGCCGCCGAGATCGTGGTGATCGGGCATTCCTCGTCGAGCTTTCTCGCCTTCGAATGCCTCGACCGCATCCTAGCATCCGATCCCGGCTTCGGCCGGCGCGGGACGCCGGTGACGCTGGTGACCATCGGCAGCGTCATCCCCTGGATCACCCTTGATCCGCAGGCGGTGGAGACGCGGCGCGCCCTCGACAGGATCGGCCGCGATGGCGCGATCGGCTGGCTCGACATCCGCGCTAACTGGGACTGGCTCTCGATTCATCTGCGTGATCCGGTCAGCGCCTCGGGCCTGCCCGCCCCGCCCCGCGGTCGCTTCGCGGTGATGCGCGTCGAAATCGAGGATCTGGTCGAGCCGGCGCTCGTCGCGCGGCGGCGCTGGAACCTGTTCCGCATGCATTTTCAGCTCCTGATGTCGAGCCGGTCGCGGGAGAGCTTCGACTACATTGCCTTCGTGGCGGGACCCGAGCCGGTCCATGAGGCGGTGGAGCGCTGTCGAGGGCAGCGTGCCGTGGCCGCGAGCCCGGAATTCACCTGAGAGAAAGGCGGAACCGGCTTGTGCGCAACCCGACCGCGGGCGTACGCGCCCTTTGCAGCGGGTACTGATCCGCTCTAGAGCGGTGCACAAAGTCAATTCGCCTCGCAGCGAGCCCCTCGGGTTCGCCGCCGACCGGCTCCGGGTGGGGCCGGAACGACACGCGAGAGAGGTTTGGGACAGGGCCCTCGGATGTTTCGCAACGATGTTCCGATCACTCCCGAGCTGGTGCGCCAGCACGGCCTGACACCCGACGAGTACGAGCGTTTCCGCGCCCTCGTCGGCCGCGAGCCGACACTGACCGAACTCGGCATCGTCTCCGCGATGTGGAACGAGCACTGCTCCTACAAGTCCTCGCGAAAGCACCTGCGCGGCCTGCCGACCTCAGGTCCCCACGTAATCCAGGGACCGGGCGAGAACGCAGGCGTCATCGACATCGGCGAGGGCCTAGCCTGCGTCTTCAAGATGGAGAGCCACAACCATCCGAGCTTCATCGAGCCCTATCAGGGCGCGGCGACCGGTGTCGGCGGCATCCTTCGGGACGTGTTCACCATGGGCGCGCGGCCGATCGCGGCGCTGAACGCCCTGCGATTCGGCTCGCCGGACCATCCGCGCACCCGCCACCTCGTCTCGGGCGTCGTCGCAGGCGTGGGCGGGTACGGCAATTCCTTCGGCGTGCCGACGGTGGGCGGCCTCGTCGGCTTCCACAAGCGCTACGACGGCAACATCCTCGTCAACGCCATGGCGGTCGGCCTCGCGCGGGCCGATGCGATCTTCTACGCGGCGGCCACCGGCGTGGGAAATCCGATCGTCTATCTCGGCTCGAAGACCGGCCGCGACGGTATCCATGGCGCCACCATGGCCTCGGCCGAGTTCGACGAGGCCAGCGAGTCGAAGCGCCCGACCGTGCAGGTCGGTGATCCCTTCGCCGAGAAGCTGCTGCTGGAGGCCTGCCTGGAGCTGATGGCCTCGGGTGCCGTCATCGCGATCCAGGACATGGGCGCGGCGGGTCTGACCTGCTCGGCCGTCGAGATGGGCGCCAAGGGCAATCTCGGCGTCGAGCTGCACCTCGAGAAGGTGCCGACCCGCGAGGAGGGGATGACCCCCTACGAGATGATGCTGTCGGAGAGCCAGGAGCGCATGCTCATGGTGCTCAAGCCCGGCATGGAAGCCGAGGCCGAGGCGATCTTCGTCAAGTGGGGCCTCGACTTCGCCGTCATCGGCCACACCACCGATACGCTGCGCTTCGTCATCAAGCACAACGGCGAGACCGTCGCCGACCTGCCGATCAAGGAGCTCGGCGACGAGGCACCGCTTTACGACCGGCCGCACATCGCCAACACGCATCAGCCGGTCATCGCCGCCGCGAGCGTCGAGGCGAGTGTGCCGAACGCGCGAGCGCTCGAGCGCTTGGTCGGCTCGCCCGAACTGGCCTCGAAGCGCTGGGTCTACGAGCAGTACGACCACTTCATCCTCGGCAACACCGTGCAGAAGCCCGGTGGCGACGCGGCGATCGTGCGCGTCGAGGACGGCCCCAAGGGGCTCGCGCTGACGACCGATGTGACGCCGCGCTACTGCGAGGCCGATCCGGTCGAGGGCGGCCGGCAGGCGGTCGCGGAAGCGTGGCGCAACATCACCGCTGTGGGCGGGCGCCCGCTGGCGATCACCGACAACCTCAATTTCGGGAATCCAGAGAAGCCCGAAGTGATGGGTCAGCTCGTCGGCTGCCTGAAGGGCATCGGCGAGGCCTGCCTGGCCCTCGACTTCCCCGTCGTCTCCGGCAACGTCTCGCTCTACAACGAGACCAACGGCATCGGCATCCTGCCGACGCCGACCATCGGCGGCGTCGGCGTCATGGACGACGTGGAGCGCCACGCCACGGTCGCGCTCAAGCGTGAGGGCGACGTTCTGGTGCTGATCGGGCGCACCGAGGGCTGGCTCGGCCAGTCGCTCTACCTCTCGGAAATTGCGGGCCGCGAGGAGGGCGCGCCGCCGCCCGTCGATCTTGCCGTCGAGCGCCGCAACGGTGATTTCGTGCGCAGCCTGATCGTTTCCGGCATCGCCGACACGGTGCACGACCTCTCCGACGGCGGCTTGGCCGTGGCGCTCGCCGAGATGGCGATGGCCGGCGGGATCGGTGCGGCGCTCCCCGCCGCGCCCGACGGCGTGCCGGTCCACGCCTTCCTCTTCGGCGAGGACCAGGGCCGCTACCTGATCGCCGTGCCTGCGGAGGCGGCGGCCGATCTCCTCTACAGCGCCTCGGCGCAGGGGATCGACGCCACCACCGTCGGCATCGTCGGCGGCGACGACTTGGTGTTGCCGGGCGAGGAGACCATATCCGTGGCCTCGCTGAAGGCCGCGCACGAGGGTTGGTTCCCCGCCTACATGGCAAGCCAGCCGGCTGCGCCTTCGGCGTAACGAGACGAGAGCGAGCGGAGAGCCCCAATGCCGATGGATGCGCGCGAGATCGAGTCGATGATCCGCGAGGCGCTGCCCGATGCCAGGGTCGAGATCAAGGATCTGGCGGGCGACGGCGACCATTACGCCGCGACCGTCATCTCGTCCGCCTTCAAGGGCAAGACCCGCGTGGCGCAACACCAGATGGTCTACGGCGCGCTCCAAGGACGGATGGGGGGCGTGCTCCACGCCCTTGCGCTGACCACCGGCGTTCCCCAGGATTGAGCCGATCTTGAAATCGGGCGGACAGGCCTGATTTCTCATTCGCCGAGACGAAGAGACAACGAGGACCGTGCGATGACCGACGTCAACACCGCCATCAAGAACGAGATCGACTCTCAGGACGTGGTCGTCTTCATGAAGGGAACGCCGCAATTCCCGATGTGCGGCTTTTCCGGACAGGTCGTTCAAATCCTCAATTACCTCGGCGTGCCGTTCAAGGGCGTGAACGTGCTCGACGACATGGCGGTGCGGGAGGGCATCAAGGCCTATTCCAACTGGCCGACCATTCCGCAGATCTACGTGAAGGGCGAGTTCGTCGGCGGGTGCGATATCGCCCGCGAGATGTTCCAGTCGGGCGAACTGCAGCAGTTCCTGTCCGAGAAGGGCGTGCCGGTGAAGACCGCCGCCTGAGCGGCGCCCCTTTCGGGAAACTCTTCGCCCCTCGTCGGGCTTGTCTCTCGGCGGACACGCCGGGAGTTCCCTATGCACGACGTCATCATCGTGGGCGGTGGCCCGGCCGGGCTCAACGCAGCCCTGATCCTCGGACGGGCTCGCCGCAAGGTGCTGCTCTGCGATGCGGGGGAGCCGCGCAACGCCGCGACCCCCCGCACCTGGGGTTTGTTCACCCGTGACGGGACCCCTCCCTTCGATCTGAGGGCGCAGGGCCGGGCCGACCTCGACCGGTACGACACCGTCGAATGCCGTGAGATCGCGGTCACGCATGCCGCGCGCGAGGCCGACGGGTTCACGATCGTCCTGGCTGACGGTCGCCGCGAGCGGGCACGCCGCCTGATCCTCGCCACCGGCCTCGCTCAGGATATCCCCGACATCGAGGGGTTCGACACCTACTGGGGCACGGGTGTCCATTCCTGCCCTTATTGCGACGGCTTCGAGGTCCGGGACCGTTCGCTCATCGTGTATGGCCGCGGGCATGGCGGGTGCGGTCTCGCGCTCGAGCTGACCGGCTGGAGCCACGACGTCACTCTTTGCACCAATGGCGGCGACGGCGAACTCTCGGACAAGGACCGCGACCGGCTCGAACGAAACGGGGTTCGCGTCAACGAGGCGGAGATCGCGCGGCTCGAGGGACAGGGGGGACGTCCCACCTGCCTCCGTTTTCGCGATGGCAGCGAAACGGCCTGTGCCGCCCTCTTCCTGATGCCTTTCGCCTGCAGCCCCTCGCCGCTCATCGCACAACTCGGCTGCGAGCTCGACGAGACCCGAAGCGTGGTTCCGACACAGGAATACGAGAAGACCAACGTCCCCGGTCTCTACGTGGCGGGCGACGCGTCGCGGCGCGTCCAGTTCGCCGTCGTCGCCGCCGCGGAGGGCGCGATGGCCGCCTTCGCGATCAATGCCGAGTTCGTGGCGGAAGCGACCCGGTAGTGCGGCCCGGATCGGCCGTCCGGTTCGCGACCTGAAGGAAAAAGCGGCGGAACGGCGCGTTGTTCGACGCGAGCGCCCTGCGCCCCTTCCCTTCGAACTCCGGAGCCATGATGACCCCACCCGTTCATCCCAAGACGCCGCGCGTTGCGGTCGCCTGCGGTTGCGCCCTCGGCGAGGAGGTGGTGTGGGATGTTCGCGATGGATCTCTGCTCTGGGTCGATATCGAGAATCCGGCGGTCTGGCGGCACTGGCCGGCGACGAATGAAACCGTCCGCCTGCCCCTCGATGAGAAGATCGGCTTCGCCCTCCTGACTCGGGACCCGGATCGCGTCGTCGCCGGCTTCAAATCAGGTGTTGCCGCCTTGCGGTTGTCGGACGGATCCCGCACGCCACTCGTGCGTCCGGACGATTATCCGGAGGGCAACCGGCTCAACAGCGGACAGGTCGGGCCGGACGGTTGTCTCTACTTCGGCAGCATGGATGACGCGGAAGAAGCGGAGACCGGCCGCTTCCATCGCTGGGACGGGACCCGCCTCGAGACCTTCGGCAGCGCCGCCGCCGTGACGAACGGTCCGGTCGTGAGTCCGGACGGCCGCCGCCTCTATACGATCGATACCGCAAACGGCGTCGTGCGAGTCCACGACCTCGATGAGAGCCGGATCGGTGAAGGGCGTCCCGTCCTCCGGTTCGAAGACGGATGGGGCAAGCCGGATGGCCTGACGCTCGACGCGGAGGATCACCTCTGGATCTGCCATTACGGCGCCGGGCGCATCACCCGCTTCGCACCGGATGGGCAGGTCGCCTATGTCGTGCCGATGCCGACGCCGCTCGTGACCAAATGTGCCTTCGGGGGAGACGACTTCTCGACCCTGTATGTCACGACCTGCCTGCGAGGCCGGGATCCGACAATCGATCCGATGGCAGGTCACCTCTATCGGATCGAAACGGACTTCCGTGGGGTCGCGCCAAATCTTCTGGATCTGTCCGACACCTGAGTCGTACAACTATTGATGCTGTAGCGTGCGGTTTCGCACCGCAGTAGCTTCTGCTGCGGCGCAAATATGAAAGCGCGGTTAAAGTCGATGGATTGGTGGAACTTATCCCCAATTCGCTAGTTCTTCACAAACGGTCGAGCTTTCGCTCGCAAACCGCGTGCCCTTGTCGAGGGCGGGAGCGGGTCATGCCAGTCTTCGATGCGAAGAGTTTGACAGAACAGGGCGACGGCGAGGTCCTTCTCGCGACGATACTCCACGCCACACCGCGTGCGCGGGACGAGGCGCGGGCGCGTGGTCGGATTCGTGCCGAGCGGGCGACCATGCTCGCTGAACGCGAGTCCGCCGCGTCGGGCGCGGGGCTGGCTGCCGTCACGCCGGTCGTGATCCTGCCGGTGACGTGACGCGGCGCTGATGCAGCGCCGCCTCACCACGTCTGGGGCGTGATAAGGCCCTGGCGCGTCACCACGACCCATTGCCGGCCCCGGCGTTCGATCGCCTCCACCCGTCCGATCCCCGGCACCGAGTCCCCCCGCCCGACCTCGACGAGCCGGCGGCGGCGGTCTTCGAGAATCGCCACACCGTCGTAGACGTCACGCAGCGCCCACCCATCGAGGGTCTCGGTCTTCGGTTTGTCCGGGAGACTGCCGGTCTGTGTCGGCTCCGGCGCGCGTGCCTCCGTCTTCGGATCGGGCTTGGTCGGGACTGCGGAACCGGCGGCCGGCACCTTCTTGTCCAATTGCGCGATCATGCCGGCGATGCGCTCGCTCTGCTCGCGCTCGCTGCGGGTCATCGTCTCGGACAGGCCCGTGAGCCGCTTGTCGAGTGCTTGTTCGCTGCGAGTGATCCGATCGCCGAGGCTGGCTGCAAGCAACTTGGTCTCGCTGCGGGCGGCCTCGCTGGCCTCGCGCAGAGCCGTTGCGGTGCGGGCCACCCGGTCGAGCTCCTGGGAGAGGCGGGCCGTTTCCTGCCGCCCCTTCGAGAGTTCGGCCTGCACCTGTGCGAGCACCTCGCCGGAACGATCCTGCGGCGCCGCCAGAAGACCGAGGCTGAGACCGCCGATCAGGGCGGCCGCGCTCGCCGCGGCAAGCCGTCCATTGGCGCCGAGACGGATGGTCTTGCGAGCGGGCGGCGCGACCGGCGCTGCGGCCGGTGCGGCCTTTGCGCCAACAACCGCCTGCTTCAGCATCTCCTCGGGCGACACCGTCCCGGCCGGCGCGTTCGCCGCCCTCTTGCCCGCTTGGACCGTCTCCGACATGGCAAAGGCCTTCCGCTGACGAGGCCGCCAAGCCTCAAACGATGATTCACGCGATCCGCCGGCCCGGAAGCGGAGCACTTCGGACCGTCGGCGCAACCGGCTCGGGCCCCCAATCGGAAGATCAGCGCCGCCCGGTCTCGGCAGTGGGACGACAGTCAACCGATAGACGTTCCAGCGAGCATTCGAGAAGTTTGTTAACGATGTTTGTTTACTGAAAGGTTACCGGCTCGCAACGAGCCCGCTTTCCGGCGCTTGAGATCATCCCGTTCGGCTGGCGCCGTGAGGACAATTCCGGATCTTGCCCCGATCAGGGTCCGCAGCAGGGCCGATCACGTTGGCCTGACGTCCCACGGGCCCGATTTCCGTACGCATTCTTTCGCCGATCCGGCATCCACCTTTTCGGAACGACCCAACCCAGACGCATCGGCCCCTTGGTCGGTGTGCCCGCTCAAGCCTTCGTCCTGCGGCCGTTTGCACGACGCTACGGCTCCGATTGATCTTTCTCGCATGCTGAAAGTTGCCGTTCGGGATGGTGCGCCAGCCCGCGCCGTTGACACTGTGATGCGTCAGCAGCGGCGCGGTGGTCTTCACCGGGCAAGGCGTCTCGAAGCGGAGATGGGAGTATGGGGCGGCGCTCCGTAGGCAATGCTGTGACTGCACTTGAGGTTGCGCTCAATTTGTCCATTATATTTCGCATGTATGATCTGCATGGTGCGTCCGATCGTGAACTGATCTGATGATCTGGAAGAAAAACCAAGCATTTTTGCTTGCAGTCGCTGCCGCGCCGGATCAGTCTCGCGCTGAGCCGATGCCGGATTGAATGTGGAAAGGGCGTCTCGCGCGGGATGGTGCAGATCTTTCATCCGGGCGCGGACACCGTGGCCCGCGTCATCCTCGCCTCGATCGGTGCCGCACCGGTTCTCGCCGTGGGCCTCGCCTACACGCTCTGGCGCTCGCCCTACGCGACGGCCCAGGACGTGACCCGTGAGCAGCCGGTGCCGTTCAGCCACGAGCACCACGTCGGCGGTCTTGGGATCGATTGCCGCTACTGCCACACGTCGGTGGAGAAGGCGGCCTTTGCCGGCATCCCGCCGACCGAGACCTGCATGAGCTGCCACTCGCAGGAATGGACCAACGCGCCGATGCTGGCGCCGGTGCGTCAGAGCCTCGCCGAGGGGCGGCCCCTGATCTGGAACCGGGTTCATAACCTGCCGGCCTATGTGTACTTCAACCACGCGGTTCACGTGGCCAAGGGGCTCGGTTGCTCGACCTGCCACGGCCCGGTTCAGACAATGAAGCTGATGCGGCAGTCGGCGCCGCTCACCATGGGCTGGTGCCTCGACTGCCATCGCGACCCCGCGCCGAACCTCCGGCCGCACGAGGCGGTTTTCGATATGACCTGGAAGCCGCCGGCCGATCAGGCGGTGATCGGCGCCCGCTTCATGGAGGAGCGCAGCATCAAGTCGCCCGAGCGGCTGAGCGAGTGCTCGATATGCCACCGCTGACTCCGCTCTCGCGCCGCGACGCGCTGCGCCTTCTCGGTGCCGGCATCACCCTCGCCGCGGGCGGCTGCTCGAAGCCGGTCGAGACGATCGTGCCGTATGTGCGCTCGCCCGAAGAGCTCCTGCCCGGCGTGCCGGTGCGCTACGCGACGGCACTCTCCCTGAGCGGTTGGGCACGCGGTGTCCACGCCATCGCGGTCGACGGCCGGCCGATCAAGATCGAAGGTAACCCGCTGCATCCGGGAAGCCTCGGCGCGACCGACGTCTTCGCCGAGGCCGCGATCCTCGACCTCTACGATCCCGATCGCTCGCGTACGGTGACCGAGCGGGTCAACGGCATCGCCTCCTGGGACATGTTCGAGCGGGCGGTGAACGGACCACTCGCAACGGTTCGCGGTGCACGCGGGCGCGGTCTGCATCTCGTCACCGGCCGCGTCACCTCACCGACCCTCGCGCGCCAGATCGACCTCCTGCTCGGTCAATTGCCGGAGGCCGTGTGGCATCTTCACGAGGCAGTCGATGAGGACAATGCCGAGCGCGGAGCCGAACGCGCATTCGGCCGACGCCTCCGCGCCCTGCCCCAGCTCGATCGGGCCGAGACCATCCTGTGCGTCGGCGCCGATCCGCTCGGGCCCGGACCCGATCAGATCCGGCTCTCGAACGCGCTGATCGGCCGGCGGCGCGACACGGCGCGGTTCGGCCGGCTCTACGTGGCGGAGGCCGCCCTGACGCTGACCGGCGTCAAGGCGGATGCGCGCCGGGCCGTTGATCCGTTCGATCAGCCGGCGATCCTGACGATCGTCGCCAACGCCCTCGGCGCCGGACTGCCCGCGCCCGCCCTGTCCGAGGCGACGCGGCTCTTCGCCCAGGCTGCCGCCGACGACCTCATGGCACAGCAGGGCCGCGCGCTGGTGCTGGTCGGAGTCGCGCTCGCACCGGAGTGTCACGCCCTCGCGCACTGGATCAACGCGCGCCTGCGGGCGCCGGTGGACTTCATCCTGCCGCCCGAAGGCATCGAGGGACGCAGGCCGGCAAGCCTCCTCGAGCTGGCGGACGCCCTCGACCGCGGCGACGTGACCTGCCTCGCGATCCTGGGTGGCGATCCGGTCGCGACGGCGCCGGCCGATCTCGATCTCGCCAAGCGCATCGGGCGTGCCCGGTTCAGCGTCCATGCCGGTCTGCACGGCGACGAGACGGCGGGCGCCACCCACTGGCACCTGCCGCTCACCCACGAACTGGAGAGCTGGTCGGACCTTCG
The DNA here is from genome assembly GCF_014199985.1 of Methylorubrum rhodesianum. Lineage (GTDB taxonomy): Bacteria > Pseudomonadota > Alphaproteobacteria > Rhizobiales > Beijerinckiaceae > Methylobacterium > Methylobacterium rhodesianum. The sequence goes on along the minus strand of NZ_JACHOS010000001.1, from coordinate 466,064 downwards.
CGCCACGGACGGGACCGTGAGCCTCGTTCAGCCGCTGCTGCGCCCCCTCTACGACGGGCGCTCGCTCCACGAGATCCTCCCACTTTTCTCCGGCCGCACGGCGACGGCGGGCTACGCTCTCGTCCGTGAGACGTGGCGCGAACGCGGCGGAGTCGACTTCGAGGGCTGGTGGCGCCGCGGCCTCCATGACGGCCTCATCGAGGGCACGGCGGCGGCGATCCTCGACCCCGGCGAGCCGCGCCTGATTGCTTTGCCCGACGGCGGCCGGGGCGAGGGCCTGACGGTCGAGCTGCGGCCGGACCCCTGTCTCTGGGACGGGCGTTTCGCCAACAATGCGTGGCTTCAGGAATGTCCGAAGCCGATCTCGAAGCAGGTATGGGGCAACGCGCTCGCGCTGTCCCGCGCGGAGGCAGGGCGACGCGGGCTCGAGGCTGGCGACGTGGTGCGCGCGAGCGCGGGTGGACGCTCGATCGAGGTGCCGGTCGTCATCGAGTCCGGTGTCGCCGAGGGCGTCGGCGTGCTGACGCTCGGCTACGGCCGCGAGCGGGCCGGAGCCATCGGAAATGGCATCGGCGCGAACGCGTACGCTCTCGCGAGCGCCGCCTCGCCCTGGCTCGTGACCGGCGTCGATCTCGCGAAATCCGACAGAACCGAAACGATCCTGCGCACGCAGAACTATGTCGAGATCGAGGGCGAGACCAAAAAGCTGTACCGGCAGATCGACCTCGCCGCGCTCGCCAGCACCGAGCCAAAGGGCGTCGGCGCGGCTCAGCCGAGCCTGCTCGCGCCATGGAAGGGGGATGCCGACGGCCATGCCTGGGCGATGGTGATCGACACCGATGCCTGCATCGGCTGCAACGCCTGCGTCGTCGCCTGCCAGTCCGAGAACAACGTCCCCGTGGTCGGCCCGGAGGAGATCGCGCGAGGCCGGATGATGCATTGGCTGCGCATCGACATCTACGACGAAGGGAGCCCGGAAGCACCGCGGGCCGGGTTCCAGCCCGTGCCCTGCATGCATTGCGAGCACGCGCCCTGCGAGCCGGTCTGCCCCGTCGCGGCTTCGGTCCATGACGGAGAGGGCTTGAATCTGCAGGTCTACAATCGCTGCGTCGGCACCCGCTTCTGCGAGGCGAACTGCCCCTACAAGGTGCGCCGCTTCAACTTCTTCGGCTACGCCGACGGCCAGCCCTACGCCAATCTCGGCGCGGAGTCGGTGAAGGCGCAGCGCAACCCCAACGTCACGGTCCGCGCCCGCGGCGTCATGGAAAAATGCACCTACTGCATCCAGCGCATCGCCACTGAACGGCAGGCGGCCGCGCGCGACGGGCGCGAGATGGAGGCGGTCGCCACCGCCTGCCAATCCGCCTGCCCGACGCGGGCGATCCATTTCGGCGATCTTGCCAAGCCCGGCAGCGCCATAGCGCAGATGCGGCAGGACCCGCGCCACTACGCGCTGATGGAGGAACTGAACACCCGCCCGCGCACGACCTACCTCGCGAACCTCCGCGCCCCGAATTCAGACCTGAAGGAGGATCGTTCGTGAGCGGGCCGGCGCAGCCGCACCGATGGATCGACCGTGATCGCCTCGGCTACGGCGAGATCTGCGCCGCGGTCGCCGACCCGATCCAGCGGCGCGGGCCGGGCCGCGCCTGGGTCATCGCCTTCCTCGGGGTGATGCCCCTGGTGCTCGCCACCGTGGTCGCCATCGGCGCGGTGCTCACCGTCGGCATCGGCCTGTCGGGCGTGAACACGACGGTGGTGTGGGGGTTCTCGATCGCCAACTACGTCTGGTGGATCGGCATCGGCAACGCGGGCACGCTGATCTCCTCGATGCTGCTGCTGACGCGCCAGCACTGGCGCGCCTCGATCAACCGCTTCGCCGAGGCGATGACGCTGTTCGCGGCCGCCATCGCCGGTATCTTCCCGATCATCCATCTCGGGCGTCCGCTCTATTCCTACTGGCTCGCGCCCTACCCCAACACCATGGATCTCTGGCCGCAATGGCGCTCGGCGCTGGTCTGGGACTTCTGGGCGATCCTCAGCTACCTGCTGTTCTCACTGATTTTCTGGTTCACCGGCCTGCTGCCCGATCTCGCGACCATGCGCGACCGGGCGCGATCGCGTATGGGACGGCGGATTTACGGCGCGATGGCGCTCGGTTGGCGCGGCTCGGCCCGGCACTGGGCCGCCTACGAGACCTTCCACAAGACCATGGCGGCGCTCGCCGTCCCGCTGGTCTGTTCGGTCCACTCCATCGTCGGCCTCGACTTTGCGGCGAGCCTGATGCCCGGCTGGCAGGAATCGATCTTCCCGCCCTACTTCGTCGTCGGCGCGATGTATTCGGGCTTCGCCATGGTGGTGGTGCTGGCCATTGTCATCCGCTGGGGCCTGAACCTGCAGGCGGTGATCACCCCGTCCCACTTCGATGCCATGGCGAAGGTGATGTTGTTCGCCAGCCTCGTCATGACGATCTCCTACGCCACGGAGTGGTTCATGGGTTGGTACGGCGGCGAGCACGCCGACCGTACGGTCATCAGCTACTTCTTCACTGGCGACTATCGCTGGCTCTATTACAGCCTGCTGTTCTGCAACTGCCTCGCGCCGCAGGCGCTCTGGTTCGCCCGCGTACGCCTCAACCTTTGGGCGCTCGCGATCATCTCGATCGTGATCAATCTCGGCATGTGGCTGGAGCGGATCCTGATCGTCTGGAATACGCTGTCGCACGGTCACGCCGTCAGCCTGTGGCGGACCTATCACGTCAGCGTCTACGACGTGGTGATCCTGATCGCGCCGCTCGGTCTGTTCGCGTTCGGCTTCCTCGTGCTCGCGCGGATCTTCCCGATCGTCTCGATCCATGAGGTCAGCCAACTTGCCCATGACGAGGGCGCGGCGAGAAGGGGCACGGCATGAGCGCCCCGCTGCTCGCCGAATTCGATAGCCCCGAGGCACTGGTGCGGGCGATGCGGCTCGCTGCCGCCGACGGCCACCGTACCCTCGACGCCTTCACGCCGTTCCCGGTACCGGACCTCACGGACGCCTTCGCGCCGAAACGCAACCCGGTGCGGCCGGTGATGGCTCTGGCCGGCTTCGGGGCGGCGGCGGCGATGTACGCCCTGCAATGGTACTCGTCGGTGATCGATTACCCACTCAACACGGGCGGGCGTCCGCTCCATTCCTGGCCGGTCTTCCTACTGGTGCCGTTCGAGTTCGGAGTGCTGATCGCGGCCATTGCCGGACTCGTCACCCTGTTCTGGGTTTGCGGATTGCCGCGCCTGCACCATCCGCTCTTCGCGATCCCGCAATTCGAACGCGCGAGCCAGGACCGCTTCCTGCTCCTCATCGCGCCGAAGGACGCGGATGCGAGCGCCCTGCGCCGCAGTTTGGAACGGGCCGGTGCCCTTCTCGTCGCGGAGATGCACCCGTGAGGCGCGTGCTCCCCCTTCTGCTGCCGCTGCTGGCCGCTTTGGCTGCCTGCGAAGACCAGTCGATGCGGGTGCAGAACCGCTACGAGGTCTATGGCAAGGCACCGCTCTTTCCCGACCACGCCGAGGCGCGCCGTCCGCCGGAAGGCACCGTGGCGGTCGGCGCACTCGCCCGCGAGACCGCCTTGCGCGAGCCGCCGCCCGTCGATGCCGCGCTGCTGGAGCGCGGACGCCAGCGCTACGACGCCATCTGTACACCCTGTCATGGCTATACCGGCCACGGCGACGGCATGGTGGTGCAGCGCGGCTTTCCCGCCCCGCCCTCCTATCACGAGGACCGCTTGCGGGCGGCCCCGGCCGCCTACTTCGTCGACGTCATCACCCGCGGCTACGGGGTGATGTACGTCTACGCCAACCGGGTCGAGCCCCGCGACCGCTGGGCGATCGCCGCCTACATCCGCGCATTGCAGCTTTCGCAGGGCGCCCGCGTCGCCGAAGCCCCCGATCTCGCGGAGAAGCTGCCGTGAGCGATGCCCTGTTTCGCGGCTGGCTCCTCGCCTGGATCGTGTGGAGCGCGGTGCCGTTCGGCGCCCTCGTCCTCGTAATGATCCATGCGGTGACCGGCGGTCGCTGGGGCGAGACCCTGGCGCCCGCCCTGCGACCGGCGACGGCCCTCGTGCCGCTCGCCGCGCTCACCTTCCTCGGCGTCGCCCTCGGGCTCCATGCGGCCTTTCCCTGGGCCGCCGGGACCGGCGCCGCGCCGGATGTCCTGCGGCTCTATCTCGACCCGGTGCTGTTCCTCGTCCGCGCGGCCGTGACCTTGCTCGGCTGGTCGGTGCTCGCGGGCTTGTTCCTGTCCGGACGTGCCGGCACTCTGGTCGCCGGCCTCGGCCTGACCTTCTACGGCCTGACCATCAGCCTTGTCTCGATCGACTGGATCCTCTCGGTCGAGCCCGGCTTCAACTCCTCGGCCTTTGCCGCCGACGTCGCGTTCCACCAGATCCTGGCGGCCCTGGCCTTCGCCGCGCTTGTGAGCCCGCCGAGCCTCGACGCACGCGGCGCCTCCGACCTCGCCGGCCTGATGCTCGCGACGCTCCTCGGCGTGCTCTACCTCGAGCTGATGTCCTATATCGTGGCATGGTACGGCGACCTTCCGCCCAAGGCGGAGTGGTACCTCAAGCGCGGTGCGAGCCCCTGGGGCGGCGTCCTCGTCGCCACCCTGTTCCTCGGCGGAATCGTTCCCTTCCTGGCTCTGTTGTTCTCGGCCGTGCGGAAGAGCCCTGCGCTGCTGCGCGGCGTCGGCCTGCTCCTGCTGATCGGCGTGACCGTTCACTTCGCCTGGCTCGTCCTGCCGGCCTACGGCGAGGGTGCCGCCGCCGCTGCGGCAGTCGCCGTGCTCGCCCTCTTCGCGCTGGTGCTCCTCTCGGGCTCCGTCTCCCGGCTCATCGTCCGTCGCGTCGCGAGGCCTCGTCATGTCTGATGCGGCGCGTGGTCAGCTCCACACGAGGGTCCACGACGATGTCGTCGGCCACGCGCCGCCCGGCACGGAGGCTCCTGATATCCGGCTCAAGCCGCTGCTGCTGACCGGACTGTTCATCGTCCTCTTCACGGCCGTCACCATCGGGGGCCTACGCTTCTACTACAACCGCCAGGGTCTCGGACCGCTTGTCCAGCAGGCACGGGTTTTCCCGGCGCCCCGGCTGCAGCAAAGCCCCGAGGCCGACCTTGCGGCGATGCTGAGGGACCAGCGCGCCAAGCTCGCTGGTTATGCCTGGATCGACCGCGAGAAGGGGATCGCCCGCATGCCGATCGAGGAGGCCATGCGGCGCTTGGCCGTGCGCGGCAACGCGGCCTACGCGGCACCGATCCAGCCGGAGCGCACGCCTCCGCTCGGCAGCCGCGGCGGAGCGTCAGGTCCCGTCCTCTCGTCCGGTGCCGGGCCGGGGACAGGGACGCCGTGATGCTCGACGCGCTGATCCCCGCCTTCCTGCGACCGGAATCCGCCTCCGTCCAGGCGGCGAAGGTGGATGCCATCTTCATCGGCCTCCTGCTGATCTCCTCGGCCATCGTCCTCCTCGTCGTCGGCCTCGTCGTGACCTTCGCGATCCGGTACCGCCGCGGCTCGTCGGCCAAGCGCGGCGAGATGCCGACCATCGTCTCGCGGGAGTTCGAGGTCGGCTGGACCGCCGCGACCCTGTTCATCTTCGTCTTCATCTTCTGGTGGGCGGCCTCGGTCGAAATCGGTGCCTTCTCGCCGCCGAAGGACGCCATCGAGATCCATGTCGTCGGCAAGCAGTGGATGTGGAAGACGCAGGGTCCGAGCGGCACCCGAGAGATCAACGAACTGCACGTTCCCGTCGGCGCGCCGGTCCGCCTGCTCCTGACCTCGCAGGACGTGATCCACTCGTTCTACGTGCCGGCCTTCCGCCTCAAGCGCGACGCCCTGCCCTACCAGCAGACGGAAACGTGGTTCCAGGCCACCAAGACGGGCACCTACCACCTGCTCTGCACCGAGTATTGCGGCACCGATCACTCGCGCATGGTCGGCCGGATCATCGTGATGGAGCCGCAGGACTACGCGCAGTGGCTCACGAGGCAGCCCGAGCGCGACGGTCTCGCCGAACTCGGTGCGCGGCTGTTCTCGGAGCGCGGATGCTCGGGCTGCCACAATGCGGGATCGAAGGTGCACGCGCCCTCACTGGCCGGGATCTGGAACCAGTCGGTGCCGCTGGAGGGCGGGCGTACCGCCACCGTGGACGAGGCCTATGTCCGCGACTCGATCCTCCAGCCCGAGCGCGACGTGGTGGCCGGCTACGAGCCGATCATGCCGAGCTACGAGGGCAAGCTTTCCGACGGCGAGATCCAGGCGCTGACCGCCTATATCCGCCACGGCACCGACCGGTTCGACCTGATCGGCTCGCTCAACCTCGCGCCGGCGCAGAACATCTGCGCACCCGGACAGACGCCGCCGGAATCCGCGCCGAACCAGTCTCTGCGCAGCCCCGCCATGGTGCCCGGCGCGCCCGCTTCGGGAGACACCCCACCATGACGCCCATGCCTCACGCCGCCCGGAGTCTCGCCCGATGAGCGGCGCCTCTTCCGATGCCTCGACGCTCGCCAACCCCCGGGAGTTGGATCTCGGACTGCCGGTCAGCTATCTCGCCGAGGGGCGCAGCGTTGCTTCCTGGCTGTTCACGACCGATCACAAGCGCATCGCCATCCTCTACGCGCTGTCGATCACCTTCTTCTTCTTCATCGGCGGCGCGGCCGCCACGCTCGTGCGGCTGGAACTGTTCACGCCGGAGGGCAACATCGTCGGCGCGGACACCTACAACAAGCTGTTCTCGCTACACGGCATCGTCATGGTGTGGTTCTTCCTTATTCCGTCGATCCCGACGACGATGGGGAATTTCCTGCTGCCGCTGATGATCGGCGCGCGCGACCTCGCCTTTCCCAAGCTCAACCTGATCTCGTGGTACCTCAACATGGCCGGCGGGCTGTTGACGCTGGCGGCCGTGCTGGCGGGCGGCATCGATACCGGCTGGACCTTCTACGTTCCCTACTCGACGGTGTTCTCGAACACTTTCGTGACGCTGGCCGTGCTCGGGGTATTCGTCTCCGGCTTCTCGACCATCGCGACGGGCGTCAACTTCATCGCCACGGTCCACTACCTGCGGGCGCCGGGCATGACATGGTTCCGCCTGCCGCTCTTCGTCTGGGCGATGTACACGACGAGCCTGATCTTCGTGCTCGCCACGCCCGTGCTGGCTCTGACGCTCGTCCTCGTCATCGCCGAGCGCACCTTCAACCTGCCGATTTTCGATCCAGCCCGCGGCGGCGACCCGATCCTGTTCCAGCACCTGTTCTGGTTCTACTCGCACCCGGCCGTTTACATCATGATCCTTCCGGCCATGGGCGTGATCTCGGAGGTCATCACCTGCTACGCCCGGCGCCGCATTTTCGGCTATTCCTTCATGGTCTACGCCTTGGTGGCGATCGCGGTGATCGGTTTCTTCACCTGGGGCCACCACATGTTCACCTCGGGCATGTCGCCGTTCGCCGCCCTGGTGTTCTCGTTCCTGTCCTTCATCGTGGCGGTGCCCTCCGCCATCAAGGTGTTCAACTGGACCGCCACGCTCTACCGCGGCCAGATCGGCTTCGAGTCGCCGATGCTCTACGCACTCGGTTTCCTGGGCTTGTTCACCATGGGCGGCCTGACCGGTCTCTTCCTGGCCTCCGTACCGATCGATGTGCACGTGCAGGATACTTACTTCGTCGTCGCGCACTTCCACTACATTATGGTCGGTGCCTCCGTGTCGGCCTACTTCGCCGGCCTGCACTTCTGGTGGCCGAAGGTGACGGGGCGGATGTACCCGGAGAGCTGGGCACGCTTCGCCGCTCTTCTGATGTTCTTCGGTTTCAATCTGACCTTCTTCCCGCAATTCATCGCCGGCTATCTCGGCATGCCGCGGCGCTACTACACCTATCCGCCGGAGTTCCAGGTCTGGAACGTGCTCTCCTCCTCCGGCGCGGCGGTGCTCGCCGTGGCCTATCTGATGCCCCTCGGCTACCTCACCTGGTCGCTGTTCTTCGGAGGCCGCGCCCTCAACGATCCCTGGAACGCCACGGGCCTCGAATGGCGCACCACCTCGCCGCCGCCGCGGCAGAACTTCTTCGGCAATCCGCAGGTTCTCGCGCCGCCCTACGACTACCATCCGGAGGCCACGCCGCCGGGTGACGAGCCGCGCATCGCCGAGAAGGGGGCGCTGACGTGAGCGCGGGTGGCGATCTTATCGAGAAGACCGCCGAGCGGCACCTCCGCGAGCCGTGGGACGAACTCGGTCTCGCGGGTGACCGGGCCTTCGCTTACCAGCGTGCCGGGGCGACCTTCGGCATCTGGATCTTCATCGCTAGCGAGGTGCTGTTCTTCGGGGCTTTGTTCCTGCTCTACACGGCGATGCGGCTGGAGCACGCGGCGGACTTCGCGATCGCGGCGCGCGAGACCAACATCGTCTACGGCACGCTCAACACCGCCCTCCTCCTCACGAGTGGGCTTTGCGCCGCCATCGCTTCGCAGGCTTCCGAACAGAAGGGCCTTCAGCGTCTGACGCTCTGGTGCCTCGGCGCCACGGTCCTTCTCGGCCTCGCCTTCATGGCGGTGAAGGGCGTGGAGTATCGCGAGGACATCGAGAAGCACCTCCTGCCCGGGGCGAGCTTCGCGCTGAAGGAGCCAACAACGCAGCTGTTCTTCGGCTTCTACTGGCTCGCGACCTCGATCCACGCCATCCATCTCTCGATCGGGATCGCCCTCGTCGTTCGCCTGATCTGGAAAGAATGGCGCGAGCCCGGCTTTCTGTTCGAGAGTCCGCAGGTCGAGGTGGCGATGCTCTACTGGGGGTTCGTCGACATGATCTGGATCGTCCTCTACCCCATGCTCTATCTCGATGGACGCGCCGGATGAGTGAGCGGTCGCGGACGTCGATCGGCAGGATCTGGCGGCGGGGCCTTATCGTTTGGGTTCTGTTGCTCGCATTTCTGGCCCTGAGCCTTTTCGCCGCCTACGCCGCCCCCGCATCCTGGGCGGCGCCCATCAATTTCGGCATCGCCGCGACCCAGGCCGCCCTCGTGGCGCTGCTGTTGATGCGGCTCGACCGGGCCGATGCCCTAGTTCGGCTGGCGGCGGCTTGCGGATTGTTCTGGCTCGCCATCCTGTTCGCACTGACCCTGACCGACACGCTGAGCCGCCTCGCCAACTCCTGATGCCGCGTTCGATGATCCTGCGGGTCTTTTCGTGCCCACTGCGTTCCAGGCGGAACCCGAGTGGCCCGACGGTCGGGGCGCCGGACTCGGCGATGCTGAGTTCAGGCCATCAGCGCCGCGGAAGGTCGGAGCGGCGGCCGAACCGCTGGGCAGGAAGTGGCACAGGCCCCGATGCGACTGCCCGGCCGTTCCAGGATCAGGCATGTCGGGGGAGCCTCCTCTAGTCTGGACTCATTTTCAGGATTCGATCGTCCGAGCCGCCCGCAATCATTTGAGGTCGTGATCGTCGATCCCGAAAACAGCCGGCCTTGTCTAAAGACCGCGTGTCTCTTGAAGCTTTCTTAACGGACAAAACCGATGGTCGGGCGGCGAAAAGGATGCCATCCGATGCGAAGAATCGTTCCGCTCGTTACCGTGTTCACTGCCCTGGTACCGATGTCGGTCTCCGCGTCGGCGCAGGACCTGTCCGCCCTGATGGCACGGTCGGACGTGACGATGCAGGATATCGAGAACGGCGCCCTGCGGAACACGATGAACCGCGTCTCACCGCCCTCCGACAGCGTGCCGACGCCGGGCCAGGGCAATGCCTTCTACGGTTTGCAGGAAGGTCAGTACAATCGTATTGACGCGACGCAGACCGGCATCGGCAACGTCATTCGCATCATGCAGAGCGGTGTGTCCAACAGCGCTGTCATCGCGCAATCCGGCTCATTCAACCAGATCACGCTGAAGCAGGGACGTTGACGAGATACGGCGGGTCGTCGTCGGTTCTGCACGGACGGTGCTTGCACCCTCTTCGCGGCATCCGGCGCAAAGCCGTGAGTGCAGACTGATTCCGACCGCCTTCCTCGATTACGTCGCCCGCTTGATTCCGTAGGGGCGTGTTGAAATCCGGACTCCATTCTGGATGAGAGGCATACGGCCGCGCGAGGGCCATTCCGGGTTCCGGTCTCGCTCTCGGCGCCTAGGGATGACGGAGGGCGGGTCGAACCCTTCGGAAGGACTCCGTATCGAGCGGCTCAATAACGGCTCAAATTGAGACATGGCGCGTTCGAGTTGAGCAGAGCCGCGCAGGGCGGGCTCAACCCGGCCGCAGGCCGCAAGATGCCCCCAGCCGCGGCGCGCAGTTGAGCTGTCGTGAGCGGCGCCGTGACGCCGTCAGCCGATTTCGCCGCCCGTTTCGCCTCCGCCGAGGTCTCCCGATGATCCGATGCGCGGAGGGCGGAGCCTTCCGATGCGACCGCGAACAAGGGGAGGGAGGCGGCGAAGGACGCAATCTGGAGTGGCCCCCCGGATTGGGCTGGACGATAGACCGCGGCCGAACTCAGCGTGTCCACCCCGGTGATGTTGACGACGTAGTCCACCGTCTCCTTCGGCAGTTCCAGGCGACCAAGCAGCCAAGCATCGACCCGGCCGGGACCTGCATTGTAGGCCGCCGCCGCCAGAGCCCAGCTTCCATAACGCTGCCGCAGATCGCGCAGGAGTTCGGCTGCCTTGGGAATGGCCTGAACCGGATCGAACGGATCGGCCAATCCGCGCTCGGCCGCGGTCGCCGGCATGAATTGAGCGATCCCGAGCGCTCCTTTGGGACTCACGGCCGTGGGGTTCAAGTTGCTCTCACGCTTGAGCAACCGGAGAAGAAAATCGGCGGGAACGCCGGTGTTCATCGCTGCCTGCGTGATCAGCGCCGAGATCCCTGCGACGGAGATCTCCGGCACGATCCTCTCGACGATCGCGATCACCGCTGGGATCGGCGGTTCGCTCTGTGTCTCAGCCTGCGCCGTCACGGTCAGATCCAGGACCGTTCCACGAGCGCGAAGGTCGGCTTGCGTGGGGGAGGCAAACAGAACCGCCGCCAACAGCACTGGCGCCATCCATGCTCGTCGAGCGCGCATCGTCTCAATTCTTCGCGACGACGACGGCTTCCTGAACGATCTCGGCATTCGCGCTGGCGGGCGGCAGCGGCTTGTCCCGTTCGATGTATTCCCGGAGAAGCCGTTGGCCGATCGTCGGATCGCGGAACTTCCAAAGCCCCTTGCGCGCGCCCTCCATCAAGGTCGAGTAGACGGCCAGCTCGATCGATTCCCGCACGGCGAACTGCGTCGGCTCGTTGCGCGTGACACCCGCATCGAACTCGAACAGCTTGTTGACCGCGACGTAGCGAAACGTGTTCGTGTTGAGCCCGATCGAGTAGATCGTCTTCGTCGTCGTGACACTGGTCAACACCTCGCCCGACTGGACGGACACGATACGCATGCCGACCGTCACGACGTCGCGCCGATAGCGGATGTCGCCGCCGATTCCAAGATAGCGGGCGCCAATGCCGCCGGTCACGAAATTCGCGTCGTAGGCAAGGATGCCGCCTTCGACTAACAGGCCGGCGAAGCGGATCGGCGGCAGGGGCTTGGCCTGGTCCTGATCGAATTCCTGGCGGGTCGCGCGGATGAGTTGCCGTTCCTGCAAGATATTGGCGAGGCTGCCGCGCTCGACGACGCGGAACCAGCTGCCCCCGCCGGTGCGTCTCAGGGCATCCACGAGGAAGGCGGCGCCGCCCTGCGTCACGGCACGCGAGAACTCGGCGAAGTTGTCGCTGGGTTTGTTCTGCCCGGTCAAATCGGGAAAGCTGTAGACCGCGAGGTCCACGGCTTTTGCGGGCGGCGGAAGCAATTCGAGGTTCAAGCCTGTCGGCGAGGTCTCGGTGACGGTCGGCGCCTCATTGAGCGGTTCGCGCTCGCCAATGGCGACGCAGCCACCCAAACTGAGTGCTGCGGCGAGAAGACTACCGACGGCGAGGCGTCGGATCGAGAAGTTTTCAGCCCACATAAGGATCAAGAATCCCGATCATGACGGGGTCGCTTGGTGCGACCTTCGGATTATCGTGGCGCGAACACCGCATTCCTCGCCTCCGATCTGGTTCCGGAGCTGCAGGACGACGGTGATGTCGATCTCGCGACAGCTATGGACCAGCAGGCACCAAAACAGTGCTGGTCGTCTGCCCATCGAAAATTTCGATCCGCACGTTCGGACCTTCGCGATTGAAGTTTATTTTTGTCCCTTGGAACTCAAAGTTACCGCTTTGTTGCGCATTCTCGCCGAAGATCGCCCGCGTAATCTGGTTCGCCAGAGAGCTGTAGAGTTGCGACTGCAACTGCTGGGCAAAGATCTGGCTGGGCGTCAGCGATTGGCCGTTCCGACCAGTCTGGCTCGTGAAGATCTGATTCAGGCGCTGCTCGCGGGCCTGCGGCATGTTTTGGGCGTTGGCCTCGCTCTGCAGCCAGTTTCCGTTGAGAGGGCTCCCTCCGAACGCGGGATTGACCGGCTGATAGATGAGATTGCCGGCCATAACTGAACCGGCCGAGAGCATCAGCAGAGCACTTGCGGCCAAGATGCGTGTCGTCATGGGCGGACTTCACCTTTTCACGCGTCGTGTGCCCACGCCTCAGCGGGCGCGGACTTGCTGGATGTTGATGCTCTTGGGGACGCCGGCTTGGCTCACGTCGAGCGAGAGGCCGCTGCCAACTTGGTTGACGACGACATTGGCGGCGCTCGGTACGGAGCCGGAGACGCTGTTGCCGTTGCCGTCCTGCCGGATCTGCAGGTTCGCGCCTGCAGGCGCGTTGACACTCATGTCGGCCTGATTGCCGATGCCGTTCTGTTGCAGATCGAAGCGATTGGCACCGCCGGTGATCGCACCCTGCCCGATATTGTTGGTCCCTTGCTGGGCAATCGTCGCCAAGTTGCCGTCGCCAAAGATCTGTACGGCTGCAGCGTTGCCCTTGCCGATCTGACTGATATCGGTCCGGTTGCCGCTGCCGATCTGCTGATTGTAGGCGACCTGACCGCCCGATCCGGCACCGTTTCCGTTGAGACCGAGGATCCGAATCGGGAGCGACATCGCGCCGATCGTCGCGTACTCAACGGCGACTTCGGTGGGGATCGGCTGCCCAGACATGGGGGCAATCAGACCTGCCTGCTGTGCCGACGAGTTCCCGGAATAAATCGAGAAAAGCCAGAAAACCCCAAAGAACGCGATTGTATGTCGGATCCGGAGCCTGTGAACGGTACTGATCATGTTGCTGTTCCGTCCATTCAGAGCTTGTGTCTGACCAAATCCGCGTTCAGAGAATTGAAAACTTTCTTGTAATTTTCTCATAGCGCAGAACATATTAAAAATGCCCTACAGACAAAGACTGTTATCGCGGTGCGAGATTTGTATTGTGTTGTGCGCCGATTGAAGTCAACGCTAAACCGTTTCAGTTGCACCACCGAGGATCGTTCCACCGGGACAGCGTGACAGGGGCGCCACAGCGCGAAGGCGAGATGCGAATTCCGGCGCCATCTGTTTGGCCAGGGGGCGTTCGAGTTCGAATGGGGTTCAGAGAGGGGTGGACAGGTCCGGCCCCTCGCGCTCGCACATGTACTCGACGGTGCCGACGCGGACGGAGAGCTGGGCTCGATAGCGCCCGTCCGGCTCGAGCGAGAAGCGCAGTCCATCGAGTCGTACAATGGAATCCGGAGAGATGGAAAAGTCCGATTGTTGACTGACATGAGCGGTGCCGGACGGTCCCTGCTTCCGAACCAGCAGGCGGTAGGTCCCTGAATTCACGGAGGCCGATCGAATCTCCCCTTGGATCTGTACGAGCGAGCCCTCGCGGTGTTCCGAAAGCATGCAGACGATGGGAGGAGGCGGAAGGTCGCCGGTCATCATGGTCTGCCGCGTCCCTGTGAAGCTCGGACGGCCGCCTCGTGCGACTTGCCCACCTGTCCAGAGACCCGGATGCGGCAAGCCCGCGATGGCTCGCGTCTCGTCGACGATGTCGGAGAGAGAAGAGCCATCGGCCTGATGAGGCAGGTCGATGGCTACGGTCGCTGCGTGGGCGGAGCTGCCCGGTTTCAGGGCAGCGACGCCTCTCGCTCGAGTTGCGAGCCTTAGCGACGCTGCGCGATGTTCGCGATGTTGCCTGTGCCCGTCTGGGTGCTCAGGATCGTGCTGTTCGCGCTGCCGACCTGCGAAGCATTCAGAACGTTCGCAGTGCCGATCTGGAAGCCAGTGATCGTGCTCGCGGCGGATTCAGTCTGTTCGAGCTTTGCCGAGTTCAGCAGACCGGCCTGGGTCAGGTAGATGCCGGAGTTGTTCGAAAGATTCTGCTTGATGTCGGCCTGGTTGGCCGTTCCGAACTGCGTCACCTCGATTCGCGCGCCGTCCGAGCTGACCTGCGACGCCTTTACGTCGTTGCCGACGCCGAACTGGGTCGCGAAGATGTCGCTTCCCTTCGAACCGGTCTGGTAAAATGAGGCGTCGTTGTAAGAGCCGGTCTGAATGACCGCAACCGTCGAATTGCGGGTATCGGCTTGGGCGATATCAGCAGACTGACCGAAACCAGACTGGTAGATCGTGGCGTTTGTGCTGTTCGTGTCCACCTGACTGGCGACCGCCGAGTTGTAGTATCCGGCCTGGCCGATGTACACGGTGGACGCAGCAGCACCCGACTGACCGGCCGTTGCCATGTTTTCGGCAAACGACTGCTCGATCTGGATCTTCGAATCGTTTCGAGTGCCATCCTCCTGGCGGGCGTAAGCCGCCTGCTTCGACCCGACCTGCTCGATGTCGATCTGCGAGTTGTAAGCGTCTTTCTGCGTCGAGTTGGCCGAGTGCCCCTTCGCGCCGCTTTCAGTCGAATCCTGCGACACCGTCACGGCCGCGCTCCGGCCCCCTTCCTGAGAAATGTCGGAAGAGTTGCGGGCGCCCGTCTGGGTCAGATCGATCGAGTTGCTTCTTCCGCCCTTCTGTTCCGTCATGAAGGAATTCTTCGAGCCCTTCTGGACGACCGTGACCGAGTTGGATTTGCCGGACTGGGTGCTCGAGGCGCCCATTTTCGGCTCGCCGTTGTTCTTGCCCGACTGCGTGATGTTGGCGGTGCCACCGTCACCCGTCTGCGTGAGATCGAGCACGTTGTAACTGCCGTCCTGAGTGGTCTCGGCCGAGTTGTTGCTGGCAGCGAGCGCCGGAGAGGCCGCGAAAAGGGCGAGCGTGCTGATGGCCGCGATCGTGAAGTGCTTCATGACTGATCCCCTGTAAGTTATTTTCTGTCATCCGGCAGGCGCTTCGCCGAATTCTACCGACTGCTGGTCGGCCCGGCGGATTGAGTGGCTGCTTCGTGCAGTCGTTAACGAGAGGTTAAATACGAGAGGTCGCCAAAAGTCGCATCATTCATTCGAATGATAAGATGCCGGATCAGGGCGAAAGGGACTGTTTACCTTAATGGGTTGGCAAAATTTGCGAAGATCGTGCACTCGATTGTTCAAGCGAGACCGGCATCAACGGCATGGTGGACATGAATTTTTGGGTGATCGGACCGTGTTTGCGCCAATAATTCCGATCTGAGATTGTACCATACTTTGATGGAAATCTTGATCTGTGTTTTTGGAAGGATTTTCACAGAACAGATGAGATCATCGATTGTATTCGGATTTCAGTGCGATCGGGATAATTTCGCTGCATGACATCTATGCAGCGCGGGCTGAGAGCGAGCTTCCTATGCCAGTTACCACCCGGAATATGCCGGGATGTGCGTAGTTTGGCGTCGCGTGCAATGCCACGTGTTCCGCAATTTTCGCTAGTGGCTCCGTTGCATCACTGGATTTATATCGTTAATTTCGCTATCGACACAGGTTGTAGACTCTACACACAGTCGGATAAGCGGAAGAATTGACGGCATCGAGAAACGTCGATGGATTGAAAATTCGCAAACGTGTCATATGCCCGAAAAAATCGCCCTTCTTCATGTACTCGATAAAGTCGGATCCGCGGCAGTACTGATCAACTGCCGCATGAAGACGGTCGATTGCAACAGGCTCGCAACGCGCATCATTCTGGCGGGCCTTCCTGAAGTCGTGCCGCTGGAGGCCGAGCCGTTCACGTCTCGAATGATCGGCACCGCGTTGTCGGAACCGTTCGGTACTGTCGAACTGGAGCGGCCCCACCTCGATCAGCGGCTGGTTTTTCAGGCCATGGACATCATCGCGATGGGAGAGGCTCATCGACTGCTGATCCTGATCGATCTCGCCGACCGGACGCAGGTTTGCGCTCCGGCGCTGGAGAAGATCTTCGGCCTCACCGCGGCCGAGGGGCGCCTCGCCGCCGAACTCAGCAGGGGAGTGCCGCTTTCCACGATCGCGCAGAGCCGCAGAGTCAGTATCGCGACGCTTCGCACGCAGCTCGCGTCGATTTTCGGCAAGACGGGAACGTCGCGTCAGCCGGAACTGGTCGCGCTCCTTGCTCGCGTCTGTCAGTTCTCGCTAATGCCGGATCCGGTTCGCTGATTCCGATAAATACCATCGATCGTCGAAGGGGCGATGCACTCTATCATCCTGCGCTGGATGGTCGGAGCGGGCTGGCCCATAGAGGCTGTCGGAGCGTCCAAGCGATCGAAGCAACTGAATTCGACTTCGCGAATGGGTGAGTGGTTTTCTGATCGGGCTTCCTCGATTTACATTTCGGCAACAGCGCCGCGCAATGTTCAGTTCGGCGGTGGGAAAGTGACTCTGTTCGACCGATCGATAGTGGTTCATCCTGGAAAAGGCGTCTATGTGGCGGCAGGCCTTCCGACGCTTGTTGCACCCGGGCACCGGCGTGCTCGCACAAGTCATGGAGAATTTCACGGATGACGCGGATCGTGGCTCGACCGGAGGCGGGTTGGACCGTGTCCCTGTCCGGATGGGGCCGTGCCCTGGTCAGTATCGGATGGCTCGGCTTGAGCCTGTGTGCCGCTTCCGCCCAAGATGCGAAGCCGGACGGCAAGGTGATTTCGGAAGGCGCCAAGGCCGGGTGCGACGCGGCCTGCGCGCGTCAGGCCATTCCCGCAGCCGTGCAGGCCTGCGTGCCGGGAATCGAGCGCCAGGCACCGAGCGACTTCGAGTGGATGAATCGGCCGACCGGATCGATTTTCCAAGAAGCCGAACCGCCGGCTGGAGCGGACACTGTCGTCAAGTTCCGCGGTGACTCCGTGCGGTTCCTTAGTCCGCAGGGGCAGTGGGTGCGTGTCACCTACGAATGCGATTACGATACGGCCAGCCGGTCCGTTCGTAGCGTCAAAGTGCGCCTTGGACGTATCGACGGAAAGGGCGCGAGCGCAGGGGCGGGCGCCCTCCCCTCCGGCTCGGCCGGTGCCGGGCGCGGACAGGCCGTCACCCCGGCGCCGCAGGCTCAAGTGAAACGGCCGAAGCCGAGTGAACCGAGCGAAGTGGAGATCCGTCAGGTCGCTCCTTCGGCAAGCCGCTGAGGACGGCTCGAACGGTCAAAGGAGCAGCGGAGAGGAGGGAGGCGACCGATGGGAGGGAAGTTGTTCGCTCTTGCCATCCTGCTCTCGATTTCGCCCGAGAGGGGTATGGCCCAGGCCATCACCAACGTGAACGAGTGCACGTTCATCACGGATCCGATCGCGCTCCGTCGCTGCATTGACGGGTTCCAGTTGCGCGGGCCCGCAGCGCAGTACCCGCAATCCGCCCCCATCCCACCCGTCGAGAGCCCGGCCCAGGCCGAGCGGGACCAGCTCAACAGCAAGACGCCGCCGGCCGCGAACTACAAGGATTCTCCCGAGTGGCTGGGCAGCTCCGGCAAGGCACCGGACCGGCCCCCGTCGAAGCGCAGGGTGATCGATCTCAACGACTGACGATGGGGCGGCGACTTCGGCCGCTGCGTCCGACCGGAACCCAGCTCAAGTCCCGACACGGTCGGGATGAGAGCCTGTCGCCTCCGATGGATCGGTGCTGCGGACCCGATCAGGCCCTCTCGCCGCCGAGCACCGATCTGAGCGATCGAGCAAGCTCGTCGCGGCGGTAGGGCTTGTTGAGCACCGGGAGCTCGCCCTCACCGATGACTTGCCCGTCGTCGAGATTCGCCACGTAGCCCGAAGTCAGCAGGATCTTGATGTCGGGTCGAATTCGGCGTGCCTCGACCGCGAGTTGGGAGCCATTCATGCCGCCCGGCATGACGACATCCGAGAACAGGATGTCGATGCGCTCCACGCCGCGCAGGTACTCGAGAGCCTCGCTGGCGTTACGGGTTAAGATAACCCGGTAGCTCAACTCCTCCAGGCTCTCCACCGCCATGCCGAGGACCTGCTCGTCGTCCTCGACCAGCAGCACCGTCTCGCCCTCTCCCGCCCGGCGCAGCGGAATCGCGCCCACTGGCCCGGTCCCGATCTCCTCGCCGGCCGGATCGGTCGAGCGTGGAAAGTACAGGCTGACCGTCGTTCCCTTCTCCGGTTCGGACTCGATCTGCGCGAAGCCCTTGGCGCTGCGGGTAAACCCATAGACTTGGCTGAGCCCGAGGCCGGTCCCCTTGCCGACCTCCTTGGTGGTGAAGAACGGCTCGAAGACGCGTTGGAGCTTGTCGGCCGGGATCCCGCTGCCGGTATCCGTGACAGAGACCATGACGTAGGGACCCGGTGGTACGCCCTTGTCGGCGACCGCGGCGGTGCCGAGCCGGACGTTGCGGCTCGTGACCGCGATGCGCGCAGGCGCGCCGCTGCCCTCCAAGGCGTCGCGCGCGTTCACGATCAAATTCAGCACCGCCGCCTCGAACTGCGCCGGATCGATGCGGATCGGGTCGAGCGCCGGGTCGAGATCGAAGATCAGCTCGACTGATCCAGTGGCCGCGCGTTCGGCGAGCGGCCTGAAGTCCAGCAGCAGCCGGTTCGGATTGAGCGTCTGCGGCCGCAGCATCTGACGGCGTGAGAAGGCGAGCAACTGCTGGGTCAATTGCTCGCCGCGCCGCGCCGCGCCCATGGCCGCTTCGGCCAACCGCTTCACGCGGTCGGCCTGTTCCGGCCGGCGCAGCATCATGTCGAGGCCTCCGACGATCACGGTCAGCAGGTTGTTGAAGTCGTGCGCCACGCCCCCGGTCAGCTGGCCGATGGCCTCCATCTTCTGCGCCTGCCGCAGCGCCTCCTCCGTGACGTGCTGCTCCGTGCGATCCATCAGGATGCCGGCCACGCGCAGGGGCCGGCCGGCTTCGTCGCGCTTGACCCGACCGCGCATGGCGATCCAGCGCACCGCTCCGTCCGCGCGCCGGATGCGGCATTCCAAATCGAGTCGACTGGTCTCGATGATGCCCGCGAAAGCCTCTTCGGCGATGCCCCGGTCCTCGTCGAGCACGTGACTGAGAAACGTCTTGCGATCCCAGGCCTGTTCCCCGCCCTCGTAGCCGAACACGGCATCGAAGCGCGGCGAGCGGCGCTGGAGTCCGGTCACGGCATCGAAGTCCCACGAACTCATCCCGGCCGCGTCGAGCGCGAAGGCTAGAGTCTCGTGGGCCGCCTCGACCTCGCGCGTCCTCGCGGCCACGCGCTGCTCCAGCTCCTCGTTCGCCAGCCGAAGCTGGTCCTGCGCCCGTTCTCTTTCGAGGAGATGCTCCCGTGCTTGGTACTGGCGACGCCGCGCACGCAGGGACGACAGGACGGCGCTGGTCAGCGTCTCGGCATTGATCGGGCGCTCGAGCAGGACCACGTTGCCGAGCCGCTTCAGCAACTCGGCGGCGTTCCGGGTCCGCGGGCCGGCCTGGCGCGTGGCCAGTACGATGAAGGGAAAGTCCGACCACGGCGCCTGCGCATCGAGCCAGCGCGACAGCTCCGCGAGGTCGGCGTCGGCCAAGGCCTCCTCGGTCACGATCGCGGTTCCCGCGCCGGCACGCAGGCAGGTCACCCACTCCGCCGCGTCGGCGCAGACGGCCTTGTCGATGCCCGAACGAGCCAGCACCTGCTCGATCACCGCGGCATCCCGCCCGCGCGGAGCCAGGATGAGGGCGCGCTCCTCGGACGATCCGCTCACGCCTCGGTCCCCGGCGCGTCCGGATCCGACAACATCGCCACCCGTCCACGGTAGGCCGGCAGGCCGGTGAGCAGGCCCTCGAAGTCGTCCAGCGCCTCGCCGACACGGAGCCCATCGTTCGAGAGCCGCAACTCGCGGATGGTGCGCTCGTGCGCATTTACGCGGCTCTTGACGACGGAGAGCGCAGTTCGGATCTCCGCCCTCGATTCGAAGAACCGGAACAGCAGGATGCAGTCGCTGAGATAGCTCAGATCGACATCCGTCCGCATCTCTCCGACGACGCCGTGCTGCCCGAGTACGAGCAGCGTCGTCACCCCGCTCTGGTTCAGATAGCTCAGCAGTTCGTGCATCTGCAGCACGAGATACTCCTCGCCCGGCATCGCGTGCAGGTACGCGTTCAGGCTGTCGACGGCGATGAAGGTCGATCCACGAGCCTCGACGGCCTCCTTGACGATCGCGGCGAACTCCCCGGGCGAGAGCTCGGCCGGATCGATCTGCTTGAAGGTGAGCCGTCCCGCCTCGATATGCGGGCGCACGTCCATGCCGAGTGAGGCGGCGCGGGTGAGCAGGGTGTGGAGCCCTTCGTCGAACAGATAGTACGTCGCCGTCTCGCCGCGATCGAGCGCGGCGAGCATGCATCGAAGCGCGGTCGTCGTCTTCCCCACGCCGGACGGCCCGAGCAGCAGCGTGTTGGTGCCGGTAACGAGGCCGCCGCCGAGCAACAGATCCAGTTCCGTCGAACCCGTCGATTGCGCCTTCGCGTCGAAGGTCGCGTGGTGGTCGGCGGCGATGAGGCGCGGGAAGATTTCGATGCCGCCGGTCTCGACGACGAAGTCATGATAGCCGCCCCGGAACTTGATGCCGCGCATCTTGATGATGCGCAGGCGCCGACGCTCGGAACCGAACTCACGCGGTGTCTGATCGAGGGAGATCACGCCGTGAGCGATGCTGTGGAGTTGCGGGTCGCCGGCTTCGGAAGTGCGATCGTCGAGCATCAGCACGGTGCAGGACCGCTTGGAGAAGAACTGTTTGAGAGCAAGGATCTGGCGGCGGTAGCGCAGCGGACTCTGTGCCAGCAGGCGCAGCTCCGACAGGCTATCGAACACCACGCGGTCGGGCTTCACGCTCTCGACGCGGGCAATGACCTCCCTGACGGTCTCTCCGAGTTCGATCTCGGATGGGTGGAGAATGGATTGCTCGCTGTCGGGATCGAGGCCGATCTCGTTCACCAGTTCGTAGATGTCGATCTCGTCGAGGGACCAGCCGTGGCTCGCCGCCGCAGCGCGGAGTTCATCCGCCGTCTCCGATAGCGTCACGTAGAGGCTTCGCTCGTTCCGCGCCGCGCCTTCGAGAAGAAATTGCAGCGCGAGGGTCGTCTTTCCGGTGCCAGGGGTACCCTCGAGCAGATAGAGCCGGTCCGGCGTCAGTCCGCCGCCGAGAACCTCGTTCAAGCCGGACACGCCGGTCGAGATCCTGATGTCGGCATCGGTCCGATCACCTGTCGTTCCACTTGCCTCGCTCATTGGTTTCGACGGAGCTCCCCTGCCGTGTCACGGCTCTCGAACAAGCGGGACTGTTGGTGGTGTCAACGTCCAGCGTCAGCGATATCACACGGCCGGGCGGTTGGCCCTAATCCAGCTCGGGGCGGATTCGCGCGGGGCGTGGCCACCGCCGCTCCCTCCGCCACTCTTACAGGCCCCATCTGGCCCTGGGCCGCGGAGCGACCGCCTTGCAGAGGGCTTGCGAGACCTGTTCGGCCGAGTAGGGCTTCTGCACCAGTTCGAAGCCGTGCGCGCCTTCCTGAGCCAGCACGTGACTGTATCCCGAGGTTAGAATCACCGGCAGACCCGGATGCGTGCGGCGGAGCCGCTTGGCCAGTTCGATCCCGCCCATGCCCGGCATCACGACGTCGGAGAACACCGCCTCGAACGCCGCATCCTCGGCCCCGAGCGCATCCAGGGCCTCCTCCGCGTTCGCCGCCCACCGCGTTTCGAAGCCGAGATCCTGCAGGATCTGCGTCGCGAAGCGCCCGACCTCGACATTGTCCTCGACGACGAGAATGCGCTGGCCGGCACCGATCGGGGGTTCGTTGCCGTACCTCCCGTCTGGCTCCGCTTCCCGTGCGGCCTCGGTCTCGGGAAGGTAGAGGGTGAAGGTCGTGCCGTGACCCACCGCGCTCTCGACCGAGACGTCGCCACCGGACTGTTTGGCGAAGCCGAAGACCTGGCTGAGGCCGAGACCCGTCCCGCGTCCGACCTCCTTCGTCGTGAAGAACGGCTCGAAGATGCGGCCGATCCGGTCGGCCGCGATACCTGAACCGGTATCGGAGAGGGCGATCGCGGCGAACGGACCCTGAGCACCGGCATGGCCGCGAATCGGCGGCATCGGCACCGACGATGTCAGACGCAGCGTCAGAGTGCCCTCCCCTTCCATGGCGTCACGGGCGTTGACCGCCATGTTGATGAGCGCCGTCTCGAATTGGCTGACATCGGCGCGGACGTGACAGGGTGTCTCCAGTCCCTCCGTGACGACCCGGATGCGGGCACCCGTCAGGGTATCGAGCATGTCGGCGATCGCACGCAGGCGCCCCGCAACCTCGAAGACCTCGGGCTTGAGCGTCTGGCGGCGTGCGAAGGCCAGCAGCTGCCCCGTGAGCTTGGCGGCACGATCCACGGTCTCGGAGACCGCGTCGAGATAGCGTGCCTTGCGGTCCTCCGGCAGCTCCGGGCGGCGCAGGAAGTCGATGGACGAGCGGATGATGGTCAGGAGGTTGTTGAAGTCGTGCGCTACGCCGCCGGTGAGCTGACCCACCGCTTCCAGCTTCTGGGATTGGCGAAGGGCCTCCTCCGCGACGCGCTGCTCGGTGATGTCCCGGCCGAACCCGAAGAGGAGGTCGTCCCCCGGCACGACGGTCCACGAGACATGGCGCGGTCCGTCGTCCTTCGTGAGGAGTGCGAGTTCGATGTCGCCCGACGAGGGGGTGGCGGCCCGCCGCATCAGGTCGGAGGCGGCCTGCTCCCGTCCGTCGGGGGCGACGAAATCGAGCACGTTGCGCCCAATGGTTTCCTGCTCCGTCCAGCCGAGGGAGCGCGTCCAAGATGGGTTCACCGACCGAATCTCGCCGTCGCGGCGCGCGACGAATTTGAGAACCGGCGACAGGTTCCAGATTCGATCCCGGGCCTTCTCCTGCTCGGCCACCTGCGCTTCGAGCTGTTGGGCCCGCAGGGCTAGCAGTTCCTCGGTCTGCTTGCGGTCCGTGATGTCCTGCACGAAGACGTAGATGCCGGTGACCTCGCCCGTCGGACCGTAGCTCGGAATGTAGCGGATCGCCGCTTCGCGCGGCTGGCCGTCCGCGCAGGGCCAGGACCGCTCGAAATGAATGTCCGCACCGGCCATGGCCTGTTCGATGAAGGGGCGGCGGGCCTCGAATTCGGCGGCGCCGAGGAGGTCCTCGATCGTTCGGCCTAGAACCTGCTCGGGGGTGCGGCCGAACCACGTCTCGTAGGCCGAATTGGCGAAACGGTAGGTGAAGCTGCGGTCGATGAAGGCGATCAGCACCGGCATCGCGTCGGCGATCAGGCGCAGCTCCGCCTCGCGTGCGGCGCGATCGGCTTCGGCCTGCTTGCGGTCCGTGATGTCGATGACGAATTCGAAGCCGCGACCGTCTTCCAGCAGCGTGGCGCCGAACAGGGCCCAGAACCGGGAGCCGTCCTTACGGAAATACTGCTTCTCGTAAGGCGTGGTGTGCCCCGTGGTCTTCAGGTCGTTGAAGGCGCGCCAGGATATGTCGAGCCATTCCGGCGGTGTCAGCACCTGCCAGCTCAGCCGCCCGGCCTTCAGATCCTCGCGGCTGTAACCGCACATGGCGAGGAACGCGTCATTGGCGTCGAGAAGCCGGCCATCGAGGTCGAAATAGATGCCGCCGACCAGCGTGATGGTCAGTGCCTCGCGCAGATCCACCCCGCTGTCCGCCAAGGTGGCGGCGGGCATCGCCTGCGGCTCGACGTCGGTCCCATCGTTCCGGTCCCTGAGCGCGTCACGCAGGCGCCCGTTCTCGGCCTCCAGCGCGGCCACACGCCGGCGCAGTGCCTCGGCCTCAGCGTTCATCACGCCTGGGGATCCTCACTTCGAGAAACGGTGGATAAGCGCAAGGCCGGAACCGCTGTCAGACGTCGGAAGCGGACGAGCCCTTCCACGGGATTTTTCCCACCATAGACAGCCCAGTACCTGAGAAGAACGCCCGGGTCGCCATAGGAGAAAATTCTGTCAGGGTTCGCCGAAGGCATGCGCTCTCGTCACATGGTCGGAAGCAATATGTCAATTCGGACTAAACATCCCTGGCTGACCTCCTATGCAGCTCGAATGTGCGGAAAAGTTTCCGTTTTAGCTTTTGATGCTCACCATCCGTCGACGAATGCTGCGCAATCGTGGCACCGAACTTCGGAGTACAACCCACTGGTTGCCGCTCTCAGCCTCGGCACCGCCATTCCGCGTCAGCACGTTCTGTGCTCCCAGATAATCCGCTTCGAGGACGATCGGCCGCGCTTCACCGATCCATTCGCGCGCGTTGACGCTTCGGGCCGTGCCGGTCGCTCGGCATTCGGGCCGCAGGTGTTCTAGTGAAGGTGTCTTGATGCGTATGAACGGCACGTATGGGCCTGAAGAGCGTGCGATGGTGCTGGAGCGTCAGCGCACGCTCAAAATGGCTCGGTCGGCTCACGCCTACGTTCGCGGCAACACCCTGAAGTTCTACGAGTGGCTGGACGGGCTTCCGCGGGGCACTCTGCCGGAAGGACCGCCGATCTGGATCTGCGGCGATTGTCATCTCGGAAATCTCGGTCCGTTGGCCGACGCCGACGGTCAGGTCGATATCCAGATCCGGGATCTCGACCAGACGGTGGTCGGCAATCCGACGCACGACCTCGTCCGCCTCGGGTTGTCGCTCGCGAGTGCCGCCCGTGGTTCGGACCTGCCCGGTGTCGTGACGGCCCGGATGCTGGAGGAGATGATTGCGGGCTACGCGGCGGGCCTGGGGGAGGATGAGGGAGACAGGCGGCCTGCCGAGCCGGACGTGGTGCGCTCGGTGCGTCGCCGTGCCCTCGGCCGGCACTGGAAGCACCTCGCGCGCGAGCGCTTGAAGGGCGCGGAGCCGACCATCCCTCTGGGGCGCAAATTCTGGGCTCTCGATGAGAAGGAGCGCCGGGCGCTCGACGACCTCTTCCAAGAGAAGAAGGTGCGCCGCCTCGTGCTGGCGCTGAATGGGCGAAGTGAGGAGGCCGAAGCGCGCCTCATCGATGCGGCCTACTGGATGAAGGGATGCAGCTCGCTGGGCTTCCTGCGCTACGCCGCGCTCGTCGCCATCGGCGAGTTCGAGAGCAAGCGCCGTCTCGCCCTGGTGGACCTGAAAGAAGCCGTCGCGCCGGCGGCTCCGGCCGCCTCCGATGCCGAGATGCCGTCGGATCCGGCCGAACGCGTCGTGGCCGGTGCACGGGCGCTGTCACCGAACCTGGGCGAACGCATGCTGCCCGTGCGCCTTCTCGGTCGGCCCGTCGTGATGCGCGAACTGGCGCCGCAGGACCTGAAGCTCGACGTCGATCAGTTCACCCGCGAGGAGGCGGTCCGAGCCGCGCATTACCTCGCCTACGTGGTCGGCAAGGCCCATGGTCGCCAGATGGAGACCGAGGCACGCTCGGGCTGGCGCGCCGAGGTAACCCGGGGCGCGGGGGATGGGGCACCGTCCTGGCTCTGGTCGAGCGTGGTCGAACTCGCGGGCCGCCACGAGGTCGGCTACCTTCAGCACTGCCGTCGCTACGCCGACCATCAGGCCGCCTGACGGGAAGGCGGCGTCGTTGTCCTCAGGATCGGCGGCCTGTCTGCCGACCCCCGAGGACCAGCGCCGCCGCGGCCGCCAGCCCGGCCGCGAGTCCGGCCGTGGCGAATGGGTGCAGGGTCGCGCGGGTATAGGCACTCGTGCGCATGACGTAGACCGGCGGGTCGCCGCGCTCCCGACCGGCGGCCCGGGGCGCGTGCAGTGCCCCTTCCGGGTTGCGCGGGGGCTCCGACCTCTTCTGCAGGGCGATGATGGCCGGCGCGAGCTCGTCGTAGGCCCCCGGCGCGAATTCCTTGCCCATGACGAAGAGCTTGCCGCCTCCACCCACGAAGATGTCCCGCTGCGGATGCACGGCGGCGTGAAGGATCGCGTTGGCGACCTCCTGCGGCGGGTAGATCGGCGGCGGAAGCGTCGGCTCTCGGTCCATGTAGTTGCGCGCCCGGTTCGGCAGCGGCGTGTCGATGGAGGCGGGTTTCACCAGCGTCACGGAGACCGGAGCCCCCTCTGCCCGCAACTCCATGCGCAGCGTGTCGGTGAAGCCCTTCACCGCGTGTTTCGAGGCGGCGTAGAGCCCCTGGAACGGGAAGGCGAGGTCGGAGGCGATGCTGCCGACGTTGATGATGGCGCCGCCCCGCTCGCGCAGATGCTCGGCAGCGATGAGCGAGCCGTACACGGTGCCCCAGAAATTGGTCCGGAACAGCCGCTCGTGATCCTCGGGTGCGATCGCGCGAAGCGGCCCGTAGACCGTCAGTCCGGCTACGTTGACCCAGGTATCGAAGCCGCCGAAGGTCGCGACCGCCCGCTCGGCAATGGCCTGGACCTCCTCGCGCCGGCCGACATCCGCGACGACGTAGGTGGCGCGAGGGCCGAGCTCGGCCGTGACTTGGGCCAGGGCATCCTCGCTGCGGGCCGCGAGCACGACGCGGGCGCCGCGCTGCGCGGCCATCCGCGCGGTTGCGAGCCCGATCCCACTGGATGCTCCCGTGACGACGACGACCTGCTCGCGCAGTGGCTTGTGTCCCATCCCGGCCCGCTCCTGTCCTGTCTCGTCGATCGACCGCGATTGGGGGTACGCGCGACAGGCCGATCTGTTTCGGACCGCGCGCAAAGCGCGCAGGTCCGGTACCCCGGCACTCTCTGGAGCCGCGCGGTGGCCGATCGCGCAGCAGGGAAGCCAAGCCGGCACTTTCTAGATCTGCGGCCCGAACCCGAAGCGGGAGCGATGGTCCTGCGGCGTGCACGAGATGCGCGGATCGTCTTCGGATCTACGCACTCGCGTGTTCGGCGACGTAGCGCCCGAGGGCGCTCGCGGCATTGAGCATGTGGGCCCGCATGCGTCGTGCCGCGGCGTCGCCGTCACCCTCGGCGATCGCCTGGAGGATCTCGCCGTGCTCGGCGCGCGAGCGAAGGATGCGCTCGCCCTGACGCAGCTGCGTCCGGCGGAAGGCGGCGAGGCGCGAGCGGATCGCCAGCGCCTGCTCGGCCATGAAGCCGTTGTGGGTCGCGCGGTACAAGGCCTCGTGGAAGGCGCGGTTGAGGGCGTCGTACGTATCATAATCCTGCGCTGCCACCGGTTCCGCCGATTGCTCGTGCAGGTCCATCAGCGCGCTGAGTTCGAGCGGCGTCATCCGGTAGGTCGCGAGGCGCACGCATAGGGCCTCGAACTCGGCGGTCGTCTCGAACATCTCCATGATCCGCTCGGGCGTCATGCGGGTGACGACGACGCCGCGCCGCGGTCGCATCTCGACGAGGCCGCTGGAGGCGAGCTGGCGCAGGGCTTCGCGGACGGGCGTGCGCGAGGCGCCGAAGCGGTCGGCGAGGTCCTGCTCGTCGAGGGCGATGCCCGCGGCAAGGACGCCGGAGGCGATCTCGTCGGTCAAAGCGTTGCGGATCTGGTCGGAGAGAAGGCCGCGCCCCTCGGCCATGCCATCCATGTCGCCGCCCTCTCCCATCCGCATCACTCCGTTGAAGTCCGCACGATCAGGAACAGCGGCGACGGGCCGCCGAGACGGCCGATGCCGGTGTGGAAGGTCGCGGTCAACGCTCCGTAGGAAAGGAGCTTGGGATCGGTGGCGGCGAGCCCGCCACCCCGCTGACCATGCCCGTCAGGCCGCCATAGCCCTTTGCGGTGCGCAGGTTGTCGAGACCGAGCCGACCGTGGCGCAATCGCTAGGTCCGGGTGGCGATCGGCAGCAACAGGACGATGCCGCCGCCGACATGGGCCGTCGCGTCGAGCAGCATTCCAGGCAGCTCGCCCCGGGGAAACGCCGCGATACAGCGCGAGCTGCTCGACGCTGAGGATCGTCATCGTCCGATCTCCCTGAACCGGAGCTTTCTTGGGCGACCGCGACCCGTAACCCGCGGAGCGCCAGCATCGTGCATTCTTAGACAATCCGACGCCGTCCTGTTGTATGCCAAAATCCGTTTCTTTGACCACATCGTATGCAATATATTGACACGCCCGTAGGTGGGCATACAAAAGCCGTGGTGAGGCGTCGCAGAAGATCCGGCAGGGGCGTCGGACCCGCAGCCGTATGCGCAGCGAAGTCGTCATAGGGAGCGGACCGGATGAGCGGCTGGCGTCGGGAACGGGAAGCCCGCGATGCGCGGATCGAGGCAGGCCGATCCCATGCCGAGGGCAAGGTCGTGGCCGCCGACAAGGTGGTCGATCTGCTCGAGGCGATCCTGCGGCCGGGCGACCGCGTCTGTCTGGAGGGCGATAACCAGAAGCAGGCCGATTGCCTGGCGCGCGGTTTGAGCCAGTGCGACCCGTCGCGCGTGCACGACCTGCACATGGTCCAGTCCGGCATTGTGCTCCCCGAACATCTCGACATCTTCGAGCAGGGGATCGCGAAGCGCCTCGACTACTCCTATTCGGGGCCGCAGGGCGGGCGCATCGCCCGCATGCTCTACGGCGGCCAGATCGAGCTCGGCGCGGTCCACACCTATCTCGAACTGTTCGCCCGCTACTTTGTCGATCTCACTCCGAACGTCGCGCTGATCGCCGGCGTCTCGGCCGACCGGGACGGTAACCTCTATACCGGGCCCAACACCGAGGACACGCCGACGGTGGTGGAGGCCACCGCCTTCAAGAACGGCGTCGTGGTGGCGCAGGTCAACGAGATCGTCGATCGCGTGCCCCGCGTCGACATCCCCGGCGACCGGGTCGACTTCGTGGTCGAGGCCGACAAGCCGTTCTACGTCGAACCACTCTTCACCCGCGATCCTGCGGCGATGACGGAGACGCAGATCCTGATGGCCATGATGGCGATCAAGGGGATCTACGCCGAGTACGGCATCCGCCGGCTCAACCACGGAATCGGCTTCGGCACGGCGGCGATCGAGCTGCTTCTGCCGACCTATGCCGAGCGCCTCGGGCTAAAAGGCGAGATCGCGACGCACTGGGCGCTCAACCCGCATCCGACCCTGATCCCGGCGATCGAGTCGGGATGGGTGAAGCAGGTCCATTGCTTCGGCTCCGAAGTCGGCATGGACCGCTACATCCGCGAGCGCTCCGACATCTTCTTCACTGGTGCCGACGGTTCGCTCCGGTCCAACCGGGCCTTCTGCCAGACGGCCGGCCTCTATGCCTGCGACCTGTTCATCGGCTCGACGCTGCAGATCGACCTCACCGGTCATTCCTCGACGGTGACCCAGAACCGCGTGGCAGGCTTCGGCGGCGCGCCCAATATGGGGTCGGACCCGCACGGGCGGCGCCATCCCTCCGATACCTGGATGAAGGCGGGCCGCGAGGCGCAGGTGACGGGTGATCCGGCCCTGATGCGGGGTCGCAAGCTCGTGGTGCAGATCGTCGAGACCTTCGGCGACGGGCTGGTGCCGACCTTTGTCGAGCGGCTCGACGCGCTCGAACTGGCCAAGAAGATCGGCCTCGAACTCGCTCCGGTGATGGTCTATGCCGACGACGTGACCCACATCGTCACAGAGGAGGGCATCGCCAACCTCCTCCTGTGCCGCACCGCCGACGAGCGCGAGCAGGCGATCCGCGGGGTCGCCGGCTACACCGAGATCGGCCGCGGGCGCGACCGGGCGATGGTCGAGCGGCTGCGCCAGCGCGGCATCGTCCGCCGCCCGGAGGATCTCGGCATCGAACCCCTCGATGCCGACCGCTCCCTGCTCGCGGCCAAGTCGATCAAGGACCTCGTGCATTGGTCGGGCGGCCTCTACGAGCCGCCGGCCAAGTTCCGGAACTGGTGAGGCCGCGATGGAAAAGCTCAGCTTCCGACATACGACGTCCCGTGCGCTGCCCGGCGCGAAAGCGCAGGCCATCACTGGAGTCGTCGCCTCCGGCAACCTCGAAGTGCTCCTGGAACGGACGCTGCCGCCGACCGAATGCACGGTCGAGATCGAGACGCCGATCCGCGGCTACGGCGAGGTCTGGGAGGCGGTGGTGGCCGACTTCGTCGCCCGTGCCGAGCCCGGGGGACTGCGCATTACCATCAACGACGGCGGCGCCCGCCCTGATACGGTGTCCCTGCGACTGCTGCAGGGCGCCCGGCTGATGGAGGTCTGACGATGAACGAGCGGATCATCGACCTTGCCGCCAGGGGAGAAGGCAGGGGGTGGGCCACGAGCTGGTACGAGGCGAGTGCCCGGGCCCGCATCGACGGCCTCTTGGATGCGGGCAGCTTCCGCGAGGTCATCGGTCCGGAGCAGCGCAGGATGAGTCCGCACCTGCCACTGTTCGACCTGCCCCGCGCCTTCGACGACGGGATGATCGTCGGATCGGGCCGTCTCGACGGCAGCGCGGTTCTCGTCGCTGCGCAGGAGGGCCGCTTCATGGGCGGCGCCTTCGGCGAGATCCACGGCGCCAAGCTCGTCGGTCTCCTGCGCGCCGCTCTGAAACTGAAGCCGGCAGCGGTGCTGATTCTGTTCGACACCGGCGGTGTGCGTCTTCAGGAGGCCAATGCCGGTGAGACCGCCATCGCCGAGGTGATGCGGGCGATCATGCGGGTGCGCGCGGCCGGCGTGCCGGTCATCGGTCTGATCGGTGGCCGGGCCGGGGCCTATGGCGGCGGTGGACTGATCGCAGGCACCTGCTCGCGGCTCGTCGTCTCCGAGGGGGGGCGCATCTCGGTCTCGGGTCCGGAGGTGATCGAGACCAACAAGGGCGCCGAAGAGTTCGATTCCCGGGATCGTGCCCTGGTCTGGCGCACCATGGGCGGCAAACACCGGCGCCTCACCGGCGGCGCGGATGCCTATGCGGACGACACGATCGAGGCCTTCCGGCAGGCGGCCCTCGACCAGATCGGCCGCGCCCCGGCCTTCGATCTCGCCACGCTGGAGGCGGAGCAAAGGCGGCTGGAGGAGCGCCTCGTCCGGTTCGGCGATTGCCGCGACGCCACCGAGATCTGGGGCCAGCTCGGAGTGAACGATCCTGAATCGGTGCCGGCGCTGACCACGGCCGACTTCGAGACGCTGCTCGTCAGCCTGGGAGAGACGACGCATGATGCTCGCTGAGATCCTGGCCTCGCTGTTTCCCGAGGGCCATACCGTTACGATTGCGGACGGGCTCATCAGCGGCGAGGGACCGTTCCGAGGCGGACGCCTCGCGGTGATCGGGATCGATGGCGATACGGCGCTCGGCGTCGACGGCGCCTGCCGGCTCGCGGGCGATGTCCTCGACGTCGTGCGCCGGGGCGGCGGCACGCCGATCCTCGTCGCCATCGACTCCGACAGCCAGCGCATGAGCCGGCGCGACGAGTTGCTCGGTCTCAACGAATACCTCGCTCATCTCGCCAAGACGCTGCTCCTCGCCGACGCGCACGGTCACCCGACCGTCGGCTTGATCTACGGCCACTCGGCGGCCGGCGCCTTCATCGCCACGGCTCTGGCGACCCGCGTCCTCGTCGGCCTGCCGGGCGCCAACCCGAGCGTCATGGACCTGCCCTCCGTGGCGCGCGTGACGAAGCTGCCGCTCGACCGGCTGGAGGCGATGGCCAAGGACACGCCGGTCTTCGCACCAGGCCTCGACAACATGGTGCGCACCGGGGCGGTGCAGGCCGTTCTCGACCCGGATCTGCCCCTGGCGGACCAGATCGCCGCCGTGATCGATGCCATGCCCGAGGACGATCATCGCGATCGTCTGGGACGCGAGCGCGGCGGACGGCCCGTCGCGGAGGAGGTTGCGGCGCAGGTGGTCCGGGACGCGGCTCTTGGCTGAAGCTTACCGGCGCCACGACCTGCTCGACGTGGAGCTAGGCGCCTGGGCGGCGGCGATCGCTGCGCGAGCGGATCTCGTCGGTGTGCCGCACGTCGCGGCATGGGTGGTGGACGGGCGGCCGGTCATCCTGCGCCGGCGGAATCCGGGGGAGGATGCGGGGCTCGTCCCGGTCGGCCTGCCGCTGCCGCCGCGCGACGGCAAGCGCCGTATCGGCCTCACTCTCCCGTTGAATGCGGTCCGTCCGCGCCGTCCCTTCCTCCTCGCCGAGGCGCGCGGCGCCTGCCCGTCCACCTGGGCCGCAACGCTGGCGGCCGTCATCGCGCTCGGCGAGCGGCACGGCCTCGCACCGCGCGCCTTTGGAAGCCTGCTCTGGCAGAGCCTCACCGGCCTACCTTACCTTTCAGAGGGGTCGGACCTCGACCTGCTCTGGCCGGTCCGGATCACGATCCCTCCCGGCCTGCTCGATGGCTTAGCGCACATCGAGGCTTGCGCGCCCATGCGCCTCGATGGCGAGATCCTGTTCCCGGACGGAAGCGGCGTGAACTGGCGCGAACTGCACGCCGCGGCACCCGGCGACACGGTTCTGGTCAAGCACCGCGACCGCCTCGTCCTCCGCGAGGCCGGCGTTCTGGCCGGCGGGCCGGCGGCCCGTTTGGCAGGAGCTGCGGGATGAACCTGTTCTCGGCGCTTGCGGTCTCTCCGGACGAAGATATCGGCCGGTCGTTTCGGTTCGACACGATCGCGCGGGCGGCCGAACGCGCCCTCCGTCTTGAACTCGAGACCTACCCGAAGCCCGGCCTCGTCAGTCCGATCGACTCCGGCAGCCACGCCGACATGGACGCGCGCACATTCCGGGCAAGCAATGCGGCGATCACGCCCTTCTTCCGCGATCTCGCCATGGCCGGGGCCGAGGGGGCGGGGATGCCGGTTCTGCGCCGCATCGGCCTCGATGCGGAGGCGGCGATGCGGGCCGCGACGGGGGGCGTAAACACCCATCGCGGCGCGATTTTCGGGCTCGGTCTTCTGTGCGCCGCGGCAGGAGCCTTGGCCCGTCCGTCCGCCGGGGCGCTCGGCGCCCTCGTGCGCGACCGTTACGGAGCCGCGATCCTCGACGGTCCGGTACTGCTGCACGCTCCGGGAGCGCAGGCGCGTCGCCGCCACCGGGTCGGCGGCGCGCCGGTCGAGGCGGCTGCCGGGTTTCCCAGCCTCTACTGCGTCGGCCTGCCGGCCCTCCGGCGCGGCCGGCGGATCCGTCCCGGCGATGACGCCGCCGCACGGGTGGAGGCCTGCCTCGCCCTGATCGCGCATCTCGAGGATACGAACCTGCTGCATCGGGGCGGAGCCGAGGGACTCGCTTTCGCCCGCGCGGAGGCAGCGGGCTTCATCGCGGCCGGCGGTGTCGCTCGATCCGACTGGCGGGCACGGGCCGAGACGCTGCACCGCGCCTTCGTCGCCCGCAACCTGAGTCCCGGCGGAGCGGCCGATCTCCTGGCCATGACGCTGTTCGTGGACGCCATCGAGGATCGTCCATGACGCTCGCCGTCCTCCTCTCCGGCCAGGGCGGGCAGCATCCGGGGATGTTCGATCTCACTGCGGACTGGCCGGCCGCCGATCCGGTGTTCGCGGCGGCGAAGCCTGTCCTCGGCCAGGACCCCCGGGCGTTCGTCCGCGCACCGGGCGCCGACCTGCACGGCAACCGCACCGGCCAGATCCTCTGCTGCGTCGCGGCTTTGGCGGGCTGGACCATCGTCGCGGCGGCGCGCCCGGCCCGCGTGATCGTGGCGGGATACAGCATCGGCGATCTCGCCGCCTGGGGCTGCGCGGGACGCTTCGATGCGGAAGCGATCCTGCGTCTCGCAGCCGAGCGCGCCGAAGCGATGGATGCGGCCAGCGGCGAGGGCTTCGCGCTCGCCGGTATCCGGGGGCTGCGCCTCGCCGAGATCGAGGCGATGGCCCGAGGCTTCGGCTGCCATCTCGCGATCCGCAACGCCGCGGACAGTGCCGTCGTCGGCGGTCTGCGGGCGGCACTCGAAGAGCTCTGTTCGGCGGCTCGCGCCGCCGGTGCGCATCGGGCCGTGGTCCTTTCGGTGCGTACGCCCTCGCATACGCCAGTTCTGCGCGAGGCGAGCCGACGCTTCGAGGAGGTGCTCTCTGCGGAGCGTACGCGGCGCCCGCCACCGGGGGCTCCGCGGCTCATCAGCGGCCTCGACGGCGCCGCCGTCTTCGACGTTCAGGCAGGGCTGTCCAAGCTCGCAGGCCAGATTTCTCAGACCATCGATTGGGCTGCCTGCCTTGTGGCCTGCCGGGAATACGGCTGCGAGACCGTGCTCGAACTCGGACCCGGCCACGCGCTGGCGACCATGGCCCGCGAAGCGATCCCCGGGGCACGGGTTCATGCCCTCGAAGAATTCCGCTCCGCCTCGGGAGCCGCGGATTGGGTCGCTGGCCGCTGAGCACGCTGCGATGCCTCGGGCCCTATCCGAGCTGACTGCATCATTGACGGCTCTCAGTCAGCGTCGTGGGGCGCATTCTTCTGGCGACCCGGCTTGCTCATTATCGGAATGCGGTGGTCCAGGCTGCGCCACGCGTACCCCTCCGATCGGGCCGCCGCTGCATTTCATGGTTTCGTAGGGGGCAACCGCACCGCGACCTCGTTCCTTCGCAGGAAGGGAATCGAGAAGGGGGGATCGTAGCCCATGAAGAACGGTGGCTCCGTCGGCTTCTGTCCCGCTCTGTCCAGCACCTCGGCGAGGATGCGGGACTGCTGCTCACGGACTTCGGCCGTCGCGGTGCCGGAGAACCGCAGAACCGCCAGCCGCTCGCGCGGGATCTGCGTCAGCCGGACGCCCGCCTCGGTCGGTTCGGGTGGTCCGGCCTCGGCCACCTTCCGCGGCAGGTAGAAGCGCATCGTGCCCGCCGCGCCCTGCTCGACCGGTACGGTCATCGCGATCAGACGTCCTCCGGTCTCGACGGGCGTGGTCATCGCGATGCGGGCGATCGCGCCATTCGCGCCGGTGATGTATCGGAACAGTCGGCCGAACGCTTCGCCGTCCTGCTGGCCCCTCGCGTCGGTCTCGACCGCAATCCGGCTGTCGTAGTGACGGATCTCCACGCCCCGATCGAGCCGCTCGACCACCGCGTAGCGCGGCTCCTCGAAGGTCGCGCGGATGCCGACGACCGACAGGGCGGATTCGAGGAAGGTGACGAGGTAGTAGAGAAACTTGTCCATCGTGGGCGGAATCCGAGACAGCGAGACACCAACAAAGGCCGTTCTTCGAAAGCCGTTCCGTCCGCTCCGCCGGGACGATGCGCGCGTCTGATCGAAGGCGTCCTCAATCGCGGCCGTCGTTGCCGGGAGCGTCCGTCACGATGGAGCCCGCGATGACGGATCTGGGAAGGATTTGACCTAACGGCGGCACGTGAATGCCGTTCAGGCAAAACTTCCGCGAGTTTGCAGAAGCGGGGACATGTCCGCCGCGTTCGCCGGCGCGCTCACTTCTTCGGCTCGGAACCGAGATAGACGTACTCTGGTGCGGCGCGGACCTGATCCTTGTCGGTCTCGATCACCGCGTCGAGGGTTCCGCCGTCGTTGCGTGAAAGCTTGAGGGTCTCGGGCGCGACGGCGACGTACTTGGCATTCAGACCGAGAAATCCGCCGACGCTGACGACGTAGGACTTCACCGCCCGCCGGCTGTCGAACACCACGTCGGCGACCGAGCCGATCGTCGCGTTGTCGCCATTTCGGATGCTCAGGCCGATCAATTTCGAGGCGACCACGTCGTCCGGCGTCTGGGCGACGAACTTCGCCCGCAAGTCGTCGTTCAGCGTTGCCGGCTGGGCGGCCACGGGTGCAGGCTCCTGGGCCAGCGCCGGCACGCTCGCCAGCAGCAGAAGGGTGCAGGAGAGAGAGCGGAACGTCATCGGGCGGTGGTCTCCGTCTGGCAATGGGAAGGGTGCGGCGGACCGGGCGGCGCGCCCGGTCCGGAATGGTCAGACCGGCAGGCGGCCCTCCGGCGAGTACCGATCGATCGCCGACGGAAGTTCCCGCGAGAGCCGCGACAGCACGGCGGCGCGGCTCAGACCAGTCTGCTGCGCGATGCGATCGAGCGTCTCCGAGCCGATCGCACGCTCCAAGTCCGCCTCGGGCATGTCGCGGTTCGGTCCCTGCGAGACCCAGGAATTTGCGGCCTCGCCGTGGCCGCCCTTGGTGAAATGCTCGACCAGTTCGCTCAGACCGGAGGCGATCAGGCCGCCCACCCCCGCCGAGCCGACGCCGCCGAGCAGCCCCGCGAGGTTGTCGAGCGGACCGGAGCCGCCCTGGTTCGTAGCGGGTTTCGGGGACGGCGGGACCGACGAATGTCCGATCCGGTCTTGTTGCCCCTTCAGAAGCTCGGCGATCTTGTCCCGGTTCTGGTAGCCGGCAATCGCCAGCAATCCCAGAAGGGCCGTCATCGACGGATATCCCTTGCTCATGGTGTGTCCTCTTCCCGTTTCATGATGGGGCCGTCTCCAGCTTAGCGCCGATGGCGCGACGGCACCGTGACGTGGCCGGTCAGCCTGCGGCCGACGAAGGCGATGACCCTCGGCAGCACTAGGGCGGTGAGAAGCTTGCGGATCATGGTGGTGTCCCGGGTCGAAGACGTTCAGCGCGTGGGGCGCGCGAGCCAGCCGAGCGCGAAGGCGGCGGCCACGAGTCCGAGCAGGCTCGAGGTACGATTGGTCTCGGCGTAGCGGACGGCGCGCCGTCCGTAGTCCCGACCGTGGCGACGGGCCTCTCCGACGAAGCGGCGGCCCTCATCGATCAGGTCGTCCGCCCGCGCGTGGGCCGTATGGGCGAGATGGCGGCCGTCGCGGGCCAGATCCTCCGCGCGGTCGCGGGCACCGCCGTAGACGTATTGTGCGCCGCCTGCGACTTGATTGACGGCACCACGCATTTGGCGGGCGGGATCGCCCGTGACGCTGCCGAGGGCGGTCTGGGCTCGGCCCTTGATGTGACGGGACGCGCCGCGGAACTGATCGCGGTTCATGATGCTCTCCTTCAGTCGAGACAGGGTTCGGGAGGTCGGGGCCGGGATGACCGGCCCCGTGCCCCAGGTCAGCGCTTGCCGGTGACCTCGTCGGCGAGGTTCTTGGCGCCGTCCTTGACGTCGCCGACTGTCTTCTGTGCCTCGCCCTTGAGCTCCTGCGCCTTGCCCTCGGCCACGAGCCGGTCATTGCCGGTCGCGTTGCCGACGCCCTGCTTGATGTTGCCGACGGCCTCGTTGGCCAGACCCTTGATCTTGTCGGTCGTGCTGCTCATCGGATGTGCTCCTGTCTCGAGGGAGTGGTCACCGGCTCGGCCGGTTGGGGAGGCTCCCGCCCAGCGGCGGAAGCCGAGGGGAAGCGGTCAGGCGCGACGGGCGTCGTAGGTGCCGAATGCGGTGACCGGGGCCGGGGCGCCGAGGCGGCCGCCGAAGAAGGCGGCGAGCCCACCGAGGACGAGCGCGAGGGCGGCGTAGAAGGCACCCTGCGTGGCCGCGGACTTGGCGGTGACGGCAGCGGCCTCAGCCTTCTGCTTGGCCGTCGTCACGGCCTGCTCGTACTGCTTCTGGTAATCGTCGATCTGCGTCTTGGCCTGATCCGGAGAGATGCCCTGCGCCTTGGCGAGCGCGTCTGCCGCGCGGTTCTTGGCCTGCTCCTTCTGCGCAGGATCGCCGGTGAGAACGGCCCGGACGGCGGCGACTGCGGCGTCACGCGCCGCCTGCGGATCCTGACCGGCGGATTGTTCGCGGACCTTCTGCTCGATCCCGTCGAGCGGGTTCGAGATCTTGGACAGCGACGGTGCCGCCGCCTGGGCGGCCGTCTGCACGGTGCCGCCTACGAGGTTGCCCGCGCCTCCGAGTGCGCTCGAGACCGTGCTCAGCGTGCCGCCGGCCAGTCCGCTCGCCGCGGAAGTCAGCAGATACAGAACCACCAGGGTGGTGACCGCCCATGAGACGAGCCCGTGCAGGGCCGCGGCGCCCGGCAGGGACTTGCCGGACAGGCGACCCGCGACAAGACCGCCAGCCAGCGAGGCGGCGATGCCGGAAGCCACGAACCACAGCCCCGCGCCCAGCGAGAAGGTCGAGGCGGTTGGGTTGTCGGCGGCATTGGTCCCGACGGAGGCTAGGCCGACCCCAACACCGACGAGATTCAGGACGACCTGCGTCACGATCGCGATGACGGTGCCGGCCAGAATGGCCCCCCAGGACACTTCGTTGAGAAGGGCGGCCCGGGTGTCGGCGGATGCGACGGAGGAAGGGCTTGTGATCGTGGTCACGCGTGTACTCCGATGGTCGTTGAAGGCGGGATGCGGAAGGATCAGAGTTTGCTGACGAGCAGGCCGAGGACGAAGCCGACCGCGCCCGCGACGAGAAGCGAGGCGACGGGCGCGTCGGAGACGTACTCACCGACTTCGCGCGAGCCCCCGCGCAGGTAGCGCCGCCCCTGCTCGTAGGCGTCCTCGGCTGCCTCGTAGGCCTCGTCGGCGGCCTGTCGGACCGTATCCTTGGCCTGGCCGTAGACGTTCTCGGCGCTGCCCTGGGCTTCGCGGAGGCGGCCCTCGACCGCGTCGCTGCGCGAGCCGGTCAGGTCGCCGACCGCGCCCTGCACCTTGCCGCCGAGTTCCTTCGCGGCACCCGTGATCCTGTCCGTATCGACCATGTGGGTCTCCTGTTTAGTGTCGGTCCTGAGAGGCACCGCCTTCACGCGGCGCCGGTTGAATCCCGGCTCAGTCGCGGGGCGACTCCGTCTCCGGCGGTCGCATCCTGCGCTTTTCCGTTCGGCCCTCGGCCTCGACGCGGGCATCCCCGGTGAGCTTTCCGATGGCCTTCTTCAGCGAGCCCTTCACGTGCTCGACGGAAGCTGGTTTCGCGCCCTCGATCACAGGCGCGACGTCAGTTGCCGGAAAGTCTCCGGCGCGCTTCAGATGTTCGATCGATTGCGCTATTCAATAGTATGGAAATACCAGTAGACCGGTTTTTAAGTACCGGGGGATGGAAGTGGGAAGCCGTTCTCGCGCCCCCAGATCACCGCCTCCGCCCGCTTGTGGACGCCGAGCTTGCGATAGAGTGCGGCGCCGTGGTTGCGCACCGTGTTGCGCGAGAGGTTGAGCCGCTTGGCGATGGCGTCGTCGGCGAGTCCTGAGCAGATCAGGTTCAGGATCTGTCGCTCGCGCACCGTCAGGGTCGGGCTCGCTCCATCGCCGTCCTGAGGTCCGGGCTGGCGCAGGTTGGCCAGCTTCTCGATGAGCCCGCGGCTGAACCACGAGGTGTCGGCCATCACCGCCTCGATCGCCTCGAACAACTCCCGCTCGCCGCGCTTGCGCTCGGTTATGTCCTGAAGCACCAGAAGCGCGAACGTCGCCTCCCCGATCTCGATGCGTTCGCCGGAGGCGAGACAGTCGAGCTCGGTTCCGTCCTCGTGGCGGAGACAAACCTCCTGACCGGAGACGAAGCCGGTTCGCCGCACCGTGTCCTCGAACCGCTCGCGCGTCCCCTCCGCGACCCACAGCCCGATCTCGGTGAACGAGCGCCCGACGACCCCGTCCTCACCGTGACCGAAGACCCGGGTGAACGCCTCGTTGACGCCGGTCACCGTGAAGGTGTCGAAGCGTGCAAGCAGGGTCGGAACAGGCGTCAGCCGGAACGCCTTGGCGAAGCGCTCCTCGCTCTGGCGCAGGGCGGCCTCGGCCTTGCGGCGCAATTCGAGGTCGGCGAACGTGAAGAGCATGCAGGGCTCATCGCCCATTTCGATCGGCTGGCCGGCGACGATGACGAAGCGGCTGTCGCCATCCGGCAGCGTCAGGCAGGCCTCCATCTGCGGAATGGTGGCGCCCTCGTTCAGACGGTTGATGGCAAGCTCGCGGTTGCGTGCGCCGGCCAGGACATCGACCTCGTAGGCGCTGCGCCCGATGACGGCATCGCGGGTGTGCCCGGTCATCTCGAGGAAGCCGGCATTGACCTTGACGTGTCGCAGATCCGACAGCCGGGTGATGACCGCCGGTGCCGGGTTCGCGTTGAACGTGGCCTCGAACCGCTGCTCGGCCTCGAACTGATCAGATACGTCCTTCAGGATCAGGGCAAGACAGCTCGGATGCCCGTCCCGGTCGGTTGCGACCAGGCTGCGCAGGGAGTGGACGAAGTCGATCTCCGGCCGATCGGCGCGCCGAACCTCAACGACGACGTCGTGGAACTGCTCGCCTGCGACGACGCGCTCGATGGGATAATGGTCCGGCGTCCGGTTGTTGCGATAGCGCAGGGCGAAGCGCGCGCGATAGGCATCGACGTCAGTCCCGAGCTCGTCGATGCTGTCGACCCCGTGCATGGCGAGCGCGGCTTCGTTCGCGTAGGCGATGGTCTGATCGGGCTCGACCAGGATCACGCCTTCGCTCAGGCCGGCAATGATCTGCCGCAGCTCATGCCTGTCGACATCGACCGTCACGGACGCGCCGCTCCCTCACACCTCGAACTGCCAAGACGGCAGCGGTGCACAAACGAGTTGCGCACAAACCGGTTCCGGCTGCTTGCTGGTATTTCGAGATCACGTTTCTGATACCGGCGGACTGTTCTGCTTTAGGCAGTATATCCTGTGCCGGATGCGGCCACGGCCACGGCCGCGGGCGCGCGGGCGCTGGGATCATCGTGACAGATTCGGTCGGTGCGTCGGCGCCCCTCAGTGGTTGCTTCGGGCATTCGGCACAGCCACTCGGCTGATTACTCAGGGCTCGATCGATGACGCGCATCGCGCAACATGAGAGACGAGGGTCGCGGATGGCCGGTCGGTTCGAATCTTCGGCAGCCCATCGGGCAATGAGCATCACGACAAAGCCTGCATGATCCGATGGCGGATCAACGCCCTATTTTTCCCGGCGATCAACTTTCATGTCGTTGGTCTGCAAAACTCCGTCTTTTGATCGGGACCCGAGCATCAAAACTGGCATGTTCGAGAGTGCTGAACTTTAAGATTATCGAGCCGGTGTCTGCGCTTGCCGCCACTTCAGATAGGCTTGGTAGATCTCCTCCTTCCCGGCCGGCCGCTCGGCTTGCGACTGGAAGAACCGGTCCAGATCCGGCTGGGCGAGGGCCTCCTGCTCCTTG
This sequence comes from Methylorubrum rhodesianum, assembly GCF_014199985.1. GTDB lineage: Bacteria > Pseudomonadota > Alphaproteobacteria > Rhizobiales > Beijerinckiaceae > Methylobacterium > Methylobacterium rhodesianum. The sequence continues at coordinate 424,925 of NZ_JACHOS010000001.1, read as the reverse complement.
TGGCGGTCGAGCCAATCCTGCGCCGGCCGGAAGCGCTTCCAACCCTTCACCGAAGCCGCGAGGTTGACCTCCCGCCATTTTGGATGCCGCGGCGGAGCCAGAAACTTGTCGAACTTGCCGAAGAAGGCCTCGACGAAGCGGACGAGCTTCTCATAGCGCGCCGATCCCCTCGGGCTGTTGTAGACCCCGAGAACTGTGCCGACGGCGACGGTCTCCACTGCCTCTTCGCCGACAAATTTCGGATAATCAGTCCGCGTCAGGGTCGCGGGGACGTAGGCTTCGTTCATCGTGTCCGGGTAGGGCGCCGTCACGAAATGGAAGCGTTCGCCCGGATCGAAGTTCGCGATGAAAGCCACCGGCTTGGCTGCCACCGACACGACCGCCTCGATTTCCCCGTTGCGCAGCATCTCGAGGGCAGTGGGCTGATCGACGTTGATACCGTCCACAGTGACGCCGAGTTCGCGGAACATGGCCCGGCCGCTATAGTCGGTACCGCTGCCCTTGACGTCGAAGCTGATCCGCTTGCCGGCGAGATCGCTCACGGATCGCACCGATTTCGGCGCGATGATGTGCAGCTCGTCGTTGAATAGCTTGGCAATGTATTGGATCTGCTGCTCAATGTTTTTCAAGCGCTTGTCTTGCCGCAGCTGATCCAGGGTATCGGTGCGAACGAAACCGAGATCAACGCCCTTCAGGAAGCGGATGTCGTAAGCGTTCTCGCCCGCTCCTTTGCCGAGTATCGGTAAGATCCGCAGCTTATCGCCGTCATCCAGCACGAAGGACAACTCGGCGCCGACGCGGAAGTAGGTTCCGCCGGGCGTACCGGTCACCACCGTGACGGTGTTGGCGTTCATGCGCTCGCCGAGGGCAGCTTCCGTGGTGGGGCCGGCATCGACCGGTGCAGTGTCAGAGGCACCCGCGACAGGATCGCTCGCCATCAAGGCGATCCCGAGGATGGCAGTGTACAGGGCAAGCCTCGACATATGCGTGTCCCTCGGTGGTCGTCGGACCTACTTCACGGCGTGCCGTCAGCGACCTGTTGCGGCGAGCAGCCGCTCATCCGTCTGTCTCTGACTTGCGGCCTTGGCGTATAGGCTTCTGGCGAGATCCGGATCGGCCCTCAGGCCACGCACGTGCCAGCGCCGCAGCATGTCCGGATCCCAGGTCTGTGCCAGGAGGAAGGTCGCGTTCGGTGCATTGCGCGCCTGTGCGCGCTCCAGCAGAAGTCGGGCACCGCTGATATCGCCGAGCCGTATCAGGCCTCTGGCTCGCTCAACCAGCGGGTCCGCCTGCACCGTCGGCCGTGCGGTTTCCACGGGAGGCGTGAGCCGCGGCGTGTCGCCCTCAGCGGTCACTCTTTTCTCTGGGACGGCGGGCGATGCCGGACGATCGATCTCTGCCGTGTTCGTGAGAGGTGTGCCTCGAGCCGATGGCACCACGACAGTTTCGGTCCTGGCCGGTGAATCGGAGGCCACAGCGCTGGCGGTGACCTGAAGGGGGGACGGTGTCTCCCGGCTTGCGGCCGCAGGCGTCTCGGAGCTTCGCAGCTCGCCGCCGGCGGTGATGGTACGATCAGGACCATCGGGGCGGAAACTGACGTTGACAAGGCTCGTCGCGACATTGGTCTTTCCGCCGGACCCCGAAGTCCAGATCGCTGCTACGGCGAGCGAGAAGCGGCTCTCGCGCTCGTCGGTCTGCATGATCTTTATGTTCGGGAGGTCCCACGTTCTGATGTCCACGTCTCCTTTGTCGTCTGATGGCGAGAAGGAGTTGGTCGAGTCACTGATCGTCACGCCTCGGGGCAGGCCCAGAAGGAGGATGGCTTCGATCGAGATGCTGCCTGTACGGACGAGCTTTATTTCCAGCGGGAGAGGATTGCCGAGCTTCCCGGAAACATCGTGGGTAGCAAAGAAGACCTCAGATGTGCTGCCCTGCCCAGGATCTGCATCGCTTCTGCTGCCGGGTGCAGCGGCATCGGCAGGAGGCCGGCTGTCCGTGACTTGTGCAAAGGCCGGCAGAGAAAAATAGACTATCGAGACGATAGCTGCCACAGCCGGTATGTAACCGGTCGTATTTGTGCGTTTCGGTTCCATCGGACGCCATCCTTGTCAGACGCCTTTCCGCTAGAATGTCGATTTGATTACAGGGCTAAATAATATGCGTCAATTGATTTTGGTTGGTATTCGTTCTGACGCTGAGAACTCAGCCATATTCGAGCGATGCCGATGCAGAATTTCCTGATGCCGCAGGAACAAAATCCGTCACACGGCCGCTGATAATCTCTGTTGTGCCAGCTCGGATCGTGAGTCCTTCGGGTGCGATCGAGCGGGCATTTGCGACGAGCCGGCCCTGCCCGGCCCAGCTGCAAAGGCGAATTTCGCATGACCCGGACCCACCGAACTGGTCCTAGCTGAAGGCGATTTGTTTCAAGCCTCTCGGACCCTTTCGGAGGGTGGATGCCATGCCTCGCAACGGCCTCCCGAACGAACAGATCGCCGCTGCCCTGCGAAGGGCGGAGCAGGGTGCGGCATTGGACGAGGTGGGCCGGAGGATGGAGTGCACAGCTGCTTGCTGTTCCCCGCTCTCCATCAGGCGCAGCGCGCGGAACGAGCAGTGCATCAGTCAGTCGCTAAGCCGCTTTAACAACACCGCGACCGCCCAGTGACACTCACCGGCGCTACGCCGGATCTGCGCACCGCCGCTGCAAAGGAGCCCTCGTCCCTGACGGCAACGAACAGGTCTGCGGCGTCGAGAGGATACACTATTGCAAATCCTGAAACAGGATCTTGCAAGTAACCGGTATTATTGCAAATCGCGTGGAGTGCTACCTGTTCCGCAACGCAGTCCGGCGCGCAGCAGCAACGAAATCGGTCGAAGACGGATCGGAGCGTTGCCGCCTGATCGCGGCGCTCAAGTTGGGGCTCAGGATCGGCCCGGTGCCGACGCTGCCTGTCCTCTGTCCGCAGCGCCCGATGCTTGCGCCCGGCGGAATGGAGGGGAGATCAGGATGTTTGTCCATTACGCGACTCGGAAGGTCGGCGATGTCGAGATGTTCTATCGGGAGGCCGGTCCGCAGGACGCGCCCGTCATCCTCCTGCTGCACGGCTTTCCGACGGCAAGTCACATGTTCCGCGACCTGATCCCGCTCCTCGCGGATCGCTATCGGGTCGTCGCACCCGACCTGCCCGGCTTCGGCAACACGGTCGCGCCGGGGCGCGCAGCGTTCGCCTACACCTTCGACCGTCTCGCCGAGGTGCTCGAGGGATTCGTCGACGCGATGGGACTGACCCGCTACTCGCTCTACATCTTCGACTACGGTGCGCCGACGGGTTTGCGCCTCGCGATGCGTCACCCGGAGCGCGTCAGCGCCATCATCACCCAAAACGGCAACGCCTACATTGAGGGGCTAAGCAGCGAATGGGAGCCGTGGCAGGCCTACTGGCGCGATCCCAGCCCGGAGAACCGCGAGGCCTGCCGCGGCTCGCTGTCGGACGCGGCCATCCACGTCCAGTACGAACACGGTGCCCCTGCCGGCCTCGTCTCGCCCGATGGAATGATCCTCGACATGCACTACATGCGCCGGGCCGAGGCGCAGGAGATCCAGCTGGATCTGATCCTGAGCTACCGCACGAATGTAGCGCTCTATCCCGCGTTCCAGGCCTACTTTCGGGCGCACAGACCGCCGTTGCTGGCTGTCTGGGGACGCAACGATCCCTTCTTCATTCCGCCCGGTGCAGAGGCCTACCGGCGTGACCTGCCCGAAGCCGAGGTGCATTTCCTCGACACAGGTCACTTCGCATTGGAGACGCACCACGCGGAGGTCGCGCGGCTGATGCGCGATTTTCTCGGTCGGAAGATCGCCAAAGGCTAAAGCGGGAGGTCCGAACCGACCGGCAACCGAGGCAGAATGGAACAGAGCACACAGATCGCGGGTTCGTAGATCCCCATCGCGATCGGCCGACAAGCCTCCGGTGCAACTCACCTCGAAGACGGTTCACACGCCGGAGTAAAATTTTGAGCTAAGTCACTGAAGTAGTTGGTAGCGAGGGAGGGATTTGAACCCCCGACACAAGGATTATGATTCCTCTGCTCTAACCAGCTGAGCTACCCCGCCACACTCGCGGACGGCGCCGAGGCGTCGTCCGGTGGGCGCGGTATATGGAGAAGGGCGTGGCGGTGTCAACGGTCTGTTGCGGTCCCCGAGCCCATTCTCCCGCTCAGAGCGTCTGACCGAAGATCTGGGCGACCTGCGGAATGTCCTTGTCGCCGCGTCCGGACAGATTCATCACCATCAGGTGGTCGGCCGGCTTGGCGGGCGCGAGTTCCAGCACCTTCGACAGCGCGTGGGCGGGCTCCAGGGCCGGGATGATGCCTTCGAGCATCGAGCAGAGCTTGAACGCCTCCAGCGTCTCCGAATCGGTCGCCGACAGGTAAGTGACACGGCCCATCTCGTGCAGCCACGCGTGCTCGGGGCCGATACCCGGGTAATCGAGGCCCGCGGAGATCGAGTGCGCGTCGGCGATCTGGCCATCCTCGTTCATCAGGAGGTAGGTCCGATTGCCATGCAGCACGCCCGGCTTCCCGCCGGTGAGCGAGGCGGCGTGGAGGCCACTCTGTACGCCGTGACCCGCGGCCTCGACGCCGTAGATCTCCACCTCGCGATCGTCGAGGAAAGGATGGAACAGCCCCATGGCGTTCGAACCGCCGCCGATGCAGGCGACGAGCGAGTCCGGCAGGCGGCCCTCCATCTCCAGCATCTGTTTCTTCGTCTCGATGCCGATGACCGACTGGAAATCGCGCACCATCGCCGGATAGGGGTGAGGTCCGGCCACCGTCCCGATACAGTAGAAGGTGTCAGCGACGTTCGTCACCCAGTCGCGCAGGGCCTCGTTCATGGCGTCCTTGAGGGTGCGCGTGCCCGATTGCACGGGCACCACCTCGGCGCCCAGCATCTTCATGCGGAACACGTTCGGCGCCTGCCGCTCGACATCGACCGCGCCCATGTAGACCACGCATTTCAGCCCGAAGCGGGCACAGAGGGTCGCCGTGGCGACCCCGTGCTGACCCGCACCCGTCTCGGCGATGATCCGCGGCTTGCCCATGCGGCGGGCCAGCAGGATCTGGCCGAGCACGTTGTTGACCTTGTGCGAACCGGTGTGGTTCAACTCCTCGCGCTTGAAGTAGATCTTCGCCCCCTGCCCTGCAGGCGCCTGAGCGCGCAGGTGCTCGGTCAGGCGTTCGGCGTAATAGAGCGGGCTCGGCCGCCCGATATAGTGAGTGCCGTAGGACTCCATATCCGCCTTGAACGACGGGTCGGCCTTGGCATCGGCGTAAGCCTTCTCAAGGTCGAGGATCAGCGGCATCAGCGTCTCGGCCACGAAGCGGCCGCCGAAGATGCCGAAGCGGCCGCGCTCGTCCGGCCCGGTGCGGAAGGAATTGGGAGCGGGGTTCAGCGTCACGGGGACGGTCCTTCGCGAAATCGATCGTTGGCTCGCGTGCTAGACCCATGGGACGGCGGCCGCAATGCGGCACAGCCGGACAAACGCGTCGGAACGTCTCCGCAGGGCGATGCGGCGGGAAGCGGGCCTCGACGGCGATGATCAGCGCCGGCGACGAGCGGCGGCGACGAAGGCCACGATCTTGGCCGGATCCTTTTCGCCCGGACGAACCTCGACGCCCGACGAGACGTCGACAGCGGCGAGCCCCGTGCGCGCCAGGGCCTCTTCGACGTTGTCGGCATCGAGGCCGCCGGACAGCATCGTGCCCGAAGTCAGCACGACCCCTTTCAGGATATCCCAATCGAAGCTGCGTCCGTTGCCGCCGGGCAGATCTGCGCCCAAGGGCGGCTTGGCGTCGAGCAGGAGCCGGTCGGCCACGGCCGCGTAATCCGGAAGCGCGATGAGATCGTGGGCAGCGGCGACGCCGACGGCCTTCATGACGGGCCGTCCGGTCCGTGCGCGGATCTCGGCGATGCGCTGCGGCGATTCTCCGCCGTGAAGCTGAATCCAGTCCGGATCGAGCGCCTCAACGGCGGCTGCGAGGAGGGTGTCGTCGGGATCGACCAGAAGCACGACACGCTCCGCCCTCCCTCGCGCCCGCTGCGCAAGGCGGCGGCCCTTGTCCAGGCTCACGTGGCGCGGACTCTTAAGGAAATGAACGAAGCCGACGAGGTCCGCACCCGCATCGAGCGCCGCGTCGAGCGTCTCCTCGCCGCTGAGGCCGCAGATCTTGACGCGCACCTCGGTCATCGATGGGGGGCTCCGCGACTTCAGCGCGCCGCCGGAGCCGGCAGCGCGGTACGGGTGCCGGCTCCAGCGTAGCCCGGCTCGAATCCCGGCGTGCCGAAGGTCTTCAACTCCGCCGCCTCCTTGGCGAGGCGATCGGCCTCGCGGCGATGATAGCGCGCGCGCTGCCGCGTTCCGGCTTGGCCGAGCCAGCTGCCGATGCCGCCGACCAGGATGCCGAGCGCCACCGCACCGAACAGCACGGCGTAGAGCGGCAGGACCAGACTGAACACCGGCTCGGGCGAGAACGGATCGAAGGAGAGCGTCACGGCCTCACGATTGGCGACCGCGAGCAGGACGATCACCACCGCGATCGGCAGCAGAACCAGCGCCTTCAGAAAACGGATCATACAACGGATCTCCGACGGATGGCAGGAGCCTCGGCCGACCCCGCTCGGTGCCGCGTGGCTTTCGAGCGGGCGCCTTTCGCAGCTCAGACCGCAGAACTAGAGCGCAAGTCAACGATGGGGATGGCGGCTCAGCGCAGCGGACATCGAACGAAGCGTCACGGCGGCTGCCGAACCAATCGGCCACCGCCGGGACGAAAATTTCGATCGACGCGATCAGGCGCTCGGCTGCTCGTCGCCGATGCCGGCTCGATTGAGGCGCAGACGCATCTCCTTGCCCGTCTTGAAAACCGGAATCGCCTTCTCCGACACCGCCACCGACTCGCCGGTGCGGGGATTGCGACCGCGGCGGGCCTCGCGGCGCTTGACCGAGAAGGCACCGAAACCGCGCAGTTCCACCCGATCCCCCTGGGCCAGGGCATCGGCGATGGTGTCCAGGATCGCGTTGACGAGAGTCTCGACGTCGCGCTGGTAGAGGTGGGGATTCTGCTCAGCAATCTTGAGCACGAGTTCCGACTTGATCATGCGGCTCTCTTCCGAATGCGGGGCGGGCGCGACAGGGCGCGACAGGGCGCGAAACCTCAGGGAGCCGGGCGCCAGACAGCGAGAAGCCCGCCATGGGCGACGCCGGCAGCCTCGTCCTCGACCGCACGGAGGCGGTTGGCGAGCCCATCGAGCCCGAGTAGGTCCGCGCCGATCCCGAGGGCCGACCACAGCTTGAACCCGCCCTCGGCCTTCGGCTTCCAATCCTTCACCGGAAGGTTCGCAGGCACCTTCCTCTCCTTCTCCAGCCACGCTACGGCCTGGCGCTCGCCGCCGAGTTCATCGACGAGCTTCAGCGGCAGGCTTTGGCGACCGCTGAAGACGCGCCCGTCTGCCACGACCGACAGCTGGCTGTCGTCCATGCCACGGCGCTCCGCCACCAAGCCCTTGAACCAGCCGTAGGTGTCGAGCACGATCGAGGACAAGGCCGCGCGGGCCTCGGGAGAGGTTGGGCTGAAGCCCGAGGGCTCCGCCTTCAGCGGCGAGGATTTCACGGACTCGACCTTGACGCCGACCTTGTCGAGCAGGCCGGAGACGTCCGGGTACTGGAACAGCACACCAATCGAGCCGACCAGCGCGGTCTCGCGGGCAACGATATGGTCGGCGGCGATCGCGGTGATGTAGGCACCGGATGCGGCGGTGCCGTCGACGAAGGCGACCATCGGCTTCTTCGCGGCAAGCGCGCGCAGGTTACGGTAGAGCTCCTCGGAGCCTGTGGTCGTGCCACCGGGCGAGGAGATCGAGATCACCACCCCCTCGACGGCATCCGCCTTGCCGACGCGCTCGATCAGCTTGCGGGTCGATTCGCTGCCGGCGATGAACCCGCCGATCGAGATACGGGCGATCTGCTTCTCCGTGGCCGGGAAGAAGCGGCCGTCGCCGACCCGCGCGCGATAGCCCACCGCGCCGACGGCGATGATGGCGGCCCCGATGCCGAGCATGCGCCACAGCGTCAGCTTGCGGCGCAAACGGCGGCGGTCGATGAGAAACTCGGCGTCTGCGGCCATCCGACGATCAACTCCTCTCCAAGCGGTCCCTGCCGACCGTTGTTCTGTTGGGATCGTGCAGGTTGCGCCCAGCCGGAGCGCAGCCCTGATTGATCCGTGGATCTGCCCGCCTCGCCGCAGCGAGGCGATCCGGCAGAGTATCCCGGCACCAGCGTCGCTGATCGATCCGGATGTCGGCCAAGTCCTTGATGGGCTTGGATTCGATTGCGACTGCCGAGTCCGGCTCGTGTTTAACGCTGCCCGAGGCGGACGGGCAAGAGCCTGTTCCGTTCGCGCGGCTACGACCGGGATCCACCATCGTCGAAAGCGATGTGCTCAGACCGGCGCGGGTTCAACGCCGAGCGTAGACTTCCTCGACGTAGCCGTCGCGCATCCAGAAGAGCTGCCGGTTCAATCTCCGATAACCGCCGTCTTGCGCGATGAGGTCGGGGACGACGACCTGTCGGAAGTCGTCGGTGTTCGGCGCCGCCGCCTCCTGATTGATCGAGTAGAACATCGGAGCGATGGTACGAATTCGCGCGATGTACATGGCCGCCGTCTCCGGCGGCATCTCGGGAATCGAATCCTGGTTGATGGCCAGATCGTAACTCTCGTCCCGCTCGATGTCCCACCAGGGCAGGACGCGGATCGCCGCCTCGGGTTCGCCGGCCAGCGACAGGTCGAGGCCCGCCTTCAGCAGGAACCAGCCCTGAAGGACGTTGGTGAAGGGCAGATCGAGGATCGTGTAGCGTCGGCACGGCCGCCGCAGGAACCATGCGAGGCCGCCGAAGCCGCCGCCGATCTCCACCACGCTTCCAAAATCCCCCAGTCGCCCGATTCGCCACGCGGCGTAGGCATGGCTGAAGGCGTGCTCGGGCAGGATGCCGGCGCCGTAGCGCACGCCGAACGGCGCTCCGACATCGGGAAACACTAGGGGAAAGCCCAGTTCGGCTTCGAGGCGGCCCGGTTCGATCTGCTGGACCAGGGCGCCGGCCAGAGGAGCTGTGTAGTCGCCCTGCTCCGGTGAGCGGACATGGGCGAGGCCGAGAGCCTCAGACAGCCTCAGAAGCCGGTCGCACCAGCTCGCGGAAAATGGCGTCGGCGCCTGTCGCGCCAGCGTCGCCATCGTCCGCCCCATGGCGATGCCGTGCGCGAGATGGGACTGGAACAGATTGTTGAGGAGATCGGCCAGCATCGCGGCGTCCCCGGTCCGTAGCGCGCTATGGAATGCCGAAAATCCTTGAGCCCGGGCCGCCCACATGCCCTCGTTGTCCGCCTGTGCCGGCGAGCGTCCGGCACCGGACCGCCAAGCGGCGATGAGCCGGCGCGCGATCGTCTCGTCCTCGGGACCGGGCCGGGGCGGTGCGAATGCGACCGGCGGCAGGTCCGGGCAGGCGCGATAGGGATAGCGATAGGTCCACGGCCCGGCGATCCCGCCGCCGAGTTCCGTGCCCGCGGCCGGCACCCGGTAGGGCCGGCCTTCGCGGCGGCCGAACAAGCGGTAATGCTCTTCCGCGGAGGCGATATGACCGGCCTCGATCGCCATCGCCACGTCGGCGTTCAGATCGAGATACAGCCCGGGGGCAAAATCGCCCGGAAGCGGTTCGACAAAGCCGTCGCCGCGTTTCCTCTTCAACCATCTCAGGCCGGCACCCAGGCCCGGGAGGCGGTCTGCCATCGCGCTCGCCTCAAGATGCTTCGAAAAACGGAACCCACAAAAGTTCGGGGCCGGCAGAGCCGGCCCCGAGGCATCGCTTCGAGGGAGACCGAGGATTACTCCTCGTCGCCCTTCTTCTTGTTGAAGGCAGCGCCCAGGATGTCGCCGAGCGAGGCACCGGAATCGGCCGAGCCGAACTGGGCCATCGCCTCGCGCTCCTCTGCGACTTCCAGCGCCTTGATCGAGACCTGCACGCGGCGGGCCTTGCGGTCGAACTGGATGACGCGGGCATCGAACTTCTCGCCGGCGGCGAAACGCTCGGGACGCTGGTCGCCACGGTCACGGGCGAGTTCGGCGCGACGGATGAAGGTCTGCATGTCGGTGTCGACGAGCTTCACCTCCAGGCCGGAATCCTTCACCTCGACGACCTCGCAGGTGACGACCTGACCCTTCTTGATCTCGCCGGCTTCCGCGAAGGGATCGCCGCCGAGCTGCTTCACGCCGAGCGAGATGCGCTCCTTCTCGACGTCGACGTCGAGAACCTGGGCGCGCACCATGTCGCCCTTCTTGAACTCCTCGATGACCTGCTCGCCGGGACGGTTCCAGTCGAGATCCGACAGGTGAACCATGCCGTCGACATCGCCCTCGAGACCGATGAACAGGCCGAACTCGGTCTTGTTCTTGACCTCGCCCTCGACCTCGGAACCGACCGGGTGCTTCTCGGCGAAGGCCTCCCACGGGTTCTGCAGGGTCTGCTTGAGGCCGAGCGAGATGCGGCGCTTGACCGAATCGACCTCCAGGATCTGCACCTCGACCTCCTGGGAGGTGGAGACGATCTTGCCCGGATGGACGTTCTTCTTGGTCCAGCTCATCTCGGAGACGTGGATCAGGCCCTCGATCCCCGGCTCCAGCTCCACGAAGGCGCCGTAATCGGTGATGTTGGTCACGCGGCCCTTGAGCTTGGCGCCCTCGGGGTAACGGGCGGCGATGCCCTCCCACGGATCGGCGAGCAGCTGCTTGATGCCGAGCGAGATGCGGTGCGTCTCGTGGTTGATCTTGATGATCTTGACCTTCACCGTCTGGCCGATGGTCACGACCTCGGACGGGTGGTTCACGCGGCGCCACGCCATGTCGGTGACGTGCAAGAGGCCGTCGATGCCGCCGAGATCGACGAAGGCGCCGTACTCGGTGATGTTCTTGACGACGCCGTCGATGACCTGACCTTCCTCAAGGTTGGCCACCAGCTCCGAGCGCTGCTCGGCGCGGCTCTCCTCGAGCACGGTGCGGCGCGACACGACGATGTTGCCGCGGCGGCGATCCATCTTGAGGATCTGGAACGGCTGGGGCGTGCCGAGCAGCGGGGTCACGTCGCGCACCGGGCGGATGTCGACCTGCGAGCGCGGCAGGAACGCCACGGCGCCGTCGAGGTCGACGGTGTAGCCGCCCTTGACTTGGTTGAAGATCGTGCCGGTCACGCGCTCGTTGGCCTCGAAGGCCTTCTCGAGCTTGACCCAGCTCTCCTCGCGGCGCGCCTTGTCGCGCGAGATGACGGCCTCGCCCAGCGCGTTCTCGATGCGGTCGACGTAGACTTCGACCTCATCGCCGACCTTGAGCTCGCCCTCGCGGCCCGGGCCGGTGAATTCCTTGAGGGGGACACGCCCCTCAGTCTTGGCACCGATGTCGATGACGGCGACATCCTTCTCGATGCCGACGACGGTGCCCTTGACGACCGAACCCTCGGTGATCTCGTGCTGGAGGAAAGATTCCTCGAGCAGGGCCGCGAAATCCTCGCGGGCCGCAGAGCTTGCGTTCAGACCAGCAGACATTCTTTCTCCTGAATGGCCTCATTTCGTGAGGCCGCGTCGGCGGCTCGTGTTGCGAATTGCCCCCGTCACCGCCGCCCGCCGGATGGACGATCCGGTCGGGCTCGCCTCCTCTCGGAGGGCCGACGCATGCTTAAAGCGATGGTCGAGGGCCGATTTCCCCGGCGATGCGACCGCCGAGCATGGACGCCCGGATCCTGACGGTACCGATGAGGAAATCGGTGCGAGCGATACCGGATCCGCGTCGACGACGCAACGTCCTGCAAGATCTTGCGATCGAGGCGTTCGAGCTGCGCCAGTCAGATCGCCCGCACCGGTGTCGCGCGAAGGCTCCCGCTCTCAGCCCGGCGTCCCGACGGAGCGGGTCAGGGCATAGAGCGTGATCGCGGCCGCGTTCGAGACGTTGAGGCTGCGGATCGCGCCGGTCGCGTCGATGCGCACGAGCAGGTCGCAGCACTCGGTCGTGCGCTGGCGCAGGCCCTTGCCCTCGGCACCGAGCACGAGCACGGCCGGCCGGCGCGGACCGACGGCGTCGAGCGAGGTGCCGGCGTCGGAATCGAGGCCGATCCGGGTGAAGCCGCGTTCGCCGAGCGTGATCAGCGCCTCGGCGAGATTGCGCACGATTACGAGGGGCACATGTTCCAGGCCGCCGGAGGCGGATTTCGCCAGAACACCGGTGGCGTTGGGCGAGTGGCGCGCCGTCGTGACGATCGCGGTGACTCCGAAGGCCGCCGCAGTGCGGACGATGGCCCCCACGTTATGCGGGTCGGTGATCTGGTCCAGGGCGAGCAGCAACGCGTCGTCCGGCATCGCGTCGAGCGCGGGCGCCGTGAGCGGCTCGGCTTCCGCGTAGAGGCCTTGATGCACGGCGTCCGGGCCGAGCAGTCGGTCGATGGCGCTCGGGCGGACGATCTCGGGCTCGATCGGCAGCGCGACCCCGGCCTCGTTCAAGCGGGCCAGCGCGTTCTCGGTCGCAAGCAGCCGATGGAAGTGACGGCCGGCATTGGACAGAGCCTGCGACACCGGGTGCCAGCCATACAGGACGACATGGTCCCTCCCCTCGCGGGCCATCGGTCCCGGCGGCTGCTGCGTTCGCGGGCGGGGCCGGAAGCCGTACGGCTTGGCCGGGCGGTCGCGCGGCGGGGTCATGGGCTGGTCTTTCGAGACAAGAAACGGTGGCGGCGTGTCGGTTGATCGAGAAACCGATGGGACCCCTCCGCGTCAAGCGGCGGAATCATGCGGCAAGGCCGTTGCCGTCGGCTACGAACCCGACTATAGACCGGGCGCCGTCGGACAGCGCCCTTCGTCTATCGGTTAGGACGTCAGCCTTTCACGCTGAAAAGGCGGGTTCGATTCCCGCAGGGCGCGCCAATCCCGTGCAGAACTGCGAACACCTGGATCGGCCGCAGCGTTGCCGCCGGCTATCGGTGATGTCCGGTTGGCTTTGTCATCGACGCTGCGGAAGACACTGTCACCGATCTCGCCTCGGTGACGAACGACTGCAGCCAAGCCTCGCGGAAGGGGATTTCGCCGGCGTGATGTCGTCGCGCAGCGATCGCATCGTGTCGCATCGGCAATGTCGTGACCGTGCCTGCCTCTTCCCCTAACCGGAACGGCTGGCGGGCACATGTCAATCGACGGTGGGAGGACGCTCCGGCGCATGCTGACGCCGCGTCGCCGCCGTGACCGCGAAATCGGCTGCATAGGCCACGATCCCTACGGTCGCGATGCGATGCGGGTGCCGCCGATCGCCGGTGAGCTCGTGCCGAATTGTGATGGCGATGAGGTTCACGGGCGGCTGCCGGTCTGGCTGTCTCTATGGCTTCACGCCGACGCTGGGACCCGCGACGTCGTCGTCCCGGACAGCCTCGGCCGCCAGGAGAGCGAAGCCTTCCGCGCCGACAGCCGGACCGTCGGCACCCATCGCTTGTTCCTGCTGCTGACCAGCCCCGATTCCAATCCCGCCAAGCAACTCGTCTCAGCGCTCAAGTCCGTCATCAGCAACAACGGGCTCAAGACTGTCTGAGCTGCATGCCGCCGCCGGACAGGTTTTCGGTCTCGTCGGTCCCGACGACGACACCTGCCACTTCGTCAACTCAGGATGTGCCTCCGAGTGGCGATGACACGCAGCGGGAATGTCCGCTCCGGATCGTGTCCCTCTTCGAAGCGCTGATGTTTCGGACCGGTCAGGGGGGCGGAGGCGGCGGAGGTGGCGGCGGAGGCGGAGGTGGAGGTGGCAATGCCAGTGGCGGAGGTGGCGGCGGCGGCGGAGGAAAAACCAACGGTGGGGGCGGCGGGGGACCGGGCGGAGGTGGTGGTGGAAACGGCTGTGCGATGGACGCCGTGCTCGTAGCCAGTGCCGCGGTGATGATGATCAATCGCTTCAGCATGCACGGATCTCCATCGGAGTTTGCGACCGACACGGCGCCTGGATGTCGCGCTTGATTTTAATCGTTCTGCTGCAATACTATAATAACATCTTGGCGAAATAGCTTCGAGTGACTGCTAGATGTGCTGCCAACTGCAGCCGAAAAGCGATTCGTGATGAACATGATAAAGCTTGATGCCGTAAAATCGCCCGTAAATCGGACGATCCGATGATGCCAGCGCGAATGTCTAAAATATTTTCTTCATTTCTCCGTCGATCTTTGACCATAGCGACGCGGACGGCGCCTTCCTGCACTTTTCCGCAACAAAGGGTGTCACCTTCTCTATTCCGTCTATATCGATCGCCACTGCATCCGGTTTCTTCTGGCCCTGCCTGTACCCGGCAGCCCATGCGATGACTTTCGGTTTGAATGTTTCGTCGAGACCGTTGAATTCTTCGCACGTGACCTTGTCGAGCATCTTGCCGGATAGCTTTCCCGATTTCGTATCGGAACTCTTCCCGCTGGCAGTTTCAGCGTGAGCGACGCTAACAGAGAGAGCGATTGCAGCGGCAGTCAGCAGATGAGACGACAGGTATCCTGTGCGCATGATGGACTCCATCGGTTCGTTTTCATGAATTTGTCTGGATTTTGTTCGAGGCAAACGCTTCGAAATCCCGGAAGTCGGTTCAACGACCCAGTACCGGCTCTCAGCCGGCTTGCCGCCGGTCTCATCGGTTTGAGATAATTATCGTCCAGTTTTCGATGCAGCTTGGAGATTCGGTCTTCCGAGCCGACGGGGCAGAATAACTCCGGTCGGTTTTCACGAACCGACCTGAAGATGACAGAGGTTCGTATTCAGGCATCGTTCATGCGATCGGGTGCGTCTTGAATTTAGGCGCCCCGATTACAGCATGAACGGTCTCCAAGAAGGGTTGTTCCAAAAATTTGCAACTTAAAAGATGCGGTTTGCGCTGAATCGCTTCTTAGCTGCGGCCAAATCGGTGATGCAGACCGAGACAACCAAGCGGATGCTAGCCTTGCGTTGCCCGCGATACTTTTCCTTGCGTGCCGGCAAGCCGACATTCGTCAATCTCTTCGTTCCGACCGACCGGTGAGGAGAGGTCGGACTTTTTTCTGTGCAACCGGATGCGACATCGTGGCGGCTTTGAACCGGAGGATGGCTGGTGGCGGCAATGTCGCGCGATCGGTCCTGCGCCTCTCCGCCGCCGCGGCCGTCTGATCTCTGGCGGGGCATGCCGCCTCCACGGCCAACATCCGCTCGTCCTCTGCCCGCGATCCGATCGAGCGCGCCTCGAAGCGCCGTCAGTCGTGCGTGCGCAGCAGCATCAAACGGCGACGGCTTCGAGGGCCGATGCCGCCCGAGCGTCAGCGAGGATTGCGCTTAATTGGTCTTCGGATCAATGACCGTGAAGGCGAGCGTCGCACCGTAGCTATCCGCATCGGCGAGGGCCGGGGTCTGCGAGGGGGTGACGCGGTGGCTGACACCAAGCACCTGCGGGCCGGCGCGGCGCAGCGGCACCACCGCCACGCCCGAGCCGTCCGTCGTCGCACGGGCCTGATCCGCCTCGCTCTTGAAGCTCACCCCGTCGGTGGCGACCACGCTGGCACCGTCGAGCGGACGGCCCTCGAACAGCACCCGCACCCGGATCTGGCCCGAGGCCGAGGTCGGCGCCTCCAGCGGAACGATCTCCAGCGTCTGGCCGACCACCGTCCCCCACGCCGCCGCCGGGCCGGACACCGCCTTGGCGAACTTCACCGACCACAGGCTCTTGTCGGCCTGCGGCAGCATCCGCTTGCTGGCATTGCGGTAGCTGCCGTCGGGCAGGCGCACCCAGTAGCCGTTGTCGTAAGCAGCCGCGAACAGCGCGTCGCCGCGATGGGCGGCGCTCAGGGTCGGGGCCGGGCCGGCCTCCAGCCTGGCCTTCAGCGCCACCGCGCCGGCGGGCTCGTAGGCGGTCAGGCTCATCAGCTTGCCCGCGCTCGGCAGTTCCGGCTCGTGGGGATGCCCGTAGAGCACCTGCACGCCGCTGCCGGTCGGGTCGAGCCAGAGGTCGTGGGCGGCGGCCGGGGCGGTGAGCGCGAGAAGGGCGGCGAGGAGGGCGGTTGGTTTCATCGGGGCGGTGCTCCTGTTGCAAAGCCGTAGGTGAGCCCGGCCAGCAGCGTCAGGCGCGGCTGAGGGCTGGTGAAGATCTCGGCGGCCACGGCGGAGACCGGCGAGCCGAAGTTGAAGATGCTCTCGCTGGTGCGATCGCCGGGATACCAAGTAGCCTGCCCGTAGGTCGTCCAGCCGCTCGGGTGGACGTAGGCGATCCGGCCGCTGAGCCGCGGATAGGGCGAGGACCGCAAGACACCATCTTCGGTCAACGGCTTGGCGCCGATGAAGGACAGGTAGGCCGCTCCTGTCAGGCGCCCGCCGGGCGCCAGGGCAGCCGGTGCTCCGATGTCGAATTCGGCGCCGACCGTTGCGAGGTAGGCCGGTACGTTCGGAATGAAGACCGACGGTACGCCGTTGAGCAGTCGCGCGGACACGCCCGAGTAATTGGCGAACAGCGCTACGCGGTCGAGACCTTCACGATACGCCAGCATTCTCGCCTCGATCTCGAAGCCGTCGCGGCGGGACTTGCCCAGATTCTGTACGGGCAGCCCGGGTGCGGGCTGAAACACCTCGTTGGCGATGTCGGTGAAGAACACCGTGCCGAGGAGGCTGAACCGCTCGAACACGAGCCGGCCGCCGCCTTCCGTGCTCTCGATCGTAAGCGGGACCAGACGGGGATTGCCCGTCAATTCGCTCGATGCGGACGGACTGCGGAAGCCTTGGCCGAAATTGGCGAACAGCTCCAGCCAGTCGACGGGCGTGAGCGCCGCGCCACCTTTGGGGGAGACCACGTTGGGGCTGACCTTGGGCGAGAGCGCTGGGTCGAGGTTGTTGCGGACGTCGTAGAAGAACTGGTCGAAGCGGGCGCCGCCGGTTAGCTTGAGCCAGGGCACCGGCTTGACCTGGACCTGTGCATAGGCGGCGAGGTTGTGCTGCAGGATATCGAGGTCGAGACTGCGCGCAGTGAAGCTGCGCGCGACCGTGGGGCCGGTGTTCACATCGAGCGCGTCCGTGCGCCAATCACCGCCGACGAGGATCTGGGTCGGCAGGGCGTCGAACAGGTTCGTCGTCCAGACCTTGCGGATGCGCCCGCCGACGGTCTCCCGCTCCTCGACCTGCCCGCGCTGGCCGGCACCGAAATCCGAGAAGCGGCTGAACACGTCGTGGCTGGCGTAGAGAAGCGCCGACAGCTCGTCGTCGGGCGGCCCGTTGACGTAGTTGGCTACGAAGGTCTGCAAGGTCTTGCCGCCGCCATCGGTGACATTGGTCGCGGCGCGCGGTGAAACGAGGCCGGCGCGGACGAGGTCGCGCTCCAGGTAGCCGGGCTGCCCGAAGCGCGTGCCGTAGGCCTGCACCCTCAGCGACAGTCTGGAGCCGAGATCGAGCGGGATGGTGACCTTGTTGAAGGCGTTGTAGCGCCCGAGGTCGCCGTTCTCGCGATAGCCGCCGGTGCCGTAGCCTTCGTAGGCGAGGAAGGGCTGGATCCCCGGCCCGAGCTGACTGAAGGTGGTGAGACCCCGAACCGTATCGAAGGAGCCGCCCGAGACGCCGAGCGTCGAGAAGGGCTCGGCTTGCTTGGTCTCGATGAAGATCGAGCCGCCGAGATTGGCGTCGCCCGCCTCGACGGAGAACGGGCCGCGCACAATGCTGATCGAGCGGATGGTCTCCGGGATCAGAGGATTGAGATCGACGTAGTTCGGGGTGTGGATCGAGGAGACCTCGTTGACCGGCACCCCGTCGATGAAGACCGCCACGTCGCGGCCGTGCTCGGCATCGCTGAAACCGCGCAGGGCGATGCCGTATCCGACGCCGCCTTGACCGTAATTCGAGACATCGAAGCCTGCCACGGGACGAAAGAGGTCGCCGTAGCTTTGCACGGGCAGGCGGGCGATCTCCGCCGCATCGATCACCGTGCTGTTCGCGGGAAGGGCCAGAGCCGAGGGCGAGAGCCGGGTCTTTGGATCCGAGCTCGGTGCCGCGACCGTCGCAGCGGAAGCCGTCGATCCGCCCTGCGCCGTGACCTGCAATTCCTCCAGCTCGACCGCGATCGTGTCGATCGCATGGCCGGAAATCGTCGTCGCGCCGAGAACGCTGGCCGATGCGAGCAGGCGCGTCAGAAGCGGCGTCATCACGCAACCCAGGCGATAGATGATTCGGCGTCTACTAAACTTCAAATTATGAGTATGCACAAGCTGATAATTTTGCATACTCGTGTTTTTTTCGGCAGAACGAGCAGGCTTTCGCAAACGTCGCGATCGTACCGGCCGCAGGTTTGAACGGCAAATCCCTCCTCGCGATTGCCTCCTCCGGGGCGTCGATTTCGGATGTGCGTGGTTGGCTGAGCCACTCGCCCAGCTCTTTCAGTCTTCGGCCAAGAAAGATCTTCGAGTGAATGGCTGACGAGCCGGGCCCGCCCAATGAGCGGCGGTGCCTGTTGCCAGATGACTCGTTCCAACATCGAACGAACCGATGCTGAGAGGCCGGCTTGTGCAACTCAAGCGTCGCGATTCGCTGACGATTCCCCCTCGATGTCTCGGAAAAAGTTCGGTGGTGAGGGCGGCCACGTTGTTCGGCGGCTCCCAAGCTGAGCGTGAATTCTCTATCATCACAACAACTTATGAGCGAAAAAGTCTTTTGATGAAGTAATCATTGATATTCAATCGGGACTAGCCACGCAGATTGAAATGCTGCTATGGGTTGAAGGCAAGATATTCTCTGGGTGCCAATAACATGGCCGCTGCGGCGGACCGTATTCGCTCGGGAAAACGCTCATGCATTTCACTCAGCGCGAGACCGACAAGCTGCTGATCTATATGCTTGCCCAGGTTGCACAGCGCCGTCGAGACCAGGGACTCAAGCTCAACCATCCGGAAACTGTCTCCCTCATCTCCGTCGCCGCTCTGGAAGGTGCTCGCGCCGGCAAGACGGTGGAAGAGGTGATGGAACTCGCGGGCAAAACCATCACACGCGACGACGTCATGGACGGTGTCGCGGAAATGATTCCCTACGTTCAGGTCGAAGCGGTGTTCACGGACGGCTCACGCCTCATCACCGTGCATACTCCCATCAAGTAAGTCAGGATGTATGGAGGTGCAGCGATGAGTCCTGCCCAGAAAAAGACCCCGGTCGGCGGCATCATTTTCGGATCTGGCGATATAGAAATCAATGCGGGATATCCGACGACATCGATCAAAGTCAGAAATACGGGCGACAGGCCGATCCAGGTCGGATCGCACTACCACTTCTTCGAGGTGAATGCGTCGCTTGAATTCGATCGTCAGCAAGCCTTCGGAAAGCGGCTCAATATTCCGGCAACGACCGCTCTGCGGTTCGAGCCGGGCGATGAGAAGGAGGTCTCGCTGGTTCCATTTCAGGGCAAGCAGCGGGTGCTCGGTTTCAACGGCCTCGTCAACGGCTGGGTCGGCGACGAATCCTACGACGATTACCGTCCACGCTTGGCCGACGCGCTCGATCGCGTGAACCGCTTCGGGTTCAAGAACAAGCCGTAACCTGCCCCCTCGATGGCCGAATCTGGAGCGCTGGGATGAACAAGATCTCGCGGCGACAATACTCGGATTTGTACGGACCGACGACCGGCGACAAGGTCAGACTCGCCGATACGGACCTCTACATCGAGATTGAGAAAGATCTTCGGGTTTACGGTGAGGAAGCGGTCTATGGGGGCGGCAAGACGCTGCGAGATGGCATGGGTTACGACAACGAGTTGACCAGCGCGGCGGGCGCGCCGGATCTGGTCATCACCAATGTCACGATCGTCGATGCGGTGCTCGGCGTCATCAAGGCCGATCTTGGCATCAAGGACGGCCTGATCGTCGGGATCGGCAAGGCCGGCAATCCGGCCACCATGCCGGGCGTGACGCGGGGCCTTGCGCTCGGCCCGGGAACCGACGCCATTTCCGGCGAACACCTGATCCTCACCGCGGGCGGCATCGACGCGCATGTCCACTTCGTCTCGCCCCAGCAGGCGCAGGCCGCCCTCAGCAACGGCGTGACGACGCTGTTCGGTGGCGGCATCGGGCCGACCGACGGCACCAACGGAACGACCATTACGCCGGGCACGTGGAACATCGAGATGATGCTCCGCTCCTTCGATGCTTGGCCGGTCAATGCGGGCGTGCACGGCAAGGGTAACTGCTCGGCCCCGCTGCCGATCGACGAGCAGATCCGGGCCGGCGCGGTGGGTCTCAAGGTCCACGAGGACTGGGGCAGCACGCCGGCGGCGATCCGCATGGCCCTGACCGTCGCGGACGACCACGACATCCAGGTCTGCATCCACACCGACACCTTGAACGAAGCGGGCTTCGTCGAGAGCACCATCGCCGCCTTTGAAGGGCGCACGATCCACACCTACCACACGGAAGGGGCCGGCGGCGGCCACGCGCCGGACATCATCCGCGTCGCGGGCATCGCCAACGTCCTCCCCAGCTCGACCAACCCGACCATGCCCTACGGCATCAATTCGCAGGCCGAGTTGTTCGACATGGTGATGGTCTGCCACAATCTCAGCCCGAAGATCCCCACCGACGTCGCCTTCGCCGAGAGCCGCGTGCGCGCCGAGACGATCGCGGCGGAAAACGTCCTGCACGATCTCGGCGCGATCTCGATCCTGTCCAGCGACAGCCAGGCGATGGGCCGCGTCGGTGAGAACTGGGCGCGCACCATGCAGACGGCCCACCTGATGAAGGCCCGGCTCGGCGCCTATCCGGGCGATGGCTCCGGCAACGACAATCAGCGGGTACTGCGCTTCGTCGCCAAGGTGACGATCAATCCCGCCATCACCGCGGGCGTCTCGCACGTGATCGGATCGGTCGAAGTCGGCAAGATGGCAGATCTCGTCCTGTGGGAACCGGCCTTCTTCGGCGCCAAGCCGAAGATGGTCATCAAGGGCGGCATGATCTCGTGGGCCATCATGGGCGATCCCAACGCCTCGCTGCCGACACCGCAGCCGGTGGTCTATCGCCCGATGTTCGGCGGTCTGGGTCAGGCGGTGGCGAAGACGCGCGTGACGTTCACGTCCCATGCCGCATACGAGGCTGGCATCGCGGATCGATACGAACTGACGTCCAAGGTCGTGCCGGTCTACGGCACGCGCACCATCACCAAGGCGTCGATGGTCCGGAACGACCGCCTCCCGGTCATCGAGGTCAATCCGGAGACCTTCGCGGTGACGGTCGACGGCAAGCACGCCACGATCGAGCCGGCCACCCATCTCCCGCTCGCTCAGCTTCACTTCTTCAGCTGACCTCCCGTCGTGCAGCGGGAGATGTCTCCCGTTGCCGGCGTCACAACCGGTGCACGCGCTGATGAGACCGATCGACATCATCTGGGTATGTCTCGGCGGCGGAGCCGGCTCGCTCCTGCGCTGGGGGCTCGGCGGCTTCATCGATCGCGCGATCCCCGCACGCTTCAAGTACGGCACCTTCCTCGTCAATGTCAGCGGCGCCTTCGCGATTGCCTATCTCTCCGCCGCTCTGGCTCTCGGATGGCAGCACCGACACGGCGACGTGGTGTCGTCGCTCGTGCTGACGGGCTTTCTCGGCGGCTACACGACGTTCAGCTCGATGCAGCTCGACGCGGCGCAGATGGCGATGGAGAACCGCCATGGACTTGCCGCCCTGTACCTCGTCGCGTCGGTCGGCGTCGGCCTCTGCGCCGCTGCGGCGGGCGTCGCCCTGGCACGAGCGTAGGCGGTTGTCATGGGGGCGCAGACCGTCTTCGTCTTCATCGGCGGCGGGTTCGGCGCGATCACGCGGGAATTGCTGATGCTGCTGATCCCGCAGCAGAATGGTGCCTTTCCGCTCGACATCTTCACCGCCAACGTCGTCGCCTCGTTCTGCCTCGGCGCCGCCTTCGGCCTTCACCGCGCCGGCCACGTCTCGGACGAGTTCATGCTTCTGGTGGGCACCGGCTTCTGCGGCGGGATGTCGACCTTCTCGAGCTTCGCCTACGGCCTCCTGTCCGAGGCGATGGCACCGGGGCAAGCCGGCCTCGCGGTCCTCTACGGCCTGTCCAGCCTGACCGTCGGCTACGCCGCGATCCGACTCGGAATCGAATTCGGGAAACGCCTGCGACGCGCCTGAGCGCGATCCGTTGGGAGAGACGAATGATCCTCGTCGAACACAAGCTCGGTCACCTCAGCGATCCGGTCTGGCAGGAGCGCGCGCGGCAGGGGCGGGTCGATCCGCTGGTGCTGGAGCAATGGGAGGCGCCCAAGAGCCGTCTGCGCAAGGCCAGCGAGAGCGGCATTGAGCTGGCGGTCTCGCTGCCGCGCGCCGAGCACCTGCACGACGGCGACGTGCTCCACTACGACGCGGCGCAGCGGCTCATCGTCGTCGCCCGGATCGCCCTCAGGGACGTGCTGGTGATCGAGCTGGAGGGATTGGAGCGCCTCGCCCCGCACGAAATCCTGCGCGTCTGCTTCGAACTCGGGCACGGCCTCGGCAATCAGCACTGGCCGGCGGTCATCAAGGGATCGACGGTCTACGTGCCGCTCTCGGTCGATCAGAAGGTCATGGCCTCGGTCATGCGCACGCACGCCTTCGCGCATGTAAGAACCCGCTTCGTTCCGGGCGAGGAGGTCGCGGCGAAGCTCGATGCGAAGGAGGTCCGACTTCTCTTCGCGGGTGCCGACGCCACTCCGCATCACCATCACGGCGGTCACGGCACGGAGCCCGCGGACGATCCGCGGGCCGAGACGTCCCACGATCATGGCCCCCACGATCATGGCCCCCACGCTCCTGCGCACGGTCATCGGCACGCGCATGATCAAGCGCACGGGCATCATCATCGTCACGGTTCGGTGGCGTGATGCGGCACGCTGAGCCGAGGGCCCTCCCGGCGCCGCGCGGCATGGCTCATCTCGCGCGCCTGCTGCAATTCTCGGATTCGACGCTGCCGATCGGCTCCTTTGCCTTCTCCAACGGGCTCGAATCCGCGTTGCAGACGGGGATCGTCACCGACGCCGACGGCCTGTCGCGCTTCGTCGAATTCGTCCTGCATCAGAACGCCCGGGTGGATGGCGTCGCACTGCTGCACGCCCATCGCGCCGCCCTGGCGGAGGACTATTCCGGCGTCGTCACCGCCGACCGGGAGTTGCTCTGTCGCCGCGTCGGCGAGGAGCAGCAGATGATGCTGACGCGGATGGGCAAGAAGCTCGCCGAGTTGGCGCTCCGGGTCAGCCCCTCGCCGATGCTGGAGCGCTGGCTCGCGGATATTCGGTCGGATGCGACACCGGGCTGTCTGCCGATCGGACAGGCGATCACCCTCGCGGGTCTCGGCGCGGACGAGACGGAAGCCTTCGTCGTCCACCAGTACGGCATGGCCTCGATGATCCTGAGCGCCGCGCTCCGGCTGATGCGGATCGACCATTTCGAGACCCAGCGCATCCTGTTCGCCGCGCAGGGCCGCGTCGAGGACGAGTACCTCGCCGTGCGCGACCTCGCCCTTAATGAAATGGCGGCTTTCGCGCCGGTCTTCGAGGTGCTCGTCGCCCATCACACCACGGTCCATGTCCGCCTGTTCATGAATTGAGTGCGGCAAAGGAAACCGAGATGAAGAAGATCACTCGTATCGGCATCGGCGGCCCGGTCGGCTCGGGCAAGACTGCTGTCATCGAGACCATCACGCCGCGCTTGATCGAGCGGGGTATCAAGCCGCTTATCATCACCAACGACGTCGTCACCACGGAAGATGCCAAGCAGGTGCGCCGTACCCTCAACGGCGTGCTGATCGAGGAAAAGATCGTCGGCGTCGAGACCGGAGCCTGCCCGCATACGGCAGTCCGCGAAGATCCGTCGATGAATATCGCTGCGGTCGAGGAGCTCGAGGACAAATATCCCGACAGCGACGTGATCCTGATCGAATCCGGCGGCGACAACCTCACGCTCACCTTCAGCCCGGCGCTGGCTGACTTCTACATCTACGTGATCGACGTCGCCGCCGGTGACAAGATACCCCGCAAGAACGGCGCCGGAGTCTGCCAGTCCGACATTCTCGTCATCAACAAGAAGGATCTCGCCCCCTATGTCGGTGCGAGCCTCGAGGTCATGGCGCGTGATTCCAAGATCATGCGCGGCAAGAAGCCGTTCCTCTTCACCAATTGCAAGACCGGCGAAGGCGTCGACGCGCTTCTCGCCCTCATCCTCGACATGGCGCTGTTCGATGTGAAGACGAACCGCCCGCTTGCGGCGAGCGCCTGAGTCATGACCCTGCCCGCCGCACTTGGCGTACTCGACGCGGCGCGCGAGCTGCGCGGCTTCCAGACGGAACCGGCACAGATGCGGGCGGCTGCGCCCGGCAAAGTCGGCCGTCTGCGGCTCGGCTTCGCCATGCGCGACGGCCGCTCCGTTCTCCACGATCTCTACCGGGTCGCCCCGCTGCTGGTGCAGCAGGCGCTCTACTGGGACGAGGCGATGCCGGAATTGCCGGTCTGCCCGATCATCTCGGTCGGTGGAGGCATCCTGCAGGGGGATTGCTACACGATCGACATCACCCTGGAGGAAGGCGCCTGTGCGCATATCTCCACGCAGGGCGCCAACCGCATCCACTGCATGGACGCGAACTACGCCTCGCAGCATCAGATGGTGATCGTCGGGGCCGGCGGCTATCTCGAGTATCTGCCGGATTTCACCATTCCCTATCGCGGGTCGCGCTTCATCGCGCGCTCCGACCTCATCGTCGCGGCGGATGCCACCCTGCTCTACGGAGAGATGGTGCTTGCCGGCCGCAAGCATCACCATGTCGAGGAGCGGTTCGGCTTCGACCTGCTGTCGATGGACGTGACCGTGCGGCGTCCCGACGGGCGCAAGCTGTTCGGTGAGAAGACCCTGATCGAGAAAGGCGATCCGACCATCGCCTTCGCCGCGGTGATGCAGGGATTCGACGCCTTCGCCAACATTCTCTGCGTCACTCCCCCGGGGACGGCGACGCGCATCAAGGAGCGCTTCGAGAGCCATTTCCCGTCGGAGGCACCGCGCGCGGCGTCCGGCGTGAGCCGCCTGCCCAACGCCGCCGGGTTGATGCTGCGCGCGGTGGGTGTGGAGACCTACGACGTGCGCAACGAGGTTCGCCGGTTCTGGCGCATCGTGCGCGAGGAGGTGCGCGGCCGCTCCCTTCCCACCGAATCCTACTGGCGCTGAGGAAGGATCGGACCGATGCCACGCGGGCAGAGCAATTTCCTCGTCCAGTCGCTGCGCGGTACGAGCCAAGTCTTCTTCATGGAGAATGCCCTGACGGGCGTGCTGTTCTTCGCCGCGATGGCTTATGCCTCCGCGGTCAGCGGCGTCTGGGCCACCACGATCGGGGCGGCGATCGGCGTTGGCGTCGCGACACTGACCGCGCGCCTTCTCGAATGCGACGAGCCGTCTGTCTCCTCCGGTCTCTACGGATTCAATGGCGTTCTCGTCGGTGCTGCGCTTCCGACCTTCATCGCCGCCTCACCGCAATTGTGGGCCGCGATCGTCATCGGCGCGGCAGCGAGCACGGTCTTCACCGCCGCCTTCAGCGCGACTCTGACCGGTAAATGGGGCATTCCCGGCTCGACCGGACCGTTCGTACTGACTGGCTGGCTCATGGTCGCCGCCGCCTATTCCTTCGGCGGTCTGCATGTGATGGGCGATGTCCCCAAGCTCGCCAGCGACGCGACCTCGCACACCCTCGACATTCCGGCGCCGATGGAGCTCGTCGCGATTTTTTTTCGCAACATCGCGCAGGTCTATCTCCTCGGCAGCGCCGTCAGTGGCGCCATCATCCTGATCGGTGTCCTGATCGCATCCATCCCGGCCGGGATTGCCGCGGCTGCGGGGTCCCTGCTCAGCCTGATCGTCGCGATCACGCTCGGTGCCGATCCGTCGGCCGTGGGCAAGGGCCTCTACGGTTTCAGCCCGGTTCTGACGGCAATGGCCGTCGGCGTCATCTTCCTGACGCCCTCGCCACGGGTGGCCGTCTATGCCGGCCTGGCAACCGTGGTGACCGTCTTCGTCCAGGGCGCGCTCGACGTCATGGTCGCGCCGGCGGGGATCCCGTCCTTCACGGCCCCCTACGTCCTGACGATGTACCTCTTCATCGCGCCGAAGAAGTTGATGGCACCCCATCCGCACGGACCCGTCGCCGATCCCATGATCGATGACCGGGACACGACGCCGGTCTCTGCGGCCGGTTCCTCGCGGTGACGGCGTCTCGGAGCGTCCCCTTTCGGACGCCCCGAACGCACGCACGGCATCGATCCCGTTTCGATCGAACAGCCTTGTCCCGGTCGCGAGCCGAGCCCACTGCGCCGCGCGAAGGCCATCACGTCCCTCGTTCGAGGTCCACAGACCAAGGAGCATGCTATGCCAAGCATCAATGCCGGCGATACGGCCTTCATCCTCATCTGCACCGCGCTGGTGCTCATGATGACGCCGGCCCTGGCTCTCTTCTACGGCGGTCTCGTCAAACAGCGCGACGTGCTCTCCGTCATGATCCAGAACTTCGTCTGCATCGGTGTAGTCGGCGTGGTCTGGGTGTTCGGAGGCTTCAGCCTCGCTTTCGGACCGGATATCGGCGGCACAATCGGTGATTTCGCCTTCTACTTCGGCATGTACGAGGTCGGCATTGAACCCAATCCCGTCTATGCTCCGAATGTCCCCTTCATCATGGTCTTTGCCTACCAGATGATGTTCGCCATCATCACACCGGCCCTGATGACGGGCGCCTTCGTCGGGCGTTTTCGGTTCGGCGCCTACCTGCTTTTCATCACGGCCTGGACCATCCTCGTCTATGTGCCCGCCGCCCACTGGGTCTGGGGCGGGGGGTTCCTGGCCAAGTTGGGCGTCGTCGATTTCGCCGGGGGCATCGTCATCCACACCTCCGCTGGTTTTTCGGCGCTGGCGACGGCGAAGTTTCTCGGCAAGAGGAGGGTGGCGGCGGGCGAGTCCGAATCCGCGCCTGCCAGCCTTCCCCTGGTCGCGCTGGGCGCGGGTCTGCTCTGGTTCGGCTGGTTCGGCTTCAACGCCGGCGGTGCCTACGCGGCGGATGCCCTGGCGGCCTATGCCTTCACCAACACCATGCTCGCAGGCTCCATCGCCATGCTGGTGTGGATGTTCTGGGAGTGGCGCGAGACCAAGCAGCCGTCCTTCTCCGGCGTCCTCGTCGGAGCGGTGGCGGGGCTGGCGACGATCACGCCGGCCTCCGGCTATGTCGAGCCCATCGCCGCCCTGGCAATCGGCGCAATCGGCGCGACGGCTTGCTACTATGCGAAGCACGTCCAGAGATGGCTGAAGATCGACGACACGCTGGAGGTCTGGCGGGCTCACGGCGTCGGCGGCCTGACCGGTGCCCTGCTCATCGGTCTCCTGGCCAGCCCGCACATCAATCAAGTCTCGGCGAGTCTTCAGCAATTCGGCGTTCAGCTTCTCGCCGTCGTGGTCGTTGGCGCCTATGCCTCCGTCGTCACCCTCCTCATATTGAAGGGTCTCGATCACTTCGGGACGCTGCGGGTGCCGGAGGAGCTTCAGGAAGAGGGTCTCGACACGATGCTCGGCGAGCGCGCCTTCAACCTGTGGAACATGGATCGAACCCTCCCGAAGTAGCCTTGCTGCGACGGCGGGCCACGGCAGGGCGGGACATAGCGTCCACAATACAGGTCGGGGGACCGGCGGGCGGTGTGATCTGGCAGCCTGATGGCGCGTCCGCAAAGTCGGCGGGGCCGCAATGGGTCCCGCCGCGATGCTAGAGCGGTTCACCCCTCCTTGTTGAGGCCGACGGCGACGAAGCGGGTCTGTCGCCTCGCGCTCTTCACCCGCATCAGCACCGCCTTGCGGCCGTTCAATTCCGCCGCGCGGATCTGCGCCTGAACGTCCGAGGGCTTCGACACGCTGGTCCCGGCCACATCCAAGATCACGTCGCCCTGCGCGATGCCCTTGGCCGCGGCCGGGCCGTCCGGATCGACGTCCATCACCGCCACGCCCTCGTCGCCGAGGCCGACGTCGTTCGCCGGAGCGAGGCTCAGGCCGAGGCGCGGCTGACCGCCCGATGAGCTGTCACCGCGGCTCGCCACCTTGCCGTCGGTCGGAAGCGTGCCGAGCTCGACCGTGGCCACGTCGCTCTTGCCGTTGCGCAGATAGGCGAGCTTCACCTCGGTGCCGGGCTTGAGGCCGGCGATGCGACGCGACAGGTCGCGGGCATCGTTGACCGGCGCACCGTTGACCGACTCGATCACGTCACCTGGCTTCAGCCCGGCCTTGGCGGCCGGCGTCCCGTTCTCGGCGTGATCGACCAGGGCGCCCTTCGCCTTGTCGAGGCCGAGACCCTCGGCGATGTCCTTGGTCACCGGCTGCACCTGCACGCCGAGATAGCCGCGCACCACCTTGCCATCGGTGCGGAGCTGATCGACCACCGTCTGCACGGTCTCGGCGGGGATGGCGAAGCCGAGGCCGACCGAGCCGCCCGACGGCGAGGCGATCGCCGTGTTCACGCCCACGACCTCGCCGTTGACGTTGAAGGTCGGGCCGCCGGAATTGCCCTTGTTGATCGGCGCGTCGATCTGCAGGAAGTCGTCGTAGGGGCCGGCACCGATGTCGCGGCCGCGGGCCGAGACGATGCCGGCGGTCACGGTACCGCCGAGGCCGAACGGGTTGCCGATGGCCACGACCCAGTCGCCGACGCGCGGCGCACCCTTGCCGAACTGGACGTAGGGGTAGCTGCCGCTCTCGGTGATCTTGAGCAGGGCGATGTCGGTCTTGGGATCCTTGCCGATCACCTTGGCGTCGAGGGTGCGGCTGTCGTCGAGGGTGACCTGGACGGTCTTGGCCTTGTCGACGACGTGGTTGTTGGTGACCACGTAGCCGTCCGCCGAGATGATGAAGCCCGAGCCGACCGCGCCGCGCTCGCCGCGCTGCGGCATGCCGCGACCGCCCTGTCCGTTACCTTGTCCGAAGCGCTTGAAGAACTCGCGCAGCTGCGGCGGCACCTGCTGCATGTTCGGGCTGCCGGGGCCGTCGTCATCGTCGTCGAGGGCGCTGTCGAGCTTCACCTTCACGGCGACGACGCCGGGCTTCACCTTGTCGACGACGTTGGCGAAGGAGCCGGGCGGGTGCTCGGGCGCCTCGATCGGGGTCTTGGGCAGGGCCTGGGCATAGGCGGACGTGGCGGGTTCGGTCAGGCCGAAGCCGGCGGCGCCGCCTGCGACGAGGGCGGCCGCGGCGACAGAGGCGAAGGCACGGCGGCGGACGATCAGAGTCATGGAGGTCTCCAACGGTCGATCACTGAGGCATGCCGCCCTGACGTGCCGGAATGCAGCCGGACGTCGGACTCTTGGACAATGAGCGAAAGTCTAGGTTGTGCCATCCGCTCGCCGATTGTGGGAAGGTTGCAGCCCGACCGGGGAACTTCGTCACCGGTGCTGCCACGGCAGGATGAGCGGAGCGGATCTACGGACCGCCGTCGAGGAGGTGCAGGTCTTTTCCTGCGCAGACGCGTCTTCGCAGTTCTTCTCCGGGGCGCGACCGGTCGAATCTTCGCTGGACTGGACCTCGATCCGCCGTCTCTGATCGACGGAACGCGGATCCAGGGCATCAGGGGTGCAAGATCAGGCGCCGTGGGGCTTCGCGCCCGGATGCTGCGTCGCCGGCAGGGCGAACCGGAACAGGGGCCGGATGCTCCTCCGGCCCACTGCCGAAGGGTCGGGCTCTCGACCGGCTCGGCCAGAGGGCAACGTCAACGATTGGAGACGAGCTTCAGGCCGGGCGCGCGGTACGTGTGAAGGGCCGCCGCGACTTTGCGTTCGAGCTCGCCGTCGAGGAACGGCTTCTGCACGATCCGGTCCTCACCGATGCCGCCGCGGGTCAAGGCGGTCTGATCGGCATACCCGGTCACGAAGATCACGGGGATGGCCGGCCAGCTCTTCCGGATCTCGGCGGCGACATCGACGCCGTTCATGCCGGGCATCGCGAAATCCACCACGACAAGGTCGAAGCAGGGGTCCTGCTCGAGCACGTGGATGGCGGCCAGACCCGAGCCCGCCTCACGGATCACGTACCCGGCCTCGCTCAGCTTGGTCACGGTGATTTCCCGGACGGCGCTGTCATCGTCGACGACGAGAAGCGCAGGCTTGTCGCCGGCATTGCGCGAAGTCGCGCACTCGATCTCGCCCGGCTCGGCGGCCTCGACGCCCTCGTCAGCGGCCACCCGCGGAAGATAGACGCGAACGGTGGTCCCCTCCCCGGCTTCGGTCTCGATCCGCACCCCGCCCCCAGACTGCTTGGCGAAGCCGTAGACCTGCGCGAGCCCCAAGCCCGAGCCCTTTCCGACTTCCTTCGTCGTGAAGAACGGCTCGAAGACCCGATGGAGCACCTCCGGTGGGATGCCGGACCCCGTATCGCTGACAGCCACCATGGCGTACTCGCCCGGAGGCGGCTCCTCGGGGCGCGACGGGGCGGCACCGAGCCGGACGTTGGCGGTCTCGATGGTGAGACAGCCGCCGACGGCCATGGCATCGCGAGCGTTGATGGCCAGATTGAGAATGATCAGTTCGATCTGCGTGGCGTCGACGAGTGCGGGCCAGAGGTCCGGCTGCAACGTCATCTCGATGCGCACCGCGCCACCGATGGAGCTCTGAAGCAGGTCGCGCATGGACGCGGCCGTCTCGTTCAGCCGCACAGGAACCGGATCGAGACGCTGGCGCCGGGAGAAGGCCAACAGCTGCGCAGTCAGACGAGCGCCCCGCTCGGCCGCACCGCGCATCATCTCCAGCCTGTGCCGCGACCGGTCGTCGGGGACCGCCCGGGCCAGGAACTCGATGTTGCCGGCGATGACGGTGAGGAGGTTGTTGAAATCGTGGGCGACGCCACTCGTCAGCTGACCGACCGCCTCCAGGCGCTGGGCCTGCCGCAGCGCTTCCTCCACGCGCTCGCGCTCGACGATCTGCCGCCGCAGCGCAACATTTGCCTCGGCAAGTTCCCGTGTGCGTTCGGCCACACGCGTCTCGAGCGTCTCGTTGAGCGCGCGAAGGGCGCGCTCGGCGGCGCGGCGCTCCGAATGCGCCCGTGCCTCCGCGAGGGCGCGGACGATCACCGTGGGCAGCCTGTCGAGACGCTGTTTGGTGACGTAATCCGTGGCGCCGTTCTTGAGGGCCTCGACGGCGATGTCCTCGCCAAGCGTCCCGGAGACGAACACGAACGGGATTTCGGGGCAGTGTTCGCGGGCGATGGCCAGCGCGCTGAGGCCGTCGAAGGTCGGCAGCACATAGTCGGCCAGGATCAGGTCATGTCGACACTCGACAGCCGCTGCCGTGAAGGCTTCGCGGGTCATGGTCCGCTCGAGCCGATATGTCAGGCCTGCGCCGTCGAGGACGACGGTGAGAAGCTCCGAGTCCAAGTCACTGTCTTCGAGGAGCAGGATGTGCAGGGGCGTCTCCGCACCGCCTCTCGCGCCGTCCGTCAGGTGTTCGATGGCCAGCCTCCCCGATGCGGCGGCGGTTCATTCAGGACGGCCCAGAATACGCCGAGATCCTGAATGGCGTCGAAAAATTCCTTGAATCCGACCGGCTTTACGACGAACGCGTTCACGCCGAGTTCGTAGGAGCGGACAAGATCGCTTTCCTCCCGTGAGGAGGTCAGCATCACGACGGGAATGGCCCGGGTGCGCGGATCGCTCTTCACTGCTCCGAGCACCTCCAGCCCATCGACCTTCGGCAGCTTCAGATCGAGCAGCACTACGGCCGGATCCTGCACGTCGGGTCGGTCGTAGATGCCCCGCCGGTGAAGGTAGTCCAAGGCCTCGGCGCCGTCGCGGCAGATCACGATCTCGTTGGCGAGCTGACTCTGCTCCA
Organism: Methylorubrum rhodesianum; assembly: GCF_014199985.1. GTDB lineage: Bacteria > Pseudomonadota > Alphaproteobacteria > Rhizobiales > Beijerinckiaceae > Methylobacterium > Methylobacterium rhodesianum. The sequence continues at coordinate 392,974 of NZ_JACHOS010000001.1, read as the reverse complement.
GCGCAGCGAGCGTCAGTTCGATGTCGTTCGGGTTGTCCTCGACGAGCAGGATCGGCTTCAGGTCTGCCATGTCAGCGCGCCCCCTCGCGCAAGGGTAGCGTGAAGTGGAAGGTCGCGCCCCGGCCGAGAGCGCCTTCGGCCCAGGTTCGACCGCCGTGACGCTCAACGATGCGGCGGACATTGGCGAGACCGATGCCGGTACCCTCGAAGTCTTCGACCCGATGCAGGCGCTGGAACACACCGAACAATTTGCCGACATAGGCCATGTCGAAGCCGACGCCGTTGTCGCGCACGTAGAACACCGCCTCGCCGTCGCGATCGGGCTCGCGTCCGATCTCGATCAAGGCCTCGGGCCTGTCGCGGGTGTACTTCACCGCGTTCGAGAGCAAGTTCTCGATGACGAGGCGCAACATCACCGGGTCGGCATAGACGCGCCCGAGGGAGCCGACCTGCCAGCGGATGGCGCGGCTCGGCGGGACATCCCGCAAGGTTTTCCGGCGAACCTCCTCGACGAGTTGGTTCATATCGCCGGACACGCGATTCAGCGAGTTCCGCCCCATCTGCGAGAAGTTGAGAAGGTTGTCGACGAGCTTCCCCGCCGAGAGAGCCGCGTCGGCGATGGTGTCGACGTAGCGGCGCCCCGTCTCGGTGAGGTTCGCGCCCTCGCGCGAGCGTAGGAGCTCCGAGTAGCCCACGATGTGTCGGAACGGAGCCCGAAGGTCGTGGCTGACCGAGTAGGAGAAGGCCTCCAGCTCCTTGTTGGAGCGCTGCAACTCCTCGCTCAGGGCCGCGAGTTCCTCGGCCCGGCGCAGCACGATGCCGAGTACGGCCGATCGCAGGTCCTTGGCGGCGTCGACCTCGGGACCGGACCAGGGCAGCGATCGGCCCTGCACGGTCTCCTTCCAGGTCTCGAAGGATTTGCGCGGATGCAGCCGGTCCGGTCCGCCGTCCGGATCCGCGGTCGCCGGCTTGCTGGGGTTGCCGCCCCAACTCACGGTCTGCACGACTTCCGGTCTGAACCAGAGAACGTAGCTCGCGTATTTCTGCGAGATCGAGATGGCGAGCAGGCCGCTCGCGCGATCGGCGAAGGCTCGGGCCGCAGGATAGTCTTCGCCGAGGCTGTCGGTGACGAAGAGGCCCTCGCCGACCGGCTGGCCCGACACCCATTCGTGGATGCCCCGAACTTCGCTGGCAGCCGGCGTCGCACCGAGCAGGCGACAGCCCTCGGCGGTCACGACGGCGGCGCCCGCCGCGTCGACGAGCGCCAGCACGTCCTCGGGATGGTTCAGGAGGCCGTCGATGAAGTGCTCCTCCTCGGCCATGTAGGCGAGAAGGCGTGCCTGGATCGCGCCGAGCCGGATGCGCTGCTCGGCCAGCGCACCCCGCTCCCTGGCGGCGAGCTGCAGGGCGAAGATCCGGGTGAGGAAGTCGCAGGCGTTGCGGGCCTGGAGCGGCACGCGGTGCGGCGCCTTGTTGTGGCAGGAGATCAGGCCCCAGAGCGCCCCGTCCACCAGGATCGAAACGGACATGGACGCCATCGTGCCCATGTTGCGCATGTACTCGACGTGGACGGGCGAGACCGAGCGCAGAACCGCCTGACTCAGATCGAGGGCCGCTCCGGTCGACGGCGCGTGCGACGGGATGATCGGGACCGGCTCGTAGCCGGCATCGGGAATGATGCGAAGGCGGTTGCGCCGGTAGAGTTCGCGCGCCTGGGCCGGAATGTCGGAAGCGGGAAAGCGCAGGTCGAGATAGGATGGCAGCACGCCGTTGCCGTCCTCGGCCACCACGGTGCCGTGCCAGTCCCGGTCGAACCGGTAGACCAGGGCGCGATCGAAGCCGGTGATATGGCGGATGTCCGACGCGAGAAGAGCGCAGAGCTCGGCCACGGAGCCGGCGGCGTGCAGGCCTTCCACGAACGCATTCAGGCGCGGATAGAGCGCGTCGAGGCTCTGAGCGGAAGCGGCCTCGCTCGCGACCTCCTCGAACTCGAGGACGACGAGATCACCGACTCGGTGGGCGGCCAGATCGTAGGACCGGACGCCCTCCCCGCCCCCCAGGGCCAGGGTGGTCAGGAAAGCGGCCCCTTCGAGCGGCTGGGCTTGCGACAGGTAGTGCGCCAGTACCGCCTCAGCTTCTGGGAAAGCCGTGCGGAGGGACGCCCCGTGGACGCTCCCTGCCGGGCGGCCGGGCAGATCCGGGACGTTCGCGCTCGCCTGAACGATCCGCAGGTCGGGCTCGCTCAGAGCGAGCAGGAAGCCGTGCGGCTGGAGCGTGCCGAGAAGATGAATGGGTTCCCTGTCGCACGCAGTCAGATCCGCTGCTCCAGGCGGCCGGGCGCCGGAACCGTCCATATATCCTCCCGCCTCAACGGATTGGGGCGGGACCTTACAGCGGCATCGCTGCGAGCGCGACCCACCTGCCGGCTCGAACCTCCGCGGAGGCACGCGTCACGGGACCGCCCTTGTGGAGCGAGCCCGCAGGAAGCGCGAACCTCAGGCCCGCTTCGCCGGCGGTTCGGCGGCGATGGCCGCCGCGTCGGCCTCGCTCAGGGAAGGCCGGACCGTCGGCGGATGGCGCGAGTCGTAGCCCTCCGGCATCGCGTCCCGCAGAGTGCGGGACCGAGTCACCAGAAAATCGATCAGGTGATTGCGCAGGGCGTAGTAGCCGGGCGCGTGGTGGAGCTGCGTGCGGTCGCGGGCCTTCGGCAGCGGATTCTCGACGATCTCGGCGACCTTCGCCTCCGGACCGTTGGTCATCAGCACAATGCGGTCGGCGAGATAGATCGCCTCGTCGACATCGTGCGTGATCATGAACACGGTCTGGCCGGTCTCGACGCAGATCCGGCGCACCTCGTCCTGCAGCGTGCCGCGGGTGAGCGCGTCGAGGGCCGAGAACGGCTCGTCCATGAGCAGGATCTTCGGCTCGATCGCCAGCGCCCGGGCGATGCCGACGCGCTGCTTCATGCCGCCCGACAGCTCGGACGGGCGCTTGTGCTCGGAACCGGCCAGCCCAACGGTGGCGATCGCCTTCCGGGCGCGCGCCTCGATCTCGGCGCGCCCCGCCTTCCGCCAGCGCGACGACACCGCGTAAGCGACGTTGCCGAGCACGCTTCGCCAGGGCAGCAGGGCGTGCCCCTGGAAGATCACGGCGCGGTCGAGGCTCGTACCGGTGATGGCCTGTCCATCGACGATGACGACCCCCTCGGAGGGGGCATCGAGCCCGGCGAGGATGTTGAGCACCGTCGTCTTGCCGCAACCGGAATGGCCGATCATGCACACGAACTCGCCGCGCCGCATCGGCAGCCACAGGTTCTCGAAGATCGTCGTGGTGGTCCCGCCCGGTGCCGGATAGCGCCGGGCGATGCCCTCGATCGAGATGAACTTTTCCGATGTCGACATGCGGCTGGTCCCGGCCTCGGCGGTCGCGGGAGCGGAGCGGCCGGCTCGCCGCGCGAAGGGAAGGAGCTTACTCATTGCGCCGGACCTCATTCGGGGAAGGTGACGAGGCGCTGGGCGCGCGCCAGGAGCTGGTCGAGGACCATGCCGACGAGGCCGATCACCAGGATCGACGTGATCACGTTGGTGATCGAGAGGTTGTTCCACTCGTTCCAGACGAAGTATCCGATGCCGGTGCCGCCGACCAACATTTCGGCGGCGACGATGACGAGCCACGCGATACCGATCGAGATCCGCATGCCGGTCAGAATCGTCGGAGCGGCCGCCGGCAGGATCACCGTGAAGGCGCGCCGGATCGGACTCACCTCCAGGGTACGGGCGACGTTGAGCCATTCCTTGCGCGTGCCCGCGACGCCGAAGACCGTGTTGATCAGCATCGGCCAGACGGAGCAGATGAAGATCACGAAGATTGCGGAAAGGCTCGAATCCTTGATCGTGTAGAGAGCGAGCGGCATCCAGGCCAGCGGCGAGACCGGCTTCAGGATCTGGATATACGGATCGAGCGCCCGGCTCATCAGCGGCGACATCCCGATGAGGAAGCCGACCGGGATCGCCACCAGCACCGCGAGGCCGTAGCCGAGCGCCACGCGGCCGATCGAGTAGGCGAGCTGGACGCCGATGCCCTTGTCGTTTGGCCCGCGGTCGTAGAACGGGTCCTTGAGGTGCTTCCAGATCGTGGCTCCCACATCGAGGGGGCCGGGCATGGCCGACTTCCCGGTCGTGGCGGTCTGCCCCATCAGGGCGGCGTATTCCGGGTCCATGACCTCGGTCCGGGCCGAGCCGCTCACTGCGACCTGCCAGCCGAGCAGGATGAGCGCCAGCAGCGCCAGGGAGAGGATGCCGGCGCGAAGCGAGAGAGTGCGTTGCATGGGCTCTAGCTCGCACGCTTGATCTTGAAGGACTCGAGGTATTCCTCGGGCTTGGCCGGATCGAAGGTCTTGCCCATGACGACGAAGGTCTTGGTCGTGGCCTCCGGTGGCGTGACTCCGTCCTGCTTCATTAGGCGGGCGGCGTCGGTGGCGCGGTAGACCTGTTTCGCGACCGCCGCGTAGTCGACATCGCCCTTGATCTGGCCCCATCGCTTCATCTGCGTCAGCGTCCAGATCGCGAAGCTCTCGTAGGGGAAGGGATCGAAGGCGACGCGCTTCGGGTCCTTCTTCACGCTGCCAAGACCGTCGGCGTAGGTGCCGGTGAGAACCTGCTCCACCACTGTCACTGGCTGATTGAGGTAGTTCGCAGGCGCGATCGCCGCGGCGATCTCCTTGCGGTTCTCCGTCTTCGAGGCATACGCCGTCGCCTGGAGAATGGCGCGCAGGAGCGCGGCCGTCGCGTTCGGCATCTCGCGGATCGTGTCCTGCGCCACCGAGAAGGAGCAGCAGGGATGTCCGTCCCAGATCTCCTTCGACAGGATGTGGATGAAGCCGACGCCGTCATAGACCGCGCGCTGGACGACATTGTCGGGGGCGAGAAAGCCGTCGATGTTGTCGGCCCGCAGGTTCGCGACCATTTCGGGCGGCGGCACCGAGCGCAACTGCACGTCGGTATCGGGGTCGATGCCGTGCTCGGCGAGATAGTAGCGCAGCAGATAGTTGTGGTTTGAGTAATCGAAGGGGATCGCGAGCTTGAATCCCTTCCAATTCTTGGGGTCGCGGTTGTCCTTGTGCTTATTTGCTAGGCAGATTGCCTGTCCGTTGACGTTCTCGATGGCCGGTACCGCGAAGGGCACCGGGTTCGACCCAAGACCCATGGTGATGGCGAGCGGCATCGGCGCCAGCATGTGGGCTGCGTCGTATTCCTTGTTCAGGGTCTTGTCGCGCACCACCGCCCAGCCGGCGGTCTTCACCACATCGACGTTGAGGCCCTGCTTCTCGTAGAAGCCCATGGGCTTGGCCATGATGATCGGCGTGGCGCAGGTGATTGGAATGAATCCAACCTTGAGGTCCGTCTTCTCGGGCTTTCCGGCCTCCGCGAAGGCCTCGGCGACGAACTTCGTCGGTAGGAACTGGCTGACGGCCGCCGCCGCGGTCGACAAGCCGACGCTGCGGAGGAAGGCGCGGCGCTCGGCCTGATGCGGAAACAGCGCGCGCATCATCGTCGCGTCGACGGCGCGCTCGATCGCGGCATCTCCCGTCGGCAGGGCTGCCTCATGCGCGGCCTGGGTCTCGTGCGCGCCGCACGAGCAGCCGCCGCGGGCGAAACGGCGTCTGGCATCAAAGGGATTGTCGAACAGGGCCATCGCGATCTCCGGCAGGGCTGACCTCAGGCTCTCAGCAACAGTCGCGCCAAGATCTGAAGTAAAATATTTTATCAATCAGATGAGAGGCTTGTGGCGGGCGAGAGTGGAATGGTCTGGAGCCGGGACCACGACATTGTCGATCAAATGTCGACAATGTCGGCAGGCCTCCGCTCAGCGGAACAGCATCGCGAGGCCGGCGCCCGCGATGAGTGCGGCCAGGACGGTTTCGAGCAGACCTTTGCGGGCGGCGCAGGCCGAGCGCAGCCGAAGCCCGATGAGACCGCCGCCCGCGCCGCCGGTCACGAAGGCCAGGACCAGGGACCAGTCGACGAGGTGTGAGAGGGCGTAGCTGAGCCCTGTGGTGATACCGAAGGCGGCGATGACGACGAGGGAGCAGCCGACGGCGCTGATTAGGGGCATCCCCGTCGCGGCGACGAGCCCGGGTACGACGAGGAAGCCGCCACCGATGCCGAAGAAGCCTGACATCAGGCCCGTGGCGCCACCGTAGCCGACGAGCCTGGACACGCTTCCGTGCTTCGCGCTCGACGCCGGGCCGGGCGGCGCGAAACGCCGCCTTACCATCAGGGCCGCTGCGGCAAGCATGACGAGTGCGAAGAGGAATTGCAGCCGGCTCCCGTCGAGCCGCTTGCCGAGATCAGCGCCGAGAAGGGCTGCGAGGATGCCGGCGATGCCGAACCAGCCGGCGGCGTGCCAGGGGATCCGCGCCACGCGCAGGTGGCCGACGAGGTTGACCAGCGAGCAGGCGGCGACCGCGAACGCACCGGTTCCGACCGCGACGTGGACATTCCTGAGGCCGACCACATGGATCAGCATCGGAATGGCGAGGATCGATCCGCCGCCGCCGGCCAGTCCGAGGATCAGTCCGACGATCGAGCCGGAGGTCGCGCCGAGGGCATACTGAACGGGGTCCAGCATCCGTTCACGCCCGTCCCGTGGTCAGCGGAATCTTGAGGTAGCGCGTTCCGTTCTCCTCGGGCTCGGGCAGGCGGCCCCCGCGCATGTTCACTTGGATCGCGGGCATGATGAGCCGCGGCGCCCGGAGGCCCCGGTCACGGGCCTCGCGCATCGCCACGAAATCGTCCTCCGCCGTTCCATCGCGGACGTGAACGTTGCCGCTGCGCTGATCGGCGACCGTCGTCTCGTAGACGAAGCTGTCCCGGCCCGGTGCCTTGTAGTCGTGGCAGAGGAACAGGCGCGTCGGGGCCGGGAGCGCGAGCAGGCGCCGGATCGAGCGGAAGAGCTGGCGCGCATCGCCGCCGGGGAAGTCGGCCCGCGCCGTGCCGTAATCGGGCATGAAAAGAGTGTCGCCGACGAAGGCGGCGTCGCCGATGACGTAGGCGAGGTCGGCCGAGGTATGGCCGGGCACGTGCAGCACCACGGCCTCGAAGGCTCCGATCGCGAAGCGGTCGCCGTCGTCGAACAGCCTGTCGAACTCGTCACCGCTGCGGGCGAACTCGGTGCCCGCATTGAACAGCTTACCGAATTCCTCCTGCACCCGAAGGATGCCGCGCCCGATGGCGAGCCGACCCCCGAGCTGCGCCTGAAGGTAGGGGGCGGCGGAGAGATGGTCGGCGTGGACATGGGTTTCGAGGATCCACGTGACCGAGAGGTTCTCTTCGCGGACATAGGCGATCACCCTGTCGGCAGCCTCGTAGGACAGGGCTCCTGCCGCCGGGTCAAAGTCGAGCACGCTGTCGATCACCGCCGCCTGGCGGCTGTCGGGATCGTGGACCACGAAGGTGGCGGTGTTCGTCGGCTCGTCGAAAAAGCCGCGCACGACCGGGCGCGGGGCGGCGCCCGAGCGGCACGCCATGACCTGATCGCACGCCCGAGCGAGAGCGAGATCGGCGGGGCGGATGGCATCCGTCATCGTGTCCTCCCTCAGGCCGCGAGCCAGGCCGTGACGGCCCCGTCGTGCCGCTGCTCCATGGCGAGCCGGTGCTCGCTCTCCTCGACCACGTGCCACGGCGATCCGGCGACGGGGGCACCGTGCAGCGCGATTGGTGCCGAACGGGTCTTCAGGCGGATGACCGGGGCGGCATGCGCGTAGCCCGGATGCACGCGGCCCAGGATCGTATGGGCGATGACGGCGGCCTGCCGCCCGATGGGCTCGATGAAGCGGCAGGGCCGCCCTTCGATGCTGATGCAGTCGCCCAGCGCGAAGATGTCCGGTCCGCTCGTCCGCAGCGTCGTCGGATCGACCGCGATGCCGTGATCGAACGCGAGGCCGGCCGACCGCACGAGGCGCGAAGGGGCGGCAAGGCCGGTCGCGGCGATGACGGTCGCTGCGGCGAGGCTCGTCCCATCGGCGAGCGTGATCGTGAGGCCGCCGTCCGGCCGGCGGCTCAGGCCGCGCACGAGGCTGTCGCCCTGGTAGCGGACCCCGACGCCCTGAAGCCCTGCCAGCAGGCGCCGCGCGGCCGGTTCCGGCAGAAGGTCGGGCAAGGGCAGCGTCGCGGCCCCGAGGAGGGTGACGGCGTGGCCCGCTCGCGCCAGATCCTCGGCCATTTCGCAACCGACCATGCCGGCGCCGATCACCGCGACCGTGCGCGGCCCCCGGGCCAGTTCGTCATGGAGCCCGGACCATGCGGCAAGGTCGTTCACGCGCCAGCACAAGGCCGGATCGAGACTGGACGGCAGCGCCGGCCGGGCGCCGTGGGCGAGGACGAGATGGGTGTATCGCAGCGTGCCGCGCGTCGTGCGCAGGCTGTGTCGCTCCGGCGAGAGGCCCACCGCGACCGTATCGGCCATCAGGCGCACGCCGAGGCGCGCCGCCGCCGTCACGCCCGTCTCGCGGCGCAGCGCGTCCGGCGACAGGCCGCGCCCGAGGGCGACCGAGAGTTCAGGCTTGTGGTAGAGGCTGCCGTCGCAGGCCGTCACCAGCGTGATCGGAATCGTTGCATTCTCCGCCCGGATCGCCTCGGCGACGCTCCACCCGCTGATGCCGCCGCCGACGATCACCACGCCTGCCCGCCGCTGCGGCGCGGCGGGTATCGATGCCGGCGCGACGGGCGCCCTTCGCTGGTAGGGCTCGAAATCCGATTTCGTGACGCCGCAGATCGGGCAGGCCCAATCCTCGGGGATGTCGGCGAAGCGGGTGCCCGGAGGAAGGCCGCTGTCGGGGTCGCCCTCGCCCTCGTCGTAGATCAGCCCGCAGGCCCGGCAGAGGAACTGGTTCCAGGGGCCGAGACCGTCGGTCGGTTCGAGCAGGCTCATGGCCGGCCTCCCTGGAGGCTGCCAGTCGGCAGAATCTCTTGCGAGAGCCGGGCCATCTCCCGGCGCAGATGCTTAATCGCCGGGGTGACGATGGCGACGAAATGCGCCTCACGGATGCGGCGCTGGGGCGCCGCCGACATCAGGTAGCCGCGCGCGCCCTGGTGCAGCAGAGCCGATTGCGAGGCGCGCAGCGCGAGTTCAGAGACTTGGGCGCGGGCGTCGAGGACGTCGATCAGGTAGTCGGGAGCGCCGTCATAGGGCGTCTCGGCGAGCCGCATCACGCGGGCGCGCAGTTCGGCGAGCTCGGCAGCGATCGTCTCGGGACGGTCGTCGAGGTACTGGTTGACGTGGCCCAGCGCCTCCTCGACCGCCAGCATGTCGTCGAGGCTGCCCTCGGCGACGCCGAGACCCATGCCGCACTGGAGCAGGATGAAGGCACCGCGGATACGGCCGATGAAGGGCCGGGCCGGATCGGCGATGATGTCGTCCTGTCCGACGAACACATCGTCGAGCCGCACACCCCAGGTGCTTGTCCCTTCCATGCCCGAAAAGTGCGGGCAGGGCTTCAACTCGGCGCGGTCGCAGTCGAGGCGAAACATGATTTCGTGGCTGATCGTGTCGCCCGCGCCGGTCACGCCAGCGATGGCGCCGCAATACTGGCCGGGCCCGATATGGCTGACCCAGGGCAGCATGCCGCTCACACGGTAGCCTCCGGGCACCCGGCGCGCGCGCAGCAGGATTGGCTCGATCCCGGCGAACGCCTTCATCGGATTGGACAAAGCGGTGCCGCCGAAGGTGCGGCCGGCGGCGTGGTCGTCGAGGACGGCGCCGGAAAGCGCGGGATTACCCGACTGCTCCAAGTAGAGGCCGCAGACGTCGTGGCACCACATCAGGAAGCCGGTGGCGCCGCATGACCGGCTCGCGGCCTGCATCGCGGCCACCGCCAGGCCGAAGCGGGCGCCGAACCGGTCGAGATGGACGCCCAACGCACCTGCAGCCCCGAGCCGCGCCATGATGTCGAGCGGGTAGGTGCCGCCATCGATCGCCGCCGCGGCGGCCTTCAACGCGCCGTCGGCGATGGCGGTCGTTCCCGCGAGAACGGCCGCGTCCGTCCATTCGTCGGCATCCGGTCGGGCCGGGGGCGGGTCTGCCGCGGAACAAGCCGGGGCGTGCGCCGGCCGGAGAGCGAGGGCGCTCGGCATCGTGCAGTCTCCTCAGAACGGGGATCGAGCATCGTCCCGAAGGTCGGCCGCCGGCCGCTGGAAGAAGACGATGCAAAGACAGGAGCCCGGAGCATCGTGCTGGATCTGATATCGAGCACGGTGCTCTTGCGGCGGGAGCCTATCGGTCCCGCCAGTCGGCTCAGCCGGCCAGGCCGATCGTGAAGGGGATCGGGTTGCGCATGGAGTTGGCCACCGGCGAGTACCGGTTCGCGTGGCGCACGATCTCGTCGAGTTCCTCGCGGCTCGCGTCGCCCTCGATGGTCACGGCCACACGGATCTCTTGGAAGCCCATGTCTTCCGGCAGCTTCTCGGCCCCACCGGCCCCCCAGGCGGCCGGATTGCCGATATCGCCCTCGAGATGGAGTTCGAGGCGGGAGAGACGCACCTGCTTCCAGGTCGCGACGGCGGTGATGCCGACGGCGAGGCAGCCGCCGAGCGCCGAGAGGACGATCTCGCCGGGCGCCGGAGCCGTGTTCTCACCGAACAGGTGAAGAGGTTCGTCCACCACGACCGGCGCGTGGTCGCCGACATAGCTCAGGGTGCGGTACTGGCCCTCGACGACCGTGTGCACACGGTTCGTGCCGCGCGAGCCGGGATTGCAGCGCCCCTTCTCGGCGAACTGCATCAGGCCGTCGCGATCGATCGGGCGCAGATAGGTGGAGACGGTGGTGGGGGCGACGCTCGCGCTCATCGGCAACTCCTTTGTGCGGTCCGGCCACCGCTTTCATCGGGGCCGGCTCGGAGGGACCTGCGCAAGGCGGATGCCAGCGACGGCGTATCGAAGATTATTTCATAAAATCCAATAACATGAGCAACTTAACGAAAAGTCTTGGATGCGCGTCGATTGCAGCATGTCGATGAATGTCAACATTTTGTCGACATTGTCGATTTGCGCGGAAGCGACTCATGAGGTCGCCTGAAGTTTGCGCCAGCGGTAGGAGAACTGGCGTTCGGTCAGGCCGAGGCGCTGGGCAGCCCGGGTTTTGTTGCCACCGGCCTGAGTCAGGGCCATGCGCAGCGCTTCGTGGTCGTGCGAGTCGGCTGGCAGATACGGGCGTACGGTCCCCATGGCACGGAAGGCCGCCTCCCTCTCGTGCGCGAGGAGCGAGGACGGCCCCGGCGCGCGCAATACCGGCACCGTGACGACGGCGCCTTCGAGCATCGGCCGCAGGTCCTCGATGTCGAGGAGGCCCTCGCTGGCCAGAAGCACGAGCCGCTCGATGAAGTTGGCGAGCTGGCGGATGTTGCCTGGCCAGGACTGGCGGGCGAGATGCGCCACGGCCGACTGGGTCAGGTTGACGTTGCGCTGGTTGTTCTGGTTCGCCTGAGTGAGGAAGTGCAGGACCAGATCGGGGATGTCGCTGCGCCGCTCCGAGAGCGGCGGCAAGGTAATGGGCACGACATTGAGGCGGTAGAACAGGTCCTCGCGGAAGCGGCCGTGGGCGACCTCGTTGGCGAGGTCGCGATTCGTCGCGGCCACGAGGCGCATGTCCACCCGGATCTCGCGCTTGCCGCCGAGGCGCACCACCGTCCCCTCCTGCAGGGTGCGCAGCAGCTTGGTCTGGAGGACCGCCGGCAATTCGCCGATCTCGTCCAGGAAGATCGTGCCGCCGCTCGCCTGCTCGAACCAGCCGGCCCGCGCCTCGACGGCCCCCGTGAAGGCGCCGCGCTCGTGCCCGAACAGTTCCGACTCGAACAGGGTGTCGGGAATCGCCGCGCAATTCACCTTGATGAAGGGCCGGTCGCGCCGCGGACTCGCAAGGTGGAGAGCGCGGGCGAAGAGCTCCTTGCCGGTCCCCGACTCGCCGAGCAGCAGCACGCTCGCGGTCGCGTTCGCGACCTTCTCGACCTGCACCAGCGCCCGCAGCAGCGCGGGTGACGTGCCGATGATGCCGTAGCGCGCGCGCCTGATGCGCAGCTCGCGCGCCAGCATGTCGTTGTGCTCCTCGAGTGCGCGCGTCTTCCGCTCCACGCGCTCGTTCAGCGTCAGCAGCTGGCTGACCATCGTGGCGATGATGCGCAGGATCGTCAGATCGTCCGAGAGCGCCCGCTCCCGATGCCTGATCCGGTGACAGGCGATCGCCCCGACCGTCCGGTGATCGACCCGGATCGGCAGCGCCAGGAACGACACCGCGCCCCGGGGAAGCTGTGCCCGCGTCACGGCCCGCCCGAGGAAGGTCGGATCCTTGTCGATGTCCTGGACGATGATCAGGTGGCCGTCCTTGATAACGCGCCCGGTGATGCCCTCACCCAACGCATAGCGGCCGCGGGCAGCCTCCTCGCGGGTCAGGCCGTAGGAATAGGCGATCCGGAAGCCTTCGCCGCTTGGATCCCTCAGGACGATGCGCCCCCGGTTCAGTCCGACGATTTCGGACAGGAGATGTAGCATCTCCCGGGCGACCTGATCGAGGCGCAGTCCCTTGCCGATCAGGTTCATCACCTCCTGGATGAGGAACATCTCCTGCGTGCGCCAATGCGCCGCCGAGCCGGCCTTGCCCGCACGTCCATCCATGCCTCTTGCACCTCGGTCCCTCGATCGGCGTGTGGATGCGTGCAAGCCTCGTGCAACCCTACCGCTCACAGGTCTCGATCAAGCCTGAGGCGACGATCCCGCCCGCGCGGTCCGGCTGAGCTTCCCCAGCCATCAGGACACCGATGCGGTGCCGCGCGACCGACCACGAGCATTTCGCGAACACGACCGCAGCGGCCCGTCGCGAGGCTATCCAGGCTTCACAGTACTGTTGCGGAACGCCGCTAGCGAAGAACGCGGCTGGCATAGGTCGAAACGCTGTGGTCGTGCCGAGAGGGTCCCGCTGGCGGGACGCCCACGACCCCTGCGTCTTCTCGCATCCGGCCGAGGATCAACCCTTGGCTTTGCACCGGGCGGCCTGCGCCCCCGGCTCGCTCGGCTGCCTGGAGACGGACATGGCCACGAGCCTCGCCGCCGGCGACATCGCCCTCGTCGGATACGATGCCGACAATCCCGACGACTTCGCCTTCGTCATCCTGCGCGACGTCGAGGCCGGCACCACCATCACCTTCACAGACAATGGCTGGAGCAGCAGCACCAATACGCTTCTGACGAGCGAGGGAAGCTTTACCTACACCGCCCCGACGGCGCTGGCCGCCGGCACGGTGATCCATCCGACGGCCGACAGCGCTGCCGGAGGTCTGAACATTCCCGTCTACACGGCCGCCGACGCGCCGCGATTCTCTTTCAGCACGGACGGCGACCAGATCCTGGCCTACCAGGGCAGCGCGGCGAACCCGACCTTCCTCTACGCGATCAACTTCGCCGACGGCGCCGGCGCGTTCGCGACGAACGGAACGAATTCCAACACCTCGGCGCTCCCGACGGGTCTGACGCTCGGGCGCACCGCCGTGGCCCTGGGCGCCGATAACGGCCGCTACAACGGCCCCGTATCCGGCACGTCCGAACAGTTGCTGGCGGCCATCGGCGCGGCCGCGTCCTGGAGCCAGGACAATACCCTGCGCGTCGGTGCCGGCAGCTACGGCGCCTTCACGGTGACCTCCGCCGCGGTCGTTCCTGCCCTGTCGATCGACGACGTTCAGGCCGTCGAGGGCAATAGCGGCACGAAGCAGCTCGTCTTCACCGTTTCCCTGAGCGCGCCGGCGCCCGCGGGCGGCGTCACGTTCGACATTGCGACGACGGACGCCACCGCCACCGCCGGCAGCGACTACCTGGCTCGGGCGGTCACCGGCCAGACCATCGCGGCGGGCCAGACCAGCGCGACCTTCGCGGTGGACATTCTCGGCGACACGGCGGTCGAGCCCAGCGAGACCTTCACCGTCTCGGTCTCGAACGTACGAGGTGCCATCGTTGCGGACGGCCAGGGCATCGGCACGATCCTCACCGACGACATCGGCATCCGCATCAACGGCACCACCATCTTCGACGCGGCGCCCTCGCTCCAGGGCCTGTCCGGGGCGACGGCGACGTCGGCGCCCGTCCCGACCAACGCGCTTCAGCTCGTTCGGCTCGGCGCCTACGCCGCCTCGAACGACCCGGCGACGCCGGCGGCCCCAAACGCCGAGGTCGTCGCCTACGATTCCACGACGAGCCGCCTCTACGTCCAGAACACCAACGAGAACCGCATCGAGATCGTCGCGCTCGACGCGACCGGTAGCCTGACCAAGACCGGTGAAATCGGGCTCTCGAGCCTGGAACAGTACGGCTCGGTGAACTCGGTCGCGGTCTTCAACGGCCTTGTGGCCGTCGCCTACGCCAACGTCACCGGCGACGCGCCCGGCCGGGTCGCCCTGTTCAACGCCGACGGCAGCCTGCTGCGCTCGCTCACGGTCGGCGTCGGACCCGACCAGATCGTCTTCACCCGTGACGGCCACCGTCTTCTCGTCGCCAACGAGGGCGAGCAGGCGAGCGCCGGCAGCAACCCGGTCGGCGGCGTCTCGATCATCGACGTCTCGGGTGGTGCGGCGAACGCGGCCGTTACGGCGACCGTCGGATTCGAGGGCCTCGACGGCAGCGAGGCCGCCCTGCGGGCCCGTGGTCTCGCCGTCACTCCAGGGAAGGGCGCGGCGGCCGATATCGAGCCGGAATACATCGCGATCTCGCCCGACAACCGCTTCGCCTACGTCACCCTGCAGGAAGTGAACGGCGTCGCCATCATCGACCTTGCCAATCCCGGCACGGCGCCGATCGCGATCCAGCCGCTCGGCGCGGTCAACCATTCACTGGCCGGGAACGAATTCGACGCTTCCGACCGCGACGGCCCGGCCGGCACCGCCTCGATCCGGATCGCCGCGACGCCGGCGAACACGCCGATCTACGGCCTGCTCCAGCCCGACGCCGTCGCCTCGTTCTCCACCGGCGGCGCGACCTACTTCGTCACCGCCAACGAGGGCGATCAGCGGGTGATCGGCGGCGCCGACGATTCCGGCGACGTCGCCCGGCTGAGCAGCATCGCCAACAGCCGGCTGACGCCCGAACTTCAGGCCCTCAAGTCGGACCCGGCCTACGCCCGCCTCAATGTCCTGCTGCGGGTCGGCGACACCGACAACGACGGCGTGATCGACCAACTCCACACGCTCGGCGGGCGCGGCATCTCGATCTTCCGCCAGAACGCCGACGGGACCGTCACCAAGGTCCGGGAAACCGGCGGCGAGTTCGAGAAGATCTTCGCCCAGATCGCGCCGGAGCGCTTCAACAACGATCAGGTGCTCGTCAATACGCCCGACGACCGCTCGGACAACAAGGGGCCGGAGCCCGAGGGCATCACCATCGGCACCGTCAACGACCGCATCTACGCCTTCGTCGGTCTGGAACGGCAGAGCGGCGTCATCGTCTACGACGTCACCGATCCGGCCAACGCGGCCTACGTGTCCTACGTCCCGCCGCTTCCCGGCGCGACGACGGATCTCGGCCCGGAGGTGCTGACCTTCATCGCCGCCGACCGCAACCCGACCGGCACGCCCCTGCTCGTCAGCGCCAACGAGGTCGCCAATGGCGGCGCCGTCCTCTACGCCGCGCTGCCCCAGGGCTTCACGCAGGAGATCGGCTTCGCCGCGAACTCGCTCTCGGTCGGCAAAGCGGAAGGCAATGCCGGCGAGACCGTGTTCACCTTCACGGTGGAGCGCAGCAACGGGACGCTGGGTGCGGTCTCCTTCAC
The DNA here is from genome assembly GCF_014199985.1 of Methylorubrum rhodesianum. GTDB lineage: Bacteria > Pseudomonadota > Alphaproteobacteria > Rhizobiales > Beijerinckiaceae > Methylobacterium > Methylobacterium rhodesianum. The sequence goes on along the minus strand of NZ_JACHOS010000001.1, from coordinate 377,172 downwards.
CGCCGAATTGACGGGCACCGGCGCAAACGCGGCCGACGGTGCCGACTTTGCCGGCGCGCCGGGCCTGCCTCTGACAGTCGCGGGTACGATCCCCGCCGGCGCCACCTCGACGCAGGTCAGCGTCCGTGTGAGCGCCGACGCCCTGCCGGAGGCCGACGAGACCTTCGCCCTGACCCTGCGCTCCGCGGCCTCGAACCAGACCGGGATCGCCGCCACCGTGCGCTCGACGGCCGCCACTGCGGCCGGGACGATCGTCAACGACGATGTGAGCCTGATCTCATCGGTTCAGGGCGAGGGGGCGGCGAGCCCGCTCGTCGGCCGAACCGTCACCGTCGAGGCGATCGTCGTCGGCGATTTCCAGAACGGCGATCCCGACGCCAAGCGCAATCTCGGCGGCTTCTACCTGCAGGAAGAGGCGGCCGATCAGGACGGCAACCCGCGGACTTCCGAGGGCGTGTTCGTCTTCGAGGGCACCGGCAATCGCCTCGTCGATGTCGCCGAGGGTGACCGGGTGCGCGTCACCGGCACCGTCACCGAGTTCAACGGCGAGACGCAAATCGCCGTCCGGGATGCCGGCGCGATCCAGGTGGTGACGCCGCGAGCGCTGACGCCTGAGCAGGTCAAGGCGTCGGCGGTCGCCGTCGAACTCCCGGCAGCCGCCACGATCGGCACCGGCACGACGGCGCAGCCCGACCTCGAACGCTACGAGGGCATGCTGGTCCGCTTCCCCCAGACGCTCTCGATCACCGAACAGTTCAATCTCGACCGCTTCAACGAGATCCGCCTCGCCGCGGGCGGGCGGCCCGAGACCTTCACTAACGAGTTCGAGCCGAACACGGCGGCCTACGCCGCCTACCTCGCTCAGACGGCGGCCCGCTCGATCACCTACGACGACGGCCAGAACGCCCAGAATCTCCCGGTCGAGAATCTCGACGGCTTCGGCCCGACCTACGGCACGGCGAGTGCCCCGCGGATGGGCGACACCGTGACGGGGCTGACCGGCACTCTCGGCTTCGGTCCGACGGGCGCCTACCGGGTGCGGGCCATCGACGACGGCGACAACCGCTTCGTGGCCGCCAATCCGCGACCGGCCGAACCCGACGCGGTCGGCGGCACACTCAAGGTCGGCAGCCTCAACGTCCTCAACTACTTCACCACCCTCAACACGGGTGCCTCGGCGCGCACGGCGATCGGCCTCGAGCCGCGGGGCGCCAACACCGCGCAGGAACTCGCGCGCCAGACCGACAAGCTCGTCACGACCCTGATCGGCACCGGCGCCGACCTGCTCGGCCTCACCGAACTGGAGAACCAGTTCCGTCCGGGCGACCCCGGCAACGCGCTCGAATACCTCGTCGGTCAACTCAACCTGCGCGCCGGCGCCGGCACCTACGCCTACGTCAATCCCGGCGCCCAGCTCGACCAGGGCCAGTTCCTCGGCGGCGACGCGATCGCGGTCGGCTTCATCTACAAGCCGAGCAGGGTCGGCGTGGCGATGAACACCACGATCGAGCGGCTCGACGACACGGATGTTGCGGCCTTCAATCCCGCCCTGCTGCAGCAGAGCACCCTCGGCCACATCTTCAACGGCGCCAACACCAGCCGCGCCTCGCTCGCGGTGACCTTCAACGAGATCGCCACGAACGAGACCTTCACCGCGGTCATCAACCACTTCAAGTCGAAGGGCGGAACCGGGACCGGCGCCGATGCCGACCTGGGTGACGGCCAGGGTGCCTGGCAGCAGCAGCGGGAGCTTGCGGCGACGGCGCTTGCCCAGTGGCTCGCCCTGAACCCGACGGGGAGCCGGGACAGCGACAAGATCCTGCTCGGCGACTTCAACGCCTATATCAAGGAAGATGCCCTCGACATCCTCAAGGCGGCCGGCTTCACCAACCTCGCCGAGGATCGGCTCGCCAACCCCTATTCCTACGTCTTCGACGGCGCCTACGGCGCCCTCGATCACGCCCTCGCCAGCAGCAGCCTGAACCGTCAGGTCACCGGCGTCACCGAGTGGCACGTCAACGCCGACGAGGCGGACGCGATCGATTACAACCTCGATTTCGGCCGCTCGGCCAGCTACTTCGACGGCCGCTCGCCCGCACGGGAATCCGACCACGATCCGGTCCTCGTCGGACTGCGCCTCGACCAGACCGCACCGACACTCGTCGGGGCCACGCCCGCCGACAACGGAACCAACGTGGCGCGCGGCGCCGACATCGTCCTGCGCTTCAGCGAGGCGGTGCGGGCCGGAAACGGCGACATCACCCTCACCGACGGCGCGGGGGACACGCGCACCATCGCGGTCTCCGACACGACGCAGGTCCGGATCAGCGGCGACGCGGTGACGATCAACCCGAGCGCCGATCTGCGGCCCGGCACCGCCTACGACGTGATCGTGCCCGCCGGCGCCTTCACCGACACCGCCGGCAACGCCTTCGCCGGCATCGCCCGCGACAGCCTCGATTTCACCACCGAGCAGGCCAGCCCCATGACCTACACCCTTCAGATCCTCCACGCCTCGGATTGGGAGGCCGGCCTGCTGGCGACCGAGCGGGCAGCCAACTTCGCGGCCATCATCGACAAACTCGAGGATGCGACGCCGAACTCGATCACGCTCTCGACCGGCGACGGCTGGATCCCGAGTCCGTTCTTCATCGCCGGTGCCGACCCGCAGATGGCGGCGACGTATAACGGCGTCTACAACCAGCTCTACGGGCTCTCCGGCGCCAGCGCCTACGGCCGGCTCGCCGCCTCCCCCGGCCGCGCCGACGTCACGATCCAGAACATCATCGGCGTCCAGGCCGCGGTGTTCGGCAATCACGAGTTCGATTCCGGACCGACGGAGGTCGCCAACATCATCGGCGCCAACCTCGGCAATGCGTCGGGCGCCGCCGACGACACCTGGGTCGGCGCGCAGTTCCCCTACCTCTCCGTCAACCTGAACTTCTCCCGCGAGGCCGCTCTGTCCGGTCTCGTGCATCGCGACGGCGATCTGGCGACCTTCGCGCAGACCGGACCGACCTCAACCCAGACCGGCACCGGCGCGGACAAGATCGCCAAGTCGACGGTCATCGTCGAGAACGGCGAGCAGATCGCCTTCATCGGCGCGACGACGCAGCTCGAGCCGCTGCTGACGACGCTCGGCAACGTCACGCTGGACGGCTTTACCGGACGCGACGAGATCGCGCTCCTGGCCAATCAGATCAATGCCGAAGTCGATCGCGTGCTCGCAGCCAATCCGGGCCTCAACAAGGTGATCGTCGGAACGCACCTGCAGCAGCTCGCCAACGAGCAGGCGCTCGCCCCGCTCCTGCGCAACGTCGACGTCCTGATCGGCGGCGGCTCGCACACCCTGCTCGCCGACGGCAACGACCGGCTCCTGCCCGGCGACAAGGCGGGCGGCGCCTACCCGCAATTCTTCACCAACGCGTCCGGCCAGACGCTGGCCCTGGTGAACACCGCCTCCGAGTATTCCTATGTCGGCCGGCTCAACGTCACCTTCGACGATCGGGGCAACGTCATCCGCAACTCGATCACCCCGGAGAATTCCGGTGCCGTCGCCGTCGATGACGCTACCGTCGCGCAGTTATGGGGCTCGAAGGCCGCAGCCTTCACCCCCGGCTCGAAGGGCTACCTCGTGCGCGAGGTGATCGAGGGCCTGGACGCTAACAATGACGGCATCCAGGAGACGGCGGGAATCGCCGACATCATCCGCCAGCAGGACGGCAACATCCTCGGCCGCACCAGCGTGTATCTCGAGGGCCGCCGCGGCGAGGTCCGCACTGAGGAGACCAACCTCGGCAATCTCAGCGCCGACGCCAATCTCTGGTACGCCAAGCAGTTCGACGGCACCGTCGCCGTCTCGATCAAGAACGGCGGCGGCATCCGCGACTCGATCGGATCGTTCTCGACGGCCGGCGGCGGCACTGCGGAGCTCCCGCCGGCCGCCAACCCGGCGGCGGGCAAGGCGGCGGGCGACATCTCGCAGCTCGACGTCACCAACTCGCTGCGCTTCAACAACGCGCTCGCGATGGTCACGGTCACGGCCTCCGAGCTGGAGCGGGTGCTCGAACACGCCGTCTCGTCGGTTGCGCCTGGGGCGACGCCCGGGGCCTTCCCGCAGATCGGCGGCATCAGCTTCTCGTTCGACGCGAGCCGGCAGGCTCAGACGCTCGACGCCAACGGCAACGTCACTCGCGAGGGACAGCGGATCGTCTCGGCCGCGATCGTCGATGCCGACGGCTACCTCATCGACACCCTGGTGCAGAACGGCCAGCTCGTCGGTGACCCGAACCGAGGCATCCGCGCCGTCACCCTGGACTTCCTCACCACGGGAACCAGCGCGGCGCCGGGGCTCGGGGGCGACAACTATCCCTTCCCGGCCTATGGGGAGAACCGTGTCGCGCTGAGCAGTGCCACGCCGACCTCCTTGCCCAACACCGAGACCTTCGCGGCGCAGGGCACCGAGCAGGACGCCATGGCCGAGTATCTCAAGGCCTTCTTCAGTGTGACGGCCTTCGGCCAGGCCGATACCGGCCCCGCCGCCGACACGCGCATCCAGAACCTTGCCTTCCGCGGTGACAGCGTGCTGGCCCGCGGCGTCAACAAGCCCGGAACCGGCGGCAACGACGTGCTGCAGGGAACACCCTTCGCCGACCTTCTCTCCGGCGGCGCGGGCGACGATGTCATCACCAACAGCGCCGGCGACGACATCCTGTCCGGCGGGCGCGGCATCGACACGCTCGTCTTCAACTCGTCCTTCGCGAACATCACCGTCTCGGAGGCCGGCCGGTTTACGGTCGTCACCGGGCCGGAAGGGCGCGACCTCGTCGATGGCTTCGAGCGCTACCTGTTCTCGGACGCCACGATCGTGGTGAACGACGGCAAGCCGCTCGTCGACGACCTCTACTACCTCGCCCGCAACAAGGACGTGTTCCAGGCCGGCCAGGACGCGGACACGCACTTCGCCCAGTACGGTGCCCGCGAGGGCCGCGACCCGAATGCCTTCTTCTCGACCAAGGGCTATCTGGCGGCCAATCCCGAGGTGAGGGCCTCCGGAAGCAACCCGCTCGATCAGTACGAGCAGATCGGCTGGAAGGAGGGACGCGATCCGGGCGCTCGGTTCGACAACGAGTTCTATCTGGCGGCCAATCCCGACGTGAAGGCCGCCGGGCTGAACCCGCTCGCGCACTACCTTCAATACGGGCAGAGCGAGGGCCGGGCGATCCACGATGCGGTCGGCCGGGCGGGCGACATCCGCGGCGGCTTCGACGCCGAGTTCTACCTCCTCGCCAATGCCGACGTGGCGCAGGCTGCCGGCAGCGGCAACGCCTTCACCTTCGCCGCCCAGCATTTCGAGCAATACGGCTGGAAGGAGGGTCGCAACCCGAACGCGGTCTTCGACACCAAGGGGTACCTCGCCGCCTACGGTGACGTGAAGGCGGCGGGCATCAACCCGCTGACCCACTACGACCAGTATGGCTGGAAGGAGGGCCGCGACCCGTCCGCCTCGTTCGACACCGCGACCTACCTCTCCACCTACAAGGATGTGGCCGCCGCCGGGCTCGATCCGATGCAGCACTTCCTGCAATACGGCCTCTACGAGGGTCGGTCGGACTTCGCCGACGGCGGCTTCCGGTACGGCGCCCTCGTCTAGCACGGCAGCGTTCCGGCCCAGTCTTCCGTCCAGCCTGATCGGATCGCGCCCCGGTGCGGTCCGAACGCTTTCGGGCCGCCGCACGATCGATGCCGGGGTCGCTGCGGCGTGAAAGAAGCGGTCTGCGAACCACAGCCGATGATCTCTTCCGCCATGCGGGCGTTGATCCGGTCCTGGGGCAGCGGACGGAGAATGTCATCCATGTCGAAACTCTTCATCGCCCGGGTGCGCGGTGCGGGCGGCGAGCGCCCGCTGGTGACCGTTCGGGCCGCGGCCGAGGGCGAGGCTCGCCTGTTCGTCGAGGCGGCCTACCCGGAGGACGAGGTCGTCGAGATCGCCGAGCCCGGTGAATGGGTGAGCGACAGCGATACCGGGACCCGGAGTGGCGACGTGCGCGAGCATCCGGGCACCGCCTGGCAGGTGCCGTCGAGCCGGGCCTAGCCTGCCGTCATGGCCTGTTTGCCCGAGGATGTACGCGCCCTCGCGCTCATGCTGCCTGAAGCGCTGGAGGGGGCGCATCAGGGCCATCCCGACTTTCGGGTCGGCGGGCGGATCTTCGCGACGCTCTGGACCGACGAGGCACGGGTGGTCGTCCGGTTGACGCCGGAGGCGCAGGCGCGCCTGCTCGACACGGACCCGGACGCGTTCGAGCCCGTTCCGGGCGCCTGGGGCACGCGCGGTTGGACGAGCCTCGACCTCGACATGGCCGAGGAGGAGGCCTTGCGCGCCGCGCTGCTGACCGCTTGGCGGATCGTCGCGCCGTCCGGCCTCGTCACGCGCTACGAGAGCCTCGCGCTCGGTCCCTGATCGGCCCTCAGCTTCTCAGGCCCGGCGCTTCCTGACCCGTGCTCGCCACGTATTCCGAGTAGCCGCCGCCGTACTGCCGGATGCCGTCACCCGTCACCTCGAGCACCCGGTTCGACAGGGCGGCCAGGAAGTGGCGGTCGTGGCTGACGAACAACATCGTCCCCTCGAACCCCGAGAGCGCGTCGATCAGCATTTCCTTGGTGGCGATGTCGAGGTGGTTGGTCGGCTCGTCGAGGACGAGGAAGTTCGGCGGGTCGTAGAGCATCTTGGCCATGACCAACCGCGCCTTCTCGCCCCCCGACAGCACCCGACATGGCTTCTCCACGTCGTCGCCGGAGAAGCCGAAGCAGCCGGCGAGCGCCCGCAGCGAGCCCTGGCCGGCCTGCGGGAAGGTGCTCTCCAGATCCTCGAACACGGTCAGGTCGCCATCAAGGAGATCCATCGCGTGCTGGGCGAAGTAGCCGAGCTTGACGCTGCCACCGACGGCGACCGTCCCGGCATCGGGCTGCGCCGTGCCGGTGACGAGCTTCAAGAGCGTCGACTTGCCGGCGCCGTTGATGCCCATCACGCACCAACGCTCCCGGCGGCGGATCGAGAAGTCGAGCCCCTCGTAGATGATGCGGCTGCCGTAGCGCTTGTGCACGCCCTTGAGCATCGCGACGTCGTCGCCGGATCGGGGCGCCGGCTGGAACTCGAAGGCGACGGTCTGCCGACGGCGCGGCGGCTCCACCCGCTCGATCTTGTCGAGCTTCTTCACCCGGCTCTGGACCTGCGCGGCGTGGCTGGCGCGGGCCTTGAAGCGCTCGATGAACTTGATCTCCTTGGCGAGCATCGCCTGCTGGCGCTCGAACTGCGCCTGCTGATGCTGCTCGTTCAGCGCACGCTGCTGCTCGTAGAAGACGTAGTCGCCGGAATAGGTCGTCAGCGTGCCGCCGTCGATCTCGATCACTTTGGAGACGATACGGTTCATGAACTCGCGGTCGTGCGAGGTCATCAGCAGTGCGCCGTCATAGCCCTTGAGGAAGGATTCGAGCCAGATCAGGCTCTCCAGGTCGAGGTGGTTGCTCGGCTCGTCGAGCAGCATCACGTCGGGGCGCATCAGGAGGATGCGGGCGAGCGCGACGCGCATCTTCCAGCCGCCCGAGAGGCGCCCGACATCGCCGTCCATCATCTCCTGCGAGAAGCCGAGGCCGGCCAGCACCTCGTAGGCGCGGCCCTCCAGCGCGTAGCCGTCGAGTTCCTCGAAGCGCGCCTGGACCTCGCCGTAGCGTTCGACCAGGGCGTCCATCTCGTCGGCACGGTCGGGATCGGCGAGCGCCGCCTCCAGCTCCTTCAGCTCGGCCGCCACGGAACTGACCGGCCCGGCGCCGTCCATGACCTCGGCAACGACGGAGCGCCCCGCCATCTCGCCGACATCCTGGCTGAAATAGCCGATGGTGATGCCGCGCTCCGACGAAACCTGGCCCTCGTCGGGCTGCTCCTGGCCCGTCATCATGCGGAACAGCGTGGTCTTGCCGGCACCGTTCGGGCCGACGAGCCCGGCCTTCTCGCCCTTCTGCAGGGCGGCCGATGCCTCGATGAAGACGATCTGACGACCGTTCTGCTTGCCGATCTTGTCGAGACGAATCATGCGTCCGCGAGGCCTGGATAAGGATGGAGAGGGGGTGCCGGGAGCGTTCTCGGCAGGGCCTTAAGGCATGCTTGCCGGGAGCGGAAGGCGGCGCCACGCAAGGCAGGGACGGTGTCGAGGCAGTGATGAGTGGGGACGCTTTCCGTTAGGCGGCGATAGGTTCCAACCGTTTTCGGGAAACACTTTCCAACGATGATCGCGAGTAGCAAGTTTGCCGACTGCATTGGCTCCGCTTATTAACATAGGTGATTAGCGAAAGTCGCTCGCGCAATTTGAAGGATTTGTTTCTTATTAACCGTCGGATCCTCACATGATCGTGATCCGATGTGGCGGGGGCGGCCCGCGGACGTTCAACTACGGTCCCGCGACGCAGACAGATGCGCTGGTTCACCAATCTCAGACTTCTTGGGAAACTTGCCATTCCGGCCGTTCTGGTCGCGATGGTCGCGGCCGGTATTGTTATCCTGGCGCACAACACGCTCGATCGATTGCAGCGAACGACACAGGAGGTCGTGGACGTCCGTGCCGCCCGGGTCATCACCGCGCTGCAGACCGCCCTCGCCATCGACGAGGCGGTGATCAGCGAGAAGAACATCATTCTCGAGACCGACGGACCCGCGCTCGCGGCACAACACAAGCGGTTCGAGGCGGCGCGGGAACGGGCCCTCAGCGGCGTGGATCGGTTGATCGCCATGGCCGATACGGATGCGCGCCGCACGATGCTCGGTGAGCTCAAAGCCACGGTTGCAGGCTTCTTCACAACGGCGGAGCGTTCGATCGAGCTCGGGCTGAAGAACCAGAACGTCGAGGCGGCGAAGGTGTCCTCCGACGTGGTTCGTCCGGTGCGGACGAAGGCGATCGAAGCGATCGAAAAGCGCGTTACGGCCAATATCAGTGACCTCGAGGCCGCGAAACAGCAGGCCCAGGAGGTCGGACAGTCCGCCGCGATGGCTCTGATCGCAATCGCGGCTGCCGGCCTTCTGATCGCCTTCAGCCTGCTCGGTCTGATCGCCATCGCCGGGGTCGTACGCCCGATGGGACGCCTAGTCCGCGTGCTCGAGCGGATGGCCGGGGGCGAGATCGAGACCGATATCGCCGAGGCCCGCCGCGGCGACGAGATCGGTGCCGTCGCCCGCGCGGTCGAGGGGATCAAAGCCCTCGTCGCGCGCAAGGCCGCCGAGCAGGCCGAGCTCAAGCGCGTGGCGGACGAGGCTGCCGCGGTCGAGCGCCGCCGCACCATGATCGAGCTTGCCGACGGCTTCGAGCGTGCGGTGGGAGGCGTCGTTGGAATGGTCTCTTCCTCGGCGACCGAACTGCAGGCCACCGCTCAACAGATGACCGCGACTGCCACGCAGACTGCGAGCCAGTCGACCACCGTCGCCGCCGCGGCCGAGGAGGCCGCCTCCAATGTCGGCACCGTCGCCGCCGCGGCGGAGGAGCTCGGTGCGTCGGTGCAGGAGATCGGCCGACAGGTCGGCACGTCGGCTGGCATGGCTCAGCTCGCGGTCGGCGAGGCGGACCAGAGTGCCGTCCTCGTCCACGAATTGAGCCAAGCGGCGGCCCGGATCGGTGATGTTGTGAATCTCATCGCCAACATCGCGAGTCAGACCAATCTTCTGGCGCTCAACGCAACGATCGAGGCGGCCCGCGCCGGCGAGGCCGGCCGGGGCTTCGCCGTGGTGGCAAGCGAGGTGAAGGAACTGGCGGCCCAGACGTCGCGGGCGACGGAAGAGATCTCCGGTCAGATCGCCCAGATCCAGGGCGCGACCGGTCAGGCCGTGTCGGCGATCGGCGGCATCACCGGGCGCATCCGCGAAATCAACGCGGTGACCGCGACGATTGCGGCCGCGGTCGAGGAACAGGGCGCGGCGACGCAGGAAATCGTGCGCAACGTCTCGCAGGCAGCCGCCGGTGCAGGCGAGGTGACCGGCAATATCGCAGGTGTGGCTCAGGCCTCCGAGGAGACCGGCGCCGCCGCGACTCAGGTTCTGGCATCCGCCTCCGAACTGTCGCGGCAATCCGAGCATCTGCGGGCCGAAGTGGCGCGCTTCCTTTCCACGGTGCGCGCGGCCTGAAGCTGCTTGGGCAGGACCAAGAAAAAGGGGGCGCCCAGGGCGCCCCCTTTTTTTGTTGGAGGGGTTTTCGCGGTGACGCTCAGCCCGGCACCTTCTTGTGGGTGACGGCGGTGGCGACCTCGTCGGGTCGTGTCTCGTCGCCGGACACGGCGCCGGAGAGGGCGGCCGCGTGAAGAGCCAGCACGGGTACGAAGACCAGGGCCATCATCAGCGCTACGACGAGCACGACGCTGCTGTTGCGGCCGGACTTCGCCGCGCGGGAGCGGGCACGCCGGGAAATGACGTTGGAGTCAGTCATGGCTCACCTCTTGTCGGACCAGCCGCCAAAGGCCGGTCGCGGGTGAGCCGGATCAGACGATCAGGCGCAGATCACGCGGTTGGCCGAAGGCGGCGTGGTCGATCGACTACTGTCGTCGGGCATGGGGGTCGGAAGTTCCTGTGGAGCCGCACATCACGCGCGCGGCGACGATGGGCAGACAGCGCGCGCATGCCGGATCGGTTCGCTTCGGTCAAGGGGCAACGGCGCTGCGCGGTGTGAATCATCGCGGCCGTCACATTCCGAATTCACCTGCGATCCGTCATCGAACGCGTGTGCGGCCGCAGCGTTGGGAAGCTATGTCGAACGACGCGATCATCTGGACTCAGGGCGGCATCTCCGAGGTGCCCCTCCGGCGCTTTACCGGCCGGATCGGCGCCATCGAGGTCGCGACCGTCGAATACGATGGGTCAAACCACCTCTGGACGTGGTGGAGCCCGCTGGCGGAAGACATCTGGGGCCATGCTCCGGAAGCGGACGGCGCCAAGCGGGCCGCCGAGGTCTGGCTGCGCGAGTGGCTGGAGAATTTCCGGCCCTTCCTTGAGGCCGGCCGCTGACCGGATCACGCGGCGGCGGACGCCGTATCCCGGCTGCGCCACATGTAGCGGGCCAGGATCGAGCGGTACGGCGCGAAGCCCGCAGCGACCGCCTCCGTGTCGTCGATTCCCGTGAGACGGCGCAGGACTCCGACGGCGGCTACGTCGCCGAGGGGCCAGATGTCGGGGTCGAGGAAGTGGAAGATGCCGACCATGTCGGCGGTCCACGGGCCGACGCCGCGGATGCGGCAGAGGATGGCCGAGCGCTCGGCATGTGGGAGGTCCGCCAGGTCCGCGCTCAAGAGACCGGCGGACTCTGCTTCCCGGATGGCCTGCAGAGCGCGCACCTTGTTCGCCGAGACGCCGCAATCGCGCAGCAGGCTCTCGTAGCCCGGAACGAAAAGGTCGCGCGGCGCGACCGCATGGAGAGCTGCGGCGGCCTCGACGCGTGTCCAGATCGACAGGGCTGCCTTCGTCGAGAGTTGTTGATTGACGACCTCGACGAAGAGGCGCTCGGCGATACTGGCATGAGCCGGCGGCGCGATCTCGATCAGGCCGACCGCCGCGATGGCCGACCGCAGCGGCTCCGAGATCGCGGCGGCGGTGCCGAGGAGGCGGTCGTAGATCGCCGCGTCGAGCATGTATCTTTCCATTGCAGTGGCAGCGCGGGGGAAACGCCCCGCCTCGCCCCCCGCTCCCTCACGGCGACTACCGAGGCAATACGCTGCTCAATCACGGCACAATCTGCGCAAGCCTTCGGCAATATGGTGCAGTGCGGCAGCGATTCTGGCTTGACGCACGTCCGAAACGGCAGGATATTTCTCTGAAGGAAGCCAGAATTCCTTGCAAGAACGATCCTCCGGGAGGAGATGTGCCATGCAGGATGCGCGCGTCGCAGCCATGTTCGGTCGAGATCGAGCGGCTGCCATCTTCGCCGTCGGCATGGTCTGGTTCGTCTACGCCTTCACCTTCTGGACCATGCGGCAGGCCTGCGACACGTGCGGAATCACCTACCTCGTATTGGGGGTCGGAGCCTGTGTCGTCCTGCTCAACACAGCGGCGATCGCGGCGATGATCCGGCATTACCGCGAGGATCGCGACGCGATCTACGGAACCGACCTGTACTACCTCGATCGCCTGCGGGAGATGCGCCGGGCGGGGGAGGCCTGACATGGCCGGCCGCACGCCCTACGAGCCGCCGGTTCAATCCGTCGTCGGACAGATCGTCGACGCCGTGCTGATGCTGGTTCTCGTCTTCATCACCCTCTACCTGCCTCTGTGGCTCAAGCTCGCCGGTGGCGGCACCAGCACGACGGCCGCTTCGAACCCGACTTGGGAGTCCCTCGGTCAGAACCCCACCATGGCCGGGCAGTGGGAAAAGCTCGGCTTCACGCCGGAGAAGGCCGCGGGGATCATCGGCACCCGCTTCGACTACGCCTTCAACTGGAGCCTCGTGGCGCTCACCGCCGCGATCATCGTCGGCTATTTCATCTTCATGTTTCGCTACTCGGATCGAGAGTACCGCGAGGTCATCGCCGAGCGTTTCGACGGCGCGCCGAAGGCCTGAACTCGAACGGTCCGCCGCTCGATCCGCCTTCCCTGCTGCCGAGGTCGTCTACCGCACCTTCCTGCAGATCGGGGGAACACATCATGGTGTCCGTGATGAACTGGGGCGCCTGGGCGGCCGCGACCGCTCTCGCCCTCTGGATGGGCTTCGACCTCCTGCGCACCAACCGAACCTACGACGAGAGCTACCTGCTCTCGTCCGAGGAGGGCGAGATCGTCGATTCCGAGGTCGGTGAGACGGCAGCGAGGTCGTGATGACGACGGTCCAACCGATGGCAGAGCGCGTCTCCGCTCCTCCGGCCGGCGGGGCGATCCCCGCCGCCGCGCAGGCGCCAGCCGCGAGTCGAAGAGTTGCGCTGCTGCGCGTCCTGGGTCCGGGGCATGTCTGGGCGCTCGGCGTCGGCATCGTCCTCGTGGGCGAGTTCATGGGCTGGAACTTCGCGGTCGGAAAGGGCGGCGCGGTTGCGGCGCTCGCTGCGTGCTGGCTCGCCGGGATCCTCTACACCTGCGTCGCGATGATCGATTCCGAGATCACCTCGACGGTCGCCGCGGCCGGCGGCCAGTACGCCCAGGCCAAGCACATCATCGGGCCGCTGGCAGCCTTCAATGTCGGCCTCTATCTCGTCATGGCCTACACGATGCTGGAGGTGTCGAACGCCATCGTGACGGGCGACCTGATCGAGGCCTTCGCCCAGAGCCTCGGGCTCGAAGGCGCGATCGACAAGCGGGCCTTCATGGTGCTCACCGTGGTGGCGCTCGCCTTCCTCAATTATCGCGGCGTGCTCGCCACGCTGACCCTCAATCTCGTCATCACCGCCGCCGCGTTCGCCGCGATCGTCGTGCTGTTCGTCGCGACCCAGCCCTGGGCGCCCGGTGCGGTGCTGCAGCACGAGGCGCTGCTGGGCGCCCTGCCCTACGGCTCGCTCGGCATCCTCGCGGCGATGCATTTCGGCCTGTGGTTCTATCTCGGCATCGAGGGCACGACCCAGGCCGCCGAGGAAGTCCGCTCGCCCGCCCGCGCCCTGCCGCTCGGGACCATGACCGGCATGATGACCCTGCTGATTGCCGCCACGCTGACGTGGTACGTCTGCTCCGGCCTGATGCCTTGGGAATATCTCGGTCAGGCGGTGACACCGCTCTACGACGCGGCCCGGCTCACGGGCAGCCGCTGGCTGGAGCTGTTCCTGTTCCTCGGCACGCTGTTCGCCACGGTCGCTTCGGCCAATGGCTGCATCAACGACGCCTCGCGGGCGTGGTTCGCCATGGGCCGGGACCGCTACATGCCGGTCTGGTTCGGCGCCGTTCACCCGACCTATCGCACGCCCTACCGCGCCATCGTCTTCTTCGTGCCGATCGCGATCCTGTTCGCGGTCTCGACTCCGCTCGACCAGACCATCACCTTCTCGATCCTGTCGGGACTGCTCGGCTACACGCTGATGGCGCTGTCGATCGTGCTGTTCCGCCGAAAGTGGCCGCTCGGGTCGATCCAGCGCGGCTACGTGCATCCGCTCCACCCGCTGCCGGCCGTGCTGCTGCTCGTCCTGTGCGTGGTCACCTATCTGGCGGTCTTCCTCGGCTACGGCACGCAGCTCCTCGCGATGATGGCCTTCTACATCACCGCTTCGGCCTGGTTCGTCCTGCACCGCTACAAGTATGTCCGCCGCGGCGACCAATTCACGATGCCCTGGCCGAAGCCCCGCGGTTACTGAGTGACGCCGATGTTCGCCGGGCTGACCCTGCTGATTCTCCTGTGCAGCGCCGCGTTCTGCGTGCGCCAGCACCGGAGGGAGGCAGCTTGGCGAGCCGGCCTCCTCGACGACTGCACCGGACCCCTCTCGGAGCCGCGCCTCGGCCGCGACCGGGCCGGTTTCGCGACGTTGCGCGGCCGCGTCGGTCCGGCGGTCGTCAACGTCCGCCTCGTTCCGGACACCCTGGTCCACCGACGGCTGCCGCAGCTCTGGCTCCGTGTCACCCTTCGGATGCCGCTCGAGACCGAGGCGGTCCTCGATGTCCTGCGCCGTCCGGCCGGCGCGGAATTTTACGCACCCGATCAACTTCCGCTCCGCCTCCCCGTGCCCGCGGCGTGGCCGGCGGATACGCTTGTGCGCGGAACGGCTGGAGCGGACGTTCCCCTCGCACGCCTGACGCCCGTTCTGAGCCGCGTCCTCGCCGATCCGAGGGTGAAGGAGGTCTTGGTGACGCCCGACGGCCTGCGCCTGACGGTGCAGGCGAGCCAAGGTGCACGAGGCGCCTACCTGCTCCTGCGGGGCAGCCGCTTTCCGCTGTCGCGCCTCGAATCGGACCAGCTCGCCGGCGCCTTGAGCGACGGCCTCGACCTCGCTCGGACCCTGTCCGAACCCTCCTCGGAGACTCGCCATGCGTGCGCCGCCTGATCCCACCCGCGTTCTGCTCGTGGCGATGCTGTTGCCGGGTATGGGTCACGTTTGGACGGGCCGCGCGGCGCGGGGACTCGGCTTCGCTCTCTTCGCTCTCCTCGGCGGATGGCTCACCGCCCGGTTCGCCGCGCCCGATGCAAGCCTCGTCGGGCGCCACGCGGGCGGCTTCTTCGTCTGGGCGCTCTCCATCCCCGACGCTTACCGGGGCGCCCGTCTCGACCGTGTCTGGGCGGAGCGGGCATCCTCCTGACTTCGGCTCCGAGGAGGCGGTCAGAGGTCTCGCTTCGCGGGGGATCAAAAGCGCGTCGTAAGCGCCGTGAGCCAGTCCGGCGAGGCATTCACCAGCAAGGTTTCCAGCGCCCGGTCGGTGCCCGACAGAACCAGTCCGCTCGTGACGATAAGGACGACGCCGAGAGCCGCCTTGAGTCCTCGGCCGACACCGAGCATCCGCTCGCGCCAGCGCATCAGGATCTCGCGCGACAGCATTCCGAGCGCCACGAGCGGGAGGGCCGCCCCGATTCCGAACATCAGCATGGTGAGCGCGACGCTGCCGAGATCGCGACCTTGAGCCGCCAGGAGCGTGGCGGCCCCGAGGGTCGGACCCACGCAGGGACTCCAGACGGCGCCCAACAGAAGACCGACGGCGAACTGACCCGTCA
Organism: Methylorubrum rhodesianum; assembly: GCF_014199985.1. Classification (GTDB taxonomy): domain Bacteria; phylum Pseudomonadota; class Alphaproteobacteria; order Rhizobiales; family Beijerinckiaceae; genus Methylobacterium; species Methylobacterium rhodesianum. The sequence continues at coordinate 361,534 of NZ_JACHOS010000001.1, read as the reverse complement.
GACCGGCGGTCGAGAAGCCACCGTACCGCCGCTCCGCCCAGTCGCTCACCGGACCACCCGCGGTCGCGAGCCGCGTCTGCGCCGCCGGGACGATCAGAACGAGGCCGAGCGCCAGAAGAAGCGCCGCCGCGATCTTGCGGAACAGGTCGCCGTCGAGGCCGATGGCGAAACCGATCGTCGCCACGAACAGGCCCACTGCGACGAAGGAGAACGCGAGGCCGGCCGCCAGGGCCAACGGTCCGAGCCGGTGCGCCGTGGCGGCGGCGCCGAGCACCAGCGGCAGCAGCGGCAGCACGCAGGGGGACAGCACGGAGAGAAGGCCGGCGAGGCCGGCAAGGCCGAGATGGATGGCCATGGTTCGCTCTCGAGCCTCCTGCCCCGCGCTTCCCTCCCCGGGCGCTCAGCCGTGCCCGTGGGCCGGCTGTCCGGCGTTGCCCCGGATCAGCTCGCGACCCGCATAGATCCCGCCGACGACCTGGAGATCCAGACGCTCCGCGTCGCGCCGCCGAACCTCGGCCATGATGTCCATCGCCGCCTCCGGCTCGGCACCGATCGTCACCAGCGCCTGCTCACCGAAGGCAAAGGCGGATTCGAGCGTCTCGCGCAACTGGTAGGCGACACCGGCCTCGATCAGCTCGACCGCGTGTTCGCGATCGCGGGCGCGGGCGAGGACCGGGACCAGCGGAAACTCCGCCTTCGCCAGTTCGGCGATGCGGTTGGCCATCGTGCGGTCGTCGACGCAGATCAGGATCGCCCGTGCGGTGGCGGCGCCGGCCGCCCGCAGAATGTCGAGCCGGGCACCGTCGCCGTAATAGACCTTGAAGCCGAACCCTTCCGCGAGGCGGATGTTGTCGGCGTTCGTATCGATGATCGAGACCGAGCAACCGCGCGAGATCAGCGGCTGGCTGACGATCTGCCCGAAGCGCCCGAAGCCGATGATCAGGGCGCTGCCGACGAGGTCCTCCGGGGCTTCGACGCCATCCGTGGAGGCGGACGCCTTCGGCCCGAAGCGGTCGAAGGCGATGACGGTGAGCGGCGTGATCGCCATCGACAGGATGATGGTGGCGGTCAGGACCGCGTTGGTCGTGCCGTCGATGATGCCCGCGCCCGCGGCCGCCGCGTAGAGGACGAAGGCGAACTCGCCGCCCTGCGCCATCAGAGCCGTGCGCTCCAGCGCCTCGGCATGCGCGGCCCGCAGAAGTCGAGCGATTGCGTAGATGACGAGGCTTTTGACCGCCATGTAGGCGGCCACGCTCAGGAGGATCAGACCCCAGTTCGCGGCGATCACCGCAAGGTCGAGGGACATCCCGACGCCGAGGAAGAACAGGCCGAGCAGGATACCGCGGAACGGCTCGACATCGGCTTCCAGCTGGTGGCGGAAGCTCGATTCCGAGAGCAGCACACCGGCCAGGAAGGCGCCCATCGCCATGGAGAGGCCGCCGAGCTGCATCGCCAGCGCCGAGCCGAGCACGACGAGCAGGGCTGCCGCGGTCATCACCTCCCGCGCCTTGGCCGCGGCGAGAAGGCGGAACAGCGGGTTGAGCAGCCAGCGGCCCGCGGCCACCAGCGCGGCGACGGAGAGCAGCGCGATCAGGATCGCCACGGCTCGGTCCGTTCCGCTGGTCTCGGCGCCACCCGGCGCCAGAAGGGCGACGGCGGCCAGCAGCGGCACGATCGCGAGATCCTCGAGGAGCAAGATCGCGACGATCCTTTGGCCCTTCGGGGTCGAGAGGGCGCCCCGCTCCTCAAGGAGCTGCATGACGATGGCGGTCGAGGTCAGGACGAAGCCGGTGCCTGCCACGAAGGAGACCACGACCGGGAATCCCATGGCGACGCCGACGAGCGTCAGGGCGCCGATGCAGGCGCCGACCTGGGCGAGGCCGAGACCGAAGATCTCGCGCCGCATCCCCCAGAGCCGCGAGGGCTCCATCTCCAGTCCGATGATGAAGAGGAACATGACGACGCCGAGTTCGGCTACGTGGAGGATTGCGTGGGCGTCGGTGAACAGCCCCAACCCGAACGGGCCGATCGCGAGCCCGGCGACGAGGTAGCCGAGGACCGAGCCGAGCCCGAGCCGCTTGAACAGGGGAACGGCGACGACGCCGGCGGCGAGAAGGGCGACGACTTGAACGAGCTCGCTCGCGGCACCGGACGCTTCGACAGCCATGATGTGACGAGCCTCTTTCGAACTTTCGGATGGCGGCGCCCTCGATCACGCTCGAAGGCGACGGTCGGCGGCTGCACGGGCTGAAGACGACCCGCGCGCCTTCGTATCAGGGATAGCGGACGGGCTGAGGCTCTTCCGGCAAAGGAATGAACTCGGCGTCGTCGGGCACCGTATCGAAGCGGCCCTGGCGCCAGTCCTCCTTGGCCTGCGCGATCCGCTCGGGCCGCGACGACACGAAGTTCCACCACAGGTGACGCGGGCCGTCCATCGGCTCGCCGCCCAGAACCATGAACCGGGCGGTTTCCGTCGCACGGATGCTGATGCGGTCGCCCGGCCGGAACACCAGGAGTTGGCCGGGACCGAAACCGTCGCCGGCAATCTCGATTGCGCCTGCGACGGTGTAGATTGCGCGCTCGTCGTAGGTCGGATCGAGCGGCAGGACGGAGCCCGCCTCCAGCATTACGTCGGCATAGACCATCGGGCTCGATGTCCGAACCGGCGAGCGCGCCCCGAACGCTTCGCCCGCGATCAGCCGGACGGTCTTACCTTCCCCCGTCAGGACCGGAAGCGCGTCGGCCTCGTAATGCTCGAAGGCCGGCGCGTTCTCCTCGTCGCGGGCCGAGAGGGCGACCCAGCTCTGGATGCCGAACAGCCGTGAGCCGGTCTGCCGGAGGGTCGGGGCGGTGCGCTCCGAGTGGGTGATGCCGCGACCCGCCGTCATCCAGTTGAGCTCGCCCGGCCGGATCGGAAGCTCCGTGCCGAGGCTGTCGCGGTGCATGATCTCGCCGTCGAACAGGTAGGTGACGGTCGACAGGCCGATATGGGGGTGCGGGCGGACATCCATGCCCTGGCCGAGCAGAAACTCGGAGGGACCCATCTGATCGAAGAAGATGAACGGCCCCACCATTCGGCACTCAGCCGAGGGAAGTGCGCGGCGCACGGCGAAGGAGCCGAGATCGCGGGAGCGGGGCACGATCAGGGTCTGGATCGCATCGCAGCTGAAATGGTCGCCGGGAATCGGGTCATCCGCACTGTGCCAGCTCATCGCTCTCCTCCCTCCAACTTCGGGGACTGACGGCGGCGCGGATCACGAACCGCCTCCGCCGCAGTGTGCAACGACGCCACCATATCGTGCGCCGCTGGAGAGTCTTATGGTCCGGATGCAAGCGGGCGAAAACAGAAACGAAGGAAATCCATCGTTTCGAAAAAGAACAGCAATCGGGACTGAGAATGGCCGACCCGACTTCTCGAATTATATCTTGTCGATCGCCGGCGGCCCCTTCTGCAGGGGATCGAAGCCCCGCTGTCGGATCTGGCAGAGCGGGCGAACCGTCTCCGCCCCGACCGGATGAGAACCGTTTCAAACCGCGTACTTGAATGCGGTCCGCTGGGTGGCGAGGCGCTTCTGAATCCTCTGCACGACGTATTCCGCGTCGCCGCCCACCGCACCGAAGCGGCCCGAACCCCAGGTGTTGAGCCAGGGCAGGCCGATGAAGTAGACGCCGGCCTCGCTCGTCACGCCGCGCTTGTGCTTGGGGCTGCCCGCCCCGTTGAACACCGACGCGTCGAGCCAACGGAAATCCGGCGAGAAGCCGATGCACCAGACGATGCTGGTGATGCCGGACTGCTCAAGGACAAGGCTGGTGACCGGCTCGGCCGGTTCCCAGACGGGGGCGTAACGCGCCTGCGCAGGCGCTTCGATGCCGTTCTCCGCGATGTAGCGGTCGATGGCGGCGTTGATGCCGTTGTAGGTCCGGTCCGCTTGGTCGAGGGAGTGCTTGAGGTCGTCGCGAAAGCGCAGTTCGCCGTCCGAATAACCCTCCATCAGGCCGTAGAGCTTCATACCCTCCAGGGCGAAGCGGCGTAGGTCGATGTCGCGCCCGCCGTCGCGGCCGGTCACGTAGTGGTTGGTGTTGTCACGCACGCCGTCGCGCAAGGGATGATGGTCGACCGTCATGTCGTAGTAGCCCATGTCGGCGAGCCAGGCGACGACGTCGCGGCCGCGATAGAAGCGGGCGCAGCGCGGCGCGTCGCCAACCGCCAGATGCACCCTGCGGCCAGCCAGATGCAGATCCTCGGCGATCTGGGCGCCGGACTGGCCCGAGCCGACGACCAGTACCTCGCCCTGCGGGAGCTGCGCCGGATTGCGGTACTGGTTGGAGTGCATCTGCATGATCGAGCCGGGCAGCTTCTCGGCCATGCGCGGGACAATCGGGACCTGATAGCCGCCGGACGCGACCACGACTTCGTTGGCGGTGTAGTCGCCCTCCGAGGTCCGTACCGAGAAGAGGCCGTCCTCGCGTCGCTCCGCGCGCGTCACCGCGACACCCTCACGGATCGGCGGCTTCACCTTGGCGACGAAGGCCTTCAGATAAGCGACGATCTCGTCCTTCTTCATGAACCCGTCCGGGTCGGGTCCGTCGTAGGGGTGACCGGGAAGATCGCATTGCCAGTTCGGCGTGACGAGGCAGAACGTGTCCCAGCGCTGCGTCGACCACGTGTGCGCGGCGGTCTCCCGTTCGAAGACGAGGTGCTCGATGCCGCGCTGCTTGAGGTGATAGCTGACAGAGAGACCGGCTTGGCCGCCTCCGACGATGACGACCGGGACGTGACTGGGCATGGCGGTCATGGCGCGGGCTCCGTGACGACGGGGTGAGTGCTGTCCTGGTCCGTGACGGCGGGACAGGCCGGCTCAGGGCTCGAAGGTCTCGACCGTCACCCGGCCGTCCGGGGGCTGCCGCTTCGCCGCCGCCTCGATGCGCGCGAGCTGGTCGATGGCGGAGGAGCAGGCGAACCCGTACTTTTCGCGGACACGCTCGCTCGCGATGGTGAGGGCCGCACGGGTCTTCTCGACGAAATCGTCCACCGTGTAGCTCTCGCCCGGTGTCAGGTAATCCCTCACGACGAGGGAGGGTGAGTAGCAGGCCTCCCGCCGGCCGTCGGGCCAGCGGACATGGAAGCGCATCTCAGGCATGAATCGGCTCCTGTCGAACACGGGCGCAGGCCGCGTAGGCTTCGAGATGACGCTCCGCGCAGGTGCGCCAGGAATGGTCAGCGGCCCGCTTCAGTCCGGCCGCCCTCAGGCGGGCGCGGGTTGCCGGCCGAAGGGCCGACGCCATGGCCTCGGCGAGGTCGTCCGGATCCGCGGGATCGACGAACAGGGCCTCCGTCGCGGTCAGGTACTCGGTGAAGGGTGGGCGGTTCGAAACGAGGGCGGGCGTGCCGCAGGCCATCGCTTCGAGCACGCAGAGACCGAAACCTTCCGTCCAGGAGGGGAACGCCAGGAGGTGCGCGAGCCGATACAGCGCCGGCATGTCGGCTTGTGGCACCGGCCCTGTCTCGATGACGGCCAGCCCGGGACCGACCGCGAGCCCGGCGGCCGCTAGGGCCGCGTGGCAGCGGGCACAGTAGGAGGCGTGATCGAGCAGCGAGGCGCCGCCCGCGACGACGAGCTGTGCTTGCGGGTGACGCTGACGCAGGCGCGCGAAGGCCGCGACGATTCCGGCGGTGTTCTTGCGTTCCTCGAATCCGCCGACGCTGAGGATCACAGGCCCTGGACCAAGACCCCAGCGGTCGCGCACGGCCGCGTCCGTTTCGGAGGGCGCGCATCGGTAGACCGAGAGGTCGACACCGTTTCCGACGACATCCGCCTCGACGCCGAGATCAGCCCTGATCCACTCCGCCCAAGTCCGGCTGACGCAGAGCAGGCGGGCGGCCTCGCGGATCGAGCGGTCCTGCCAATCGGCCAGAACGGGGTCGGAGAAGCTATCGACGTGGTGGACCGTGCGCGCGAAGCCCGGGATCAGACGGCGGTGCTTCAAGGTTGCGAGCGCGTTGCCGCCGATCCCGTCATGGGCGTGGAAGACGTCGAAGTCGCAGGCGGCCGGCGTCGCAAAGTGGCGCAGGTAGTCGTTGATGCGGGATCGCACGAGCTCGACTGTGCCGCCGTTCACCGCCTTGGCAGCCACCGGAACGGTAGGGCAGGCCGCGTCCCGGAAGAAGCCGCGGCCAGCGGGATCGGGCGCATGGACCACCGCTTCATGACCGAGCCGGCACAGAGCCTCGGCGAGCGCGAGGCTGTGGGCGACGCCCCCGCGCGGATTGGTGGAATGGGTCAGGATCGCGATACGCAGGCCGCTCACGGTGCGATCCCCGCAGCCTCGTCGCGGCCGCAGCCGATCAGCGGGCTCGCCCAGAAATCCCAGACCACGGCCTGTTCGCCGGCGGCATCGCGCACCCGCGCGACCCGGCTCGTATCGAGCGTGCCGATCTTGGCGGCGGCGACGCCGCGCTCCGCGAAGCGGGCGAGAACGGCCGGTGTGCCGTCGGGTCGAACGCTGAGAAGAAAGCCGAAGCTCGGAAAGGCCGGGAGCCAGCGCGGCAGCGGAACACCTTCGGGGCGCGGGATCGCGTCGAGATCGATGACGCCGCCGACTTGTGAGCATTCGAGCAGCATCAGTGCCGTGCCGACGACGCCGGCCATGCTGATGTCCTTGGCGGCGCGGGCGAGCCCCGCCTCGGCGAGCGCCGGCAGCACCTCAAGGTCGCCGCGCAGGCGCTCGCCGGGGCTGCCGGTCGAGGCGTCCCAGTACGGGTGCGGCTCGCGGAAGCGACCGCGCAGGTCGATGGCGGCGACGAGGTCGTCGCCCGGCGCCGCGTCGAAGCTCGTCAGGAGTCGCGGACCCGCTCGCCCGAGCATCGCCACCGCGAGGTTGCCGGCGCCGGCGCGGGTGTTCGTGTGGCCACCGACGATGGGCACGCCGTAGAGGGCGGCGGCATCGGCCAGACCGGCAAGGACCGGGTCCGCGGCCGCGTCATCGCGGCTCCACAGGGCGTCGACGACGGCGAGCGGGCGCCCGCCCATGGCGGCCACGTCGCTAAGGTTGACCATGATGCCGCAATAACCGGCGAAGTATGGGTCGGCGGCGACGAAGCTGTCGAGGAAGCCCTCGATGGCGAGAAGCAGATGGCCGTCCCCGTCGGGAATGGCGGCGCAGTCGTCGCCGACCGGAACCCGGGCGTTCCGGGCGTTGAGACCGAGCCGCGTCACCACGGCGTCGATGTCGCGCTTGTGGGCGAGACCGCGCGCGTCCCGGATCTGTCGGGCCAGGGCCTGAATATCGAACCCCGCGGTCATCACGCGGCCCTGCGGAAGGTGAGGAGCCCGTGCTCGGGGTCGTGCATCGGCGGATAGGCGGCGAGGTCCGCCTGCATCAGATGATGCGGACGTCCGTGCAGCGCGACCGCGCCGAGGCTCGTCCAGTGCAGCGCCTGGAACAGCGCAACGTTCTGCTCCTGCACGTGAGCCATGAAGCGCGTGCAGCCGCGGGCGTGGGCAGACGAGACCGCGACCTGTATCAGCCCGGCGCCGAGCGCGGCGGTCCCGCGGAACGGGCGGGCGACGGCGAGGCGCGAGCCCCACCATTCGCCGGGACGCTCGGCGACCGCGTGGATGCGCACGGTGCCGACGACGGCGTCCGCGTCGCCTCCGAGAGTCGAGAGGGCGCAAATCGGAATGGCGTGCGCGTCGATGGCGTCCCGGTCGTCGTCCGCGAAGAGACTCTGCTCCTTGCAGAAGACCTGGCGGCGCAGGGCCGAGCAGGCCCGACGCTCCCAGGGCGCAACCGCGAATTTCACCTTGAAGTGGCTCGGCCGATACGGCGGCACGGGTTCGAACATCATGCCGCCGCCTCCGCGCCCTCGTAGGTGGAGAGCGCCGAGCAGGCGCCGCAGCGTCCGCAGCCGGCCTTCATATCGGCCGAGCGCAGGCCGGCCCCGGACAGCATCTGCGCAAGCGGCCGCAGGATCGCGTGCATGAAATCCGGATCGGGTGCCGGGTGGCTTTCCAGCGGCGTGCCCGAAATCGGCACGAAGGGCACCACGAAGGGATAGACGCCCATCCCGATCAGGCGCTCAGCCATCTCCAGAACGGCGGCGGGCGCGTCACCGAGGCCGGCGAGGATGTAGGTCGAGACCTGCCCCCGGCCGAAGACCGGGACCGCAGCCTCGAACGCGGCGTAGTACCGCTCCAGCGGCACGCTCGCCTTGCCCGGCATGATGCGGGCACGAACCTCCGGGGTCACGGCCTCCAGGTGCATGCCGAGGGCGTCGATGCCCGACTGCTTCATCCGCTCGAACCAGCGGTCGTCGTCCGGCGGCTCGCACTGCGCCTGGATCGGCAGGTCGACGGCAGCCTTCACGGCGAAGGCGCTCTCGCACAGAACGGCCGCACCGCGATCGGTGGCGTTCGGCGTGCCGGTGGTCATCACCATGTGCCGGACACCGTCGAGCAGGACAGCGGCGCGGGCGACCTCGGCCAGCTGCTCCGGTGTCTTGTGCGCGACGGTGCGGCCGGCGGCCAGTGACTGGCCGATGGAACAGAACTGGCAGGTCTTGGCTCGGCTCGCGTAGCGGATGCAGGTCTGCAGCACGGTGGTGGCGAGCACGTCCCGTCCGTGCAGGACGGCGATCTTGGAATAGGGCACGCCGTCGAAGGTCGAGAGGGAATAGAAGCGGGGCTTCCCGGGGAAGGTGGCGCGCCCGATCACCACGCCCTCGTGCTCGATCACCGCGACTCCGTCGGCATCCGGACGGCGCACGAGGAAGGGCGAGTCGAAGGCGCTCTCCGTATGGACCGGGACCATCACGGTCCGGCCCGCGATGATCATGGCCTTGTGGTCCGACGGTCCGGCGCCGCCGCGGCGGCTCGGAGCACCCGCGCGGCTGTCAGCAAGCCTAACGCCGTAGGATTGCAACGCGTTGATCAGGCGCTCCGTCGGCATCCCGACCAAGCCCGCCATGGCCGCCGGTGAGGGAAGGCTCGTCGGAAGCGGAGTGCTGCTCATGGTCGAGGCTCCGGATGTCGGTCTGGGAACGGATCGGCCGGTGCACGAACGGGGCCGGACGATCGTCGTGGAGGAGGCTGAGAAGTTCGGGGCGGGCGTAGTGGCCGACCGAATCCATCATCCGCTTGCGCTTGGTCACGAGCGCGAGGTCCATGTCGGCGATCAGGATCCCCTCGCCCTCCTTCAGCGGTTCGACGAGGTGCTTGCCCTCGGGCGAGACGATGGCGGTGCAGTTGCCGCCGCGGCAGGCACCGCGCAGGCGCTCCTCGGGGCAGACCTCCGCCACCTGCGTGTCGGTCAGCCAGCCGGTGGCGTTGACGACGAAGCAGGCCGCCTCCAGGGCGTGGTGGCGGATCGTCACCTCCATCTGGTCGGCGAAGATCTGGCCCACGAGCGACCCTGGGAACTGGGCGGCGTGGATCTCCTCGTGGCGCGCCATCAGGGCGTAGCGGGCGAGCGGGTTGTAGTGCTCCCAGCAGGCGAGCGCGCCGACCCGGCCCACTGCGGTCTCGACCACGTCGAGGCCCGCGCCGTCACCCTGCCCCCAGATCATGCGCTCGTGGTAGGTCGGCGTGATCTTGCGGCGCTTGAGCTTCAGGCTGCCGTCGGCGTCGAAGATCAGTTGCGTGTTGTAGAGCGAGCCGTGGTCTCGCTCGTTCACGCCGAGCACGATGACCGCGCCGTGGCGGCGCGCGGCCACCCCCACCGCCTGCGTCACTGGCCCCGGGACCGCGACGGCGCGCTCGTAGAGCTTGAGGTGCTCCCCGCCCTGCAGGGCGGGCGGCAGGACGAAGGAGAAGTAGGGATAGTAGGGTACGAAGGTCTCGGGAAAGACCATGAAGCGGGCGCCCTTGGCGGCGGCTTCGTCCACGGCGTTGAGCACGCGCTCGAGGGTACCGTCCGGTCGCTCGAGGTCCGGCGCGATCTGGACGGCTGCAGCCCGCACGATCCGGCTGTCTGACATGGCACTCCCTCCGGCTGGATCGGCGGCCGCTCCGGGCGGCCGCCGGATGCGATAGGCGGGCGTCAGACGGTCCAGGTGTCGATGATCACCGCGTTGTCGCGCTTGTGCAGGAGGATGCAGTCGAGCACGTCGAGAGGGTTGATCATGCGGATGCCCTCGATGAAGGCGGCCTCGCCATGGCCGTACAGAGCCTGGGTCGAAAAGCGGCAGGCGTAGACCTTGCCGCCCTCGGCCATGAATTTCTCAAGCTGATTGTTGAAGTTCAGGTGGCCGGGAAAAGCCTCGTCGCCGAGGCGCGGGAAGCCGCGCTGAACGCCGAGCGTGATACCGGGGCCGTAGAGCAGGATCGAGGTCTCGAAGCCCTTACGCTGCAGGCGAGTGGCCTGGAGCAGATTGACGAGGCCGATCGAACCCTCGAACGCCACGGTGTGGAAGGTCACGAGCGCCTTCTGGCCCGGCTCCGCCTTCACGTCCTCGAAGACCTTCTCCTCGTAATCGACCAGGAAGTCGCCCTTCTTGTGGGGTTCGCGGTTCACGGCAGGCATGGCTCTCGCTCCTTGAAGGATGGGACCGCGGCAGGCGGAGCTGCGAACGATCGCCTGGTCATCTTGGCAAGCGGCATGCCAGCCGAACACGGCAATAAACCGATCAATCGGTCCCTTGTGGGTGCATACAATAATGCGACCAATTTCCTGCGTTTATTGACAATTGTGCTTCGAGACAGCTCGCTTGAGCAGCACTCGATGCATGGTTTTTTTGCATAGTTGCCGCAAAGGATGATCACCAATTGACAGCATTGTATGGATCAACCATTGGGTCATTGAAGGCCGCTGGAGCGGAACGGCGATTGCAGGCCATACAATCAAGATTGATCGTATCGAGACGGTGCGAGCGCGGGGCGTATGACGGCGGCTGATCGAGATGGACGAGCAGGCTCTCAGGTCGGCGGCCCGGCACGCTGGACCCTTGACCTGAAGCTCTGGGGAAAGCCGCATTACCTCGCCATCGCGGACGCCCTGACCGAAGACATCCGAACCGGGCGTTTGACGCCGGGTACACGGCTTCCGACCCAGCGCGCGCTCGCGGAAACGCTCAACTTGAACTTCACGACCGTGTCCCGCGGCTATGTCGAGGCGCATAAGCGCGGCCTGATCGAGGGCCGCGTCGGCCAGGGCACCTTCGTGGTTGATCCGGCCCAAGCGGCTCGTACAAATGGTGCCGCGCCGCGGGTTGGGCCGGTCGACTTCACGATGAACCTGCCGCCCGAGCCCGATGCACCGGCGCTGCGGGCACGCATGCAGGCAACCTTCGCGGAACTGTCGGGCGATCTCGGCAACCTGCTCCGCTATCAGGGTTTCGGCGGAACGGAGGAGGACAAGCAGGCTGCACTGCGCTGGCTGAAGGGCCGAGGGATCGATGCGGCGCAGGAGCGCCTGCTGATCTGTCCCGGCACTCATAGCGCGCTCGTCGGCGTTCTGGGTCAGATCGCCCGGCCCGGCGACACGATCTGCGCCGAGCGGATCACCTATCCGGGCATCCGCGCGCTCGCGGCGCATCTCGGCCTTCGTCTGGTGGATCTTCCGATGGACCGCCACGGGGTGGATCCGGACGCTTTCGCGGCCGTTTGTACGAAGGTGACCCCGAAGGCCATCTACCTGAATCCGCTCCTGCAGAACCCGACCACCGCGACCCTGCCCCGGGCGCGGCGCGAGGCGATCATAGCCGTGGCGCGTCGGTATGCCGTCACGATCATCGAGGACGACGCCTACGCCCACATCTGTCCGGCTCCGCCCCAAAGCTTCGCCGAACTCGCGCCCGAGATCACCTATTACGTCGCGGGCCTCGCCAAATGCCTCGGCGCGGGCCTTCGGCTCGCGTTTCTGGTCGCGCCGAGTGCCCGGTCGGCCCTCCCCCTCGGCGGCGCGCTGCGAGCGGCGACCGTCATGGCGTCGCCGATTTCGACGGCGCTGGCGACGCGCTGGATCATGGACGGCACCGCAGACGCCATCGTGGACTTCGTCCGTCAGGAATCGAGCGCGCGCCAGCGCATCGCGGCCTCGCTTCTGCCGGCGGCGAGCTACACCGCCGATCCGAACGGCTTCCATGTCTGGATCACCTTGCCGGAGGGATGGACGCGCTCCGCCTTCGCCAGCCAGGGCCGTTCGGCGGGGCTCGGCGTGGTCGGCAGCGACCCGTTCTGCGTGGCCGGGACGCCGCCGGAGGCGGTGCGCCTCTGCCTCGGCGGCCCCTCGACCCGGCAGCAAATCACGCACGGGCTTGAAATGCTCGCCCACGCGCTCGAAGGCTCGCCAGCTCTCGCCTCGACCTACATTTGAGCCGCGCGCTCGACCGAGTGCCTCGGCGCCCGCCTGTCGTGGTCCGTGCCCCGCTCTCGGTCCGGTTCTCCGACAGCGACCGGTTCGGCCGCGATGCCATCGCTCCCGCCGATGCGGGCGTCTGGCTGTCCGGTCGCCGTCAGTGCCGCCTGCCCTGTCCCCGCTAAAGCCCGCACCGACGATTGCACGCGGCCAAGCCGGACGGTTAATCTCAAGCCTTCTATCGCCCGAGAGACGAGGCATCCGCGGCATGCATTCCGGTACCCTGTCACTGGATGCCTTCCTAGATCGGCGAGCAACCGACCGGCGCCTCGCACGCCTCACGCACGATGTTCCGCTTCCCGAGGCGAAAGGGCTGGAATTCGGCCCGGCGAACAACCCGACGCCCCTGCCCGAGGGCATCCGCGTGGCCTATGTCGATCATGCCCACGATGCTCAGGCTGGCTTGTCCGGAGCGGTTCCGATCGATCATGCCTGGACCGGCACAGGCTCGCTGGCGGAGTCGATCGGGCAGGACGGGCTCGACTTCGCCATCGCCGCGCAGGTCGCGCAATACGTACCGAACCTGCTCGGATGGTGTCGCGGCATCCATGCCATCCTGCGGCCGGGCGGCGTCCTCAACCTCTCGCTTCCCGACCGGCGCTTCATGTTCGATGCCGGCCGGACCGCGTCCACCATCGCGGAACTGGTCGAGGCGGATCTGCTGGACTACGTCCGGCCAAGTCCGCGCCAGATCTTCGCTCATACCTACGAGACGCTGGCCATCGGCCCCGGCGAGATCTGGGCCGGTGACGATCCGGCGAGGGCACCGCGGCTGTGCGGCGAGGCCGCCTTGGCGCTGGCTCATCGGCAGGCGAGCGAGGCCCTCGCTTCGGGCCGCTACCAGGATTGCCATTGCTGGGTCTTCACGCCCCTCTCCTTCCTCGACGTCGTCGAGGCGGCCTCGCGGCTCGGTCTGTTTCCGTTCGTTCTGAACCGGATCGCCGGGACGGAGCCGGAGGGATTCGAGTTCTACGTCTCGATGCGACGCGACGGAGAAACCGATCCACAGGCGCTGCGCGGCATGCAGGAAGGCGCCGTCGCCCATCTGCGCGGAATCCTGACACGGCAGCAGCGGACGGCGCGGCTGCTCGCGACCGCTTGACCGGTCGGAGCGATGAACGGGACTTACCATCGGCGCACGATGCATTTCAGGTGCGGATTCGAAGGTTACCCGAGGGTGGCCCAACACCCCGTAGAGTTGCATTCGGCCGACCCGCACGGGAATCGCGCGACTCGGTAAGAATGTGCCGATCAAAGCCGTTTGCTCAGATCTTCTATGCTCTAGGTTCTTCCTTCAGATGTCATACCGGTACGCTGAACCTGAGCCGGATCGTGCGGCGGGAAGCCATCCGGAAATGGTCGAGACTGCCCCGGTCCGATGTTCGAGAATGCCACTGCCACGGCCTTCCCCTTCCTCGCCGGAGGCGGGCAAACGGGCGCGATGATGCGCTCCCACGAGTGGTCTCGCTCGCCGCTCGGGCATCCCGCGTCGTGGCCTCCCTGCCTCCGCTCGACGGTCAGCCTGATGCTGGGGTCGCGCTTCCCGATGTTCGTGGCCTTCGGACCTGAACTCGGGTTCCTCTACAACGACGCCTACGCCGAGATCCTCGGGGACAAGCATCCCAAGGCGCTCGGCGGACGCTTTCAAGAGATCTGGCCGGAGATCTGGCCCGACATCGAGCCACTCATCGACCGGGCACTGGCGGGCGAGCCGACGTGGTCGGAGGACTTGCCGCTGACTATGAATCGGCGCGGCTACGCCGAAGAGACCTGGTTCACCTTCTCCTACTCGCCGATACGTGACGAGCAAGGCCGGGTCGCCGGCATGTTCTGCGCCTGCACCGAGACGACCGGCCGTGTCCGTGCCGAGATCGGCCTGCGCGAGGCGGAGGCGCGCCAGAGGGCGCTCGCCGACCACCTTCCGGGCGGCTATGTCTTCCAGATCGCCACGCCGCGCGACGGATCGGATCGCCGATTCCTCTACGTGTCCCAGGGCTTCGAGCGTATGACCGGCTTGCCGGCAGAGGCGGTGCTCGCCGATCCGGCCGCCGCCTATGACCTCTTCCTGCCGGACCATCGCGGGCGCGTCGCCGAGGCCGAGGCGGCCGCCATCCGCGAACTCGCACATTTCGACGTCGAGGCACCGATGCGCCGTCCCGACGGCAGCATCCTCTGGACACGGATCGTCTCGGCACCGCGCGACGTCGGCGACCACCTGATCTGGGATGGACTTCACCTCGACGACACGGCTCGCCGGGAGGTCGAGGAGCAGTTGCGCGAGAGCGAGCGACGCTTGCGCCTGGCGACGGAGGCAGCGGAAATCGGGCTCTGGGACGTCGACGAGGTGAACGGGACCCTGTTCTGGCCGGCGCGGGTGAAGGCGATGTTCGGCATCTCGCCGGACGTGCCGGTGTCGATGGCGGACTATTATGCCGGCTTGCACCCGGAAGATCGCGAGGCGACCAGCGCCGCCTACGCCGCCGCCGCCGATCCGGACAGGCGCGCCCTCTACGATGTCGAGTATCGCACGATCGGCCGCGAGGACGGCGTCGTGCGCTGGGTCGCGGCCAAGGGACGGGGCGTCTTCGAGGGCGGGCGTTGCCTGCGCGTCCTCGGCACGGCCATCGATATCACCGCGCGCAAGCAGGCCGAGGCGGCCCTGCTCGATCGCGAGGCACGCCTCAAGGCGGTCTTCGCTCAGGCCGGCGCCGGGCTCGCCCTGAGCAACCTGGAGGGCCGCTTCACGGAAGTGAACGAGACCTACTGCACCATCGTCGGCCGTTCGCGTGACGAGGTGCTCGGCTCGCGCATGCTCGAGATCACGCATCCGGACGATCGCACGCGCAACGCCCCGTCGTTCGAGGCGGCGGCTCGCGATGGCACCGCGTTCGACATCGAGAAGCGGTATGTCCGTCCGGACGGCGAGATCGTCTGGGTGCGCAACAGCGTCTCGGCGGTGCGCTCCGAGGACGGCACGATTGCAGCCATGCTGGCCGTCAGCGTGGACATCACCGACCGGGTCCGCGCCGAGGTTGCACTACGGGAGAGCGAGGAGCAGTTCCGGGTCCTCTCGCAGGTGCTGCCGAACTTCGTATGGGCCACCGACGCGGACGAGCGCGCCACTTGGTTCAACGAGCGCGTCTACGCCTATGCCGGCCTCATCGAGGGCCAGCTCGATGCCGAGGGCTGGTGGGCCATCATCCACCCCGATGATCGCGAGCGGGTGGCGCGTGAATGGCTCGCCGCGGTGACGGCCGTCGGCAGCTACCAGTGCGAATACAGGCTGAGGCGGGCGGACGGCACCTACCGCTGGTTCCTAGGCCGCGGCCAGCCGGTCGTGGCGGGCGACGGCGCGGTGCTGCGCTGGGTCGGTACCAGCACCGATATCGACGATCAGAAGCGGGTGATGGCCGAGCTCGTGAGCTTCAACGAGGCCCTGGAGCGGCGGGTGGCCGAACGCACGGCCGAGCACGACCGGGTCTGGCGCAACTCACGCGATCTGCTCGTCGTGGTCGGCGAGGACGGCATCTTCCGCGCGGCGAACCCGGCCTGGGAGGCCATCCTCGGCTACGGCCCGGCAGAGGTCGTGGGCCGCCATTTCGGTGAGTTCATCTGGCCGGACGATGTCGAGCTGACCCAGGCCGCCCTGGAACGCGCCGTCAGCACCGGCCCACTCACCGATTTCGAGAACCGCTACCGGCATAAGGAAGGGCACCCGCGCTGGATTTCCTGGCGCACCGCCATCGAGGGCGACCTGGTCTATGCCTACGGACGCGACGTTACCGCCGAGAGGGCACAAGGCGAGGCGCTGCGGCAGGCCGAGGAGGCGCTGCGCCAGTCGCAGAAGCTCGAGGCCGTCGGCCAATTGACCGGTGGCGTGGCCCATGACTTCAACAATCTGCTGACCATCATCCGCTCGTCGGTGGACTTCCTGCGCCGCCCCGACCTGCCCGAGGAGCGCAGGAGCCGCTACCTCATCGCTGTCTCCGAAACGGTCGATCGGGCGGCCAAGCTGACCGGCCAGCTCCTTGCCTTCGCGAGGCGGCAGGCGCTCAAGCCCGAGACGCTCGATGTCGGCGCCCGCCTGCGCAGCGTGGCCGACCTGCTCGACACAGTCACCGGCGCCCGCATTCAGATCGTGACCGAGCTCCCGGACAGGCGCTGCTTCGTCAAGGTGGATCTGAGCCAGTTCGAAACCGCCCTCGTCAACATGGCGGTCAATGCCCGTGACGCGATGGAGGGCGAAGGCACGCTCACGCTGCGCCTCGATCGCGGCGTCTCGCTGCCCGCCATCCGCGGCCATGCGGGCGCGCAGGGCCCATTCGCGGCGGTCTCGCTGCATGACACCGGCTCCGGGATCGCACCGGCTGTCCTGGCGCACGTCTTCGAGCCGTTCTTCACCACCAAGGAGGTCGGCAAGGGCACCGGCCTCGGCCTCTCTCAGGTCTTCGGCTTCGCCAAGCAGTCGGGAGGCGATGTCGCCGTCGACAGCACTCCCGGTCGTGGCACGACGTTCACGCTCTACCTGCCCGAGGTCGAGCCCGAGGCCTCAGCCGTCGAGGAAGACGGGATGACAGGTCCGGTCGAGCCCGGCGGCTTCGGCCAGCAGGTGCTGGTGGTCGAGGACAATGTCGAAGTCGGGCGTTTCGCCACTCAGATCCTGGAGGATCTCGGCTACGTGACGACGTGGGCAGCCAATGCGGACGCCGCGCTGGCCCATCTCGCGGAGAGGGGCGCGTTGTTCGACGCGGTGTTCTCGGACGTGGTGATGCCGGGCAAGAACGGCGTCGAGTTGGCCCAGGAGATCAAGCGGCGGTTCCCGAATCTGCCCGTCGTGCTGACCTCGGGCTACAGCCACGTGCTCGCCCAGGAAGGCAGCCACGGTTTCGAGCTCCTGCAGAAGCCCTACTCGGCCGAGCAGCTCTCGCGCATCTTGCAGCGGGTCACGGCGCAGCGCTCCGAAGCGAGGCGCCGATAGGCCTCCGAAACTCGGCCGGTGATGGGACACCGAAGCGGTGATCGCATGACCGAGGCGGGAACCGCCGGGTCGGTGACGATCCCGCATTGCGCCGCCCGGAGCAGCTCGACTCCGCAGCGGCGAGTTCCGAATGCGAGGCTCCGGAAACCGCGCTCTTCAGCCTACTTTGTCCCCGGATCGATCGGTCGATAGCCGGACAGGCCAGCGGCCCGCGTCCGCACCGCGGCGATCAGATCGTCGAGAGCCGGCGCGACCAGAGACTGGCTCGACGCGAGATAATAGGTCTCCCATCCGACCGGAAGAAATTCGAGGCCGAGCCGCTCGGCCGACGCCCGCACCCCCAATCCGGCATCCGCCGCCCCGCAGGCGATCAGGGCGGCGACCGCTTGGTGCGTGAATTCCTCAACCGCGTAACCCTGAATCGCCGTGGCGGGCAGGCCGGCCTCGGCCAGTATGCGGTCGAACCAGTCGCGTGTGCCCGATCCCTTCTGGCGATTGACGTAGCGCACGCCCTCGGCCGTCAGGTCGGTCAGGCTGCGAATGCCGTGGGGGTTGCCGGGGGCGAGCAGCAGCCCCTGTTCGCGTTCGAAAAGCGGATGAAGGGTGAGTCCGGCCGCCTCGATCGACGAGAAGGGAGGACCAGCTGCACCGGGGCCGCGCGCGCCGCAATGAAAGCCCACGGCATCGACGGCGCCATCGAGAAGGCGGTCGACCGCGGCACGGCTGCCCATCACCGACAGGTCGAATCCGCCGACCGTGCCCAGGGCCTCGATGAGCAATGGATCGTGGCTCGCAGCCAGGGTGAGCGCGCCCGTCCGTCCCGTGAGGAGTTCACGAAGGCGCAACTCGATGGCGCGAGTCTCGCGCAGGAGACCGGCTTCGAGCCCACCAGCTGCGGCGGCGAACGCGTCCGCCAGCGACGCGCCGAATTCGGTGAGGACTGTTCCGTGACCGCGGGTCTTGTGCACCAGCGGTCGACCCAGGGCCGCCTCGTAGGATTGTAGGCGCGCCCAAGCCGCACGGTATGAGAGACCAAGCGCATCCGCGAAGCCCTGGACAGAACCTGTCTGGGTGATGGCCTCGAACACCACCATCAGGTCGGACACCGCCACGGAGTTCCCTCCGACACCAACCGTCCCACCAAGTTCGAGTCTCACATCAACGGCTGTCTGATTCATATTGATGGCGCCGTAGCTGTCGTTCACAACCGTATCTCCGCATCGGGGCAGTTCGCGGTGCGATGTTCGATCGAGGGGATCGTCCCGGAGCAGAGCGCCGGCACGACGTTCCCACAAGGACGCAAGAGCGGCCGACTGCAGATGTCTCCAGATCTGTTTGTTTCCTACCTTCGATCCGCTGCGACCGGACAGAATTTTCCCGACAGCCTAACCTCTCAGCGCGAGGCGGTCTCGCGGCATGTCGGCCGGTGTGGGCGGCTGGTGGGTGAGGTCGTCGAGCGCGCGTCCGATCCGCAGCGGCCCGGCCTTCAGGCGGCGCTCGCCGTCTGCCTCCGCCACGGGGCAGCGCTGCTCATGGCCGAGTTCGATCCGCTGAGCGGGGATGCCGACTTCCTTCGAGCACTCGGAAGGGACCTGCGTGCGCGGAACGTGCGATTTTCGGCCGCCGACCGTCCGGAGGTCAGCGAGCACTCGCTCGGCATCATGGCCGCAGTCGCGGAAGCCGAGGCGCGCCACGGCATCAGCCGCACGCCGGAGACGTTGGTGCGCCGCCGCGAGTTCTATGCACGTTTCACGGCGGAACGACAGGTGAGGCCCGTGGCCGTCCGATCCGATGCCTCCGTCGCGATCCCGCCGCGCCCGCTGGCGGAAAGCCTGCACCGCGGCGAAGCCACGTCGCGAAGCCGGGAGCGGGCAGCGGAGGTGGCGCCGATCCTCCGTGAGATCCGCGCGGCCGGCGCGCTCACGCTGGAGGAGGTCGCCAACGCCCTCAATGCCCTCGGCATTCCTTCCGCGAGGGGAAGCCGCTGGTATCCGATGCAGGTCACGCGCATCGAGAAACGTCTTGCCGCGGCCGCAGCTCAGGATGACGCACGCTCAAAGCTTTCGCGTTCCATCGGTGCCCGGTCCCGCTCGGACCGAACACTTGAGGCGCGGCCGGCCTGAGTGACCGACCGCCGAGCCGGAGCCGCTTGCTCCGCTCGCACGGCCTGACTAGGCGCCCTCAGAACGTGACGGCGTATGCGACTTCGACCGAGCGGGGCCGCCCCAGCAGCCACGACGCCGAACTGCCCGTTACGGGGTAGATCTTGTCGAGCAGGTTGTAGGCGCGCACGCTGAAGTGCGAGGTCTCGCTGACGCGATAGTCCACGCTCGCATTGACGACCTCGTAGGCCGGCCGCCGGACCGTGTTGGCGAAGTCGCTGTAGGTCTCGCCGACGAACTGCACACCGGCGCGAGCCTGCCAGCGCGGAGCGAACGACCAGCTCAGCCAGAGATTTGCGATGCGCTCGGGAACGTTGATCGGCTGATTTCCGGCGAAGTTGACGGCGACGCCGCCGACGGCCTGCTGGAAATCATCGTATTGGGCGAGCAGCAGCGCGATGTTGCCCTCCACGCGCCAGTTCTCCCATAGGCCGACGGAGGCGAACGCTTCGACGCCGTGCGAGGATTGGCTGCCGACCTGAACCGACACGGACGGCCGTAGCGGGTCCGCCGTCAGCAGATTGTCCTTCTTGATCCGGTAGCCGGCCAGAGTGAACTCGCCGCGGCCTTCCCAGAACGACTGCTTGTAGCCGATCTCGATCTGCTCGCCGGTCGAGAGTTCGAAATCCTTCTGCGCGAGCGTCAGCGTGATCAGGGAATTCACGGGATCGACCGCGGTAGCGTAACTTGCGTACAGCGAGCTGTCGGGCGTTGGATTGTAGACCGCGCCGAAGCGATAGCTGAGCGCGCTGAAATCCTTGGTGAATCCTGCCGAAGGACTGCGTGGATCCTCCCGGTGGACCGTGGGTGCATCGTAGCGCACACCGGCGATCAGCGAGAGCTGATCGGTCAGCACGAGGCGATCCTCCGCGAACAGAGAGTACTGATCGGACGTGGTCACGTAGCCGAGCGTGGTCGGATCGAGGCTGGAGAAGACGCCTGGACTGAAAATGAACGGGTCCACGACGGACTCACCACGATAGGGCGAGTTGTTGGTGTGCGAAAACCTGATGTGATTGACGTCGAAGCCGGCGACGAATTCATTGCGAAGGCCGAACAGCTCGCCCTTGAAAGCGGCATCGAAGCGATTGCCGATCTGTTCCTGGTTGTGGAAGATCTCGATCGGGTTGGTGCGGCGGATCAGGCCGGTGTTCGGCACGAATGCATAGGTCTCGACATTGCGCCAGTGCCGGTCCGATACGAGGCGGTAGGCCGTGTTTCGGATCGTGATGTCGGCGCTGGGCGTCCACTCGGTCTTGAACTGGGTCCAGTTGTCCTTGAAGACGATGCGGCTGTCATCGACGTTGTAGTTGTTGAACCGTGTGCGCGGATCGATCCGGCCGACGATCAGCGGCGTGCCGAAGTAGCGCGACGGTTCCTGGTAGCCGTAATCGTGCGAGAGGGTGAAGGCGAGGTCGGGCGTGGCTTGGTAGAGCACGGCGCCCGAGATCGCGAGGTTGGCGAAGGCGCCGTTCTGGCGCAGCCAGCCATCGGCCTGATTGGCGCTGACGTTGAGGCGGTAGAACACGGTTTCGCCGACCGGTCCGCCGCTGTCGAAGGCGAGGCGCTTGACGCCGTCCGATCCGAGCGCGGCACGGGCGGTGTTGATCGGGACGGCGACCGGCTTCTTGGGCACGACGTTGATGACACCGCCGATCGCGCCGTCTCCATACAGGACGGACGCCGGCCCGCGGAGCACCTCGATGCGATCGACGTTCCAGGTATCGAAGGGGTAGGTGATCGTTCCGGCCCCGACATAGAGCCGAGTGCCGTCGTACAGTTGCATCACCGAGTTGACCCCGGCGAAGCCGCGGGATGTGTAGGCGCCGAGACCATTTCCGGGTGCGCCGATCGTCGTGATGCCGGCAGCGTTCTGCGTGATCGCCTCCTGCACCGTCTCCTGCCCGCGCTCGCGGATCTTCTGGCCCGATATCACCTCGATGCTGGCGGGCGTCTCCAGCGGAGACAAGTCGAGGCGACTGCCGCTCCGGTTCGGCGCGGTGAGATTCAGCCCGGTCGGCGCGGCCGTGTAGGGCGCGCCCGCCAGAAGCCGCGTGCCGGACCCAGTCCCCTGAACGGCCAGTTCGTCCAGGGCGACGGCGTGGGATTGCGTCACGCTTTCCGAGCGCTCCTGCGCCGTCGGAGCGGTCGCGCTCAGAACCAGAGTGCCGGTCGAGAGCAACAGGGCAGCGGGCAGGCGCTCGACGGGCGAGCGGGTGCGGTCAGCAGGCAACATGGAACGAGGAGCCTCGGGTAACGGCAGTGGCACGTCACCGCGAACGAGGCCTCGGCGCACCGCCTCCTCTCAGGAAGAGCGGGGCTTCGACACCCGTCAGGACACCCCGCCCGACGCGTTTCGCGTGTGACCACGACTGACGGCAGGTCTCCTGGCTCGCGGGTCGCTGCCCTCTCACCGTCTTCCCGGGCGAGGCTGCCCAGTGACATGGTGGCGGAAGGCTCGCCGCTTACAGTTGCGGGGGCAGCCGCGGCATCGAGCTTGCGCCCTCACCGCGTTCCCTTTTGATCCCCGAGGGGAACCGTCGAAGCTTAGCTATTCGGCGGCGATGGGCGCTGTCAATTCCCTCGCCTCGACCTGACGTTCCATCGATGTGACTAACGGCAGAGCCGGAGACAACAGGTGCGCCCGATACCACGTCTTTGCCGCAAGGATGCGGGTCTTCAAGGCGGTCGCTGCGTTCCCTCGTAAGGGAGCAGCCCGAAATGGGAGGAAAGGCAGCTACGGGGCGCGTCCCGGGGGCAGGATCATCGCGGTGTCCGGGTCGGAAACGTCGCCCTCCTGCTGCTGCTCGACCGTCAGCTTCGCAGCCAGCTCGGGCACCTTCTGTTCCCGCATGTCCCGCGTCGCGGCGACCTGCTTCTCCCGGGCCTGTTCCGGACTTAACTCGCCACGCACCACCGCGCGGGCGAGGTTCAGGCTCAGCACGTTGTCGGCTTCAGTCGCACCGAAGGCCGTGAGGGTTCCCCGTGTCCGATCCGGGATCACGCTGCCGTTGAAGGTCGCCACCGCACTGTAGAGGTTGAGCGGCACCTTGTAGGGCAGGCTCTGCTCCAAGACGTCGCTATGCTTGGCCGGAAAGTCGTGCTCGGCGCCCACCTTATGCACCACGGTTCGGATCCAGGGCCCGTTCCGGTACCAGATCAGCAGGGTTGCCGTCTGTTCCTGCGGAGCCCCGTACTTCGCCACCATCGCGGCGGCGGCCTTGCGTGCGGGCTCCGGCCAGTCCTGGGCGATCGGTTCGGCGGCGCCGGCTTGACCGACTGTCAGGAACAGCGCGACGGCCAAGGCGGGACGGCGGATGCCAGACGAAGACATGAAACCTCCCTGGCGACACCGGGTCGGACCGGTATCGCGGCGGAATTGAAACGCTGGTTGCGACCCGGTCGCGTTGCCCCGGCCCCGCGCCGGGTATAGGCCCAGCATTCGAGAATAGTTCCAGGGAGACGCCCCATGGCACAGCAGATGTCGCTGGACGTGAACGGGCACGCGGCGCGCGTGACCGTGGACGACCCCGAAACGCCGCTTCTCTACGTTCTGCGCGACGATCTCGGCCTGCACGGCCCGCGCTTCGGCTGTGGCCTCGGCCAGTGCGGCTCCTGCACGGTGCATATCGACGGGCAGGCGGTGCGCTCCTGCATCACGCCGGTCTCCGGCCTGAAGCCGGGAGCGAAGATCGTGACCCTCGAAGGCCTCGGGGGGCCGGACAAGCTCCACCCGGTGCAGGCGGCCTTCATCGAGGAGCAGGCGGCGCAGTGCGGCTACTGCATCAACGGCATGATCATGCAGTCGGCGGCCCTCCTGAACCAGACACCGAAGCCGGATGAGGCGGCGATCCGCCAGGCGCTGGCGCAAAATCTCTGCCGCTGCGGCACCCACCTGCGGATCGTGCGCGCCGTCCAGCGCGCCGCCGGCACGCTCTGAGGGAGGCCACAGCGATGAACGCGCCCACACTCTCCCGTCGCAGCCTGCTCCTTCAGGGCGGCGCCCTTGTCGTCGGCTTCTCGCTGACCGGTCGCGATGCCCTCGCGCAGCCGGTCTTCGCGCCGGTCGCCACCAACGGCTTCTCGAAGCCGGTCGCGCCGGATCAAGTCGACAGCTTCCTGGCGCTGGGCGCCGACGGTCGCGCCACGATCTTCTCCGGCAAGGTCGATCTCGGCACCGGCATCAAGACCGCATTGGCGCAGATGGCTGCCGAGGAACTCGACCTGCCCCTCGAGCGCGTGACGGTCGTGCAGGGTGATACCGCGCTGACCCCCGATCAGGGGCCGACCTACGGCAGCCTGTCGATCCAGAAGGGCGGCGTCGAGATCCGGCAGGCGGCCGCGACAGCGCGGACCCGCCTCGTTCGCCTCGCCGCCGAGCGACTCGGCCTGCCCGCCGAGGCGCTGGTGAGCGAGAACGGCACCGTGAGGCCGAAGGCCGGCGGGACGGGCATCACCTATGCGGAACTCATAAAGGACGGGCGCCTCGACCTGAAGATCGATCCCGCCGTGACCACCAAGGACCCGGCGACCTTCGCCCTCGTCGGCAAATCGGTGGCTCGCATCGACATTCCCGAGAAGATCACCGGCCGCTTCACCTACATGCAGGATTACCGCGTGCCCGGCATGGTGCATGCCCGCGTGGTCCGTCCGCCGACCATCGGCGCGGAGCTGCAAAGCGTGGACGAGACCTCGGTCGCGGGGATCCCCGGCGTCATCCGGGTCGTCCGTCAGGGCAATTTCCTCGCCGTAGTTGCCGAGAAGGAGTGGGCGGCCGTGAAGGCCGCCGGACAACTCAAGGCGACATGGTCGCGATGGGAGGGCCTTCCCGAGCAGGACAAGCTCTGGCAGCACGTGCGCGCCACCCGTGTGACGAAGGACGACGTCACCAGCAGCACGGGCGATGCCGAGTCCGCCCTCGGACAGGCCGCGCGCGTCCTGGAGGCGAGCTACGACTTCGCCATCCACACCCACGGCTCGATCGGGCCCTCCTGCGCGATCGCGGAATTCAAGGACGGGCTGCTCACCTGCTGGACGGCCTCGCAGATGACGCACGCGCTGCGCAAGCAGCTTGCGGCGATGACCGGCCTCGCGCCGGAGGCGGTGCGCTGCATCTACGTCGAGGGGTCGGGCTGCTACGGCCGCAACGGCCACGAGGACGCGGCAGGGGACGCGGCGCTGCTCGCCCGGGCGGTCGGCCGGCCGGTGCGGGTGCAGTGGTCGCGCGCCGACGAGCACGGTTGGGACCCGAAGGGCCCGCCGACGCTGATCGACCTGAAGGCGGGGCTCGACGGCCAGGGCAACGTGGCCGCCTGGTCCTCGCAGTTCCACGTCCCGGAGGGTGCGGCCGGCAACGTGCCGCTGGTGGCGGCCGACCTTGCCGGGCTGCCGCACGAAACCACGATGTCGCCGGGCAACATCATCCAGAACTCGGCGCTGCCCTACGCCTTCCCGAACGTGCGTACGATCTGTCATCGCCTGGCCACGACGCCGTTCCGGCCGTCCTGGATCCGCACTCCGGGCCGGATGCAGAACACCTACGCCAACGAGGCTTTCCTCGACGAGTGTGCCGCGGCGGCGGGAACCGACCCGCTCGACTACCGACTTCGTGCGCTCAAGGATCCGCGCGGCATCGAGGTGCTGAAGCGGGCCGCCGAGATCGCCGGGTGGCAGAGCCGGCCATCGCCTGCGAAGGAGGCGTCCGGCGACGTTCTGCGCGGGCGCGGTCTGTCCTACGTGAAGTACGAGCTGAATCGGACCTACGTGGCCGGCGTGGCCGAGGTGGAGGTCGATCGCCGGACCGGGCGGGTCCGCGTGCCGCGCTTCTTCGTGGCTCAGGATTGCGGGCAGATCATCAATCCGGACGGCGTGCGCAATCAGGTCGATGGCAACGTCATCCAGACGGTGAGCCGCGTGCTGATGGAGGAGGTCACGTTCGACCGGGGCGCGGTGACGAGCCTCGACTGGACGAGCTACCCGATTCTGACCTTCCCCGATGTGCCGGAAGTCGTGATCGACCTGATCGACCGGCCCACCGAGAAGCCCTGGGGCGCGGGCGAACCCTCGGCCGCCATCGTCCCGGCGGCGATTTCGAACGCGATCTTCGACGCGACGGGCGTGCGCCTGCGCTCGGTGCCGTTCACGCCGGCCAAGGTGAAGGCCGCCCTCCAGGCAACCTGACGGGGCGGCGGCAGCCATCCCGGCCTCGGAGCGCCTGCTGCCCGCCTTACGCAGCAGGCGCTCGCCGCTTCTCCAGCATCGGAACCTCTCAAGAGCGCTCCGGTACGACGGGCACTAAATCTTTCAGGAAGCGCTGGCCGTTGCGGACGTAGTGCTCGGCCACCTGCCGGGTCATCGCGGTGATGTCCATGTCTTTGGGCGGAACGGCTTTGGCGGGCACGCCGACGATGAGACTTCCGTCGGGGAATTCCGCGCCCTCGCGGACCAAGGCGTTCGCGCCGACGATGCAGCCTCGGCCAATGCGGGCCCCGTTGAGCACGGTGGCGCCCATGCCGATCAGGGTGTCGGCGCCGATCGTGCAGCCGTGAACGATCGCGCCGTGCCCAACGGTGACACCCTCGCTGATCGTGAGGGGGAAGCCCGGGTCGGCGTGCAGCACCGCCCCGTCCTGGATGTTGGTGCGCTCGCCAATCTCGATCGGATCGCTGTCTCCGCGGATCACCGCGCCAAACCAGATGCCGACGTCGAGGCCGATCCGGACCCGGCCGATGACATGGGCGCCCGGAGCGATCCAGATCCGGTTCGGGTCCGCGATATGCGGGGCGTGCTCGCCCAGCCGATAGAGCGCCATGATCCGTCCTTTCTGGTCGCGTCAGCCCCGGCGCGCCCGGCACGCCAGCCCGGCGGGTTGAGGGCAAAGATATCATCATCGACCGTAGGGACGTCGCGCCTGACATAGAAGGGCTTCGTCAAAACGACACCCTCGTACAAGCTCATCCGCTGGCATGGACCGGATGTGGCGCCGCGGGGGTGAAGATCCGATTGCGAGGACGCGCCCTCGCGGCTCGTGCGACGGGATGGAATCGGATCGCTGGCTTGGCGGCGCCTTGAGCTCGATCGCGCGGACCCGGACGAAGCCCGTCGTTCCGAGCGGCGGGGACAAAATTTCTCTCGCGCTTGGTTTCGAGAGAAGGAGTCTCTCGTTTGCGCCGCAAATACGAAAAACAGCGCCATTGCTTCCAGGCTACACTCACCCAACCTTTAGAGTTGCCATTCGGCTTCTCCGCAGACCCTTTCGGTCGCTATCCCACCGGTTGCCATGCGCCCCGTTCAGTTCGACTCTTTCGGCGAGCCCGTCCCCCAGGCGATCGATCAGGAGCACACCGCCGCGTCGCGTATCGCGCTGCGGTCCGGTGTCGGCTTGTTCTGGGCGGCGGTCGTTGCGATTGTCGCTGCCCGCGCGATCTATTTCGATCCGGATTTTGCCGAGCGGTTCAGCAGCGTCGCCGCGCTCGTTGGACATGTCAGGACCATTGTCGGGGTCTGACACGCCGCCGGCCCCATCGTAGCTGAGATCCATCGAGCCAAAGGGATCCGCCGGACCCGGGACGGCCTGCTCGGTTCGTAATCGGGCCGCCCCTCAAGATTGAAGTTGCCGCGAAGAGTGCGCCCGGCGCGGCTTCAAACCGAAAGGGCGTGAGCCGCCGGTTGACGCAGCCTGTCGCGCGGTCCCGCGCCGAGCAGCCCGGGGATCTCGGCCGGCGTGTCGGCCACGGCGACGCCCGCCGCCTCGAGAGCACGGCGCTTCCCATCGTAGCTGCCCAGGGTGCCGGAGACGATCGCGCCGGCATGCCCCATCTTCTTGCCGGGCGGCGAGGCACGTCCGGCGATGAAGGACACGACCGGCTTCGCCATGCCGGCCGCGTATTCCGCCGCCGCTTCCTCCATCGCGCCGCCGATCTCTCCGACGAGTACCACGGCGCGGGTGCGCGGGTCCTCGTCGAGTGCCTGGAGGGCATCGCGCGTCGTGGTGCCGATCATCGGGTCGCCGCCGATGCCGAGGAAGGCCGATTGGCCGAAACCGGCGCGGGTGAGATTGAGACAGATCAGCGTGCCGAGGCTGCCGGAGCGCGAGATCACGCCGACTTCGCCCGGCTGGAAGATGTTCGGGTTGTGCCCCGGCATGATGCCGACGAACCCCTCGCCCGGCGTGACGATCCCGGCCGTGTTCGGTCCGATGACGCGGGTCCGGTGGCGCGCCGCGGCATGATGGATCGCGATGACGTCGCGCGCCGGAATGTGCTCCGTCAGGATCACCACCGTGCGAGCTCCGGCCTCGATCGCATCGAGGGCGGCCTCGCGCGCCATGGCTGGTGGAATGAACATCACTGCGACGTCGAAGGGCGACTCGGCCATGGCGGCCTTCGCCGTGGCGTAGACCGGCACCCCGAGATGCTGCTCGCCGGCCCGCTTCGGGTTGACGCCGGCGACCACCCGCGTGCCGCATTCCATCATCTTCTGGGTCCAGAAGGTGCCCTGCTTGCCGGTGATGCCCTGAACGAGCACGCGGGCGGACTGACGGTAGATGATCATCGTGCGGCTCCCCCGCTCGCTTGCGATTGTGCGGCCGGATGTGCCCCTGAATGGGCGGCATCGACGGCCGCCTGGACCGCGTCCTCCATCAAGTCGAAGGGCTCCTGTCCGAGTCCCTCGCGGACGAGGCGGACCGCCTCGTCCTCGCCGGTCCCGTGAATCGAGAAGAAGACCGGGATGTCCGGGGCAAGCCGCTTCCAGGCCGTGACGACGCCCTCGGCCATCACATCGGTGCGGGCGAAAGCCCCGCAAAAATTGACGACGAGGCTTTTGACACCGGGATTGGACAGCACCAGCTTCAGCGCCGCTTCCGACTTGGTATAGGCCTCGCCGCCGATCTCCAGGAAGTTAGCCGGACGACCGCCGCAATGGCTGATCACGTCCATCGTCGTCATGGTCAGCCCGGCGCCGTTGGCGAGCACGCCGACATCGCCGTCGAGTTGGATAAACTTGAGCCCGTTGGCGGCTCCCTCACGCTCGAGGTCGGTCATCGGCTCTTCCGCCGCCGACCCTGCGAGATCGGTCTGCCGGAAGGCGGCCGAATCGTCGAGCGTGAGCTTGCAGTCGAGCGCGACGACGCGGCCATCGGCGAGGAGCGCGAGCGGGTTGATTTCGATCAGCTCGGCATCGATCCTGCCGCTGGTCGCGTAAAGCGCGACAAGGATGCCGGCGACCTGTTCCTCGGCCCCCGAAAGGTCGAGGCCCGACAGCATCGCGCGCGCCGCCGCCGCGTCGAAGCCGCTGTCGAGGTCGACCCGGTGGCGGCGCAGAGCGTCCGGACGCGTTGCGGCTACTTCCTCGATATCCATCCCGCCCTCGGTCGAGAACAGGACCAGCGGGCGGCGGCCGACGGTATCGATCAGGATCGCCGCGTAGAACTCGCGCGCGATCCGGGCCTGCTCCTCCAGCAGCACCGAGCCGACGGGATGTCCGTCGATCTGCATGCCGAGGATGTCGGCCGCACGGGCACGCGCTTCCTCGGCCGTGTTCGCCGGCTTGATGCCGCCCGCCTTGCCGCGCTTGCCTGTCGGCACTTGCGCCTTGACCATGCAGGGACCGAGTTCGGCGAAGGCGGCCTGTGCCTCCTCCGGTGTGCCGCAGTGGACGGCGCGCGGGACGGGAATGCCGGCGGGCGCCAGCACCCGCGCCTTGGCAACGTGCTCAAGAAAATTCATCGCGCGGCCTCCATCTGCCCGGCCGATTCGGCCTCGTACCCGATCCGCTTCCAATGCGGTCCGAACAGCTCCTGCTCGGTCGGCTTGTCCTCCGGGATCGGCGTGACGAGGTGGGTGATGTTGATCATGTGCCGGTAGCTCAGGTTCTCGGAGATCGAATTCTTCTGCCAGGAGCCGCAACCCATGCTGAGGGTGAAGCCGAGGCCGGAATTGAAACCGCCGCCGTTGCCGAAGGTGTGGGCGAAATTCACAAGGACCCGCACCACCTCGAGATCCTCCGCGAGCGTGCGGGCGCGGTCCATGTCCGTGGTGTGCAGTCCGCAGGAATGCCCCTTGCCCTGATGCTCGAGGATCGCGCGCACGCGCTCCTTGGCGTCCGCGAAATCGCTGGCGCGATAGACCGTGAGGACGAGGGCGAGCTTCTCCCCCGAGAGTGGGTATCCCTTGCCGATGCCGGTCTCCTCGACGAGGAAAAAGCTCCTGCCCTGCGCCTGCGCCGGCAGGTCGAAGGCCTGGGCCAGCACGTCGGGGTTGCGGGCGATGAGGTCGCGGTTGAGCTTCCCCTTGACCCAGAGACGCTCGATCACGCGTTGGCGCTCCTCCGGCGTGCAGCGATAGGCGCCGGCCCGCTCCAGGGCGGCGATGGCTGCGTCGTAGACCGCATCGACGATGACGACGGCGTTCTCAGATGAGCAGGAAGTCGAGTTGTCGAAGATCTTCGAGTCGCGGATCCGCGCGGCCGCCGCGTCGAGATCGGCGGTCTCGTCGATGATCACGGGAACGTTGCCGGCGCCGACCCCGATGGCTGGCGTCCCGCTCGAATAGGCGCGGCGGACATTGTCCTGCGAGCCGGTCACGACGATGAGGTCGCAGGACTTCATCAGCGCTTCCGTCGCCTCCTTGGTCACCGGAGCGGGAAGGATCTGCACCAAATCCTCGGCCAAGCCGATCGCCGCGAGTTCCTGGCGCATCAGATCGACGATGCGGGCGGTGGTGCGGTAGCCGAGGGGCGACGGAGCGATGACGATGGCATTGCGGCCCTTCAAGGCCATCATCGCCTTGTTGACCGGAGTCGCGCCCGGATTGGTCGAGGGCGTCACCGCGCCGATCACGCCCATCGGTTTGGCATATTTGACCAGACCTCGCGCCTCGTCGCGCTCGATCACGCCGACCGATGGGGCGCGGAGGAGATCGCGCAAGGTGCCGAAGGTCTTGCGCTGCTTCTTGACGATCTTGTCGGCGACGTTTCCGAGCCCGGTATCCTCGACCGCCAGCTCGGCGAGTTCGCGGGCATGTTTCGGGTTGTAGAGGGACCAGGCCAGAGCCCGCACGGCAGCATCCGCGGTCTCCTGGTCGGCATGTGCGAAGGTTCTTTGCGCGGCTCTCGCACGCGCCATCACGGCATCGACCGGATCCTGTTCACCGGGATTTGACGGGGTCGGCTCCTGCCGTTCGCTGGAGCGCTCCGGGACCTTGAGACGAGCGACGGACATCGCGCGGATTCCTCATGCGGCTGTCGAGAGGGAGGGCGAAGGGAGAGCGGGACCTGCGGTCAGGCGCTCGGCCTGACCGCCGCGGGTGCTGTGACGACGGGCGGCGGAGTCTCGACCTCGTCGAGGAAGGGCTCGTCGGGACGCATGCGCAGGGCAAGCACCGCACCGAGGAGGAGCAGGCCGAGCGAGGCCACGAACGGGAGGTCCCAGCGGCCGGTCGCGTCGATGACGGCGCCGAACACGACCGGAGAGATCATCCCGGCGAGGCCGAAGCCGAAATTCATGAAGCCGGAGGCGGTCCCGGAATGCTGGGGCGCGATGTCCATCGGCACGGCCCAGATCGGCGCGACGATGAGTTCGGCGAAGAAGAAGGCGCCCGACAGGCACAACGTGATCGTCAGAAGATCCGTGACGAACAACACCGGCAGCATGAACAGGAAGGCCCCGAGGAAGCCGACGACGATCACGCTCACTCGCGCCTTCGACACGCTGCCGGTCTGCTTGAGGATCCGGTCGCTGACGATTCCGCCGACCGTGTCACCGACGACCCCAGCGAAGAACACACCGGAGGCGAAGATCGCCGACTTCTTGATGTCGAGTTGATACTGATGGAGGAAGTAGGACGGGATCCAGTTGAGGAACAGCCACAGCGTCCAGCCGTAGCAGAAATCCGTCATCGTCACCGGCATCATGCGCTTGAGAAGTCGCCGCCACGGCACGGCCTTGCGCTCGCCGGCGATTTTCACGGTCGGGAGTACCGCGATCTCTTCCGGCGTCACGTGCTTGTGGTCGCGCGGATCGTCCCGGAAGTACCAGAACCAGAGGGCGACCCAGGCGAAGCTGATCAGGCCGACGATGATGAATGAATCGCGCCAGGAGAGGGCGACGATGAGAAAGGCGATGAGCGGCGGCGTTAACGCGTTGCCGAGCCGCGCGAAGGCGTGGGTGATGCCTTGTGCAAAGCCGCGCCGATCGGCCGCCATCCAGTTCGCCAGCGCGCGCGTGGCGGTCGGGAAGGCGGATCCCTCTCCGATCCCCAGGATGAAGCGGGCGATGACGAGCGAGATGGCTCCCTCGACGAAACCGATGGCCACGGTCGCGGCCGACCAGATCGCGCCGCAGATCAGCAACGTCATCCGCGGGCCGAGACGGTCACCCAACCAGCCGCCAGCGATCTGAAAGAATGCGTAAGGATAGGCGAAAGCAGAGAATGCGAGTCCGAGCTCGAAATTGGTGAGCCCGAGTTCCTTCTGCATCGCTGGCGCCGCCGTGCCGATGTTCACCCGGTCGATATACGTAACCAGATACATCAGACAGATAATCAGCAGCACGCGGTCTGTGGCTTTGAAGCGTACAAGCCTCAGCATTCTGCCCTCCTGCCGAATTGCGTCAGACTTCTTCCGCCTGTGCTCAGTATCGCGCAGTGGGCGGTAAAGTCCCCGACATCCGTTGAGCGTTCCTCGTCTTCCGGGCTGCGGATCGTTCAGGATCGTTGATCGTCCTGAATCATGGCTTGTCCCGCCCGTCGGTTTTACCCTACCGATTGCCTCGGCATCGGAGAAATTTATTCTCTGCATCGAGATCATGCAGGATATTTATCATTATGATTCCGGATCTCGAAATTCCCCTGCTTCGGACCTTCGTCGCCGTGGTCGAAACCGGCAGTATAACGCTAGCTGGCAAGCAAGTCGGCCGCACTCAGCCGGCCATCACGCACCAGATCCAGCGTCTGGAACGATCGCTCGGCAAGCCCCTGTTCCAGAGCGATCGCCGCCATCTGACACTGACGCGTGAGGGAGAAATGCTGCTCGGCTACGCCCGGACGCTTCTCGGTCTCAACGATGAGATCCGCGGTCGTTTCGAGGCACCCGACATCACAGGTCACGTCCGGCTCGGCGTGCCCGATCTCTACGCAGCGTTCCTGCTGCCATCGGTGCTGAGCGGGTTCTCGCGGGCCTATCCCCAGGTCGAGATCGAGCTGCGGTGCTCGCGGAGCGTGAACCTGCACGCAGCGCTCCAGCAGGAGGAGATCGACATCGCCCTGATGACGCGTCAGCCCGAATTCGGCAAAGGCTTTGTCGTTCGCGAGGAACCCCTGGTCTGGGTGGCGGCACGGGAATACGCGCTCGCGGCGGAGGGCGCGTTGCCGCTCGCCCTCCTGCCGGCCGGAAGCGTCTACCGGCAATATGCCCTCGATGCACTCGGGCAGGTGGGCAGGCCATGGTGCGTCGCTGCGGTCAGCGACAGCATCGCCGGGCTTCAAGCCGCCGTCTATGCCGGCCTCGCCGTGTCGGCTTTCCCGCTCTGTGCCGTCGGCCCGCATGTCCGCCGCCTCGGCCGCGCGGACGGCCTGCCTGAACTACCGAACCTCGAAATCGTCCTGCAGCGCAAGCCGAGCGGCATCGCGGCGGCTGCGGAGCATCTAGCCGAATATATGGTGGCAGGTATCGGGAACATCGGTCGATGACGAGCCGCCGCCTTCGCGATGCGCATGGGCGACAAGGCTCTCATGTTCCGGGGACACAGGCCCTGCCGTTGCATTGCACAATCACGGAAACTAAGTTGCGTGCATCGCAGCAATCTCTGTTTGATCATGCCGCCCGTCGAGCGCCTCCGCCAGATCCTGCCCTTTGCCGCGGCGGTCTATCTCGCCTTCAGCGTGGCTCAGCTCCAGGCGGTCCAGCCGGCCTACTCGACCTCGCATGGTGGTGTTTCGGTCGCCTCGCTCCTGTCTGGTCTCAAGTGGCACATGCTCGAGATCGCCAAGAACGAGCAGGCTGAAATGGCGTTCGGCTATCCGGGTAACTAACCCTGGTGGCCGATCGCGCCGGGTTGTTCGAGCGCAGCCGCGGGAGCTTTCCCCTTGGCGGTCCGCCTTGGGCGCGTTCCGATGATGTTGCGACGGCCCCGTCGAGAGATAGCGCGTTGAGAAAATCTGCTCGCCGATCTTGTCGGCGCCAGCCTTCAGGCGCCTGAAGCCCAGCGCTTCCAGGGCGCAAGCATCGCCCGTCTCGACTGACCCGTCCCACTCGCTGCTCGTGCGGTGAACCCGCCCGGTGGCGCCGAGGACGTGTGCCCGAGCTCGTCGGCATGCATTGACACCTCGTCGGAATCCTCATCTAATCGAACATAACGTTCCGCTTTCTGAGACAGTCGCTCTCGAAGCGAGGCGAAATACGAGGAAACGCAGTCGGCGAGGTGCAGGCGATGGCTGTCGCCCCCTACGACTTCATCATCGTCGGCGGTGGAACGGCGGGCTGCGTCCTTGCCAATCGCCTCTCGGCCGACGGCCGGCATCGGGTCTTGATGCTGGAGGCGGGCCCGCGCGACCGGTCGCCCTGGATCCATCTTCCCATCGGCTACGGGAAGACGATGTTCCATAAGTCCCTCAACTGGGGCTTCTACACCGAGCCGGAGCCGACCATGAAGGATCGGCGCATCTACTGGCCCCGCGGTCGGACGCTCGGCGGCTCCTCTTCGATCAACGGTCTGATCTTCGTTCGCGGGCAGCGCGAGGATTACGATCACTGGGCTGCGCTCGGCAATTCCGGCTGGTCTTGGACCGACGTGCTGCCCTACTTCATCCGCTCCGAGCACAACACGATGGGAGCGGGTCCCGCTCACGGCGCCGCCGGGCCGCTCTGGTGCTCCGACATCGAGCATCGGCACGAACTGATCGAGGCTATCATCGCGGGGGCGGGCGAACTCGGCATACCGCGCACGAACGACTTCAATGCCGGTGATCAGACCGGCGTCGGCTACTACCAGCTCTTCACCCGCGACGGCCGGCGCTGCAGCACCGCCGTCGCCTATCTCCGCCCGGCGCGCGGGCGGCGGAACCTTCGCGTCGAGACCGACGCGCAGGCCGCGGGCCTGATCCTCGAGGGGCGGCGCGTCGTCGGCGTCCGCTTTCGCCGGCATGGCCGGATGCAGGAGGCACGCGCCGGAACCGAGGTGATCCTTGCCGCCGGCGCCTTGCAGAGCCCGCAGCTCCTGATGCTGTCCGGCATCGGCCCCGAGGCGGAATTGTTGCGCCACGGGATCGCCGTCGCGCACCCGCTTCCCGGCGTCGGCGCGAACCTACAGGACCATCTCCAGATCCGGCTGATGTATCGGGTCGCAAAGCCGATCACGACCAACGACGATCTGCGCACGCTGGTTGGCAAGGCGCGCATCGGCCTTCAATGGTTGCTGACGCGCAGCGGGCCTCTGGCGGTGGGGATCAACCAGGGCGGCTTGTTCACCCGCGTGATGCCCGGCCCCGGCACACCGGACGTGCAATTCCACTTCGCCACGCTCTCGGCGGACATGGCCGGCGGTGCGCCGCATCCCTGGTCCGGCTGCACCTTCTCTGTCTGCCAATTGCGCCCGGAATCCCGCGGCAGCGTCACGTTGCGAAGCGCCGATCCCTTCGCGGCGCCGGTGATGCGGGCGAACTATCTCGCGGCCGAATCCGATCGCCGCTGCGTGGTGGAGGGCATGAAGTTCGCCCGCCGCCTCGCAGCCACCGCGCCGCTGCGCAGGCTGCTCACCGAGGAGGTGAAGCCGGGCTCTCAGGTCGAGGGCGACGAAGCCCTGCTCGATTTTGCCCGGGCCTCGGGCGCCACGATCTTCCATCCCTCAGGCACCTGCAGAATGGGCTCGGACCCGCAGGCGGTGACCGATGCCCGTCTTCGCGTCCATGGGGTCGGCGGCCTGCGCGTCGTCGATTGCTCGATCATGCCGACGCTCATCTCCGGCAACACCAGCGCGCCCGTCGTTATGATCGCCGAGAAGGCCGCCGACATGATCCTGGCCGATGTACGGGCCGGCTCGAGCCCGGCCATCGCCGTCGATTCGGTTGCGGGGCGATCCAGCGTGCTCCCAGAGCCGGCACGAGAAGGGAGTCCGGCATGACGACGAGGCAAGCGGCACCCGGCGGAGGCGGTCTCGGCCGCGTCGTGACGGCGGCACTGATCGGCGCGACAATCGAGTGGTACGACTTCTTCCTCTACGGCGTGGTCGCCGGCATCGTCCTGAACAAGCTGTATTTTCCCGCCGACGACCCCCTCGTCTCGACGCTGCTCGCCTATTCGACCTTCGCGGTCGGCTTCGTCACCCGGCCGCTCGGCGGTGTGATCTTCGGGCATTTCGGCGACCGGATCGGCCGCAAGAGCATGCTGGTGATCACCCTGATGCTGATGGGGGTGGCGACCTTCCTGATCGGATTGGTGCCGACCTACGCGCAGATCGGCGTCGCCGCCCCCGTGCTGCTGCTTCTCCTGCGCATCGTTCAGGGCATCGGCCTCGGAGGCGAATGGGGCGGGGCCGTGCTCATGGCTTTCGAATACGCCCCGCCGGAGAAGCGTGGTCTCTACGCGAGCATTCCGCAGATCGGCCTCGCGCTCGGGCTGTGCCTCGCCTCGGGCGTCGTGGCAGCCCTCTCCTACGGACTGGACGACGCGCAGTTTCTCGCCTGGGGCTGGCGGCTGGCGTTTCTGCTCAGCGCGGTTCTCGTCGCGGTCGGCGCCTATATCCGCCTCAACGTCATGGAGACACCCGAATTCGCGCAGGTGAAGGAGACGAACCGGGAGGCGGCGATCCCCTTCGTGTCGATGATGCGGGACTTCCCCGGCAACGTCATCGCCGGCATGGGCGCTCGCACGATCGACGGCGTGTTCTTCAACATCTTCGCAGTGTTCTCGATCGGCTATCTCACCGGCACGGTCGGAGTGCCGCGCACGCAGGCGTTGCTCGGCGTTACGGCCGCCGCGCTCCTGCTCTGCCTCACGATTCCCATGGCCGGCTGGCTCTCGGATCGTCTCGGCCGTACCCGCGTCTATGCATGGGGCTCGCTGCTCACCGGCTTCTCGGCCTTCCCCGCCTTCTGGATCTTCCTCAACAGCGGCGGCAGCACGGGCACGATCTGGCTCGCGCTGATCGTGCCGTTCGGAATCCTCTACGCCTCGGTCTACGGACCGGAGGCGGCCCTGTTCTCCGAATTGTTTCCGGCGCGGGTGCGCTATACTGGCATCTCCTTTGTCTACCAGTTCTCCGGCATCTTCGCGAGCGGCCTGACACCGATCATCGCAACTGCTCTTCTGCAGTATTCCGGCGCGGACCGTCCGTGGTTGGTCTGTGCCTACTGTGCCTTCGCCGGCCTCGTCAGCGCGGGCTCCGCGATCTGGATCGGCCGCGCCGCAAGGCGGGGGGCTGCCGGAGAGCATGCGCCGCTCGGCTCCGGGGCCTCACTCCCCCTGGTGCGAAGAACGTTCCACAATACGGAACAGATATAGCAGATTATTCCATTAAAATCGTGCAAGACAGGTGGGTTTTGCTATCAAGGTGGTAAGAAGGCGATGCCGGGATGCGGTGTCGGGGGACGACGATGTTGCAGATGAACCGCGTTTCGAAGCCGCCGGAACCCCGCTTTTCCCTGTCCCGTCTAAGAGAGCTGGCGCCCGGGATCGCGCTATGCCTCGCGGTCACGCTCGTCTCGATCGGCCTACAGCACGTCGAAGAGGCTGCGTTCGAGCATCCCTATATCGAGGCCCTGGTGATCGCGATCCTGCTCGGCATGGCGATCCGCACCTTCTGGGCACCGAGTCCCGTCTGGCGCTCTGGCATCGCCTTCAGCGCCAAGCAGCTGCTCGAAGTGGCGGTGATGCTGCTCGGCGCCTCGATCAGCTTCGCGGCGATCGTCGCCTCCGGTCCGGTCCTTCTCGCGGCGATCGTCGCCACGGTGGCGGTCACGATCGCCGCGAGCTTCGCGATCAGCCGCCTGCTCGGGCTCGCGGTGCGGATCTCGATCCTCATCGCCTGCGGCAACTCGATCTGCGGAAACTCGGCCATCGCGGCGGTCGCGCCAGTGATCGGCGCCGATAGCGACGACGTCGCCTCCTCGATCTCCTTCACCGCCATCCTCGGGGTGCTGATGGTGCTCGGCTTGCCGCTCCTGATACCGCTGCTCGGCCTCGGTGCCGGCCAGTACGGCATTCTCGCGGGACTTACGGTCTACGCGGTGCCGCAGGTTCTCGCTGCCACGGTCCCGGCCGGGCTCGTCGCGACGCAGATCGGCACCTTGGTCAAGCTCGTACGCGTGCTCATGCTCGGTCCCGTCGTCGTCGGCCTCTCGCTGTTGGCGCCCCGCTTCAACGCAACCGCGGCGGAGGCCGCAGGCGCGCGCCGGTTCGATCCGTTCAAGCTGGTGCCGTGGTTCATCGTCGGCTTCCTCGTGCTGGCCGCGTTCCGGTCGCTCGGGCTCGTGCCCGATGTCGCTGTCGGCCCGATCACCCGGGTCGCCGGCACTCTGACCGTGGTGTCGATGGCCGCCCTCGGGCTCGGCGTCGATGTGCGCGTGATCGGGCGCGTGGGCGGTCGCGTCACGGCGGCGGTGACACTGTCGCTCGTGCTGCTTCTGCTGATCAGCCTCGGCCTGATCCACCTTCTTCGGCTCGGCTGAGAGAAACCGGCATCCGCCCTCCCCCAGGGATCGATCGGATGCCGCGTGCAATGCCGCGACGAAAGGCGAATCCGAAAACGAGATTCGCCCGCAAAAGGAGGAAACCATGTTGCATCGACGCGCCCTATTGCGCGGCGCCGGCTCCGCCCTGCTCGCGGGCGCCGCGGTCGGACAAGCCCGCGCCGCCCCGTCGGAGCGGATCACGCTTCCCTTCGGCAACGGGGAGCGCCCGCTCGTGGCGTATCCGGGCAAGCGTCCATTGATCCAGATGACGAGCCGGCCGCCGCAACTGGAGACGCCGTTCTCGGTTTTCGACGAGGGCACGATCACGGCCAACGACGCCTTCTTCGTGCGCTACCACCTCGCGGGTCTGCCGAACGAGATCGACCCCGACGCCTTCCGCCTGGAGATCAAGGGCAAGGTCGAGAAGCCGCTCAGCCTCTCACTGGGGGACCTGAAGGCGCTCGAACCGGTCGAGATCGTGGCGGTCAACCAGTGCTCCGGCAATTCTCGCGGCTTCTTCGAGCCGCGGGTCGCCGGCGGACAGCTCGCCAATGGCGCCATGGGCTGTGCCCGCTGGAAGGGCGTACCGCTCAAGACGGTGCTGGACCGGGCGGGTGTGAAGGCAGGGGCGCGGCAGGTGATGTTCGAGGGCCTCGACGGACCCGTGCTCGAGAAAACGCCCGACTTCGCCAAGGCGCTCGACCTCGATCACGCCCGCGACGGCGAGGTGATGCTGGCCTATGCCATGAACGGAGAGGATCTGCCGTTCCTCAACGGCTTCCCGCTCCGCCTCGTCGTGCCGGGCTATTACGGCACCTACTGGCTGAAGCACCTCAATGCGATCACCGTGCTCGACACCACGTTCGAGAACTTCTGGATGAAGCCGGCCTACCGCATCCCGGACAATGCCTGCGGCTGCACCGAGCCCGGCAAGACGCCGACCGCGACGGTCCCGATCAACCGCTTCACCATCCGATCCTTCATCACCAACCTGACCGATGGCGCCACGGTCGCGGCGGGAGCCGAGACCCCGCTGCGCGGCATCGCCTTCGACGGCGGCTACGGCCTGACCGAGGTTCTGGTCTCGGGCGATGACGGACGCAGCTGGAGCACAGCCAGGCTCGGCCGGGACGAGGGCCGGTACGCTTTCCGGGGATGGGAGACGAGCCTGCGGCTTCCCGCCGGCGAGCACAGGCTGCGGGTGCGGGCGGTGAACCGGATCGGCCAGTCGCAGCCGCTCGAGCCGCTTTGGAATCCGGCCGGCTACCTGCGCAACGTCGTCGAGACGACGCGCGTCACCGCAGGCTGAGGGAGGGGCCCATGACATCGTCGACACCAACGACGCGATCGGCCGGGCGGATCGCGCGCACGGGGCTTGCCGCCCTCACCCTGCTCCTGGTCTCGGCCTGCTACGACGCTGCCGAGGCCGGACCGGTCACTTACGAGCTGCCGGAGGATACCGCGAAGCTCCGTCCCGGCCCCGGCGTCGAGATCGCCGAGAGCCATTGCCTGACCTGTCACTCGCCCGACTACATCGCCATGCAGCCGCCCAAGAAGGGTCACGCCTTCTGGACCGCCGAAGTCACGAAGATGATCAAGGTCTACGGCGCACCGATCGGAGAGGCCGACGCGAAGGCGATCGCGGATTACCTGGCGGCGTCCTACTGATCGTCGGCGCTGACCGGCGCGTTAGCCCTCAATCGGGGCACAGGGGCTGCGCGCGGCCCGGTCTCGGTCGTGCGGTGGCGCGTGTCACCCGAGGAGAAAACGATGAGCGACGATGCAGCGCCGGAGGCGGTCCGGCGGACGCCGCGTTCACGGCGGCAGATCTTGGCGGCGGGGTCTGCCCTCGTCGGCGGTGGCCTCGCCGAGGTGATCGCCCTCCCGGCCAGGGCCGAAACGACGGGGGGCATCGAAAACACGCCGCCTCACGTGCCGCGCTGGATGAAGGAGCCCGGCGCGGATGTCGGAAGCCAGCTCTACGGCCAGCCCTCGGAATTCGAGAAGGACGTCATCCGCAACGTGCCGAAGAACGGCAAGCAGTACACCTCGTCGGCGAGCCGCACGCCGCTTCAGGAGCTCGACGGCATCATCACCCCGAACGGGCTGTTCTACGAGCGCCATCACGGCGGCATCCCCGCTATCGATCCCGCCCAGCACCGGCTGATGATCCACGGCTTGGTTGAGCGGCCCCTGCTCCTGACGATGGACGAGCTGCGCCGTTTTCCGACCGAGTCGCACATCTACTTCCTGGAATGCTCCGGCAATCCGGGCTTCGAAACGGTCAAGCAAGGCAAGACGGCGTCAGACCTCGTCGGCCTGGCGAGCTGCTGCGAATGGACGGGCGTCCGGCTCAAGACGATCCTCGAGGAGGTCGGCCTCAAGCCGGAGGCGAAATGGGTCGTCGCCGAGGGGGCCGATGCCGCCGCCCTCACCCGCAGTGTGCCGTTGGAGAAGTGTCTCGACGACGCCCTTCTCGTCTTCAGCCAGAACGGCGAGCGGCTGCGCCCGCAGCAGGGCTACCCCGTCCGCCTCCTGCTCCCGGGCTTCGAGGGCAACATGAGCGTGAAATGGCTCCGGCGCCTCAACGTCGTCGCCGAGCCCGCCTACTCGCGGGAGGAGACGGCCAAGTACACGGATTCGATGCCCGACGGCACGGCGCGCCAGTTCACCTTTACCATGGAGGCCAAGTCGATCATCACCCGTCCGTCCGGCACGCAGCGGATTGCCGCCGGCTTCAACGAGATCACCGGACTGGCCTGGAGCGGGCGCGGACGCATCAACGGCGTCGAAGTGTCGGTCGATGGCGGCACTACGTGGCAGCCTGCTGTCTTGCAGCAGCCGGTCCTGAGCCGGGCCTTCACCCGCTTCCGCTATCCATGGGCGTGGGATGGCCGGCCGACCGTCATCCTGAGCCGCGCCACGGACGAGACCGGCTACGTGCAGCCGAGCTTCGCTGACCTGACTGCGATCCGCGGCATGAAATCCTTCTACCACAACAACGCGATCGTTCCCTGGCGGATCGCCGCCGACGGCGAGGTGTCCAATGGTTACGTCTGAGCTCGTCCGGATCCTCGCGCTGTCCGTGGCGGTGCTCGCGTCCTCGGCTCAGGCCGAGGGTGGTTTCGGTTTCGGCCGCGCGCCGACCGCCGAGGAGATCGCGGGCTGGAACATCGACATCGACCGCGACGGCCGAAAACTGCCGCCGGGCCACGGCAGCGTCGTCCAGGGCCGGGTCCTGTTCGAAGCCCAGTGCGCCAGCTGTCACGGCCTCAGGGGCGAAGGCGGGATCGGCGACAGGCTTGCGGGCGGCCAGGGCTCGCTGGCCACACATAATCCGGTCAAGACGGTCGGCAGCTTCTGGCCCTATGCGCCGACCCTGTTCGACTACATCCACCGCGCCATGCCGATGAACGCGCCCCAGTCGCTGACTCCCGACGAGGTCTACGCGGTCGTCGGTTACGTCCTCAATCTGAACGGCCTCGTTCCGGACGACGCGGTGATGGATGCCGAGACGCTGCGGGCGGTGAGGATGCCGAACCGGGACGGCTTCGTGCCCGACCCGCGCCCCGACATCCGCTGACGGTTGTCGCGGCGAACCGGCCCGGGAGCCCTTTTCATCGAGGTCCCGGGTCCGTCGCCGACGATCAGGCCGAAAGCTGAGGCCGCATGTCGCCTCGATCGATGCCGGCGACGACGACCGGCTTCTTCATCGCATCGCGGCGGAAGGGTTCGCCGAGCTCCTGGTTGAGCATCACTTCGATGAAGGTCGTCACACCGTCGGCTTGGGCCTCGCCAGCCTGCTGGATCGCTTCGGTGAGCGCCCGCTGCGTCTCGACGCGCACGCCCCTGAAACCACACCCTTCCGCGATCTTGGCGTAGCTCAGCTTGGTGTCGAGTTCGGTGCCGACGAAGTTGTTGTCGTACCAGAGGATGGAGTTACGCTTCTCGGCGCCCCACTGGAAATTCCGGAAGATCACCATGGTGATCGCCGGCCACTCGTCACGGCCGATCGAGGTCATCTCGTTCATCGAGATGCCGAAGGCGCCGTCGCCCGCGAAGCCGAAGACCGGTAGATCCGGACAGCCGATCTTGGCGCCGATGATCGCTGGAAAACCGTAGCCGCATGGACCGAACATGCCCGGCGCCAGGTATCGCCGACCCTGGTCGAAGGTCGGATAGGCGTTGCCGATGGCGCAGTTGTTGCCGATGTCGGTGGAGAGGATCGCGTTTGCCGGCAGGCCGGCTTGGATCGCGCGCCACGCCTGACGCGGCGACATCTTCTCACTCTCTCGCTCCCGCGCCTCGACGTTCCAGTTCGTACCCTCGTCGTCGTCCTCGTGGTCGAGCGAGGACAGGGCCTGGGCCCAGGCGGACTTGGTGCGGTGGATGAGCGCCTGCCGCTCTTCACGGCCGGCATTGCCCGCCTCGGGGCTCAACTGTTGCAGGATCTCGCGAGCGACGTGCTTGGCATCGCCACAAATGCCGACCGTGATCGGCTTGGTCAGACCGATCCGATCGGGGTTGATGTCGACCTGGATGATCTTGGCGTCCTTCGGCCAGTAATCGATGCCGTAACCCGGCAGCGTGGAGAAGGGATTGAGGCGGGTGCCGAGCGCCAGCACCACGTCGGCCTTGGCGATGAGTTCCATCGCTGCCTTCGAGCCGTTGTAGCCGAGCGGCCCGGCGGCGAGGGGGTGCGAACCGGGGAAGGAATCGTTGTGCTGGTAGCCGCAGGCCACCGGCGCGTCGAGGCGCTCGGCCAGCGCGACGGATTCCTGGATCGCGTCGCCGATGACGACACCCGCACCGTTCAGGATCACGGGGAATTTCGCCTTCGATAGGAGCGCGGCGGCTTCGGCAATCGCCTGGCGACCGCCGGTCGGACGCTCCAGCCGGACGATCTGCGGCAAAGCGATATCGACCTGATGCGTCCAGAAATCGCGCGGGATATTGATCTGCGCCGGTGCGCAGCCGCGCCACGCCTTCTCGATTACCCGGTTGAGCACCTCGGCGACGCGGGTCGGATCGCGGACTTCCTCCTGATAGCAGACCATGTCCTCGAACAGCGCCATCTGTTCGACTTCCTGGAAGCCGCCCTGCCCGATGGTCTTGTTGGCCGCCTGAGGCGTCACCAGCAGCATCGGCGTGTGATTCCAGTAGGCCGTCTTGATCGCGGTGACGAAGCCGGTCACGCCCGGTCCGTTCTGCGCCACGGCCATCGCCATCTTGCCGGTCACGCGCGAATAGCCGTCGGCGATCAGCGCCGCGTTGCTCTCGTGCGCGCAGTCCCAGAAGGTGATGCCGGCTTTCGGAAACAGGTCGGAGACCGGCATCATCGCCGAGCCGATGATGCCGAAGGCATGCTCGATCCCGTGCATCTGCAGGACTTTGATGAAGGCCTCTTCCGTCGTCATCTTCATGGCGCGCTCTCCCACCCTGGCTTTCTTTGATCGTCGCGATGGTCGTTCGTCGGTTCGGATGGCGGCGCTGGGCCGTGGCAGTCGGGCCGCGCCGATGCGAGGA
This sequence comes from Methylorubrum rhodesianum, assembly GCF_014199985.1. Taxonomy (GTDB): domain Bacteria; phylum Pseudomonadota; class Alphaproteobacteria; order Rhizobiales; family Beijerinckiaceae; genus Methylobacterium; species Methylobacterium rhodesianum. Next base: position 317,849 of record NZ_JACHOS010000001.1, on the reverse strand, counting down.
GAGGCCGGGTTCAATCCCGCGTCTGCCCATCCTCGTCCCGTGGAAACCTAGCTCCTGCCGACGTCACGACGCAATAGAAATCTCGTTTTTTTGCTTTAAACGTTCAGGAAATCGGAATATGAGAGCCTCAGCCATGGATGATGCCCCCGAGTCCTCGCCAGCGCTGAAGGCCTTCAGCCTGCTGGAGATCATCGCCGAGATGGATCACCCGCCGACGCTGGCGGAGCTGACGGAGGCTGCCAATCTGCCAAAGCCCACCCTGCACCGGTGGTTGAGCATGCTGGAGAGCGCCGACCTCCTGAGACGGATGCCGGATGGGCGTCGTTACGAGCTCGCGGCACGCGCGACCGCCCTCGCCTTCGCGATCCTGTCGAACAACGCCGGCTCGACGCAGCGGCACCAGATCCTTGAGCGGGTGGTCCGCACACTGGGCGAATCCTGCAACCTCACGGTGCTCGAGGGGAGCGAGGTGATGTACCTCGACCGTGTCGAAGCCGCCGCGCCGCTGCGAGTCGCCTTTCAGAAGGGATCGCGTGTGCCGGCACATGCCTCGGCGAGCGGCAAGCTCTTCCTGGCCATGATGCCGCCGGCCAAGCGCGATCGCCTGATCGGAACGCTGACGCTGGAGCGCTACACCGCCAACACTCTCACCGACGCGGATGCGTTGCGGAGCGAGCTCGGCCGGATCAAGCGCGACGGCTACGCCTTCGACGACGAGGAATACCTGTCCGGCCTGTTCTGCGTGGCGGTACCGATCTTCGATCACAGCGGGCGCGAGTGCATCGCCGCCCTCGCCCTTCAGGCGCCGGTCGTGCGGGTCGCTCGCGCGAACGCGGTCGAGTGTCTGCCCACCCTGAAAGAGGCGGCCGAAGCCTTGGCCGTCACGCTGCGATAAGCGCCCGAGGGGCGCGTCGGGAGAGGAGACACGCCCATGATGCAGCCGGTGACGCGGTCTGCGAACGCCGCCATTCTGGTGCTCAATGCCGGCTCGTCGAGCGTGAAGTTCGCGCTCTTCGAGGCAGATGGGCTTCGACCGCTCTGTCGCGGCGGCATCGAAGGCATCGGCAGTCGGGCACGATTCGGCGGAGCCTCCGGTAGCAGGGCGCATCTGTTCGACGGCGCTGAATTGCCTGAAGGGAGCAGCCACGAAGCGGCGACGCAGTGGCTTCTCGACCGCCTCCGGCGGGCGGACGATATCGAGCTCTGTGCCGCCGGACATCGCGTGGTCCATGGCGGTCCGGACTTATCGAAGCCGGTCGTGATCGACGAGAGCGTGATGACGATTCTCGAAGGTCTGATCCCGCTTGCACCGGCGCACCAGCCCCACAACCTTGCGGCGATTCGGGCGGTGGCGGAGGCTTGGCCCAGCCTGCCGCAGCTGGCCTGTTTCGACACGGCCTTTCATCGCACGATGCCGCGACTCGCTCAGCTCTTCGCGATCCCGCACGCGCTCACCGATGAGGGTCTCGTCCGCTACGGCTTCCACGGATTGTCCTACCAGCACATCGCCGATGTGCTGCCGGGCATCGCCGGGGAGCGTGCGAAGGGCCGGGTCATCGTCGCGCATCTCGGCCACGGCGCCAGCCTCTGCGCCATGCGCGACGGACGCAGCGTCGCCACCACCATGGGATTCACCGCGCTCGACGGCCTGATGATGGGGATGCGCTGCGGCGCCATCGACGCCGGTCTGGTTCTCTACCTGATCGAGCAGCGCGGGATGGCGCCGGCCGACGTCTCCGAGATCCTGAACCGGCGCTCGGGCCTGCTCGGAGTCTCCGGCATCAGCAACGATGCCCGCACACTGCTGGCGAGCAAGGAGCCGCGGGCCGCCGAGGCACTCGACCTCTTCGCCTACCGTGTCGTGCGCGAAAGCGGATCGATGATCGCGGCGCTGGGTGGCCTCGACGCTTTCGTCTTCACCGCCGGCATCGGCGAGCGCTCGGCCCAGATCCGCGCGGCGATCGGAGAAGGCTTGGCATGGACGGGCCTCAAGCTCGACGAGGATCGGAACGCGGCGCACGAGACGCGCATCAGTGCCGATGATGCGCAGGTCCCCGTCTACGTCATCCCCGCCGACGAAGAGCGACCGATCGCCCGTGCCGTCGCCGTCCAGTTTCCGTCGGCTTGATTTTTGATCCGGCGGCAGGGCGTTCGTGACCGCAGACGAGTGCCGGCAAGGCGAAGGAATGTGCGCCAGATCGAAGCCGGGGAGCTGACCCACTCAGTTCATGGAGATGTCGACGGAACCGGCACCGAGCCCGTTCGCGATTTCGCTCGCCGTGTTCAGCTCTGCCGATCCTGCGGGAAGACCAACCGGACGCAGGCTCCGTCCGAAGGGCCGGTCACGACCTCCACCCGCCCCCCATGCAGGCGCATGATCCGCTGAACGAGATCGAGCCCGAGACCGGCGCCCCGACCTCCTTGCCGAAGGCGATGGAACGGCTCGAAGATTTGCTCCCTCTGATCCGGCGGGATGCCGTCGCCATCGTCGCAGACCTCGATCCAGCCCGCCTTGGCGACGCGGACAGCGATGGTGCCGCGCCGGCCACCGTGGTCGATCGCGTTCTGGATCAGGTTCATCAGCGCGCGGTCGAGCGCCGTCTCATCGCCATCGACCCTGATTTCGCCGGTCTCGGCCTCGAACGACATCTCGTATCCGGCCGTGAAGGCGAGCGGTGCGAGATCGAGGACGGATCGCTCGGCCAGCGCGACGAGGTCGACGGGGGCGAAGGATGCCTGCTCCCGGTCGAGACGCTGCAGATCGAGGAGTTGGCCGGTCAGCACCGTCAGCCGGGTCGTGTCTTCGAGCAGGCGGATCTTGTCCGGGCCCGGCTGTAGCGCGGAAATGCGCGTCGTCAGGATCGCGATCGGGGTGCGGAGTTCGTGAGCGGCGTCGGCCAGGAACCGCTTGTGACCCTCGTAGCCCCTGTCGAGCCGGGCCAGGGCACCGTTGACGGCGTTGACCAGCGGAACGATCTCGACGGGCACGCCGACGGCCGGCAGGCGCGTGCCGCTGCGGGTGATGTCGATCCGTTGCGCCTCGTCGGCCACCCGCCCCAGCCCCGCCAGCGCACGTTGGACGACGAACGGTGTGACGAGAAAGGTTGCCGCCGTCATCAGTCCGATGATGAGCAGGGTCAGGTACAGCATGGGCAGGAAAGCGGCCACGACCTGGTGCAGCAGGAGGCGGCCCCGCCCTCCCGTGAGCATCTGGACCCTGCCGGCCGCCGTATCGAGCCGCTGCACGATGGCGAGGGACGGCCCCTCCCCGACACGGTCGCTTCGCAGAACCGCGCTCTCGATCCTGTCGAGTCCCGGCATCAGGAGCGCCAGCTCGGCGGGAGCATGCCCTTCGGACACGTCATGGCCTTGCGCGTCCCGAACGATGAACCAGAAATCCGGGATCTCCCGCCGCAGCCGTTCGAGTTCCGGCGTCGTCTGGAGGATCAGTTCACCCTGCGCGCCGCGGCCGACCGCCTCGGTGAGCGCCTCGATCGTGCTGCGCTCGTAGATGCCGCTGCTGATCGAGCCCCGCATCCACAGCGCTCCGATCACGCCCGTCATGGCGAGGATCAACAGTGCGAACATCGTGCCCTGTGCGGCGGCGACCCAGGTGACGAGGCGCCATTTGAGCGAGCGCGGATGCCGGATGCTCACGCAACCTCCCGCAGGAGGTAGCCGACGCCCCGGACGCCGTTGACGACCACACCGCTTTCCGCGTCCGCGAGCTTGCGGCGCAAGCGCGAGACCTGGGTGTCGAGCGCGTTGGGCTGGACCTCGTCGTCGAGTGCGAACACCGCCTCCATCAGCACGGCGCGCGGGACCATGCGCCCGACCCGTCGCAGCAGCGCTTCCAGAACCAGGGTCTCGCGCCGCGTCAGTTCGAGCACCCTGCCGTCGATGCTGGCCTCGCGGTTCGGCACGTCGAACGACAGGCGGCCGGCCCGGACGACCTCGGACTGCACGTTCGCCGGCCGCCGCAGGAGCGCGCGCAGCCGCGCCAGCAACTCCTCGAAGGCAAATGGCTTGGCGAGATAGTCGTCCGCTCCGTGGTCGAGCCCCATCACGCGGTCGGCGATCTCGCTTCGCACCGTGAGCACGAGCACGGGCACGCGGTTGCCGCCGGCACGCAGCGTCGGGATGAGAGAGAGCCCGTCGCCGTCCGGCAACTGGCGGTCGATGACGAGAACGTCGTGCCTGCTGGCCGCCGCCATCTCCTCGGCTTCACGCAGGTCAGCCGCATGATCGACGATCATGTCGTGGCGCGCGAGCACCGTCCGCAGGGCGGAGGCCATCTCCGGCTCGTCTTCCACCAACAAAACACGCATGGACGATCCTCGTGGGGGCCCGCATGCGAGAGCGAGACCCTGCGAGCGCGAGTCTATCGCAGTTGCCTGTCGGCAGCCTTGCAGGAACGGCGCGATGACGTCTTTTTTCTAAAATCTTCTGTAGATCTTCCGGCGACAGATTGCCGACAGGCAGATGTGACACCCAGTCGATCACGGCAGTGCCAAGCGTAGATCCTAGTTACGGCACTGTTCATCTGGGGTTGAGAATGCACATCGATAATTATACTGCCCTCAATGCGCCTGCAGCGAACCGGGCACGCGGGTTCGGCCCTTCCATCGCCGACATGGTGCCATTCCTCCGCGAGTGGATCCGCAATCCCCGCAGCGTCGCCTCGGTCGCGCCCTCGGGCCGTGCGCTCGCCTCGCTGATCACGCAGGAGATTTCGTCTGCGACCGGTCCGGTAATCGAACTCGGGCCCGGGACCGGCGTCATCACCCATGCCCTCATCGAGCGGGGTGTCCCGGAGCAGGATCTGACGCTTGTCGAGTACGGATCCGATTTCGCGCGTCTGCTCCAGATGCGCTTCCCGCAGGCCCGGGTCCTTTGGATGGATGCGGCGGCGCTCAACCGCCACGTGCTCTTCCAGGAAGCCTCGATCGGTGCCGTGGTGTGCGGCTTGGGCATTCTGAACATGGAGCAGCGCAAGGTCGCCGAGATCCTTCGGGGTGCGTTCCGCTTCCTGCGGCCGGACGGCGCCTTCTTCCTCTATACCTATGGCGGGCGCTGCTCGGTCCCCGACACGCTCCTCGAGGAGCTCGATCTGGAGGCGATCCTCATCGGCCGGACGGTCCGAAACATCCCGCCGGCCTCCGTCTATCGGCTCTCGCGGCGTCGGACGATGGACGCGTGAGCGCGATGGCATCCTCCGATCTCATCGCGTTCTTCCTCGGTCTCGGCCTTCCGGGGATGTTCGGCATCGCCTTCGCGGAGAAGCTCGTGCCGATCATCCCGTCCTACGTGATGCTGATGCTGCTCGGCATGACCGTGACGGATTCCGCGATGCTGCTTCCTGCCCTCCTCGCGACCGCGACGGGCTCTCTCGCCGCCTCGCTCGGATGGTATGGGGTCCGACGCTGGCTGGGCGAGCGAAGGGTTCGGGCCGCGGTCGCCCGGTTCGGCAAGTACGTGTTTCTCCGGCCCCGCACCTACGAGCGTCTCGCCGCCGCCTACCGCGAGAACCGCTTTCGGGTGACGCTGATCGGGCAGACCGTCCCCGTCGCGCGGATCTATCTTGCCCTGCCGGCCGGAGTGCTCAAGTTGCGGCCTGCCGCCTTCGTCCCCGCGGCGGCGATCGGCATCCTGTTGTGGAACACGCCGTTCCTGACGCTCGGCCATCTCCTTCGCGAGAGCGCGTATGATCCGGTCGAGGTCGGCTTCTGGGTCTCGATCGCGATCGTCGCGACGGAAGTCGGCGTGGTCGCCGGAATCCGGCTTCTCTTCCGAATCCGGAAACGGCGGCCGTCGGTTGCCGCCGCCGATCTCGGACCGGGCAACGTGCCCCGGATGCCGGCGGCAATCGGGAGCCGTCGCGACATTGCTCCCTGCCTCCCCGGCTCATGACCGGATACCACTGCGGTTCCGCCGCTGCTTGAATCGTCTCATCGATACTCCGGCTCGGAGAAGCGGCGACATTTTCGCATGCTCCGAGCGAGCCAATCGCCTACGGTCGCCTCGGCGATAGGTCGTCCCTAGCGATCGCGCTCAACGAGAACCGCGCAACGACGCAAATCGCTGCGACCGGCAACTCCAGAGGATTTATCGGTGCAGGCCATCCACAGCCGGCCGCAATTGTCCTTCTTATGGCTCTGACTCGGAGCGCGACGCTCCGGGCAAGCGCCCGTGCCTACCTGCCCCCCGATGTTGCCCCCTCAAACCCTCCTCGACGAGGCATCGGCGCAGTTGCCGCTGTTCGATGACCTGACCGACGCCGCTGTCGATCGCCTCGCGGCCGGCGGCTTCGGTCGCAGGCTCCTCAGTGCAGCGCTGCGGGCACGGCTCCGCAAAGCCGGCTTTTCAGATATGGAGGCATTGGCCCGCGCGACGCCGGCAAACCTAAAGGCTGTGCGTAAGATCGGTCCTGTGCGCGTCGTTGCGATCCGGGCCCACATCCTCAACGAACTGGCCCGATTGCTCCCGGACGCGCGAGCAACGCACGATCAGAGCGCGACCGATCAGCGACGCCTCGACCGTCTTCGCGCCATGCCGGCGGGAGCGCTGCTTCTCGTTCCGCCTCTCGTCGAACGGTCCGGCTCGGCCGATCCGACCTGGGCTGACCTTGCCGCGATGCGGCGCGTGGAGGCGGCGCGGGCGCTCGGGCTATCGGCCGCGGATCTCGACGCAATCGTCTCCGCTCTCGTTCGCGCCCTCTTGCCGGAGAGGCAGCGCATCCAATCGGCGCCGATTCACGATCAGGATGCAGCGAGCGATGTGCGGAACCAGGAGGCGCACACCGAGCTGTTGCGTGCGCGGGACCGCGAATGGGACGAGGCTGCGCCCAAGAGATCTGTGCCATCAGCCGGAGCGTCCTGAGCTTGGGGTAGCCGGTGGCGTGAATGCCATCGGACTCCACCCTGATGAAGCGACTGCGCTGCGCGCGGATCCGGCCGTTTCCGCCGCCGCCGGCTCCGGGCCGGCGGTGAAACCGGAAGAGATCCGTCGAGCGTCACGCGTCGGCGCCTCGGGCCGCCTGCGGTCTGAACGACGCCGCAGGCACGAGGCGGGACAGCCATAGGCCGAGTATCATGGCGGCGACGAAAGCTGCGGCCTGGGCCGGAGCGATCGCGAGGAGGGTCAGCGCCGGCCCGGGGCATAGGCCGACGAGACCCCAGCCGACGCCGAAGATCGCAGCGCCGGCGATCAGCCGCGGATCGAGGTCACGTCGTCTCGGGATCTCGAAGCGGGGCGCGAGCACCGGCCGATCGCGCCGCCGCGCGACAAGGAAGCCGGCGGCCGAGACGGCGACGGCGCCCGCCATGACGAAGGCAAGGCTTGGGTCCCAGCGCCCGGCCAGGTCGAGGAAGGCGAGGACCTTCGCGGGATTGGCCAGGCCGGATATGAGCAGACCGAGACCAAACAGAAGGCCGACGGCGAAGGCGGACGCGATCTTTGCCATGGCTCAGAAGCCGACGAGGTGGCGGGCGACGAAGACGGTTCCGACCGCGACAGTCATGAAGATGCCGGTCGCAACCAGGGACCGGGGCGAGCCGCGACCGATGCCGCAGACACCGTGACCGCTGGTGCAGCCGGCGCCGAGGCTCGCGCCAAAGCCGACGAGGAGACCGGCGAGCACCAGCAGCGGGAACGAGGCGTCGACCGTCACCGCGACCGGGCTGCCCCTCAGGCCGGCGTGGACCAGCGGCGCGAGGATGAGTCCGGCCACGAAGGCGAGCCGCCAGCCGATTTCGCGTGAGGATCGGGTGAGCAATCCACCAAGAATGCCGCTGATGCCGGCAATGCGTCCGTTGAGCAGCAGGAGTAGTGCCGCAGAGGCGCCGATCATCAGGCCGCCGATCGCGGCGTGAATTGGCGTGAAACCGTCCATGGTCATCACTCCCGAGAACCGGCTGGGCCGCCACGTCGACGCGGGCCGTAGGAGGTCGCGCCGAAACCGTTGTATCAGACCATGCTTAATTAGTTTTATCTAATGTAATGTCAAGGATCACAGTTTGACTCCGTCGAAGTGGTACGGCGGGTCTCCCATCGGACCAGACACATTCTGCGCGGGCCGTGACGACCGTCGTCCCGCTCCCGAAACGCCGCGCACGACGGTAATTGCCCGATCTGCTCAGCGCACGTCCGGGCAGAAGATGTCCTTCAGGGTCTCGAGCACCCGCCCGACCCTCGGATCCTCCAGCCGGTAGTAGAGGGTCTGGCTCTCGCGCCGGAATGCAACGAGCCCTTCCTCGCGCATCTTGGCAAGGTGCTGCGACAGGGCCGATTGGCTGAGTTCGACCGCTGCGGCGAGGCTCGTGACATCCATCTCGCCGCGAGCGACCAGCAGGCACAGGATGAGGAGGCGCTTCTCATTGGCAAGGAGCCGCAGAAGGCGCGCAGCGTCCGAAGCTTTGTCCTGAAGCCGCAGCAGGTCGGTCGGCGTCACGGCATCCATCGATCCACATCCCAGTCCATTCGCTCGACCTGATTTAGGCAATCCTAATATAGTCTCGTCGGCTGCAGATCCGAGTAGGGTGAAAGAGCCAAAGGCGACACCGCATCAGCGCGGTATCTCCGCTTTCAGCCGCGGAGACGCGGGCGACGATCCTCCGCGGACCGGCTTCGGCGCCCTCACGAGATAGCCCCTGTCCCACGCTCGTCGGCCCGGGCGAGGGTCGAGAGGTAGCGCTCTGCATCGTCCCACGCGGCCTCGCGCGCAGCCAGAGCGACATAGCCGTCGGGCCGGACGATGACGAGGTCGGATCGCTCCGGCGACGGGCGCGGCGCCGGTTCCAAAAGGCGGGGAAAGCGCCTCGTCAGGGCTGCCCCGCGCCGCATATCGGCAGCGTAGAGAACGAATCGCGGCTCCCCGCCCGCGCCCGGAGGCAGTCCGGCATAGGCTTCCGGTGGCCAGCGCGCGCCGGCCCCCGGCCCGTGTGAGAGAGGAGACTCGCGATAAGCGATCTCGATCTCGCTCATCGTCGTGGCTATCCTGTCGCGGACGGCGTGCAGTCCGAGCAGGAAGCGAAGCGCAAGGTTGCGCGCGAATTGGGCCGCCGGGTTCGACAGGGTCGCCAAGTCGGTGAGCCGTCCGGCATTGCGCAGCACCAGATCACCGACGGCGCTCCGCTCCGGGCTATAGCTGTCGAGCAGACCCTCGCCGGCCATGCCCCGGATCACCATCGCCAGCTTCCAGGCGAGGTTCACCGCGTCCTGCATGCCGGTGTTCATACCCTGGCCGCCCGCCGGGCTATGGATATGCGCCGCGTCGCCGGCGAGAAAGACGCGCCCGCGCCGATATTCGGAGACCTTGCGCTCGTTGATGCGAAAGTTGGTCAGCCAGACCGGATCGGACACGCGGATATCTCCGCCCGCGCGACGATCGACGAGTGCCTGCACCTCGGCCAAAGTGGGATCGGGGCGCGCGTGGCCGGCTTCCGTCTTGCCCACGGTCGCGACGACGCGGGCCCGACCATTCGGGATGGGGAAGATCACGCAGGGGCCATCGCGGTGCAGGTAAGTCGCAATTTCGTCCGGCGGCGGTGCACCCGGACCGTCGAGGCGCACGTCGGTGAGCAGCCAGTCGTCCCCCTGGGCCGAACCCGTGAAGGCTAGGCCGAGACCGTGCCGCACCGCGCTATGGGCACCGTCGCAGCCGAGGAGCCAGGGCGCCTGCACCGTCTCCTCGTACCCGTTGGCATGCCTCAGACGCGCCTCGACCCCGTCGCAGGCTTCCGTGAACCCGATGAGTTCGACCTGCCGCTCGACCTCGACGCCGAAGGCGCGCGCATGCGCGGCGAGGAGACGCTCGGTGTCTCGCTGCGGAATCATCAGGGCGAAGTTGTAGGCGCTCGCGATCGTGTCGAAGCGGGGATGGCCCAGAGTGCGGCCGCCGCCGCGGATCGAGGCGCCAGGCGCTCGGAGGCCCGCCTCCAGAAATGCCTGGCTGCAGCCCATACGGTCCATGAGTTCGAGCGTGCGTGACCAGACCACGAGGGCTTTCGAGGTCTCGGTGGCGTGCGGCGCACGATCGATGAGGCGCACGCCGACACCGTATCGGGCGAGTTCGGCCGCCATGGTCAGGCCCACGGGGCCAGCACCAACGATGAGACAGTCCGTCATGGTGGCTCCTTCCATCTCACCCGGTCGCCGCAGCTCGGTCGCCCCGTCGGCCGTCAAGTGGAGACGATCAAGCGCGCGAACACAGCCGACAGAAATATTCCGCGATTGGTGACCGAGATCGGCGGTCGAGGTGGGTGCGCCTCTTCGTTCGCGTCCGTAGATCTCGCTCGTCTCGCAAGTTCGCGCGAGCACATTCGCCTCGACGGGACGACACTCGGCCTCGTCGCTGTCGAGAAGGCACACGGGGCCGGCGACGGGCAGCCGCAGAGCGAGCTTCCGAGCCAGCTTATCAGCATCCTTGATCCCGTCCGGAATCTAATCGGCAGATGCAACCTCGAGCATAAATCGGCGGCCTTCCGACCTGACACTCCAAAAGATCGGACACAACCCACGCATGCAAAATATATTAACGATCAAAACAAATAAATTTTGATATCTATTAATTCATCTTTTGATTATCTCTGCAAATCAAAGGCTATTATTTGAACGTGTCACCTTATTGTTTCTATTATTTGATTGGAAATTTTCAAGATATACAAGCACAGACGCTGTGCAAATTTCAACGCTTTACACAAAGACGGACTGCAAGTCCGCGGGTCGGCAATCCACCATTCGTGCATGAAGGAAAAACCCTCACCCGAGAGTTTTTCCCTTTTCGTTAGGTGTTTTTTTACTCCAGCCAATTCGCGCGGCGGATGGAATGCTGCGGCCACTTCGATGATGCCCCGGGCACAAGGGGCTCTCGATCCATCACCGGGCCGGCTGATGCCGCCTGCGTCCGTGTTTGGGAGGTGGCCATGGCCGTTAAGCTCAATCTCCAGGATCTGACCTTCATCCTCAAGCAGATCAAAATCGCCGAAGCGCACGCGAGCGGCATCAAGCTTACGGAATTGCGCGTCGATGCCGCCGGCACGCCTCTCATGGATCGCGCCCTTTACGATTCCGCCGGCAATTGGCTCGGCGACGCCGCGGCGCCGAAGGCGATCCCGGATCCTCACGTGCCCTACGGGCTGCGCACCGTCGACGGCACCTACAACAACATCGTGCCCGGCCGCGAAACGTGGGGCTCGTCGGGCCAGCCGATGCCGCAGATCTTCGAGCCGACCTACCTCAACGACGCGGATGGAGACACGATGGCACTCGGACCGGGTGCTCCGGTCATCACGAACAACAATTACGGGACGCCCGGCTCCGTCGCCGATGCCGACCCGCGCATCATCTCGAACCTCGTGGTCGATGCCACGCTCGACAACCCGGCCGCCATCGCCGCAGCGCTTCGGATCGCCGGATCTGACAATGTGATCGCCGATCAGCGCGCCATCACGGCGGCGCACGAGGCCCTGAAGGCCGCCAGGGCGGCGGACCCGGCGGGGGATCACACGACCCTGCAATCGAACCTCGATTCATTGCTGGAACAGGCGGGTGTCTCGGTCACGAACGGCTCCATCGACGTCCTGAACGTCTCGCCCGACGAAGGACTGTCGAAACCCTTCAATGCCTGGATGACCTTCTTCGGCCAGTTCTTCGACCATGGCCTCGATCTGATCTCCAAGGGCGGGAACGGCACCGTCTATGTCCCGCTCGCCGCCGACGACCCGCTCGTGCTCGGACAGGACGGCATCGCTGGCACGGCCGACGACCTCGCGCCGCACCTTCGCTTCATGACGCTGACGCGCGCGACACAAGTCGAGGGCTCGCAGCGCAACGTGACGACGCCGTTCGTCGATCAAAACCAGACCTACACCTCGAACGCCTCACACCAAGTCTTCCTGCGGGAATACGTCCTCGTGGATGGAAGGCCGATCGCGACCGGACGTCTGCTCGGGGGCGCCGACGGCGGTCTCGCCACTTGGGCGGACGTCAAGATCCAGGCGCGAACGATGCTCGGCATCGAGCTGACGGACGCCGACGTCTCCTCCGTCCCGCAATTGCTGGTGGATGCCTACGGCGAGTTCGTTCGGGGTGCGAACGGCCTGCCGCAGGTAATGGTTGGCGTGGGACCCACAGGGCAGGCCGTCTATGCCAGCGGTAGCCTCGCCGAACCGCTCAAGCTCTCGGCCATCCAGCTTCCCGTCGGAACGGTGCTGATGGGACCCAACGGCACGCAGAACGTCATCGAGGCCGGTGAGACGGTCGCGGCGGCCCGCACCATGAACGCCTTCCTCGACGACATCGCCCACAACGCGGTGCCGGTCATGGTGAACGGCGTGCTTCGGCCCGACGCCGACGCGCTCACGGGCAATGCGGTTCAGATGAACCCGCAGACTGGTCGCAATCTCGAATACGACAACGAACTTCTCGACCGGCACTACGTCACCGGCGACGGGCGCGGGAACGAGAATATCGGTCTGACGGCCGTCCATCACATCTTCCACTCCGAACACAACCGGCAGGTCGACGCCCAGAAGCTCACCGTCCTGCAATCCGGCAATCTCGCGTTCATCAACGAATGGCTCGCGACAGACATCGCGGCGCTGCCGGGCAACTTCGCGCAGATGACGCCGCTGGCGCAGCTCGCCTACGCCAACACGTTGTCCTGGGACGGCGAGCGGCTGTTCCAAGCGGCGCGCTTCGCCACCGAGATGCAGTACCAGCACCTCGTCTTCGAGGAGTTCGCCCGCAAGATCCAGCCGCAGGTCGATCCCTTCGTCTTCAACTCGATCACCGAGATCGACCCGTCGATCTTCGCCGAGTTCGCCAACACGGTCTACCGCTTCGGTCACTCGATGCTGACCGAGAACATGCCGCGGCTCGGGCCGGACGGGGAGCCGCTCGATGCCGATCTCGGCCTGATTGAGGCCTTCCTCAACCCGCTGGCATTCGACAATGACGGCGGGCTGTCCCACGACGAGGGCGCGGCCGCCATCATGCGCGGCATGACGATCGAACGCGGAAGCGAGATCGACGAGTTTGTCGTCGGCGCCCTGCGCAACAACCTGCTCGGACTGCCGCTCGACCTCGCCGCCATCAACATCGCCCGCGGTCGCGACACCGGCACGCCGACGCTCAACGAGGCGCGCGCGCAGCTCTACGCAGCGACCGGTTCGACCTTCCTCACCCCCTACAAGAGCTGGGTGGAGATGGCGGCCAACCTCAAGAACCCGCTCTCGGTGGTGAACTTCATCGCCGCCTACGGCACCCATGCCACCGTCGCCGCCGCGACCACACTCGCGGGCAAGCGCGACGCGGCCATGATGCTCGTTTTCGGCGGCGAGGGCGCGCCGGCCGACCGTCTCGACTACCTCAATTCGCGCGGGAGCTGGGCCGGACGGGAAACGGGCTTCGGTGCGGTCGATCTCTGGATCGGTGGCTTGGCCGAGAAGCAGATGCCGTTCGGCGGCATGCTGGGCTCGACCTTCAACGCCATCTTCGAAGCCCAGATGGAGAACCTGCAGGATGCTGACAGATTCTACTATCTGAGCCGCGTCCAGGGTCAGAACTTCCTCAACGAGCTCGAGCAGAACTCGTTCTCGAAGATCATGCTCGCCAATTCGAGCCTGTCCCTGCCGGGGCCCGACGGTATCCGCGGAACGGCCGACGACATCGTGCCGCGTCATATCGGCGTCGACGCCTTCGCGGACTACGACTTCGAGCTCGAGGTGAACGCCGCCAACCAGCTCGACCAGAACGGCACCGCCCCCGGCCGCGACCCGACCGGCAACGATCCGGTGCTGGAGGCGATGGGCCTCGGCAAAGTTGTGCGCGACGATCCCGGAACCGTCGCCGACGAGGGAGCGAGCGGCTTCCACGCCTCGATCAACGCGCTCGTGCGCCGTTACGGCGCCGACGGGAATCCCACGGGCGCCCTCGTGGACGGCAGCGAGGACGGCGTCGGTGACTCCGGAAGCCCGGTGACCTGGGCCGATCTCAAGGCCAATGCGGCGAAGCTCGGGATCGCACTGAGCCAAGCCGACATGCTGGACGCGCCGATGCTCCGGATCGGCGCCGACGGCCGTCTTGCCTTCACTCCCGGCTCGGCCGTTCCCGAGGCGGTGGCGGTGACCAATGGCAGCTTCGAGGATCTGGCGTTGGTGGCCGGACAGGACGGCGTGAACCTCGACGCCAAGGGCAACTACACCACGACGAATCCGACCGGCTGGACCATCGCCGGAGGCGTCGGCGGCCTCTACGCGCCCGCCGACTCGGTCGTCGATCCCGGTGGCCGCGACGGCGCGAATGTCGTGTGGCTGCGCGGCGGTGCGACGCTCTCGCAGGAAGGTGGAACCACGCTCCAGGCCGGCGTCACCTACACCTACAGCTTCCGGGTCGGGGACCGCACCGATTTCGCCTGGCCGGGTGCCGAAGCGCGCCTCGTGGCCATCGGCGGGACGAGCCCGGTCACCCTCAGCACGCTGACCCTGAGCGAGCCGGCTGACGGCCAGTGGGGCACCTTCACCCTCGCGACGGGGGTCGTCCCGACGGCCGTGGCGGGGCTTCAGCTCCGCCTGGAGATCCGCAACACCGGCACCGGCGACGCCCAGATCCTCGTCGACGACGTCGAACTCGTGCGCAGCGCGCCGGCCTACCGGTCCGACCTGACGCCGGCGCAGACGCCCGGATATGATCCTGCCGCCGACCCGTTCATGCGCGATGCCAGCGGCCAAGTCCTGCGCACCGGGCAGAGCATCGCCAGCCCGGCCGGCGCCGGTCTCGACGTGACCATCGTCGATCCGGCCGCGCTCAACCAGCCGTTCGCCATCGGGCACTACCTCCGCTTCACCGGCGGCGAACATGTCCTGGTCGGCGGCACGGACGGAAATGACACCATCATCACCGATTTCGGCGACGACGGAATCTGGGGCGATGCCGGCGACGACCGCATCGAGGCGGGCGCGGGCGTCGATCTCGTGAATGGCGGGGCGGGCGACGACATCATCACCGATTCCGGCGATTCCGGGGACTTCCTCAAGGGCGAGGACGGCAACGACGTCATCGCCAACTCGAACGGCCTCGACATCCTGATGGGCGGGCGCGGCAAGGACGCGATCTTCGTCGGGGTCGATGCGACGGAGGTCTTTGCCGGCGAGGGCGACGACTTCATCCTCGGCGGCGACGGCGCCGATTTTCTGATGGGCAACGAGGGCGACGACTGGATCGAGGCCGGCGGCGGCTTCGACACCACGGCCGGAGACAACTCGGAGCTGTTCTTCAACTCGGCCATCAAGGGCCACGACGTCATGTTCGCCGGATCAGACGAGCATGACTTCGACGCCGAGTCCGGCGACGACATCATGGTTCAGGGCGAGAGTGTGATCCGCAACGAGGGCATGTTCGGCTTCGATTGGGCGATCTACAAAGGCGTCCAGATCGCGGCCAATGCCGATATGCGCATCCCGATCTTCACCACCGAAGAAGCCGACATCCTGCGCAACCGTTTCGACAAGACGGAGGGGCTCTCGGGCTGGAGGCTCAACGACACGCTCATCGGCGACGACCGGACCGCGCCCACGAACGCGGACCCGGAGGAAGCAGCTGGCGCTCCGGTGACGGCGGCCAACGAGGGCGTGTTCTTCAACGACGGTCTCGATGCGGCCGGCATCGCGCGGATCGCGGGTCTCGAGCAGATCGTGTCGCTCGCACCCGGACAGCAATTCTTCGAGGCCGGCAACATCCTGCTGGGCGGCGGGGGCAGCGACACGCTTCAGGGCAACGGGGGCAACGACATCCTCGACGGCGACCGTTGGCTGAACGTGCGCATCAGCATCCGCAATCCGGCGAATGCCGGGCAGGAGATGGCGACGGTCGACAGCCTGAAGCACGTCTTCGACAACAGCGCCGCCAATCAGGCGCGCGGCTGGGCCGGGAAGTCGCTCTTCGAGCTGATGATCGATCGGGTGATCAGCCCGACGCAACTCAACATCGTCCGCGAGGTGATCACCACCGGCGCGACGGCGGCGGATGTCGATACCGCCGTCTTCAACGACATCCGGGCCAATTACACGATCACTCGCGCGGCGAACGGGACGCTCACGGTCGCCCACACCACGCTGAGCAATCCGGCCGTCGATGACGGCACCGACACGCTGCGCAACATCGAGAAGCTGCGCTTCGCCGACGGCACGGTCGACGTCGCGCTGGTTCTCAACCAGCCCTTCGACAGCCTCACCATCAGACCCCTCGACGCGGATGGCGACGATTCCTCGACGCTCGTCGCGACGCTGGTCAACCGGGTGAGCCCGGCCACCCGCCCGGTCACCCTGCAATGGCAGGTCCTCGGCGATAACGGACAGTGGCGGAACGTGACGGGTGCGGACGGCCAAGTCACGAACGGCGGCACCTTCTTCACACCGACCGGCGCCACGGGCGCCGAGATCCGCGTGGTCGCGAACTGGACCAGCACCGTCGCGGGCAATGTCGGCCCGCAGCAGACGGCCTCGGTGCAGACGGCCTTCGTGGGAGCCGCTGCCAACGACGACATCGCCGGCTCCGCCTCGCCCAACGTCATCCTGGGACGCGACGGCGACGACGATATCGAGGGCGATGTCGGTAACGACGCCATCTACGCCGGCAACGGCGACGACCGGGTCGACGGCGGCGAAGGTGACGACACACTCTTCGGCAACGACGGTGCCGACACCCTCATCGGTCGGACCGGCAACAACACGCTCGATGGCGGCAACGACGACGACCAGCTCTCCGGTGGGCACGGCAACGACCGCCTGATCGGCGGCGCCGGCACCGATACCGCCGTCTTCGCGGGACCGATCGCGGCCTACAGCTTCGAGCGGAACGCGCAGGGCGAGGTCGTCGTCAGCGACAATCTCGGGGCCGAGGGCGACGGTGTCGATACGCTCGTCACGATCGAGCAAATCCAGATGGGCAACGACGTGACGCCCTACACGCTGGGCGCCAATGGAACGGCGGCGGTCGACATCGTGGTCGGCACTGTCGGTAACAACATCCTTGCGGGTGGAGCGGGGAACGACCTGGTCTTCGCGGGAGCAGGCGACGACGCCGTCCTGTGGCGGACGGGCGACGGCCGCGACTTCATAGATGGCGGCACCGGCACGGACACGTTCCGGATCATGAACGGGACGGGCCCCGTCCAGCAGCTCACGCTGGCGCAGGCGCGGGCGCAGTTCGCCAACCTCGCCTTCCGCGACGACACGCAGACCGTCGTCGTGCGCAACGGAATCGTGATCGCCGAACTCAAGAACGTCGAGCAGGTCGTCGTGAACTCGGTCGCGACGGGGGCTCCGGTCGTCACCGACGCGACGCCGACGAACGGACTCGTCTCGCCGACGGAGGGCCAACCGCTCGGCGCGCTGCTCACCGCGATCCAGGACGGCGACGGTCTCGGAACCTTCACGCTCCGCTGGCAGCAATCGGGCGACAACGGTCAGACCTGGACCGATATCGCGGGCAATGCCGCCGGAACGGTGAACTACACGCCGGGCCAAGCCCAGGTCGGCGATCTCTTGAGGCTTCGTGTGAGCTTCACCGACGGTGCGGGCAATCCGGAAGAGCTGTTCTCGGCGCCGACCGGCGTCGTGGGTGACAACTTCACGGGAGTCCCGTTCCTTCTCACGACCTTCAACGGCACGGCCGGCGACGACATTGCGAACGGGGCCGACGGCAACGCCTTCGCCAACGACACGATGAACAGCGGCGGTGGGAATGACGTCCTGAACGGCCGGCGCGGCAACGACACGTTCATCCAGTCCAGCACGGACGGGCGCGATCTCGTCGATGGCGGAGCTGGCACCGATACCTACCAGCTGAACGGCGTCGCGGGGCCCGAGACCTTCCGCATCTACAGCCGCTCGGCCTGGTTGCAGGTCGCCGGCAACACGGAGGCGCAACTCGCTGCCGGGACCGAGATCGTCATCACCCGCAACGGAACGGGTGCGGGTGCCATCGTGGCCGAACTCGACAACGTCGAGGAAATCCGCGTCAACACGCTCCAGGTGACGTCGCCCGGCGGCCAGAACGGCGGTGCCAATGGCGGCGACACGATCCAGGTGATCGGCAGCTTCACCGGCACCAGCCTCAACTTCAACACCATCACCATCGACGGCTCGTCCGGCGACGACACCGTGGACATGGCGGGGCTGGCTTCGGCCCACCGCATCGTCTTCCGCTCGAACGGAGGCCACGACACCATCGTCGGCACGCTGCGCCCGCAGGACGTGATCGAATTGCCGACCGGCTCGAACCGGGCGGACTACGTCACGACCGCGGGTGCGAACGGCATGACGATCCTCTCCAACGGCTCGCACAGCATCACCTTCTCGGCCGCGGGCGGCATGCCGCGGATCGCGGTCGATGCCGGCGCGGACGGAGGGAATGGCGAGGGCGTCACCGGCGCCTTCGCCTACACGACCGCCGACATCGACGGACTGGAGGCGCTGGTGCGCGGCCAGCGTCCGGACAATGCGGGGGATGACGACGTGCCGACGGGCTACCGCGAGCTCAGCGGGCACGGCAACAACCTCGACCACCCGACCTGGGGCAGCGCCGACCAGGCCTTCATCCGCCTGACGCAGGCCCGCTACGGCGAGCCCGACGCCAACGGCAACCGTGCGATCAACCCGATCTTCAACGGCCTCGACGCGCGCACGATCAGCAACATCCTCGGCACGCAGGAGGCCGGCCTGCCCAAGGCCGGAAACGAGGCCAACATCTTCTTCATGGCGATGGGCCAGTACATCGACCACGGGCTGGACTTCCTGCCCAAGGGCGGCAACGGCTCGATCGTGATCGGCGCGCCCGGCGGTGGTGCACCGGGCTCCAACAACCCGGCCGACCTGACCCGCGGCACCGTCATGGCCGTCGACGCCAACGGCATCCCGCAGCACAAGAACCAGACCTCACCCTACATCGATCAGAACCAGGCCTACGGCTCCAACGCGCTGGTCGGCCAGTTCCTGCGGGAGAGCGACGGGGCGCAAGGGGTCGGCATGCGGCTCCTGGCGGGCGCGCCGGACCCATCCAACCCCGCCTTCAACCTGCTGCCGACCCTGCGCGAACTGATCAATCACCACTGGCAGGCGGATACGGTCTTCACCGGACCGGACGGACCGATCAGCTTCCGGGCCTACTACACGAATTTCGCCCTGTCGGAGGGGGTGACCGGCACCTTGTTCAACACGGAGTCCGGGGCGTTCGACCCACAGGTGCTGACGAAGCTCGTCGGGGACTTCATGGGCTCGGGCCACCCGCTGCTCCTCGACACCAACCCCTTCATCAGCGTCCTCGATCACTTCGTCGCCGGCGACGGGCGGGCCAACGAGAACTTCGCTCTCACCTCGATCCACACGATCTGGGCGCGCAATCACAACCACCACGTCGAGAAACTGCTGGAGTCCGGTTTCGAGGGCACGCCCGAGCAGGTGTTCCAGGCCGCCAAGATGGTCAATGAGGCGGAGTACCAGCGTGTCGTCTTCGACGAGTACCTGGAAACCCTGATCGGCGGGCTGCGCTCGGACGGTACGCACGGCTTCGAGGCCTACGATCCGGGTGTGGACGTCGCGATCAGCCATGAATTCGCGGCGGCCGTGTTCCGCTTCGGGCACTCGCTGATCGGGCAGACGCTGAACGTGAAGGGTGCCGACGGCGCGACCGTCCCGGTCAGCCTGTTCGACGCCTTCCTCAACCCGAGCAACGATCCCTCGGTGTTCACTGCGCCCCTGCCCCCCGGCTACGTGCCTCAGCCCGGCTACGCCCAGTACGGCGTCGGCAGCATCATCGGAGGCACCATCGAACAGGCGGCCGAGGACGTCGACTTCAACATCGTCGATGCGGTCCGCAACGACCTCGTGCGCATCCGGGCCGACCTGTTCGCCTTCAACGTGGCCCGCGGCTGGGACGTGGGACTCGGCACCCTCAATCAGGTCCGTGCCGATCTCGCGGCCTCCGCCAATCCCTACATCAGGGACGCCGTAGGGTTCGCCGGCGGCGACCTCTCCCCCTACGCTTCCTGGGAGGACTTCCAGGCGCGCAACGGCCTCAGTGACGCGGTGATGGCCCAGTTCCGGCAAGCCTATCCGGACCTCGTCCTCGCCGCCTCCGACATCGCCGCGTTCCGTTCGGTCAATTCGGACATCGCGGTCGCCCTGCAGGCCGATGGGACCGGCGTCGTGAAGGGCATCGACCGGCTCGATCTCTGGGTCGGCGGCCTCGCCGAGAAGCATATCAACGGCGGCATCGTCGGCCAGACCTTCTGGGTCGTGCTGCACGAGCAGTTCGATCGGCTGCAGGACGGCGACCGTTTCTACTATCTGGAGCGCTTCGACAATTTCGACTTCTACGAAAACTTCATCGACGGTCAGGGCTTCTCGGACATCGTTGCCCGGAACACCGGCCTGACGATCCTGCCTGAAGACATCTTCGCGGTGTCCGACGAGGACGGGCCAGGGAGCGAGCCCGGCGATGACGACGACGGCGCGACCGATCCGGTCGGCGGCGGCGACAATCCTGGTGACGATGACGACGATGACGACGATGACGACGGCGTCACGGACCCTGTCGGAGGCGGGGACGGTCCCGGCGACGACGATGACGACGGAGACGATGACGACGGACAGGGCGACGGGGACGGGACGACCGACCCGGTCGGTGGGGGAGACGACGGCGACGAGGACGATCCGGGGACCGGCCCCGGCCCGAACCCGCCCGTCAACCACGTTCCCGGCGTCGTTGCCGGCGGGTCCGGCGCCGACATCCTCAGAGGAACGGAGGGGTCGGATACCATCCTCGGTCTCGACGGCGACGACAATGTCCTCGCGGGAGGCGGTGCCGACGTGGTCCGAGCCGGCGAGGGCAACGACTTCGTCGATGCCGGCGAGGGTCGGGACGTGGTCTTCGCCGGAGGGGGCGACGACGACGTCCTCGCCGGGAGCGGCGCCGACATGGTGTACGGCGACGGCGGCAACGATCGCATCCTCGCAGGAGCCGGCAACGACATCGTGACGGCCGGCGCCGGCCGGGACACGGTGATAGGCGGCGAGGGAGACGACCTGTTCGTGGCCGAGATCGGCGACGGCGACGACACCTACTGGGGCGACGAGACGGGCGGCGGCACGGGGAGCGACACGCTCGACATGTCGGCTATCACCGCCAACATCGCGGTCAATCTCGGGACGGGTCTGGCCGGACGCGGCAGCGCGACGAGCACCCAGTCGGGTCGCGACGTCCTCTGGGGCGTCGAGAACGTGGTCACCGGTTCCGGCGACGACGACATCACCGCGAGCGACGCCGTGAACGTGATGGACGGCGGTGAGGGCACGGATACCTATCGCTTCGGCTCCGCGGCCGCGGCGAACGGCGACACCATCGAGGGCTTCCGGCCGGGCGACAAGATCGACCTCAGCGCGATCGACGCCGATGCCGGTCTCGCGGGGAACCAAGCCTTCACGCTCGCCACCGGTGCGGCCTTCACAGGGGTCGGACAACTCCTGGTGACGCAGGAGGCGCGCGACGACGGGGATTACGTGGTCGTCCAGGGCAACACGGCCGGCGACGCCTCGCCCGAGTTCAAGCTGTCCATTAAGGGCAGCACGGCTCCCACGGCGGCGGATTTCTCGCTCTGATCCCGACCGGGCCCCGCTCCGGGGCCCGGTCTCCCTGTCTCTTGAAGGGAAGCGTCCGCCATGCGTTCCAGAGATCAGAAGAAGCTCGCTCAACAGCGTTGCGCCGAGCAGCTCACCCGGAGCATCCGGGGGCCCTTCGTCTTCTTGTTCGGGATGTCCGGCATCATCAACGTCCTGGCGTTGACCGGCTCCTTCTACATGCTGCAGGTCTACGACCGCGCCCTGCCGAGCGGGAGTCTGCCGACGCTGGTCGGGCTCTCGATCCTCGCCGTCGGCCTCTATCTGGCGCAGGGCCTGTTCGACGTTCTCCGCTCGCAGATCCTCGTTCGGCTCGGGGCGCAGTTCGACCGTCGGGTCGCACCGCTGGCGCAGCGGGTCGGGATCGACATGCCGCGCTTCGGTTTCTCGACCGCGGAGGCGATGGAGCGCGGCCGCGACGTGGATACCGTCCGCGGCTTCCTCGGCAGTCCGGGCCTCGTCGCCCTGTTCGATCTGCCGTGGGTGCCGGTCTTCCTCGTCTTCGTCTACATGCTCCACCCTTATCTCGGAGCGCTCACCGTCGCGGGTGCGGTCGTCCTCGCGCTGCTGACGATCCTCGCGGAGCTCCTGACCCGACGCTGGACCGGCGCTACGCAGCAGGCGGTTGTGGCGCGCAACGCTATCGCGGACTCGAACGCCCGCAGCGCCGACGTGCTGAAGGCAATGGGCTTCGCCGACCGAGCGGTGGATCGCTACCGCCGCGCCAACGACGAACACCTCGACCTGCAGACCCGCACGACCGACATCAGCGGAACCTTCGGAGCGATCGCGCGCGTCCTGCGCATGATCCTGCAGTCGGCCGTCCTCGGGCTCGGCGCCTATCTGGTCATCGGCGGCGAGCTCTCCGCCGGGGCGATCATCGCGGCTTCGATCACATCGGCCCGCGCCATGGCACCCATCGATCAGGCGATCGGGAACTGGAAGGTCATCCTGGCCGCGCGAACCGCGTTCCGGCGCCTGAAGGAGACCGTGATCGCCCTCGCCGCCGTCGAGCCGCCGATGCCGCTGCCGCCGGCCCGCCGGTCGCTCCGGGTCGGCCAGATCACGGTGGCGGCTCCCGGCACGGGTCGCGTGCTCCTCTCGGATGTGGGGTTCGAACTCAAGGCCGGCGAGGCGCTCGGGGTCATCGGGCCGAGCGGCGGCGGCAAGACCACCCTCGGTCGCGCGCTGACCGGAATCTGGCCGCTGCTGCGCGGCAGCGTCCGGCTCGACGAGGCCGACCTCCCGCAATGGGACGAGGCGAGTCTCGGGCGGATGATCGGCTACCTGCCTCAGGAGGTCTGCCTTCTCGACGCGACCGTCGAGGAGAACATCTCCCGCCTGGCGGAGGATGCGGACCCTGCGCTGGTCGTGGCGGCCGCGCAGGCGGCGGGCGTGCACGAGATGATCCTGCGCATGCCCGACGGCTACAAGACCGAACTCGGGCCGCTCGGGACGGCGCTCTCGGGTGGGCAGCGGCAGCGCATCGCCCTCGCGCGCGCACTCTACGGCAGCCCGTTCCTCGTCGTCCTCGACGAGCCCAATTCCAATCTCGATGCCGAGGGCGAGGCGGCGCTGGCCGCGGCGATCCACGGCGTGCGTGCCCGGGGCGGCGTCGCGATCGTGATCGCCCACCGTCCCAGCGTGCTGGCGGCCGTGGACGTCGTCGCAGTGATCCAGGACGGCAAGCTGACGGCGTTCGGCCCGAAAGAGGCGATCCTCGGCAAGGTCGCCCGCGACGGCGCGCCCAGGCCGGAACGCACCCAGGCGGTCAACGCATCGAACAGGGAGCGCTCCGTGCCGGAGCGGGTGCCGGCATGACGATCGAGATCAAGGGCACGAAACCCGGCCGCGACCCATCCGAGGGGGCCGAGCGCTACGTCTTGCGCAGTGCCGACCGCCGCTCGGCGGTCCCCTACTACGCTGCGGTCGCGGTCGCGGCCGTGGCCGCCTACCTGAAATCCCTGTTTCTGCCTCAGGCGACCTTGGCGGAAGAACCCGATCCTGAGACTTTGGCCGCCCGAGCGGACGCCCTCCGCCTCGTACACTCCGAGGAACTCGCAGCCCCGGTCTCCGGGCAACCCTCCGAGGCACCGCGGCCGCTCGCCGAGCCGCCGTCGCCGGCGCCGCAATCCGGCATGTCACTGTTCGACGACGGGCACGAACTGCTCGCACGCGGCCTGCGTTTCGCGAGGCCCGACCCACACCCCGACCTGGGGGACTTCAAGGCATCGCCGGTCATTCCCCAGCCGATCAACGACAACGGCGGATCCTTGGCTGCCGGATCGGGCGCGCGCGGCGGTGGCTTGTCGAGCGGCGGTGGACGGCCGCAGGACTCCGCTCGTCCGGAACCGGATCCACGAGACCCGCGCGACGAGGCGCAGGGCTCCCAGCAGCCGCCCGAGAAGGCGGCGGGTGGCACGTCGGATCAAGGCTCTGCCGGGCAAGGCGGTTCCAAGCCGCCGGGAGGAGCGGATCCGCAGGATCCTGGACAGGCGGAGGGCGGTCCCCGCATTCCTCCCGGTGCCATGCCAGGCGACGCCCCCTCCCCCACCGGTCCGACCCCGCCTCCACGCGGCGAGAACGAGGGACCGGCCGGACAACGCAACCGAGCACCGGTCGTGAATGGCCCCGTCCAGCTCGGGGACGTCGCGGGCTGCGCACTTCTTACCATCGCGCTGACCGACCTTCTGCGCGGCGCCACGGATCCGGACGGCGACACCCTCTCCGTGAGGGACGTCCGGGCCTCTTCCGGCACCGTGACGGCCGACGGGTCCGGATGGGTGTTCGACGCCGACGCTGCGGGTCCGGTCACCCTCACCTACGCGGTGACCGACGGCGAGTTTTCGGTCGCCGGTACGGCCCATCTGACGGTTCTCGACCGTGCCGTGTTCAGCGGCACGGATGGCGACGACCTGATCCTCGGGACGCCCTGCGCGGACGACATCACCGCCGGCGACGGCGACGACAATGTCGACGCTCGCAGCGGCGACGATCTCGTCGACGCCGGAAGCGGCAGCGACCATGTGGTCGCCGGGGCCGGTGCCGACACCGTCCTCGGCGGGCCGGGCGACGACATCGTGTTCGCCGGGGCGGGCGCGGATGTGGTCTCGGGCGGATCGGGTCACGACCGACTGTTCGGTGAGGCGGGCGACGATTCCCTGTTCGGCGACGCAGGCGACGACCTGCTCGACGGCGGCGAGGGACGCGACATCCTGGATGGAGGGGACGGCGACGATCGCCTTCTCGGGGACGCAGGTGACGACCGTCTCTATGGCGGCGCGGGGGCCGACGACCTGTCCGGGGGCGCTGGAACGGACGTGCTCGTCGGTGATGCCGGCGACGACCGGCTGCAAGGCGATGAGGGTGGGGACATCCTCTCTGACGGCGCCGGGCGCGACGTCGTGGCGGGTGGGGCGGGCGACGACGTCATCATCCTCGCCCTCGACGGTGCCGACGACGCGATCGACGGCGGCTCCGGATCGGACACGCTCGACCTGTCCGCCGCCACGGTCGATCTCCTGGTGGACCTGAGAAACGAGACCATATCCGCTCGGGACCTCGGCCTCGACCGGATCACCTCGATCGAGGCGGTCATGGCAGGATCGGGCGACGACCGCTTCGTGGTGGGCGAGCGGGATCTCGTCCTCACCGGCGGCGATGGAAGCGACGTCTACGCCTTCGCCGTCCCTTCCGTGAAGCGCGACGGCACTCTCGTCGTGCAGATCACGGACTTCTCCGTCGGCGATTACATCGACCTCGTCCGCTACGCGCTGTTCGACGAGCAATCCGCGACCGGACGCCCTCTCGCGGAGGCGCTCCGCGGCGGGACCGATGCCCCGACCGGCATCCAGTACCGGCTCGAACGTCTCGACGGCAGGGACTGCACGGTGGTCTCGGCCGATCTCGACCATGACGATGCCTACGAGACGACCGTCATCCTCGACGGCGAGCACGCGCTGCGCTTCTCGACGGCCCAGTTCCCCGACCCGCCGACACTCCACAATTGAGATCGACCAAGGAGAAGGATCATGCGTACATCTCCCGATCGCGGAGTCCGTCCCTTCAGGCGGCGTGACCCGCAATCCCGCGCGGACGTCGCGTTCGCGGTCGCTCCTCGCATCGTCGCAGGGTTCGTCTTCGGCGTGGCGCTCGTCGGCGGCGTCGGTGGCTGGGCTGCCACGACCGATCTCAGCGGCGCGATCCTCGCGTCGGGAACCGTCGCGGTCGATCAACGCGCCAAATCCGTGCAGCATCGGGATGGCGGCGTGGTCGGAGAAATTCTCGTGCGCGACGGGCAAGCGGTCACCGCCAGTCAGGTCCTGCTGAGGATCGACGACGCGCAGACCCGCGCGGAACTCGCGATCGTTCGGGGTCAGCTTGTTGAACTCGCGGCGAAAAAGGCCCGGCTCCTGGCGGAGCGTGACGGCCAGCGCGAGGTCAACTTCCCGCAGACCCTGCTTCATCAGGGCGGCGAAGTGCAGTCGATCCTGGAAGGTGAACTCCGGCTATTCCTGGGCAATCTTTCCAGCCGGGACAGTCAGCGCCAGCAGCTCGAACTGCAGATCGGACAGATCGCCGAAGAGATCGCCGGCCTTACGAAGCAGCGGGATGCGAAGAGGGACGAACTGGCTGTTCTCACCCATGAGCACGGCAAGCTGTCGATTCTCGTGGAGAAGCAGTTGTACGAGAGCTCCCGTTTCCTCCCGATCACGCGCGACAAGCATCGCCTCGCCGGCGAGCAGGGTTCGCTGGAAGCATCGATCGCACGGGCGAAGACGAGGACGAGCGAGATCCGCGTTCAGATCATCGCGATCGGGGATACCGCGCGAACCGAGGCGCAGCGCGAACTCAGCCAGGTCGATGCCAAGGCGGCGGAGCTGAGCAACCGCCGTGTGGCCCTTGAGGATCGCCTGACGCGCACCGAGATCCGTGCGCCCGTGACCGGCATTCTCCATGAACTGAAGACCTTCACGGTCGGCGGCGTCGTCACCTCGGCTGATATTCTGGCGACCGTGGTCCCCGAGGATGCAAAGCTCAGGATCGAGATCCGCATCCCGCCGACCAGCATCGATCAGACCGGCGTCGGTCGCGCCGCCCGCGTCCGCTTCACTGCCTTCAGTCAGCGCACCACGCCCGAACTCAAGGGGGTGCTGACCTATGTCTCGCCGTCCACGACGAAGGGCCCGCGCGACGAGTCCTTCTATGTCGGGCACATCGAGCTGCAGGACGGGGAGATCGAACGGTTAGGAAGCTCCGCTCGCCTCGTGCCCGGAATGCCCGTCGAGGTTCAAGTGGCCACTGACGAGAGAACAGCGATGTCCTACCTTATGAAACCGCTGCAAGATCAGTTTAGTCGTGCTTTTCGCGAACGGTGAACACATCGTCTGACCGTCTTATGCCGCCTTCTGGCTGAGCCATACGCACCGTGCAGCTTGCCCGATTACCTCCAAATTTCCATTCGTAGTAACCATGGCATAGTACTAACTATTGATGTGCAGATACCACCCGTGATATCTGTTGAGAGTGGCGCTGCTTGGGAGGCGGCAGTGGAACAGAGTGTGGCGGCTTCGCGCAGTGATTTGTGCGGCTCGCAGATCCGCATGGATCGTGAAATATTCATGGATCTCGTGGTGACAACCATGGGATCCCTGTTCGAGGACACAGTCGGATCCGGTGAAGCTGGCGGCTTCATCAGCTTGGTCGGACTCGCGGTGGGAGAGAAGATTCAGGAAGAGTACCTTCAGGCGAGCGGCGCGAGCCACCTCGACAGGAGAGGAATGATCGACGCCCTGCTCGACATGAAGCGCCGGATCGGAAGCGATTTCTATGTCGTGGAGGAGACCGAGCAACGCATCGTCCTCGGCAACAGGCGCTGCCCGTTCGGAGAGCTGGCGAAGAAATGTCCCTCGCTGTGCATGCTGACAGCGAACGTGTGTGGGCATCTGGCCGCGGAGAGTCAGGGATATGCACGAGTCGATCTCCCCGAGACCATCGCCGCGGGGGCGTCCGAGTGCCGGATTGTCATCAACCTCGACCCTGACACACCCGGCGGCGGACGGCGGCATCATCGGCGAGCCTGGGCCTGAGGCCGATTTCGCGGCCCTGTTCGCCTTCATTGCGGATCCCTTGATCCTCGTGCGCCAGTTCGGGCTCGTGGAGGACGCCAATGCAGCCGCATTCGACCGAGTGCCGGATCTCGCGGTCGGCCTTCCCCTGCCGGTCGAGGGGACGCAGCGCGAGCGGATGAGCCGTTACCTCGACCTGTGCTCGCGGACCGAGAATCCGCTTCCCGGTGCCTTGTTCGTCCATGCCGGGGCCGAGGGCTATCGCCGTCATCCGTGCCGGGGCGCGCGCATCGTCCTACGCGCGTATGGTGGCGAGCCGCTCGTCCTGCTGCATCTCACGCCGACCAGCCTGGAGGGCCGACTTCGCCTCCTCACCGATCGGCTGAGCGATGCACGGCGCGTCATGCAGGAGCGGAAGCGCCGTGAAATCGAAATGCAGGCGCTCCTGGCCGAGCGCAGCCGATTGTTGGCCCACCTTGAGGAGGATGCGCAGGCCCGCCAGCGCGCCGAGGCCGAGCGGGACGCGGTTCTGTCCAGGCTCTATCGGGCTGGACAGGACGAGCGTCGGCGTCTTGCGCGTGACCTTCATGATCATGCCGGTCAGCAGCTCGTCACCCTGACCTTCGGACTGAGGAAGATTGCGTCACGCCTGTCGTGCCCGACGGCGATCCATGAGGTCGAGCAGCTCCTGCGACACACGCAGGACATCGGGCAGTCACTCAGGCGGGTGACCCTCGAGCTCCGGCCCGCGGCCCTTGAGGAATTCGGTTTCGTCACCGCATTGCGGTCCCTCTTGGACGAGTGGAGCCGGGTGACGGAGATCGCGACAGAGTTCCAGATTGTCGGCAAGGAAGCGGACCTTCCGCTTGAGACGGCCATCACGCTCTATCGGCTGGCTCAGGAGGCGCTGACAAATGTGGCCAAGCACGCGGGACCGGGCGTTTGTGTGTCGATCGTGCTGCGGTTCAGCGCGCTCCAGGTCACGCTGACGATCGACGACAATGGTCGTGGGTTCGAAGCCGACGAGGCTCTCACGAGCCTCCTCGTCTCTCAGGGAAAACTCGGCCTCCTCGGGATGCGCGAGCGGCTGTCGCTGGTCGAAGGCACCCTGAACATCGAGGCCGCTCCCGGGAAGGGCACGAGCATCGTCGCCCGCATCTACCTGTCCGCCAAGGAGAGCGGACATGCCGAGTAATCCGATTCGCGTCGTGCTGGCGGACGATCATCCGGTCTTCCGACACGGCGTGAAGAGCTTGATCGCCGACACCGGCGAAGTCGTCGTGGTGGCGTCGGTCGAGACGGGATCAGCCGCCTATCGGGCGATCGTCGAGCATGAACCGGATGTCGCCATCCTCGACATCAACATGCCGGAGATGAACGGCGTCGCGGTCGTCCGCAATCTCCTCAAGCTGAGGAGCCGCACGCGCGCCATCATGCTGAGCGTCTACGAGAGTCGGGTTTACGTGGACCAGTCCTTCGAGGCGGGCGCTCGCGGCTACGTCCTCAAGCGGTCCGCCTTCCAGCACATTGCGAGCGCGGTGCGGGCGGTTCATGAGGGCGGCATCTACGTCGATCCGGCACTGCCGGAACGCACCGTTCCGCATCGTCTCCTGCACTCCAGCGTGGACGAGGCAGCCTGCTCGACCTTGAGCGAGCGCGAGAAGGACATCCTCCGATTCGTCGCCTTCGGCTTCACGAGCAAGGAAGTCGCCGACCGCCTCGGAGCGACACCCAAGGCCATCGAGACCCAGAAGGCCAGGGCCTGCACCAAACTGGGCCTGACAAGCCGAGCCCAAATCGTTCAGTTCGCGATCCTGCAGGGTTGGCTCCACGGCGAAATTCCCGTCCGGTGACACCTTGTCTCCTTGCTACGTCTCCTTGCTACGCTCAGCCTCAGACCGATCCACTTACCGAACCATCGGAGTACTATCGTCGGGCAGGCCCGCCAAAGCCCTGAGCCTTGCCTTCTATCATGCCGCCTGGTCGCAGGCGCTCGAACGTCTTGTGCGGTCACGCCTCATCGCGGAAGCACCACGCCGTGACGCGACCGGCCGCGGGTGGACCGACGACCGCGTTCGCCAACCCTCGTCGTAGCCGCATGCCGGGCCCTCCGACCCGGGACGCAGCACGAGCACGTCGGCTCATAACTAACGGCGTTCTAAGCGTCAGCACGTACCGTGCTGCGCATCGAAACGCTACAATCGAGCAGCCGAAGGAGGAGAATGCAGTCCGCTTTGACGTAGTGAGCGCGTGGCCTTCCGCCCTGACCAGCCATCGACAAGCAGGCGCGGTGAAAATTGTCGGCGGACTGCTTCGAACAACGGACCAGGACCGCTGCGCCGTGTTGCTCTTGGTGGCAGGGAACAAGGCCGAATTGTCAGCAGCCATCCTCGACGGCCGAATGTTGGGCGATACTCAAGTGCGATGAGAGGGCCGGCTACGGTAGGGCCGAGTGCAAGCAGTCTCAAAGCTGCAGCTGGCAGTGGATATGCTCGGCCACCTTGTGACCCGACACGTCACGCTGTCCCATCAAAGTCTACGTGCGCTCCGCAAGCACGTTAGCCGACCTGCACGTCCTCGCCTTCGTCTTCTTCATGCTCCGAAGGAGCGCTCCACGCGCGGTCGCTTCGTCACAGCCTCACGGCAATTTAACTTCGCGCTACGAATTTCCTTCGCTGCATAAATTCCCTGTGCTTGAGAGGGAAGTACTGGAAATGCGGCGACGTGCACATCAATATTGCAAGCAATTCATTGGATAATGTTCGCGTTCTTGTATCAAACTAATATGTATGGCAGCTCTCGTTTTATGTGGACAACCATGCGTAGCGCGCAAAATGCACGGTTGAATTGCCTATAAATATGAAACTGTTTAAAAGCCGTCATATGCCGAGCGCTAAAGCGATATCTGAAATGACAAGGTCTGAGTTAAACTACGCAGACAGGCTCGCTTTCGATGCCGATTTCGCGGAAATGGCTCGGCCTGATCTGCTCAGCAAGATCGTTGCCTTCGTCGGTGCGGAAAGGGGATGGGTTGGTCTGCTCGGCGGCGAGGATGGAGAGATCGAACGCATCGTCACGTCGACGATGATGCCTGATCGGGGCACAATGTTTGCGCTGACGGCGATCTCAAAGATCATCTTATCGACCTGTCTGGAACGTGAGAGTGACGGCTGGCATCTCTGCACTCTCCCTTCAACCAACTCGTCTGATGGGGCCCATGTGGCGCAGAAAGGCGTCGAATCCGGGGGCACTCGGTTGTACGCTTTCTCAGTGTTCATGTTCTGCGGTCAGTATAGAATTGTCTATTTTTTCGAATTTACTTCGAAAATGCACGCCTACATAGATTCGATTAAGAAAAATCTGCGATATGTAAGACTAGAATTGGATCGATCGCTCGATTTTTCTGCACAAATTGTGCAGCGAAGCACATCGATTGCGGTGGAAATGTTCGATTATCTCGGAATCGCCGCCGCGATTGCGATGGGAGCCGGTCTCGAAGTAACGCGGAGCAATCGAGCATTCCGGCCTTATCTCTCCAAAACGGATCGTTTGAAATCAGAGCAGCTGGGAAGGGCTCGTCCGACGGACGGGGCACGCGATGGTCGAATCGTCGCTGCACTGACACGACTGGCAGCAAGCCTTCGCGGCGCAGCCGCGACCACATTGCCTCAGCAATTCATCCCCATTCCGGCGCAGGGCGACCAGCCCCCCCTTCTGATGCATGTGATCCGGGACGACGACCACCTGATTTCAGGTCCCCTCGTGGTGCCGACCTTTCTCGTCCTCGTGACGCACGTCGTCCGACCGGCTGTGCCGAAGGAAGATGTGCTCCAAAAACTCTTTGCCATGACCGCCGCCGAGGCGCGGGTCGCCCACAGCATCGCAGCCGGCGACAAACTCGAAGAGATTGCCGGGAAAACGGGCGTTACCGTCGGTACGGTTCGTTTCCACCTCAAGGGTGTGTTCGCCAAGACTGGGTTGGTCAGACAGGCCGACCTCGTGGGATTGCTGAGTGGATTGTCTGTCTTGCGCCGCTCACGATAGGCTTAAGAGCGATCATATTCTCGGACCGATCGGAAGCCGACCATCGTGTCGTCGGCTCTGCGGCAGCACTACGATACGTCTACGCCGATCACTCGAAGCTCCGCGAAGTTTCGGCTGCGCCCGGAGCGCCATGGCGCCTGCGATGACTACCTAAGTTAAAATTCGGTTAAATATTATTATTCACTCTCCCCATTTGGGTAGTGCGAAGTGACTAGCGACCGGTTCAGATCCAGATAAGAAACAAGGGAACCGTCCTCGGGCGGGAGGAAAAATCCAAATAGACAGTTCGAGCGCGGCCAGATTGTGCCCGCTCCTCTCCTTGATCCCCTGTGATGCTTCGATGCGTCACAGATCGAGGAGTCATGTCTGCCAGCGCGAGCCGAGACCGGCACGCTGATCAGTCCAAATATCGTCCATCTTCAATACGCCGATCAACATTTCTGTAGAGCGTACGACAATGACGACGGACGGCGTTTTCAAGAACTGTATGCGCCAAGTGCGCCGGCAGGTGATGCCCGTGATGTGGTTCAGCCTCGCGGTCAACTTGCTCATGCTGATCAGCAGCATCTACATGATGCAGGTCTTCGATCGGGTCCTGGCCAGCGGATCGCTACACACGTTGCTGTGGTTGACCATCGCGGCGCTCCTGGGAATCGCGGCCTATGCGGTTATCGAGCAAGCGCGGCGCCGTGTCCTGGCGCGCACGGGCCTTTGGGTCGAGCAGCGGCTGTCACAGCCGGTGATCCGCCGCGGCGTCGATGCGAGGCTCGCCGGCGTCAGGAGTGAAGCGAGCGCCTCCGATGTCGGGGATCTCAAGACTTTTATCTCCGGGGAGGCACTACTCGCCTTCCTCGACGCACCCTGGATGCCGATCTTCATCATCGTAATCTGGCTGATGCATCCGGCACTGGGTGCTGTCGCGGTCGCCGGTGCCGTGATCCTGTTCGGCCTTGCCGTTCTCAACGACGTGCTGACCCGTTCGGCCTCGGCACGGTCCGCCGGCGACGCGCGCCAACTGCAATTCAGTGCACAGCAGATGGTCGAGCATGGCGAAACACTCAAGCCGCTCGGCATGGTGGATCCCATGCTGCGCCGCTGGCGCGATCGACAGGGCGCCGTCCATGCCGGTGCGCAGGGCACGCAGGACGTAACCGAGACGATCTCGAACCTCACCCGGGCGCTCCGCTTGGGCCTCCAGATCGTCATCCTCGGTGTCGGCGCACTCCTCGTCCTGCGCGGTCAATTGACATCGGGCGGCATGATCGGCGCCTCGATCATCCTGGGGCGCGCACTGTCGCCCGTGGAGCGGGCTCTCACCGCGTGGCGGAGCTGGGTCTCCGCACGGACAGCGCACGCGAATCTCCGCGCTCTGTTCGACGCCTTGCCGGATCATGCGGGTCCCATGGATCTCCCGGCACCGGTTGGGCGTCTCGCCATGGAAGCCGTACGCTACGCGCCCCCAGGTGCAGTCGAACCGGTGCTGCGCGGCATCGACGCCCGCATCGAACAGGGTACGACCTGCGGCATTCTCGGTCCCTCCGGTTCCGGCAAGTCGACCCTGTGCCGGCTCATCGTCGGGGCATGGGTGCCGAGTTCAGGGCATGTGCGCCTGGACGGAGCCGACATCACGGCCTGGAACCCGACCCAGCTTGGCCGCTCCATCGGCTATCTGCCACAGCAGATCGATCTGTTCCCAGGCACCGTCGCGGAGAACATCGCCCGCATGGGCGTCGTGGATGCCGAGAAGGTCGCGCGGGCAGCGATGCTGGCCGATGTGCACGAGATGATCCTGCGCTTGCCGGAGGGCTACGACACCGATGTCGGCCGCCTCGGCAACCGGCTGTCGGGCGGGCAGCGCCAGCGCATCGGCCTCGCCCGCGCGCTCTACGGCGATCCTGTCCTCGTCGTGCTCGACGAGCCCAATTCCAACCTCGACGGCGACGGCGAACAGGCGCTCAACCGCGCCCTGATCGAGCTGAAGCGCCTGGGCCGCACGGTTGTCATCGTCGCCCACCAGCCCGGCGCTCTGCGGACGGCCGACACGCTCCTCGTGCTGCGCGACGGTGCAGTGGGAGCGTTCGGTCCGCGCGACGAGGTGCTCAAGCACCTCATGGTGCCCAAGCCACGCGACGAGGCGACCACCCCCGCTCCCCGGAGCGCGCCGGTCGGACCCGCGGCGGCCTCCTTCGCTGCCGCGCCCTTCGCTGCCGCCCCCTTGGCCGCGCGTGCCCCCGCCGAGTGACCCGCCGAGTGTCTTGTCGAAGGCCGATCCCATGCTCGCCCTCCTGTCATCCTTCCCGGCACCCGCCCTGTCCGGCGAACCGCACGCACAACCCGCGGCGCAGTCCAGTCTCCAAGCCGGCGTCGAGACCCTGCTGAAGCCGGTGCAATCCTTCGCTCAAGCCACCTTCGACGGCTTCGTGGGCCTTGCGGGCACAATTCTGGACGACGTCTACGCCCCCTTCATCGCGGATCCGCTTCTCGGGGCGAAACTGGCGGCCGTGGCAGGCCTCGTTCTCCTCACTGCGGGATGTTGGACCTTGGCTCGCCGTGCCTCCCGCCCCTCATCGCGCAAGACGAGGATCGGAGGCTTTGCCGTGTTCCTCCTCGCTCTCGTCACCGGTATGACCGCCGCTGCCGGGCTGTTCGGCGCGGCAACGGCTCCATCGTCGGCGGCGCTGCGCGATGCGGCGTGGCTCCCGTCGGCCGCAGGCTTGCGTGAGACCTGGATCGATCCGTCGTTCGCGCTTCTGCGGGAGACCGGCATCGACCCCTCGATCGGTCTCGTGCTGCTGCTGGGAGCCTGCGCCCTCGCCCTCATCCTGAGTGCCAAGGCCGGCGAAGGCGCCAGTGCTCAGGACGGGTCCGAGAGCCTGTCCCAGTATGTTCGGGCGCCGCGTCGGCTCGGCTGGGCAACGATCCTGCTCGTGTTCGGCTGCGGCGCGACGCTCGCGGCCGCCATCCCCCTGGCGGGGGCGGCCGTCGCTCCCGGTTTCGTCAGCCCGGATGGTCACCGCAAGACCGTGCAGCACCTCGAGGGCGGCATCGTCCAGCGCATCCACGTGCGCGAGGGGGATCTGGTGCGCGCGGGCGACCGGCTCGTCACCATCGAGGACACGCTCGCGCGGGCCAACATGGCCGAGCTGAGCGAGCGCCTCGTCCACTTCCTGGCCATAGAGGCGCGCCTGCTGGCAGAGCAGGCCGGTGCGACCGCCATCCCCCCCCAAGACGCGCCGCTGATGCATCAAGCCGCCCTGGCGAGCGCTCTGCGTGGTCAGGAGACCCTGTTCATCAGCCGCCGTGAGACCCGCTCCGGTCGCGAGCGCATCCTAGGTCAACGCATTCTGCAGCTGCACGAGGAGAGCGAGGGACTGCGCCAAGTCATCGCCTCGCAGAACGAGCAGGAGGCGCTGATCAAGCAGGAGGTCGCGACGGTGGAAACCCTGCTGCGCCAGGGACTCGAGCGCCTCCCCCGTCTTCTGTCGCTGCAACGGGTGCAGGCCGAGCTGAGCGGCGCGCGCGCCAGCAACTTCGCCCGCATCGCCAAGAACAAGCAGGCGGTCGGCGAGGCCGACATGGAACTCCTCACCATGCGCCAGCAGGACCGCGAGAAGGTCAACGAGGAGTTGAACACGGTGCGCGCCGAACTCGCCTCGCTGCGCAGCAAGCTGCCGGCTCGCACGGACGTCCTGGATCGCACGCTCGTGACCGCGCCGATCGACGGCATCGTCATGAACGTTCGGGTGACGACCGAATCCGGCGTCGTGCGGCCGGGCGAGGCTCTCCTCGAAATCGTCCCGCAGAACGCGAGCCTCATCGTCGATGCGCGGGTGAGGCCGATCGACGTCGATGTCGTGCGGCCCGGCATGGGAGCCAAAGTCGTCTTCTCGGCCTTCGCCCAACGCAACCTGCCGCAGATCGACGGCCGCCTGCGCTCAATTTCGGCCGACCGCATGACCGATGAGCGGACGGGCGAGAGCTACTTCATCGCCAAGGTCGAGGTCGATGCGGCCAAGATCCGCGAACTCAATTCGAGCCTCGAGCTCGTGGCCGGCATGCCGGCCGAAGTGTTCATCCTGACCGGTGAGCGGACGGCCCTCGACTACCTCGTGCGGCCCTTCCTTGAGTCCATCAACAAGAGCTTCCGCGAGACCTGACCGGACTCGCCGATCCGCCCCACCACGCATCCGGCCATCGATCGCCGGGTGGACGACGCAGCCTACCGATCCGTCCAAGGCCGCCGCCCCGCGCCGGCCGATCCGACCCCAGCACGACGCAGCGGACCACGCTCCGCACGCAGACACGGGAGCCAATCATGGCGCGCAACAAGCTTGGCAAGGGCAAGTCCGGCAACAAGACGGAAGCGGTCCTGGCACTGGCCTCCGGAGCCATGGTGCTCGCCCTCGACGAGGGCAAGAACGCCATCGGGCAGGCGTCGGCCGCCGTACAGCCGCCCGCTCTGCCGAAGGCGCCCCTCGCCCAGGGAAGCTCTGTGTCCCTTGAGGTCGAAGATCTTCCATCGGCTCCGCCGAGCTCGTCGGCGGTTCCACAGAGCCGCAATACCCATTCGGCACGGGCGTATGTCAGCGATGATACGGGTCCGACGCTGGTCGAAGCGGTGGAGTCACCGGCCCCCAAAGTCGGCTCGAGCAGCTTGATCCAGAGTTCAGGCCGCGTCTCGGCGCCTGCTCCCGAAGTAGCCGACGACACCTTCGAGGCGGCGTCAGCGGCCTCCATCCCCGGTGCGGTCAGCTCGGGAAAGGGAGGTAGCGGCTCGGCGGGTGCGCGTATGACGAGCAGCCTGGCCATCGCTGCCGATCAAGGCAGTGAGTCAGCGGCGCCCCAGGCCGACGCGGTGCTGCCGGTGATTCAGACCCTGCGCCTTCAGGCCGAGGCAACCACGGGCGTCACGCGCGGGAATGTCGGCGGCGGCACGACGACGTCGACCCCCGTGGTGGTGACGACGGCGAACGCGAGCGCGAGCGACCGGCCGAACGCCGAGGCTGCCGACGGGGACGCTTACGTCGATTTCGCGGGATTCAACAACAACTTCAACGCCGGATCGGGCGAGTACCTGCAGTGGTCGTTCGACGTTCCCGCGGCGGGCATCTACGATCTCGCGTTCGGCTACGCGTTCTTCTCGACGGCGGCTTCGAACCGGCCGATGCGTCTCGAAGTGAACGGAAAGGTCTGGGATCGTCTGTTCGATTTCCAGAACACGGGCGCCAACACGACCTACAGCGAGACCGTCACGCGCGTCTTTTTGGAGGCCGGCACCCAGACGGTCCGCCTGACGGCGACCGGCTTCAGTGGGCCGAACCTCGATTACCTGGAAATCCGCAGCCCGGATCCGCACCGGATCGTCATCCAGGCCGAGGATCTGCTGAAGTCCGTGCCAATCGATATGACATCGACGGCAGTCAACCGGCCGATGACGCTCTCATTCCTGAACACCAAAACACCGGCGGAAACCTTCCGTGTCGGGGCGGAAGGCGATGCCTATCTCGACTGGGGCTCGGCCGCCAACACCCTTGAAATCCCCGTCACCGCAACGGTGGCCGGCAACTACAGCATCACCATCACCTACGCGAACGGCGGCACCACGAATCGGCCGCTGACGCTCACCTATCAGGATGGGACTGCGATCGGCACATTCGCCCTTGCGCCCACGATCGCTCCAACGGCCTACCCGGACTTCTATGGGGATCTCGCAACGGGGGTGCGGCCTACGGATGGAAGTGACGTGGGAACCGCGCCCGACCAGACTGGATGGGAAGGATGGGCAAAGTCCTCCCTGACCGTAAATGTGACGCTCAAGGCGGGTACCACCGTTCTTCGCCTCTCTGGCACGAACGGACCCAACATCGACAAGTTCGAGTTCGTGCTGGTGGAGGCCTTTGAGCCCGAGCCGGTTGCCCCGTCCGACATCACACTCGCCAAGCTAACAGTGGGTGAGAACCTCCCCGGGGCCGTGGTCGGCCTCGTGAGCGTCACCGACGCCGACTCCACTGCACACACCATCAAGGTCTTTGAGGGTGAGAGCGTCAGCACCCGCCTCGAAGTCGTGAACGGCGAGCTCAAGCTCCGTGCTGACCAAGCCCTCGATTTCGAGGCGGGCTCCAGCATCCCGCTTCGGCTCGTCGCGACCGATGCAGACGGCCTGTCCGTCGAAAAATCCTTCGTGCTCACGGTCGCCAACGATCCATCGGACGATGCGCCCGCGCCCTCGCCGAATCTCGCGCCGACGGCTCAGGATGGTACCGCCCAGACCAGCGAGGATACCGCTGTCTCCATCGACGTCGCCCGCCTGATCGCGGACGCCAACGCGGGCGACACCCTCACCGTCACCGCCACGGTTCCGACCGAGCAGGGTACGGTCTCGGTCAACGGTACCGTCATCACCTTCACCCCGGCTGCCAACTTCTACGGCCAAGCGGATATCGCCTACACCGTCACCGACAGCGGCTCGCCCGTCCGCTCGGCCACTGCCGCCGTCGCGGTGACCGTCACGGCAGTGGACGATGCCGCGACCGCGCTGAGCCTGACCGCCGTGCCGGTGGCCGAGAACGTGCCCGGCGCGGTCGTGGCCAACATCGCGATCAGCGACATCGACACCAACTACGGCCCGGACGACGTCGCCCTGTCGGAAGCGGATCTCGCTCTGTTCCGCGTCATCATGAACGATGGCGCCCTGCAGGTGGCGCTGCGCGACGGCGTATCCCTGGATTTCGAAAGCGATTGGCCTGAGATCACGGTGACGGTCGGCGATCTTACTCGGACCGTGACGCTCGTGGTCGCCAACGATCCGTCCGACGACGCGCCTGCATCCCAGACGAACGTCGCGCCGACGGCTCAGGATGGTACTGCCGAGACCCGCGAGGACACCACCGTCTCCATCGATGTCGCCGGCTTGATCCGGGACGCCAACGCAGGCGATCCCCTCACCGTTACGGCCACGGTTCCGACTGAGCAGGGGACGGTCTCGGTCAACGGCACCGTCATCACCTTCACCCCGGCTGCCAACTTCTACGGCCAAGCGGACATCGCCTACACCGTCACCGACGGCGGCTCGCCCGCGCTCTCCGCCTCCGCTTCCCTCGCTGTTGCTGTCACGGCGGTGAACGATGCCGCGACCGCGCTGAGCCTGACCGCCGTGCCGGTGGCCGAGAACGTGTCCGGCGCAGTCGTGGCCAACATCGCGATCAGCGACATCGACAGCCTCTACGGTCCAAGAGACGTTGCAGTGTCGGGCGCGGATGCCGCAAAGTTCCACGTCATCGGCAGCGCGGGCGCGCTGCAACTGGCGCTGCGCGAGGGGCAAAGTCTGAACTTCGAAGGCGCGCGGCCCGAAGTTTCAGTGTCCGTCGATGGGCTCACCCAATCTGTCACGCTCTCCGTCACCAACGTGAACGAGGCGCCGACGCTGACGGGTGCACTGACTCCGGTCAGCGTTCCGGCGAGCGGCGGGTCGGTGTCGCTGGCGGGCCTCGTGGCGATCGATCCGGACGGCACCACGCCCGCGCTCGGGCTGCGTCTGGCCGGCGGAGGGGATCTGCCCTCCGGCATCAGGCTCAGCGGCGGGGCGGTGACCGTCGCGGCAGGCGTCGCGCCTGGCGCCTACGCGGTCGAGGTCTTCGCGACCGACGGCCAACTGACCTCCACCGCCGTCCCCTTCACCCTCACGATCCAGGCTCCTCCCATGCCCGAGCCCTTCGAGCAGATCATGATCCAGGCCGAGGCCGGGCGTCTGACGATTGTGGACACCGACGCGGACACGAACGACACCGTCATCCGCAATCCCTGGAACAAGGAGACGTCGAACGCAGCCGGTCTCGTCAACGGATTGCGGCCGGGCTTTACCGGCAGCGGCTATCTCGACTTCGGCAACACGCCCGGAGACACCGCGAGCTATAGCTTCACCGTCGCGGAAGCCGGCAGCTACGATATCCACATCCGCTATGCTTCCGCCGGCAATCGCCCGCTCGCCTTCCGGCTCGATGGCGTGGCGCAGCCCAACCTGCCCTTCCTCTCGACCGATCCGGATGGGGTCGGCACAGCGGACGGCTTCAATGACTGGTCCGTGCAGAAGGTCACGGTGCAGCTCGCCGCCGGCACGCACACCATCGCCTTCGCGATTCCGGCGGGCTTCACGTCAGGTCCCAACCTCGACGCGATCGCGATCACGCGCCAGGGCTCGACCGCGACCTTCACGGCCCCGAACGCGCTACCCGTCGTGACGGAGGCCGGCTTCACGGTTGCCGAGGGAACGGTGACTGTCGGAACGGTGACGGCGAGCGACCTCGACGGCGACCGGATTGATTTCGCCCTGACCGCGAACACGGCGACCGACAACGCCCTATTCGCCATCGATGCGCGGACGGGTGCGCTGAGCTTCAAGGCCGCGCCCGATTTCGAGGGCGCGCGCGGCGCCGGTCCCTACACGGTTGAGGTCGAGGCGTTCGATGGCACCGGACGGACCCTGGAGACGCTCGCGGTCGCGGTCACCAACGTCAACGAGGCGCCGGTGATCACCACGACCGCGCTTTCGGCCGCGGAGAACCAGACGGCCGTCGGCATCGTGTCGGCAACCGACGTGGACAGCGACGCGCTAACCTACGCGCTGACCGCGAACGCGGCGACCGACAACGGTCTGTTCGCGATCGACGCCCGGACGGGCGCGCTAACCTTCAAGGTTGCGCCAGACTTCGAGGCGCTCGCCGCCGGAAAGATTTTCAACGTCGAGGTGGCGGTGAGCGACGGCAGCCTCACCACTGTCAGGACCGTCGGCGTCTCCGTCACCGACGTCGCCGAGGGCGGACCGGTGCCGATCGTCTTCGGGGCAATCACGCCCTACTCGTCCCAGGATCGGCCGCAGGATGGCGGCACGGTCACGGCCACCCCCGATTCGTTGACGCTCGACGGCAACTTCTGGAAGCGCGTCAGCATCGGCAGCTACACGATCACGGAAGCAACGAAGCTCGAATTCGACCTGCGCGTCGGAA
This sequence comes from Methylorubrum rhodesianum, assembly GCF_014199985.1. Lineage (GTDB taxonomy): Bacteria > Pseudomonadota > Alphaproteobacteria > Rhizobiales > Beijerinckiaceae > Methylobacterium > Methylobacterium rhodesianum. The sequence continues at coordinate 277,061 of NZ_JACHOS010000001.1, read as the reverse complement.
CCGGAGGCGAACTTCCGGAGATCGTGGCGATCGGCTTCGACCTCGACGAGGATCCGTTCGACGCGGATGCCAGCATCTATCAGCTCGGCGGCAGCCAGACCCAGGGCGGGTTCATCGATCTGCGCGGCTCGGGCACTCCGAACGGCGACGGGACGGTGCGCTTCGTCATCGACCTCGGCGCCCATGCCGGCAAGACCCTGACGTCGCTGGTCGTCATCAACGACGACGACAGCCGTCCGGACCTAGGCTCCTCCACCTACACGAACATGCGGTTCGTGGAGGCGGCCGACGCGAATGCCGCGCCGGTGGTGGTCGGCGGCGGCATTGCCGACCGTACGATCCCGGAGACCGGCTCGCTCGAGATCGACCTGCCGTTCCTCGATCCGGACGGCGACGCGCTGACCTACACGCTCGAGGTGAAGAATGCGGCCGGTGTCGTCGTCCCGCAAAGCGGCCTGACGATCACCGACGGTATCCTTTCCGGCGATGTCGCGGCCCTCGGCGACGGCGTCTTCACCGTCACGGTGCGGGCGAGCGATGGGACGGCGTTTGCGGAGGACAACTTCTCGCTGACGGTGACGCACGTCAACAAGGCACCTGTGGCCGAGGATGTGGCGCTTGAACCGTATTTCGGTCGCGTCGGCACGGCCTTTTCCGGCTTCGACATCAACGCACTGTCGTCGTTCTTCAGCGATCCCGAGAGCGAGGCACTCACCTTCACGATCGAGGATCTGCCGCCGGGCCTGAGCGTGAACGCGGAGGGCTATGTCAGCGGCACCCCGATCGCGTCGGGCACCTTCGCCGTGAAGGTCCGGGCGACCGATCCGACCGGCCTGTCCGACACGCTCACCCTGACCTTCGTCGTTGAGGCGTCGGGCGCGGGCAACGTCGTCTCGGTCGAGGCCGAGGCCCTCACGGGGATCTCGATCGCCGACGGCTTCTTCGCCACCGGGGCCACCGCCGCCTCCGGCAACCGGCTGATCCTGCTCAATCAGGGCGATGCCGGATCGGTCTCGACCAACCTCGCGGCCAACGGCCTCGCCGACGGCTTCTACCGGGTCACCGCCTACGTCTTCGACGAGACGGACGGCGCCAGCACCTTCACGCTCTCGGTCGACGGCACCCCGCTGCGGATCGGCGGAACCTCGACCGTCGTCCTTAACGACGCGGGTCCGGGCACGTTCGTCGACCCGCTGGCGCCACGCGGAACGGCCGCGAACCCGGGCAACCTCAAGGCGATCACCTTCGACACGATCGTCCGCGTCGAGGCCGGCAGCGTCATGACGCTCGACGGCCAGGCGATCGGGGGCGAGTCCCTGCGCATCGACCGCTTCACCTTCGAGCGCGTCGAGGCTCCGAACGCCGCGCCGACCGGCATCAGCCTCACGGGAGCGGTGGCCGAGAACGCCGCGGGCGCCCTCGTCGGCCTGCTCTCGGCCACGGACGCGGAGGGTGACGCCGTCAGCTTCACGGTGTCGGATCCGCGCTTCGTCGTGGTCCGAAACACCACGACCGGCCAGACCGAGCTGCGTCTGGCCGCCGGCGCGAGCCTCAACCACGAGACGGATCACGGCACGAGCGTCAGCGTCGTGGCCACCGATGCCCGCGGCGCGACAACGACCGCGCAGGTTACGCTGTCGGTCACCGACGTCAACGAGGCGCCGACGCTGACCGGCACCATCGCGGCCCAAGTCTTCCAGAGCGACACCGGCGGCGAGGTCAGCCTCGCGGTGCTCACGGCCGCCGACCCGGATGCGGGTGATGCCACGACGCTGTCCGTCCGTCTCGCGGGTGGCGGCGCGCTGCCGACCGGAATCGTCCTCGACGGCAACGTCCTGCGGGTTGCGCCGAGCGTTGCGCCAGGCGCCTACGCGATCGAAGCCATCGCCAGCGACGGCGAACTCGCCTCGACGCCCGTGGCATTCACGGTCACGGTCGAGCAGCCCGGGGCTCCGGAGCCGTTTGAGCCCATCGTGATCCAGGGTGAGGCTGCCACCGTCACCCTGACGCAGGCGCCCGATGCCAACTCGACGCTGCTGCGGACCATGACGGCGAATCCGGAGACGCCCGGCGCCACCAAGATCCTCGACCAGTACGGGCTGCGGGCGGGCTATACCGGGACCGGCTACCTCGACTTCGGCAACGATGCCGGGGACCGGGCCAGCTTCGTGGTGACTGTGGCGGAGGCCGGGACCTACGAGCTTTCCATCCGCTACGCGTCCGGCGACGCCCGGGCCCTCGACCTGGCGGTCGGCACCGGAGCCGCGACTCTGGTCGAGTTCGCGAGCACCGGAACGCCGGCGAGCGGTACGACCGCGGTCGACGGCTTCAACGTCTGGGTCACCAAGTCGGTGACCGTCACTCTCGCGGCGGGGGCGAACACCCTCTCGCTCGCGATCCCTGCCGGGCGCGTCAACGGCCCCAACATCGACAGCCTGACGCTCAGCAAGCCGCAGGCACCGGCCGACGTCTCGGCGGATGCCGACGACATCCCCCTGTTCCTCTCCGGTCCGACCGGCGAGCTGACGGGAGCGGCGAAGGAGTCGATCAACTTCAAGATCGCGGGCGTCGACGCGGATATCGTCAAGACCGAGATCAGCTTCGACAACGGCGTCACCCGCACGCTCGTCCGGCCCGATGCGGACGGTGACTTCGTCGCGGACGGCTCCGGCCTCGCGGCGGGATCCTACACGGCGCGGGTCTACGTGACCGATGGTGCCGGCAATGTGGCCTCATCCTCGATGTCGATCGTGATCGGGGGCACCGTGACGGTGGCGCCCTTCACAATCCAGGCCGAGGACGCCACGAAGGTCACAGTCCAGGATACCGGCCTTCCGACCAACACCGACTTCACCCGTGTGGTGGACGCGGCCCATCCGGATGCGACCGGCAATTACCGGGCTGGTGCGGTCGGCGGCGCGTACATGGATTTCGGTGCCAATGCGGGCGACGCTATGACGGTGAACGTCGATGCGCCCGCAGCCGGCACCTATCTCGTCACCTTCCGCTATGCCAACGGCGGCACAGCCAATCGGCCACTCGACCTGCGGCTCAACGGCGGCACGGCGCTCTCGGTCGATTTCGTTCCCGGTCCGGTGATCGGCACCGGCGCGACTGCGTCCGGATGGGAATCCTGGGTCGAGAAGACGGTCGAGCTGACCCTGAAGGCCGGCGCGAATACGATCGCGCTGGCGATCCCGACCGGAGGGATTGCCGGGCCGAACATCGACGAGATCCGCTTCGTCCACCAGGGAAGCGGGCCGAGCCAGCCGCAGCCCTTCCTGCTCACGATCGAGGCCGAGACCTTCACGCCGATCGACACGACCGGAACCGGCAACGCGATCACCCAGGCGCGCACGCTCGCCAACAAGGAGCCGACCCTTCCGCTGCTGCGCGACGTCAACGGTGACGGGCTGTGGGACGGCTTCACCGGTGCCGGCTACCTCGACATGGGCGCGCAGGCCGGTGATGCGGCCTCGTTCAACCTCACGGCTCCGCAAGCCGGCACCTACACCTTTGCGTTCCGCTACTCGAACGGTGGCAACCCGCAGGTCGATCGCGCGATGACGGTGACGGTGAACGGCGTCACCAAGTCGCTCTCGTTCCCCGGCACCAGCGTGAACGGCTGGGACAACTGGCAGACCGCGACTGTCGAGATCGATCTGGCGGCCGGCGCCAACACGGTGAGAATCGCGAACACGATCGATAACGGTCCCAACATCGACAGCGTCACGATCAGCCGAGACGGCTCCCCGGTCGACCCGCGCGGCCGCGAGCTGTTCGAGCAGGTCGTCAAGATCAACTTCGAGCCGGCCCCGGGGCAGACCACGCAGGGCCTGCCCGCCGGTTACGTCACGCCCGCCGGTTACCTCGCCGACACGGGTGCCGCCTACGGCGACCGCGGCAACGGCTTCAGCTACGGCTGGGTGACCGAGGCGAGCGTCGCCGACGGCACCGCCAACGGTACCATCGCGGCCGCCCAGCCTGCCAACGCCCACTGGTACAAGAACATCGTCACGGGCGCGTCCAACCTCCAGAAGACCTATGCCCATTTCGAGTATCCGGGCGCCGGTGCGGCTGGGGCGCGGGCCTGGGAGATGGCGCTCGCCAACGGGACCTATCAGGTCAAGCTTTCGATCGGCGACACCGCGGGCGCCTTCGACAGCAACTACGCCCTCAACATCGAGGGCAAGCGCTTCATGCCCTCCTGGGTGCCGGTCAACCCGATCGACGGCTCGCAGAACGGCGGCGGCTTCCGCTCGACGCTGGTCACCGGCATCGTGCAGGTCTCCGACGGGCGTCTGACGATCGACTCGATCGGTGGCACCAACACCGAGATCCAGTATCTCGAGATCGACCGCCTGCCCGACCTCACGCCGACCGACGGACGGACGGCGGATCTCGACTACTCGACCTTCGCCGCGCCGCGCGCCGCCTACCTGAACGATCAGGTCTCGATCGCGCTCGGTGAGAACGGGCAACTGCCGACCGGCATCAACCCGCTGTCGAGCTTCGTCGTCGGCGTCAATGTGCAGGCGCCGAACCACCGCGGCCCGAACATCGCCCATGTCGAGGGTATCAAGCTCGTCGAAACGCTGACCGGCCAGGAGGTCGCGATCAACGTGCAGATCTCCGGCGGCGCCGATTCGCTGACGATCCGTCCGCTACAGGCGCTGAAGGCCAATACCAGCTACACCCTGAAGGTCGAGGACGTGCTCGACCTCGGCAGCATCACGGATGCCGCAGCCGCCATCCGCCAGATGCAGGATCTCACGACGACCTTCGTGACCGGCGTGGCGCCGACGGAGGTGGCACGCGAGGTCGCCTTCACGACATCGACGCTCCTCAACGGTTTCGTCGACGGCGCCGGGGGCTTCACCTCGATCGAGTTCGGCCCCGACGGAAAACTCTACGTCGCGACCATCATGGGCGAGATTTTCCGTTGGAGCGTCAACCAGGACGGCTCGATCAACAAGGCGTCGAAGGAAAGCCTCACCCTCGACTACCTGCAGTCGGGCGAGGATCGGCGCGGAATCATCGGGTTTACCTTCGACCTGACCGACCCGAACACGATTTGGATCAGTGACAACTATCCGATCCCGCGCGAGAACAAGGCGTTCGACACGCCGGAATTCTCCGGCCGGGTAAGCAAGATCACCCTGGGACAGAACGGTTCGTTCACGGGTGCCACCGCCGAGACCTATATCACCGGTCTGCCGCGTTCGGGCGGTGACCACGTCACCAACAGCCTGGAGTTCCGCGCCAACCCCGATGCGGGGCAGGCTGGTGAGCCGGCCTACCTCCTCTACCTGTCCCAAGGGTCGAACTCGGCTGCAGGTGCGCCCGACGGCGCCTGGGGTAACCGGCCCGAGCGGCTGCTCAATGCCTCCGTTCTTGAGATCGACCCGACCCGCAAGGCACCCGCCGGCGGCTTCGACGTGCGCACGGAGCCGGTGACGCTTCCGACCACGCAGAACCCGCTCTCGAGCTTCAATAGCGACGGCACCTATCCGGGCTTCTACAACCCCTATGCGGCGGATGCCGTCCTCAAGATCTACGCCACCGGCATCCGCAACGCCTACGATCTCGTCTGGCACTCCAACGGCCACCTCTACATGCCCACAAACGGCACGGCGTCGGGCGGCAAGACTTTCGACGACCCGACACAAGCCGGCAGCCAGGTCATCGTCAACTCGCCGACTCAAGACGACTATTTCTTCACCGTCGAGCAGGGCAAATATTACGGCCACCCCAACATCCTGCGCGACGAGTACATCCTCAATGGCGGCAATCCGACGTCCGGTGTTGACAAGAACGAGGTGACCGATCGCAAGGACGGCAATCCGAACACCGACGGCTACGATCCCGGTGTCCGGCCTGACCCGAACTATGACATCGACGGCGCCTACAGCCTTGGCCGCAACCAGTCTCCCAACGGAGCGATCGAGTACAAGGGCAGCGCCTTCGGCACGAACCTTAAGGGTGCGGTGCTGTTCGCGCAGTTCTCGACCGGCGACAACGTCCGCGCGATCCGAGTCGATGCGAGCGGCAAGATCATCGGCGACGACGTGCTGCGGCGGCCCGACGGTTCGGTGATCAACAACTATATCGATCCACTCGACATCATCGAGAACCCGGTCACCGGTCAGCTCTACCTGATGACGCTGAACCGCGGCACGGGGGCGAGCCAGCTCATCCTGCTGACCCCCGCCCCCGGCGGCGTGACGCAGGACCTCACGGCGGACGAGGGCGGCGACCTCGCGCTCGTGGCCGTCAACGTCAGCAACCCGGCGGCGGCCGTCTTCCAGCTCAACGGGCTCGACAGCGACATCACTGCGGTGCGGGTGTCGTTCAACGGTGGGTCGAGCCAGACCGTCACGCTCAACGCTCAGAATCGCTTCACCGTTGATCTCGGCACGGTGACGGGGCCGGTGATCGCCACGGTCGAAGTCACGGACGACGCGCTCAACCGCGCCTCCACGACCGCGAGCTTCACCCCCGGACAGAACCCCGGCCCGACCGGCCTCGTCTCCCTGATGACGATCCAGGCGGAGGACACCACGCCGGGTGACGGCACCGCCGTCACCGTGGCGACGGGCTCGGCCGCGCAGATCCAGATTCGCAGCGCGGCCAACCCCGAACCCGGCGTGAGCGGAACGGGCTACGTGAACGGCCTGCGTCCGGGCGCGGTGGGTCTCGACGGAAACACCAGCAACACCGATGGCGTACCGGGCGGCTACGCCGACTTCGGTTCCAGCAACGCGGACTTCGTCACTTTCAGCTTCTCGGTGCCGAGCACCCAGGCCGGCGCGGGTGTCATCAAAGTTCGCTACGCCAACGGTGCCACCGCGGACCGGCCGCTGGAGGCGGTGCTGAACGGGGTCAGCCTCGGCAATGTCAGCTTTGTCCCGCCCGCCGGCGTTACGGGCGACCCGGCGTGGACGGTCTGGCAGACGGTCGACGTGCCCGCCAATCTGGTCGCCGGCCTGAACACCATCACCTTCCGGTCAATCGCGGCGACGGGCCCGAACATCGATCAGATCGAGGTTCTAGTGCCCGAGGCAGCGGTGCCGAGCGATCCCTACACCTTCTACGAGGCGGAGACGGCGCAGATCGTCGGCGCCAAGGTCGTCACGGAAAGCCGCAACCAGGTCGGCACCGGCTTCGTCGATTTCGACGGGACCGGCGACCAATCGATCACCTGGACGGTGAATGCGGCGAGTGCCGGCTCGTTCGAGATCGGCTTCCGCTACGCGCTGGCCGCCTCGAAGGCGGACCGCCCGCTCTCGCTCACGGTCAACGGCATCAATCTCGGCCCAGTCAACTTCGAGGGCTTCGGACCGGATGCGGAGAACACCTGGCAGTTCCAGACGGCTCTGGTGAACCTCCGGCAGGGCGTCAACACCGTCACGGTCACGGCCCCGAACGCCGTCGGTCCGAACATCGATCAGCTTCGTGTCGCCACCGGCACCGCTGCTCCCCCGTTCGAGCCTGATTACGTGCCCGTCTCCTCCGAGGCCCGGATCGAGCTCGAGCAGACCGCCGACAGCTCGACACGCATCCTCAACAGCCAAGCCGTAGAGTTCTACTTCAAGGTCACGTCGAATGGGCTCTACGCCCTCGACCTCGCGGCCAATGCCGGTGCGGCCAACGGTGGGACCCTGCGCCTGTTCCTCAACGGCGCGGCGATCGAGGAGGTCACCTTCCCGGGCGCCGGGACGGCGGGCGAGCGGACGGTTTACGTCAATCTCGAAGCCGGCACGTCCTACGACCTGCGCGTGCTCTCGACGGCGCCGGGTGCCAACGCGCTCGACTACCTCGACGTACGGCGGGCACCGGGCAATCCGAACGCCGACATAGCGGTCCAGAGCCTCGATCCTGCCTTCCACGATAACCGGCTGCACTTCAGCTATCTGGAGGATCCGGACGCGATTGCTCCCGATGATGCCGATCGCGACTTCAAGGACTCCGGTACGGTTCGGATCACCAATACCGGCACCGAAACCCTGACCTTCACCGACCACGACCTCACCGGGCCCTTCGTCCTCGCCAACCCGACCCAGCTCGACGGGCTCGCCATTGCGGCTGGTCAGTCGGTCGATGTCACGGTGCTGTTCAACCGGGCCGCCTACACGCCGCCGACCACCAACGTCGACGCAACCTCCACGGTCTTCACCGGGGCGCTGAAGCTCATCACCAACGATGCCGACACGCCGGTCACCACGATCGATCTCGCGGGCTTCTGGCAGGCGCGGGATGAGAGCGGGCAGGAGCCGAACGTCAACGAAATCTGGAAAATCTTCGGGTTCGGCAATGTGGTCGAAGGTCTGACCTTGCGCGGCGGCGGCGAGAACTCCGTGCTGAGCACCAACGACGTCTTCTCCAAGACCGACGAAACAGAGGTGCTGTCGCCCTACTGGCGCATTGCGGACGGGGTCACGCAGGCCAAGATCACCCAGATCGCCGCCTTCCACGGTACCGGCGGCGCGACGCTGCACATCCACAATCCCGGTAACAAGGGGACCAACCTCCAATTCTGGAATCACGAAGGAACAGACAATCAGCGCCTGCTGCCGAACGCCGGCAACGACACCACGTTCGCGACGCGAACCTTCGACCGGGGCACGATTCCGGACGGCTGGGCCGGCAACGACGTTTTCGGCATCTCGGTCGCCGGACTTTCCACCGATCCGCGGCTCAATCCACGCGGCAACGTCGAAGTCCCCGGCGCGCAGCAGGGCCACACCGTCAAGATGTTTCAGGCGCTCGACGCGCAAGGGAACGCAATCCCGAACGTCTATCTCGGGATCATGGACTATACCGGCATCAACTACGATTATAACGACAACCTGTTCGTCATCGAGGGTGTGGCGCCTGTTGGCTTCGGCCAGCACATGGTCGTGACCGGACTCGACGACGCGGCGGCCGGCGACCGGCTCGTCTTCACCAACATCGACACGCCGGCCAACGCCTCGCAGGCGTTCCGGAACGAGGCGACGTTCACGATCACCAATGACGGCGCCGCGGCGCTCACGATCGAGAGCGTGACGACCGGCAACCCGGCCTTCCAGATTGTCGGCACGCCGCCAACCTCGATCGCGGCGGGCGCGAGCGCGACCGTCACGGTCCGCTTCGTCGGAACGCATGGCGGTACGTCCGCCGGCGCGGATCTCACCGAGTCGACCCTGACGATCCGCTCGAACGACTTCGCCCAGGGCGAGAAGGTGATCGCGCTTGCCGGTCTTGCCCAGGAGTTCTCGGAGAACAACTCGGAGCCGACGGTCGCGCAGATCGTCAAGGCGCTGGGCTACAGCACGGACATGGCCCAGGGCGACCTCGCGAACGGCGGGCGCGTCGAGACCATCGGCAACGAGGTCCTGATGCCCTACCTGGAGCGGCTCGACGCTTCGAAGGCGGTCGAGGTCATCCAGGTCGCGGCCTTCCTCAACCAAGGCAACGTGGCGCGGCTCGGCTTCCACGGCCTCGCCTCGTCCCAGGTCACCAACCTGTTCGCCAACGACGATCAGCAGGGCCAGACCGTGCTGCCCGACCAGTTGGTGACCGGTGCGGGCGCGGGCGCGAACGTGGCGCGCGGGACCATCAACCAGAGCACGCCGTTCGGCCTCTACATCTCCGTCGATGGCCGGCCGACCTACTCGTCCTGGACCGATCCAGTCGCCAACCGCATCGATCCTCAGTTCGGTCAACTCGTCGGCGACGACCAGGGCCACCTGATCCGCTTCTTCGAAGCGCGCGATGCCAATGGAGCGGTGATCGCGGGGACGTATATCGGCATCCAGGACTATCCGGGCGCCGGAAACTACGACTACAACGACCACATGTTCGTCATCAAAAACGTCAAGCCGCATGTCTTGACGGGTGTGAACGACGCGAATGGCGACCGTATCAACGACGCATTGCAGAACGACAGCGATCGCGACGGTCTCGTCAACTTCTTCGACACGACGAACACGGCTCAGACGCCGTTCGGCGGCACCGCGCCGCTGATCGGGGCGGCCCCGGTAGTGATCGACGCCACGCGCTTCGATCTCGGCGGTCAGGGTGTGGCCTACAACGATACGACGGCGAACGACGAGGGCGGCTCCCAGGGCCGCAACGAGGGCGTCGACGTCGTCGGCAACAACCAGGCCGTGGGCTACATCGCGGCCGGCGAGTGGATCGAGTACACGATCAACGTGGCGCGGGCCGGCGTGCATACGCTGACCTTCGCCGCCGCCTCGCCCGATCCGGGACGCACCATCACTGCCTCGTTCGAGCAGAACGGCGCGACCTATGTCACGGCGGCCTCGGCCGCTGTGGTGGACACCAACAACTACACCTCGTTCACCGCCACGGCACCCGTCCAGGTCAGCCTGGCCGCTGGTGTCCAGACGGTCCGGCTCAGCTTCGGCGGCGGCGCCTTCGACCTCGACACCTTCACGATCGATCGCGCCAACGTGGCGCCGACCGTGGCGCAGCCCCTTACGGGGGCCAGCGCGACGCAGGGACAGTTCTTCAGCTACACCGTTCCGGCCAGTACCTTCGCGGATGTCGACGGCGACGCGCTCGTCTACACCGTCACGGGCCTGCCGGCGGGGCTGAGCTTCAACGCGGCGACCCGAGTCATCAGCGGCACGCCCCTGACCGCCGGTTCGCTCACCTTGCAGGTGACGGCTTCGGACGGCGCGGCGAGCGTCTCCACGCCTCTCGCGGTCGCCGTCGCGGCCGTGCCGGGCGGCCTTCAGAACCCGTTCGGCGGGACGGCCCCGACCTTCACGAATGGCCTGCTGACGGTGGACGCGTCGAACTTCGACACCGGCGGCCAGGGCATCGCCTACAGTGACAATGCCGGACGCGACGGCGGCACGACCTTCCGTGCCGGTGAAGCGGTCGAGTTCGTCAACGGCCAGAACGACATCGGCTACGTTCGGCCGGGCGAGTGGGTGGAGTACACGATCAACACTCCGACCAGCGGCATCTACGATCTGAGCTTCCTGGCCAAGACGCCGCTCGGCAACGCCAGCATCGCGGTGTCGCTCAACGGCACGACGGTGCTCGGCACGGCACAGTTGCAGGACGGTGGCACCAGCTTCGACGCGGCGCCGTTCCAGGCTTCGGCGCCGATCGGGGTCAACCTGGCAGAGGGGGTGCAGACCCTGCGGCTGACCTTCAACGGCACGCCTCAGGCCGGCTCACCCTACCTGCTGGATCTGCGCTCCTTCACTCTCGACCTGCGCGAGCCCGGCCCGAATGCTCTGTCCGCGCTGACGGCCGAATCCGACACCGGCCTCGGCGCGCACGAAACGGACAGCGCCTTCTCCGCCACGATGCAAACTGGAGCAGCCGAGAAATTCGCCTGGAATCTCGCGAATGTGGCCCCGAACGATGCATACGCGATGATGATCTCGGCGATGTCCGAGCTGAATGGCCTCGAAGCGTTCTCGCAAGCGGGTCATGGTGCGGCAGCGGATCCACACCTGCCTTTTGCGGCCGAAGCGGACCTCGGATTGCCAGTGTTCATGGACGCGCAGAGCGGCATCGCCGTTCCCAAGGCACTGTTCAGCACGCCGACGCATTTCAACTTTGGAGTACGCTTCGCCATGCCTGTGATGCCCGACTCGGTCGGCTTCCAGTTGCCGCCCTTGGAGCAGGCTTCAAGTGATCAACTTCCCGAACCACTTTCACCAGCACTGGGTGAGTTGGAGATGTTGATGCACATCGCCTGACAGGCAGGAGAATGTGCTGATAGGCTCTCATCATGGCACACTGCACCGCTCTGCTTCACTTTGGGCGGCACAGTGTGCCGATTAGTATTCAAGTCGAGGTTCTTATAATGGCGGCAATCACTCAAACGTGCTGCTTGTTGCATATTCCGCTTTCCCTGTGATGTGACTGCGGTTTGCAGCGGCAGCAGCCATCCGCCGTGCATTGTAAGGCCTGCGGCCATCTCTCGAACCTTCCCTGACGAAGGGGCCTGCAGACGTTCCAGGGGTTAGGCATCGGCGACTGGCGCAGTTACGCCGAACCGTTGATAGCGATCTTCCAAGTCGGCGAGATCAGACGGATCCGCCACGTCACGCCGGGCAGCGGCGATGAAGAGGTCCGCATGGCGGGCGAGTTCGCAGCACGCTGCATCAACCGTTCGACCTCGGCGACCCGAACGAGCACGTCGAGCATCCGGACGAGCACGTGGACGGAGCCGACGTAACCCGCACGGCCGCATCGTCACCGCGGGTCGAGGCGTAGCGGTACGTCTTCGGCTCCAGGCCGATCAGCCCGTAGGCGTGACGCTGGGAATAGCCTTTCTCCTCGATGGCCCAGCTCACGGCTGTTCCGCGTGCGCCGGGCGTCAGAAGTTTTTTCCCAGCGCCTCACGCAGCGTCGCCACATCGAGCATCGCCTCGGCCAGGAGCTTCTTGAGCTTGCGGTTCTCCTCGTCGAGCGCCTTCAGACGCCGCGCGTCAAAGACCTCCATGCCGCCGAAGCGCGAGCGCCACGTGTAGAACGTCGCGTCGCTGATGCCGTGGCGGCGGCAGCTCTCAGCCACCGGTAGCCCCGCCTGCTGCTCCTTCAGGATGCCGATGATTTGCTCTTCGCTGAACCGGCTCTTCTTCATCGTCCGTCTCCTCATCGACGGACCCTAGCTTCAGAACGAGGGCAGGCCAGGGGGCAAGGTCACCCGTCACGGCATGGCACTTGTCGGGTCGGGCATCACTTGCAAGAAGTACATCTCCAACTCTTATTCGAGTGGCGTTGTCTCATGCGCATTGTTGAGCAAGCCACGCAGGGCTTCAACCAATTCGGTTGCGCGGTACGGTTTCTGGATCAATGAGAAGCCGTTCGCGTCCTGATCCTCTCGAAGGTAGCCAGACGACAGCAATATTGGCATGCCTGGACATCGCTGGCGAATGATGTGCCCAAGCTCGATACCGTTCATAGCGCCAGGCATATTCACATCGCTGAAAACGAGAACAATGTTCGGTTCTGTTTGCAGGATGCGGAGGGCCTCGTCGACGTCCTGCGCGCTGAAAACCTCAAATTCAAGCGCCTCAAAAGTCGAGATAACTGTAGAGCGAACATCAGCGTCGTCTTCGACGACGAGTACGGCTCCCCCTGCACCATTCATCGGGTTCAGCTGTTCAGGGGCGTCCCCTAGATCGATTTCCTCCGACGAAAAAGTCCGCCCGGCAAGCACGGGCAACGTGATAATGAACCGGGTGCCTTGGTCCGGATTGCTGTCGACGGCGATGGTTCCGCCACTCTGTTGTACGAATCCGTAGACCATGCTCAGACCGAGTCCGGTGCCTTTACCGGCCTCCTTTGTCGTGAAGAAGGGTTCAAATACGCGGGCGAGAACAGCTGGAGACATCCCTGTGCCCGAGTCGGTGACCGCGATCTCTACTGAGTGCAACGGCTCGGAGTCCTCCTGCGCGACGGCCTCATGCCGCTTGATGCGAATGCCCAAGGCCCCCCCGTCCGGCATCGCGTCCCGCGCATTCACAGCGAGGTTGATGAGGGCGGCCTCGAACTGAGCGTGATCAACGCAGACTTCTGGCAGTCCATCCTCCAGGTCCGCGGAGATCGCAATCCGCTCCCCAAGAGTGCGTTCTAGGAGCCTGATCAGCCCAGGTATGAAGCTTGTGAAGTCCAGCGCTCTCGGCTGAAGAGGCGAGCGCCGGGAGAAGGCCAGCAGACGGCTGGTAAGTTCAGCGCAGCGGTGGGCTCCCTCGATGGCGCTCTCGACGCGGCGAAGCGCTTTCTCGTTGCCCAGCAACGAGTTCTTCACCAAGTCGAGGTTGCCGATCACGATGCTCAGCATATTGTTGAAGTCGTGCGCAATACCGCCTGTCAGACGGCCAACCGCTTCGAGCTTAGAGGCGTGCTGCAAGCTGAGTTCAAGCTCCTTGCGCTCTGTTACGTCAAACCACATCCCAAAAAGTTCGGCCGGCGTACCGTTCGCATCACCGTTGATTACGATCTGATCGAGGATGTGCCGCTCTCTGCCGTCTGCGTTGCGCCAGCGATATTCGAGAGTTGCCGCGCCAGCTTCCGAGACCGTGCTCAAATCTGCAGAGATCCTGTACCTGTCATCCGGTTCAAGTTGCCTTTCCCATAGGTTTGATTCAGCAAAGGCCTCGCGCGTGAAGCCGGTGATGCGTTCGATGCTGTCATTCGTGAAGTGAAGCCGTCGATCGTCTCCACGGAACGGTGAGGTGTACAGCGCAATGGGCAGGCCGCGCAGGACGGCTGCCTGGTGTTCTTCACGCCTTCGCAGAGCCTGCTCAGCTGCAAGCTTCTCGCCACGTACGCGCAGGTTTTCCAGGAGCAGCTGCTTTTCGGCCGCCGCCTTGCGCTGGATTTCTGCGGTCTTCAGGTATAAGTCGACGAAGACGTCGACCTTCGATTTAAGGACGAGCGGTTGGATCGGCTTGAACACGTAGTCCACTGCTCCGGCGGAGTATCCGCGGAAGATGTGGATGTCCTCTTTGTTATGGGCCGTGAGGAACAGGATCGGGACACGGGACGTTCGCGAGCGGCTGCGGATCAGGGAGGCGACCTCGTAGCCGTCCATGCGCGGCATCTGCACGTCGAGCAGGATCAGGGCAAAATCCTCCCTGAGCGCCTGCCGCAGGGCTTCTTCCGGCGAATTCGCCAGAACGAGGTCGATCGCCGGATCGGCGAGGACCTCGGAGGCGGCGAGGAGATTGCGCCGATCATCATCGACGATCAGGATCTTCGCCCGAACCGGATCGGGCTCAGTGCGGGCACTCGGCTGCTCGGCGTAGCTGCCGGTCTCGGTTGGAAGGAAACTCAGCCCGTCCTTCATTGTGGTTGCCGATAGAGGGTCGTCGCATCGCCGAGCGTGGGCGCGGGGCCGTGTGCGACCTCGCCACGTTGGGCCAACTGCACCCGCAGCACCGCGAGGAGCTGATCCAGGTCGATCGGCTTTGAGACGTAATCGGAGGCGCCCGCCTCGAGGCACTTTTCGCGGTCGCCCTTCATGGCCTTCGCGGTTACCGCGACGAGCGGCAGGCTACCGAAGCTGGCCTCCGCCCGGATCGCGCGCATCGTCTCGTAACCGTCCATTCCTGGCATCATGATGTCGATCAGCATCGCATCGACGTTCGGGTTGGACTTGAGGAGGGCAATGCCGTCCTGCCCGTTCTCGGCGAACAAGACTTCCAGTCCGTGCTGCTCGAGGGCACTCGTGAGCGAGAAGATGTTGCGTAAGTCGTCATCGACCAGGATAACCCGACAGCCCTGAAGTGACACCGCGTCCTTCCGCTCGACGAGGATCTGCTCCTCGACTGCAATACGATTGATAGCGCGGTGTAGGAACAGCGCTGTCTCGTCGAGAAGCCGCTCGGACGAGCGCGTGTCCTTGAGGATGATCGTCGAGGCGGTGTGCCTCAGATGCTGCTCCTCGGCGGCCGTCAGCTCGCGGCCCGTATATACGATGATTGGCAACTCCTCTCCGTCCTGGGAGGCACGGATCTGCTCGATCAGCTCGGAACCGCTGATATCGGGCAGGCCGAGATCGATAATCGCGCAGTCGAACCGACCGCCTATCAAGGCTTCCAGCGCGGCGGAGGCGGTGCCGACCCCGAAGATCTTGACGTCCTCTTCGCTCAGGAGCGCTGTGATGCTGGCGCGCTGGTTCTCGTCGTCCTCGACGAGCAGGAGGTTGCGCACCGGCCGCGTGATAAGCTCCTTGGAGCGCTCCAGGGCGCGCATCAGGCCCTCGCGCTCGACCGGCTTCTCTAGAAACCCAAATGCGCCCGCGCGAAGGCCGCGCTTCTTCTCGTCGTTGACCGAGATCACATGGATCGGAATGTGCCGAGTGCGGGCGTCGTTTTTCAGGAGGTCGAGCAGAGCCCAGCCATCCATGTCGGGCAGGCCGATGTCGAGGGTGATGGCATGTGGCTTGAAGCGGTGCGCGAGGCTCAGCGCGCCGGCTCCGTCTTGCGCGATCAAACCCTTGAAACCACGTTCGCGCGCGAGTTCCAGCAGCACCGAGGCGAACATCGCGTCGTCCTCCACGATGAGCACGATGTGGTCGCCCGGGTTGATCGCGTGGCGATCGTCCGCCGAAGACGAGAGCGCCATCGCGGCGTTCGGCTGGCGGCCCATCGGCGCCGATGGGGCGTGCCCGTCGGACAGCTCCGCCGCGCGGCCGGTGACCGCCTGCGCGGGCGGCTCGAAGGGCAGGAACAGGGTGAAGGTGCTGCCCGAACCCAGCCGGCTCTCGACCACGATCTCACCGCCCAGCAGGCGCGCGATCTCGCGGCTGATTGCGAGGCCGAGGCCCGTGCCGCCGTACTTGCGGCTCGTGGTCCCATCAGCCTGCTGGAACGCCTCGAAGATGATCCGCTGCTTGTCCTCGGCGATGCCGATCCCGGTATCGGTGACGGACATGGCGATCCACTGGGTCCCGGCGCGCAGGGGCGAGCCCTCCGCCGAACTGATCCTGAGCGAGACGCTCCCTTTCTCGGTGAACTTGAAGGCGTTGGAGAGAAGGTTGCGCAGGACCTGCTGTAGGCGCTTCGAGTCCGTCCGCAGGGAGCGCGGCAGGCCAGGATCGACCTCGATCACAAAAGCGAGGTGGCGCTCCTCGGCCATCTGCCGGAAGGTTCTGTTGAGGTTCTCGCTGATGTCCTGCAGCCCAACGTCGCCGATTTCAAGCGACACCGTGCCCGACTCGATCTTGGAGAGATCGAGGATGTCGTTGATGAGTGACAGGAGGTCGGTCCCTGCTGCGTTGATCGTCTTAGCGAATTCCCGTTGCTTGTCGGTGAGGTTCCCGTCGCGGTTCTCGGAGAGAAGCTTCGAGAGGATCAGGAGGCTGTTGAGCGGTGTGCGCAGCTCATGGCTCATATTGGCGAGGAATTGCGACTTGTAGCGCGAGGTCAGGCTCAGCTGCTCGGCCTTCTCCTCCAGCGCCGACTTGGCGATCGAGACCTCGCGATTCTTGCCCTCGACCTCACGCTTTTGGATTTCGAGCAGGCGCGCCTTCTCCTCCAGCTCCTCGTTGGTCTGTTGCAGTCGCTCCCGCTGGTTCTTCAGGAGGTCCTCGGATTGCTGCAGCGAGGCGGCCTGCAGCTCCAAGCGATCGTTCGTCTTCTTCAATTCCTCCTGCCGGCTCTGCAACTCGCCGGTCAGGAGCTGCGACTGCTTCAGGAGGCCTTCCGTCCTCATGTTGGCTGCGATCGTGTTGAGCACGATCCCGATCGACTCGGTCAGCTGATCGAGGAACGACTGGTGGGTCTCGCTGAAGCGGTTAAACGACGCCAGCTCGATGACCGCTCGGACTTCCTGCTCGAAGAGGACGGGCAGCACGATGATGTTGAGGGGCGGCGCCTCGCCCAGAGCCGAGCCGATGGTGATGTAGTCGCCGGGCACGTGGGTGAGGAGAATGCGCTTCTTCTCGAATGCGCATTGGCCGACGAGGCCTTGACGCAGGCGATAGCGGTTCGAGAGGTTCTTGCGCTCCGTGAAGGCGTAGCTCGCCATCAGGTCGAGGACCGGCTCGCCGCCCTCGTTCTCCACCATGTAGAACACGCCGCGCTGGGCGTTCACGAGCGATGCAATCTCGGACAGGATCAGGTTTGAGACCGTGGCGAGATCGCGCTCGCCCTGCAGCATGCGGGTGAACTTGGCGAGGTTGGTCTTCAGCCAGTCCTGCTCGGCGTTCTTGAGCGTCGTGTCCCGCAGATTGCGGATCATCTCGTTGATGTTGTCCTTCAGCGAGGCGACCTCGCCGGAGGCCTCGACCGAGATCGAGCGCGCGAGGTCTCCCTTGGTCACGGCGGTCGCCACCTCGGCGATGGCGCGCACCTGGGTCGTGAGGTTGGCCGCGAGCTGGTTCACGTTGTCGGTCAGGTCGCGCCAGAGGCCCGCCGCGCCCGGCACCCGCGCCTGTCCGCCGAGCTTGCCCTCGACGCCGACCTCGCGAGCCACGTTGGTCACCTGGTCGGCGAAGGTCGCGAGCGTCTCGATCATCTCGTTGACGGTGTCGGCGAGCGCTGCGATTTCACCCTTCGCATCGACTGAGAGTTTCCGCTTGAGGTCGCCCTGCGCCACCGCCGTGACGACGTCTGCGATGCCGCGCACCTGGCCCGTGAGGTTGGCCGCCATCATGTTCACGTTGTCGGTCAGATCCTTCCAGGTCCCGCCGACGCCGCGCACCTGCGCCTGTCCGCCGAGCTTGCCCTCGGAGCCGACCTCGCGGGCGACGCGCGTCACCTCGGAGGCGAAAGAATTCAGCTGATCCACCATCGTGTTGATGGTCGACTTGAGCTCCAGGATCTCGCCCTTCACATCGACGGTGATTTTTTTTGACAGATCGCCGTTAGCGACCGCTGTGGTCACGTCGGCGATGTTGCGCACCTGGCCGGTGAGGTTGGCCGCCATCATATTCACGTTGTCGGTGAGGTCCTTCCAGGTCCCGCCGACGCCGCGCACCTGCGCCTGTCCGCCGAGCTTGCCCTCGATGCCGACTTCACGCGCGACGCGGACCACCTCGGAGGCGAAGGAGTTCAGCTGGTCCACCATCGTGTTAATGGTCGATTTAAGTTCCAGGATCTCGCCCTCGACGGCGACCGTGATTTTCTTGGACAGGTCGCCGTTGGCGACCGCGGTCGTCACCTCGGCGATGTTGCGCACCTGACCCGTCAGGTTGGCCGCCATCATGTTGACGTTGTCGGTCAAGCCCTTCCAGACGCCGCCGACGCCCTTGACCTGCGCCTGACCACCGAGCTTGCCCTCCGTGCCGACCTCGCGGGCAACGCGCGTCACCTCGGAGGCGAAGGAATTCAGCTGATCCACCATCGTGTTGATGGTCGACTTGAGCTCCAGGATCTCGCCCTTCACGTCGACAGTGATCTTTTTAGAGAGATCGCCATTGGCGACCGCGGTGGTCACGTCGGCAATGTTACGCACCTGTCCGGTGAGGTTCGCCGCCATCAAATTCACGTTGTCGGTGAGGTCGGCCCAGGTGCCGGCCACGCCCTCGACGCGGGCCTGACCGCCTAGCTTGCCCTCCGAGCCCACCTCCTTCGCGACGCGGGTCACCTCGGAGGCGAAGGAGTTCAGCTGGTCCACCATCGTGTTGATGGTGTTCTTGAGCTCCAGGATCTCGCCGCGCACGTCGACGGTGATCTTTTTGGAGAGATCGCCGTTGGCGACCGCCGTGGTCACGTCGGCGATGTTACGCACCTGTCCGGTGAGATTCGCCGCCATCAAATTCACGTTGTCGGTGAGGTCGGCCCAGGTGCCGGCGACGCCGCGCACCTGCGCCTGCCCGCCGAGCTTGCCCTCCGAGCCGACCTCGCGGGCAACGCGCGTCACCTCGGAGGCGAAGGAGTTCAGCTGGTCCACCATCGTGTTGATGGTGTTCTTGAGCTCCAGGATCTCGCCGCGCACGTCGACGGTGATCTTTTTGGAGAGATCACCGTTGGCGACCGCGGTCGTGACCTCGGCGATGTTGCGCACCTGGCCCGTGAGGTTGGCCGCCATCATGTTCACGTTGTCGGTCAGGTCCTTCCAGGTCCCGCCGACGCCCTCGACCTGCGCCTGCCCGCCGAGCTTGCCCTCCGTGCCGACCTCGCGGGCAACGCGCGTCACCTCGGAAGCGAAGGAGTTCAGCTGATCCACCATCGTGTTGATGGTCAGCTTCAAGGCGAGGATCTCGCCCTTCACATCGACGGTGATCTTCTTGGACAGGTCGCCCCGCGCGACTGCGGTCGTGACCTCGGCAATGTTGCGCACTTGGCCGGTGAGGTTCTCGGCCATCATGTTGACGTTGTCGGTCAGGTCCTTCCAGACGCCGCCGACGCCCTTGACCTGCGCCTGACCACCGAGCTTGCCCTCCGATCCTACTTCCTTGGCCACGCGGGTCACTTCCGAGGCGAACGAATTGAGCTGGTCCACCATCGTGTTGATGGTCAATTTCAGGTCGAGGATCTCGCCCTTCACATCGACGGTGATTTTTTTGGAGAGATCGCCGTTGGCGACCGCGGTGGTGACCTCGGCGATGTTGCGCACTTGGCCCGTCAGGTTGGCCGCCATCAGGTTCACGTTGTCGGTCAGGTCCTTCCAGGTTCCGCCGACGCCCTTGACCTGCGCCTGCCCGCCGAGCTTGCCCTCCGAGCCGACCTCGCGGGCGACGCGGGTCACTTCCGAGGCGAAGGAGTTCAGCTGATCCACCATCGTGTTGACGACCTTGCCGATGCGCAGGAACTCGCCGCGCAGGGGCCGGCCCTCGATCTCGATCTGCATGGTCTGGCCGAGGTCGCCCTTGGCGACGGCTCCGATGACCCGCGCCACCTCGGTGGTGGGCTGAACCAGGTCGCCGATCATGGTGTTGATCGACTCGACGCAGTCGTTCCACCCGCCGGTCGCGGTCGGAAGCTTGCCGCGCTCGCCGATGCGCCCGTCCTTGCCGACCGCGCGCGCGACCCTGTCGAGTTCGCGCGCAAGTCCCTGGTTGAGTTCGACGATGTCGTTGAACGCCTCCGCGATCTCCCCCTCGATGCCGGTGAGATCCAGGGGCAGCCGGGTCGAGAAATCACCTTTCCGAAACGCACGAAGGCTCTTCAGAAGGAGCTTCGGCTCCAACTGCAACGTAGTCGGCGTCATTCGGTTACACCCTTAGGGTAGATGATACAGCCCAGCGAGGCATTCTTTGGGTCGTCGGCGGCTGTGACAAACCACTGACGAGGAAGAACGGCAATAGGGCGCAACGTAAATGGTTGCTCAATCCTTCGGCCCGCAGAGCGGCCCCGCACGTTGCTCTTTCCGATGCATGGCCGTTCGGCTGAGAATAGGCCCGCTCGTAGCAGGGCAGATCGTTGTTTTTTCGTTTCGCGGCGCGCTCTGCCGATACGAGCAGCAAGCTAGATGCTGTTATGGCCTTGCCGGGCTGGGAGGCTCAGATGATAAATATGAGCCTGTCCCAGAAAGCCTACCCGTCTGATGTATCTGATACTAACCCTGCACCCAATTATGTCGGCCCTCAGAGAACCAATTATTGCCCGCATGGCGGGCTTAACTTGTAGCAACAGCAAACCATCCGCTGGCGGCAGACGACCGTCCGTTGATGGGCAAAGCCGAACAAGAGGAATGCGAACTCCTGAGCCGTTGCGGAAATTGCGCTCGCTGATCCGAGATGTCTCCTTCGCTGCGAGGAGCGGACACTCGTAGGCGGGCTAGACATCGATGCTGATGCTGCTCGGCTAGAACTCGTGGTGGCTGACGCCGACGCTATCATTTGGACTTTCCGCTGCGTCAGGTAGCCGACCAACCGGGTTGCTGCCAATCTCCGGGTTCGCTGCTACGGCATGGTTGAAGACCAAGCTCAGCATAGTGACGAAGCTGAACCGCCTCGCCCGTAGCGTCGTCCACCTGGGCAAGATCATCGAGATCTTTAAGGCCAAGGCGTGCCCCACGCATCCTGGACCAGGGCGTAGATGCCGCGACGCCCACCGGCAAGCTGATGCTCAACGTCCTCGGAGGCGTGGCTGAGTTCGAACGGGAGATGATGCTGGAGCGGCAGCGTAAGGGCATCGCGAAGGCCAAGGCCGAGGGCGGCTACAAGGGCCGGAAGCCGACCGTTCGGGCCCGCTCGGAGGAGATCAAGGCGCTTGCCGAACAGGGCGTAAGCATGGGCGCCATAGGGGCCGAACTGGGCATCGGAAGCGGCTCTGTGCATCGGGTGCTGAATCCAGCCGCTCCTGCCGCGTAGAGGGGCGCGCGAGGCGGCAATGGGCCCGCGAGCGGAAGTTAAGCAGACTTATTTCACGCACAGGTTGGACGCAGTCAGCGAGGCCCTGTGAGCTGCCGAGCGACCCTCAGGCTGCGGCGCCTTACCACCCACATCGGTTAACCCAGGTAGTGGCCTCCTCACACGAAGGAGGTAGGCTGCCTGTATCGCTGGTCACAACTCTGGGCACCAGCGGCTGAGAGAGACGTGTGCTCCCGCCTGATCGCAGAAGGAGTGTACATGTTGACCGCGCTCGTTGGCGCTTTCGCCCCTGATCCTGGTCCCCTCGCTTATCGTGCCATTCGCCTCAGCTCCTCGGGTGGAGTTGAAGGGGTAGAGCGCATTGATGCCCGCAACGATGATGAGGCAATCGCCCTCACGTCCCGCATGGCCAATGCGTACGGCGTGGACCTCTGGGAGCGAGGCAGGTTTCTCGACAGCTTCCCATCGCTAAGCGTGAGGATGCCGGGCGCCGTGGCGTGATGTGGGCCCACAGGCGCGCTGGTAGATCACGCTCTATCCCGTAACGGTGCTGGCCGGCGCTCGTTTGGCAGCACCTTGCAGAGATGTTCGTGAATGGTCTCGGCACCGAACGGCTTGGCGATGAAGGTTGCGCCCTCGGGCATCTCATCCGGCCCAGGGCGTCTGGTCCCTGACGCGACGACGATGCCGATGTCTGGCCACCGTCGAGCCACCTCACGAGCCAGCGCAAAGCCGTCTCGACTTCCCGGCATCTGAACGTCTGTGAACACCACCTGCACGGTTTCGTTGGCGTTCGTCAGAAGGGTGATAGCCTTGTCACCGTCACCGGCTTCGAGCGTGTCAAACCCGGCATCTTCGAGGATGCTCGCGACATCCATGCGGATGAGGAAGTCATCGTCTACGACCAATGCGATAGGCTTGGTAGTGCCGCCTCCGACCATGTCCATCTTCATCGGCCCTCACGTCGGCGCGGCTGTAAGCGCGCAAGCTTGGCGAGAGAACAGGAAGGAGGAAGATGCGTTCCAGTGGCGGGGGGAGCGGCTTGAGGAAAGGGCAAAAAAGACCGTGAACTTGGGCTTGGGTGTGGCGTCGAAGACCGGCATCCTTGAAGGGGCCGGGAGCGGCAATCACCCCCGGCTCTCTCAGCCTCGATTACCGGGCAGGACGCTCACGGACGGTCCGCTCTTCGCGCCGCTCAATGCGCTCTTCACGGCGGGCATCAGGATCGACCCCGAGCACGCCACCCACGGTCCCGGTCGCAGCCCCTACGGCACCGCCCACAACGCCCCCGACCGGGCCCGCTGCGCGGTTGCCGTCTTCCACGCCGCGCTCAGCACCGCGGATGGTCCCTTGAGCCTGAGCCGTCGCGGACAGAGCGAGCGGAGACAGGACGAGGGCAGAGGCGAGCAATAGCCGCTTCATGGAATCAGCTCCTGATGTGTTGCGCTGGCAGTGCACCGCGCTTCACAAAACTAACTGCCGAGGTGAGCGATGGTGCCGAACGCCGGCACCTGACCTGCTCCCGCAGCCCGGTGAGCAGCCCACCATGTCGAGCCTGGAGATCGCAGAGCGCGCCGGGAAGCGCCACGATCACGTCATCCGAGACACTCGCGTGATGCTCACTCCGCTCGGACAGCCTTCTTTCCGATTTTGAGAGGAAGTCTCGACAGGCGGTCGCCCGCTGATGTGGTGTGCCTTCCTAAGCTGGATTGCCTGATCCTCGCCCCGAGCCAGTCATCGATGAGACGCCCCCCTGCACGTGTTGGACTTCTGGCACCCCTAACGCCTCATGGAGGTCTCCTCCCTCGGCGTGCGCGTGCCTGACGGCCCGCATGCGCGACACCCGCGGTCAAGTTGCTCGACCGCCCCCATCTTACGGGCCTGCACGGCCTGCTCCTGCGCCTCCGCCCGCAGGCGCGCCAGCTCAAGGTTCGCCCGGACGCGTGCTTGGAGCTCGGCCGCCGAGAACGGCTTGACGAGATGGTCGTCGGCACCGGCCTCAAGACCCTCGACTCCGGCCTCCGCCTCAGCTCTCGCGGAGAGCATGATTACCGGCACCGTGCACAGCGACGGGTCGGCGCGCACCGCCCGGGTCAGCCCGATGCCGTCCAGCACCGGCATCATCACGTCGGTCAGCAGCAGGTTCGCCGGCCCGGCCCGGAGCGCCTTCAGCGCCTCGGCGTCGTCCGCGACCACCTCATGGTCCTGCCCCAGCAGACGCTCGACGTAGGCTCGCATGTCCGCGTTGTCGTCTGCCAGCACGACGCGGGCTCGCCCGCCCTCCGTCGCGCCGGGGTCCGTCACGCCACGCAGGGGCACGACGTTCGTGGCGGCAGGCTCGTCGGGCAGCCAGCGCAGCGCCTCAGGGCGTCGGCTTCGCCGTCCAGCCGGCGAGCCCGGCTTCGGGCCTCATCCTCATCGCGGGTTGCAAGCGTGACCCAAAACTCCCAGCCCGCTCGGCTCCCTTTCAGCGAGACAGGGGCGCTCTCGTCGAAGATCCCAGGCCTTGCCGTTCCGAGCACGGCCGGCATGCCGGCGCGCAGCGCTTCCGGGATGGTACGACGGAAATAGAAGATGCCCCGACGTTGGACCAAGCCCACCATCTGCCTCATGGCTTCGTAGCACTCCTTCGTGGCAGGAGCGAGTTGAGAAGCCTACGGAATCAGAAAGATACCGTTATCGCAGGACTTGAGGGCGACTTGGCGGAGAGGGGGGGATTCGAACCCCCGATGGGCTTGCACCCATGCCGCATTTCGAGTGCGGTGCATTCAACCGCTCTGCCACCTCTCCGCAGAGGTGTCGTATCGACGGGATGCGCCCTAGCATGCGTCGGGCGGTCCCACAAGCCGGCTTCGCGACGAAGTGGTCATCCGGCTTCAAGGCTCTTGCGGATGGCGCGGGCTGCGGTGTTGATGCCACGCATGTCCGACCTGTTCGTTTCCGCCGGCCTTGAGACGGGTGCGCCCCGGCCGCTTGCCGATCGTCTGCGCCCGCGCCGGCTCGCCGAGGTCGTGGGGCAGGAGCATCTGACCGGGCCGGATGGGGCGCTGACGCGACTGCTTGCGTCGCGCTCGCTCGGCTCGCTGGTGTTCTGGGGTCCGCCCGGCACCGGCAAGACCACCGTCGCGCGGCTTCTCGCCCACGAGACAGACCTGCATTTCGAGCAGATCTCTGCGATCTTTTCCGGCATCGCCGACCTGCGAAAGGTGTTCGAGGCGGCGCGCCGGCGCCGGGCGACGGGTCAGGGCACCCTGCTGTTCGTCGATGAGATCCACCGCTTCAACCGCGCGCAACTCGACGCCTTCCTGCCGGTCATGGAGGACGGCACCGTCACGCTGGTCGGCGCAACAACGGAAAATCCCTCCTTCGAGCTGAACGCCGCCCTGCTCTCGCGTGCTCGGGTGCTTCTGTTCCGTGCCCTAGACGCGGCGGCCCTGGCCCGGCTTCTCGCGCGGGCCGAGGCGATGGACGGCCGGCCTCTTCCCCTCGACGAAGAGGCGCGCGCCGCGCTGATCCGCATGGCCGACGGGGACGGGCGCGCCGCGTTGACGCTGGCGGAGGAGGTATGGCGTTCCGCCCGCCCCGACGAGATCCTCGACGCGGACAAGCTCCAGACGCTCGTTCAGCGCCGGGCACCGATCTACGACAAGGCGCAGGAGGGACATTACAACCTCATCTCCGCCCTGCATAAGACCGTGCGCGGGTCGGATCCGGATGCGGCCCTGTACTATCTCTGCCGGATGCTGGATGCGGGCGAGGACCGGCTCTTCATCGCCCGGCGGCTCGTGCGGATGGCGGTAGAGGATATCGGGCTTGCCGATCCGCAGGCCCTCGTCGTGGCGAATGCCGCCAAGGACGCCTTCGACTTCCTGGGCTCGCCCGAGGGCGAACTCGCCCTGGCACAGGTCACCGTCTATCTTGCCTGCGCGCCGAAATCGAACGCGGTCTACACCGCCTACAAGGCGGCGACACGGGTGGCGAAGGCCGCCGGGTCGCTCGCGCCGCCGCGCACCATCCTGAACGCCCCCACGGGTCTGATGAAGCGGATCGGCTACGGCGAGGGTTACCGCTACGATCACGATGAGCCCGACGCCTTTTCGGGTCAGGATTACTGGCCGGAAGCCCTCGGGCGACAGCACTTCTACGAGCCGACCGACCGGGGGATGGAATCACGCTACCGGGAACGGCTCGCCTACTGGGAACGGCTGCGGCAGGAACGCCGCGGCGAAGACTGACCGTTTCGCGCGACGACCGAGGGATCTCGACCGATTATGCAGGATTACGCGACGCTCACCACCACCTTCGCCCGCCTCGGCGCCCTGGAGGATGCGAGCGGGATCCTCGGATGGGACACGCAGACCCAGATGCCCGACGGCGCCGCTGACACCAGAGGCGAGCAGTTGGCCGTGCTGAGCGTACTCGCCCACGAGATCCTCACCGATCCCCGCAATGCCGAGCGGTTCGATGCGGCCGAGAGCCAGGCCGGCCTCGACGAGTGGGAGCGTGCGAACCTGCGCGAGATGCGTCGGGCCTACGCGCATGCGGCGGCGGTGCCGGCCGACCTCGTCGCGGCTGCCTCGAGAGCGACGACGCGCTGCGAGATGATCTGGCGCGAGGCACGACGCGATTCCGATTTCGCGCAGCTGCGCCCGCATCTCGAGGAGGTGCTGCGGCTTCAGCGCCTCGTCGGCGAAGCCAAGGGGACGGCGCTCGGGCTCGACCCTTACGACGCGTTGCTGGACGGCTATGATCCCGGCATGCGGCGCGCGCGGATCGATCCGATCTTCGCTGAGCTGCGCGGGGTGCTGCCGGAACTCGTCGCCGCGGTGCGCGAGCGGCAGGCGTCGGAAGCTCCTCCCCTTCCGCTGCCGGGTCCGTTTCCGGTGGCGATCCAGCGGGAGATCGGTCTTCGGCTGATGCAGGCCGTCGGTTTCGACTTCACGCGCGGACGGCTCGACGTCAGCCTGCACCCGTTCTGCGGTGGCGCCACCGACGACGTGCGCATCACCACCCGCTACGACGAGGCCAGCGCCACCGGGGCGCTGATGGGCGTGCTGCACGAGACCGGTCACGCCATCTACGAGCAGGGTCGCCCGGCCGCGTGGCGCCACCAGCCGGTGGGCCGGGCCCGCGGCATGAGTCTGCACGAGAGTCAGTCGCTCCTCGTCGAGATGCAGGCCTGCCGCTCGGCCGAGTTCTGCGCCTACCTCGCGCCCACGCTGCGTGGGGCGTTCAATGGCGTCGGGCCGGCCTGGGAGGCGGGGAACCTGCACCGCCTCTACACCCGCGTCGAGCCCGGCTTCATCCGGGTCGATGCCGACGAGGTGACCTACCCGGCCCACATCCTCCTGCGCTACCGCCTGGAGACGGCGATGATCGCGGGCGACCTTATCGTGGCCGACCTGCCCGGTGCCTTCAACGACGGGATGAAGGAGCTGCTGGGGCTGACGGTGTCCGACGACCGGCACGGCTGTCTCCAGGACATTCACTGGCCCGGAGGCAGTTTCGGCTATTTCCCGACCTACACCCTCGGCGCGCTGGCGGCAGCGCAACTGTTCAGGGCCGCCTGCGCCGCGCATCCTGGAATCCGCCCAGCCTTGGCCGAGGGCGATTTCTCGCAACTGCGCGGGTGGCTGCGAGAGCACGTTCATTCCCGTGCGAGCCTGATGGAAACCGACGAATTGCTGATCGCCGCAACCGGAAAGCCGCTCGGTGCCGACGATTTTCTGACCCATCTGCGCCGCCGCTATCTCGGCGCAGAGATGTAAGGGTCGGGCCGCCGCTGTCGCGTTTCGGGGATTGCGCTCAGCGGCCCGGGACCGTAACGGGGCCGCCCTCCTCCTCAGAAACCAAGCGATCCGGTCCCCATGGCGGCCTGCGGCCTCGACTTCGGCACGTCCAACACCACTCTCGGGATCGGCGCGGAACAACGCCCGGTCCTGGTTCCGCTGGAGGGCAGGCACCGTACCCTTCCGAGCGCAATCTTCTTCGCACCCGGTCGCGAGGCGCAGATCGGTCGGGCGGCGATCGAGTCCTATGTCGAGGGTACGCCCGGTCGCTTGATGCGGGCGCTCAAATCGGTGCTCGGCTCACCCCTGATCGAGGAGACCACGCCGGTTGGGCGTGAGCGGATCCGCTTCCGCGACGTCATCGCCCGCTATCTCACCCTGGTCAAGGCGCGCGGTGAGGCGGAGGCCGGTCTCGAACTCGACACGGTGGTCCATGGCCGCCCAGTCCATTTCGTCGACAACGATCCGGCCGGCGATCGCAAAGCGGAGGACACGCTTCGGCAGATCGCCGAAAGCATCGGCTTCCGCCACTTCCGCTTCCAGTACGAGCCGATCGCTGCGGCGCTCGACTACGAGCGCACGGTGACGACGGAAGAGATCGCGCTGATCGCCGATATCGGCGGCGGCACCTCGGACTTCTCCATCGTCCGGCTCTCGCCCGAGCGGCACCGGCGCGATGAGCGCGCCGACGATATCCTCGCCAATGACGGCATCCGCATCGGCGGCACCGATTTCGACCGCTCCTTGAGTCTCGGGGTGGTGATGCCGCTCCTCGGGCTCGGGAGCCCGATGAAGCGGGCCGACCTCGCCGTGCCGAACGCCTATTTCCACGATCTCGCGACGTGGTCGAGCATCAACCGGCTCTACAATTCCAAGACCCTGCGCGAGATCGACGAGGTCGTGCGCGATGCGGCCCAGCCGGAACTCGTCACCCGTCTTCGCACCGTCGTGGAAGCGGAGCGGGGTCACTCGCTCGCCATGGCGGTGGAGGGCGCCAAGATCGCCGCCTCCGACGCCGGAACCGGCACGATCGATCTCGACTGGGTCGAGGCGGGGCTCGCGGCCGACGTGGATCGCACCCGGCTCGCCGGGCATACCGACGACCTCGCGCACCGGATGGCGCGGCGGATCGATCGCTGCCTCGAACAGGCGGGGCTGTCCGCCGGCCGGATCGACGCGCTGTTTCTCACCGGCGGTTCGACCGGTCTGCCCCATGTGCGCGCCGCGCTGACCGGCTGCGTGCCCATGGCGCGAGTGGTCGATGGCGACACGTTCGGCTCGGTCGGTCTCGGCCTCACCCTCGAGGCGATGCGGCTCGCGGCCTGACGTGTTGACGCCGCCGCGGAACATTCGCTCACGGACCGCGCATGTCCCGGAACCCCGTCGACGGCGATCGCCCCGCTTAAGGCAAGGATCCGCATGTCCGAAACATCGACGACGATCCCTTCGTCCCGCCGCCTGCGGGTCGGCCTGGCTCTGGCCACCCTGCTGCTGATGACTCCCGTGGGCACCGTCCTCGCTCAGTCCGCCGGCGATCCCGCCGGCCCCGCTCGCTCACGGATGAGCGGAAGCGGCTCGAACAGCGGTGCCGACGGCACGGCCGCCGGATCCGTCGGTGGGTCGGGGCAGGTGTCGGGCAGCGGTTCGGACGCCGGACAGGGCGGCAATACCAGCGCGCGCAGCGGCTCGACCGGCACCGGGATGTCGCGCGGCGGCGGCAGCACCGGACGCTGAGGCCGTCCAAGGCGGCGTCAAGCGCGGGTCGTGGCCGGCGAATTCGCCCGACAACGCTTCGCCGCGCTTTGCGCCGACATCTCAGGATGATAGCAGCGGCGCATGAAGGGACGTCCTCCACATCGCGGGTCCGGCGCGAAACGCGGACCCGGCGGCTATGCGCCGCGCGCCGGCACGGGGCCGCGCACCTCGGCCAAGGATGCCGCGCAACGTGCTGCGCGCAACCGCGGCGAGGATGTCAGCGACCGCTCGCCCTGGGATGACGGCGCGGGCACCGAGAGCGCGCCGCGCCCGCAGCGTGCTCCGCGAACTGCCGCAGCGAAGCCGGATGCTTCGCGGACCCGTGCGAAGCCCTCGGTTTCGAAGGGGCCGGGCACCGGGGCGGGGCGCAGCGAGTCCCCTGCCCCGCCCGCCGGCCCGACGCGGCGCGAGCAGCGTGCCGCCGCCTCGGCCACGCTGGCGAGCGGCGTCCAAACCCTGACGGTCGCACCCGACGAGGCCGGGATGCGCATCGACCGCTTTCTGAGCGCCCGCTTTCCCCAGCTTCCCTTCACCCGCGTGCAGAGCATCGTCCGCAAGGGCGAGTTGCGGGTCGACGGCAAGCGCGCCAAGCCGAACGATCGCCTGGAGCCGGGTTCGAGCGTGCGGGTACCGCCGCTGAAACTGGAGCAGCCGGCCGACCGGCCGCGCAGCGCCGCCAAGGTCGCGGGGGATGCCGAGTTCCTGCGTTCGCTGATCCTCTACGAGGACGCGGACATGATGATCCTCAACAAGCCGTTCGGTCTGGCGGTGCAGGGTGGCTCGGGCACGGTGCGCCACGTCGACGGCCTCTTGGAGGCGCTGACCGGACCGGACGGGCAACGCCCGCGCCTGGTCCACCGCCTCGACAAGGACACGGCCGGCTGCCTGATCGTCGCCAAGACGCGCCTCGCCGCCGCGACCCTGGCCAAGAGCTTCCGCTCCCGCGCCGCGCGCAAGATCTACTGGGCGCTGGTCGCCGGCGTGCCCCGCACCCGTCAGGGCCGGGTCTCGACCTACCTCGTCAAGGACGAGCCGACCGACGCCGATGCGCGTATGCGGGTGGCCAAGCACGGCGACGAGGGAGCGAGCCACGCACTGACCTACTACGCCACCGTCGATCAGGCGGCGCAGAAGCTCGCCTGGCTCTCGCTGAAGCCGGTCACCGGACGCACGCACCAGCTTCGCGCCCACGCCGCGCATATCGGCCACCCGATCGTCGGTGACCCGAAATACTTCGACGTCGAGAACTGGGAGCTGCCCGGCGGCATCCAGAACCGCCTGCACCTGCTCGCCCGCCGTATCGTGATTCCGCATCCGCGCAGCGGCCAGCCGATCGACGTCAGCGCCCCGCTGCCGCCGCATATGGCCCAAAGCTGGAACCTGCTCGGCTTCGACGCCGCCCGCTACGACCCGATCGTCGAGGCGCCGGAAGCCTGACCCGTCTGCGGGTCCCTCACAAATACGCGGAGCGCCTTGGAAGACGCGGCTCCTGCCATACGTCTTGCATGGCAGGCCTTCCGCGTGGACGGGATCGCGGCGAGATGCTTCAATCTCGCCGACGTTCGATCCGGCGAAGCCGGTCAACGGCGCCCGGAGCGAGGGGCCGCGACAGGGTTTGCTGTCGGGCCAATCGAGCGTCTTCCTGCCGTCGGCTGACGGTGCAACGAGGTTCAGGATCGCATGAGGGCCGTCACGCTGTTCTCCGTCGCGCTTGCCGGCCTGCTCTGCGCTGTCGTGTCGGCCGGCGCGGCGCCGCCCGGCGAGGGGGCGCAGGCGCCGTCCCAGGTGCAACCGCAGCCTCAAGGCCAAGCACAGCCGCTGCCTCAGGCCCCGCCGCAATCGACCGTTCAGCCCGCTCAGGCAACGCCCGCTCCGCGTTCGCAGGGTCCTGCCGCCCGTGCCGCGGAGCGGCGCCGCCGTATCTCCTACGCGGCCTGCAACCGCGAATCACATCGCCGCAAGCTTTCCGGCGGCGCCCGCCGCCGCTTTCTCGTTCGCTGCCGTCTCG
The DNA here is from genome assembly GCF_014199985.1 of Methylorubrum rhodesianum. Lineage (GTDB taxonomy): Bacteria > Pseudomonadota > Alphaproteobacteria > Rhizobiales > Beijerinckiaceae > Methylobacterium > Methylobacterium rhodesianum. Next base: position 245,767 of record NZ_JACHOS010000001.1, on the reverse strand, counting down.
GTTACGAGCGGCGCCCGGCCTCGCAGCCGGCGCCCACCCGCCGGCCTTGAGCCTGCGAGGCCCCGCAATCGTGCTCAAGCTGATCGTCTTCGATGTCGACGGCACTCTCGTCGACAGCCAGCACCTGATCGTAGAGGCCCAGCGGCGTGCCTTCTCCGAGCACGGCCTGGAGGCGCCCCCGCGCAAGGATGCCCTGTCCGTCGTCGGGCTGTCCCTGCCGGACGCGTTCCGCCGGCTGGTCGGAGAGGCCGGACCGATCGAGTCGCTCTCGCATAGCTATCGCAGGGCGTTCCAGGCGCTGCGCGTCGATCCCGATTACGAAGAGCCGCTCTTTCCGGGGATGGCCGAACTGGTGGAGCGGCTGCATCGCCGCGACGACATCCAACTCGGCATCGCCACGGGCAAGTCGCGCCGCGGCGTCGATCATCTCGTGGACAAGCACGGCTGGCAGCGCTGGTTCGCCACCATCCAGACCGCCGACGATGCTCCATCCAAGCCGGATCCGACCATGCTGCTCCAGGCGATGGCAGAGGCCGGCGCCGAACCGTCGATGACGGTGATGATCGGCGATACGACCTACGACATGATGATGGCCAGGGACGCGGGCGTGGCGGCCATCGGCGTCGGCTGGGGCTACCACGCGCCCGGTGCCCTGTTCAGCGCCGGCGCGGTGACCGTGGTCGATACGTCCACGGCCCTGGGCGAGTTGTTCTCAGGCCCGCTCAACGACACGAAAGCCGGCCCGGTCACGCCGCGGCTCGCCGCCTTGTAGACGCATCGGGGTTCGCCGAAAGCTCCGCCGATATCGGAGACTCGCACGAGGCTTCGAGACGTCCTATCTGCGAGCCATGAGCATCTCAGGCGACGACGTGACCCGCGATTGGCTGGGCGAACCCGGCGAGGACGGAAATACCGATCCCGTTAAAGCAGCCCGCGCAAGTGCGGCTCCGACACTGCCTAAGCGCTTCTACGGGCAGGCCGCCGTCGCGCCGGCCGAGGGCGGCTTTCGCCTCGTTCTCGATGGGCGTGGCGCCAACACGCCCGGTCGCCGACCGCTCGTAGTCCCGGATCTCGGGCTCGGCGAAGCGCTCGCGGCGGAGTGGGCGGCGCAGGAAGCGGTGATCGATCCCCGCACAATGCCGCTGACCCGCCTCGTCAACACGACGATCGACGGCGTCGTCGAACGCCGTGCCGCGGTTGCCGAGGATCTCGGCGCCTTCGCCGGCACCGATCTCGTGGCCTACCGCGCCGGGACGCCGGAGCGCCTCGTCGCCGAACAGGCCGCTGCGTGGGATCCGCTGGTGGACTGGGCCGCAGAAGCACTGGGCGCGCGGTTGTTCCTTGCCGAGGGAGTGATGCATGTCGAGCAGCCGGAAGACTCGGTGGCGGCCCTCCGTGCCGCGATCGACGCGGTCGAGGATCCGTTTCGATTGGCGGCGCTTCACGCCCTGACGACGCTGACCGGCTCCCTCGTGATCGCGCTGGCGGTGCTGCACAGGCGCCTGAGCGCCGCCGAGGCCTGGGCGGCGGCCCATGTCGACGAGAGCTATCAGGCCAGCATCTGGGGTCGCGACGCGGAGGCCGAAGCCCGACTCGCTCACCGCCGGACCGAGTTCGAGGCGGCGGCCGTCATCGCTCAGCGAACCGCCTGAACCTCGCACTGCACGCCGCCTGGACTGTAGCGTTCATTTGATTCGCAATATGCCTCTTCTTAGAGCGATTGGACTGTATTAGTCGCTTTAAGATCCGGTGTCGCTCCCCTGCACTATCGGGCCGGCCGGCTCGCGCTCCAGTCTCCTTCGCGTCTGACTTTGGAGACGAACGTGCCGATCCTCCCTCTCACTGCCCGGCAGGTCATCCTTGCCACCGTCGCCGCGGTGCTCGCTCTGAGCATTGCCGCCTGCGCCACAAAGCCCCCGCCCGCCCCCGTCGAACCGACGCCGCTCGTCAAGAAGGGTTGAGCAGTCGGATCCAGCCGCAAGAGACTTTTCGAAGGCTGGCGGTCGCGGTCCACGGACCGGGACCGCCGCGCCGGGGAGAGGCCGCGAGAATTGGCTTCGATCGGCTCCTGCCGGGCCGTTCCCGAGGGCAAGAACGCGTGCTAAGGGCGACGGATCGGTGCAAGGTCAAGCTCTTACGCTCTGATCTGCATTCAAAAAACGATTTGATTGCCAGGGAGTCTCGCCGAGCCATGAAGGATATTCTCGAAAAGCTTGAGGAGCGTCGTGCCCAGGCCCGGCTCGGTGGCGGGGAGAAGCGGCTCGAGGCGCAGCACAAGCGCGGTAAGCTCACGGCGCGGGAGCGCATTGAACTTCTGCTCGACCACGGGTCGTTCGAGGAGTTCGACATGTTCGTCCAGCACCGCTCGACCGATTTCGGGATGGAAAAGCAGAAGATTCCCGGCGACGGCGTCGTGACCGGCTGGGGCACGGTGAACGGGCGCACGGTCTTCCTGTTCTCGAAGGACTTCACGGTGTTCGGCGGTTCGCTCTCCGAGGCGCACGCGGCCAAGATCGTGAAGGTGCAGGACATGGCACTGAAGATGCGCGCGCCGATCATCGGCATCTTCGACGCCGGCGGCGCCCGCATCCAAGAGGGTGTGGCGGCACTCGGCGGCTACGGGGAAGTCTTCCGGCGCAACGTGGCGGCCTCGGGCGTCATCCCGCAGATCTCGGTCATCATGGGGCCGTGCGCGGGCGGCGACGTCTACTCGCCGGCCATGACGGACTTCATCTTCATGGTGCGCGACACGAGCTACATGTTCGTGACCGGCCCGGACGTGGTGAAGACCGTCACCAACGAGGTCGTCACGGCCGAGGAACTCGGCGGCGCGAAAGTCCACACCAGCAAGTCGTCGATCGCCGACGGTTCGTTCGAGAACGACGTCGAGGCGATCCTGCAGATCCGCCGCCTGCTCGACTTCCTGCCCGCCAACAACATCGAGGGTGTGCCGGAGATCGAGAGCTTCGACGACGTCAACCGCCTTGACAAGTCGCTCGACACCCTGATCCCGGACAACCCGAACAAGCCCTACGACATGGGCGAGTTGATCCGCCGAGTCGTGGACGAGGGCGACTTCTTCGAGATCCAGGCAGCCTATGCCCGCAACATCATCACCGGCTTCGGCCGGATCGAGGGCCGCACCGTCGGCTTCGTCGCCAACCAGCCGCTGGTGCTCGCGGGTGTGCTCGATTCGGACGCCTCCCGAAAGGCGGCGCGCTTCGTGCGTTTCTGCAACGCCTTCTCGATCCCGATCGTCACCTTCGTCGACGTGCCGGGCTTCCTGCCTGGAACCGCGCAGGAATACGGCGGCCTGATCAAGCACGGCGCCAAGCTGCTCTTCGCCTACTCGCAGGCCACCGTGCCGCTCGTCACCATCATCACGCGAAAGGCCTTCGGCGGCGCCTACGACGTCATGGCCTCGAAGCATGTCGGCGCCGACCTCAACTACGCGTGGCCGACCGCACAGATCGCGGTGATGGGCGCCAAGGGTGCGGTCGAGATCATCTTCCGTGCCGAGATCGGCGACGAAGGGAAGATCGCCGAGCGCACGAAGGAGTACGAGGATCGTTTCCTCTCGCCCTTCGTCGCGGCCGAGCGCGGCTACATCGACGAGGTGATCATGCCCCACTCCACCCGCAAGCGCATCGCGCGGGCGCTGGGCATGCTGCGCACCAAGGAGATGGAGCAGCCCTGGAAGAAGCACGACAACATCCCGCTCTGAGCCGGAACGGGTGCGACCGCTCGTCGAGCGATCGCTGAAGGGGTGTGACGATAGGGGCCGGCGCCTTCAGGCGTCGGGCCGCATCGGAATGCCGTAGATGATGAAGGCACAGCCATCCGAGAGGGCGCTCTCCGCGGCCGCCCGGATGGTATCGTCGGAAATGAGGCCGGTCTCGGTCGATATCACCTTGCTGCGCAGCAGATCGACGTGGAGCCAGCCTTCGGCCGTTACCCGCTCCACGGCCGTCCGCGCCGCCCGCTCCGCGTCAGGAGCGGTGGTGTAGATGAGCAGGGCATGTCGGGCGCCCGGTCGGAAAGACAGGTTTTCACCCGCCACCGCCTGCGCGGTGAACACGAACAGCTTCGCGTCTGGTGCGAGCATAGCGTGGCTCAGTCGAAGTTGCCGGCGCGGTTCGTCGCGAGAGCCGGCATGCCGCCGCTAAGCCGCCGCCTGAGCCGCACCAGCGCCTCGCGTTGCAATTCGCTCGGGGCAGAATGGGCAGAGGCGACCATAGTCAGCATGTCCACGAGCTGCATCCGCTCGGCCTCCGTCAGCTTCTCGCGAAACAGTGGCAGCAGCGGATCCGCCACGAGCGAGAAGGGGCGCCGCTCCTGCGTGTAGCGCCAGGCTCGCTTGAAGGTCGCGGAGATCGACTGGATCTCGAGCGGGCTCTCCATGAGTTCGAGGATACGCGTCTTCTCCGACGCCGTGATCGGACTACCGGTGCGCACGATCTGGATCATCAGGATCACAGCGGCGAGGCTCACGTCGTTCACCCGCTGTAGCGGCGTGCCGACGAGGTTCTCGAACACCGATTTCGCCTTGCGCTGGAGTCCCTTGGTGTCCTGATCGATCTCTTTGAGCTGCTTGACGGTGTAGTGTGCTCGAAGCAGCCAGAACAACACGCTGACGATGACGGCGCCAAAAATGATGAGGATCGGCAACAGGCAGTCTCCGCGAACGCACAAATGATGCGAATCACCGGATAGCCCAACACGCTGATGCGCGAGGGTCAAACGGGCGGCATCATCAGCGATCCAAGGGCGGCATCATCAGCGATCCAAGGACTGCAGCACTCAAGATCGGAAAGGGCGGTGGTGGGCGCGACAGGGATCGAACCTGTGACCCTTCGCGTGTGAAGCGAATGCTCTCCCGCTGAGCTACGCACCCGAGCCCCACGGTGCCACCTGCGGAGAAGGCGGCACGGGCGTCGCCGTGGCGACGGAGGGCCGTATACGCCGAGGCCGTGCGCTCGGCAAGCGGCTTCCGCGCCGCCACGATAGAATCGTGCCGGCGACGATCTTCGCAGGATATCTGAACACCTCGTCTTGCCGCTTCCGAACGGGTCGGCTAGGGAGGCGTACCGTACCGTACGGTACTGTCTTTAAGTCGATTCATGCGGGCGAGCCCCCTCAAAGCCGAAGCGCCCACGACCGAGGCGCCATCCCCGCGCCAGCAGGCCGTGCTGGACGCTGCGTTGGCATTGATGGTCGATGGCGGCGAACCGCTCACCATGGATGCGGTGGCGCGCCGGGCGAGTTGCTCGAAGGAAACGCTCTACAAGTGGTTCGGCGACCGCGATGGTCTGCTCACGGCCACGGTGCGCTGGCAGGCCTCGCGGGTTCATGCCGGCCGCTACGAGGTCAGTGATCTCGATGCCGTGGCCCTGAGGGAGAACCTCCTCGATTTCGCCGAGAGCTGGCTTGCAGTGATTTGTAGCCGCACTTCGGTGGCGCTCAATCGCATCGCCATCGCCGAGACCGGATCGCGCAAGAGCAATCTCGGTGGCATCGTGCTGGCGAATGGGCGTTTCGCCATCGGCGAACGGGTGAAGCCCGTTCTGGAGGCCGGCCGCATGGCGGGTCTTCTCGCCTTCGATGATAGTGAAGCGGCATTCCGGACCTTCTTCGGTCTGGTCGGCCGCGATATCCAGATCCGACTTCTCCTCGGCGACGCGCTCGACCTCGACGCCGCCGGGATCCGAAGCGACGCGGCCCGTGCCGTCGAGCAGTTCCTGGCCCTCTACCGCCAGGCGAAACCCTGAACCGAAGCCCATCCAAGCAGAGAGGACATCACCATGCGCGTCTACTACGATCGCGACGCCGACCTGAACCTGATCAAGGGCAAGAAGGTCGTCATTGTCGGCTACGGCAGCCAGGGCCACGCCCACGCGCTGAACCTGCGCGATTCCGGCGTGAAGGACATCGTCATCGCGCTGCGCGAGGGCTCGGCCACCGCCAAGAAGGCCGAGGCCGAAGGCTTCAAGGTCATGAACGTGGCCGATGCCGCCAAGCAGGCCGACGTCGTCATGATGCTGACCCCCGACGAGCTTCAGGGCGATATCTACAAGGAGTCGCTTGAGAAGAACATGAAGGAGGGCGCCGCGCTTCTGTTCGCGCACGGCCTCAACGTGCACTTCAACCTGATCGAGCCGCGCAAGGACCTCGACGTGCTGATGGTCGCCCCGAAGGGTCCCGGCCACACCGTGCGCGGCGAGTACCTCAAGGGCGGCGGCGTGCCGACGCTGATCGCCATCGCTCAGGACGCATCGGGCAACGCCCATGACCTCGGCCTCTCTTACGCCTCGGCGAACGGCGGCGGCCGCGCCGGCATCATCGAGACCACCTTCAAGGAAGAGTGCGAGACCGACCTGTTCGGTGAGCAGGCCGTGCTCTGCGGCGGCCTCGTCGAGCTGATCAAGGCCGGCTTCGAGACGCTGGTCGAGGCGGGCTACGCCCCAGAGATGGCCTATTTCGAGTGCCTGCACGAGGTGAAGCTGATCGTCGACCTCATCTACGAGGGCGGCATCGCCAACATGAACTACTCGATCTCGAACACCGCCGAGTACGGCGAGTACGTCACTGGCCCGCGCATCGTGACGCCGGAGACCAAGGCCGAGATGAAGCGCGTCCTCAACGACATTCAGTCGGGCATCTTCACCCGCAACTGGATGCTGGAGAACAAGGTCGGCCAGACCTCGTTCAAGGCCACCCGCGCCAAGCTCGCCGCCCACCCGATCGAGGAAGTCGGCGCCAAGCTCCGCGGCATGATGCCGTGGATCTCCGAGAAGGCCCTGGTCGACAAGACCAAGAACTGATTGCGAATTGGGAGGCCGTGCTTCGCTCGGCCTCCTCCGTTGAGCAAGAAGGCCGGTTCGCGCGAGCGTGACCGGCCTTTTTCGCGGCCCCGTTTGCGACGGCACCGCTTTGCCGTAAACGCTGCCCGAGGAGGCCCGAGGCAACGGGCCCCGGAGGAAACGCTGATGGCATCGCTCTATTCGGAGGCGCACCGCGCGCTCCAAGAGGAATTCGGTACGACCAAGCTCGCCGTGCGCCTCGACGAGGATTGGGTGCACGAGACGGTCCAGCCGGAGGAAGCGGCCTTCATCGGCTCGCGCGACATGTTCTTCCTGTCCACCGTCGATCCCGACGGCATGCCGACGGTCTCGTACAAGGGCGGCCCGACGGGTTTCGTGAAGGTGCTCGACGGCTCGACCCTGGTCTTCCCCGGCTTCGACGGCAACGGGATGTTCTACTCGGTCGGCAACATCGCCGGGCAGGCCAAGGTCGGCCTCCTGTTCATCGACTTCGAGACGCCGCACCGCATCCGCGTGCAGGGCCACGCCTCGCTGCTGCGCGACGATCCGCTGATGGCCGAGTACACGGAAGCGAAGTACCTCGTGAAGGTCGATGTGACCAAGATCTGGGTCAACTGCCCCCGCTACATCCACAAATACAAGAAGCTCGAGCAGAACAAGTACGTTCCGCGCCCCGACCGCGAGACACCGCTCGCGGCGTGGAAGCGGCTCGACCTCGCCGGCGACGTGATCAGCGACGAGGACAAGGCGCGGGTCGCCAAGGAGGGCCGCCTCGAAGTCTCCGAATACGAGGTGCTCGTCGCCCGCGGCGAGGCCTGAGGTCGAACCGCAGGGCGCTTGCCGCACCTCTCGCGATCGTTCGATCCGGCCGGCTCAACGAGCCGTGCCGGGTCGTGCTCGCGGTCTCGAACAACGCGCAGACCGCCTCACGGCATCACGCTCCTCGTACGGACTCTGCAGAACCACCCGCAGATCAAGCGGGCGATCGCATCCCTCGCCAGGTCGCCGGGTCTGTTCCGCGACAGCCCGGCCAACGACTTCTGCCGCGAACGGACAGAGGTGAGGACGCGCGGTGGCGACGCCTTCTCGAAGCTGTTCTACCGCTGGGCGTGTCCTCAAACGAAAGAAGCCCGCGCATCCACCGGGATACGCGGGCTTCTTCGTGTCACGTAGGCCGGCTTACATCGCCTTGAGCGGTCCGGCCTCGATCACGTCCTCGACCGTGCGCAGACCGGCGCGGGTCGAGTTGACGAGCACCGCCATGTTGCCCGGCGGGTGCTGGTTCTTCCACATCTTGGTGTGGGCGGCCGGGATCTTGTCCCAGGGGAACACCTCGCTCATGCAGGGATCGACCCGCCGGTCCATGACGAACTGGTTGGCGGCCGAGGCCTGCTTGAGGTGGGCGAAGTGCGAGCCCTGGATCCGCTTCTGGCGCATCCAGACGTAGCGGGCATCGAAGGTGATGTTGAAGCCGGTCGTGCCGGCGCAGAACACCACCATGCCGCCGCGCTTCACCACCAGCGACGAGACCGGGAAGGTCGCCTCGCCGGGATGCTCGAACACGATGTCGACGTCGTTGCCCTTGCCGGTGATGTCCCAGATCGCCTTGCCGAAACGCCGGGCTTCTTTGAGCCAGGTGTTGTACTCAGGGCTGTTCACCTTCGGCAGCTGGCCCCAGCAATCGAAGTCCTTGCGGTTGATGACGCCCTTGGCGCCGAGGCTCATGACGTAGTCGCGCTTCGACTCGTCGGAGATCACCGCGATGGCGTTGGCCCCGGAGGCCGCGCAGAGCTGCACGCCGAACACGCCGAGGCCGCCCGAGGCGCCCCAGATCAGCACGTTCTGGCCCGGACGCACGGTGTGCGGCGCGTGGCCGAACAGCATGCGGTAGGCGGTGGCGAGCGTCAGCGTGTAGCAGGCGGCCTCTTCCCAGGTCAGGTGCTTCGGCCGGGCCATGAGCTGGCGCGACTGCACCCGGCAGAATTGGGCGAAGGAGCCGTCGCCCGTCTCATAGCCCCAGATGCGCTGGGTCGGCGAGAACATCGGGTCGCCGCCGTTGCACTCCTCGTCGTCGCCGTCGTCCTGGTTGCAGTGGACGATGACCTCGTCGCCGACCTTCCAGCGCTTCACCTTGGCGCCGACCTTCCAGACGATGCCCGAGGCGTCCGATCCGGCGATGTGGTACTCGCCCTTGTGCACGTCGAACGGCGAGATCGGCTCGCCGAGGCCGGCCCAGACGCCGTTGTAGTTCACGCCCGCGGCCATGACGTAGACGAGCACCTCGTCGTCGCCGATGTCCCACACGGGAAGCACTTCGAGCTGGTGCGACTGCTCCGGCGGCCCGTGGCGCTCGCGGCGGATCGCCCAGGCGTACATCTTGGCAGGCACGTGGCCGAGCGGGGGGATCTCACCAAGCTCGTAAAGGTCCTTGGCTTCCGCCGTCTGCCCGGTCCAGGCCGGCGCTGCGCTTGCAGCCATCGTGGCACTCCCTGTTGTCCTGGCACGCGCGTGACGAACCGCGCGACCTTGGCCGACGCTATAAGCACGATGTTTCCGGCCTTCCAAGTGGCCTAAAAGACAAGGCTTCGCCGCATCCGCACAAAAAAGAGGCACCGACGGAAGCCGGCACCTCTGTATTCAAAATAAACTTGATTTTACTACTCGGCGGCGGCCCGCGCGGTGTCGATCCCGAGCCCCTCGGCGACGCCGCGGCCGAAATCCTCGTGCACCTTGAACCAGTGGGCGATCATCCGCTCCTGGATGTGGCGCGGGCTGTCGCCCATGGAGGTGACGATGTTCTCGATGAGCCGCTTGCGGCCGCCCTCGTCGAGCACCTTGGTCCAGAACAGCTTCGGCTGTCCGTAGAGGTCCTCGTCGTCGCCGGGCCAGCCGTAGCGACCGGCATCGCCCTTGATGCGCAGCGGCGGCTCGCTGAACGAGGGATCCTGCTTCGGCCCGCCGAACGAGTTCGGCTCGTAATCGACCTGAGCGCCGTGATTGCCGTCGGTCCGCATCGCCCCGTCGCGGTGATAGGTTTGCACCGAGGCATTCTTGGCCTGGTTCACCGGGATTTGCTGATAGTTCACGCCGAGCCGGTAGCGGTGGGCGTCGGCGTAGGACAGCACCCGGTTCTGCAGCATCTTGTCCGGCGAGAAGCCGATGCCCGGCACCACGTTCGAGGGCTCGAAGGCCGATTGCTCGATCTCGGCGAAGTAGTTGTCGGGATTGCGGTTCAGCTCCATCTCGCCGATCTCGATCAGCGGGTAGTCGCTATGCGGCCAGACCTTGGTGAGGTCGAACGGGTTGATGCGGTAGGTGTCGGCCTCCAGCTCGGGCATGATCTGAACCGAGACCTTCCATTTCGGGAAGTCGCCCTGCTCGATGGCGTTGGAGAGGTCGGCGGACGAGTAATCCGGGTCCTTACCCGCGATCTCATCGGCCTCGTCGGCCGAAAAATTCTGAATGCCCTGCTTGGTGTGGAAGTGGAACTTTACCCAGTAGCGCTCGCTGCGGTCGTTCCAGAGCGAGAAGGTGTGCGAGCCGTAGCCGTTCATGAAGCGGGCCGATTTCGGCGTGCCGCGATCCGAGTACAGGAACATCACCTGATGGATCGCCTCCGGCGACAGGCTCCAGAAGTCCCAGCGGCGCCAGTGCGGCTTCAGATGGGTACGCGGGTCGCGTTTCTGGGTGCGGATGAAGTCGGAGAACTTGATCGCGTCGCGCACGAAGAAGATCGGCGTGTTGTTGCCGACGAGATCCCAATTGCCCTCCTCGGTGTAGAACTTGAGGGCGAAGCCGCGCGGGTCGCGGGCGGTGTCGGCCGAGCCGGATTCGCCGCCCACGGTCGAGAAGCGGGCCACCATCGGCACCTCCTTGCCGACCTCGGTCAGCACCTTGGCACGCGTGTACTGGCTGAGCGACTTGGTCAGCCGGAAGGTGCCGTAGGCGCCGTAGCCCTTCGCGTGCACCACCCGCTCCGGTATGCGCTCCCGGTTGAAGTGGGCCATCTTCTCGATGAGGTGATAGTCCTGCATCAGCACCGGCCCGCGCGGGCCGGCGGTGAGTGAGTTCTGATTGTCGGATATCGGGTTGCCGAAGGCCGTGGTCAGGCGTGGGCTGTGGTCTGCCATCGCTGTGTCTCTCCATCTGCGGCCGGCGGTGCGATCAGGGCTCTTCGCACCAAACGCCCGCAGACGGTGCACCGGCCGCCGCCCCTCAACGCACGATACAGGGTTTGGAGCCGTTCGAAACGGCGATTCACCGCGCCGCCTCCTCCGATGGCGTCGATCGCTCGGTCTCGAGGCCTCGAAGGGGAAGCGACTGCGCCTTCGGCGCGTCGGCGGGACCGGTAACGCGCCGCGTGTCAATTTTCGTGCCTCGTTCGACAAACCGAAGAGCACCTCTCGGTGAGCGCTTCGAGTTCGAGGACGAGACAGGCGGACATGGCGGATCTGACGACAGGCCAAAGGGACGAGCTGACGTTTCTGACCGGCATCGACGGGAACGGAGCCATCGCCGCCAACACGTACTTCACCTGGAGCGTGGGAGAGGATCTTGGCCGAGCTTGGCTCTCCAAATTCAACAATGACGGGAACGGCGTGGTGCGCTCCGCATCAAGTCCGGCGGGCACGGGGGGCGGAACCGTCACCTACGCATTCGCGTCGGGCCTCTCGGAGCAGGAGAAGGTGGCGTACGCGGCGGCCCTCAATCTCTGGTCCGATGTCGCGAACATCCAATTTCGACAAACCGACAGCATCGCATCCGCCGGCATCCGTTTCGACCCGACGAACGAGGGGGCCGGGATCACCTTCGTACCCAGCAACGGTGCCTCCGATACGGGAAAGGGGGTCACCGCGATTCCATCACAGAATTCCCCCAATACGCGAGGCGGACAACTCCACATCAGCATCAACGCGCCGGATCAGAACTTCAACAGCTTCTCTCCAGATGCCGCCTACACCCTCAGCACGGTGATCCACGAAACGGGTCATGCGTTGGGTCTCGGCCATGCGGGTCGATACAACGGCGCGGACTTTTCGGCGCAATCGGGCGTCTACGACAGCCAACTCTGGTCGGTGATGTCGTATGTTAAGCCGGATGACACGGCGGGCGCGTTCAACGCATTGAGTCCGGTTAAGGGAACCAACTGGTCAACGAATAATTCCGGCGCGGTCTATGGGCTTCACTCCCAAACACCGATGATGCTCGACATCCTCGGCATGCAGCGCATCTACGGTGCCTCGACAAGCAACACCTTCGCAGGCGGCCAGACATACGGATTCAACACGAACATCGCGGGCACATCCCGCCAATTCTACGACTTCACGAACAACCTCGACCCCGTCCTAACGATCTACAATCGCGGGATTGGCAACACGCTCGACGTTTCGGGATTCAGGACAAACAGCACGATCAACCTGGCCCCAGGAACATTCAGCAGCGCGAGCGAGAACGGAACCCTGGTCAACAACATCGGCATCGCCTTCGACACGCGGATCGACAAGGCCATCGGCGGCAGCGGAAACGATACGTTCTTCACGAACGGGAACGGCAACACGATCGACGGCGGTTCCGGATCCGATACGGTCTACCTTGCCGGCGCCGCCAGCGACTTCGCGATCTCGCGAGGCCCGGACGGTGCGACCCTCGCCGTGAACAAGCTGACCGGCGCGACGGACCGCCTGACAAACATCGAGACGATCGAGTTTTCCGGGCCTCCGGTCTGCTTCACCACAGGTACCCGGATCGCTCTGATGCGCGACGGCGGTCCCGTCGAGGTCCCGGTCGAATGCTTGCGCGTCGGCGACATCGCCCTGACTGCGGGAGGCGGACGCCGCGTCATCCGCTGGATCGGGCATCGGCAGCTCGGCTCGCCCGACAGGCCCATCGCGCCGGATCAGGCCCCGATCCGCATTCGCACGGGCGCCTTCGGCTGGAACGGCGAAGGCCAACCGCGTCCTAGGCGCGATCTTCTCCTCTCACCCGGCCACCCCGTCCTGATCGAGGCGGCCGATGGAAGCGAGGCGCTCGTGCCGATCCTCTGCCTGATCAACGGCACCACCATCCGGCGAGAGACAGTGACCGATATCGCTTACTGGCATGTCGAGCTCGATGCGCATGACATCCTGCTCGCGGAAGGTCTGGCGGCGGAGAGCTACCTTGATGGCGGAGATCGCAGCTTCTTCGCCGAGGCCTCCGACCACGCGCTCCACAATCCTGATTTCATACCGCCGGGATGGCGCGGACGCTGCCGGGCCGTCCATTTCGAGGGTCCGCTCGTGGAGGCGGAGCGCATCCGTTTGAATGCAGTATTCGCTTATCGACTCGAACAAGCCTGCCTTTGGAGCACAAACGCTCTCGCGGCCCCTTCGACGTGAGGGATATCCAAATCCGCTTCACGCCTCCTCAAGTTTTTCCAACGGCAAGGCCATCGATCGTGGACCTTTCTCCCAGATGACGAGCCGCGGCGGCTTCGCTACGGTGCCGGCCAACAGCCGCGCCTGAAGGCGCGCGATCGCATCGGATGAGGGAGTCGAGTGGGATGAGCGCGCAAGCGAGCGTCACCGAGGTCAAGCGCGACAAGCCGTGGATCATCCGCACCTATGCGGGTCACTCCACGGCGGCGGAATCGAACAAGCTCTATCGCGGCAACCTCGCCAAGGGTCAGACTGGCCTCTCGGTCGCCTTCGACCTGCCGACCCAGACCGGATACGACCCCGACCACGAACTCGCCCGCGGCGAGGTCGGCAAGGTCGGGGTCTCGATCGCGCATCTGGGCGACATGCGGACCCTGTTCGACCAGATCCCGCTGGCGCAGATGAACACGTCGATGACGATCAACGCCACGGCGCCGTGGCTGCTGTCGCTCTATCTCGCGGTGGCGGAGGAGCAGGGCGCGCCGATCGCCGCGCTTCAGGGTACGACGCAGAACGACATCATCAAGGAATACCTCTCGCGCGGCACCTACGTCTTCCCGCCTGCGCCCTCGCTGCGGCTGACCAAGGACGTGATCCTGTTCACGACCAAGAACGTGCCGAAGTGGAACCCGATGAACGTCTGCTCCTACCATCTGCAGGAAGCGGGGGCGACGCCGGTTCAGGAGCTCTCCTACGCGCTGGCCATCGCCATCGCCGTGCTCGACACGGTGCGCGACGATCCCGATTTCGACGAGGCCAGCTTCTCGGACGTCTTCAGCCGCATCTCGTTCTTCGTGAATGCCGGGATGCGGTTCGTCACCGAGATCTGCAAGATGCGGGCGTTTGCCGAGCTGTGGGACGAGATCGCCCAGAAGCGCTACGGCATCACCGATGCCAAGAAGCGGATCTTTCGCTACGGCGTCCAGGTGAATTCCCTCGGGCTCACCGAGCAGCAGCCCGAGAACAACGTCCATCGCATCCTCATCGAGATGCTGGCGGTGACGCTCTCCAAGCGCGCCCGCGCCCGCGCGGTGCAGCTCCCGGCCTGGAACGAGGCGCTCGGCCTGCCCCGGCCCTGGGATCAGCAATGGTCCATGCGGATGCAGCAGATCCTGGCCTTCGAGACCGACCTGCTCGAATACGACGACATCTTCGACGGCTCGACGGTGATCGAGTCCCGCGTCGAGGCGCTGAAGGAGCAGACCCGGGCCGAGCTGAAGCGGATCGCCGAGATCGGCGGCGCGGTTTCGGCGGTTGAGGCGGGCGAGCTGAAGCGGGCGCTGGTGGAATCGAATGCAAAGCGCATCGCAGCGATCGAGAAGGGCGAGCAGATCGTCGTCGGCGTCAACAAGTGGCAGCAGGGCGAGCCGTCGCCCTTGACCGCCGGAGACGGCGCGATCTTCACCGTCTCCGAGACGGTGGAGATGGAGGCCGAGGCGCGCATCCGCGAGTGGCGCTCCAAGCGCGACGACCGTGCGGTCGCACGGGCGCTGGACGACCTCGAGCAGGCGGCACGCTCGGGCGCCAACATCATGCCGCCCTCCATCGCTGCGGCGAAGGCGGGCGTGACTACCGGAGAGTGGGGCCAGCGCCTGCGCGAGGTATTCGGCGAGTATCGCGCGCCGACCGGCGTCACACTCGAGACTGTCACGTCGGGCGCGGCGGAGGAGGCCCGCCTGCTCATCGCCGATCTCGGCGAGCGGCTCGGCGAAACCCCGAAGCTCGTCGTCGGCAAGCCGGGTCTCGACGGCCATTCCAACGGGGCCGAGCAGATCGCCCTGCGCGCCCGCGACGTCGGTTTCGACGTGACCTACGACGGCATCCGGCAGACGCCGACGGAGATCGTCGCCAAGGCGAAGGAACGCGGCGCCCACGTCATCGGCCTCTCCGTTCTCTCCGGCAGCCACGTGCCGCTGGTGCGTGAGGTGAAAGCCAAGCTGCGCGAGGCCGGGCTCGATCACGTGCCGGTCGTCGTCGGCGGCATCATCTCGAGCGAGGACGAGCTGGTGCTCAAGAACATGGGCGTCACCGCCGTCTACACTCCGAAGGATTACGAGCTCGACAAGATCATGGTCGGCCTCGCCAAGGTGGTGGAGCGAGCGCTCGATAAGCGCGCCGCCGATCGGGCGGATACGGAGGCCGGCGTCCCGGGCGCGCCGAAGCGCAACAACGGGACCGCGGCGCAGGTCTTCTGAGGGCGGCGGTCCCGTCTCGGGTAAGACGCACGAGAAGCGGCCCTTCTCCTCTGCCTCTCGGCGAGGAAAAGGGCTGTCGAACCCGCTCTGTGGCGGTGCCGAAGGCGGCGTGGCGAGAGCCCCCGCCCGCGACGGACGTCCTGGGGTCGCAGTCCCTGAGCTTCAGCGAACGCCGCCGCTGGCGTTGATGACCTCGCCGGTCACCCAGCGCGCGTCGTCCGAAGCGAGGAAGGCGACGACCCGAGCGATGTCATCCGGTTGCCCTGCGCGGCCGAGCGGTGTTTGCGCGACCAGACCGGCCTCCATCTCCGAGCCGGCGATACCCGCGGTGTGCGTACCCTCGGTGACGACGTAGCCGGGGCTCACCGTATTGACCCGGATCTTGCGCGGAGCGAGTTCGTTGGCCAGGACGCCCGAGATCCCGTTCAGGGCCGCCTTGGTTCCGGTGTAGACCGCGCTCGTCGGCATCAGCACATCAGTGACGGCGGACGAGATGTTGATGATGCTGCCGCCCTCGCCGAGGTGTCTGGCGGCTGCCTGCGTCGCGAACAATGCACCCAGGACGTTGACGTCGAAAAGGCGACGGTAGTGCTCTGCGGTCACCTCCTCGATCGCCGCGAACTCGTAGACGCCGGAATTGTTGACCAGCACGTCGAGCCGGCCAAATTTCGCGACGGCGGCTTCGATCAGGCCATGCGCCTCAATGGCGTTCGAGATGTCAGCCTGAACCGCGATGGCCCTGCCGCCTCCCGCCGTTATGGCTTCGACGACGGCATCCGCACCGGCCTTGCTCGACGCGTAATTGACGACGACGGAAGCACCGTCCGCTGCCAACGCCTTGGCGATGGCGGCGCCGATCCCCTTCGATCCGCCGGTGACCACCGCGACCTTGCCCTCAAGCTTCGACATCTGTGCTAACCCTTCGAGATGGGCCGGCTCCGGTGCGGCTGCCGCTGTCCCATAGTTCGGGATTTCGGAACTATGGAAGCGAGCTTCAAGCCCCCATATGGATGAATCATGAGGCCGCTGTTTCACCCTGCGATTGAGGACGTCCAGCCGGAAGCGATCCTGCACGCTCTGTCCGATCCGCGCCGGGCGGCGATCTTCGCCCGGATTACGAAGGCGGGCTGCGTGGAGGCTTGCTCCGCCGTCTCTTCGGTGGGCGATCAGGTCATCCCGAAGTCATCGCTTTCCAGCCATTTCAAGGTTCTGCGCGAGGCGGGTTTGATCCGCTGCGAGCGCCACGGCGTCGAGATGCGCAACCACTCGCGCTGCGCCGAGGTCGAGGCACGGTTTCCGGGCCTGTTGTCCGCGATCATGAACGCCTACGCGGCGCGCCTGTCCTGAAGACGGTCTGACCGACGGACTCAGCGCCTGCCCGATCTTGAAGTTTCGAAGGCAGGCTCAGCGCCTCGGTCGCGCGTCGCGCGGACGACGACGTTGCAACGTGACGATTCGAGATCTGCCTCAGCGCATCCGAGCTGTCCATCCTGCTTGACCCGCCGCCGCCGGCTCTGCCAGAAACCGCCGCTTCAAGCGGGATGCGAGATCGCCTCGGCCCGGACCTCTATTCCTGGGACCCGCGCCGATGGCCGCGTTCAACGAACTCGTCTTCTCCGGCGTCCAGCCGACCGGCAATCTGCACCTCGGCAACTATCTCGGCGCCATCAAGCGTTTCGTCGAGATGCAGGAGCGCGACGCGCAGTGCCTCTATTGCGTCGTCGATCTCCACGCGATCACCCTCTGGCAGGATCCGCAGGCACTGAAGGGCCAGATCCGCGAGGTGACGGCCGCCTTTCTCGCCGCCGGCATCGATCCGAAGCGCTCCATTGTCTTCAATCAGTCCCAGGTGCCGCAGCACGCGGAACTGGCCTGGATCTTCAACTGCGTCGCCCGCCTCGGCTGGCTCAACCGCATGACGCAGTTCAAGGACAAGGCCGGCAAGGACCGGGAGAACGCCTCGATCGGTCTGTACGACTATCCCGTGCTGATGGCCGCCGACATCCTGGCCTACCGGGCGACGCATGTGCCCGTGGGCGAGGACCAGAAGCAGCATCTCGAACTTACCCGCGACATCGCGCAGAAGTTCAACAACGACTTCGCGCAGTCGATCCTGGCCCACGGTCACGGCGAGCAGTTCTTCCCCCTCACCGAACCGCTGATCGGCGGCCCGGCGGCGCGGGTGATGTCCCTGCGCGACGGCACCAAGAAGATGTCGAAATCGGATCCGTCCGAGTACTCGCGCATCAACCTCACGGACGATGCGGATGCCATCGCGCAGAAGGTGCGCAAGGCCAAGACCGACCCGGAGCCCCTTCCATCGGAGGCCACCGGCCTCGCCGGCCGGACGGAGGCCGACAATCTCGTCGGAATCTTCGCGGCGCTGCGCGGCATCACCCGCGACGAGGTGCTGAAGGATTTCGGCGGTGCGCAGTTCTCCAGCTTCAAGCCGGCCCTGGTCGATCTCGCCGTCGAGATGCTGGCGCCGATCGGTGCCGAGATGAAGCGGCTCGTTGCCGATCCGGCCTATATCGACGGCGTTCTCGCCGACGGCGCGAGCCGTGCGGAAGCGATCGCGGCCCCGACTCTCGACGCGGTCAAGGACATCGTCGGCTTCGTCCGGAAAGGGCCGGCGCTCAGGGCGGTGTGAGGGACCGCACCGTCACCGGCGCGGCTCGTCCTTGCGCAGGTGACGGCCATAGGCCTGCTCCTTCTCCTCGCGCTCCCTGATCAGGTCGGCATAGGCCTGACGCATCTCGGGCGAGACGGACACGCTCTTGCCTTTCGACGGTTTGCGCTTCGGCGCCTTCTTGAAGGTGTCTGACGTGTCGGCCATCGTCCGCCTGCTCCCCCTCGTCCAACCCGATGCTAACGCAAGCTCGGTGCCGGCCTGAACAGGCCGTCTACCGGCAGGACGATTCGACTGCTAGATACCGGCAGACCGAGGCCGGCGATCTGTACCCGGCCTCCGACGACGATTTCGAGAAGACCGATGGAAAAGTTCACGACCCTGGAGGGCGTCGCCGCGCCCATGCGGATCATCAACATCGATACCGACCGCATCATCCCCAAGCAGTATCTCAAGACGATCAAGCGCACCGGGCTCGGCGAGGGTCTGTTCTCGGAGATGCGCTACAACGACGACGGCTCGGAGAACCCGGATTTCGTTCTCAACCAGCCGGCCTACCGCAACGCCAAAATCCTCGTCGTCGGCGACAATTTCGGATGCGGCTCCTCGCGCGAGCACGCCCCCTGGGCGCTGGCGGATTTCGGCATCCGCTGCGTGATCTCGACGAGCTTCGCCGACATCTTCTTCAACAACTGCGCCAAAAACGGAATCCTGGCGATCGTGGTCTCGCCGGACGAACTGGAGAAGCTGTTCGAGGATGCCGAGCGCGGGGCCAACGCGACGCTGACGATCGATCTCGCGGCGCAGACCATCAAGGGGCCGGACGGAGGCACCCTGCATTTCGAGATCGACGAGGGCCGCAAGCACAACCTGCTCAACGGCCTCGACGAGATCGGCCTGACCTTGGAGCAGAAGGCTCCGGCGATCGATGCCTACGAGGCGAAGCTGGCTCAGCGCGAATGGGCTTGAGAGGCCGCTGACGGTCGCGCCCTGCTCCGCAGGGCGAGCACCCGCGCCGCCTCGGCGAAAGCCTCTGCCCAACGATCGAGCTCGGGACGGCGGCGCCCTCCCCCGGCCTGCGGCCGCCGCGTGCGCGGCGGCAGCGGAATATGCAGGAACACCGCCGGGCAGCCCAGCGCCAAGACGCGGTAGTAGGAGGCGTTGCACAGGTAGCGCCCGGCATCGCGCGAGGCCGCGGCCTCGAGCCCGGCCCGCTTCAGCGCGATCCTGACCGGGAGCGAGGCCGGGCTGGGTCGCTGCGCCGGCCCTTCCGACTCGAAGGCGAGGGTTCGGGCGACACTTCCTTCCGTATCGGGGAACAGGCGGCTGACCCGGTTCACCGCGCGGGTCTCGACGCAGACGCGACGGCGCCGCGCGGCGACACCGAGCATCAGAACCGCGCTCGGACTCGTCGCCAGGACCGGGGCGAGCTGCGTTTCGAGGGCGCTATAGCGCGTGTCGAGCACGAGGCAGTCCGGCGCCTGCCCGAGGATGCGGCGTAGATGCGGTGACGCCGCCAGCCGCCGCGCAAGGCGCCCGCTCGGGTTGTCGGGCACGGTCGGGAACGGACCGAACCCCGTGATGAGCAGGCGGCTCACAGACCGATCAACGTCGCAATCGCGTCCGCGCCGGCGGCGGGCGAGTGCTCGCCGGCCGCCACCGCCCGCTCGGCATCGGCCGTCGCCTGGCGCACCTCGGCGCTGCCGACGAGGCGCTGGTGCAACCGTTCGTGGACCAGCGCCCACATCCACTTGACGTCCTGCTCGCGCCGCTTCTTGGCGATCTCGCCGGTCGCCGTGAGCTTGCCGCGGTGGTCCTCGATGCGAGACCACAGGGCGTCGAGCCCCTTGCCGTGTAGGCCGGATATCGTGACGACCGGCGGCGTCCAAGTGGCGGAGGGCGGCGTCAGGATGTGGAGCGCGGCACGGTACTCGGAGGCGGCGGCATTGGCGCGGCGCTCGCCCTCACCGTCATCGGCCTTGTTGACCGCGATCATGTCGGCGAGTTCGAGGATGCCCTTCTTGATGCCCTGGAGCTCGTCGCCCGCGCCCGGCAGCATCAGCACGAGGAAGAAGTCGGTGAGGTCCGCGACCGCCGTCTCGGACTGGCCGACGCCGACCGTTTCGACGAGGATCACGTCGAAGCCGGCCGCCTCGCACAGGAGCATCGTCTCACGGGTCTTGGCCGCGACACCGCCCAGCGTGCCCGAGGAGGGCGAGGGCCGGATGAAGGCGTTGCGATCGATGGCGAGCCGCGCCATCCGCGTCTTGTCGCCGAGGATCGAGCCGCCGGTGCGGGTCGAGGACGGATCGACCGCCAGCACCGCCACCTTGTGCCCGGCCTCCGTCAGCAGTGAGCCGAGGGCGTCGATGGTGGTCGATTTGCCGACCCCGGGCACGCCGGTGATGCCGACGCGGATCGCCCGCCCGGTCTGCGGCAGCACCGCGTCGATCAGGTCGCGTGCCGCGGCCCGGTGATCGGCCCGGCGCGATTCGGCAAGGGTGATCGCGCGCGCGAGCGCCGCCCGGTCGCCGGCCAGAAGCCGCTCGCGGATGTGATCCATGTCGGGAAGGGTCGCGCTCATCGCTCCTTCATGCCGGGGCAGCGGGCGGGCGTCGAGTACTCAAAATCCCAATCGTGCCCCGCCACGGTCAAGATCGTGCGCGAGGAAGGAGCGCCCGGCACCGGCCTGCCACCGGAACGGGTTTTTTCGGGGATCCGAAACCGGTCATGCAGCCCTCCGACGCGACTCGCCGCTCCCTCCTCCGCCTGTTGGGCATCGCTGGAGTGGCCGGCCTTTCTCCCGCCCTGTCGGCCTGCGTCATGGACGGCCTCGCTACCGGTACCGTCGGCGAGACGCAGTCGGCGCTCGACGTGAGCCCGGTGCTCCTCGTGGCCACGACCCGCCGTCCGGCCTCCGGCACCCCGCCCAAGGCACCGTTCTTCGGCTCCGAGCGCGGGCGGGGCCTGAGCTTCGCCGAGGCGCGCATGTCCGCTCCGGACCGCTCGCTGATCGGCAAGGTCTCGGCGGTGGTGGGTGGCGACTGGGGCGTCCGCTCCGTCGGTGAGGTCACGACCGGCCCCGGCGCCGCGGCCGCCTTCGCGCAGTCGGCCTTCGGCCGCGACGTGCTGATCTACGTCCACGGCTACCGCGAGAGCTTCGAATCGGCCGCTGTCAGCGCCGCCCGCCTCTCCGACGGGATCCGCTTCAACGGCGCCTCGGCGCTGTTCACCTGGCCCTCGGCCGCGGCGACCTTCGATTATGGCTACGACCGCGAGAGCGCCCTGTGGTCCCGCGACGCCTTCGAGGACCTGCTGAAGACGGTGGCGACCACACCGAGCGGCGGGCGCATCCATATCGTCGCCCATTCCATGGGAACGCTCCTCACCCTGGAGACCCTGCGCATGCTGCGGGTCGAAGCCGGCGAGGCGGCGGTCGCGCGGATCGGCGCTGTGGTGCTCGCCGCGCCCGACATCGACATCGATCTGTTCGCCAACGGTGTCGAGCGGCTGGGGCCCGACGCCAAGCGGATCACGGTCATCTCGGCCACCAACGACCGGGCGCTCGAGCTGTCGGGGGCCATCGCCGGCGGCGTCGTCCGCGCGGGCGCCGCCGACCGGGAGCGCTTGGAGGCGCTCGGCGTGCGCGTGGCCGACGCCTCGGATTACGGTGGCGGCCTCTTCAACCACGACCTGTTCCTGTCGAACCGCGAGGTGCAGGCGGTCGTGAAGCGCGCCATCGCCCGGGGAAGCAGCGGCGCGTGATGGCGCGCTGACACCCATCGACGAATCCGGTCCCGGCGTCCTACAAGCGCCGCCGAACCCGGCCAGTCCGGTCCGGGTTTTCCGCGTAGCGCCGCCCACCGGCCCGCGGCTCTCTCCCCTCCTTCGAGGACGCTCCCGATGTTCACGCTCGAGATTGACGGCACGGCGATCGCGGTCATCAACGGCGACGAGGCGACCGCCCGCGACCTGTTCACCTGCGACGGTTTCAAGGAGGATATCCGGACCATGACGACCGCCGGCCGTCCGATCTGGAACGGCACCTCGGCGCTCACGGTGCGCAAGGCCACCGAGGACGAGATTGAGGAGTTCGAGGACGCGCTCGCGGCCGATGACGGCGAGGGCGATTTCGAGCCCGACGAGCATCACGCCGCCGAGGGCACCGGCTCCGACGACGAGGAAGAAGCCGACATCGTGTTCCTGGTGGATATCGACGACGAGGACGAGGATCAGCCCCTCGACGCGTGAGGCCGGCCCCGTCGGCTGTGACGCCGACGGGCTGACACCGCATCCCTTCGATCCGGTCGAGCCCTGCGGGCCGGCCGCACGGTGTCCGCTCTGATCGAGCGGACACCGTTTCAGCCCTCTCGCACCACCTGCATCGACGTCCCCGCCGATTCTGCCTCGCGGATCGGCTCGCAGCGTCCGCCGAGATGGCGGGCCAGGAAGTCCTCGGCACGGGCGAAGAAGGCGAGCCGGTTGGCCGGGCGCACGAGGCCGTGGCCCTCGTCCGGGAACAGCAGGTAGGTCACCGGGATGCCGCCCCGCTCCATCGCGGCGACCATCTGGTCGGACTCGGCCTGTTTCACCCGCGGATCGTTGGCACCCTGAACGATCAGCAGCGGCGCCTTGATGCGATCGGCGAAGTAGACCGGAGAGCGCTCGCGGATCAGCGCCATGCCCTCCTCGGTGTCCGGATCGCCGATGGCACGGTGGAGCTGCGTCCGCATCGCTTCCCAGTAGGGCGGGATCGTTCGAACCAGCGTTTCGAGATTGGACGGGCCGACGAGGTCGATGCCGCAGGCATAGGCGTCCGGGTTGCGCGTCAGGGCCATCAGCGTGGCGTAGCCGCCGTAGCTCCCGCCCATGATCGCGACGCGTGCCGGGTCGGCCGCGCCCTCGGCCACCGCCCAGGCGACGGCGTCGCTGAGGTCGTCGTCCATCCGCCTTCCCCATTCGCGGTCGCCCGCGTTGACGAAGGACTTCCCGAAACCGATGGAAGAGCGGAAGTTGACGCTGAGCGCGGAATAGCCCCGGTTGGCCAGCCACTGGTGGATCGCGTCGAAGCCGAAGCTGTCGCGTCCCCACGGCCCGCCATGGACGAGGAGCACCATGGGGCCGGGCCCCTCGGCGCCAAGCGGGCGACTCAGATACGAGACGAGGTCGAGGCCGTCGCGGGAACGGATGATCGCCGGGCTCATCGGAACCAGAGGCGCGCCGACGAGCTCGGGCCGCGCGCTGCCGAGGGAGCGTAGCGTCTTCGCCCTTCGGTCGTAGATCGCAGCCTCCCCGACACGGGTGTCGGAGCGGGCGACGACGATCCAAAGGGAATCGTCCTCGGTTCGGCTCGCCGGATACCAGTCGCCGAGCCCCTGGGTTTCGAGAAAGGCGAAGTCGTCGGCGAAGCGCGGATCGAGAACGTGCCAGGACTTCCGGGCGTGCGTGACCGAATAGGCCACGGGCTCGTGCGTCTCGGCATCCTGCAGCACGGCGCCGATATCCGCCTCCTCGTGCGCGGCGAGCACGCGGGTCTCGCCGGTGGCGAGATCGATACGGGTGAGCGCCGCGGTGTCGCGCCCGCGGCTGTCGCGGCAGAACAGGGCGGTGCCGGCGGCGTCAAGGTTTTCCGCACCGGAGACCCGCGCATCCTCGGGCGGGAAGGTGAGCCAGGGTTTCCAGTCCGCGCCGTCGGGCGCGAGCAGCTCGCTCGAACCATCCGGAAGATTGCGGAAGGCGAAGCGCACGGCGTAGCGCTCATCGATGAGAAAGCCGAGGAAGCCTGGATTCTCGGCAACCAGACTGCGCTCGCCGGTAGCGAGATCGATACTGTGCAGGTCGTGGAAGCGCGGGTCGCGGTCGTTGATCGCCACCAGCACGCGATCGCGCACGATGCGGCTGAGGCCGACGATCGCCGCGGCGATGCCGGGGATCGGCGTCAGGTCGCGCCGTTCGCCCGTGTCGAGATCGACGGCGTAGAGGTGGTGGTTCTCGTCTCCGTCCGCATCCTGGACGTAGAGCAGGTGCCGCCCGTCATAGGCGAAGGCATAGGCGTCGATGCCGCGCCGCCGGTCGGTGGTGACGGGTGCGGCGGCGTCGCGATGGTCGATCGGCGCCGACCAGATGTTGAGCACGCCCTCGTGGGGCGCCACCCAGCCGAGGCGGCGCCCGTCCGGGCTGATCTGATGGCCGTAGCGCGTGGGGTTGCCGAACAGATGCTCGCGCGGGATCAGATCGACCATGGCGTCTCCTCGAAGTCCGGCGCCCGCCCGAGATGGCGGGACGCTCGGCTCTCGAGGAAACTATCGCGGGATCAGCCGAGCACCACCACCTTGGCGCCGACCTCGACGCGGTTGAACAGGTCGATGGCGTCCTGATTGATCATGCGGATGCAGCCCGACGACACGCTCTTGCCGATCGAGTGCGGCTCCAGCGTTCCGTGGATGCGGAACAGCGTGTCCTTGTTGTTCTGCCAGAGATACATGGCCCGCGCACCGAGCGGGTTGCGGCTGCCGCCGGGGACGCCGAGACCGCTCTGCAGCTTGTCGACCTCGCGGGCGAGATCCGGCCGGCGGGCGATCATCTCCTTGGGCGGATACCAGTCCGGCCAAGCCTGCTTCGAGTTGATGGTCGCGGTGCCCGACCAAGAGAAGCCCTGCTTGCCCACCCCGACGCCGTAGCGCCGCGCCCGGCCGTTCGGCAGGACGAGGTAGAGGAAGTGCGCCTTGGGATCGACCACGATCGTGCCCGGCGGCTCGTTCGTGCGGAAATCGACCTCCTGGCGCAGGTAGATCGGGTTGAACTTCTTGTAGGCGATCGCCTGGACCGGGAACGGCTCGTTGGCGATCGCCGCGTAGGCGCGCGTGTAATCGATCGGGCCGTTGTCGGGCTCCTGCGGCGGCACCGGGTAGCCGGCCTGCTGCTGCCGCGGCGTCTGGTTCGGCGCTTCCGCCGCAGCTGGCGGCTCGCCGTAACGCTCGGCCCGACGGCGGGCATAAGACTCGGCGTCGAGATCCGTCTGGGTATCGGGCACCGGTCTCCCGTTGCTGACGCGGCCGTTATAGGGAACGTACTGGCCACCGCGGCGGCGGAAGAGGTTGCCGTTGCTGTCCTGGTACAGGCGGTCGTCGTCGAAACCGTCGAAGGTTTGGGCGAGGACGTGCGCCGGCAGGATCGCGAGCCCAAGGCTTGTCGCGGCTCCGAATAGAAGCTTACGGCGGTTCTGAAGTGACATGGATCGCTCGATCGAATGGGCCGGGCCGAGAAACGTCTCCGGATTACGGAAGAACGGTCACGATCATCCGGGCCGGCTGAACTGCCCCGCTTGTTCCCTAGCAAGGAAGGACACGGGCGTCAGGGCCGGACGCGACCGTCACGGCTCCTGCACTGCCAAGTGCGCGAACATTGTGTCCGAAAGGTTACACGCAGGGCCGCCATGCGCCCGGCGGCCGGCTTTAACGATTTCGCAAAAAATGTGCGGATTGCGGGGCAAATTGTGGCGAACGGCGATTGCATTGGCCGGGCGCCACCCTAGATCAAGCGTGACCGTATGGCCCCGACCACGGACTCCTTCCCTTGCGCGCCTCGCTCCTCCGCTTCTCGCTTGGATTGCTCTGCCTCGGCCTGATGCTTCCCGGTGAGGCCATGGCTGCCCGCAAAGCGGCCCCGCAGCGCCCGGCCAAAACGATCGTGAAGACAAAAGTCGCGCAGACGGAAACGAAGGCGCCGCCCGCCGCGCCGCAAACGGCCTGGACCGCGGCCGAATCGGCCAATTGCGGTCGCGTGCGGCGCAAGCTCTGGCAGGCCGACGAGGGCTGGATCGTCAAGACGGTCACCGTCTGCCACTGAGGCCGCGGTCCGCGAGCCACAGGAGATCCCGGCCCGCTGCCGGGATACACTCGAAGCCGGCGACACAACCCGCTACAAGCCGCCTGACGGCGGCGGCGGTCGCTGCCCGGTCTCGGTAAGTGGCGTCCTCAGTGATCCGCGTTCTCCATACGGGCGATTGGCATATCGGCCAGACCCTGCGCGGCTTCTCCCGCGAGCGCGAGCACGACGCCGTGTTCGGCGGCCTCGAGAGCATCGTGGTGGAGCGCGAGGTCGATGCCCTCGTCGTGGCGGGCGACGTGTTCGATAGCCAGAACCCGTCGGGGGAATCGCAGGCACGCTTCTACGCGCTAATGGCGCGCCTCCACGCGGCGCGGCCGGAGATGACCATCGTCATCACCGCGGGCAACCACGATGCCGCCGGACGCCTGGAAGCGCCGCGCCCGCTGCTCGAAGCCATCGGCGTCCACGTCGTCGGCAATGTCCGCCGCCGCGACGGCGCCATCGACCTTGAACGCCACCTCGTGCCGATCCGGTCGGCCGGCGGCGCGGTGGCGGCACAGGTGCTCGCCGTCTCCTACCCCACCGCCGCCTGCCTGCCGCCGCTCTCTTCCTTCGGCAGCGAGCGGCGCATCGGCGAGACCTCGCCGATCGTGCGGGCGGTGCGCGACCTTTACGGGCAACTCTTCGAGGCGGCCCGGCCCCGGCTCGCCGGCCTGCCGCTCCTCGTCACCGGTCATCTCCACGTCGCCGGCGGCCTCGAATCGGAGGGCGCGGAGCGACGCATTCTGGTGGGCGGCGATCACGCGGTGCCGGCCGACGTGTTCCCGGAGGAGGCGCGCTACGTGGCACTCGGCCATCTCCATCGGGCGCAGGGCCTGGGCGGCGGGCAGGTACGGTATTGCGGCTCGCTGATCCCGCTCTCGGCCGCCGAGCAGCCCTATCGCCACGGCGTCACCCTGGTGACTCTCGGCACGGGCGCAGCGGAGATTGAGCATATCGCGATCCCCCGTCCGGTCCCCTTCCTGCGCCTGCCGGCCTCCGGCGACATGCCCCTCGCCGATCTCGGCGACCATCTCGCCGCGCTTGCGCTCGACCCCGACCTGCCGATGGAGGCGCGGCCCTATATCCAGGTGCGGCTCTCGCGCGAGGGCCTGGTTCCCGGCTACCGGGCCGAGGTAGACCGTATCGCCGAGAGCTTCCCGGTGCGCGTGGTCGATGTGCGGGTCACGGTTCCGCCGCGGGCCGCGATCGAGATCGCGGAATCCGAGGCGCCACCGCCGCGTCTGTCGGAGCGCGATCCGGAGGAGCTGTTCCGCCTCGCCTACCGCGCGAAGTGGGACGAGGAGCCCGAGCCCGCCCATCTCGACGTCTTCCACCGCGCGCGGGCGGAAGTCTGAGCCGCCCGCCATGCGCATCCTCGCGATCCGCGGCGAGAACCTCGCGAGCCTTGCCGCGCCCTTCGCCGTCGATCTCGCCTCCGAACCGCTCGGCGCCACCGGCCTGTTCGCCATCACCGGCGAGACCGGCGCAGGCAAGTCCACCATCCTCGACGCGCTCTGCCTCGCGCTGTACGGCCGCTATCCCCGCGTCGCGGTGACCCGCCGCGAGGACGCGCCTGATCCGGGCGGCGAATCGCTCAGCGCCAGCGACGGACGTGCGATCCTGCGCCGGGGCGCCGGATCCGGCTTTGCCGAGGTCGATTTCATCGGCCGGGACGGCATCGCCTACCGTGTGGGCTGGGAGGCCTATCGTGCCCGGAACAAGCCCACCGGCAAGATTCAGGCCGAGCGGCGGCGGCTGCATCGGCTCGATGACGGCAGCGCGGTTGCCGCGGGCAAGACGCAGGTGCTCGACAAGGTGGTCGCCCTGACCGACCTGACCTTCGACCAGTTCCGCCGCACGGTGCTGCTGGCGCAGGGCGAGTTCGATGCCTTCCTCCTCGCGGCGGAGGGCGAGCGGGCCGAGCTGCTGGAGAAGATCACCGGCACCGTGATCTATTCGGAGATCTCGAAGCGGGTCCATCTCGGCTACGAGGAGCATCGTCGCGCGGTCGAGGCGCTGGAGGTTCGCCAGGGCGAGATCGGCCTGCTCGACGCCGCCGGCGTGCAGGCGCGCGAGGCCGAGCGCGCGGAGCGCCTCGCCGAGGTGGCGGCGTGGCGGGCAGCGCAGGCGGCGGTGGAGCGCACCCTCGAAGCCGCGCGCCGCATCGAGGCCGCCCGCTCGGCGCTCGCGCGGGCCAAGGAGCGTGCCGCCGCGGCGCGGGCGGCGTCGGAAGCAGCGGCCCCCGACCGAATGCGGTCGGCCGAACTCGAGGCGGTCGAGCCGCTCCGCGGACGCGCGGAGGCCCTCGAAGAAGCCGTCCGCGAGCGGGTGGCGGTGCAGGCTCACGTCCAGACCGTCGCAGCCCGTGTCGCGGAAGCGCGCGCGGGCGCCGAGACGGCCGAGGCGCAACGGACGGAAGCGAGTGCGGCGGACGAGGCGGCGGAGGCCGTGTTCAAGAGCTTCGGGCCTCTCTGGGATCAGGCCGCGAAGCTCGATGAAGCGATCGCCCATGCAGAGCGTGAGGCAGAGGGCGCCGCGCAGGCGGCCGTCCGCTCGGCCGAGGCCGCCGAAGCAACGGGCGCCGCGCTCGCCGCGCTCGACCGGCGCCTCGCCGAGGCTCGGCACGCGCGCGACGCTGCGGCGGGCCGCCTCGCCGCCGACCAATCCCATGGCATCCTGGCCGAGCGCGGCGAGGACTTCGCCCGCCGCATCCGCGAGCGCGCGCGGCTGCGCGGGCAAGCGGAGATGGCGGCGCAGGAGGCCGCCGCGCGCCGGGCCGAGATCGCCGCTTGCGATGGGGAGGCCGAGAATGGCGCCGCTCGCCTCGCCGCGCTGCGCGCTCGCCGCGAGGCTCTGGCCGCCACCCGTACTGCGCGGGAGGCGGCGCTCGATGCCCTCGCCGAGCCCGCCGTGCAGACCCGCGCCATCGCCCTCGAAGGATTGCTGGACGCATTGCGCGACGCCTACGCCTTGGCGCAGCGCCACGGGACGGCGCTCGCAGACCGGGCGGCCGCCTCTGAAGTGGAGACGGAGGCCGGCGCAGCGTTCGCCGAAGCCGCCGCCCGCTTCGCAGCGGAAGAGCGAGCCCTGCAGGAGGCCGGAATTCGGCGGGCCGAGATCGCACCGCTCGCCGAGTTGGCGCAGGAAAGCGCGTCGCGCGAGGCGGCGCGGCTGCGCAGCCTGCTCGTGGAGGGAGTGCCCTGCCCCGTCTGCGGCGGCCTCGATCATCCGCATGCCCACGGATCCGATGACGCACTCGGACGTCTGGCCGAGGAGTTGCGCACGCGCCGTGCCGAGCTCGACGCCCAAATCTCCGCGTACCAGACGGCGCGCGACCGGGCCCGGGGCGATGCCGCGGCGGCGGAGGGGCGCCACGACGACGCGCAGGAGCGAGGGGCCGCTGCAGCCGAAGCGGCGGCCTCCACCGCCGCCCGCTACCGCGCCGGTCTTCCCGTTCTGATGACCGCACTCGATGCGTCGGGGCTCGCCGTCACCCCGCCGCCGGAGCCGGATCTGTCCCGGCTCGGCGAGGCCGGCGCCGCCGCGCGCGCCGAGCGCGACGCAAGCCAGCGAACCCTCGCGGCGGCACGGGCACTGCGCGGCGAGATCGACGAGTTGATCCGCGACCGCGACACCCTCGACGTACAGATCGAGACGCAGACCCGCGGTCTCGACGCGCTCGCGCATCGCCGGGCTGAGGCAACCCTCGCGGCCGAACGGGCGGAAGGTCACAACGCCTCCCTCCTGCAGCGGATGATGGACTTGGCCGCAGAGATGGGACCGGCGCTCACTGCCGCCGATCTCAGCCCGTCCGATCTTGACCGTGCGCCGGAGGCCTGCCTCGACCGGATCCTCGCGCTCGGGCGGGACTACGCGGCCCTGCGGACGCAGCATGCCAGTCTCGATGCGCAGTGTGTGGCCCTGTCGCCGGAGCGGGCGGCGGCCGCCGCCCTGAGCGATACCGAGGCGCGGTCGGCCGCGAAGGCCCGGACGGAGGCGGCGGAGCGGCAAGCGCGTCTCATCGAGGCGCGTACAGCCAGGGCCGGCCTGCTCGGGGGCGAGGCGACCGGTCCGCACCGCACGCGGCTCAACAACGAGCGCCGCGCGGCGCGCGAAACACTCCAGGCCGCCCAGGCCGCCAGTGCCGAAGCCGCCCGCGCGCTCACCGGCGCCGTCACCGAAGCCGCGGCCGCCGCCGCGGCCCTGGAGCGGGCAACCGCGCGCCACGAAGCGGCCGAGACCGCCTTCGCGCAGGCCTGCGGCGAGCGCGGGCGCGAGGCCGTGGCCGCCCTGCTCGCCGTCCCGGCCGAGATACGGGCGGCGCTGCGGACCCAGCTCGAGCGGCTCGCCCGCGAGGAGGCCGAAGCAGCCACCGCCCTCGCCACACGCCGCGCCGATGTCGAGACCCTGAGCACCGAGGTCGAGATCGACGTTCCCGCCGCCCAGGCCGAAGCGACGCGGCTTGCCGAAGCCACGGCACAGGCGCAGCAGCGCCTCGGCGCCCTCGACGCGGAGCTGCGACGGGATGAGGCCGCCCGCGCCAAGGCGGCCGATCTCGCGCGGGAGATCGAGGTGGCGAAGACGGAGCTTGCGACCTGGCAGCGGGTCGAGGAAGCGATCGGCTCGGCCGGCGGCGACCGTTTCCGCCGCTTCGCGCAAGGTGTGACGCTCGATCACCTCGTGCATCTCGCCAACGATCAGCTCAAGGGCTTGAGCCCCCGCTACCGCCTCGCCCGCAGTGCGGGCGCCGATCTCGCCCTCCATGTCGTGGACCGCGACATGGGCGACGAGCGCCGTGCGACCCGCAGCCTGTCCGGCGGCGAACGCTTCCTCGTGTCGCTCGCCCTGGCGCTTGCCCTCTCGGGGCTTGAGGGGCGGCAGGCCTTCGTCGACACGCTGTTCATCGACGAGGGCTTCGGCTCGCTCGATGCCGAGACCCTGGACATGGCGGTGGATGCCCTCGAGACGCTTCAGGGCCGCGGCCGCAAGGTCGGCGTCATCACCCACGTGGCGGGGATGATGGAGCGCATCGCCGTGCAAATCCGCGTGGAAAAGCGCGGCTCCGGGCGCAGCGTGGTCCGCGTAGTGGATCGCGGCGCTGCCGTCGTCTGAGGCCGTGCAGCCGCTGCTTCGTTCCTAGGCAGTGCTGCATCCGGCGGCAGCACGAAGCGGCCCGGCGGCTTCCGGATACCGCCGCCCTGGCTGGATCCGAGTTGGCACGCACTCTGCATTGATTCCTTCGCTGCCCCCCTGGGCAGCCGGCGGGGCAACGGCGCCTCGCGCTCGGACGGCGCCGTGTCCGGACACACTCTCCCGCATGAACGGCCCTGCCCGGCTCCGGCCGAGCGGCGCGTCTTCGAGCCCAGCGAGAACGCCGATGGCTTCCTTCAAGACCGTGATGAAGTCGGGGCATCCCCCAACCCTGTTCGCCGCGTTCCTCTACTTCGATTTCTGCTTCGCGATCTGGGTCCTCAACGGCGCCATGGGCCCGTTCATCACCGAGACCTACAAGCTCACCCCCGCCCAGACCGGCTTCATGATCTCGCTGCCGATCCTGGCCGGTGCGATCATGCGGTTCCCGCTCGGTGTGCTGGCCCAGTATATCGGCCGCAAGAACGCGGCCCTGACCGAGATGGGCGTCATCGTGCTGGCGATGGCCTACGGCTTCTTCTTCGTCTCGTCCTACAACGACGTGCTCGCCATGGGCGTGCTGCTCGGCATCGCCGGCGCCTCCTTCGGCGTGGCGCTGTCGCTCGGCTCGGGCTGGTTCCCGCCGGAGCACAAGGGGCTCGCCATGGGCATTGCGGGCGCCGGCAATTCCGGCACCGTGCTTGCCGTGCTGTTCGCGCCGCCGGTGGCCCAGGCCTATGGCTGGCAGGCGGTCTATGGCTTTGCCGGCATCGTCATGATCCTGCCGATCCTCGTGATGATCTTCCTCGCGAAGGAGCCGCCGGACTGCCACGGCCAGACCTTCATGGAGCACGTCTCCTGCCTGTTCACCAAGGACGGCTGGGCCTTCTCGCTGATCTACGTCATCACCTTCGGCGGCTTTATCGGCCTGTCGAACTTCCTGCCGACCTTCTTCTACGAGCAGTTCGCGGTGACGAAGGTCGAGGCCGGGCGCCTGACGATGCTCGCCGCCCTGATGGGATCCGGCATCCGGATCCTCGGCGGCTACTTCGCCGACCGGATGGGCGGCATCTTGGTGCTCTCGCTGGTGCTGCTGGCCGCGATCGGCTCGTTCCTGGCGCTGACCGCGACGCCCTCGCTCGCCGTGACGACGCTGCTGTTCATGCTCTGCTTCGCCGCGCTCGGCGCCGGCAACGGCGCGCTGTTCCAGCTCGTGCCCCTGCGCTGGCCGACCAACACCGCGGTCGCCGGCTCGATGATCGGCGAGGTCGGCGCCCTCGGCGGCGCGATCCTGCCCAACGTGATGGGCTTCTCGAAGCAGTATACCGGCGGCTTCGCCTCGGGCTTCGTCGTCTACGCCGTTTTCACGGCTCTCGTGCTCGGCTGCCTGTTCCTGTGGCAGCGCAAGTGGGTCGGCGCCTGGGTCGGTCCTCGCGGCAAGGTGCTGGACCAGCCGACCGAGGCACAGGTGCAGGCCGCTGGCCGGATGGAGCCCGCCGGCGCCTGAGGCGGACGCCGTATCGACGGGCGGTCGGACCGGGGGCCTTCAGGCCCCCGTTTCCGTTCCGGGCGGTCGTTTGAGGGGCAGTGATGGCCGATCAGACCCCATCGCGCGTCACGGTTGCGAAGGTCAGCAGATCGACGCCCGCGGCGCCGGCACGCAGCAGCACGCGGGCGGCAGCGTTGCCCGTCGCGCCGGTCGTGGTCACATCGTCGATGAGAAGAAGGCGTCGGCCCGCGACCCGTAACCGTCCGGTGTCGGTCACACGGAACGCCCCCTGAAGATTCTCCGCGCGCTGATGGCGCGTCAGACCGACCTGAGACCGGGTCGCCTTCACGCGGGCGAGCGCGCGCAGGTCGTAAGGCTTTCCGCTCCGCCGTCCGATCTCGCGGGCCAGCACGGCCGATTGATTGAAGCGCCGCCGCCAGAGGCGCAGGCCGTGCAGCGGAACCGGTACGACGAGGTCGGCCTCTTCCAGCAATTCGCGCCCGGCGGCGACCATCATGCGGGCCATGGTCCGGCCGAGGTCGAGGCGGTCGTTGAATTTGAGGCGGTGCACGAGGTCGCGCGCCGTCCCGTCGTAGAGCGCGACCGCCCGGGCACGTCCGAAGACCGGCGGCTCGGCGATGGCGGCGGGCGAGATCAGGCTGCCGACCCCGAGATCGAGGGCGAAGGGCGTCCCGAGCCGCTCGCAATAGGGACGCTCGATCAGGCGAAATCCGCTCCAGCAGACGGCGCAGAGGGCGTGGGGTTGTCCGGTGGCCGCCCCACAGGCCACGCAGGTCGGCGGATAGATCAGCCCGACAACGGACGCGGCGAGGCGCCGCAAACCCTGCCGCAGGACAGGAAGTCCGGGGGCCGGCACCGAGAGGCGGTCGCTTCGAGCTTGCGCCGTCAGCGGGCGCTGCCGTCCCGGTCGCCCTGCCGGATCGTCTTGTCCTTCTTGTTCGCCTCATGGCGTCCGATGGCGCATCCCGCCGCCGCACCGACGACGCCGTGTCCGGCCATGTGCCCGGCGATTCCGCCCACAACGGCGCCCTTCAGGCAGCCTTTCGCCTCTGCTGTTCCTGCCAGCGCAACGGCGGCAAGGATCAGAGCGGCGCGGATCAGGATCCGTGTCATCTTCAACCTCTTCGATCGACGTGCAAAAACGGTGACATGACGATTCCGTTCCGGGTCATTTCGCCGCCGAAGCATGGCGCGCATGGACCGGTCGCGGCATTCGCTTCACCCTCGCAGCGGGAGCCTGCCAGGCGCGCGGTCCGGACGGCTCGATTGCCCTGGCCGCGGCGCGCTTTCAGCCCCATCTGCCTCTGTGATGAACGAGTCCCCGCCCCTGTTTGATCCCGCCCTTGTCCGCCGACGTATCGCCCGCGCGCGACGGGCCGGCTATGCCGGCTTCCTCGTGGAGCGGATGATCGAGGATCTGGAGGATCGTCTCGCGGCGGTGACGCGATCCTTCCCCCGTGCCCTTGATCTCGGCACGCCCGTACCGGCACTGTCGCAGCGGTTGCGGGCCAGCGGCCGCGTCGAGCGGATGATTCGCCTCAGCCCGACGGCCGAATCGGACGGCGCGGTGGTCGGCGATCCTGAATTGCTGCCGTTCGGCTCCCGTGCCGGGTTCGATCTGGCCGTTTCCGTGCTCGCGCTCCAACACGTCAATGACTTGCCCGGCGCCCTGCTGCAGCTGCGGCGGGCGCTCAAGCCGGACGGCCTCCTTCTGGCCGGACTCCTCGGCGGCGCGACGCTCACAGAATTACGTCAGGCCTTCCTGCAGGCGGAGAGCGAGACGGAGGGTGGAGTGAGCCCGCGCGTCGCGCCCTTCGCCGAGTTGCGCGACCTCGGCGGCCTGCTGCAGCGGGCCGGATTCGCCCTGCCGGTGGTGGACGCGGAGACGATCACCGTGCGCTACGGCGATCCGTTCTCGCTGATGCGTGACCTGCGCGCCATGGGGCTGACCAATGCCCTCAGCGATCGACGCCGCACGCCGCTGCGGCGAGAAACGCTGATGCGGGCGGCCTCGATCTATGCCGAGCGCTTCTCCGATCCCGACGGACGGCTGCGGGCCACCTTCGAGATCCTGTGGCTGTCCGGTTGGGCGCCCCACGAGAGCCAGCAGAAGCCGCTGCGGCCCGGCAGCGCGAAAACGCGCCTCGCCGACGCCCTCGGAGCTGCGGAGCACCGCCTGCCGATCGACGGAGACGCGTCATGAAGGAACCGGGACCGGCCCATCCGATCACCATCACGCCCCACCCCGGTCCGGTGCGGATCCGGCTCGGAGGGCGAGTCGTCGCGGAGACCCGGCAGGCGCTGGAGCTGCGCGAGGCGGGCTACGGTCCCGTCCTCTACATCCCGCGGAAGGATGTCGGCCCGGGCCTGCTCAACCTGAACCCGCGGCGAAGCTACTGCCCGTACAAGGGGGAGGCCTCCTATTTCGATCTTTCGGCCGACGGCGCGCCGCGCGCAGCGGCGGCGTGGTCCTATGAAAATCCTTATCCGGCGGTGGCTCGCATCCGCGGCCACGTCGCGTTCTACCCGGACCGGGTCGATGCCATCGAGGCATGAAGCGGGGACCTACGCCTCCACCTGGGACCAGAACCCGCTCTTTCGCCCGTGCGCCTTGCGAAGCTGCGCCACATAATCGGCGTGGCTCGGTGTGAGAGCGCCCGGCGAGAGGTCCCGTGCCAGTTCTGCGAGACGCGCCAAGTACCGGGCACCGTGGCCGTAGGCCGGTGAGCGGGCGCGTTCAAGGATGTCTGCGATCAGCGCGCGGTAGAGCACGCTCGCTGCCAGGGAATGGTCCGGTTCCAGCGCCTCGGCGGCCGGAGCCAGTACCTCCCAGATCCGTCCCGACCACTCTTCGCGCCGATCGAGCACGAGACGCGCGGCGCGATCCAGGTTCGGCCAGCGCACCAGGAAGTAGAGGCCGCCATGCGGGTCCTTGCGGCTCGCGACGTGGGCGAGAGCGCGCTCCAGCGCCTCCTCGTCCTCGAAATCGGGCAGGCGGGCAAGGTAGTCGCGCAGTGCCTGAGGATCGAGGCTCTTCTCGAAGCGCGACCAGCGCAGGGCCTGCGCCTCGTCCTTCCGGTCAAGGGCATCGAGGATGCGGATCTCCACCGCCTCGCGCTCACGTTCTGGCCCCTGCGAAGCGAAACCGCCGACCAGCAGACCCTCGCGGGTCGTGACGGCCGGTCCGCGCTTCTGCTCGCGTCGGATCCAATCGAGGGCCTCGGCGGCACGGCCCGCAGTGAGCAGGCGCTCGGCCACGGCGACGCGGTCGGGTCGCTCGGGGGACATCTCCAATTCGAGGGCGATGAACGCGTCGGCGTCACCGCGGGCGTCGGCGATGACCTGACGCAGGCGGTTCAGACTCAGACGGCGGTAGCGCCGCTCCCAATCCTGACCGGCCGGCGCCGTGCCGGCCGGATCGGCCTTCCGCCGGGCCGGGGCGGGAAGTGCAGCGATGGCTTCGACCAGACGCGCGTCGAGCGGCGCGAGCGCTTCCTTCGGAAGGTTCGGCAGAAGATCGTCCAGCAGCGCACCGATGAGGCCGAAACCGTCGCGCTCGAGACCGTCGATGGCGCGGGTCACGAAAGCGAGCGCGGCCTCTGCCGACAGTCCCGTCGCAAGGCCCGCGGCGGCTTCGGCAGCCGTCTCGTAGATGGCGTGGACCTGACCGCTGGAATCGTCCACCCGCTCCAGCGTCGCGTCCGCGCTCCGGAGGAAGCGCAGGATGCGGTCGAGCGCCATTTCGGTGTCGAGCGGCTTCAGGTCGGAGAGGATGGTCGCCAGCGTGGCGTCGAGGTCGGCGGCAAAGGCCCTGCGCTTCTGCCAGTCGATGTAGCCGCGGGCCTTCTCCAGTGCAGAGAGGCGACGGTCGATCATCGCCGCCACCCGGTCCGGCCCCTGGAGCGCGGCGAGCGCGGCGGTCACCCGCTTCTTGAAGGCGGCGCTCTGGCCGACCTCTTCGAGGATCAGGGCGATGAGCCGATCCTGACTGAGCGCCGCGAGGCTTTCGGCGGTCGGCGTGGTGCTTCGGGACTTCTTCCGCAGCGTCGAATCCGTCGGCGTCTTCGCTGACGCCGCGCTCTCGACCGCCGCCTTCGCCCGTCGCGCCATCGTTCCCGTCCCTCTCTCGGCTCGAGCCCGGTCAGGGTCCGAGCAGATCGATCAGGAAGGGGATCAGCGGCAGGTCGGCCGGCGGCATCGGCAGATCGCGCAGGGCCCCCGGGCGCACCCAGCGGAGCGCCTGCGCCTCGCGTGATTGCGGAAACCCTTCCCAGCGCCGGCAGATGTAGAGCGGCATCAGCAGGTGGAAATCCGGGTAGGCGTGGCTCGCGAAGGTGAGCGGCGCGAGGCAGGGCTCCTTCACCGTGATGCCGAGTTCCTCGGCCAGTTCGCGGATCAGCGTCTCCTCCGGCCGCTCGCCGGGCTCGACCTTTCCACCGGGAAATTCCCAGAGGCCGGCCAGCGCCTTGCCCTCCGGGCGCTGAGCCATCAGCACCCGGCCATCGGCATCGACGAGCGCCGCCGCGACGACGAGCAAGAGCTTCACCGAAGCGCTCATCGGCCGATCGCAAACACGGCTTCGACTTCCGCCGAGGTCTCGATCGAACCGGCCTCTACCGGAACGGCGGTTCGCCCGCGGGAGGGGGCGGCCTTCATCGCCAGACCGTAGGGCGCGGGGCGTGGCGTGTCGGCGCGCGGCGGCGAATCGATCGAGACGACGGTGCCGAGCTTCACACCGGTCGCTTCGGCGATGCGCTCGGCCTGAGCCCGCGCGTCCTTCACGGCGGCGACCTGCACGGCGGCGTCCGCCGCGGCCGGGTCGCGCAGCCCGAAGCTGATCCCCTGGATCCGGTTGGCGCCGGAATCGAGGGTGCGCCGCATCAACTCGCCGAGCTTGCCCATCTCGGCCAGCCGCACCCGCACGCGGTTGCTCGCCGTGTACCCATCCTCGCGCTCGCCCATCGTCCCGTCGGGCTGACGGACATTCTTGATCCGCGGTTGCAGCGTGATCGCGGAAGTGCCGATATCGGCGTCCGCCACGCCCATCTCCTTCGCCGTCGTGACGATGCCCTTCGCCGCCTGACTCGCCGCATCGAGGGCGGCGGCCGGTGTCGCGCCGCGGCTCTCGACGCCGACCTCGACGGAGGCGAAGTCCGGCGCGACCTCCTGAGAGGCGCGGCCGATCACCCGGATGCGGCCGGACTCGTCATCGGCGGCGACCGGCATTGCCGCCACGCTGAGGAGCAGGAGGGAAGCGGCGAGCGCGGAACACTTCACGAGCGATAGTCTCCGTTGATGGCGACGTAGGCCTTGGTGAGGTCGCAGGTCCAGACGCGGGCGCGGCCCTGGCCGAGGCCGAGATCGACCCGCACGGTGATCTCGGGCCGCTGCATCACCGCGCTCGCCGCCTCCTCGCTGTAATCGGGATCGCGGGCGCCCTGGACCGCGACCCGCACGTCACCGAACCAGATCGCGAGGCGGTCACGGTCGGCCGGCTCACCGGCCTTGCCGACCGCCATCACCACACGGCCCCAATTGGCATCCTCGCCCGCGACCGCCGTCTTCACCAACGGAGAGTTGGCGATCGACATGGCGATGCGGTGGGCGGATCGATCGCTCTCGGCGCCCTCGACCTCGACGGTCACGAGTTTGTTGGCGCCCTCGCCGTCGCGGGCGACGAGCTGCGCGAGTTCGATCAGCAGATCGTCCAGGGCGGAGCGGAAGCCGGCGAGCCGCGGATCGTCGGCGCGAGTGACTGCCGCGTTGCCGGCGGCCCCGGTGGCGAAGAGCAGCAGCGTGTCGGAGGTGGAGGTATCGCCGTCCACCGTCACGCAATTGAACGAGGTCTTGGTTCCCTCGCTCAGCAGCGCCTGCAGAACGTCCTGCGGCAGGGCCGCGTCAGTGAAGGCGAAGGCCAGCATCGTCGCCATATCGGGGGCGATCATGCCGGCACCCTTGGCGATGCCGTTGATCGTCACGGATACGCCGTCGATCTCGACGCGGCGCGTGGCGAGCTTCGGGAAGGTGTCGGTGGTCATGATCGCCTGGGCCGCCTGCGACCAGGCCTCGGCGCCCCCTTCGGCACGGGCGGCGCAATCGGCCAGAACGCCCTCGAACTTGCGCGCGTCGAGGGGCTCCCCGATCACGCCGGTGGAGGCGATCATCACCGCCTTCGGCGCGCAGGCGGCGGCCTGGGCGGCAATCTCGGCGGTCAGCGCCACGGCATCGCGCCCCTTCATCCCGGTGAAGGCGTTGGCGTTGCCCGAATTGACCACGAGCGCCCGCGCGCCCTCTCCCGCCGTCAAGGCTTCGCGGCACCAATCCACCGGCGCGGACGGACAGCGCGAACGGGTGAACACGCCCGCGACTTGCGTGCCCTCGGCCAGAGCCACGTAGAGCACGTCCGTGCGGTTCTTGTAACGGATGCCCGCCTGCGCCGTGGCGAGGCGAACGCCCGCGATCTCCGGCAGCGACGGCGACGTGGCGGGGGCCAGGGGGGAGATTTCCGTGGATGACATGGGTCGTCGGCTCCGTCTCGTACCCGTTTTCGCCCATTTGGCCGCGTCGGGAGGCGCGGCCTCGCACGCGGAGGCGACACGGGCATGAAGCTCAAGGTCGCGGGCCGCTGTCTTGCGCCCGCCGGGCTTCACGTCAACACGCGGACCATCGTCTTTGAGCGGAAGGTCCGATTGAGGCATACGCGCGCCCCTCCGGCCGGGTCTCTCGACGGTCACCCACCGGCACGCGCGTGCGAGCGGCACGCATGCATCGAGCAGGTGAGCGGATCGGAGTGGGCGTCGCACAATTTGCAGGTTGCAAGACGACGGCGAGGATCATCGAGTTTTGAAAGGTGTGTCACGGAAGGTGCACGGGCCGCATGATCAATCCGAGACACTTGAATGCATTTTGCGATCTGCTTAACCTGAGATGATGCAGCGCACCCAAGACCGTGAGCAGGCGACCGTCGACCCGGCATCCGTTCGCGCGGACGGCTCCATCGGCGGAGCCGGCGCGCCGCGCAGTTGCTACGGTGTACAGGTTTTGGTCGCCGGGCGACGCAAGCAGTGGCGCGACGAGATCAACGGGCAGATCCGCCGGGCCGGCTACAGCGCGATCTCAGTCGACTCGGCCGTCGACGCCCTCACCGTTCTCGTGCTGGGGCTGCCGGTCGATGTTCTCGTGACGGACGCCGAGTTGCACGGCTCGCTCGGGCTCAGTGAACTCGCCGCGGAGGCACGAGCCTTGCGCCCGAATCTGGGCATCGTCGTCGCCTGCGACTCGGCCGTCAGCGCTTGCGCCGACCTCGTGCCGGCGGATGCGCTGCTGGTGCCCTGCCCGAGCGAGGAGGAGGCGGTCGCCTCGTCGGTGCGTGAGGCGCTGGCCGCCCGCGCCGTCTGACGCTCCCGCCACTCGGATCCGCGACGATCGGGCCCGTACCCGGCGGCGGGCTGCCTGTGGCAGCCTCCGCGCGGGAGGAACCATGCCATGACGATTCGCCGTCGCGACTGCCTCGCGATGCTCACCGTGCTCACGGCGGGCGGTGCCATGACTGCGGCCCGTGCCGCAGAGGGCGGGCCTGCCGCGGCCTTCACCTTCGACAAGCCGGAGGGCGGTCGCCTTCCGCTCGCGGCTTATACGGGGAAGCCCGTTCTCGTCGTCAATACGGCCACAGCCTGCGGCTACGCTCCGCAATTCGTCGGCCTCCAGGGACTCTGGACCCGCTTTGGCGAGCGGGGCCTGACGGTGATCGCGGTGCCCTCCCCGGATTTCGGCAACCAGGAACCCCTCGACGGTACCGCCATCGCCGAAGCGGCGCGGAAGAACCACGGCGTCACCTTCCCCGTCACGGACAAGACCCATGTCCGCGGTCCCGCTGCGCACCCGTTCTATCGCTGGGCGGCCGAGCAGAAGCCGGGACAGAGCCCGCAATGGAACTTCCATAAATATCTCGTCGGCCGCGACGGCACCCTGCGCGCCGCCTTCGCGACCCAGGTCGATCCGAACGATCCGCGCATCGTCAGCGCGATCGTCGCGGAACTGGGACAGGCCTGAGGCGCAGGCCTCCGGCCCTTCGCCCTCACCGATCCGGAATAGCGGCGGGTGGCAGAAGACCCCGCACGCCGCGTTCCGGCGGAAGCGGACGCCGTGCGCGGGGAGCCGGCAGGCGCCCGTCCCGCTCCACGGCGCGGGGCGGCGCGGACGGATAATTTGACGCGAAGGGATTGGACGGCACACCCTGCGCCAGAGCGGGCGAGGCGGCGAGGCAGAGGTTTGCGACGACGAAGAGTGTGCTCGGACGCATCGGCGGCGGAATTCCGGTTGGTCGGGACTCGCACCCGGACGGGGCGCGTCCC
The DNA here is from genome assembly GCF_014199985.1 of Methylorubrum rhodesianum. Classification (GTDB taxonomy): domain Bacteria; phylum Pseudomonadota; class Alphaproteobacteria; order Rhizobiales; family Beijerinckiaceae; genus Methylobacterium; species Methylobacterium rhodesianum. The sequence goes on along the minus strand of NZ_JACHOS010000001.1, from coordinate 204,840 downwards.
CACATGCCACCGGGCCGCGTCATCATTGCGGCCGGAAAGACGAACCATGGAACCGCACAGCTTCGAACAGGATGGTATCGTCTACGAAGTCCGCTTCGAGCGGACGCCGGAAGGATGGATCGCCCGCATCCGGCCGGAAGACGGCACTCAGGCGCATGTCTTCGCCTTTCCCAACGGCGTCGGCTTCGATCCGGACGACGTGCGCGGCTCACTGATCGCAGGTTGCGAGGCCGCCGTGGCGCGTATTCCGCGCCGGGCACCGACCCGGCATTGAGGCCGGGAATCGGAACCTCCGGCGCCGAAACCGGTTCGGGCTCCAGCACGCGATAGCAATGCGCGCCGGACAAGAACGGGATTTTTCGCGATGACCGAGGTGACCTATCACATCGTCGAGCACGACGGCGGCTTCGCCTACAAAGTCGGAGACGTCTTCTCCGAGACTTTCCCGAGCCGACAGGAAGCACTCCAGGCGGCGCAGGCAGCGGCGGCCGAACAGCAGGTGCCCGGCTCGACCGAGGGCATCCGCTACCAGGACGGGCGCGGGCAGTGGCACGACGAGACCGCGCAGGGCAACGACCGCCCGGTGGCGAAGGTCGTGGAGGACTGAGCCGTCCGCGCGAGCCGATCGCCTCCCAAGGCGAAGCGGATCCCCCACGCTATTCGGGCTCGCTCGAACCGCATCCCCTCGAATCGCCGATCCGGTCTCAATCGTCCAGGGTGATGAGTCCGATGCTGCCGCCCGCGGCCGCCGTGTTGACGGTCAACGTCCGCTCGGTGGCGAAACGGGTGAGATAATGCGGGCCGCCGGCTTTCGGGCCGGTGCCGGACAGGCCGGTTCCGCCGAAGGGCTGGCTTCCGACCACCGCGCCGATCATGTTGCGGTTCACGTAGACATTGCCGTGCGGCAGCGCCTCGGCGATCCGCTCAGCCGCCTCCTCGATGCGCGACTGGATGCCGAGGGTGAGGCCGTAACCGTCCGTCCGGATCGCATCCACGACCCGCGCGAGGCCGTCCGCCGGATAGCGCGCGACGTGGAGGATCGGCCCGAACACTTCTTCCCGCAGATCGGCGACGCCGCCGACCTCGAAGATGTGGGGGGTCACGTACAAGCCGGCGGGCGCCGCTCCTGAAACGTGCGCGCGCGCCGAGGCGGTCATCGCCGCGATATGCGCCTCAAGCCGCGCCTTGGCCGCCGCGTCTATCACCGGGCCGAGGTCGGTGGCCAGATTGCGGGGATCGCCAACCAAGAGCTCGCGCGCCGCTCCGGCCAGCACCGCGATCATCCGGTCGGCCACGTCCTCCTGCACGAGCAGCAGGCGCAGGGCCGAGCAGCGCTGGCCCGCCGAACGGAAGGCCGAGGCGACGACGTCGTCGGCCACCTGTTCGGGGAGCGCCGTGGCGTCGACGATCATCGCGTTGATGCCGCCGGTCTCGGCGATCAGCGGCAGGATCGCGCCGTCGCGGGCGGCGAGTGCCCGGTTGATCCGTTGCGCCGTCGCGGTGGAGCCGGTGAAGACGACGCCGGACAGGGCCGGATGATCGATCAGCGCGGCACCGGTGTCGGGGCCGCCGGGAACGAGGTGCAGGGCGTTGCCCGGGATGCCCGCGCCGTGCAGCAGGCGCACGGCCAGATCCGCTACCAGCGGCGTCTGCGGCGCCGGTTTGGCGACGACCGTGTTGCCGGCCATCAACGCCGCCGCGACCTGACCCGTGAAGATGGCGAGCGGGAAATTCCAGGGCGAGATCGCGACGAATACGCCGCGTCCGACGAGGCGCAGGCTGTTGGTCTCGCCCGCTGGGCCGGGGAGGTTCTCGGGCTCTGAGAACAGGTGCCGCCCCTGCGCCGCGTAGTAGCGCAGGAAGTCGATCGCCTCGCGCCACTCGGCCAGGGCGTCGTCGAGGGTCTTGCCGGCCTCCACTTGGAGCAGGTGAAGGAGTCGGGCCTGCTCCCGCAGGAAGGCGTCGGCGGCCCGCTCCAGGCAGGCCGCGCGTTCGCCGGCCGGCATCTTCGCCCAGGCGAGAAAGCCGCGCGCGGCCCCCTCCATGGCGCGTGCCGCGATGTCGGGTCCCGCCTCGATCACGCTGCCGATCACGGTCGCGTCGATCGGGCTGACCATCGGTCGGGTGCGGCCGGTCGCGACGATCCCGTCGATGATCGGCGTGGCCTCGGCCGGGCCGGCCGCCTGCGCGACGGCCACACTCAGCCGGCGCAGTGCCACGCCGTCGCCGAAGGCGAGCCCCGGCGCGTTGCGCCGCTCGGGCCCATACAGGTCGCGCGGCAGCGGGATCCTGGGGTGCCGGGCCAGCGAGGGCGTCTCGATCAGGTCCCGGGGACGGGCGAGGAGTGCGCCCGCCGGCACCGAGGGATCGCCGGCGCGGGCGACGAAGGAGGAATTCGCCCCGTTCTCCAGCAGGCGCCGAACAAGATAGGCGAGCAGCTCGCGATGGCCGCCGACCGGCGCGTAGACGCGCTGGCCGAGACCCGGAGCCCGCTCGGAGAGCCGCTGGTAGAGCGCCTCGCCCATGCCGTGCAGGCGCTGGAACTCGAAACCGGCCTCCTCTGTCGCCGGCCGGTCGGCGAGTCCGGCGAGGCCGAGGATGCTCGCGACCGTCAGCGCGTTGTGCGTGGCGAATTGCGGATACAGCCGCGGGCGGAGGGCCAGCAGCCGCCGCGCGGCCGCCAGATAGTTCAGATCCGTCATCGCCTTGCGGGTGAAGACGGGATAGTCCGCCGCCCCTTGCACCTGGGCGAGCTTCACCTCGGTATCCCAATAGGCGCCCTTGACGAGGCGCACCATCAGCCGCCGGCCGTGATGCTCGGCCAGCGCGGCGACGTGATCGATCACCGCGAGGCAGCGCTTCGAATAGGCCTGGATCGCCAACCCGAACCCGTCCCAGCCGGCAAGCGCCGGATCGGCCAGCACCGCGGCGAAGACGTCGAGGGAGAGCTCGAGCCGCTCCGCCTCCTCGGCATCGAGAGTGAAGTTGAGGTCGTGGGCGCGGGCGTCACGGGCGAGGTCGCGCACCACCGGCACCAGCTCGGCCATCACCCGTGCCTGTTGCAACGGGGTGTAGCGGGGATGCAGGGCGGACAGCTTGACCGAGATGCCCGGCCGGGCCGGTAGGGGTGCGTTGCCGGCCTCGCGCCCGATCCGCGCGATGGCCTGGGCATAGGCTTGGCGGTAGCTCTCCGCATCCTCGGCAGTCCGAGCGCCCTCCCCCAGCATGTCGAAGGAGTAGCGCGAACGCCGCGCGCTGCCGGAGCCGGCGCGCTTGAGCGCCGCGTCGATCTCCTCCGCCAGCACGAACTGGCCGCCCATGAGCCGCATCGCCCGGTGGGCCGCCGCGCGCACGGCCGGACGACCGAGACGGCGAACCATGCCGCTGAGCGTCGCCTCGGGAGTGTCCTGTGGTCCGACGAGGCGGGCGCCGAGGCCGAGCGCCCAGGATGCCGCGTGGGCGAGCCCGCCCTCCGAGCGCACCGCGTGATGGACGAAATCGCCCTCGCGCAGCTTGTCTGCGATCAGCCGGTCGGCGGTGGCGGCGTCGGGCACCCGCAGCAGCGCCTCGGCGAGGCTCATCAGGGCGAGCCCCTCGCGCGTCGTCAGCGCATATTCCCGCAGCAGCGCCTCGACGGCGCCGTGGCCGGAATCCGCACGGATCGCGTCGATCAGGTCTCCGGCGAAGCGATCGACCGCGGCCTCCGTAGCGGCCGGCAGCGGCGCCTCGCGCAGCAAGGCTTCGGCCAGCGCCGCATCGTCCGGGGCGTAGGGAGCCTGAAAGCGGTGAGCGGACATCGGGTCACGGACCATGGAAGAGAGTAGCACCCTCTCTGTGTTCCGACAGGCCGATTTCGTCCCCTAAGACGGGCCGGATTCGTGACTGAGGAGAACGAGGCGCCGCTCAGCGCGCGGATCCGTCAGGGCCGTCCGCTCGGCGGGCTGATATCGAGCGGCTGCGCGTCGGGCATGGGCGCCGGCTCGGCTTCGATGCGGGCGCGCCGGGCGGCTTCCTCCGCCTCGCGCTGACGGGACTGGCGCGCCACTTCCTCGGCCGCCTGCTGCGCCTTGATCCGGGCTTGGCGCGCCGCCTCCTCCGCTGCGGCGCGGGCGCGGTCCATCTCGATGCGGGCGCGGCGACGCTGGCGCTCGCTCTGGTCGGCGTCGAACAACTCGATCTTCTCGAGCTCGCGCTGGAGCACGAGAGCGGCGAGCCCGGTGGTCAGCGGTGCCGTGTCGAGCCGCCGCTCGGGCGCAGCGAGCGGGCCGGCAAAGCCGAGCTGAATCGCGGGCGCAGCCCCGGACCACCCCTTCGGTCCGGCCGCCGCGGTCAGGACGCCGCGGGCGTCAAGGCTGCGTTGGCGCGGATCGACCTGGAGCGTGCCGTTCCAGCGCGCCTGTCCGAGATCGATCGCGAACGGAGCCGTGCGCAGGGTGCCTGCCGACAGTGTGAAAGGGGCCGAGACCGGTCCCGTCGCCCTGAGCGGACCCGCCGAAAGTTCGTCCGACACGAGAGCCTGGAGCCGCCCTTCGCGCAGAGGATCGTCCTCGGCGAGCGCCTTCCCCAGGGCCCGGTCGAGAGCGCCCGCGTCGGCGCCGGGCAGCACGAGGCCGGTGAGCCGGATCTCGCCGTTACCCGAAAGATCATTCGCCAGGGCGGCGAGGCTCACGCCCGTGGCACCGAAGCGCAGGACCGCCGAGAGCCTGCCACCGATCGACCCGGCCCCGATCAGGCCGCCGAGTTCCGCGTCGTCGATCTGTCCCTCACCGGACACCGCGGCGGCGCCCCCTGGCCGGGCGAGAGTCGCGCTTCCGCTCAGCCGCCCGCCTGCGAGTCCGGCCGAGAGGTCGCGCAGGCTCAGCGCGTCACCCTCGCGCACCAGCGTCAGGTTCGCTCTGTCGGCGAGCAGGCCCCGGCCGAGATCGAGCTGGGCAATCCTGAGATCGAGTTTGACCTGAGGCTGCGCCGGCACGGCGGCGAAGCGCCCGCCGGTCTCGGTGGGGAATACCGTGGCCGCAGCCAGAGCCGGCAGGGACAGCCGGGCGAGAGAAACGGAGCCGCTGAGCGCCCCGTCCGGGGCGCGGTCGAGGGCGGCGGTGAGATCGCTCCCTGCCATCTGCCCCGCGACGTTGGCGTGGAGCGCCGCGCTCCGGCGCGACAGGTCGAGGGTGAGGGAGGCGGGCAGCGGCGCGGTCGCCGACGCGGCCGCTCCGGCCAGGATCAGGAAGGGCGCGAGATCGGGCGCCTGCAGCCGCACAGCGCCGCCGGTCGGAGGACGGTCGAGGGCATCGAACCGGATCGGACGCGCCGTCGAGAGGACGAGCCCGGCTAGGTCACCCTCGACTTCGAGTGCGAGAAGCGCGGTCTCCTGCCGGGACTCGGCGGCTTGTCGGGCGCCGGTCAGCCGCAGGCGGCCGGGTTGGCGCAGAGCGGCGATGTCGTCGCGGCCGAACCACCGGGCGGTCCTCTGCGTCGTCAGTGTCGCCTCGAGGCGGTCGATCCGGCCGGAGCGGGTCAGGAGGGCGATGTCGACATCGCCCTCCCCCGCCCGCCCCTTGGCATGCGCGCGCAACGCATCCGCCTCACCCGATTCCCGCTCGAGCGAGACGTCTAGGGCCAATCCGCTCTGGCGGAAGCTCTGCGGCACGAGGCGCGCCTCCGGCAGAAAGCCGCGCTCCAGCAGGGCGAGCAGCGGCGCCGCCTTGCCCGCGGTGACGCGGCCCTCGATCCGGCCTGACCCGTCCGGTGCGATGCGCCCGGCGAGTTGGGCGCTCGCCCCCGCGAGGTCGGCGATGTCGAGCGTATCGACGACGAGGCTCGCACCGTCCGATTGCAGGCTGACCGCGATGGTGCCGTTGCCCGAATGGGCGCCGGGGGGGCCGTAGCGCACGTCGCGCGCCCGAAGCGTCAGGCCGAGATCGTGCCGGTGCAGGCCGGACATCAGGTCGCCCAGCGGCGGCAATTCGGCGATGTCGATGCCGTTGGCGGAGAGCTGCGCGTCGAAGCGTCCGCGCCCGTTCGCGGCGGCCCGAACGTAGCGGGCATTGCCGGTGACGCGAGCCTCGCCCAGGGCGAGCCGCAGATTGCGCAGCGAGAGGTCGCCGCCCGCCGCGGAAAGGTCGGTGCCGAGCTCGAGGGCGCGTCCATCGAGGATCGCCGCGACGCTCTCTTCCGCGCCGAGCCGGCCGAGATAGCGCCCGAGCCCCTCGGAATTGCGAGCGGCGATGTCGATATGGCCGGTGAAGCGGGGTGAACCCGACAGTTCGGCTTCGCCGGTCGCCGCGACGTTCGCCGCGCCCGGAGCCGTGCCCTCGAAGCGCCGCAGCACGAGGCCGCCGCTCCGGTCGAAGGTGCCTCGAAGGGTGACGCCGGACCAGTCATCGAGGCCGAGTGCAACGCTCTCGGCGGCGAGATCGAGGTCGAGAAGCATCGGCGGCGTCAGGGCGCCGGACGACAAGCCCTGCCCGAGACGTCCACCCGCTCCGCCGGCAAGCAGCAGCCCGTCGAGGTCGAGGCGGCGCGTACGGAGCGTCAGGCCGAGACGGCCGTCGCGAAGGTCGAGGCGGCCGCTGCCCGACAGCCGCGCTGCCTTGCCGCCGGGGTCGAGCTCGATCTCGACCGTCTTGGCCTGCGCCACGGGGCCGCGCGACTCGAACTTGGCTGCCAGGGTGAGAGGCAGGACGGGACCGGCCGGCTGGACCGGCGGCCCGACGGTCAATCGCGCCGTGCCTTCCGCCTCCGGCACGAGTCCGCGATGGCTCCGGTCGCCGCCTGGGGCGTCCTCGGTTTTGAAGGAGAGACGGGCATCGAGCTCGAGGCGGGGCATGGTGTCGCCGCCGCCGGTGAACTTCAGCGAGAGGCTGCCGTCGCTGCCGACGGTGCCGGTTGCGAGATGAAACGGGCTTCCCTTCGCCGTTCCTTCCGCCAGCCAGGGCCCAACCAGCGCCGGCGCTCGGAGCCGCAGATTTTCGGCCGCGAACAGCTCCTGAGGCTGTTGGGGCTCTGCGCCCGCCCGTGCGGTGGTGACACTGAGGCGCCGGATTCGCAGATCGTCGATCACGACGTCGCGCCTCAGCGTCTGCGGCTCGCGCGGCAGAAGCAGGGCCTCGTCGGAAACCGGCAGGGTCAGCCGCGCACGCTCGATCGCCGTCTGGACAAAGCGAACCTCACCCTTGAGCAGCGGCGCCAGCGCGATCTCGGCATCGACGGCCTGCGCGTCGAGGGCCGGCCCATCCTCGCCACCGAGCCGCAGCCGACCGAGGCGCAGATGCGGAGAGGGAAGCAGCCGCAGGTCGATCGACCCCTCGCTGCGGGCATCGGCACCGAGGGATTCGCTCAGCGTCCGGTCGATCAGCGCGCGATAACCCGACCAGTCGATGAAGGGCGGCACGGCCAGGGCCGCCACGAGAACCAGCACGACGGCGCCCGCGAGCGCGGTCAGGAAATCACGCACCGTTATCGCTTCCGCCAAACCTGCGGACCGCAGGGCTTCGTTCGCGGGTCACGCGTTCGATGAGCCGAAGCCCGGAAGCGCGCGAAAACCCGTTCCTGCCGCCATAGCACAGGGAGAGGGCCGCCCGCACCTCACGCTCAAGCTTGGACCAACGATCAGCGCCGGGGGCCGAAGGACGGTCCGGCCGGAGGCGGAACGTTGAGCGGCGCCCGCTGGATCTGATTGCGGATCGCGCTGTTCTCCAGGGTCTGGCGCTGCTCGAAGTTGCGGTTCTGGTTGCGGTACTCGAAGCCCTCGTTCTGCCGGCTCGTGGCGCCCCGGTTCCCGGGGCTCTGCGCGAGCGCCGGCGTGATCACCGGCGTCACGGCGGCAAGCAGGGTCAGGAGGGCGAGCGACGGGGCGCGCATGGCCTCGTTTCCTTCATCGGTGTCGGTTTCGGGTTTCCGGAGTGACGCGTGAGCAGGGCCGGCGGTTCCGGATCGGGTCTCGACGGCGTTCGCCTTTTGGTCCAGGGATGCGCGCATGATGCAAGAGCCCAACGACGCGCCCGGCGCGTTCCGGCCGCGCCCGTCCGACGACGATGCGCCGTCGGCCCCGACCTCGATCGCAGCCCGTGCCATGGCCGCCCTGCGGCCCGAGGGCGCCTCCTACCTCGCCGGCCTCAACCCGGAGCAGCGCCGCGCCGTCGAGGCCACGGAAGGACCGGTGCTCGTTCTCGCGGGCGCGGGCACGGGCAAGACGCGGGTGCTGACGACGCGCATCGCCCACCTGATCGCGACGGCCAAGGCGCGCCCCTACGACATCCTCTCCGTGACCTTCACCAACAAGGCCGCGCGGGAGATGAAGCACCGCATCGGCCAGCTCATCGGCCCGGCGGGCGAGGGCATGCCGTGGCTCGGCACCTTCCACGCCATCGGCACCAAGATCCTGCGCCGCCACGCCGAGCTGGTCGGGCTCAAATCCGACTTCACGATCCTCGGGACCGACGATCAGCTGCGCCTGATGAAGCAGGTCATCGCCGACCAGAACATCGACGAGAAGCGCTGGCCGGCGCGCTCGCTCGCCCACACCATCGACGGCTGGAAGAACCGGGGCCTCGGTCCCGAGCAGGTGCCCCCGGGCGAGGCGCAGGCCTTCGCCTTCGGCAAGGGCGGCCAGCTCTACGCCGCCTATCAGGCCCGGCTCGCCACGCTCAACGCGGTCGATTTCGGCGACCTGCTGCTGCTCTGCCTCAAGCTCTGGCGCGAGAACCCGGACATCTTGGCCAACTACCAGGACCGTTTCCGCTACATCCTCGTGGACGAGTATCAGGACACCAACGTCGCCCAATACCTGTGGCTCCGGCTCCTGGCCCAGGCGCGGAAGAACGTCGCCTGCGTCGGCGACGACGATCAGTCGATCTACGGCTGGCGCGGCGCGGAAGTCGACAACATCCTGCGCTTCGAGCACGACTTCCCCGGCGCGACCGTGGTGCGGCTCGAGCGCAACTATCGCTCGACCGGCCACATCCTCGCCGCCGCCTCAGGGCTGATCGCCAAGAACGAGGGCCGGCTCGGCAAGACGCTTCGCACTGAGGACGCGGCGGGCGAGCCCGTCACGGTGACCGGCGCGTGGGATTCGGAAGAAGAGGCGCGTCAGGTCGCCGAGTCGATCGAGTCGCTCCAGCGGAAAGGGCATCCGCTCTCCGAGATCGCGGTGCTGGTGCGGATCTCGGCGCAGATGCGCGAGATCGAGGACCGCTTCGTACAGGTCGGCCTGCCCTACCGGGTCATCGGCGGCCCGCGCTTCTACGAACGCGCCGAGATCCGCGACGCGCTGGCCTATCTGCGCGTCACCATGAACGGCGCCGACGACCTCGCCTTCGAGCGCATCTTCAACACGCCCAAGCGCGGCCTCGGCGACGCGACGCTGCAGACGCTGCACGCCTATGCCCGCGCCGACCGGATTCCGCTGCTCGCCGCCGCGCGGAAGCTGATCGAGACCGACGAGCTGAAGCCTCGCGCCCGCTCGATGCTGCGCGGCCTCGTCGAGAGCTTTTCCCGCTGGGTTCGGCTGGTGGAGACCAAGCCTCATCCGGAGGTCGCCCAGACCATTCTGGAGGAATCCGGCTACACCGAGATGTGGCAGAAGGATCGCTCGGCCGATGCCGCCGGGCGCCTCGAAAACCTCAAGGAATTCGTCCGCTCGATGGAGGAATTCCCGGACATGGCCGCCTTTCTCGAACACGTCTCCCTGGTGATGGAGGCGTCCGAGGCGGAAGGGGCCGACCGCGTCTCGCTGATGACGCTCCACGCCGCCAAGGGTTTGGAATTCGACACGGTGTTCCTGCCCGGATGGGAGGACGGCCTGTTCCCGAACCAGCGCGCCATCGACGAGAGCGGGCGGGCCGGCCTGGAGGAGGAGCGGCGGCTCGCCCATGTCGGCCTGACGCGAGCCCGCAAGCGCGCCAAGCTCTCGTTCGCCGTCAACCGGCGCATCCACGGCCTGTGGTCCTCGACCATTCCCTCGCGCTTCATCGACGAGTTGCCGCCGCAGGCCGTGGACGTGGTCGAGGCGCCTGCGCATTTCTCGGCCGGCGCTTCCCGCTTCGATCGCAACCCGGCCCCATTCGGCTCCTCCTATGGCACGCCGGGCTGGCAACGGGCGCAAGCCAACACCGCGGGCGGGTTCGGTGGGGGGCTCGGGAATGGTCGGGCGGGCGGCCGCACGAGCGGACCGCGGGAGATCGAGGGCGAACTGATCGCCAAATCGACCGGTGCGCCCTCCTCCTTCGAGCACGGCGCCCGCGTCTTCCACACCAAGTTCGGCCCCGGCACGGTCGCCGGCATCGACGGGAACAAGCTCACCGTTGACTTCGACAAGGCCGGTCGGAAGATGGTGCTCGACAGCTTCCTCCAGCCCGGTTGAAGCGTCCCGCCGGCGGCCTCCGCCGGCTGCGCCGCCGCCCCGGGAGGGCGACGCCCGCGATGGCTTTGGTCAGGATCGCTCCGATCCGCCGGCAGCGCCACGAGGCGCTCGGGTCATCACTTCTTCGCAGAGCCGTCACGCCCCCGTCGCCCGCGCTTGCAACCCTCATGGGGCGGGCGAAGCGTTGCCTTAAAGCCGCGTTCCACAGCCTTCGCGTCGAGCCGTGGAACCGACTCACCGGGTTTGGCTTTGCTCTTGCGTACAGATGAACGAAGATCGGCGATGTCTTCGCCGAATCAAGGGAGAAGTCGGACAGTCGAGACTGGTCGAAAAAGCGAGTTTGCGAGAGTCACGCACGAGTCAAGGTGGAGTGTTGATCCATGAAGAGACGACGCGCACGGCTTGAACTGGTTGAGGACCGACCGATCCGGATGCATCGGACACGCTTCGACGAGGAACGTAATCCAGCACCGATCCAACCCCTGACGGATAAACAAGGCCAGTACCTCGACGCCCTCGCGTCATCTTCGCAAGTCATCGTTTTAGGCCCTGCCGGCACGGGCAAGACTTTCATCGCCGGTACACGCGCCGCGGATCTTCTTCGGCAACGCCGGATCTCGAAGGTCGTCATCACCCGTCCCAACGTTCCCTCGGGCCGCTCGCTCGGCTTCTTCCCCGGCACGCTGGAAGAGAAGATCGCGCCCTGGGTCGCCCCCCTGACCGAGACGATGAAGGAGCGCATGGGCGCAGCCGCCTTCGACATCGCGGTGAAGGCCGGCGACATCGAGGCGGTGCCGTTCGAGGTGATGCGCGGGCGCACCTTCAAGAATTGCCTCGTGATCTTGGACGAGGCGCAGAACACGACCACCGCCGAGATCAAGATGTTCCTGACCCGAATCGGCGACGATTGCCAGGTCATCATCAACGGCGACGTCTCGCAGACCGACTTGCGTGAGACGTCGGGGCTTCGCACCGTCATCCACCTCGTGAAGAGCCGGATGATGGCGATCCCGATCGTGGAGTTCACCCTCGACGACATCGTCCGTTCCGGCATCTGCGCGGAATGGGTGAAGGCGTTCGAGGAGGAGCGGCTCTAAGCGTCCTGAGAGCGCTGCCAGACGCGAGAACGAGGTCGCTCAGGGCCTCGTTCTCGTTCGCGTTTCGCTTCAGATTTCGACACCCCTTTCGACGATCGCCGTCTCGACGATGTCGGCGGGCTCGTAGAGCCAGCGCGCCACGATACCGGCCAGGATCGCTCCGGCGATCGGCGCCAACCAGAACAACCATAGTTGCGCGACATACTCGGCGCCGGCGAACAGGGCCGGGCCCGTGCTCCGGGCCGGGTTGACCGACGTGTTGGTCACGGGAATCGAGATCAGGTGGATGAGCACGAGGGCGAAGCCGATGGGAATGCCGGCGAAGCCCGCCGCTGCACCCTTCGACGTCGTCCCGACGATGATGAAGATGAAGATGAATGTCGTCAGCACTTCGGTGATCAGGCAGGCGGCCAGGCCGTACTTGCCGGGGCTGAGTTCACCGTAGCCGTTCGAGGCGAACCCATTGGGGACCCAACCCGCCTTGCCGGACGCGATGGTGTAGAGGGTGAAAGCCGCCACCGCGGCCCCGATGACCTGGGCGACGATGTAGGGCAGGACGTGCCGGCTGGCGCAGCGTCGGGCCGACCACAAGCCGATCGTGACGGCCGGATTGAAGTGGCCGCCCGAGATATGGCCGACCGCGTAGGCCATCGTCAGCACGGTGAAGCCGAAGGCGAAGGCCACCCCCAGAAAGCCGATCCCGAGTTCCGGATAGGCGGCGGACAGGACGGCGGCCCCGCACCCGCCGAAGGTCAGCCAGAAGGTACCGAAAAATTCGGCGGTCGTCCGACGCATCGTATCGTGATCCATGGCGGCACCTCTTGCTACGGAGGTCGCGGGGCGCGCACGAAGCGGTCGTATCGGCAGTCTGGTCGGCGCACCGCGAGACCAAGTCGTCGGCGTCGGCACCCGCCAGACGCGTCGAGCGAAGATTTCACACCCGCGTCGCGTCAACAATGATCGGCGTCATGAGTCGAGCGGCACTAAAGAGTCGTACCGCTTCCGTATTCAATCCAGCGTTCCCGGCGATGAGGCGCCGTCCCGTTGCCGGCACTGCATCGCCGAAGAACCGCCGGCACGGACGCGGTCACCGGTGTTGGGCGGCCCTGGGATCAGCATGCGGCACCGCCGACCTTAAGCGGCCGCGACACCCCTCGTCCGCGCCGGCCCGACGTTCTTGCCGTCGAGCCGCTGGCGCAGCCGCTCGACATCGTCGAAATTGTTCGAGGTGAGATCGGTGACGTCGCCCTCGACGAGCGCATCGACGTGCCGGCAGCGGCGGCGATGCGTGCCCGCCGGACAGGAGCAGCGGAGATACGGCCCGTCCGTCCGCTCCTCGAATTCCAGCACATAGCGGTTGCCGGTGCTGCCGCGCATGGCGAAACGCAACTCGCCCTTAGGCCGCAGATCGACGATGCCGGAGGCCCGCAGGGCGTGGGCGGAGGTGGAGCGGGTGAAGTCGCGCCGCGGTCCGGCAACCGCGCGGATCGGGGTCAGCCCGAGGCCGCGGGCGAGGTCGGCGATGTCCGTCGCGCCGGTCTCGCGCAGGGCCGCGAGCGCGATCTCGGCGCAGGCATAAGCATCCTCGCCGGCATCGTGATGCTCGAAGCGGATGCCCAGGCGCCCCGCCACCTTGGCGAGGCCGTGGCCGGCGGGATCGGGGAAGATGCGCCGGGCGATCTGCAGGGTGCAGAACCCGGCCAATTCGGGCACCGTCTCGCCCCAGGCGGCGAGCGAGGCGGCGAGGACGCCCATATCGAAACCGGCATTGTGGGCGAGCATCAGACCGCCCGACAGGTCCGGCAGGAATTCGGCCATGACCTCGGCACAGTTCGGCGCGTCGCGCACGTCCGCCGGCAGGATGCCGTGGATGCGGATGTTGCCGGGAGAGAACCGCATCTGCGGCGGGCGGATCAGCCGGGATTCGCGCCGCACCACCCGGCCGCCCTCGATCCAGGCGAGCCCGACCGCGCAGGCGCTGTCGCGCCGCTCGTTGGCGGTCTCGAAATCGATCGCGACGACGCTCATGCCCCTGAGATTAGGGGCTCGTGGACCGATCCCGCAAGGCGCGGCGGACGGGATCCGACCGCCGCACGCGCCGGATGTCGTGATCGCATAGAGGGACACGAACGCGGCTCGAACTCGTTACCGGGCGACAATGGGATGAGCGAGGTCGTCATGAACGTGTTCTCACGCCGGGGCCTGATCGCCGCCGCGGGCGGCGTGGCTTTGGGCGCCAACTCCGCCCGTTCGGCCGAGGGGCCATCGCCGGTCCGCGGCGGCAAGGGCGCAGACATCCTCGGCCCCCGCAACGCGGCGCGGGAAGCGGAAGACCCCTTCACGATGGCCCCGCCGAAGACCGATCACGGCACGATGCCGAACCTGAAATGGTCCTTCGCCGACAGCCACATGCGGCTGGAGGAAGGGGGCTGGGCGCGCCAGACGACAACGCGGGAGCTTCCGATCTCGAAGGCCATGGCCGGCGTGAACATGCGCCTGAAGGCCAACGTCGTGCGCGAGATGCATTGGCACAAGGAGGCCGAGTGGGCCTACATGATCAAGGGCCGCGCCCGGATTACCGCGATCGACGGCGAGGGGCGAACCTTCGCCGACGATGTCGGCGAGGGCGACCTCTGGTACTTTCCCTCCGGCATCCCGCACTCGATCCAAGGGCTCGACGGGCCGGAGGACGGCTGCGAGTTTCTGCTCGTGTTCGATGACGGCGGATTCTCGGAGGACTCGACCTTCCTCATCACCGATTGGCTCGCACACACGCCTCGGGACGTGCTGGCGAAAAACTTCGGATGGCTGGAGAGCGCGTTCGATACCGTCCCCGAGAAGGAACTCTACATCTTTCCCGGCCCGAAGCCGGGGGCCCTGGCCGATGACCAGCTCGGCGGCGCAGGGCCTGTGCCGAAGCGCTTCAGCCACAGGATGCTGGCGCAGGAGCCGGTCCGCACGAAGGGCGGCAGCGTGCGGATCACGGATTCCGCGATCTTCCCCGCCTCCACCACCATCGCCGCGGCGCTGGTCGAGCTGCAGCCCGGCGCGATGCGGGAACTGCACTGGCACCCCAACGGCGACGAGTGGCAATACTACCTCTCGGGACAGGGACGAATGACGGTGTTCGGCTCGGAATCAAAGGCGCGCAGCTTCGATTATCAGGCCGGCGATGTGGGCTACGTGCCGTTCGCCATGGGTCACTACATCGAGAATACCGGCGACACGCCGCTGACCTTTCTCGAGATGTTTCGCAGTCCCCGCTACGCCGACATCTCTCTCCGCCAGTGGATGGCGCTGACCCCGCACGCGCTGGTGCAAGCGCATACCGGGCTCGACCGCGCGGCAATCGACGCCCTGCCGCAGACCAAATCGCAGGTCGTGCCGGGCTGATCACGTCAACCCGGCTGGCCGAGGCGGCGGTCGAACAGCGTACGCACCGTTCGCCGCTCCTCGTCCAGCCGGGCGGCGAGCGCCCGGGCATCGGGCAGATTGACGGCGCGGGCGAGGCGGGCGAGCGCCACGTCGGAAGCCTGCGTCGGATCGCCTTCGACCATCAGGCGCTGCCAGTGGTGCACGTCGTCGAGGAGCCGATAGGCGCCGCCGAGTTGCTCGGCCTCGTCGGCCGCGAGGAGGCCTCCCTTCGCCGCCCGCGAAAACACCTCGGGCGCATCGAGACCGATCAGTTCGGGATGGGCGTCGGCATGGCCGAGCACCAGGGCCTGGGCGAGGAAGTCGAGATCGAGCAGGCCGCCGGGGCTGAGCTTGAGGTCGAGGGGACCGTGATCGCCCTTCTCCTCCTCGACCGTGGCACGCATGGCCCGAACCGAGCGATTGACCGCCTCCGGCTCGCGGGCCTGCCTCAGCGCCTCGCGGATCACGGATTGTGCCTCCCCGGCGAGGCTCTCGTCGCCGGCGATGACGCGGGCGCGGGTCAGCGCCATGTGCTCCCAGAGTTCGGCCTCTTCCCGCTGATAGGCGCGGAAGCTGCGGAATTGCGCGGCGGTTGCGCCCTGGCCGCCGCCGGGCCGAAGGCGCAGATCCACCTCGTAGAGCAGTCCGCGTCGAGTCGGGGCGGTGAGTGCCGCCACGAGGCGCTGCGTCAGCCGATTATAGGCCACCGCCGCGTCGAGCGGCTTCGGGCCGGTGCTGGTGCGGTTCTCGGGATCGAAATCGTAGAGCACGACGAGATCGAGATCGGATTCCGCCGTCAGCTGACGCGAGCCGAGCCGGCCATAGCCGAGCACGACCATGCGCCCTCTCGGGACCGGGCCATGATCGGCAAAGAACGTCGCCGACACGGCCTCCAGGGCGGACGCGACAGCGGCGTCCGCGATGGCCGAGAAGGCGCAGCCCGCTGCCTGCGGGGTCAGGATGCCGGAAAGCATCCGTGCGCCGGTGAGGAAGCGGAGCTGCCGGGCCGCGTCCCGGCTGCGGTCCAGGAACACCTCATGGCTGTCGGGCCGGCCGAGCAGGGCTCGGTAATGCGCCGCGATGGCCGCCGTATCGACGGTCGGATCGACGAAGTCGGGGTCGATCACCGCGTCGAGCACGTGCGGCGAGAAGGCGACGGTGCCGGCCAGGCGCGGAGCGCTGCCGAGCAGATCGGCGAAGAGCAGCCGCAGGCGCTCGTGCTCGCGCAGGATGGTCAGAAGCTCGACCGCCGCCGGCATGCGGCCGAAGGCGCGGTCGAGGTTGGCGAGCGCCGCGTCGGGGTCCGGCGTTCCGGCGAGCGCCTTGAGCAGGGCGGGGACCAACTCGGTCAGCACCTCGCGGGCGCGCGGGCTGCGCACCGCCGCGCGGCGGCCGAAATGCCAGCCGCGCACGGTGTCGGTCACCCGCTCGGGATCCCGGAAGCCGAGGCTGCGCAGGGTTGCCAGCGTCGCCGGATCGTCGGCGGCACCACTGAAGACGAGATCACCCACCTCCGACGAGAGATCGGGCCCCGCCTCGAACAACAGGGCGTAGTGCGCCTGCACCCGGCGGGCATGGGCCAGCAGGGCCGCCTCGAAGCCGGCGAGATCGGGATATCCGGCGAAGCGCGCGAAGTTTTCGAGCTCGATGCGGTCGGTCGGCAGGCGCTGGGTCTGCTCGTCGCGCACCATCTGCAGGCGGTGCTCGACCGTGCGCAGGAACGCGTAGGCTTGGGAGAGCTCGTCCCGCGCCTCCGCCGAGATCCAGCCGTCCTCATGCAGGCTTGCCAGCATCGGCACGGTGGAACGCCCGCGCAGCATTGGGCGCCGGCCGCCGAAGACGAGTTGCTGCGTCTGGACGAAGAACTCGATCTCGCGAATGCCGCCGCGACCGAGCTTGATATCGTGGCCGGCGACCGCCAGCGCCTCGTGCCCGCGCACGGCGTGGATCTGCCGCTTCATGGCATGGACGTCGGCGATTGCGGCAAAGTCGAAATACTTGCGCCAGATAAAGGGCGTCAGGTCGGCGAGGAACCGCTCGCCCGCGGGGATATCCCCGGCGATAGGGCGGGCCTTGATGAAGGCCGCTCGCTCCCAATTCTGGCCCGTCGTCTCGTAGTAGACGTAGGCCGAGGCGAGGCTCATGGCGGTGGGCGTCGAGCCGGGATCGGGACGCAAGCGGTAATCGACGCGGTGAACGTAGCCGTCGCGGGTGCGCTCCTGCAGCAGCTTGGCGACGCCCTGAGCCAGCCTCGTGAAGAACGGCGTCGGCTCGAGTCCCTCCTTCAGGGGTGTGGCCCCGGGATCGAAAAAGACGATCAGGTCGATGTCGCTTGAATAGTTCAGCTCGCGCCCACCGAGCTTACCCAACCCAAGCACGACGAGGCCCGAGCCGGCCTGCGGCGCAGATCGATCCTTCGGCAGGAAGCGGCCGGAGGCGGCGGCCTGAAGCAGCATCGCGTCGACGGCGGCCGCGACCGAGGCGTCGGCGAAGTCCGAGAGCGCGGCGGTCACACCCTCCAGTGGCCAGATCCCGCCGATATCGGCCAACGCCACAAGGAGCGCGTGCTCGGCCCGGTTCCGCCGCAGGGTCCGTCCGACCGCATCGAGATCGGGTGCCGAGTCCTCCCCCGGTCGACCGGCGGCACGCTGGGCGGCGACGATACGGGCATCGGCGGCCTCCGGTGCCTCTTCGAAGAGTCGGGCGAGGCGAGCGGGATCGCGCGAGGCCAGGGACCAGAGGAAGGTCGAGTGGTCGGCCAGCGCCGCGAGGAGATTGCGGGCCGCTCCCTCGCGCAGGACGGAGGGAAGTGCGTCGGCGATCTCATCGACGCGCGCCCACGCTGCCTCAGGGTTCGAGAGTGGCGGCGGGTGTCCCAGTCGCGCGATCAGGGGAGCCGTGCCATCGCCGCGGGCAGTCTGCCCGTCGTTTCGCCTGCCCATGCCGTCCCTTCTTCGATTCGGAGCGGCCGCATCGCCGTCGAGCTGTTACGATGCCCATCAAACGCGCAAATCGGATTCTGCCAAGGGGTTTGCCGCAGCCCGCGACGAAGGGCGTGCGCCACCGAGTCGTACCCGTCGGGCGAGATGCCCGGCGGTGAGGGAAAGTTTCGATCGTCCGATCAGACTGCCGTGAGGCGATCGTGGAGCGAATGAGTGCGGAGCCGTCTTGCCGCTCGTTGGTTGATCCCCGGCGTGCCGGGGAGCCGTGTTTTTTTCGTAAGACCTCCGGCGGACGATAGGTCCTCCGATGATGAAAGCGAATCGATGAGCAGCCCCACCCTGGTTCCCTTCACCGAGGCCGCGGTCTTCACACTCGGTTGCGCGCTGATCGCGAGCCGCCGGTTCGATCCGCAACGGCTCGGGGCGGTGCTGGGACTGGCTACCATCACGCTCGCGGTCTTGCTCGTCGTCTTCGCTCTGCCCGGAAGTCCGCAGATGACGCTCGCCGACCCGGACGGCGTGCGCAACTTCCTGAACTGAGTCTTTCCCGGAGGTGCCTCGACAGGCGCCCGATTTCCGACCGCTTTCACCCGGCAAAGGACGGCGCGGCGGATGTTTCGTGGCAGACGCTAGGGCGCGCCGGTCGGCAGGCTCAGCGTCACCGCGAGTCCCGGACCGTTGTCCGCGAGATCGAGCCGGCCGCTATGAAGCCGCGCGACGGCATTGACGAGGCTGAGGCCCAGGCCGAAGCCGGGGCGTGAACGGGCGGCGTCGAGACGTACGAAGCGATCGAGTACCCGTCCGCGCTCCCCTTGCGGGATGCCGGGGCCGCGATCCGCCACGGTGAGCCGGACGACGCCATCGGCGCGCGCGGCCCGGACGGCGATCGGCTGCGGGCCAGCCTCGGACGATCGCGCGCCATACTTGATGGCGTTGTCGATGAGATTGGCGATGGCTTGGCCGACCAGCTCGCGGTTGCCGTCGAGGATCAGATCCGGCTCGGTCTCGACGGTGAGCCTCAGGCCCTTGTCCTCGGCCAGGGGCTCGTAGAGCTCGGCCACCTCCCGCGCCACCGCCCCTGCATCGAAGCGGCGGACGCTCTCCGGGGCATTGCCCGCCTCCAGGCGCGCGATGGTGAGCAGCGCGTTGAACACCCGGATCAGCCCATCGCTGTCCTCAATCACGCCTTCCATCGCCGTACGCAGAGCGTCCGGCGTTTCGGCGGTGCGAAGGGCTTCGTCGACACGGTTGCGCAGGCGCGTGAGCGGCGTCTTGAGATCGTGCGCGATATTGTCGGAGACTTCCTTCATGCCGCGCATCAGCTCGCCGATGCGCTCCAGCATCAGGTTGAGGTTCTGGGCGAGTCGGTCGAGCTCGTCCCCGGTGCCGGCGACCCGCAGACGACCGTCGAGATCCCCCGCCATGATGGTGCGGGTCGTCTCGGTCATGTCGTCGACGCGCTTCAGCACGCGGCTCGCCACGAACCATCCGCCGAGCACGCCGAGCACGACGACCAGCGCCACCGACGATCCGAAGGTGTTCCCGATCGCCGCGCGCAGGCGGTCCCTCTCCTCGGTGTCGCGGCCGACGAGTAAGCGGAAACCGCCGGCGAGATTGAAGACGCGCATGATCGCGCGGTGCTCGCCCTGGTCCGCCTCGGAACCGCGTCCGTAATAGCCCTCGTACTGCCCGGGCCGGGCGAGGATGTCGGGCGAGACGCGGCTGACATTGCCGACGATGTGCTCGCCGGCCGGTGTGGTAACGAGGTAGAGCGAGGCGCCCGGCTCCTTGGCGCGCCGCTCCACCACGGCGATGAGGCGGCGCAGGCCGCCCGCCGCGTACTGCTCCGACAGGCCGTTGATTTCGGCATCGATGGTCGAGACGATCTGGTCGTCGAGCACCCGCCGGGCGTTCCAGGCGACGTAACCGAGCCCGAGCGAGGCCAGCACTGCGAACAGCACGAGATAGGCGAGCGACAACCTGAAGGCCGTCGTGCGGAAGATCTTACCGAGACGCGCGAGGGGCCCATCCGGCGGCTGCGATAGGGCGGGGCTCACGGGCGCTACGTCTCGTCCGGCCGGATGACGTAGCCTGCGCCGCGGACCGTGTGGATCATCGGGTGCTCGAAGCCGCGATCGATCTTCGAGCGGAGACGCGAGACGTGAACGTCGATGACGTTGGTCTGGGGGTCGAAGTGGTAGTCCCAGACATTCTCCAGCAGCATCGTGCGGGTCACGACCTGTCCGGCGTGGCGCATGAGGTATTCGAGCAGCCGGAATTCGCGCGGCTGCAGCACGATCTCGCGCCCCGCCCGCGTCACCCGGTGCGAGAGCCGGTCGAGTTCGAGATCGCCGACGCGATAGGCCGTGGCCTCGCTCGAGCCGGTCGCGGCGGTGCGGCGGCGGGCCAGCACCTCGGTCCGGGCGAGCAACTCGGAGAAAGCATAGGGCTTGGGCAGGTAGTCGTCGCCGCCCGCGCGCAATCCCTTCACCCGGTCGTCCACTTGGCCGAGTGCCGAGAGGATCAGGACCGGTGTGGCGATCTCCTGCTCACGGAGGGCGCGCACGAGCGACAGCCCGTCGAGCTTCGGCAGCATGCGATCGACGATCAGCACGTCGTAATCGCCCTCGCGGGCGAGCGCGTAACCGTCGAGGCCGTCGCCGGCATGGTCCACGGTGTGTCCGACTTCCCGGAACGCCTTGACCAGATAGGCAGCGGCCTCGCGATCGTCCTCGATGATGAGCAGGCGCATGACGCCCGTTAGATAAGCTTCGCGGCTCAGGAGCGCGAGGCGTTCACCGACAATTCCGGCTTGTGGTTCAGGGTCTGGAACACGACGCAGTAGCGCTCGGTGAGCTTCAGAAGCTGGTCGAGCTTCTCCTGCGGCGCGTCGGTGTCGAGGTCGAACTTCAGACGGATCGCGCGAAAGCCCACCGGCGCCTCCTTGTCGACGCCGAGCGTGCCGCGGAAGTCGAGATCGCCCTCGGCGCTGACCGTGCCGGCCTTAAGTGGGATTTCGAGAGCGGTCGCCACCGCCTTCACCGTCACGCCGGCGCAGGCGACGAGGGCTTCGAGCAGCATGTCGCCGGAGCAGAGTTCGGCGCCCGAGCCGCCGGTGGCGGGGTGCAGGCCGGCGACCGCCAAGGCGCGGCCGGTCTCGACCTTGCAGGCGATGCTGGTGTCGTCGAGCGAGCCCTTCGCCTTGAGGGTGACGACGGCGGAATCCGGGGTCTCGCGGTACTTGTTCTTGAGCGGGGCCTGGAGAGCGCGCAGGGCGTTGGCGTCCATGGATTTCCTCCGGTTTTTCGGCGGGTCTTCTTGGCGCGTCGGGCTTAGCGGTTTTCGCGCGGGCGCGACACCTCAGAACGAGCTGCCGCCCGCGACTTGCGGGGGACGGGAGCCGTCGCGCGGGCGCAGCGAGTGATCGAGGGCCGACAGGATCGTGCGCGTGGCCGCCTCGCTCGTCGGCGCCGCCGGGTCGCGCGGCCGGCGCATCGGCAGGACGACGGTGTCGTCGAGGCGGCCGGGACGCGGACGCATGACGATGGCACGATCGGCGAGCGCCACCGCCTCGGCCACGTCGTGAGTCACGATCAGCACGGTCGGCCGCACCTCCTCCCACAGCGCCAGGAGATGGCGGTGGAGATCCTTGCGGGTGAAGGCGTCGAGTGCCGAGAACGGCTCGTCAAGGAGCAGCACCCGCGGATTGGCCACGAAGGCGCGGGCGATCGACACACGCTGCTGCTGACCGCCCGAGAGTTCACGGGGCCAACGCCCGGCATGCTCGGAGAGGCCGACGCGCTCCAGGGCGTGGGTGACACGGTCGTCCCGCTCGCGCTTCGGCAGATGGTCGATGCCGAAGCCGACATTGTCGGCGACGCTGAGCCAGGGCAGCAGGCGCGGCTCCTGAAACACCAAGCCGACACCGGAATGCGGCCCGGTGATCGGCTCGCCGTCGAGCGCGATGCGCCCGGTGCTCGGTCGGTCGAGGCCGGCGATGAGGCGAAGCAGGGTGGTCTTCCCGCAGCCCGAGCCGCCGATCAGCGCGACGATCTCGGCGTTCGGCACGTCCAGATCGATTCCGTCGAGCGCACGGGTGCCGTCGGCATAGGTCTTGGAGAGGCTCTGGATGCTCAGCATAGTCGCGGCAGGAATCGCACCGAAGGGATCAAGCGTCGAATTCGGCGAGCATGCGCATGATCGCCGGACGAAGTACCGGCAGATGCACCGAGGCGATCTCCCACATGTCGCGTGCCCGGATGCGGTAATACTCGTGCCGCAGGAGGTTACCGATCCGAATGATCGGGTGCCAGTGAACGTCCGCGTGCCGCTGTCGAAGTTCGGGCGGCAGCTCCTTGGCCGCCTCCGAGATGATCTGGACGGCGCGTTCGACGGCGCGTTCGTAGAGGAAGTTGCCCTGAATCTCCTCGAAAGTCCGGCCGTGCGTCGCCGCGAGGATGCCGTCGATCTGTTCAAGAATGTGCCGAAGCCTGACTTCGGGCAGCTTTGCGGATTCCATCAGAAAACCCGGATGGCCTCGCGCTCGATGTACTCGCGGAAAACCGGGACCAATCCGTCACGCGTCGAGTATCCGACAGGAATGTCGGGGAAGGCGCGCTCGACCAGAGCGTAGGTTTCGTCGAAGGCCGCGAGCCCAAAACTGCCCTCGTCCGCAGGATCGACGAAGACATCGAGATCGGAATCCGGCCTCGCCTCATCCCGAGCGCGCGATCCGAACAGGAACAGGGCCGAGACGCCGTGCGCGCGGAGATCGTCCTCTACGCAGCGCAGCCGGCGGATTACCTCGTCTCGGGTCATACCGGCACCTTAGCGAAGGCGGTCCCGCCCGTCATCCGTCGCCTCCTCACAGCGTCTCCCGCGCGGTGTCCTGCCAGCGGACCAGCGGGGTGGTCAGCGCAACGAGCACGGCATCGGCCGCCTTGCCGACGACGGCGAAACTGATGATCGCCGCCAGGATCTGATCGGGCTTGCTGAATTGCTGACCATCGAGGAGCAGGTAGCCGAGCCCTTCGGAGGCGCCCATCAGCTCGGCGGCGACCACGAACAGGAAGCCGAGGCCGAGGCCGGTGCGGAGCGAGGTCAGCGTCGCGGGCAGCACGGCGGGCAGAAGGATGCGCCGGGCGAGCGCGAGCTTCGAGAGGCGGAAGATGCGGCCCACCTCCACCAGCTTGCGATCGACCGAAGCGATGGCGCCGGCCACGCCGACATAGACGGGGAAGAATACGCCGACGGCGATCAGGGCCACCTTGGGCGTCTCGAGAATGCCGAACCAGAGGATGAAGAGCGGCACCCAGGCCAATGACGGCACGGCGCGCAGGGCCTGCAGGCTCGGATCGACCAGCCAGCGCAAGGGCGGCAGCGTCGCGGTGAGCGTCCCCGCGAGGATGCCGGCGCTCGCCCCGAAGGCGAAGCCGAGGCCGACGCGGATCAGGGTCGCCTCGACATGGGTCCAGAGCTCGCCCGAGGCCGCGAGCGTCCAGAGCGCGGCGCCGATCCGGCTCGGCGGCGGCAGCAGGCGGCCGGAGGCGAGACCCGTCGCGACCGCGATCTCCCAGCCGAGCGCCAGGACGAGCGGGAGCAGCAGGCCGAGCGCCAGCCGCGCGGAGCTGCCGAGAGCGGTGAACCGACGCGCGGGAGCGGCCTTCGCCCCGGCGTCGTCGGAGAGGACGGTGGTGAGGCTCATGCGGAGGTGTCGCGCCGGATCTGCATCGTGTTCTCGAACATCCCCTGCCGGACCGGCGGTTCAGCGCCGCGCGTCGGTCGCCGCGCGAAGTGCGAGCCCCGCCAGCACCGTTCCCATGAACCACCTTTGCGCTCGCAGCCAGAGGGGCTTTCCCTTCAGGGAGGCGGCAACGGACCCGGCCGCCAGGACGATCCCCGCATTCACCACCAGGCTCACCGCGATCTGGACGAGACCGAGCGCGAGGGATTGCGTGAGTACCCCGCCCGCCGCCGGCTCGATGAAGTGCGGCAGCAGCGAGAGGTACATGACCGCGATCTTCGGATTCAGCAGGTTCGTCAGGAAGCCCATAGCGAAGAGCCGCCCGGGCGCGTCGGGCGGCAGCGGGCGCGTATCGAAGGGCGAGTGCCCGTTCGGCCTCAGCGCCTGCCATGCCAAGAAGAGGAGATAAGCGGCGCCCGCAAATCGCAGGGCGTCGTAGGCGAAGGGCACCGCCACGAGGAGGGCGGTGATGCCGAAGGCCGCGCAGAGCAGGTAGACGAGGAAGCCCGCCGCCACGCCCGTCAGCGATACCAGCCCGGCCGCCCGTCCCTGGGCGACCGTGCGCGAGACGAGGTAGGCCATGTTCGGGCCCGGCGTCAGCACCATCCCGAGGGAGACGAGGGCAAAGGCGGCGAGGTGCGCGGCGTCCGGCATCGGCGGTCTCAGCGCGCGGGGGCCGGGTTGAATTGCGGGTCGATGAGACCCTCCACCGCCGCCGCCACGTCGGTCGAGGCGGGGATCACCCCCGCCTGCTGCAGCGCGAGGCCGGCGGCGCGGATGCTCTCGGCCTGGGCCGGGCCGATATTAGGCTGGCTCAGATCGGTGCGCTCGATCTGCTTGGCGATCACCGCCTCGGGCAGCTTGGTGGCGGCGACGAGCGCGCTCTTCAACGCCTCCGGGTTGGCCAGCGCGTAGGCGCGGGCCTGCTCGTAGGCCGCGATCACGACCTTCACGAGGTCGGGATGCGCCTTGGCGAAGTCTTCGCGCACGTCGAGCACGCCCCAGGTGTTCGCGGCGGCATCGCGGAAGAACAGCACGTCGTCGCTCTCGATCTCCGCGGCGGCCATCATCGGATCGAGGCCGGCCCAGGCATCGACGTCGCCGCGGTCGAGCGCCGTGCGTCCGTCGGCGTGCTGGAGCAGAACAAGCTTGGCGTCCTTCTCGGTCAGCCCGGCGCTCTGAAGCGCGCGGATCAGGAAGATGTGCGGATCGGTGCCGCGGGTGACCGCGATGCGCTTGCCTTTGAGGTCGGCGGGCTTCGTGATCCCGGTCTCCTTGCGCGTGACCAGCGCGGTCCATTCCGGCCGGGAATAGGCGTAGACGACCTTGACCGGATTGCCGTTGATGCGCGCCAGAAGCGCCGCTGCGCCGGCGGAGGAGCCGAAATCGATGGCGCTGCCGTTGAGGAATTCGAGCGCCTTGTTGGAGCCGAGCGACTGAACCCAGCGCACCTTGATGCCGCGGGCCTTCAGCGCCTCTTCCAGAAAACCCTTCTCCTTCAGCACGAGGCTGACCGGGTTGTACGTCGCCCAATCGAGCCGGATCTCCGAGACGTCGGCGGCGCGCAAGTCCGAGCCGGCCGCGAGGAGCCCGAGGAATCCGACGAAAGCGGACAGGACGTGGCGGCGTCGGATCATCTGGCTGTCTCCCTCGTCGGTCCGGCTTGGTGCCTGGATCCATCCGATGGCTAAAACAGTCACGTTCGTTTCGTCAAACAAAAAATTCGCCGAATAGAACAGTTGAGTCGCCTGCAGCCGGCCGATGCCGCAGCCCGCTTTACATGCTAACGGAACGGCCATGTTCGACCCCGTTCCCGTCCTCGAAAAAGTCGTCGCCTCCCTCGACCGCGAGGCGCGCGAACCCACCAAGCTGCGCGGGCTTCTGGTGCCCGAGCTGCGCAAGGTGATCGAGGCCGGGCACCGGGAGGCCGAGCGGCTGCTGTTAAAGGAGCGGGACGGCATCGCCTGCGCGCAGCGGCTGTGCCGCCTCACCGACGCGGTAGTGCGTGCGATCTACGATGCCGTGGTCTGGCGCCTCTATCCGAACGACAACCCGTCCACGGGCGAGCAATTGGCGATCGTCGCGACCGGCGGCTACGGGCGCGGGACGATGGCGCCGGGCTCGGACATCGATCTGCTGTTCCTGCTGCCCTACAAGCAGACTGCGTGGTCCGAGAGCGTCGTCGAGGCGATGCTCTACGTCCTGTGGGATCTGAAGTTGAAGGTCGGCCACGCGACGCGCTCGGTCGACGAATGTCTGCGCGAGGGTCGCGCCGATATGACGATCCGGACCGCCCTGCTCGAATCCCGCTACCTGTTCGGCTCGCGCACGCTGTTCGAGGAGATGGTCACGCGATTCGATTCCGAGCTGGTGATTGGCTCGGCCTCGGAATTCGTCGATGCGAAGCTGCGCGAGCGCGACACCCGCGTCGCTAAGGCGGGCGCATCGCGCTACCTCGTCGAGCCCAATGTCAAGGACGGCAAGGGGGGACTCCGCGACCTCAACACGCTGTTCTGGATCGCCAAGTACACCTACCGGGTGCGAGATCCGGTCGAGCTGGTCCATGCCGGGCTGTTTACGTCGGACGAGTACAAGCTGTTCGAGCGCTGTGAGGAGTTCCTGTGGCGGGTACGCTGCCACATCCACTTCGTGACCGGGCGCGCGGAGGAGCGGCTGTCGTTCGGGCTTCAGCCCAAGATCGCCGAGCGCCTCGGCTTCGGCGCCCGCGGCGGCCTCTCGGGCGTCGAGCGCTTCATGAAGGCCTACTTCCTCATCGCCAAGGATGTCGGCGACCTGACCGCCATCGTCTGCGCCGAGCTCGAAGCGCGCCACGCCAAGCGCACGCCGGTGCTCGACCGCTGGATCGGCCGCTTCCGCGACCGCTTCCGCGCGACCTCGATCGAGGCCGAGGATTTTTGGATCGACAACGGCCGGGTCAACATCCGCGGCGAGGACGCGTTCGAGCGTGATCCGGTCAACCTGATCCGCCTGTTCTGGCTGGCCGACCGCCACAACCTACCGATCCACCCCGACGCGGCACGGCTGGCCAACCGCTCGCTCCGCCTGATCACCCACGCGGTGCGTGTGGACGCGGAAGCCAACCGCCTGTTCCTCGACATCCTCATCTCCAAGAACGCGCCCGAGACGATCCTGCGATCAATGAACGAGGCCGGCGTGCTCGGCCGGTTCATCCCCGAATTCGGGCGCATCGTCGCGATGATGCAGTTCAACATGTACCACCACTACACGGTGGACGAGCATCTTCTGCGCTCGATCGGCGTGCTCGCCGCGATCGATTCCGGCCGTGTGCGCGAGGAGCATCCCCTGGCGACGCGCCTCATCGACACGATCCACAACCGCCGCGCCCTCTACGTCGCGATCCTGCTGCACGACATTGCGAAGGGTCGTCCGGAGGATCACTCGATCGCCGGCGCGGCCATCGCCCGCAAGCTCGGACCGCGCTTCGGCCTCAGCCAGGCGGAGACCGAGACGGTGTCCTGGCTGGTCGAGCATCACCTGCTCATGTCGATGACGGCGCAGAGCCGCGACCTCTCCGACCACAGAACCATCGAGAAATTCGCCAGCGAGGTGCAGAGCCTGGAGCGGCTGAAGCTGCTCGCGATCCTCACCGTCGCCGATATCAAGGCGGTCGGCCCCGGCGTGTGGACGGCCTGGAAGGGCACGCTGCTGCGCACCCTCTACGACGAGACCGAGGTCGTGCTCTCCGGCGGCCATTCGGAGATCGCCCGTACCGACCGGGTGCGGCTGATCCAGATGGCTCTGCGTGAGCAGCTCTCCGACTGGAATTCGGAGGTGTTCGACGCCTACGCGGCGCGCCACAACCAAGCCTACTGGCTGAAAGTCGACAGCACGCGCCACTACAAGAATGCCCGCTTCCTCCGAACGGTGATGGAGGAGGGCCGCACCAGCGCCACGACCTACGAGACCGATCCCGTCCGCGGCGTCACCGAACTGACGGTCTACTCGCCCGACCATCCGCGCCTGCTCGCCATCATCACCGGCGCCTGCGCGACCACCGGCGGCAACATCGTCGATGCGCAGATCTTCACCACGACCGACGGCTTCGCCCTCGATTCGATCTTCATTTCCCGCGCCTTCGAGCGGGACGAGGACGAGCTGCGCCGGGCGGGCCGCATCGCTACCGCGATCGAGCGGGCGCTCAAGGGCGAGATCAAGATCGCCGAACTCGTCGCCGACAAGCACCCGAAGCAGCCGCCCAAGACCTTCCTGGTGCCGCCGGACGTCTCGATCGACAATGCCCTGTCGAGCCGCGAGACCGTGGTCGAGATCACCGGCCTCGACCGGCCGGGCCTGCTCTACGAACTGACGACGGCGTTGAACCGCCTGAGCCTCAACATCACCTCGGCGCATGTGGCGACCTTCGGCGAGCGGGCGGTGGACGTGTTCTACGTGACCGATCTCACCGGCACCCGGGTGATGCAGCCCGACCGGCTCGCGATGATCCGCGCCGCGGTGATGGAAGTGTTCGCCAGCGACGTGGCCGCCTTGCGCGCCGAAGGCCTTGATGCACTGGTCGATTCGCCGCCGCCGCGGGAGTTGTAGGCGGTGATGGCGTCGCCGTCGCTTGATTTCGAGGTTTGGCCGAATGATATCAGCCGCATCCCGGAACTCTTCGAGACCTGATCGATCGCACAATGATGGCTGACGATATGGAGAAGCAGGAGCGGCATGACGGCGCGGAGGCGGAGGTTCCGCCGCAATCCGCCGCTTCGAATGCGGGCGCGGATGCCGAGGGCCTCGCGGCCGCGATCGCCGAGCGGGACGAGTTCAAGGACCGTCTGCTGCGGACGCTTGCCGAGATGGAGAACCTTCGCCGCCGCACCGAGCGCGAGGTCGCGGATGCCCGCGCCTATGCGGTGACGAACTTCGCCCGCGACATGCTCAACGCCGCCGACAACATCCGCCGCGCCCTCGACAGCGTGCCCGCCGAGGCGCGCTCGGGCGCCGAGGGTGCCTTCAAGGGCCTGATCGAGGGCATCGAGCTGACTGAGCGGGATCTCGCCAAGACCCTGGAGCGCCACGGCGTGAAGGTGGTCGATCCGCAGGGTCAGCGCTTCGACCCGAACCGGCATCAGGCGATGTTCGAGATCCCGAACACCGAGGTTCCGAACGGCACCGTCGTTCAGGTGGTGCAGACCGGCTACGTCATCGGCGATCGGACGCTGCGCCCTGCCCTGGTCGGCGTCTCCAAGGGCGGCCCGAAGCCCGAGGCGAGCAAGGACAAGCCCGCCGACGCCGCGTAATCTTCCGCCGATCGTCGAGAGCGAGAAAGGCCGGCCCGCCTGCGCGCCGGCCTTTATCGTGAGCGCGTCCTGCTACTCCGCGGCCTGCCGCGTGGTCTCGCGGAACGGGTGCGCCGGGTAGGTGCCGATGATGCGCAGCTCCTTCGAGAAGTAGCGCAATTCGTCCAGAGCCCGGCGCAGGCCGTCATCCTCCGGGTGACCGTCGACCTCGGCGTAGAACTGGGTCGCGGTGAACTGCCCCTCGACCATGTAACTCTCGAGCTTCGACATGTTGACGCCGTTGGTGGCGAATCCGCCGAGCGCCTTGTAGAGCGCGGCCGGGATGTTGCGGACCCGGAAGATGAAGCTCGTGACCGTCGCGCCGTTGCCGGGCTCGATCTCGGCGGGCTCGGGCGAGAACACCACGAAGCGGGTGGTGTTGTGCGCTTCGTCCTCGACATCGCGCTCGAGGATATCGAGGCCGTAGACCTCCGCTGCCATGGCCGGAGCGAGCGCTGCGCGGGTCGGATCCTGCGCCTCGGCCACCTCGCGGGCAGCCCCGGCGGTGTCGCCGGCCACCACCGCCTTGAGGCCGAGGCGCCGGATGATCCGGCGGCACTGGCCCAGCGCGTGGACGTGACTGTGAACGCTGGTCAGCCCCTCCACCGCCACGCCCGGCAGAACCATGAGCTGGAAGTGGATCGGCAGGAAGTGCTCGGCGATGATGTGCAGCCGCGAGGTCGGGATCAGGTGGTGGATGTCGGCGACCCGGCCGGCGATCGAGTTCTCGATCGGGATCATCGCCAGAGCCGCCTTCCCTTCGTTCACCGCGGCGAAGGCATCCTCGAAGGTGGCGCAGGGCAGCGCGGTCCAGCCGGGATAGGCCTGCGAGCAGATGATGTGCGAGTTGGCCCCGGGCTCGCCCTGATAGGCAATGGTGCGATCGGTCATTGTGATTCGTGGGTTCAGTTGAGGCGGCGGACGGCGAGCAGCGTGCGGGCGCGCTCCAGATCGGCGGGGGTGTCGACGCCGAGCGGCAGGTCCTCGACGATCATCGCGTCGATGCGCATGCCGGCTTCGAGCGCGCGCAGCTGTTCCAGCTTCTCGCGACGCTCCAATTCGCCCTGCGGCAGGGCGACGAAGCGGGCCAGCGCTTTCCGGCGATAGGCGTAGAGGCCGATATGATGGAACAGCGGGCCGTCGCCCCACGGCGCGCGCGCGCGGGTGAAGGCGAGCGCCCGCAAACGGTTCGGTCCCACCGTGTGGCCGATGATCTTGACCACGTTCGGATCGTCCATCTCCTCCGCGCGGTGGATCACCGCACAGAGGGTCGCGATATCGACGTGCGGGTCTGCGAGCGGCGTCACCGCCGCGGCGATGATCGCCGGGTCGATGGTCGGCAGGTCGCCCTGCACGTTGACCACGACATCGTGGTGGCCGTCCGGATCGACGATCTCCAGCGCCTCCGCCAGACGATCGGATCCGGAAGGGTGATCCGCCCGGGTCATCACCGCCAGACCGCCCTGCGCCTCGATTGCGTCGGCGATCGCGTCGGTGTCGGTCGCGACCACGACGGGGCCGATTCCGGCCTCCACGGCGCGGCGCCAGACATGCACGATCATCGGCTCGCCGGCGATCTCCGCGAGCGGCTTCGACGGCAGCCGGGTCGCGGCGAGACGGGCCGGAATCAGGATGAGGGGGTCGGACATGGCCTAGGGCGGTACGATGCGGGATCGGTCAGAGGCAGCGGCGGCTCTAGCAGCGGCCGTCCGGCTTGTCATGACCGGTCCCGGCGCCCCGGAGGTGAGGCAGGGCTGCAACGGGCGGCGCCTGCCCGCACGTCGACCATGAACAATAATGGTATGCGACAGCGCGCAGCGCGCGTGGCCCATTGTCAAGATCGGCCCCGAGCGGCTAATCACCCTTGAAATCCTCCAAAGTCCGGCGTCTGCCCGTCGGGCCCTCATCCGCCGGGTCCTGATCCCGTGCGCCGGAGCTGTCGAGCATGGATTCCTTCGAGCTGAACAAGGTTGCGGGCGCTGTCCTGGGTGCCCTCCTGTTCGCGGTCGGGTCGGGCTTCGTGGCGGAGCTGATCTATCACCCGAAGCCCGCCGGAAATGCCGGCTACCCTCTGCCCGAGCCTGAGCCGAAGAGTGGCGGGGCAGCGGCCGAGGCGCCGAAGGCCGAGCCGGTCGCCGTGCGGCTCGCCAGCGCCGACGCCGACAAGGGCAAGGGCGGCACCAAGGCCTGCCAGGCTTGCCACAGCTTCGAGAAGGGTGGCCCGAACAAGGTCGGCCCCGACCTCTGGGACATCGTCGAGCGCGAGAAGGCGCATGCCGCAGGCTTCGACTACTCCGCCGGCCTGAAGGAGAAGGGCGGCACCTGGACCTACGAGGATCTCGACCACTTCCTCGAGAACCCGAAGGGCTACGTGAAGGGCACCAAGATGGCGTTCGCCGGCATCGGCTCGCCGACCGAGCGTGCCAACGTCATCGCCTATCTGCGCACCCTCTCCGACAGCCCGAAGCCGCTGCCGGCCGCCGAGAAGAAGGCCGAGGCCTCGCCGGAGGGCGAAAAGAAGGCCGAGGCTGCCAAGCCTGCGGAGGCTAAGCCCGAGGACAAGAGCAAGGCCTCCGGCAAGGCCGAGGAGAGGTCGGTCGAGAGCGCGACCGGCAACAAGGAGAAGGCGCCCGAGACCAACGCGCCGAAGGGCGACACCCAGTCCGGCGACAGCAAGGACACTGCCCGCCCGGTCCCGGCGCCGCAGACGCAGCCGCAGCGCAACGAGGTTGCCCCGACGCAGGCGCCGGAGGCCAAGCCCTCGGGCGACATCCCGACCAAGGCGACCCCCGGCTCTGAGAGCACGCCGGCGACCGAGGCGCCGGCCAAGGCCGATCCCGAGGCGCCGAAGCCGTAAGGTCGAGCACACGCGACGGAACTCGAGAAAGGCCGGGCCCAGAAGCCCGGCCTTTCTCGTATCGTGGCGGCCCGCGACGCCCCTGCGCGCTCGCGGCGGGTTGGCGCCGGACCCGGGCCCGTCCTAGAACGGCGCCCGACTGCCCTCTCACGGGACCGGGAGACCGCGCCAACGTGACAGACAACGCCGTGATCGCTCGCCGCAGCTTCCTCGCCGGAGCGCTCGTTCTCCTGGGGCTGCGCGGCCCCGCCTTAGCCCAGGAGCCCGCCGAATCCGCCTCGAAGGTCTCGGCACAGGAAGCTCCCGGCACCTGGCGCCATGCGCTGACCCTGCTCGGCGAACCGAAATACGGCCCGGACTTCCAGCACTTCGACTACGCCGATCCGAAGGCGCCGGTCGGCGGCCTGGTGCGGCTCGGCGCCCAGGGGGGCTTCGACAACCTCAACATGATCGTCAACGGTCTCAAGGGAGACCTCGAAGGCGGGATCACCCAGATCTACGACACGCTGATGGAGGATTCCGGCGACGAACCGTTCTCCTCCTACGGCCTTCTGGCCGAAGGCGTGCGGATCGCCGAGGACGGCAGGTCGGTCACTTACCGCCTGCGCAAGGACACGCGCTGGCACGACGGCAAGCCCGTCACCGTCGAGGACGTGATCTGGTCCTTCGACACGCTGAAGGCCAACAGCCCGTTCTACGCTGCCTACTACCACACCGTGGTCAAGGCCGAGCCGGGGGCCGAGCGCGAGGTCGTGTTCCGTTTCGGCGAAGCCGGCAACCGCGAGTTGCCGCAGGTGCTCGGTCAGATGCAGGTGCTGCCCAAGCACTGGTGGACCGGCACGGACAAGAACGGCAAGCCGCGCAACGCCACCGAGACGACCCTGGAGATCCCGCTCGGATCCGGCCCCTATCGGCTCGCCAGGATCGATGCCGGCCGCTCGGCCGTGTACGAGCGCGTGGCCGATTACTGGGGCAAGGACCTGCCGGTGAACCGCGGCCGCAACAATTTCGGCACGATCCGCTTCGAGTATTTCCGCGACGGATCGGTTCTGCTGGAGGCGCTGAAGGGCGACCTCTACGACTTCCGCACCGAGAACATCGCCCGCAACTGGGCGACCGCCTACGACGACTTCCCCGCCGTGAAGGAAGGACGACTGATCAAGGAGGAGTTTCCGGGCCGGGGCACCGGCATCATGCAGGCCTTCGTGTTCAACCTGCGCCGGGACAAGTTCAAGGATGAGCGCGTGCGCCGCGCCTTCAATCTCGCCCTGAACTTCGAGGAGATGAACCGGCAGCTCTTCTACGGGCTCTACAGCCGGATCGACTCCTATTTCTACGGCTCGGAGCTCGCCTCGTCCGGCCTGCCGGACGGGCTCGAGAAGGTGATCCTGGAAAGCGTGCGGGACAAGCTTCCCGAGCGCGTCTTCACCGAGACCTACGCCAACCCCGTCAACGATACGCCGGAGGCGGTGCGCGCCAACCTGCGCAAGGCGGTCGGGCTCCTGCGCGAGGCCGGTTACGAGCTGAAGGGCGGCAAGATGGTCGCCAAGGCCACCGGCGAGCCGCTGACCGTCGAGTTTCTCGAATTTCAGAACGTGTTCGAGCGGGTGATCCTGCCCTACGCCGCACAGCTCAAGCTGATCGGCATCGAGAGCTCGATCCGCGTGATCGACCAGGCACAGTACCAGAACCGCCTGCGCAGCTTCGATTTCGACATCACGACCTCGAACTGGCCGGAATCGCTTTCGCCGGGCAACGAGCAGCGCGAGTACTGGGGCTCTGCCGCCGCCGACAAGCCGGGCTCGCGCAACATCGCCGGCATCAAGGATGCGGGCATCGACGCGCTGATCGAGAAGCTGATCTTCGCCCAGGACCGCGAGACGCTGGTTGCTACGACCCACGCCCTCGACAGGGCGCTCCTGGCCCACAACTTCGTGGTGCCGCAATGGTCCTCGGCGGTCACGCGCACCCTGCGCTGGAATCGCTTCGGCCGCCCGGCGGTGCTCCCGAAATACGGTGCCTCGGGCTTCCCGACGACGTGGTGGTACGACGAGACGCTCGCCGCCAAGACGGGGGCGCCGCGGTGAGTGGCGGCGCGACCCGCCGGGACGTCGTCCTCGGTACGGGCGCGCTCGCCCTCGCGAGCGCCCTGCCCCGCCCGGCCCGCGCCGAAGGTACCCGCGCCGCCCACGGGCTATCGAGCTTCGGCGAGCTGAAATACGCACGCGATTTCACGAACTTCGATTACGTGAACCCAATGGCCCCGCGCGGCGGCCGCTTCTCGACGCAGATCGTCCAGACCTTCGGCAGTCAGGCGTTCGACACCTTCGACACGCTCAACCCCTACGTCTTCCGCGGGAACGGCGCGGCCGGGATCAATCTTACCTTCGACAGCCTGATGGTGCGCGCGCTCGACGAGCCGGACGCGCTCTACGGGCTCGTCGCCCGCTCGGTCGAGATCAGCGCCGACGGCCTGACCTATCGCTTCGCCCTGCGTCCTCAGGCGCGCTTCCACGACGGCTCGCCCCTGACCGCGCGGGACGCGGCCTTCTCCCTCACCATCCTCAAGGAGAAGGGGCATCCGACGATCTCGCAGGTGATCCGCGATGTCGCCGAGGCAACGGCGGAGGGCAACGGGACCCTGATCGTCCGCTTCGCCCCCGGCCGCAGCCGCGACCTGCCGCTGATCGTCGCCGGGCTGCCGATCTTCTCGGCGAAATTCTTCGAGGGGCGCGACTTCGAGGCCCAGACCCTCACGCCCCTGCTCGGGTCCGGCCCCTATCAGGTCGGGCGGATCGATATCGGGCGCTTCATCGAACTGGAGCGGGTGAACGACTACTGGGCGGCAGACCTGCCGGTGATGGTCGGGCAGAACAATTTCGATCAGCTCCGCTACGAGTACTTCCGCGATCGACAGGTCGCCTTCGAGGCGTTCAAGGGCGGCGCCTACACCTACCGCCAGGAATTCACCTCGCGGATCTGGGCGACGGGCTACGATTTCCCCGCCGTGCGCGAGGGCCGCGTCAAGCGCGAGACCCTGCCCGACACCTCGCCCGCAGCCATCCAGGGTTGGTTCTTCAACACCCGTCGCGAAGTGTTCAAGGATCCCCGCGTGCGCGAGGCGATCGGCCTCTGCTTCGACTTCTCCTGGACCAACCGCACGGCGATGTTCGGCGCCTACGAGCGCACCGTCTCGTTCTTCCAGAAGACCGACCTGATGGCGACGGGCAAGCCGTCGGCCGAGGAACTAGCCCTGCTCGAACCCTTCAACGGTCAAGTGCCGGCCGAAGTCTTCGGCGAGGCCTGGACGCCGCCGGTGTCGGATGGAACCGGCCAGGACCGGGCGCTGCTCGCCCGCGCGGTGGCCCTGCTCAAGGAGGCCGGCTGCACCCGCGAAGGCGGCACCCTTCGCCTGCCGGGCGGCAAGCCGATCGAGTTCGAATTTCTCGACTCCGACTCCGTCTGGGAGCCGATCGTCCAGCCGTTCATCCGAAATCTGGGCCTCATCGGCATCAAGGCGCGCCAGCGGGCGGTGGATGCCGCGCAGTTTCAGGCGCGGGTGCGCGACTTCGACTTCGACATCGTCTCCCGCGCCTCTTCGGGCGACGCGACGCCGGGACCGGAGCTGCGCGAGGCCTACGGTTCGCGGGCGGCGGCGGTCCCCGGCTCCAACAATCTCGCCGGCATCAGCGATCCGGTGATCGACACCCTGCTCGACCGCATCGCCAACGCGGATTCGCGCGCGAGCCTCACGGTAGCCTGCCGCGCCCTCGATCGGGTGCTGCGGGCCGGCCGCTACTGGATCCCGATGTGGTACTCGCCCGAGTACCGCCTCGCCCTGTGGGACATGTTCGGCCGACCGGCGAAGCTGCCGACCTACGGGCTCGGCGTGCCGGCGCTGTGGTGGTACGACGAGGCGAAGGCGCGCCGCATCGGTCGGGGCTGAGGAGCATCCATGCTGGCCTACATCCTGCGCCGCATCGCGCTGATGATTCCGACGATCTTCGGGATCATGCTCATCACCTTCGCCATCATCCAGTTCGCCCCGGGCGGCCCGGTGGAGCGGGTGCTGGCCCAGCTGCAGGGGCAGCAGGAAGGCTCGCTCTCGCGCATCACCGGCGGCCAGGGTGATCTCGGCGGCGGTGCGGCCCGCGGTGGGGGCGGCAGCGAGACGTCGAAGTACCGCGGTGCGCAGGGGCTCGACCCGGCCTTCATCAAGAAGCTCGAAGCGCAGTTCGGCTTCGACAAGCCCGCCTACGAGCGCTTCGGCAAGATGCTGTGGGACTATCTCCGCTTCGATTTCGGCCGGAGCTACTTCCGCGACGTCACGGTGCTGGAGCTGATCAAGGAGAAGCTCCCGGTCTCGATCTCGCTCGGCCTGTGGATGACGCTGATCTCCTACGCGATCTCGATCCCGCTCGGCATCCGCAAGGCGGTCGCCGACGGCTCGCGCTTCGACGTCTGGACCTCCGCCGTCGTCATCGTCGGCTACGCGATCCCGAGCTTCCTCTTCGGCATCCTCCTCGTCATCCTGTTCGCCGGCGGCTCCTTCCTGCAGATCTTCCCCTTGCGCGGGCTGACTTCCGAGAACTTCGAGACGCTGAGCCTCTGGGGCAAGGCCGTGGACTATGCGTGGCACCTGGTGCTGCCGCTCTCCGCCCTCGTGCTCGGGGCCTTCGCCACCTCGACGTTGCTGACCAAGAACTCCTTCCTCGACGAGATCCGCAAGCAATACGTCGTCACCGCCCGCATGAAGGGTCTCACCGAGCGGCGCGTGCTCTACGGGCACGTCTTCCGCAACGCGATGCTGATCGTGATCGCCGGCTTCCCCGGCGCCTTCATCACGGCTTTCTTCACCGGCTCGCTTCTGATCGAGACGATCTTCTCCCTCGACGGCCTCGGGCTCCTGTCCTTCAACTCGATCGTCGGCCGCGACTATCCGGTGGTGTTCGCCACGCTCTACATCTTCTCGCTGCTCGGTCTTGCGGTGAATCTTCTGTCGGATCTGACCTATACCTGGATCGATCCGCGCATCGATTTCTCCGCCCGAGGCGCCTGACACCCGCCGCCGGTTTGCCGGCTGCGTGCCCGGCTGCTATCGGCGCGAAACCGCCGCCGGACGCCCCGCCCGTGACCGCCCTCCCCCTTGTCATCCGTCCCGAGCATCCGGACGACGCCCCGGCCATCGAGCGGCTGCACGCCCGCGCCTTCGGTCCCGGCCGCTTTGCCCGCACCGCCTACCGCCTGCGCGAGGGCACCGTGCCCCTGCCCAACCTCTGCCTGACCGCGCTCGTGGGCACCTACCTCGTCGGCTCGGTCCGGATCGGCCCGGCCGAGGCCGAGGGTGGACCACTCCTGGTGCTCGGGCCCCTCACCGTCGATCCGAGCTTCTCCGACCGCGGCATCGGCACGAGCCTGATGCGGGCGAGCCTCGACGCGGCCCGGGCCGCCGGACACGGCCTCGTCGTTCTCGTCGGCGACGCGCCCTATTACAGCCGCTTCGGCTTCCGCCCCGTGCCCGCCGGACGGCTCACGCTGCCCGGCCCGGTCGATCCGGCGCGTTTCCTATGGCTGGAACTCAAGGATGGTGCGAGCACCGGCCTGTTCGGGACGATCCGCCCGCCGCGCCATCCCCACGGCACGCCGGGATAAGGCGCCGCTTGACCGCCGGGATCGGGGATCGGACACCGGGGCAACCACGAAGATCACCGGAAGCGCCCGCCGTGCCGACGTCCGACGACCGCCAGCCCCCGCCCCGTTTCAACGCGGCCCGCCACTGCCTTGCGGAGAATGCTCGGCTGCGGGGCGACAAGACCGCGCTGATCATGGTCGGCGAGGGGGGCGCCGTCAGCCGCTTCACCTATGCCGAGGCCGAGCGCGCGGTGCGCGGCATCGCGGCAGGCCTGCTCGACCTCGGTCTCAAGCCCGGCGACCGCGTGATGATCCGCATGGGCAACGAGCCCGACTATGTGCTGGTCTATTTCGGCGCGCTGGCCGCAGGCCTCGTCGCCCTCCCCTCCTCGCCGCAATTGACGACCTCCGAAGCCGCCTTCCTCATGGAAAATGCCGGCGTCGCCGCCGTGGTGACCGGAGACGGACTCGCCGAGTCCGACGCGGGTGCTCCTGCCGGCTACATCCGGCTCGATTCGCGCAAGATCGCGCAGATGAAGGCGGGTGAGCCGCTCGCCGATTATGCCGACACCGCTGCCGACGATCCGGCGACGCTCGTCTACACCTCCGGCACCACGAGCCGTCCCAAGGGCGTGCTCCATGCTCACCGCGCCGTCTGGGGCCGCCGGCCGATGCACGCGCACTGGCTCGGGCTGAACGAGTCCGACGTGATGCTGCATGCCGGCACCATGAATTGGACCTATACGCTGGGCGTGGGCATTACCGACCCCTGGGCCTGCGGCGCGACGACGGTGCTCTACAACGGCCCGCGCGACCGCGGGGTGTGGCCGCGCCTGATCGCCGAGCAGGGCGCGACGATCTTTGCGGCGGTGCCGAGCGTCTATCGCCAGATCCTCAAATACGCCGACCTTGGCGAGCACGACCTCTCGCGCCTGCGCCACGGCGTCACCGCGGGCGAGGCGCTGTCGTCCGATCTCCTCGAGGCCTGGACGCGGGCGACGGGCAAACCGCTCTACGAGGCGCTCGGCATGAGTGAGATCTCGACCTACGTGTCGAGCGGCCCGACCATCCCCGTCCGCCCCGGCTCGCCCGGCCGGCCGCAGCCGGGCCGCCGGGTCGCGATCCTGCCCGTGGAGGGACCGTTCGAGCCGCTTCCGGCCGGCGAGACCGGCTTGCTGGCGATCCACCGCACCGATCCCGGCCTGATGCTCGGCTACTGGCAGCGGCCGGACGAGGAGGCGGCGGTAATGCGCGGCCCCTGGTTCGCCGGTGGCGACCTCGCGAGTTTCGACGCGGACGGCTACCTCTGGTTCCACGGCCGCAACGACGACCTGATGAACGCCATGGGCTACCGCGTCTCGCCGGTCGAGGTGGAAGGTGTGCTGGCCGGTCATCCCGACGTGGCAGAAGTCGGCGTGGCGGAATTGGCCGTGCGCGCCGATCTACGGGTAATCGCCGCCTTCGTGGTTCTCCGCTCCGGCGTCGAGCCCGACGAGGAGGCCCTGACGGCGTGGTGCGGCGAACGCTTGGCCGCCTACAAGGCGCCCCGTGCCATTCGCTTCCTCGACGCGCTGCCGCGCACCGCCAACGGCAAGGTTCAGCGCAAACGCCTCGCGGAGGCCGCCGGGTGACCGTGCTTGTTCGCGGGGAATCCGGCCGGTAGAGCGAGGGCGGCGCGCGTATCGAGATCCATGGCCCCGCTTCCGATTTCCGTTTTCATCATCGTCAAGAACGAGGCCGACCGCATCGGTGCCACCATCGCGGCGGTGCGCGAGCTCGCCGACGACATCGTCGTGGTCGATTCCGGCTCGACCGACGGGACGCAGGCGCTCGCGGCCTCGCTCGGCGCC
This sequence comes from Methylorubrum rhodesianum, assembly GCF_014199985.1. Classification (GTDB taxonomy): domain Bacteria; phylum Pseudomonadota; class Alphaproteobacteria; order Rhizobiales; family Beijerinckiaceae; genus Methylobacterium; species Methylobacterium rhodesianum. Next base: position 165,622 of record NZ_JACHOS010000001.1, on the reverse strand, counting down.
CGGGTGATCCACAACGACTGGCCGGGCTACGGCCGGCAGAAGCGCTTCGCCGAGGGCCAGTGCCGCCACGATTGGGTGTTCAACCTGGACGCCGACGAGGTGGTGCCCCCCGACCTCGCCGAGCGGATCCGCGCGGTCTTCGCCGGGGGCGAGCCGACGCACGCCGCGTGGAGCATCGCCATCGCCGAGATCTTCCCGGGCGAAACGCGTCCTCACCCGTGGGCCTATGTCCTGACCCCGGTTCGGCTTTATCGTCGAGACTTGAGCACCTACTCGACCTCGCCGGTGCATGATCGGGTGGTGCTGGGGCCGGGCGTGAGCGTCGGTCGGATCAAGGGACGCATCCACCACTTCTCGGTGCGCTCACTCGGCGACCAGCTCGACAAACTCAACCGATATTCGGACCAGCAGGCCGACGACCTCGACGCGCGCGGGATCACCATCCCGGCCTGGCGGCTCTACGTGGAGTTGCCGGGCAATTTCCTGAAGGCCTATCTTGGCCGCCGCCACTTCGTCCGTGGCGCCTACGGGTTCCTCACGGCGATGAACTACGCGATCTCGCGCCATCTGCGTGTGGCCAAGCATTATGAGCGCCGCGTCACAACCCCGCGCCGACCGGGTTGACCCGCCGCCCCGGAGCTTCTACAGCCGAGCGGCGGGGAGACGTGGCCGAGAGGCTGAAGGCACTCGTTTGCTAAATGAGCATACCCCTAATAAGGGTATCGAGGGTTCGAATCCCTCCGTCTCCGCCACTCATTCTATTATCTCGCAACACGTTGATTTAGCACGTGTTGCTACTTTGCCGTTTCGGCATTCGTCCCTGCGTCGGCCTGCCTTCGAGCGAGTCGAGCCAAGTGCGGCAGAGGGACGGGTTTGGCGCACTGGCGCCCATGTGCCTGAGCGTCGTTCCTTCAAAGCACCGCGTATCGTGCGGCGGCCCGCCCAGATCGATCCCCGACCTGGCTCCGCGTAGGTGCAGATCGCCGGGATGCCCGAAGGGATCCGAAGGCGTGCCGACTGCGGCATTCGTCATCTCGGATCGGATGTTCGACGGCGATGCGATCTTCCGCTCCCCCAGCCCGAAGCACGAGGTTCAAAGCGCTCTGATGAGCCTTGACCCGCGACCGGCGACTGAGGAGACGGCTGTCAGCTCGGTCGAGAAATTTGATCGCGCCGTGCGGGCAGTATGGTACCTGTTCGCCACTGCGATACCAGCGTCGTCCGGCACGGGCGCGCTCCCTAGCGGGACGGCTCGCCGGGCTGGGTGGCCGGGGGCGAACGCGGGGATCATTCGAGGCCCATCGGCGCTCGCGGCGGCGGTGGTTGGGAATCCGGTCGATCGACGCTAGTGATGGACGGGAAGACGGGTTGCAGAGGCATGGCACTCGGCCGTGGTGGGCACGCGTTCCTCCGTCAGGGTCCCAGATGCGCGCTTCAGCCCGACCTCGCGACCTGTCCGGTACCCTATCGGATCGATCAGATGGACATCGTCGATCTTCCGGCGACCATCCTCCTCGATAAAGACGACCCGATACTGCGGATGGACGACGGCAGCGGCCCATCCTTGTTGCTGTAGTGTAGCGTCGCCGTCACGGATGCCCTCTCCGGGTTTGCCGCAACATCGTTGCTCGGGCCGGAGGCCCTCACGACCCTGTCGGGACGCGGCGTTCCCGCTCGGGCCGCGGCCGCGTCGGCCTCCCATGCTGTAGTTACGTGATCCCTGCTGGGCCGGAGCACGCGCTTGCGCGGGTCTCGTCCTAGTCGCCCTGGTTCGAAGGGCCCGGGGCTGCGCAGCGGAACCCGGCATTTGCACGTGATGCGGCGCTCAAGACCAGTGTCGCGTCCCGTCGTGGATTCCGGGTTCGCTTATCAGCGACCCGGAATGGCGGCGGTGAGGGCTGGACCGAACCAATCAGCCGGAAGCCGTATCATAGGCAACGGCCATCGCCAGAGCGAAACGAGGACCTCTACCGGGAAGCCCCCGTCCCCACGCTCAACGGTTGGCGAGCCGCTCGAGGAGACGCTCGGCCGCAGGCCCGGACGAGGCCGGGTTCTGGCGGGTGATCAACAGGCCGTCGGCCAGCACGTACGGTGCCCAGTCGTCAGCCTTGGAGAAGTTGCCGCCGTTGCGCGTGAGCTCGTTCTCGACGAGGAAGGGCACCACCTCGGTGAGGCCCACCGCCTCCTCCTCGGTGTTCGTGAAGCCGGTGACGTCCTTTCCGTCGACGAGCGGCTTGCCGTCGGGCGCCTTTGCATGGCGTAGCACGCCAGGGGCATGGCAGACCAAGGCGACGGGCTTGCCGGCCTGCAATGTCGCCTCGATCAGCCTGATCGAGGCAGGGTCTTCGGCCAAGTCCCACAGGGGACCGTGCCCCCGGGATAGAACACGTGCCCCTTGAGGAGCGTACTCGCTGCGTGAACGCGAACGTGTCTCAAGATCATCTTGGAGGACGAGCTCGTGAAGCGCGCATAGCGAAATTCTAGGGGCAAAAATTTTCGCGACAGTCAGACTTGATCCTGCTATAAAGCGAATGATTGCGCATGAAAGCTTAGCGATAGGCATCCAACGGGATGTCTGACGTCAGTCGCGAGCGTGTCTTCCCCATGGAGGGCTATGCGATGGCCGGCCTCTATCCTGTTTCTCACCCGCAAGCTCTGGCGCGCGCGAGCGTGCGTCGCATCGGTCTTGACGATTTGCGGTTCGCCCTGCGGAACGGCTTGGACGATTTCATCGCCATGCCGACACACGCTCTGTTTCTCATCGCCATCTACCCAGTCGCGGGTGTGCTCATCGCGGCCGCGACGTTCGAGAACGACCTCATACCGCTGATGTTTCCGCTGGCGTCGGGCTTCGCCCTGCTCGGCCCCTTCGCGGCGATCGGGCTCTACGAGATGAGCCGGCGACGGGAACAGGGCTGCGACATCGGTTTGATCAACGCCTACGCGCCGCTGACCGGTCAATCCGCAAAGGCCATCGGCGTGGTCGCCCTGACTCTCTCGCTGCTGTTCGTCGCTTGGTTGATCGCCGCAATGGCCCTGTACTGGACTCTGTATGGGGAGGCGCGTCAGGACTCGATATTCGGCTTCCTGCAAGAGGTTCTGACGACGCCGAGGGGCTGGATGCTCATCGTAGTCGGGAATCTCGTCGGCGCGGCCTTCTCGCTCATTGCCCTGGCTATCAGCGCCGTTTCCTTTCCGCTGATCATCGACCGTGGCACCGAGGCTGGGACGGCCATCGCGACATCCGTTGCTCTCGTTCAGCAGAACCCGGGGACGATGGTGGTCTGGGGGCTCATCGTCGCGGGCCTCCTCACCCTGGGGATGCTGCCCCTCTTCGTGGGGCTTGCCCTGGTTCTGCCGATTCTCGGACATGCCACGTGGCATCTCTACCGGCGAGCCGTCGTGCCTTAACGGCCCTCCGCCCGGCACCACAACGGCCTGCCCCGGCGGCTTGGCGGGGCGCGGGAGGAAGCGATGGCGCTGATCCTGGTCCTGATTGCCGTCGCCTCCGTGGCGTTCCACCTGTTGAGCCCGTGGTGGTGGACGCCGATCGCGTCGAACTGGAGCTATATCGACACAACGCTGATCATCACGTTCTGGATTACCGGCGCGGTCTTTGTCGTCATCGTGCTGTTCATGGCCTACTGCCTGTGGCGCTTCCGGCATCGACCGGGGCGGCAGGCCGCCTACGAGCCGGAGAGTCCGCGCTTAGAGGCTGGGCTCATTGCGGTGACGGCGCTCGGCATCGCCGCCATGCTCGCACCGGGCCTCGTCGTCTGGAGTCAGTTCGTGCGAACGCCGCCGGACGCCGCTGAGGTCGAGATCCTCGCCCAGCAATGGCGGTGGAGCTTTCGCCTGCCCGGAACCGACGGCCGCCTGGGCGCTGCCGACATCCGCCATGTCGGCGACGACAATCCGCTCGGCCTCGATCCCCAGGACAGTGCCGGCCAGGACGACGTCGTGATCGACGGGGGCGATCTGCACCTGGCCCTTGGCCAGCCGGTGAAGCTTCTGATGCGCTCCTACGACGTGGTCCACAACTTCTACGTCCCGGAATTCCGCGCCAAGATGGACATCATTCCCGGCATGGTGACCCAACTGTGGTTCACACCGAGCCGGACAGGCAGCTTCGACGCCATCTGTAACGAGGTCTGCGGCTCCAGCCACTACGCGATGCGCGGTCGCGTCGTGGTCGAAGATGAGCCCACCTTCCGCGCATGGCTCGACCGGCAGAAGACCTTCTCGCAACGCGCTGCACGATCCACCAGCACGCGTGAGGCCGGCCTCCACCGGCCGGCGATAGATGCGCGGTGACGGCCATGTCGGACGCAATTACCGGTCCGCAAGGCGGATCCCCACTTCTTCCTGAAGCAGACGACCTCTACCATCCGCACAGTTGGTGGACCCGTTACGTCTTCAGCCAGGACGCGAAGGTCATCGCCATCCAGTATGCCGGCACCGCTCTGGCAATTGGTTTCGTCGCCTTGATCCTCTCCTGGCTGATACGATTGCAGCTCGGATTTCCGGGCTTGGCCACCTTCATCGGACCGGCCGAGTATTATCAGCTGATTACCATGCACGGCATGATCATGGTCGTGTACCTGCTCACGGCGGTGTTCCTCGGCGGGTTCGGCAATTACCTGATCCCCCTGATGCTCGGCGCGCGGGACATGGTCTTCCCGTACCTGAACATGCTGAGTTACTGGATCTACCTCTTGGCTGTCCTGGTTCTCGTGGCCAGCTTCTTCGCTCCAGGAGGGCCGACCGGCGCCGGCTGGACCCTCTACCCGCCCCAAGCCATCCTCGCGGGAACCCCTGGGCAGGAGTGGGGCATCGTCCTGATGCTCGTCTCACTCATCCTGTTCATCGCGGGCTTCACCATGGGCGGCGTGAATTACGTCGTGACGGTGCTGCAGGCGCGCGCGCCCGGCATGACGCTGATGCGCATGCCGCTGACGGTCTGGGGAATCTTCACGGCGACCGTCCTGGCGCTGCTCGCCTTTCCGGCGCTGCTCGTCGGTGCCGTGATGATGCTGCTCGACCGTCTGCTCGGCACGAGCTTCTTCATGCCAGCCATCATCGAGGCGGGCCAGCGCCTGCGCTACGGAGGCGGCAGCCCGATCCTGTTCCAACATCTGTTCTGGTTCTTCGGTCATCCCGAGGTCTACATCGTGGCGCTGCCCGCCTTCGGCATCGTCTCCGACCTGATTAGCACCCATGCCCGCAAGAACATCTTCGGCTACCGAATGATGGTCTGGGCGATCGTGGCCATCGGCGTTCTGAGCTTCGTCGTCTGGGCGCACCACATGTACGTCAGCGGCATGAACCCGTATTTCGGCTTCTTCTTCGCGACGACGACGCTGATTATCGCGATCCCCACAGCCATCAAGGTCTACAACTGGGTCCTGACCCTCTGGCGCGGGGATATCCACCTGACCGTGCCGATGCTGTTCGCGATCGCCTTCATCGTCACGTTCCTGAACGGCGGTCTTACTGGCCTGTTTCTCGGCAACGTCGTCGTCGATGTGCCGCTCTCCGACACGATGTTCGTCGTCGCCCATTTTCACATGGTGATGGGCGTCGCCCCGATCCTCGTGATCTTTGGCGGCCTCTATCACTGGTACCCGAAGGTGACCGGCCGCATGCTCGACGCGCGTCTCGGCCAGGTCCACTTTTGGATCACCTTCCTGGGTGCCTACGCGATCTTCTTTCCCATGCACTATCTCGGCTTACTCGGAGTGCCACGGCGCTACTACGAGACCGCCGGGCTCGGCTTCGTGCCGCCGTCCGCCGAGACGCTCAACGCCTTCATCAGCCTGGTGGCCTTCGTCGTCGGGGCCGCGCAGATCGTGTTCCTGTTCAACCTCCTGCACAGCCTGAGGCATGGCGCGCCCGCGGGCGGCAATCCTTGGCGTGCGACGACGCTCGAGTGGCAAACGCCGGAGACACCACCGTCGCACGGCAACTGGGGTCCGGCCCTGCCAATCGTCTACCGCTGGCCCTACGACTACAGCGTGCCCGGCGCGCCGGAGGACTTCGTGCCGCAGAACCAGCCGGCCCCCATCCGCGCGGGGGCTGTGCCGTGAGTCTGGTCCTCGCCTATCTCGCCGTTCTCGGCGCTTTCGCCGCGCGCTGGCTCGCGCAACAGCACCTTGCGGATCGGCCCTGGCTGACCGTCGGCTCTCCGCACCCGCTCGTCGCGCCCGCTGCCATCACCGCCCCGACGAGACTCGGCCTAGGCATCTTTCTCGCCAGCGCGGGACTGCTCTTTTCACTTCTGGTGGCAGCCTACGCCATGCGCGTTCCAGGAACGGCGCTCGTTCCGCTCGATCCGCGGCTGCTCTGGCTCACCACGTTTCTGCTTGCGGGTGCAAGCCTCGCCTTGCACGGCGCCCACGCCGCGGCGCGGCGCGGGCGGGAGGAGCAAGCTACCGCCGCTCTCGGCTTTGCCTCGGCCGCAGGCCTGGGGTTCCTCGGAGGCCAGGCATTTGCGTGGCAGGCGCTCTGGCAAGCGGGACTCGTGCAGGGCCCCGACGCGGCGGTCGCCTTCTTCTGCCTGATCACGGCGCTGCACGGCCTACACATCCTGGCCGGCCTCGTTGCCCTCGCGTGGATCACCGCCCGGGCCGCTCTCCTGCCGCGCCCCCCGCGCCTCGAGCCGGGCACCGCACTCTGCACCCTGTACTGGGACGCCCTACTGGCGGTCTGGCTGGTGCTGTTCGGGCTACTGTTCCGAACCCCCTGGTCGGGACTGATCGACGCCCTGTGCCGACCCGGTTGATGCCTCGCGAGGCTGCCCCATGCCCCACACCGCAGCCGGCCACGGCGCCACCCTCCGAGGACCGCCCTCGAACCCGCGGTCGACGCACCTCGCCCGTCTTTCCGCCGAGTGGGCAGGCGATCGGCAGGTCTTCGCTGGCGCATCCTGGCGCAAGGCCATGATGTGGATCTTCCTCCTCAGCGACACCTTCGTGTTCGGATGTTTCCTGATCGGCTACATGACGGTGCGCCTGTCGACGCCCGTGCCCTGGCCGAACCCGAGCCAGGTCTTCGCCATCGAGATCGCCGGCAAGCCGTGGCCCCTCCTTCTCATCGCGATCATGACCTTCGTGCTGATCTCGAGCAGCGGCACGATGGCAATGGCCGTCGCCCTCGGCTACCGCCGCAGCCGCCGGATCACGGCGCTGCTGATGGGCCTGACCGCGCTGCTGGGGGCCACCTTCGTGGGCATGCAGGCCTTCGAGTGGACGAAGCTGATCCACGAAGGCGTCCGCCCCTGGAGAAATCCCTGGGGCGCCGAACAGTTCGGCTCGGCCTTCTTCATGATCACGGGGTTCCACGGCACCCACGTCACCATTGGGGTGATCGCGCTCCTCGTGATGGGCCGCAAGGTATGGCGCGGCGACTTCGATAAGGGCCGGCGCGGCTACTTCACGAGCCGCCCGGGCGGCTACGAGAACGTCGAGATCATGGGCCTGTACTGGCACTTCGTTGATCTCGTCTGGGTCTTCATCTTTGCGCTGTTCTATCTCTGGTAGGAGGAGGCCATGCAGGCGACGGCACGGGCGACCGAGCAGGCCCACCCGATTGGGCTCTACCTTGTGGTGTGGGCATGGCTGTTCGTGCTCAGCGCCTGCTCCTACCTCGTCGATTATCTGCACCTGCAAGGCGGGTTGCGCTGGTCTCTGATTCTCCTCTTCATGATCGTCAAAGCCGGATTGATCGTCGCGGTCTTCATGCACCTCGCCTGGGAGCGCGTGGCGCTGATCTACGTGATCCTAATCCCTCCGGCGGCGCTGCTGATCTTCATCGCGATCATGGCCATCGAGGCGGATTACACGCTGGCGACCCGCCTCGCGCAGCAGGCCATCGGCAGGTGACGGCGTGACAACGGTCCTGCGATCCAGGCCGCCTGTCATCAGTTCGGGGTGCTGTGCCGACAACTCGGCCTCCCGGCCGGTGGTGACGTGGCTCTCGACGGCAGCCGCTTCGAAACGGTGAACACGCGCGATCGCAACTTCACCCCGGCAGCGATCCGGCACCGCATCAAGCAGGTCGAGGCCAGCATCGCGCGCCATCTCGCCGCCCTGGACACCGCCGACCGCCAGGAGGACGCGGTCACCCGGGTGCGCAAGGTGCGCATTGCGGAACGTCTGAATACCCTGCGGATGCGGATCGGCTGACGTTACGCCGCCATTGCACGACAACCTGCCACGGCTGCGCACTCAAAGCGCGCTCCAGGCCAACCAAGGAGCGGCGGGTGACGCGGTGCGAGTACGAGGCGGTCTTGGAAGCCGTGCAGCGTCGGCTCGACGCGAACCCTTACGCCATGCGTACGCGCCGGCAGACGGTCGAACCGTGTTTGGGACATTCAAGGTTGGATGGGAGCGATCCAATTCCGGATGCGTCGGCTGAAAAACCTGGCGACTGAAATGGGCCTGCAAGTCGTTGCCTACCATCTGAAGAGGGTGCTGGCGATCCTCGAACCGGACCGCTCCTCACCGCCCTACGGGCGCGAGTGTGATCAGCATCCGAAAGGAACCCGCCTTCTGCGTTTAGATCAGACACTTGGCGTGCCGGTCGGCGCTCAAAGCGCACTCTAAATCATAGCCTGAAGTGGGCCATCAGTCTCTCGGCCTTCCTGCGCTCGCACCGCAAGGTGCGGCCACCCACCCTGGGATGGATCTGGATCACAAACGGGGCGCAAATCACCTTAGAAGTGCAATCTGACGGCCAGATTTGAGGGGGCCAGATGTCATTTGTTGGCGCTTGTCCAGCTTGACCGGCATGCCGGGAAATCAGCAAGCTGAAATCTCGCAAGAATGGTGGCGTTCTGCTATAAGATTCCGGATCGTTGGCGTCTCGCACCTGCCACTCATACTTTTGATCATGAGTGGTAAGTCGACAAGTTCGTGCATCTTGTTTCTGTCAAGCGAGGTGGCGGCGCATGAGCACACATTCGAGCCGGACACCCGACGAATGGGCCCGGGTGATCGCCAACGCTTACGCGGCAAAGACGCGCCCTCCTCTAACCCGTAAGATCCTGGATGAGGTTCAGGCCGTCATCGCTGAGGCCCTGAGCGAACTGGAAGGCTGCCACGTCGCGGAGGCCGAATGGTGCGAGTGCGTGAACCTCGTTCTGGACCGTAGTGAGATGTCATTACATGCGGCTGTGGGACCTCGGTTGGCCGCTATCGATGATGCGACAGGCAGTGCCTCGATGGTGCATCGCTCGGAAGCTGGACGGCCACTGCGAGCCTTCGGGGGACAATAGCCGAGATGCGGGCACGACGGGCAAACGCCGATGGTGGCAGGCGCTATGATCATCCAGCTTGGACTGTAGGGTGCGGCCATGAGTGAAGCGACCGGTACGTCAGGCGACCTCGAACCCGTCACAAGTACACCGACAACGGACGCTGATTGGCCAACAATCCGTGATTGGCGCAAATCAGTACGCGACACGTTGATTGCACAGCGTATCGCGCTCAGCGCCGAAGAGCGCACGGCGAAGAGCAGCAGGATCGGTCAGGCATTACGGGACGCTGTCGAACCATATGTCGGCGGCTTGGTAGGGTTCTACTGGCCTTTCCGAGGCGAGTTTGACCCCCGAGGAGTTGTTGGAGCCCTACGCGAGAGAGGCACGCGCTTGGCGTTGCCGGTTATTGTGGAGCGTGGGCAGCCGCTTGTCTTTCGCGAATGGACCCCCGGAAGCCTGATGGTCCAGGGCACCTGGAAGATCCCGATGCCTGCGTCGGGAGAGGGTGTCTTTCCCGATCTCCTGATCGTCCCGTTGGTCGGGTTTGACCGGAAAGGTTATCGGCTCGGCTACGGTGGCGGCTTCTATGACCGGACGATTGCTGCAATGCCTGAGCGGCCGCGAACCATCGGGGTCGGGTTCGAGCTTGGCCTTCTTGAGACAATCTACCCCCAGCCGCACGATATTGCACTTGAGATGATTGTCACCGAGGGTACACGCCTAAAAGGCTAGCCGCCTTGATGGAGCAGCATCCAATCGAGTTGGGTTCATAGTCACTCCAGCCGCTGGCGGAAACCTGATCGGTATTTTGGTCCGAGCCAATCGAGGGGCTACTGCATGGCAGCGGTCATGGCTAGCCACAATACCAAATCTAGTTATTTAATAGGCGCGGGTTATCAGCAGCCTAAGCACGGACGCATTCGAACGCGGTTGTAGGTGTTCTGTCAGATCCCGACCATGATCTGTGCCTCCTCGAGCGAGCAGAAGATCTCTTGGCGTAGGCACTCGTCCTTCGTAATTCTGCTCAGGAATCTCCGCCTCCCTGCATGCTATCTCGCCAAACTCCTGCCCTGTGTTGTCTATCCCTCGATCTGGCGTAGCTTCTGCCCCACCTGCCCCGCACCCGTGTCCTGACCTCGCTTCATATCCAGATCCTTCGGTCCTGGCTGATCCTCTCAATCAACTCGGTCCAAAGCCAGCCGGTCAGGTCAAAGTAGGTTGAATGCATTTCCATGGCCAATTTCGGTCGAGCATAGCTTGGTTGCTGCTGAACTGCCGACGCAACGGAGCAGACATTTTCGGGTGGCATGATGTTGCGTTCAGTCGCAGCTATGCAGGGCCATTCACAGCACGCCGCATGCACTCGGATGCGTACTCGAACCGCTATCGTCAGGGCGAAGAAGGATCCCGGCAAGTGTATGCAAGACTCGAAAAGGAGTGGGGTTAAAACTCGAAACGAACATCCGGGCACCACTCCGGTCACACACGTGCCGAGACGATTGTCAAAATGACTTGGGCTCAGTGTTGGGGTTCGATCGCCAAGACGTTCCGCAGCGCCTTTCGGTCGGTCTTACCGACGCTGTTCGTTGGCAACACATCGATGCGCCGGATCTCGGCAGGGACGTAGATGCGCGCGAGAGAGCCCTTCACAAAGGCCTTGAGAGCAGGCTCGTCGAGTCGTTCCCCCTCCTTCAGAACGACGAAGGCGACCGGAACCTCGCCGAGATCGGCGTCCGGGGCACCCACCACGCAGCAATCGCGGACGGCCGGATGGGTCGTCAGGTGACGCTCGATCAGGGCGGGCGAGATGTTCTCGCCGCCGCGGATGATCACGTCTTTGATGCGACCGGTGATCGACAGGAAGCCGTCCGCGTCGAACCGCCCGAGGTCGCCCGTCCGCAGCCAGCCGTCGACGATCGGCTGCTCCGTGCTTCCAAGATATCCGGCCATGAGAGCGGGCCCCGAGATCCGGATCTCGCCTTCGCTTCCCTGCGCCGCCTCAACGTTGGTGACAGGATCGAACAAGCGGACGGTCTGGCCGGACAGCACCGTGCCGATCGTGCCGATCTTGCGATGCTCGGGCGGATTCATCGTCGAGGTGCAGGTCGCCTCCGACAGGCCGTAGGAGACGAGCAGCGGTACGCCGAAAGCCGCCTCGATCTGCTGGTGAAGCGTCGGCGTGATCGGTGCTGAGCCGCAGCGGAGGAAGCGGAGCGTCGGAAACCGTTCGCCGGGTTTGAGATGCGGGAGCATCCGCGCGTAGATCGTCGGTACGCCGGTCATGTAGGTCGGCCCGTCGTTCCGCAGCGATTCGATGACGGTCTCCGGCTTGAAGCGGTCGTGGAGGATCAGGCTGGCGCCGGCCAGAAAGGGGACGATCAGCTGATTGTTGACGCCGTTCGTGTGGTAGAGCGGCATGACGTGGAGGAGGCGGTCCCGCGGGTTCGTGCCGGTGTGGCACAGCACACCGTCCGCATTGCAGATCAGGCTGCCGTGACGCAGGACGACGCCCTTCGGCCGGCCCGTGCTGCCCGAGGTGAATAGGAGCATCGCGCTGTCGTCGATGCCCAAGCCGTCATCGATGAAGGCGTCGTCGGTGTTTAAGTTGTTCAATCCCCGCACAGAAGGGGTGCGAGGCGATCGATCCGCAAAGCGGTCGATCAGACTTTCATCGACGACGAGGTAGCCCATTCCGACGGTCTTCGCCTGCTCGGCGACGGCCTCGGGCGCGAGTCCGGGCTCGATGAAGCAGACGCAGGCTCCCGCCTGCATCGCGCCGAAATAGGCTGCGATCGCGGCGACGCTCTTCGGTGCGATGAGGCCGACCTTGGCTCCGCGCTCGATGCCCCAATCGCGAATGCCCGCAGCGTAGCCATCGATCAGCCGACCCAGTTCGGCATAGGTGACGGGGGCAGGTCCGGCGATGGCCGTCCGGCCAGCCTGTGCATGCTGCGCGATTGCCTCTCGCAGGCGCGCGCTGATCGATTGCGTCATGCCCTCGCTCCTCCCATTACATACTTGTGTCAGCGCAGGCGGATCGCTGCGTCGCGTTCGAAGCGGGCGTCGGGGTCGAGGGCGGCGAGTGCCTCCGCTTCGGCCGGGGTCGGCGGCTGCGTCGGCTCCGCGCCGTCGGTCTCGAAGCGGAAACCGGTCCGATCCTGCACCTCGTCGAGGCTTGCCTCTGGATGCCAGGAGGCCAGGACAAGGCGCCCGTCGCGTTTCGTGAAGACGGCGATCGGCGTCACCACGCCGTGCATGCCGCCGGAAGCGGTGACGAAATCCAGCGTTTCGACCAAGGTCCGGCGCGAGTGCTCGGTTCGCCACGTCACCGCCCGGCGGGCGGTCGGCAGCATCACCGCGCCGCCACCGCCGCCCGGCAGGCGCACCTTCGGGGCGTGCCAATCGCCGATGCAGGAGACATTCGTGCGTCCGAGCGCGTCGACCTGGGCCGCGCCGAGGAAGCAGAGGTCCATCTGGCCGCGAGTGCAGAGGTCGTAGAAGTCCTCGTTGGCGAAGATCGAGCGGGAGCCCTCCGCGAGCACCGGGTCGGAGGAGGAGATCGGAACCATAGACGGGCTCGGATCGACGCCGCCCGCCACGTTGATATAGGTGAAAGCGAACGGGTATGCGCGCTTGGCCAGCAGGCAGGCCAGCATCGGCAAGGCCGAGTTGACGCCGCTGAAGGTGATCTCGTTCGGCCGCACGAAGCGGGCGAGGTTCGTCACGACGTAGGAGAAGGGGGACCACTCAGACATGGGCCGCCTCCCGCGCCTCGGGTGCCGCGTCGAGATGGGCCTGGAGCACGCCGGGGGCCTCGTCCATGTAGGCCTCGACCGCCGGGTAATCGACAGCGTAGTGCGGCCAGCATGAGCCGGGCCAGGCCCCGTCGGGAACGATGCTGATGGCCTCGACGAGGAAATGGGGCACGAGGGTCAGCTCCGGCTGTTCACGGAACGACGCGCTCGACGCGACGCGCTCGGCGACGACGAGGACGCGCTTGGCCGACCGGCTCATGATGCGGTCCCAGTGCGAGGTTCCGTAGACGCGCACGTCTCCCTCCTCGCTGACCTCGTTGGCGTGGATGACGGCGAAGTCCGGGGTGATCCGCGGGATGACGTAGACCGTCTCGCCGCTCCCGTAGGGATCCTCGACCGTCTTCCAGCCGTTCAGGGCGGGCAGATCGGAGCCGTGTATCCCGCCGCAGGGCATGAAGGGCACGCCGAAGGCCGCCGCGCGCAGGCCCGCGGTGAGGCTGGCGCAGGCATGCTCCTCCAGGCGGATCTGGCCGGTCTCGACCGCGCGCCGATACCACGGTGCGAGGCCGAAATTGCCCTCCATCGCCACGATGCCGGCGCGCGCCCGGCCGAGCGCCCCGGCGCGGCAAAGGATGTCGATGTCGTAACCGGGGGATTGCTTGATGACCTCCAGGTCCCTGCGCCCCTGGCGGATCAGCTCGCGCACGAGGGCGAAGGGGCCGCGGTGCAGGAAGCTGCCGCCGAGGGCGAGCGAGCTGCCGTCGGTCACGCGGGCGGCGAGGTCTTTGAGGGGGACGATCTTCGGCGTGCCGAGACTCAAGGGCGTTTCTCCCGATGCGACGATGTTTGGGCGCGGAAGGCGCCGATGCGCGCCTTGAGCCCCGGTCGGGCGGCGGAGGTGACGAGGTCGGCGAGATCCTGCGCCCGCGTGTCGGCCGTGGTCGCGCCGTAGAGGGCCGAGGCCGCTTCGGGCGAGAGCCGGCACGCCGCCTCGACGGCGTTCGCGACGGCCTCCGGCCATTCCGGGATCGGGACGCGGCCCGTCAGGAAGCCGTCCTGCAGCGCCTCGTCGGCGTCGAAGACGAGGCCGTCGCCGAGGACCGCGCGGGCGCGGGCTTCGCCGACGCGCTCGGCGTAGCGGCGGGTGCCGAGGACGAGGCCGAAAGCGAGGCCTGGCATCCGGAAGGTGGCGTCCGGATCACCGATGCGGCGCCCGCAGGAGCAAATCAGATCGACGCCGGCGCCGAAGTTGCGCCCCTGCGCCAGCGCCATCGTCTCGAAGGGTGCGTGACGGACGGCCTGCAGCAATTGTTCGACGAGGACGAAGCGCAGAACTAGATCACCCTCGGACTGGTCCTCGTAGCCGCCGAAATCGAACCCGGCGCTGAAGTTGCGGCCGTTGCCCTTGAGCACGAGCAGGCGGATGCCGGCGCGGCCGGCCTCGGCGACCTGTTCGAGCAGGGCCTCGACCAAAGTGGCCGAAAGCGCGTTCATCTTGTCCGGCCGGTTCAGCGTGAGGATCAGGGCCGGGCCGTCGCGCTCGACGAAAAGCTCGCTCATCGCGGATCCTCCTCAAGCCGTCCGGGCCAGGGCGGCCACCGGCTGGTCGGGTCCGAACACCTCCTCGTTGTGCTCGCCGAGAGCCGGCGGGTCCCGGTAGATCGGAAATCCTTCTCCGGAGAACCGCAGGGGGGAGACGAAAGTGCGCGTCTCCACACCGGACGGCAGTCTCACCGGCTGCACCCAGCCCATATGCGCGACCTGCGGGTCGGCGAGGGCCTCGGAGTAGCTGTTGATCGGCGAGCAGGGCACGCCGGCTGCGCGGAAGCGCGCGAGAAGCTCCTCACAGGTGAAGTCCGCGAAGAGCGTCTCCAGGATCTCGAGAAGCTCGCCCTGGTGCTGCGCTCGCAGGACCGTCGAGGCAAAGCGCGGGTCGTCGGACAGGTCCGGGCGCTCGATCGCATCGCAAGCCGAGCGATAAAGCGCGTTGTTGCCCGCCGCCATCGCAAAGTAGCCGTCCTTGGCACGAAAGGCTTGGTAGGGGGCGTTGCGCGGGTGCGCGGAGCCGAGGCGGCGAGGATCGCGACCGCTGCCGAAATACTCGCTGGTCTGAAGCGCACCCATCGCCAGCGAGGCGCCGAACATCGAGGCGTCGATATGCACGCCCCGGCCGGTGGCGCGTGCCTGCAACAATGCTGCCGCGATGGCGTAGGCCGCGTAGAGCCCGGTGCCGAAATCCGAGATCGGCACGCCGCATTTAACCGGCGGCGCGCCGGGCTCGCCGGTCACGCTCATCACGCCGCCCATCGCCTGCAGGGTCAGGTCGAAACCGGCTTCCTTCGAGCGCGGCCCTTCCTGCCCGTAAGCCGAGATCGAGCAGTAGACGAGGGCGGGCCGGTCGGCGCTGACGGCCGCATAGTCGAGGCCGAGACGCTGCATGACGCCTGGGCGGTTGTTCTCCAGCACGATGTCGGCGGAGCGGATGAGGTCCCGCGCCCGCGCGTTGTCGGCCGGATCCTTGAGATCGAGCGTGACCGAACGCTTGTTGCGGTTCAGCGAGGCGAAGTTCTCGCTGTAGCCCTCGCTGATCGGAGGCCAGGCCCGCATGGTGTCGCCACCGTCCGGGTGTTCAACCTTGATGACGTCCGCGCCCATGTCGGCGAGGAGCATGGCGCAGAACGGACCGGCAGCGACGCTGCAGAACTCGATGACCCGGATACCGGAAAGCGGGTGCAAAGCCATACTCCTTCGATCAGGCGAATTCGGCGGTCGCGCCCAAGGACGCGGGACCCTGAGCGGCTCGCGGCGCGTGGTGTGACGAGAGGGTGATGGGATTGTAGCCAAGCGTCCGGGACAGGCTGCGGGCCACGTCGACGACGACATCGCTGTAGCGGCGCAGGGCCGCCGGGTTCAGGCGGTCGGCAGGGCCAGAGATGCCGATCGCGGCGCCGGGACGTCCCATCGCATCGTGGACGATGGCGGCGAGCCCGCAGACACCCTCACGCCACTCTCCTCGATTGATCGCAAACCCCTGGATCCGGACCTGTTCGAGTTCGCGGCGGAGGAGGTCCAAGCTCGGGATCGTGCGGGAGGTGTGGACCTGAAGCACCTCCGGCAAGTGCGCCAGGGCCTCTTCTTGGTAGGCGAGCAGCGCCTTGCCGGAGGCCACACAGTAGGCCGGCGCGCGGCCGCCGATCGAGGAATAGGCCCGCACTGGGTGCGGGCTCTCGATCTTGTGCAGGTAGATGACGTCCGCCTTGTCGAGGAGCGAGAGGTGGATGGTCTCCTGCGTCCGCTCGGCCAGCGCCCGCATGAAAGGCTCCGCGACCTGCCGCACATCGATGCGGGCCAGGACGGAGCTCGCCAGCTCGAAGAGCTTCAGCGTGCACTCGTAGGTGCCGGCCGGTGTGGCGCGCGCGTAGCCGGCGGCAACCAGCGTCTGCAGCGTGCGGTGCACGTTGCTCTTCGTGAGGTCCAGGGAGCGGGCCAAGTCGCTGACGCCGCGCGGCGCCTCGCTGCCGGCGAGGTGCTCGAGAACCGTCAAGCCTTTGATGAGGGTGCTGTCCATCGTTCCACTATTCGATACAGCGTTCCACAAAATGGTAGTGTCGATCGCTGAGGCGCGTCAAGGCCGCGGATCAGTTAACTTAAAAAATCATCGAGGTGCTTTCTAGGTGGCGAAAGTGGCGCCTGTACTATGCTGAATTTTTCGATTGACGCAGAATGGGATCCTTTAATAGCGTGATGAAAGCTGAAACGGCGTTCCATATAATAGAACAATTGGGTGCTGTTCATCGGCTCCGGCAGAGATCCGGATGACAACCACCCCATCATCGGGAGAGGGAACATGGACGCCACGGTGAGAAAGCCGCCGACGAAGAAGGACGTTTTCCGCGTCGTCAGCGGCAACTTCCTCGAAATGTTCGACTTCATGGTCTACGGCTTCTACGCCGCAGCGGTGGCGAAGGCCGTGTTCCCCAACGACAACGAGTTTGTCTCGTTGATGCTGTCGCTGGTGACGTTCGGCGTCGGCTTCCTGATGCGCCCGCTCGGCGCCATCGTGCTCGGCGCCTACATCGATCGGCACGGGCGACGCGCGGGCCTGGTCATGAGCCTTGCGATCATGTCCGTCGGCGTCGCCCTGATCGCCTTCACGCCGACCTACGCCTCGATCGGCATCGCCGCCCCGATCCTCGTCCTGATCGGACGCTTGCTCCAGGGCTTCTCGGCGGGCGCTGAATCCGGCGGCGTCTCAGTCTACCTGTCCGAGATCGCCACGCCCGGGAACCGCGGCTTCTACGTGAGCTGGCAGTCGGCGAGCCAGCAGGTCGCCGTCGTGTTCGCCGCCGTGATCGGCGTCACTTTGCGCGGCCTCCTCACCGAGGAGCAGATGCTCAGCTGGGGGTGGCGCATTCCGTTCCTGATCGGCTGCCTGATCATCCCGGTGCTGTTCTGGATCCGCCGCTCGATGCAGGAGAGCGAGGATTTCGCCCAGCGCGCCAAGCATCGTCGTGTCACGCTCGGCGAGATCTACCGCTCGCTCCTCCAGAACTGGGCGATTGTCCTGAAGGCCGTTCTGCTCGTCACGCTGACGAGCGTGTTCTTCTACATGATCACGGCCTACACGCCGACCTACGCGCGCCAAGTGCTCGGGCTGAGCGACAAGGACAGCTTCATCGTCACGGTCTGCGTCGGCCTCGCGAACTTCGTATGGGTGCCCGTCATGGGCGCGGTGTCGGACCGCGTCGGCCGTCTGCCCGTGCTCCTGACCTTCTCGGTGTTGATCGGCGTCACCGCTTACCCGATCATGGCGTGGCTCGTGTCCGACCCGTCCTTCGGCCGGCTCCTGGCAGCGCTGATGTGGATGTCGTTCCTCTACGGCGGATACCAGGGCGTCATGGTCGTCACGTTGACCGAGATCATGCCGGCCGAGGTGCGCGCCACCGGCTTCTCGCTCGCCTACAGCTTGGCCCAAGCGATCTTCGGTGGCTTCACGCCGGCGATCTGCACCTACCTGATCCATGCATCGGGCAACAAAGCGATGCCGGGCCTCTGGCTCGCCTGCGCCGCGATGTTCTCGATCGTGGGCGCGCTCACGCTCTACCGCAATGCGCATATCGCGCGGCGCTCGGCTGCATCCGCCAGCCTCGCCTGATCAATCGCAGCGAAGGCGCGAGCGGGCCGCGAGGCTTTTGCGAATGGCCTGGGCGGAAACGGTACCGCCCAGGCTTCAACCTCCGAGAATGCGTCGTCGTTCAGACGGGCATGGGGCAGGACCATCGGCATCAGCCTGAAGACGGCGGCACGGGAAGTGCTGGCGAACCCGCGAGCAAAGGCCGGCTCGGTCGCCGAACTGTTGCCGGATTGACCGTCGCCGTTATCGCGGCGGGCATCCTGACTCTCAAGGAGCGAAGCTTCGGGCATCCCTACACCGAAGCGCTCGTCCTCGCGACTTTGTTCGGCTTCGGTCTTCGCTCGGGCTGGCAACCGATCTCCCGATACGAAGCCGACATCGCATTCAGTGCGAAGGGACTGCTCGAGGGTGCCGTCGCGATGCTCGGTGCGCCTAACAGAACGGACACGGATCGGCTGATCGGGCGTTGGTTGAGATGGCTCGTCCACTTCTACCCGACGATCTCTGGCGCGAGAACGGCCCGCTTCTGCCACCGTCCCGGCCGCGTCCGAAAGGCGGACGCGGCCGGATTGAGAACTGGGCAGCGCTGACCGGCATCCTGTTCGTGCTGCGTTCAGGACTGCCCTGGGAGATGCTACCGGCCGAGATGGGCTGCGGCTGCGGGATGAGTTGCTGGCGCCGCCTGCGCGACTGGCAAGAGGCGGGGGTCTAGGCGCTGCTGCATCAGGTGCTGCTGGAGCGCCTAGAGATGTATGTGTACGGCGTTGAGTGTTTTGCAATCCAACTTCCACGTGTGGCTCACTCGGGAGCCCAGCCAGCGTGCGCGAGACGACGAAGCAATCATGGCCAAGGTCCGCGCAAGCTTCGTGGCCAGCAACCGCACTGATTGATTGCAAACGGGTGCGGAATATGCTGTCAGAATCCTTCGATAGATTTGGGTCTTTCCCATCAAAATCTTAGAAATTTGCGCCAAGATTTTAGGCATGTCATCGGTTATGTTTTTAAAATCGATCGCATACTATGCGATGACAGAAACCGAACACCGCCGAGGAGGCTTTCCTCTCAACATTTGAATTGTGCGGAAGGCGTGGATCTCCCTCGCCTTCAAAGCGCACCGCTCCTCTTTGAACTCCAACCAATAGGGCGTCCTAACCGCATCTTAGGGGTTACGACGAACCCAGTCGGAAGCTGCCCTGAGAGCAGCTTCGCTGTTTCATTCCGCTAGTTTTCAGCCAGCGGAGGATAAGTTGAGAGCCGGCACCAATCGCACCGAAGTCATCTGCCCCGGCATATGAGCGGCGCGCGTCAGAAGATTCAATCCGAGTGCCGTGACGATGAGAGCGGCGGTGGCGGACGCGATATGGAGTGACATGGTTGCACCCAGCAGCTAGGCGCGGTCTCTGACCATCAGGGGCCGTGTCAGGTACGAACCAAGAGATGGGGACGCGGCTCAACGGCTGAGGTGTTAATCAGCACCGTGCTCGGTGTGGCTCCTCCGTGATCGCACACGACGCTACCGCCGCTCACGTATCGGCATCGACCGCACCAGCCTTCTGGCCCAACTCAGAACTCTGGATCGTAGTCGTCCGCGATCGGCGGCAGATCTTTCTTGACCACCCACGTATCGGCTATGGCGGTAGGTGCCGCCCTGGTTTTCGGCGGGCTGATAAGCATCGTTGCCCAGAAAGCCCCAGTGGCCAGGAAAAGTGCAAGCAGGAACACGTAGATAGCACGCATGATCATCACTCCCTGATCAGGCAGCTCTATTGTGTCGCAAACCCCACATTACGCTCGTGCGGCGTCACACGCGACGCAAATTCTCGTGTGATCGTTGCAGATTGCCTTACGCAAAGTCGGACGTCAGAATTGTCCGTCTCGCATCAGTGCCTGCACATCCTTCGTTCGAGGACGCTCGACGATGTGCGCTCCAACAGGCTTATCGGCTCGCTCGATGCCCGCGAGCCGACTATCGCCAATAAAAAAGGCCAGCCTTCCGGCTGGCCCCTGCGTCACTTGCGTGACGTTCCACCTTACTCGGCTGCGGTCATCTCGGGGGTGTAGTGCCCGCACCAATCGGTCGAGCCGACCACTGGCCAGAGGCCATGCGCCTCCGGACCGGGCTGGCTCACCGGTGGGTTGAAGCGGCAGAGGCCCTCGTCGTGCTGCGCGGCCGCGCCGTTGACCTTGTGCTCATCGAAGAACTTGCAGCTCTCACACTTGGCGTTTGCCATGGGGATGCTCCTGCAGCTGGCGGGCGGCTTCATCGCCCGGATAAAAGTTAGAACGGATCCAATCTGCCGGTTCAACACGCTGGCAGTGGCCCGGTTCCCGCGCCGGCTCATGCCTTGTGGACGGGCGGGGCACTCCGCTGGCCAGCCTATCGCAGGCCCGGTTACGCTCGTCGGCACAGCCGCGCGGCAGGTGCGCCGCCGGCCAGGGAGAACCAGGCCGAGATCGTGTTGCCGTGAGCCAGCCCCTCGACAGTATTGCAAGCGTACTCGAAGGCACGGGGAACTATCGCGTGCTGCGCCGGCTGGCGCCGCTGGTCGACTGCCCAGAGCCGCCCAACGAGCCGACATTCATCGGTTTAGTGCTCGACGTGGAGACCACCGGCACCGACTTCGTGCAGGACGAGGTGATCGAGCTCGGCATCCTGAAATTCGAATACGGCGCCAGCGGGCGCATCTACCGAGTGTTCGAGACGTTCAACCAGCTGCACCAGCCGCGAAAGCCCATTCCGCCGGAGATCACCCGCCTGACTGGGATCACCGACGCCGACGTGGCCGGCAAACGCATCGACGATGCCGCAGTGCAGGCGCTGGCTGCCGATGCCGCGGTGGTGATTGCCCACAACGCCAGCTTCGACCGGCAGATGTGCGAGGGCCGCTGGCCCGTGTTTTCCGAGAAGAACTGGGCCTGCTCCTGCCATCAGATCCCCTGGCAAACGGAGGGTCACGAGGGGATGAAGCTCGGCTACCTGGTGATGGACTACGGGTTCTACCACCAAGGTCACCGAGCGATCGACGACTGCCACGCCTTGCTTCGGCTACTCGACAGCCCGCTCAAGACGTCCGGGCGCCTAGAGCCGTGCCCGAGCGGTTTGGGACGGCTGGAGGGTCGGGACGTTGAGGGGTGAAGGAGGATGGCGATGCCTTCACCTTTGTCCGTCGATTTACGCGAGCGTGTCGTGTCGGCCGTAGCCGCGGGCGCGTCCTGTCATCAGGCTGCAGCCCGGTTTGGGGTCAGCGTGTCCAGCGCCAGCCGCTGGTCGGATCGGTTTCGCCAGGAGGGACAGCTTGCGCCCAAGCCGTCGGGCGGCGATCATGCCTCGCACCGGATCGAGGCGCAGGCCGACCTGATCCTGACGATCTACGAGGCGCGGCCGGCGATCTTTCTGCGCGAACTGCGTGACGCTTTGGCCGAGCGCGGCCTGCAGACCAGCACGAGCAGCCTATCCCGCTTCTTCGCCCGGCGTGGCATCACCCGTAAAAAGGGGCGATCCACGCCGCCGAGCAGGCGCGCGAGGACGTAAGGGCAGCCCGCGAGGCGTGGTTCGAGAACCAGGACGCCCTCGATCCCGACAGGCTGGTTTTCCTCGACGAGACTGCCGCGGCCACCAACATGGCACGCCGCTACGGTCGGGCTCCGCGAGGCGAGCGCTGCCGGCTGGCTGTCCCGCACGGGCACTACAAGACCACCACGATCACCGCCGCCCTGCGCAGCGATGGCCTGTGCGCCACTTCCCTGTTCGACGGCGCCACCAACGGCGCACGCTTCCGGGCCTACGTCGCCGACACGCTTGTGCCCGCGCTCAAGCCCGGTGACACCGTCATCCTCGACAACCTGCAGGCCCACAAGGTGGCAGGTGTGCGTGAGACCATCGAGGCCGCCGGGGCGAGGCTGCTCTACCTCCCGCCCTACAGCCCGGACTTCAATCCCATCGAGCAGATCTTCGCCAAGCTGAAGGCTCTGCTCCGGACAGCGGCGGCCCGCACCGTCCCTGATCTGTGGCACGCCATCCGGCAGGCTTTGGCTCGCTTCACGGCAGATGAGTGCCGCAACTCCCTTGCTGCCGCCGGCTACGATACCGACTTGGCCGTCGCTACGTGACCGGGCACGGCTCTAGCCCTGTCATGTCTCCTCGAAACCGCCCGCCGGCCAACGGTGCGCCTCTGGGCGCAAGGTTCGCCAATCGAGACCAAGGATCTGCTCAAGGCACGCCGCTACCGTTGGAGCGGGGCGCGGCGCTGCTGGTACATCGACCTCGAGGAAGACCAGATCGAAATCGAGCGCTCCTATCTCAGCGAGATCATCTTTCGGCGCCCCTGCGGCGAGTTGCCGGTGGACCGGTTCACCGCCCGCGATCGATTTTCCGCGCGGACCAATCCCGAGTTCGAGCTCCTACGTCCTTCCGGTCATCGCGCAGAGCCAGCTAGCCGACCAAGTCGTGCAGTTCCTCCGGCAGGGCAGTGTCCTCTGCCGTTTCGATCCTGATCAGCTTGGATCGACCGGCCGTTGCTGGAACGCGCCTGAAGCAGATGACGATCATCGTCGGTCGGGTCGGCCCCGCGCTCCAGCTTCAGGATCAGCGGATCGCGATTTGGCAGCAGTATCGGGTCGGATGCAGGCATGTGCTGACTCTAACGACCGTCACCGTCGGCCGTCGAACCCGCTTCCACTTGTGACTGATGCTCCGGCTCATTGCTCCGAAACCTCAGATGGACGCGGTCAAGGCGTCATATTCGCCATGGGCCAGGGTATCTGGTGGCGAGACCCGCCGTCTCCGCCACGCAATTCCAGTGATATCGCAACACTCCGACGGGCGCCTGCCTGGTGCCCCGTTGAGGGGATGGGCCGGTGGCGTCCGCCCGCGATCAGGCGGCGCGGCTATGCATGGCGGCGGATGTCCCGAGATGGGTGTCGAAGAGCGCGGCAACGTTCCGGACGAAGGATCTGGCCTCCTTCGGGATGCTCACCCTACTGCCCTCGAGCCTGACCAGACCGTGCTCCTCGAGAAGGTGTAAACGGGGAAGGGTGGCCAGCAGGGCGTCGGGGTCGTGGCCGTGGGCTCGAGAGATCGCCCCGACATCGACGGCGAAATCGCACATGATCCGCTCGATCAGCGCCGCCCGGAGCCGATCATCCGGCGTCAGAGCATAGCCCTTGAGCGTAGCGAGTTCGCCTCGGCCGACGCGCTCGGCATAAGCGCGAAGCACCGGCTCGTTCTGCACGTAGCCCTGCGGCAGGCGGCCGATGGCCGAGGCGCCGAAGCCGATCAGCGCGTCGCTGGTATCCGTGGTGTAGCCCTGGAAGTTCCGGCGGAGTTCGCCCTTCCCGTGCGCGACCGCCATCGGGTCGTCCGGCCGGGCATAGTGATCGAGGCCGATCCGCCGATAGCCGGCCCGCATCAGCGTTTCCGCGACCGCATCCGCCTGCTCTCGCCGGGCGGCGCCGTCCGGCAGCGTCGCCTCGTCGATTCGGCGCTGATGCTTCTTGAAGCTGGGGACGTGGGCGTAGCCGAACACGGCGAAACGGTTGGGCCGCAGCGTCAGGCATCGCCGCACCGTCTCGATGCAGGAGACCACGCTCTGATGCGGCAGCCCGTAGATCAGATCGAGATTGATCCCGCGGATGCCGGCCGCCCTCAGCCCACGAACGGCGGCTTCGGTGAGCGCGTAGTCCTGGCGGCGGCGGATCGCCTCCTGCACCACGGGGTCGAAACTCTGAACACCGAGGCTGGCCCGCGTGACGCCGGCCGCGCCGAGCGCCTGCATCATCCCGGGTGCAAGCGTGCGCGGATCGATCTCGACGGCGATCTCGGCGTCGGGAGCGAGAGGAAATCGGTCGCGCAGGAATGCGAGAAGATCGCGGAAGGCTTCGGCCGCCATGATGGTCGGAGTTCCGCCGCCGAAATGAATGTGACGCACCGGCGGCCGGTCTCCGATCTGCCGGGCCACCAGCTCGATCTCGTGTCGGAGCGTCGCGAGATAGTCGTCGATCGGCGCGTCGTGCTGAGTGATGTGCGTGTGGCAGCCGCAATACCAGCACATCGACCGGCAGAACGGGACGTGCAGGTAGAGGGACGCCGTTGCGTCCGCCGGGAGCGCGCGCAGCCAGGCGGCATAGGTCGTGGAGTCGATCGCCCCGCTGAAGTGCGGGCTGGACGGGTAGCTGGTGTAGCGCGGCAGGCGCTCGTCCCCGTACCGTGCCTTCAACTCATCCCGCATACGCGCCGCTCCCGGTGACAACGGGCGACACGCGCCGCCTCGGGCGCAGGCTTAAGGGTCGGCCTCCACGGCGGGCTTTGATGTGGCTCAAACCCTCGGGCTCAGACGGCCGTCGGCGGCTCGGGCTCGCTGGCGAAATGCTTCGAGAGCTTGAGGCCTTGCGCCTGATAGTTCGATCCGGCGCCCGAACCGTAGAGGGTCGCCGGCCGCTCCAGCATGCGCTCGTAGACGAGGCGGCCGACGATCTGGCCATCTTCCAGCAGGAACGGGACGTCGCGGGAACGCACTTCGAGAACCGCGCGGGCACCGGCACCGCCCGCCTCGCTGAGGCCGAAGCCGGGATCGAAGAAGCCCGCGTAGTGAACGCGGAACTCGCCGACGAGGGGATCGAACGGCACCATCTCCGCCGCGTGGTCCGCCGGCACCCGCACCGCCTCCTTCGAGGCCAGGATGTAGAACTGGCCGGGATCGAGGATCAGCGTGCGGCTGCCGTCGGCCGGAAGCGGCTCCCAGAAGTCGCGGGTCCGGTGCCCGCGGGGACGGTCCACGTCGATCAGACCGGTATGGCGCTTGGCCCGGTAGCCGATCAGGCCGTCGAAACCCGAGAGATCGACCGAGACCGGCACGCCGCCCTGGAGCGAGGGCGTGACCGCGTCGATCAGCGGTTCGCTGGCGTGGAGTGCGGCGAGTTCGGCCTCCCGCAGACGCGGGTCCCCCTGGCGGAAGCGGATCTGCGACAGGCGGGAGCCGGTCCGCACCCGCACTGGGAAGGTCCGCGGCGAGATCTCGGCGTAGAGCGGGCCGGCATAGCCCGCCTCGATCTGATCGAAGGCGCTCGCCCGATCGGTGATGACGCGAGTGAACACGTCGATACGCCCGGTCGAGCTCTTCGGATTGGCGCTGGCGCTGAGGCCGCGGGGGAGCGCAAGGGCCTCCTGCAACTCGGCGATGTAGACGCAGCCCGTCTCCAGAACCGCCCCCTTGGTCAGGTCGATCTCGTGCAGCGCGAAGGCTTCGACGCAGGCCGCCACCGAGCGCCCACTGCCGGGCAGGAAGCTCGTGCGCACCCGGTAGGCGCGGGTGCCGAGCCGCAGGTCGAGGCTCGCGGGCTGAATTTGGTCGGAGGCATAGGTGGTCGCCGGACGGATCGCCCCAGCCTCCGTCAGCCCCGTGATGGCCTGCGCCGGCAGGATGCCGGATGCTGCCGGCACGTCTCCGCTCATCGTCCCGTCCCCTCGCCTCTCTTGTTCGCCTCGGCCTTCTTGGTCGCCTCGGCTTTCTTGGCCTCGGCCGCCGCGCGCTCCGCCGCCTCGATCGCGACCACCATCCGCGCCAGCGCCAGCCGGGCACAGGCTCCCATCGCGACGAGTCCGGCCAGCGCGCTCGCGAGCAGCGGGAACAGCTCGGGCCGCAGGCCCGCGGCCACGGCCACCACCGCGGCACCGATCCAAGTCGCGTTCCCGAGCATCAGCATCGGCGACGGCAAGCCGCGGAACTCGGTCTCGACGCCCGTCCGCTGCCGCACCGCCCGCGCTACGATCCGCGCCGCGGCGTCGAGGCCGAGCGCCAGGACCAGCGCGAGCGCCGGCCAGCGGTTCTGATCCGGATGGCCGTAGGCGAAGAACAGGGCGAGGCCGAGCGTCAGGACGGTGCCGAGCGCCGTGCCGACCGTGAACGGCGCGCGTTCAGGCCGCGCGGTCTGCAACGCGCCCTGCCAGCCTTCCCGGTGCGACGCGTTCGGCACGTGGTCTCCGGCCTCCGCCCACCGTAGGATACCGTGATTGACGAGGTTTCTGGCGCCACGTACCACGGCGCGTCGCAGATGTCGCGATGCGGCCTGCGCGCCGTCCACGGAGATGCTTTCACGCGATGTACAAGGCCGAGACGCGCGGCATCACGGTGACGGTGGAGCCCCGATTTGTCGAGGAGGAGTCCTCGCCGGGGGAGAGCCGCTACTTCTTCGCCTACACTGTCGAGATCGTGAATAACGGGAGCGAGCAGGTGCAGCTCCGCTCGCGCCACTGGCGGATCATCGACGGGCGCGGCGCCTGCCAGGAGGTGCGCGGCGCGGGCGTCGTCGGCAAGCAGCCGGTGCTCGAGCCGGGCGAGTCGTTCAGCTACACCAGCGGCTGTCCCCTCACTACGCCCGACGGCCTGATGGCCGGCAGCTACACGATGTCGACGATCGGCGGCGAGAGCTTCGAGGCGGAGATCCCGGCCTTCTCGCTGGACTCGCCCCACATGCGCCGCGTGGTCCATTGACGGCGCCGGTGGGCGGCACGCGCTACACGCCGCTGCAGCTTCTCGAGCGGCTCGTCGCATTCGATACCGAGAGTTCGAAATCGAACCTCGCCCTGATCGACTTCGTGGCCGGACACCTCGACGACTGGGGCGTACCGCACGTCCGGGTGCCGAACGCGAGCGGGGACAAGGCCGCGCTGTTCGCCACCCTCGGGCCGATGATCGACGGCGGCGTCGTTCTCTCCGGCCATACCGACGTGGTGCCGGTGACAGGCCAGGCCTGGACCAGCGATCCGTTCTCCCTCCGCGTTGCCGACGGCCGCGCCTTCGGGCGGGGCGCCGTCGACATGAAGGGGTTCGACGCCCTCGCGCTCGCCCTGGTGCCGGCGGCCCTGGAAGTCGGGCTGACCCGGCCGATCCACATCCTGCTGTCGTACGATGAGGAGACCACCTGCCTCGGCGTTGCCGACACCATTGCCCGCTTCGGCGCGGACCTGCCGCGGCCCGGAGCCGTGATCGTCGGCGAGCCGACCGGAATGCAGGTGGCGGACGCGCACAAGAGCGTCGTTACCTACAACACCTCCGTGCACGGACACGCGGCGCATTCGGCCAAGCCGATGCTCGGCGCCAATGCGGTGATGGCGGCGGCCGACCTGATCGCGGAACTGAACCGCATCGCCGATGCCATGGTCGCCCGCGGCGACGCCTCCGGCCGGTTCGACCCGCCCAACACCACGGTCCATGTCGGTGTGATCGAGGGCGGCACCGCGCGCAACATCCTGCCGAAGCTCTGCACCTTTCTCTGGGAGTTCCGCGGGCTACCGGACCTCGACATGGGCGAGATTCCCGCCCTGTTCGAAGGGGCCTGCGAGCGGGTAATCCGGGAACGGCTCAACCGCTACGGTGATTACGGGCGCATCGAGACAGTGGAGGAGGTGTCGGTGCCGGGGCTCGCGCCCGATCCAGGTTCGGAGGCCGAGCGGCTGGCTCTTCGGCTGGCCGGCCGGAACAACACGATCACCGTGCCCTACGCCACCGAGGCCGGGCGCTTCCAGCGCGCGGGGTTTCCGACCGTCGTGTGCGGTCCCGGCTCGATCGATCAGGCGCACCAGCCGGACGAGTTCATCTCCCTCGACGAGCTCGCCCGAGGCGAGGCCTTCATGCGCCGGCTGGTCGCGGCCTGCACAAACTGACACCGATGCGATGATCGTCCGCCCTCGTCCCGGCCTTCTGACGATCCTGTTCGCCATGCGCGGCTCGATCCTGCCGAAGGTTGCGCCGCAGGTGATCGTGATCGCCGCGCTGTCCTTCCTCGTGGTGGCGGTCGAGCAGCGCCACGCCGAGTGGTTTCCCGTCACCGCCGGCATCGGCCCCTTCACCCTGGTCGGCCTCGCGCTGTCGATCTTCCTGAGCTTCCGCAACGGTGCCTGCTACGACCGCTGGTGGGAGGCGCGACGGGCCTGGGGCAGCCTGATCGTCGAGATGCGCGGCCTCGCCCGGCTGCTGCCGGCCGTCCTGCCCGAGCCCGAGCACGAGGCCTTGCGCCGCCGCGCCCTGCGCCGGGCGGCCGGCTTCGCCCACGCCCTGCACGCCCGCCTGCGCGGGCTCGACGAGGCGCAGGCGCTGGCGCCCTGGTTGCCGCCCGAGGACGTCTCCGGACTCGACAAGAGGCCGAGCGGTGCCGACGCGGCGCTGACGGGTCTGACGCGGGATCTCGCCGAGGCGACCAAAACCGGCGCGCTCAGCGACATTCTGTTCGCCAGCCTGGAGCACAAGGTCGCCAGCCTGTCGGCGATCCAGGCCACCTGCGAGCGGATTCACGGAACACCGCTGCCCTTCGCGTACACGCTGCTGCTCTACCGCACCGCCTGGCTCTACTGCCTGCTGCTGCCGTTCGGACTCGCGGGCTCCCTCGGCTGGTCGACCCCGATCATCGCCGCGCTCGTGGCCTACGCGTTCTTCGGACTCGATGCGCTCGGCGACGAACTGGAGGAACCCTTCGGCACGGACGCCAACGACCTGCCCCTCGACGCCCTACTGCACACCGCCGATGCGGCGATCCTCGATGCGCTCGGCGAGACCGGGCGCGAACCGCCGAAAGCCGATCGGTTCATGCTGCGATAGGGGCGAGCCGCGATCCGCCGCATCACCCCAATGGCGCGATGAGTGGACCGCGGGAGGATCGATGGCCCCGCCGGGGACGGCCGCATCGCGACCTCATCCGAGAAGCTGCCGCAGCAGCCCGGCCGCCGTCACACCGACCACGACCGTCGCCAGCAGCGGCAGCCGTGTGGCCGCTGCGAGCGTGACCGCCAGGGCGATCAGGTCCGCCGGCCGATCCGAGACGAAGGCGGGAGCGATCACGGCGATCAGCACGCAGCCGGGCGCAGCGTCGAGCACCGCGGTCGTGCGGGCGCTCAAGGTGCGGTCGCGCAGGACGACGTAGCCGAGGACGCGCGTCAGGTAGGTGACCAGAGCCATCAGGGTGATGGTCAGCAGCGTGGTGGTCTGGATCATCCCCGCCTCCCCGCCTGCAGGAAGGACCAGGCCAAGCCGGAGAGTGCGCCGGCGGCGACGTGCCAAGCTCCTCCCGGCACGAGCAGGTGCACGGCAGCAGCGGCCACGAGGCTGACGAGCCACGGAGCGGCCGCCCTGGCGCCCTTCCACATACCTCGCAGCAGCACGAGGAAGACGGCCGGGAAGGCCATGTCGAACCCGTAGACGGTCACATCGCCGATCGTCGGCCCGAGGAGCGCGCCCAGCGCCGTGAAGCTGATCCAAGTCAGGTAGAGCCCGGCGGAGACGCCGAGATAGTAGGGCAGACTGAAGCCGGCCGCGCTCCGCTTGGCGTCGGCCAGTCCCATGGCCCAACTCTCGTCGCACATGAAGAACAGGGCGGGGAAGGCTTGGCGCTTGGGCAGGTCGCGCAGGTGCGGCACGAGCGCGGCCCCCATCAGCAGATGACGGCTGTTCACCAGAAACGTCATCGCCGCGATCAGCAGGGCGTGCGGCGGCGAGGTCCATAACTCCACGGCAGCAAACTCAGAGCCGCCCCCGAAATTCAGGCCGGTCATCACCGGCACCTCGACGGGGCTGAGCCCCTTCCGGGCCGCCTGTGCTCCCAGCACGAGAGCGAACGGCACGAATCCGATCATCACCGGCAGCGCGGCCGTCATGCCGCGCAGGAGTTCAGAGCCGCGTCCTGCCTCAGCATCTGCGGTGATGCTCACGTCCAAGCCTGCCATGGCTGCCTCCTTGTCGAGGCGTTATGCGCCAGCGCAGCCAGCAGTTGGTTGCGTTCTGTCGCGACCGAAGCACCAATGGCGCAATGGCATTGCAGGAAAGCGGCGATCGAAGGCATACGGTGCCAATGGAACTCGACGCCATCGACCGGCGCATCCTCCGCGCCCTACAGCGGGACGGCAGGCTGCAGAATGTGGATCTGGCCCAGGAGGTAGGGCTCTCCCCGTCCCCCTGCCTCCGGCGTGTCCGGCGGTTGGAAGAGGCGGGTGTGATCGAGCGCTATGCCGCGATGCTCGATGCCGCGAAGATCGGCTTCGGCATGACGATCTTCGCGCGGGTCTGGCTCACGGGACAGGATCAGGACACGGTCAGCGCGTTCGTCACCGCGATCCGAGCACTTCCCCAAGTCGCCGAGTGCTACCTGATGGCGGGCGACTGCGATTTCCTGATCCGCGTTCTGGTGCGAGACCTCGACGCATACCGGCGCTTTCAGGTCGAGCACCTCGCCCGGATCCCGGGCGTGCGCAGCATCAAGACCGACATCTCGATGCAGACGGTCAAGCCGTCGGGCGCACTCCCCATACAACCCTGACCTCTCTCGATCAGGACGAAGGACGCGCCTCCCCTCGGCTCACGCCAGCAGACAGGTCCGTGCGAACGTCAGGGCTCACGGGCAGGACCGGGCCTGTCCTGATCCTCCATATCCGGCGCGACCTGCCCGAAATTGAGCACCGAGACCAGTGTCACGCCGCCGACCACGTTGCCGAGCAGCGTCGGCACGAAGAACCCGGTCGCATATTTCGCGAAGTCGATCTCGCCGGTGGCGACGAGGTAGAAGGCGTCGACCGAGCCGGCGACGATATGGGCAAGGCCGCACATCGAGACGAGCCACGTCATCAGGATGATGATGAAGGGCGCCGCCGAACCCGTGGCCGGCAGGATCCACACCATCAGCGCGATCAGCCAGCCCGCGAACACGGCCTTGATCACCGTGGTCCAGAACGGGTCCTCGATGGTGTGGCGGCTGATCTCGGCGAAGGCCTCCCGCACCTCCGGCTTGAACGCATCGGTGTGGGCCAGCACCGAGGCGATGACGATGGTCGCCAGGACGTTGGCCACGAGCACGATGCTCCACAGCCGGATCACCCGGAGCAGCGCGCCTAATGTCCGTTCGGTCAGGAGTGGGAGGATCGGCGTGACGGTGTTCTCGGTGAAGAGCTGCTGGCGTCCGAGCACGACGATGAGGAAGCCGATCGAATAGCCGATGCTGAGGACGAGCTCGGCCCAGGGTTCGTGCGGCAGATGGGCCTTCAGTACACCGGGCACGATCAGGGAAAAGCCCATGGTGAGCCCGGCGGCAAACCCCGAGAGCGAGAGCGCCAGCGCCGTGCGCTGCATCTCCTCCTCGCCCTCGCGCCGGATGATCTCGTGCAGGATCAGTGCATCCGGGCGATGGGCCTTCTCGACCTGGGCGTCATCCTTCTCGCGCGTATGTGCCCCGTGGGTCTTGGCTTCGCCGTGCACGCGCGCTTCCTCAGACATGCGGATCTCGGGCGTCGTCCCGTCGCAGCTGAACGTACGGCACCGCTTGCGCGCTCCCTGCGTGCGGAAAAATTCCGAGCCTCGTCAGACGCTGAAACCGGCGATCATCCTGATGAGTTCGGCCTGGTTGCGGGTCCCCGATTTCCGGTAGACGCGGTTCAGGTGCGTCTTCACGGTCGAGCGCGCGACCCCGAGCGCCGCGGCGATGGCGTCGAGACCGTTCAGGCGCAAGGTCGCCTCGACCACGCGGATCTCGCTGGCAGTGAGGTTGTGCCGTCGCGCGAGCGCCTCCAACGGGCTGACGACGGGCGGCGACGGCAATCGCACGAAAATGGCCGCAATTGCGCTCCGCGGCTCGCCCGCGCGGCCGAGGCGGTCGTCGGAGAGCGGCAGGACGGTTGCCGTCCAGCCGTCCTCCGTTTCGTCCGAGAGCGGAATCGCATGGTTGGAGGCAGGGATCCCCTCGCCTCCGCCGATGGCGCGGAGATGGTCGAAGATGGCTCGGTCGGCCAGGGTCGAGGTCGCCCTCAAGCGCCCGCCGACGTCGCGAAGCAGGCGCCCCTCCTCGATCATGTTCCGACCACGCCCGTTGGCGAGGACGAGGCGCCCGGTCTCGGCGACGAGGAACACACCGGCCTCGACATGGTCGAGCGCCCCGGTCAGGACGGCCTCGCGGCGACGGCCGCGCACGAACAGGCGCCCGATCGCGACGGACCGTAGGAGGTGGGGGGCGATCAGGGCGATTCTGTACCGGGCCGCCTGCTCGATCGGCCTCCTCTGCCACTGGATCGTCATGAAGGCGGCGCGGGTAGCGTCCTTCTCCAGGACGACACCGAGAGAATCGGTCATCCCCTGCGGCGCGAGCCATTCCCGGTGGAAGCGCGTCCGCTCCATCTCCGCCGCCGGCACCATGTCGCTGGCGGACAAGACAGCTCCCACAGGCTGGAAGGCGAAAGCGGGAAAGAGCGGATTCAGAGCCGCATAGTGATCCTCGTAGAGCTTACTGTAATAGGGATCGTCGTTGAACCTGAACAATGTATCGACATCCGGTTTGAGCGCATCGTGCCAATACAACAGCGCCTGATCGCCTCCGACGAACAGGCAGATGCTTTTGATGGTGTCGGGCCAATGCTTGGGATCGACAGCCGCGTCGTAGATCCGAGCGATCACGGCTGACAGGGCCACGGGATCCGGGTCGTTCAAGGTCACCTCCGAGAGGCCGAACGGCAACTCGCGTCGGCTGTGGCCGAATTACAACTACGACTCCGTGCCGCTCCGCGTCCACCCCAGGGTGGACGCCCCTCCTCAAATCCTTCCGCAAGTTGCGGGCCTCGTGATCGGCAAACGCACGACCGGTGCCAGCGACCGATCGCATCGATCGGGGGGCATGGCATGGTCGATCACGTCTTCGGGTCTGAGGCGGCGTACGGCCCGCTTGCCGCCGGGACGTCCGGCCCTGCTCCGACGGGCGCGTCCACGCGCATCGGAGAATCGGCACCGGCAGGCGGCCGTCGCCGGTCCCGCCCGCCCGAGCACGGGCGCTCCCGGCTGCACAAGCGAGGCAGATGAGATGGCGATCACGCGCGCTTCGACGGATTTCGAGGGAAATCAGGCTGACAGAGGGAATGGCACCCCCTCCCTCTCGGGCGACGGCACCCTCGTCGCCTTCTCCAGCAACGCCACCAACCTCCGGGTTCCGAGCGGAGTCTCGGGCGTCGTCGTCAAGAACTTGGTGAGCGGCGAGTTCGTACTGGCTTCGAGTGACACCCGCGGGGTGTCCTTGGCCGGGAACTCTTTCGCTCCGTCGCTGGCCGCAGACGGCAGCGCCGTAGCCTTTGGGACCAACGGAAGCGAGATCACCGACAACCTGAACATCCAAATCGCGATCAAGAATCTGTCGAACGGCGACATCTCCGTCGTCTCGGCCGCCGCCGACGGCACCCAGGGCAACGGCAACAGCGGTGCCAACCCCTCGATCTCGGGCGACGGGCGCCTGGTCGCCTTCTCGAGCCTCGCCACGAACCTCGTCGCGAACGACACGAACGCGACCCTCGACATCTTCGTCAAGAACGTCGCGACCGGCGCGATCACCCGCGCCTCGACCGCCGCCGACGGCACGCAGGGCAACGGCGGCAGCAACGTCGCCTCCCTGTCGACCGACGGCAGCCGCGTCGCCTTTCAGAGTGACGCCAGCAACCTCGTGGCCGGCGACACCAACGGCACCTCCGACATCTTCGTCAAGAACCTGACCACCGGCGCCATCGTCAACGCGTCCGCCAGCGCGAACGGCGCCCAGGGCAACGGCGCCAGCACCAGCGCCTCGCTGTCGCGCGACGGCACTCTCGTGGCGTTCACCAGCGACGCCAGCAACCTCGTGGCCGGCGACACCAACGGCCGGGCCGACGTCTTCGTCAAGAACCTGACGACGGGGGCCATCACCCGCGTCTCCGCCGGAACCGACGGCACCCAGGGCAACGCCGAGTCCGGAAACGCCCGGATCTCGGCCGACGGCACGAAGGTCACGTTCACCAGCCGCGCCGGAAACCTCGTGCCCGGCGACACCAACATCGTCTCCGACGTGTTCGTGAAGGATCTGACCACCGGCACGCTCACCCGCGTCTCCGTCTCCGCCGCCGGCACGCAGGCCAACCGCGCCAGCGATGGCAGCGGCCCGAGCCTGTCAGCTGACGGCAGCCGCGTCGCCTTCGCGAGCGGCGCCAGCAACCTCGTGCCCGGCGACACCAACAACGTCAGCGACGTATTCGTGTCCGACGTGATCTGCTTCGCCACCGGCATCCGCATCCGCACCGACCGCGGCGAGATCGCGGTCGAGGATCTGCGCGTCGGCGATCGCGCGGTCACGGTCGGGGGAAAGCAGCGCCCGATCCGCTGGATCGGCTCCCGCAGCCTCGACGGCCGCGGCTCCGCCCTGCCCTTCGCCCAGCAGCCGGTCCGCATCCGCGCCGGCGCCTTCGGCGACGGCCTGCCGGTCCGCGACCTCCTGCTCTCCCCGGGCCACCCGGTGCTGGTCGGCGACCACCTCGTGCCGGTGATGAGCCTCGTGAACGGCACCAGCCTCGCCCGGATGCCGGTCGAGGCGGTGACCTACTGGCACGTCGAGCTGGATGCCCACGACATCCTGCTCGCCGAAGGATTGCCGGCGGAGAGCTACCTCGATCTCGGCTCAAAGCCCTGGTTCGCCGGATCCGATGCGCCGCTGCACGACCCCGAGTTCGCCGCCACGAACGCACCCGGCCGCTGCCGTCCGGTGGCTTTGAACGGTCCGGTCGTTGAGGCCGAGCGGCGCCGGCTCGACGCGGTGTTCGCGACCGCGCTCGCGAGAGCCTGCGCCTGGGGCGAGGCCGGCCCTCCCTGGATCACCGCCTGAACCGGGCGCCCGCCACCACCCCGAACGATCCGCAACGCCCTGATCCGGCCTGCGCCGACCCCTCGCCGACGAGGCAGATCCGATGGCCATCACCCGCGCTTCGACCAATCCCGACGGATCCCAGAGCGACGGCTCGGCCAGCGGGGCGTCGATCTCCGGCGACGGCACTCTCGTCGCCTTCCAGAGCCAGGCGAACGACCTCGTCGCCCCGGCCGCGGCGCCGCTGACCCTCGGCGTCTACGTCAAGAACCTGACCACGGGCGCGGTGACCCGGGCCTCGGCCCTGGGCGACGCCACGCCGATCGACAGCTTCAACGTCGCGCCCTCGCTGGCCACGGACGGCAGCGCCGTGGCGTTCCGGAGCAACCTCGGCATCGCCGGCGGATCGGCCCAGGCCGTCGTCAAGACCCTGGGAAGCGGCGCGTTCACCATCGCGTCGGCCGCCGCCGACGGCACCCGCGGGAACCAGGACACCTCGGACGTGTCGCTGTCGGGCGACGGCCGGACGGTCGCGTTCGCGACCCGCAGCACGAATCTCGCGCCGAAC
This sequence comes from Methylorubrum rhodesianum, assembly GCF_014199985.1. GTDB lineage: Bacteria > Pseudomonadota > Alphaproteobacteria > Rhizobiales > Beijerinckiaceae > Methylobacterium > Methylobacterium rhodesianum. The sequence goes on along the minus strand of NZ_JACHOS010000001.1, from coordinate 130,289 downwards.
GACACGAACGGCAGTTCCGACGTCTTCGTCAGGGACCTGACCACCGGCACGCTCACCCGCGCCTCGACTGCCGCCGACGGCAGCCAGGCCGATGCCGGCAGCGTCCTCGCGTCGATGTCGGTCGACGGCCGCCACGTCGCATTTCAGAGCGACGCCACCAACCTCGTGGCCGGCGACACCAACGGCGTCACCGACGTCTACGTCAAGAACCTGACCACCGGCGCGATCACCAGGGCCTCGACCGCCGCCGACGGCAGCCAGGGCAACGGCGTCAGCACCGGCGCCTCGCTCTCGCGCGACGGCAACCTCGTCGCCTTCGTCAGCCGCGCCGACAACCTCGTGGCGGGCGACACCAACCTCAGCGCCGACGTGTTCGTGAAGAACCTGACCACGGGCGCCGTCACCCGCGTCTCCGCCGCCAGCGACGGCACCCAGAGCAGCGGCGATGCCACCGGCATCGCCCGGATCTCCGCCGACGGAACCAAAGTCGCGTTCACCAGCTTCGCCGACAACCTCGTACCCGGCGACACCAACCTGTCGACCGACGTGTTCGTGAAGGACCTGACCACCGGCGCGCTCACCCGCGTTTCCACCGCCGCCGACGGCACCCAGAGCAACGGCGCCAACTTCGTCAGCCCCACCCTGTCGGCCGACGGCAGCCGCGTCGCTTTCGACAGCCGCGCCAGCAACCTCGTGCCCAACGACACCAACAGCGTCGACGACGTGTTCGTCGCCGACACGGTGATCTGCTTCGCCACCGGCACCCGCATCCGCACCGCCCGCGGCGAGGTCGCGGTCGAGGACCTGCGCGTCGGCGATCAGGCGGTCACGGTCGGGGGAAAGCAGCGCCCGATCCGCTGGATCGGCTCCCGCAACCTCGACGGCTGCGGCGCCGCCCTGCCCTTCGCCCAGCAGCCGGTCCGCATCCGCGCCGGCGCCTTCGGCGACGGCCTGCCCGTGCGCGACCTGTTCCTGTCGCCCGGCCATCCGGTGCTGGTCGGCGGCCACCTCGTGCCGGTGATGAGCCTCGTCAACGGCACCAGCCTCGCCCGGATGCCGGCGACGGCGGTGACGTACTGGCACGTCGAGTTGGACGCCCACGACATCCTGCTCGCCGAAGGGTTGCCGGCGGAAAGCTACCTCGATCTCGGTTCGCGGCCGTGGTTCGCGGGATCCGATGCGCCGCTGCACGACCCCGAGTTCGCCGCCACGAACGCACCCGGCCGCTGCCGTCCGCTGGCGGTGGAGGGGCCGGTGGTCGAGGCCGAGCGGCGCCGGCTCAACGATCTGTTCGCGGCCGTGCTCGCGGGCGCCTGCGCCTGGGGCGAGGCCGGCCCTCCCTGGATCACCGCCTGAACCGGGCGCCCACCTACCACCCCGAACGATCCGCAGCGCCCTGATCCGGCCTGCGCCGACCCCTCGCCGACGAGGCAGACCCGATGGCCATCACACGCGCTTCAACGGACTTCGAGGGAAATCAGGCCAATGCCGAGAGCGGCAGCCCCTCCCTCTCGGGCGACGGCAACCTTGTCGCCTTCAGCAGCAACGCCACCAATCTCGGCACGCCGACCGGCGTGGGCGGCGTCTTCGTCAAGAACCTGACCACCGGCGAGATCGTCAGGGCGTCGAGCACCACTTTAGAAAGACCTTTTACCGGCAGCGTCAACTTTGGCCCGTCGCTCGCAACGGACGGCAGCGCCGTGGCCTTCGCGACCAACAGCTCGGAGATCGTCAACAACACGAGCAACAATCAGATCGTGGTCAAGAGCCTGACCACCGGCGATGCGGTGATCGTCTCGTCCGCCGCCGACGGCACCGAGGGCAATGACAACGCGAACGGCTATTCCGCGATCTCGGGCGACGGGAAGCTGGTCGCCCTCTCCAGCGGAGCCACCAACCTCGTCGCGAACGATACGAACGCGGCCTACGACGTCTTCGTCAAGAACGTCGCGACCGGCGCGATCCTCCGCGCCTCGACCGCCGCCGACGGCACCCAGGCCAACGGCACCAGCACCCTTCCGACCATCTCCGGCGACGGGCGCACCGTCGCATTCACCAGTTCCGCCAGCAATCTCGTGGCGGGCGACACCAACGGGGCAGACGACGTCTTCGTCAAGAACCTGACCACAGGCGCGATCACTCGCGTCTCGACCGCCGCCGACGGCACCCAGGGCAACAGCGCTAGCGGCCTCTTCACCTCGCTGTCGCGCGACGGCAAGCTCGTCGCGTTCAGCAGCAGCGCCACCAACCTCGTGGCGGGCGACACCAACGGGGTCGACGATATCTTCGTCAAGAACCTGACGACGGGGGCCATCACCCGCGTCTCCACCGCCACGGACGGCACCCAGGGCAATGTCGGTTCGTTAGCCCCGGTGATCTCGGCCGACGGGACGAAGGTCAGTTTCTCGAGCCGCGCCAGCAACCTCGTGCCCGGCGACACCAACATCTCCAACGACCTCTTCGTCAAGGATCTGATCACCGGGGAACTCACCCGGGTCTCCGTCAATGCCTCCGGCACGCAGGGCAATGCCGCCAGTAACGCTGGCTCCTTGTCGGCCGACGGCAGCCGCATCGCCTTCCAGAGCAACGCCAGCAACCTCGTGCCCGGCGACACCAACAATGCCGGCGACGTGTTCGTCGCTGCCACGGTGGTCTGCTTTTCCACCGGCACCCGCATCCGCACCGACCGCGGCGAGATCGCAGTCGAGGATCTGCGCGTCGGCGATCGCGCGGTCACGGTCGGGGGCGAGCAGCGCCCGATCCGCTGGATCGGCTCCCGCAGCCTCGACGGCCGCGGCTCCGCCCTGCCCTTTGCCCAGCAGCCGGTCCGCATCCGCGCCGGCGCCTTCGGCGACGGCCTGCCGGTCCGCGACCTCCTGCTCTCCCCGGGCCACCCGGTGCTGGTCGGCGACCACCTCGTGCCGGTGATGAGCCTCGTGAACGGCACCAGCCTCGCCCGGATGCCGGTCGAGGCGGTGACCTACTGGCACGTCGAGCTGGATGCCCACGACATCCTGCTCGCCGAAGGATTGCCGGCGGAGAGCTACCTCGATCTCGGCTCGCGGCCCTGGTTCGCCGGATCCGATGCGCCGCTGCACGACCCCGAGTTCGCCGCCACGAACGCACCCGGCCGCTGCCGTCCGCTGGCTTTGAACGGTCCGGTCGTCGAGGCCGAGCGGCGGCGTCTCGACGCGGTGTTCGCGGCCGCGCTCGCGAGAGCCTGCGCCTGGGCCGAGGCCGGCCTGCCCTGGATCATCGCCTGAGAGCCGGGCACCCGCCCGCCTCCGTCCCGCTCGCAGCGCCCTGACCCGGCCTGCACCAGCTCCTCGCAGACGAGACCGACTCGATGGCCATCACCCGCGCTTCGACGACTACCGACGGAACTCAAGGCAACGGACGCAGTAGCGACGCCTCCCTCTCGGGCGACGGCACCCTCGTCGCCTTCGACACCTCGGCGACCAACCTCGGCATCACGCCCGATGCGAGCGGGACTTCGAGCGTCTTCCTCAAGAACCTGACCACCGGCGCGCTCACCCGCGTGTCGACCGACAGCGACGGCAACCCGCTGTCGGAGCAGAGCTTCGCACCTTCGCTGACGCCGGACGGCAGCGCCGTTGCGTTCGTGACCGGCGCACCGGAGCTGATCGAGTCGGGCCGTCCGCGTCAGATCGTGGTCAAGAGCCTCGAGACCGGCGAGGTTCGCGTCGCATCGAGCGCCGCCGACGGAAGCCTGGCGAACGCGGACGTCACGACCCCTTCGCTATCGGAGGACGGCCGCACAGTCGCGTTCGGGAGCGCGGCCTCGAACCTCGTGGCGAACGACACGAACCAGAGCTTCGACGTCTTCGTCAAGAACCTGGATACCGGCGCGATCACCCGCGCCTCGACCGCCGCCAACGGAACTCAGGCCAATGACATCAGCATTTCCTTCTCGCTGGCCGCGGACGGGCGCAGCGTCGCCTTCCACAGCGGCGCCACCAACCTCGTGGCGGGCGACACCAACGGTCGCGCCGACGTTTTCATCAAGAACCTGACGACCGGCGCCGTCACCAACGCCTCGACCGCCGCCGACGGCAGCCTGGGCAACGGCGACAGCTTCAACGCAACGCAGTCGCGCGACGGCAATCTCGTCGCCTTCCTCAGCAACGCCGACAACCTCGTGGTCGGCGACACCAACGGCCGCACCGACGTGTTCGTGAAGGACCTGACCACGGGCGCCATCACCCGCGTCTCCACCGCCACCGACGGCACCCAGGGCAACGCCGAGGCCACCGGCATCCCGAAAATCTCGGCCGACGGCACCAAAGTCGCGTTCACAAGTCGCGCCATCAACCTCGTGCCCGGCGACACCAATCTCGCCACCGACACCTTCGTCAAGGACCTGACCACGGGAGCGCTCACCCGCGTCTCCAGTGCTGCCGACGGCACGCAGGGCAACGGCCCCAGCAACGGCAGTCGCCTTGGCCTGTCGGCGGACGGCAGCCGCGTCGCCTTCGACAGCAACGCCACCAACCTCGTGCCGGGCGACACCAACATCGCCCGCGACGTGTTCGTCTCCGACGTGATCTGCTTCGCCAGCGGCACGCGTATTCGCACCGAGCGCGGCGAGGTCGCGGTCGAGGATCTGCGCGTCGGTGACCAAGCGCTCACCGTCGCCGGCGGCTCCCGCCCGATCCGCTGGATCGGCTCCCGCAGCCTCGACGATCACGGCCGTGCCCTGCCCCACAATCAGCAGCCGATCCGCATCCGCACCGGCGCGTTCGGCGACGGCCTTCCCGCGCGCGACCTCTTCCTCTCCCCCGGACACCCGGTGCTGGTCGGGGTAGAGGCCGACGGTTCCGGCGGCCTCCTCGTGCCGGTGATGTGCCTCGTCAACGGCATCAGCGTCGCCCGGATACCGGTCGAGTCCATCACCTACTGGCACGTCGAACTCGATGCCCACGACATCCTGTTCGCGGAGGGTTTAGGCGCCGAGAGCTACCTCGATCTCGGCTCACGGCCGTGGTTCGCCGGCTCCGATGAGCCCCTGCACGACCCTGACGGCATGGCGGCGGACTCCGCCGCCCGCTGTCGTCCGGTCTTAGTGGAGGGACCTGTGGTCGAGGCCGAGCGGCGCCGGCTCGATGCCGTGTTCTCGGCCGAGCTCGTGCAGTCCTGCGCCTGGACGGGAGCGTCCGCCTCTCCGACGATCTGACCGGCTCCGCCGGCCGGGACGTCGTGGCGGCGCCCCAGCCGCCGACCCAGATCCGAACCCGCCGTCAGGTTCGCAGCCCGGACAGCAGGTCCTCCACCGCCGCCCGCGCCGCCGCGACCGCCTCAGCGTCGCGCCCGCGCACCACGATGCGGTTGCGAAACCCCTCGGGCGTCATCGATGGGTAGGAGCCGATTGAGACGCTTCCATGCGCTGCGGCGATCTCGGAGAGGCCGTCGGCGAAGTTGCCCTCGGGGATCGCACCGACCTCGATCGTCTCCGAGATCACCGGCGCGTTCGAGGTGAGGGTCGGGCGGATCTCGTCGAGCATCGCCGCCATGATCTGCGGCACGCCGGCCATGACGAAGACGTTGCCGATGCGAAAGCCCGGCGCCTTCGACACGGGATTGGCGATCAGGTCGGCCCCGTCGGGGATGCGGGCCATGCGCAGCCGCGCGGCGTTGAGGTCTTCCGGCCGGTGCCGCTCCAGCAACATGGCGCGGGCGCGCGGATCGACATCGATGCCAACGCCGAAGGCTTCCGCCACGCTGTCGGCGGTGATGTCGTCGTGGGTCGGGCCGATGCCGCCGGAGGTGAAGAGGTAGGTGTAGCGCGTCCGCAGCGCGTTCACCGCGGCGACGATCTCCTCCTTCACATCGGGCACGATGCGCACCTCGCGCAGGTCCACGCCGATCTCGGTCAGCATGTCGGCGATGGTGCCGATGTTCTTGTCCTTGGTGCGGCCCGAGAGAATCTCGTCGCCGATGACGAGGACGGCGGCGGTGACGTCGGAACTCTGAGAGCTGGAACTCTGGGACATGGAGCCTCGGGGGCAGGGAAACGGGTGGAAGCTAGGGCGCGGATGCGCGAAAGCGAAAGCCCGTTCCACTCCTCGACGGCCGCGATGCGTTTTCCCGTTCCCCTGATCGAAGGCCGCCTCGTGCGGCGCTACAAGCGCTTCCTCGCCGACGTCACGCTTGCCGACGGCACGATGGTCACGGCGCATTGCGCCAATCCCGGTGCAATGCTGGGGCTCAACGCGGAGGGCTTCCGCGTGCTGGTCTCGCCCTCGACCAATCCGACGCGAAAGCTCGGCTTCTCGTGGGAACTGGTGGAGGCGGAGTTGCCGGGCGGCCTGCAATGGGTTGGCATCAACACGGCCCGGCCCAATGCGCTGGTCGCGGAGGCGTTTCGCGAGAACCGGCTCGCACCGCTCGCGGGCTACGAAACGCTCCGGCCGGAGGTCGCCTACGGCAAGGCGAGCCGCGTCGATTTTCTCGCGAGCGGCGGCGGCCTGCCGCCCTGTCACGTCGAGGTGAAGAATTGCCACCTGATGCGGCGGCCGGGGCTCGCCGAATTTCCCGACTGCAAGGCCGCCCGCTCGGCCCGTCACATGGAGGAGCTGGCCGGTGTCGTGGCCGCGGGCGGCCGGGCGATGCTGATCGTGGTGATCCAGATGCGAGCGGAGGCGTTCGACGTCGCTCGCGACATCGACCCGGCCTTCGACCGGGCCCTCCGGGCGGCGCTGGCGGCCGGCGTCGAGGCCTACGCCTATACCTGCGCGGTGGGGCCGGAGGGCGTGGAAATTGCGGAACCGGTACCGATCCTGACGTCAGCAGCGGGCTCGCTTCGGCAGAATGACGTCAAAATGTTCAAGGGTGGATGTTAGTCGCTCCAAATTCCTAGTCGTGGTGGACCTCTCAGGAACGATCAAAGCGCCACCGTTGGCCATGTGGATGAGCAGGCGGGGACCCAGTTTTTCGATCGACCGGATCATGTGCCATTTGTAGAGAGCATGCCCGTGCTTCGATCTGGCGTCAATGCCTTGGTCAGTATACTATAAATAGGCACCACCGCGATATCTAACCATTATCAACAAAGGGCGAAATATAGATATCTCCACCACAATGAGCACCAGAACAGCGGTCAGGACGCTGAAATAATCACTCAATCCAACCACAAACAAGGTTATGACCATCACGAATGTAATTGATAAAAAGATTCTCCTCGCTACTACCTCGTGACCGAACTTTTCGACGAATACGCCGGCTGCTACGTCAGCCTTACTGAGCTGAAACGGCCCAATGACATCGAAACCGGGCGGATCTTTGCTCAGTGTCGGCACGAAGTGATTCGCTTCCGTCCTCTCGATGAGAACAGATCTAGCAAGCCAGAAACAAAGCACAATGCCCCGAGTGGGGTCAGCTCATTTGTCGAACTTGACCCTAATGCCGCTCGAACATCAGGTTGAGCCGGGTGCGGGCGATCTGGCGGTAGCCGTATTTGAGGAGCAGGCTCGGCAGGTCGATCTGCCACTGATCGGCACCGTTCTCGATGATGAGCAGCGACGGCAGGAGCGAAGCCGGCGCGTCCCGCAGGAACGGCTCCAGGATCAGATCCTCGGCGCCCTCGACATCGAGCTTGATCGCATCAATCCGCTCGATCCCCTCCGAGCGGCAGAGATCCACCAGCGTCACCGCCGGCACGCGCACGGTGGCGTTCTTGTGCGTGCCGACGATCTTCACACTCGATTCGCCGCGATTGCGCGGATCGATGAAGAGGGTCAGTTCGCCCGCCTTGTCGGCGACGGCGCAGGCGATGGCCTTGACCGTGCCGAACGGGTTCTGACCGATGTTGAAGGTCAGCCGGTCGAACACGTCCGGCTGCGGCTCCACCGCGAGGATGCGGGCGCGCGGCCCGGTGAAGGCCGCCACGAACAGCGCGTAGGCGCCGATATTGGCGCCTATGTCGAGGAACACCGCATCCTCGGCGAGGCGCTGCCGCAGGAGCGCGCGCTCCTGCGGGTCGAAGAACTGCGGGGTGAAGAGCACCTTCTTCTCGCAGTTGTTGTTGTAGGGGTGCAGCCGCATCCGCGCGCCGTAGCGCTCGACGTCGAGCGGTCGCCCGCGCAGCATCGAGATGGCGAGCCGGCGCAGGAACATCGCCATCCGGCGGGCGCGCCAGGATTGCTCGGGAAGCTTCTGAGTCCGGTCCGCGATCCGCGCGACGAGGCCGGTCGGGGCGTAGGTGCCGTAGGGCGAGGTATCCGTCATCGTGCCGGGGTGATGCCAGCCCGAAGGGGCGGCGGCAAGCCGGGCTCATCAGCGGGGCTCAAAAGTCGGGGGTGCCGGGGGCGCCCGGCAGCAAATTCCGCCGGTTGTCGCAGGAAGCGTTCACCCGGCCTTTGACAACGGGCTCGCTGCACCCGAAGACACGCCCATGCAGAGCTTCGATTCCGACGGCGTGCAGATCGCCTTTATCGACGTGCCGGCCAAGGAAGGGGCTTCGGGCGGCGGTGACCCAATCCTCCTGATTCACGGCTTCGCTTCAAACCACGCCGTGAACTGGGTCAATACGCTCTGGGTCCGGTATCTCACCGAGGCCGGCTACCGGGTCATCGCTCTCGACAACCGCGGCCACGGCCAGAGCGAGAAGCTCTACGATCCCGGCGCCTACACCTCCGATCAGATGGCGGGCGACGCGGTGCGGCTGCTGCGCCATCTCGGCATCGCCCGTGCGGACGTGATGGGCTACTCCATGGGCGCGCGCATCGCTGCGCATATGGCGCTCGATCATCCGACGGAGGTCCGCTCGCTGCTGATCGGCGGCCTCGGCTTCAACCTCGTGGACGGGCGCGGCCTGCCGCAGGGCATCGCCGAGGCGCTGGAAGCGCCCGCCGGCACGCCCGCGCCGAACCCGACGGCGGCGACCTTCCGCACCTTCGCCGAGCAGACCAAGAGCGACCTGCGCGCCCTCGCCGCCTGCATCCGCGCCTCGCGCCAGACGCTGTCGCGGGCCGAACTCTCGGCCATCGATACGCCGACGCTGATCTCGGTCGGCACGCTCGACACGGTGGCGGGCTCCGGGCCGGAACTGGCCAAGCTGATGCCGAACGCCCGCGCCCTCGACCTGCCGAACCGCGACCATTCCACGGCGGTCGGCGACCGGCTGCACCGCCAAGGCGTGCTGGAATTCCTGGCGCAGCGGCCCTAGCCGCGCGGCGTCCCCAGCGCGCCTGCCCGCAGCGGCGCGGACGGGTCGTCCTGGCCTATCAGTGGTAGATCGTTTGGCGGACTGCCGCCGGAACCCGATCCGCGCCAAAGCTCTGGGCGGGCTTCGGGAATCGGTCATGTTTGGTCGGACTTCGCAGATTGCGGGGAGCGGCGCCGTTCGCTCGCTCGTGGCGGACGCCTTCGCCACGGCGCTCATCCTCCTCGCGATCCTTCTGCTGGTATTCGGCGGTGCGGCTACGGCACGGCCGAAGCTGACCTATGCCGGGGGGAAGGTCGTCGCCCTCAGCAATCTCTCCTCGGACGAAGGCTGCCTGCCGGCCAAGCTGACGGGCCGGATCGCGAAGCGGGAGTTCGGCCGCGACGGCCTCTATCTTCAATCCGTCGTCATCGAGGAGCCGTCCGGTCAGCGAAGCTTCATCAACGTCGAGGACGGCTACCGAACCCTCGACGCCGCCACCAACGGCACGGTCAAGCAATCTCTCGAAACGATCCTGACCGTCGGCCGAAAGGTGTCGCTTCGCGTACTCGCCTGTGGGGCGGCGGCACGGATGCTGACCCTCGACGCGGTACGGCCGCTCTGAGCGAAGCGGCGAGACTCTTATACGCTCGCAGCCGCGAGCCACCCCGGCACCCATCGCGCCGGGCGCGGCGCCCGCGCGAGATCGAACCGCGCCGCCTCGACCGGCGCCGGTGCACCGCCGATCTCGGGACGGACCTGGTAGTCGAAGCGGGGCAGGATGCGGCCCTGCGCATCGAGCGCGAGGTGGATTTCGAACCAGAAGCCGAGATCGGGATCGGATCGCTGCTGCTCGTCACGCAGGGCACGCAGGAGCGGCTCGACCTGGGCGGCTTCCGGGACCGGTTGAGGCCCGGCGCGATAAACCTGCACCTCGCAGAGGGTCCCGACTAGTGCGGCCCTCAGGCGGGTCCGATCCCACGGAGTCCTGCCGGGAGGACGGTGGGCGGCCAGGGCGCGCCCGATCTCGATGAGGATCGGATGCCCGACCCAGTAGCCCTCGCGCTCCTGCATCCAGGCCTCCATCCGTGCCGCGAAAGCCGTCGAGGCGCACTCCTCGCTCGCCAACTCGTTCAGGCGTTCCGCCCCGATCCGCGCCCCGAGCCATTCCGCGAGCGCGTCACGGGCGTCTTCGTCCGCGACCGGCACCAGTTCGCCTCCATCACCGTCGTCTTCCTCGTCCTCTTCGTCGTCCTCGTCAGCCGCGAGGTCGCTCCAACCTGAATCCGAGAACGCGTTGCGGGCGAGCTTGGCCAGGAAGCCTTCGAGTGAGCCCGCGAGAATCGCGGCCTCGCCCTCGGAACCGAGACCGACGATGGGGCTCGCCGCCGTCGGCATGCCGTCCGGGTGCCAGAAGCCGACGAGCGAACCGTCGGGCAGGTAGAGGAAGAGCGAGAATTCCCGGCGCAGGGTGCCGCCGTCGACGACCGGCGCCTCGTCACTCAGCGTTCCCTCGAGCCGGAAGCAGCCCAGGCTGCCCCAGGGGCGCCCCTCGAGCCAATCCGCGAAGTCGAGGAGGAGCGCGGGCGGCTCGTGCCCGGGCGGAAAGGCCGCCGCGAGGCTGTCGCGCCTGACGATGTAGGGATCCCGCGCCATCTGCCCACCTTCGATCGGATCAGCTCTTCAGCCGGTACCCCGTACGGAAGATGTAGGTCACGAGACCGAGGCACAGCGCGAGGAAGGCGAGCGTCGCGGCGATGCTGATGCCGACCGCCACGTCACCCTTGCCGAAGAAGGCCCATCGGAAGCCGCTCACGAGGTAGACCACCGGGTTGAACAGGCTCACCGCCCGCCAGAACGGCGGCAGCATGTCGATGGAGTAGAAGCTGCCACCGAGGAAGGTCAGCGGCGTGACGATAAGGAGCGGCACCAGCTGAAGCTTCTCGAACCCGTCGGCCCACAGCCCGATCACGAAGCCGAACAGGCTGAAGGTGATGGCCGTCAGCAGCAGGAAGAACACCATCCAGAACGGGTGCTCGATATGCAGCGGAACGAACAGGGCGGCGGTGGCGAGGATGGTGAGGCCGATCACGATCGCCTTCGTCGCCGCCGCGCCGACATAGCCGAGCACGACCTCGAAGGGCGAGATCGGGGCCGACAGGATCTCGTAGATCGTGCCGGCGAAGCGCGGGAAGTAGATGCCGAAAGAGGCGTTCGACACGCTCTGCGTCAGCAGTGAGAGCATCATCAGCCCCGGCACGATGAAAAGGCCGTAGGGCACCCCGTCCACCGTCTGCACCCGTGAACCGATCGCGGCCCCGAACACCACGAAGTAGAGCGAGGTGGAGATCACCGGTGCGACGATGCTCTGCAGGGCCGTGCGCCAGAAACGGGCCATCTCGAAGCGGTAGATGGCGAGGATCGCTGGGACGTTCAGCATGGACACGGTCCTCACGCGCGCTCGCGGACGAGATCGACGAAGATGTCTTCGAGCGAGCTCTGGCTGGTATCGAGATCGGTGAAGGCGATGCCGGCATCGGCCAGCTCGCCGAGCAGGCCGGTGATGCCGGTGCGCTGGCGCCGCGTGTCGTAGGTGTAGACGAGGGTGCGTCCGTCCTCGCCGATCTGGAGATCGTGGCGCGCGAGGTTTTTGGGCAGGACCGAGACCGCCTCGCGCAGATGCAGGATCAGCTGCTTCTTGCCGAGCTTGCGCATCAGCTCGACCTTGTCCTCCACGAGGATGATCTCCCCCTTGCGGATCACCCCCACCCGGTCGGCCATCTCCTCGGCCTCCTCGATGTAGTGGGTGGTGAGGATCACCGTGACGCCCTGATCGCGCAGGCGGCGCACGAGGCGCCACATGTCCTGGCGCAGCTCCACGTCGACGCCTGCCGTCGGCTCGTCGAGGAACAGCACCTGCGGCTCGTGCGCGAGCGCCTTGGCGATCAGCACCCGGCGCTTCATGCCGCCGGAAAGCTGCATGATGCGGCTCTCGCGCTTGTCGTAGAGGGAGAGATCCCGCAGCACTCGCTCGATATGGGCCGGGTTCTTGGCGAGCCCGAACAGGCCGCGGCTAAAGCTCACGGTGTCCCACACCTTCTCGAAGGCGTCGGTGGTGAGTTCCTGCGGCACCAGCCCGATCAGCCGCCGCGCGGCGCGATACTGGCCGAGGATGTCGTGGCCGCCGACGCGGATCTCGCCGGTACTCGGCGTCACGATCCCGCAGACGATGTTGATGAGGGTCGACTTGCCGGCGCCGTTGGGCCCGAGCAGCGCAAAGATTTCGCCTTTGGCGATGTCGAGGTTTACGTCGCGCAGAGCGTGCAACCCCGAGGCGTAGACCTTCGACAGGTTCGCGATCGAGACGATCGGTGGCATCGGGGCTCAGGGCTGGCGGATGGGGCGCGCCCTATAGCACGGCGATCGAAGCGGTGAACCCTGCGTTTGCCGGTTACATTTCGCACCGATTTCGTCGGGTTTCGCGCGCGGTCCGCGGAACCGGGCCTTGGTCCGAGGTTTGTCGAAGTGTTCTCCTGCGACAAAACATCCCTGAACCCGACCTGCCCTCGAAATGAAGGCGGGTCGTTTTTTGTGCTCAGCCCTGCAGCCGGCCCGCGTCCTGCCGCTCGCGAAGATAATCCTCGGTGGTGCGCGGCTTCGCGGGCGGCGCGGCGTGAGGATCGAAGCCCTGGTTGAGCGCCGCCTCGACACGGCAATCGTCGCACATCATCAGCGAGCGGAGGCGCTGCTCGCCGGCCTCGCCCGAGAACATCCAGTGACGCTCCCGCAGCTTGCCGATCACCCGCTCGATGGTCGCCCGGGTGCCGAACGGCTTGGCGCAGGTGACGCAGCAGAACGGCTCCTCCTCCTTCACGATCCGGCGCGGTTCGCTCCAAGCCGCGAAGTCGATCTGCGGCTTCAAGCTGATGACGTCTTCCGGGCAGGTAGCCGCGCACAGGCCGCACTGCACGCAGAGGCTCTCCTCGAAGGCGAGCAGCGGCCGGTCGGCGCTATCCGACAGGGCATGGGTCGGGCAGGCACCGACACAGGAGAGACAGAGCGTGCAGTCCTCAGTGCGAAATTCGAGGCCGCCGAACGGCGCCCCGGCCGCCAGCGGCACCGCGGCGACCGGGGTGGGCGCGGCGGCGTGCATCTCCCGGAAGGCAAGGCGCAGCATCTCGCGTTTGCCGCCGACAGGGACGAAGCCGGCCGCCGCCGCCGCAGCGTATCCTGGCATGTCCGCGCGAAGTGCCGCGCCGAGCGCGTCGGGATCGTCGGTCTCTATCAGGGCGACGGTCGGCGCCTCCGAGCCGGCGCCGTAGCCGAGCGCGTCGGCCAGCGTCCGGCCGAGCGAGACGGTACGGTGCAGGCTGTCGAGGTCGTGCTTCGGGCGCGCGCGCACCAGAACGCGCACTCCGGCCGCACCGTAGGCGAACAGGGCGGCCAGGATCTCGGGGCCGAGTTGCGTCACCTCGTTGACGCGCACCGGCAGGACGTGGGCCGGGAGGCCCTCGCCATAGCGGCCGAGCGCGTCGATCAGCGGCTCGCCGTGGTCACCGTCGTGGAACAGCACCACCGCATCGGCGCCGCCCGCCGCGCGATAGGCGCGCATCAGGCTACGCAGGCGGCGCATCAGAGCATCGGCCGGCGGCAAGGCGTAGTTGGCCGCCCCTGTGGGACAGACGGCGGCGCAGCTTCCGCAGCCGGCGCAGACGTAAGGGTCGATCGCCACGGTGTCGCCGGCCGGCGCGATGGCTCCCGTCGGGCAGACATCGAGGCAGCGGGTGCAGCCGGTGATGCGTGAGCGGGAATGGGCGCAGAGCTCGCCGCGGAAGTCGATGAAGCGGGTCTTGTCGAACTCGCCGACGAGGTGGGACGCCGCCATCACCGCCCGCTCGACCGCCGCCGGGTCGCGCGGATCGGCGCGCAGGTAGCCGCTGCGCAATTCGTGCGCGGGGAAGAGTGGCGTGCCGCCGGTGAGATCGAGGATCAGGTCGCAGGTCGAGACCGCGCCGTCCCGTCCCGCCCCGAACACGAGATGCGTGCGCGAGGACGGTGCCGGCAGGGCGTAATCGTCGATGCGCAGTTCGAACGCCCCGAGATGGCCGGTCGCTCCGCGCACCGTGCCCCGGAGCACCGGAAACTCGTTGCGGTGGAGCGGCGCGACCTCGCCCGGCCGGCTCAGCAGCACCGTCACATCGAGATGCTCGGCCAAACGCCGCCCGGCCTCGATCGCGGCCTCGTCGCGCCCGTAGATCAGGGCGACGCCCCGGCTCTCCAGCGGCACGGTGCCGGCGACGGGCACCGCCTCCGCCGCCGCAGCGAGCAGGGCGGCCATCTTCGGACCGGATCTGTCGGCCTGCGACGACCAACCGGCGGTCTCGCGGATCTTGGCGAAAGCGACGCGCTCCTCCGCCTCGTGCTCGGCGGCGACCTCCTCGAACAGAGGTGCCTGCAGCGTGCAGGAGACGGTGATCGGCGCACCCGAGGCCAGGGCTTCGCGGTAGCGGTCGAGTTCACGGCCGCAGAGCTGGTCGGCGGTGCGCACGCGACCGCCGCAACCCTTTTCGAGGGCCGCGACATCGAGCGGCATCGTCTTCTCGCAGGAACAGGCGAACACGAGACGATCGGACACGATTGAACCTGAGACGATTGGAAGAGCCGGAGGGCCCTTCGCGCGGGGGCCTGCCTTCCATATACTCGTATCATTCTAAAACGACGAACGGACATGCGGGCGCAGGCGCCCGGCACGGCTCATGACCCTCCCCCTCGATATCGGATCGCCGGCTCTGCGCCCCGCTCCCCTGGTCCTGCCCCCGGCCTTCACGGGACTCGTTGCGGCGGGCGCCCTCGGTGCTGCCGGGCATGCCTGCCGGCTGGCCGAGACCGGCGCGGCGGATGCCGGAACCCTCCTGATGGAAGAGCGCGACGACGTCATCGCGCTCGCCGTGGTGCTGGCGCCGACGGAGGCACTCGCGACGGCGCGGCGGGCCTTCTTCGTCGGAATGCAGGCCCTGGCGGATACGGTCGGCACCTTCGGTCCGCCGGAGATCCCGGTGACCTTCCTGTGGCCCGACACCCTAACCTTCAACGGAGCACGCCTCGGCGGTGGCACCCTGCACTGGCCGCAGGGCTGCGCCGAAACCGAGACGCCGGATTGGCTCGTTTTCTCGGCGATGCTGATCGCCTCAAAGCGGGATGCGGGCGATCCCGGCCTCACGCCCGAGTCCACCTCCCTGGAGGAGGAAGGCTTCCCCACGGACCTGCGCGAGGCGCTGGTGGAGAGCTTCGCCCGCCACCTGACCAAGGCGTTCGAGATCTGGAGCGAGGACGGTGCCGCGCGCTCGACCGGACGCTACCTCGCCCGCCTCGCTCTGCCGCCGGGGGCGCGGGCAACGATCGATCCGGAGGGCGATGCCCGGCTCATCCACGCCGACGGGCGCGGCGAATCCCTGCCGCTGATGCCGGCGCTGGTCACCCCCACCTGGCGCGACCCGGCCACCGGAATGGTGCGGCTGTGACGAAAACCCAGACGTCGGGCAAGCTGCCGCGCACCTTGCGGCTCGACCCCTCCGACACCTTCGTCTTCGCTCAGGCCGCCGAGCCCGGCGAGTGGGCGGTGACGGGATCGTTCCTGTTCTTCGATGCCGATCTCTCGGCCCTGACCGGCAAGGATCGGGCGGCGTTCCGCTCCGGCTTCGTCGGCGTGCGTTCGCTCGGCTTCTCCACGCTCGTCGTCGTCAGCGAGGCGAGCGATGCGGAGCGCGAAGCCGCGGTCGAGGACCTCGCCCGTCATATCCACGAGCGTCTCGGCGCGCCGGATCGCGAGGCCGCATGCGCCGCCGCGCGCGAGGAGATCGAGGTCGCGGCCTCGCTGTGCAACCTGCCGGTCGGGAGCGTGGTGGCGATGCATCGAAGCGAGCGCGACGGTGAGATCGCGGAGGAGTTCCGCACCCTGCACCAGCGCGCGCCGGGCGCGGACCCGCTGCACGGGCGCGCCTTCCACTTCGTCGAGACCGACGAGGACGGACCTGAGGAGCAGGCCGACCTTCTGGGCCTTCTGAACGGAGCCCCCGCGGGGGCGAAGCGAGCATGACCGAGTTCTGGGTATCGAGCGGCCATCATCTCACGCAGCGCACCGAGGGCGGCGGCCTCGCCGTCACCGACGAGCTGATCCTGGCCTATCTGGCGCGTCCCGAACTGGTGCCGCCGGAGGAGGCCTGCGCGGCCGAGCGCGCGCTCCATGCCAGCCTGCTCACCGACCCGCGCCGGCGGGTCGAGAGCGGTGAAGTCGACAAGATCGCGGATGCGGATGCGCGGGAGAACTGGGCGGTGATGCTCGCCTTCCGCGACCGTCTCCTGTCGGCTCGGTCGGTCGAGGCGGCCTATCTCGCGCTGGTGCGCGGCGGGCTGCAGGGCGTGCCGGGCCTCTTCCTGAGCCAGCTCGTTCACCTGATCCTGCGCAACGCCCTGGACGGCTGCGACGACCCGTTCGTGCTGCGCGCCGCCGAGTTGTTCTTCCGGCCGCAGCGGGTGAGCCTTCACGAGGGCGCGGTGCTGCTCGCCGATGCCGAGGTGATCGAGGCGCGGGAGGGTGGTGCGCCGCTCTCGCCCCTGGTCTCGATGCTCGGCAAGAAGGCTGCGAGCGAACTCGATATTCTCAACGAGGAGAACGCCTGGACCTATTGGAGCCGATCGGACGCCTTCACCATGGCGCTCAATCTCAGTTCCAGTGCCCGAAGCCGGGACGGCTTGGCACGGGCGATCGAGGCTTTCGTGCGCCACTTGCTCAACGCCGAGGTCACGGTCGCGCCGCTTGCCCAACTGGAGGATCCCGACTGGCGCTGGTTCGTCGGACTCGATGCCGAGGGCACGCGGATCGGCAATGCGCTCTGGCGGGGCGAAACGCTCGATGACGCTGCCCGCGAGCGGGTAATCGCCGTGTTCAGCCTCACCTTCGCCGATCCGGCCAGTGTCGACCCGCGGGTCGGTGACCGGCCGGTCTACCTGTTGCTCGCCATGACGCCGGATAAGACGGTGCAGCTCAAGCCCCAGAATCTCGTTGTCGGATTGCCGCTGGCTTCCGACCGGGCCGCCGCGTGAGGCTGGACATGACATCGGACGACACGCCGCAGACGCTGCCGCAACGCTTGCCGGAGGACCGCTTCGAGGTCGGCATCATCGTGGCGCGCCGTCGTCTGAAAGGACCATGGGCGAGCCATGCCTGGCTGCCGGTGGCCGCCCTGCCGGCGGCGCCACAGGCCGCCCCCTGGACCCAACTCTCCGAGACGGAGGACGAAGCGACCTTCTACGCCGGCGCCCACGAGGTGATGCTGCACATCGCCGAGACGGCGCATTATCGCGACAACCTCGTCTCCGGCCGCCCTTCTCTCTGGGTCACCCTGCACGCCACGGCGGAGGACACCTACGAAGTCGCGAGCGTCACCGCCGACCCCTACGAGGGCGAGTCGATGGCCGAGGGCATCGGCGAGATCGTCGAGGCCGTGCCGATGCCGCCCGAGATTCAGGCGAAGCTGCTGGCCTTCTTCGAAGCGTTCCACATCGAGCGCAAGTTCGAGAAGCGCAAGCGCGACCGCGCCGACCCCGAGGCCCTGGCCCGGCGGGCACCGGGCATGCAGGGGAAGCCGGAATGAGCGACAGCTTCCTCTCCCGCTGGGCCCGCCGCAAGGTCGCCGTGCGCACCGCCGAGCGGCAGGAACCGCCCGCCGCACCGGACACGGTCGGAAGCGAGGCCCTCGGCAGCGCCGCTCCGCCGAGCGAGGCCGACCTCCGCGCCGATGGTGGTCCGGACCCCGTGCCGGACGACTGGCTCGCGCGTCTCCCGTCGCTCGATGCCCTGACGCCGGAAACCGACCTCACCGCCTTTCTTCAGGCCGGTGTCCCGACGGCCCTGCGCAACGCGGCCCTGCGGCGGATGTGGTCGCTCGATCCGGCGATCCGAGACTTCGTCAGCGAGGCACGGGAATATGCCTACGACTGGAACACGCCGGGTGGCGTGCCGGGCATGGGCCCCCTCCTCCCGATCGACGATGTGAAGGCGATGCTGAAGCGCGTCGTCGACGGCGTTCCCGTCGCGGAAGAGGCCGCGTCGGAGCCCGAGGCCGCGGAGGCCGCAACGGAGTCTCGTGAAGCCCCTGCGACTGCGGAAGGTCCCGAGCCCAAGGCGATCGCCCGATTCGAGAAGGCGACGCCGCCGACGGCCGTTTCGCCGCCTCATGTCGCCGCTTTGCCGGATGATCATGCCGAGGTAGCGCAATCAGCCCCAGTTCGGCCCCGCCTGCGGCGCCATGGAGGGGCGATGCCCTCGTAATTCACGCGCATTTCGATTGCGGCAGATCAAAACGCTTTTTATTATCGGTCCAAACAAGCGGTCCTTGAGACGGGCCCGAGGGACATGATGGGTTCGGTTGCGTCGGTGATGGCACTTCCGGGAGATGAGGTGTCTGGTGTCGGCGGGCTGCCGGACGACATCGATCTCCTGCGCGCGCAGCAATACGATCTCCTGGCCGCCCTGCTCGGGCGCGCTCCGGACCCATCGTTGCTGGCCGCGCTCGTCGCACTCAAGGATGGCGAGGGCGTTCTCGGCCGGCAGGTCGCGGCCCTGCGCCGCGCGGCGGCGGAGACCGGTGCTGAGGCGGTGGAGCGCGAGTACTTCGCGCTGTTCATCGGTGTCGGCCGCGGCGAGCTTCTGCCTTACGCCTCTTACTATCTCACCGGCTTCCTCAACGAGCGTCCGCTCGCCCGCGTGCGCGAGGACTTCGCCGCGCTCGGCATCGAGCGCGACGAGTCGATGAGCGAGCCGGAGGATCATCTTGCGATCCTCTTGGAGGTGATGGCGGGGCTCGCGGCTGGCCGGTTCGAGGCCGAGCCCAGCATGCAGGCGCGCTTCTTTGCCCGCCACATCGAGCCCTGGGCCGAACGCTTCTTCGCCGACCTGGAGAACGCGAAGGCGGGACACTTCTACCGCGCGGTCGGGGGGCTTGGCCGCGCGTTCATCGAGATCGAGGCGGAAGCCTTCGCCATGGAAGGCTGAAGGGCTTCTCGATCGTGACAAATGGGATCGAGGCGCGTTGCCGGAGAGCAGGCAGCCGCCGAAGGAGACGAGGGTGATGCGACAGGATCCGAAGACGCTCGGTCGTCGCCAGTTCTTCCGGGCGCTCGGTGGCAGCACGGTCGCCGCCGCGGCGGCCGTAGCCTCGCCGATGGGGGCGACCGAGGCGCAGGCCTACGATCCCGGCAACGACGAGACCAGGGCCCGGTATCGGGAGAGCGACCACGTAAAGGCGTTCTACCGCACCAACGGCTACGAGACCCTCAAGAAGAACACCGATCCGGCATCGACCGGTCCGAAGTGAGGCTGCCATGCTGATCAAGCGCAAGAGCGGCGAGGCTGCTCGCACCAAGCACCAGGCCGTCGCCGCCGGCCTCGCCGCGGGCGTGCTCGACCGCCGCGCCTTCCTGCGGAAATCCGGCCTGACCGCCGGCGCGCTCGCCGCTGCCGGTACGATCCAGCTCGGCTCGGTGCGGAAGGCCAAGGCCGCGGGATCCTCCGCGGTCGGCCCGGACACGGTCATCAAGAAGAACGTCTGCACCCACTGCTCCGTGGGCTGCACGGTTACCGCCGAGGTCGTGAACGGCGTCTGGGTCGGTCAGGAGCCGTCCTGGGCGAGCCCGATCAATCGCGGCACGCACTGCGCCAAGGGTGCGGCGATCCGCGAGCTGGTCTCCTCCGACCGCCGCCTCAAATACCCGATGAAGCTCGAGGGCGGGCAGTGGAAGCGGATCTCGTGGGATCAGGCCTACGAGGAGATCGGCACCAAGCTGACCGCCATTCGCGAGAAGAACGGCGCGGACTCGGTCTACTGGCTCGGCTCGGCCAAGTTCACCAACGAGGCCGCCTACCTGATGCGCAAGTTCGCGGCCCTGTGGGGCACGAACTCGATCGACCATCAGGCGCGCATCTGTCACTCGACCACGGTGGCGGGCGTGGCCAACACCTGGGGCTACGGCGCTCAGACGAACAGCTACAACGATATCCGCAACGCCAAGACGATGATCATCCTCGGCGGCAACCCGGCCGAGGCGCACCCGATCTCCATGCAGCACGTGCTGTCGGGCAAGGAGATCAACCGCGCGAACATGATCGTCATTGATCCGCGCTTCACCCGCACCGCTGCCCACGCGACCGAGTACGTGCGCATCCGCTCCGGTACCGACATTCCGGTGGTCTGGGGCATCCTCTGGCACATCTTCCAGAATGGCTGGGAGGACAAGGAGTTCATTGCCCAGCGCGTCTACGCGATGGACGACGTGCGCAAGGAAGTCGCCAAGTGGACGCCCGACGAGGTCGAGCGCGTCTCGGGCGTGCCGGGCGAGCAGCTGCGCCGCGTGGCGGAGAAGTTCGCCAAGGAGAAGCCGGCGACCCTGATCTGGTGCATGGGCGCGACCCAGCACACGGTCGGCACGGCGAACGTGCGCGCGCTCTGCATCCTGTGCCTGGCCACCGGCAATGTCGGTAAGCCGGGAACGGGCGCCAACATCTTCCGCGGCCACACCAACGTGCAGGGTGCGACAGACCTCGGTCTCGATGTGACGTCCCTGCCGCTCTACTACGGCCTCGTCGAGGGCGGCTGGCGCCACTGGGCCCGCGTCTGGGAAGTCGAGTACGAGTGGCTGCAGTCGCGCTTCGATGAGGTTCCGGCGAAGGGCGGCCGCAAGGCGCGCACCCGCAAGGAGAACATGGAGGCGCCCGGCATCACCTCGACCCGCTGGTTCGATGCCGTGAACCTGCCTCCGGAGCAGATCGACCAGCGCAGCCCGGTCAAGGCCTTCATGGTGTTCGGCCATGGCGGCAACACCGTGACCCGCATGCCCGAGGCGATCGAGGGCATGAACAAGCTCGAACTGCTGGTCGTGGCCGATCCGCATCCGACCACCTTCGCCGCGCTCGACGCCCGGCAGGACAACACCTACCTCCTGCCGATCTGCACCTCGCTGGAGATGGACGGCTCGCGCACGGCCTCGAACCGCTCGATTCAGTGGGGCGAGCAGATCGTGAAGCCGGCCTTCGAGTCGAAGAACGACTACGAGGTCCTCTACCGTCTCGCGGAGAAGCTCGGCTTCGCCGACAAGCTCTGCAAGAACATCAAGGTCGAGAACGGGGTCCCGGAAGCCGAGGACATCCTGCGCGAGATCAACCGGGGCGGCTGGTCGACGGGCTATTGCGGGCAGTCGCCGGAGCGGCTGAAGGCGCATATGCGCAACCAGCACAAGTTCGACCTGGTGACGCTGCGCGCGCCCAAGGACGATCCGGAGGTCGGCGGCGACTATTACGGCCTGCCCTGGCCGTGCTGGGGCAAGCCCGAGATCCGGCATCCGGGCTCGGCGATCCTCTACAACACCAATCTCCACGTGAAGGAGGGCGGCGGCGGCTTCCGCGCCCGGTTCGGCACCGAGCGCAACGGCCAGACCCTGCTGGCCGAGAATTCGTTCTCGAAGGGCTCGGACCTGACCGACGGCTATCCCGAATTCACCTTCGGGGTGTTCAAGAAGCTCGGCTGGGACAAGGATCTCACGCCCGACGAACTCGCCACGATCCTCAAGATCGGTGGTGAGAAGCCCGACACCGTGAGCTGGGCGACCGACCTCTCGGGCGGTATCCAGCGCGTCTGCCTCGACCACGGCGTCTCGCCCTTCGGCAACGGCAAGGCCCGGGCCAATGCCTGGAACCTGCCCGATCCGGTGCCGGTCCACCGCGAGCCGGTCTACTCGCCGCGCCCCGAACTGGTGGCGAAGTACCCGACCCGTCCCGACGAGCGGCAGCTGCGCATGCCGAATATCGGCTTCTCGGTACAGAAGTCGGTGGTCGATCGCGGTGTCGCCAAGGACTTCCCGATCATCCTCACCTCGGGCCGCCTCGTCGAGTACGAGGGCGGCGGCGAGGAGACCCGCTCGAACCCGTGGCTCGCCGAGCTGCAGCAGGACATGTTCGTCGAGATCAACACCGGCGACGCGGCCGAGCGCGGCATCAAGGATGGTCAGTGGGTCTGGGTCTCGGGTGCCGAGAACAACGCCAAGACCAAGGTCAAGGCGCTGGTGACCGACCGCGTCGGCAAGGGCGTGGCCTTCATGCCCTTCCACTTCTCCGGTTGGTACCAGGGCAAGGACATGCGCGACTACTACCCGAAGGGCACCGACCCGGTGGTGCTCGGCGAGAGCGTGAACACCGTGACCACCTACGGCTTCGATCCTGTGACGGGCATGCAGGAAACGAAGTGCACCCTGTGCCAGATCGCAGCGGCCTGAGAGGAGCGACCCAAACTATGGCCCGGATGAAGTTCCTCTGCGACGCGGACCGCTGCATCGAGTGCAACGCCTGCGTCACCGCCTGCAAGAACGAGCACGAGGTGCCCTGGGGCATCAACCGGCGGCGCGTCGTCACGCTCAACGACGGCAAGCCCGGCGAGCGCTCGGTCTCGATGGCCTGCATGCACTGCACCGACGCGCCCTGCGCGGCGGTGTGCCCGGTGAACTGCTTCTACACCACGGCGGATGCCGTGGTGCTGCACTCCAAGGACATCTGCATCGGCTGCGGCTACTGCTTCTACGCCTGCCCGTTCGGCGCGCCGCAATACCCGCGGGTGGGGAACTTCGGTTCGCGCGGCAAGATGGACAAGTGCACCTACTGCTCCGGCGGCCCCGAGCCCGACTTCTCGACCGCCGAGTACGAGAAGTACGGCTCGAACCGTCTCGCCGAGGGCAAGCTGCCGCTCTGCGCCGAGATGTGCTCGACCAAGGCGCTCCTCGCCGGCGACGGCGAGATGATCGCCGAAATCTACAAGCAGCGGGTGATCAAGCGCGGCTACGGCTCCGGCGCCTGGGGCTGGAAGACGGCCTACCGCGAGACCGTGGCGATCTGAGCCCCTGCCGGCGCGGGCTGACCGAGCCCGCTCCGGCGAGCTGTGACGACCCTTCGAAAGGAACGCCGATGCGGCGGGCGACGACCTTCCTCAGCACCTTTTTCCTGGCGGTGATGCTCCTTGCCGCGCCGGGCGCCCATAGTCCGGCGCAGGCGCAGAACCCGATCCAGGCCGATGGCCAGAATCCGATGGGCGCCCGGCCGACGGCGGATTCGGTCAACGAGGAGTTCCTGTTCAAGCAGGAATCCAAGATCCGCGGCCGCGTGTCGATTCCGGACGGCAAGTCGGCCAACCTGATCCAGCCGCAGGGCCGCGAGTATCAGAATTTCCGCGAGCGCTGGCTGCCCTGGATCGGCGCACTCGTGATCCTCGGCATGCTCGCCGCCCTCGGTGCGTTCTTCCTGTTCCGTGGCCGGATCATGATGGAGCACAGCCAGGAGTCGGGGAAGAAGATCCTGCGCTTCAACGCCTTCGAGCGCTTCACCCACTGGATGACGGCGGTGTGCTTCATCATCCTGTCGCTGTCTGGCCTGAACTACATCTTCGGCAAGCGCCTGCTGATGCCGCTGATCGGCCCGGAAGCATTCGGCGCGATCGCGCAATGGGCCAAGTACAGCCACGTCTATCTCGCGTGGCCGTTCATGCTCGGCGTCGCCTTCATGTTCGTGCTCTGGATCCGGGACAACATCCCGAGCAAGGTCGATTGGGCCTGGATCAAGGCCGGCGGCGGACTCATCGGCAAGGGCCACCCCCATGCAGGCCGCTTCAACGCGGGTCAGAAGGGCGTGTTCTGGATGGTCGCCGGGTTCGGCGCGGCCATGGGCGCCACCGGCTTGATGATGCTGTTCCCCTTCGCGCTCACCGACATCAACGGGATGCAGGTGATGCAGGTGATCCACTCGGTGATCGGCATCGTCTTCATCGCCGGCATCCTCGCCCACATCTATATCGGCACGCTCGGCATGGAGGGCGCCTACGACGCCATGGGCAGCGGCAAGGTAGATCTCGCCTGGGCGCGGGCGCACCATGATCTCTGGGTCGAGAAGGAGCAGGCGCGCACCGGCAGCGGCCCGCAACTGAAGGGCCATCCGGCGCCCGCCGAATAATCAAGCCGGAGGCCGGCGGCGCGGGCCGGCCCCCTCACCGGGCGACGCCCGCGCGCATCGAGGCCTCGAGTCTCCAAGGACGACACGACCATGAAAGCCTTCATCGCCGCCATCATCGCCGCCGTCGCCCTCGGGGTGCTGGCGATGTTCGCGCTCACCAGCAATCAGAAGTTCGCCTATCAGGCCTTCGCCACCTCCGGCGCCCGCGTGTCAGAGCCCGGCACCAACCTCGTCGGTCCACGCTGGAACGGCGACCCGGCTCCGGACGAGTACGGCTCCGAGGCCGAGCCGCACGGCAAGGCCGAGGGGACGGCCTCGCAGCCGAAGCGCTCCTGAACGCCGACCGACACGCCTAGCGGACAATCGACGGAGTGACCCGATGAAGCCTTCGCCTCTCACCCGGCATCTGGCCGGCGGCCTTGCGGCGTACGCGCTCCTCGTCGGCGCCGCCGCAGCGCAGGACGCGGCGCCTGCCGCTTCGCCCGCTCCCCAGGCGGCCTCGGGCAAGCCGGCCAATCTCTGCCAGGAGCTCGTCGCGTTCGTGAAGCAGCCCGAACCCGCCAACAAGGCCGCGACGACGCCGGCGCAGCAGGCGACCGCCGTCTCGAACCCCTCCGGAAAGACTGAGGGCGGCAAGCCGTCCGACGGCGGCGAGCCTCAGAAGACGTCGGGTCTCAGCGGCGCCGTCAACGAGACCGGGAACGGACCTGCATCGGGCAAGCAGACCGCCAATCAGTCCGGCAACCCGGCGGTGAATCCGCACGCCAAGGCCAATGCCGAGGCCAAGAATCCCCCTCCTCCGGCAACGCCCGCTCCGGCTCCGAAGCCCGATCCGGCGACCATTGGGAAGATCGAGGCGGCGGCCGCTGCCAACGATCTCCCCGCCTGTCGGGAGGCGGCCCGCTCCATGCGCTTGGCCGGCGTGGTCATGCCGCCGCCCCTGCTCGCGCTTGCGGCTCTCGACCTCAAGTTCTTCCAGCCTTGACGTGGCGGGCGGCGGAGCCGCCCGCCCCTCACGCCGCGCCCGGAAGCGGCGTCGTCGGGCTCGCGACGGCGGACGGCCTGTCCGCGCCGCCGCGCACCAGCGCGATCACCAGGGCCGCGATCGTCAGCAGGTCGCAGGTCAGGCCGAAGACAGAGCCGACCAGCGTGTTGTGGAGCGCCCAGCACGAGGACGCGCCCAGGAACACCCGGCGCATCGTCTGAGGACTGGCCTGAAGGCGCGCCAGCGTCGCGAGCAGCGATCCGAGACCGGCGCAGGCCGAGGGCCAGCCGTTCCAGGTCGCGAGCGTCAGGCCGAGCGCGATGAGGCTGCTCGCCAGGAACAGCGGCGCGACCCAGGGCGCGCGGAAATCGGGTCCGATCCAGCGGGCCGCCACCACGCTCTGCATCACCGAGACCAGACACATCGCCGTACCGGTCTGCGCGCCGAGCTGAAGGAAATGCAGCGCGAAGCAGGCCGAGCAGGCCGCGGAGGTGAGCAGGATCAAACTTCGTCGCGGCATCATTCCGCCCGCGAAGCCGAGGCCAAGCCCTAAGCTTCCAAACAGGTCAAGATGTTCACGCGCGGCATTCCACGCGAGTGGGACAAGGTCTGCGGAGGACATGATGGGGGATCTCGAACGACGCGTCTTTCACTCTTATTGACGATCGTTCCGTTGAGGCTTGTTCTTGACTGTTGCTTCACGGCTTCGCCAGAGCTTGGCGAAAGCAGTTCCAAGCGGGCGCATGATCGCGCCCGTCTTGGTCAATGCGCTATTCCTGCGTGGTAACCGGATCGTTAATAGGGCGAGAACCGATCCTCGGCGTGGCATCGCTGCCTCACCTGTGGAGGCTCGCACCTCTTTCGCATGGGTGAGAATGAACGTTCATTGACATGAGAATGAACGTTCACTATCAAGCTCGGGCAGCGTTGGAGTTGGCCATGAGCATGTCGATCGGCGGTCGGGCGTCTTTCCCATCCACATTCGGACGCCACAGCGATCTCGGCCCCTCCGGCTCCACGGACAGCTTCAGCCCGTTCCGGCTGCTGCGCCTGGTCTGCACGCCCGCCAACCTCCTCGTCTGCGCTGTCGTGGCGTTCGGCTGGTTCGCGCTGATCGGCTGGACCGGCGCCGGCCCGGACGGGTGGCAGGCACGCATGTGCGCCGATCTCGATCTTCAGCCGCGGGCCTGCGCCGCGGTGCAGTTCACCGGCGAGGCGGGCCGAACCGCTTCCGTCGGCACCGTCGGGGCCTCGTCATGAGTGCTGCGGCCGGCGCCGTCGTCGACGCCCGAAACGGACAATCAGCCCGGCGCGAGCAGATCCTCGACGCGGCCGAGGCCTGTTTCGTCCGAAACGGCTTCCATCGCACCACGATGCAGGATCTCGCCCGCGAGGCCTCGATGAGCCCGGGCAACATCTACCGCTACTTCGATTCCAAGGAAGCGGTCGTCCTCGGGCTGGCCGAGCGTGACCGCGAGCGGGGCGCCGTTCTCGTCGAGGCGATGGAGCGGTCCGGCGACAAGCGGGCCGCGCTGATGGGCGTGCTCGCCCGCTTCTTCCACGACATCACCCGTGAGGCCGCGATCCTGCGTCTCGACGTCTGGGCGGAGGCAACCCGCAATCCGGCCATCGGGACGATGGTCGAGTGCGGCGACGAAGAGGGCCGCCTCTGGCTCATCGCGATGTTCGACGCGATCAAGACCTCGCCGGACTGCGACCCGGCCGCCCTGTTCGACGCCGTGGCGCCCTTGATGAAGGGGATCATCGTCAGTCGGGCGCTCAGCGCCGACTACGATGCCACCCCGGCCGTGGCGCAGCTTCAGGCCGCGATCGACGCGGGCCTGTCCGGAATGCTTCCCTCCTCCCGCCGCGATCCGGAGACCGGTCGATGACACCCGTCCGGCATCTTGCCCGGTCCCTTTCCAGGTCCCTTGCCCGGTCTCTTGCCCTGCCCGCTCTGCTGCTCGCCGCGTCGGCGCCGGTTCCGGCTCGGGCCGAGACCGCATCGCCTTCCCCGGCGACCGGCGCACCGGCCCCAGTCGTCAGCGTGGTCGGTGCCGAGCGCCGTGAGATCGTCGAGAGCGTCGTCGTCACCGGGACGCTGGTTCCGCGCGACGAAATCCTCGTCACCCCCGAAATCGACGGCTATCGTCTCGTCGAGCTGCTGACCGAGGAGGGCATGCGGGTCGAGCGGGGGCAGGTGCTCGCCCGCCTCAACCGCGACCTGATCGACCGGCAGCTCGCCCAGCAGAACGCGCTGATCGACAAGGCCTCCGCCGCGGTGCCGCAGGCGCAGAGCAACATCGAGCAGGCGGAAGCCGCGGAGCTGGAAGCGCGCCTCGCCTACGACCGCGCCAAGCAGTTGATCCAGACCGGCAACACCACCGCCGTGATCATGGAAGGCCGCACCGCCGCCCTTCGGCAGGCCGAAGGCAAGCTCGCCTTCGCCCGCAACGGGCTCGCCATGGCCAAGGCGGAGCTCGCGCAGGCCAAGGCCGTGCGCGACGAGCTCGAATTGCGGCTCACCCGCACCGAGATTCGTGCGCCGGAGGCCGGCATCGTCAGTCGCCGTACGGCGCGGGTCGGCATGGCGACATCGTCGTCGGCCGAGCCGCTGTTCCGGCTGATCGCCCGAGGCGAGATCGAGCTGGAAGCGGAGGTCATCGAGACCAAGCTTCCGCTGGTGCGCGAGGGCGCTCCCGCCTTCATCGAGATCGGCGAAGGCGAGCGGGTCTCGGGCAGCGTCCGCGCCGTCTATCCGGAGGTCGACAAGGCCAGCCGACTCGGCAAGGTCCGCGTGCGCCTCGATCCCGATCCCCGCCTGCGCATCGGCACCTTCGCCCGCGGCGCGGTCGAACTCGCCCGCACGCGCGGTGTCACCGTACCCCAGGCCTCCGTCCTCTACGGGGGCGGCAAGCGCAGCTCCGTCCTCGTGGTGACGGACGACAAGGTCGAGGCCCGGGAGGTCCGCACCGGCCTGTCGGACGAGGACGACATCGAGATCCGCTCCGGCCTGTCCGAGGGCGAACGCGTCGTGGCCCGCGCCGGCAGCTTCCTGCGCGACGGCGACCGCGTCCGTCCGGTCCCGCTTGACCGACAGGGCCAGTCACCGGCGGCCATCTCCGCCGCGCCCTCGCCGCAGGCCACCGCCGACGCCGGTCTGCGCTGAGGCGGTCCCCGCCTCGGCTCCTGAGACATCGATCCTGACGGGTTGCCGCGATGCGCCTGAACATCTCCGCCTGGGCGATCCGGAATCCGATCGCACCCCTTGTCCTGTTCCTCGTGCTGGTGGTGCTCGGCCTCGTCAGCTTCCGGGGGCTCGCCGTCACCCGCATGCCCAACGTCGACGTGCCGATCGTCTCGGTGACGATCACGCAGGGCGGTGCCGCTCCCTCCGAGCTCCAGACACAGGTCACGAAATGGGTCGAGGACTCGATCGCGGGCGTGCGCGGCGTCAAGCACATCACCTCGGCGATCACCGAAGGCTCCTCCGTCACCACGGTCGAGTTCCGGCTCGAGGTGAACACCGACCGGGCCGTCAACGACGTGAAGGACGCGGTCTCGAAGATCCGCATCAACCTGCCCCGCACCATCGACGAGCCCATCATTCAGCGCGTCGAGATCACCGGTCTGCCGATCCTCATCTACGGCTTGAAATCGCCGGCGATGACGCCGGCCGACCTGTCGTGGTTCGTCGAGGATAAGGTCGCCCGCACGCTCCAGGGCGTGAAGGGCGTCGGCGGCGTCGAGCGCGTCGGCGGCGTCGCCCGCGAGATCCGGATCACGCCCCTGCCCGACCGGCTGCTGGCGCTCGGCATCACCGCGGCGGACGTCAACCGGCAGGTCCGCGTCACCTCCGCCGACTTGGCGGGCGGACGTGGCGAGGTCGGCGGACGCGAGCAATCGATCCGCACGCTCGCCGCCTCGCGCACCATCCGCGACCTGAAGGCCACCTCCATCGTCCTGCCCGGCGGGCGCAAGGTCCGCCTCGACGACCTCGCCACGGTCGAGGATTCGATCGAGGAGCCGCGCACCTTCGCCCGCTTCAACGGCGAGCCCGTCGTCGCCTTCTCGGTCTCCCGCGGCTCCGGCGCGAGCGACGCCGAGGTCGCGGCCGGCGTCGAGAAGAAGATCGCCGAATTCGCCGAGAGCTATCCCGACATCCAATTCCAGGAGATCGACTCCTCCGTCGCGGCGACCCGGGGCAGCTACGCCTCGGCGATGCACACGCTGATGGAGGGTGCGGCGCTCGCCGTGATCGTGGTGTTCCTGTTCCTGCGCGACTGGCGCGCCACTCTGATCGCCGCCGTCGCCCTGCCGCTCTCGGTCTTCCCGACCTTCTGGGCGATGGACGCGCTCGGCTTCACCCTCAACGGCATCAGCCTGCTCGCGATCACCCTCGTGACCGGCATCCTCGTCGACGACGCCATCGTCGAGATCGAGAACGTCGTGCGCCACATGCGGCTCGGCAAATCGCCCTACCGTGCCTCGATCGAGGGCGCCGACGAGATCGGGCTCGCGGTCATCGCCATCACCGCGACCCTGATCGCGGTCTTCGCCCCCGTCTCCTTCATGGGCGGCATCGCCGGGCGCTACTTCATCCAGTTCGGGCTGACCATCGCCGTGTCGGTGTTCATGTCGCTGCTGGTGGCGCGGCTGATCACGCCGCTGCTCGCCGCCTACTTCCTGCGCGACCACGGCCACGCCGAGGAGCGCGAGGGCCCGGTGATGCGCGCCTATACCCGCTTGGTCGGCTGGTCGGTGCGCCACAAGTGGATCACCCTGATGGCCGGGTTGGCGCTGTTTGCCGGCTCGATCGTCTCCACCAAGCTCCTGCCCTCGGGCTTCATCCCGAAACAGGACAATGCCCGCACCCTGTTCATGGTCGAGCTGGCGCCGGGCGCCCGGCTCCCCGACACGATCGCGGTCGCCGACCGGGTGGTCGAGCGCATCCGCGCCCTGCCGGAGGTCACCTCGGTCTTCGTCGACGGCGGCCGGCAGGCCGGCGGCAAGAAGGAGACGCGGCTCGCCACGCTGATCGTGAACCTCAGCCCGAAGAGCGAGCGGGCGAAGCGGCAATGGACCATCGAATCCGAGATCGCCGTTCTGCTGGCGGCAGAGCCCGACATCCGCTCATGGACCCTGCGCGACAGCGGACAGCGCGACCTCGCCCTCGTCGTCAGCGGTCCCGACGTCGATGTGGTGACGGAGGTCGCCGCGCGGCTCCAGCGCGACATGGCCGCGATCCCGCACCTCATTTCCGTGATGTCCACGGCGCCGCTGAACCGCACCGAGGTGCGCATCCGTCCCAAGGAAGGCGCGGCCGCCGATCTCGGTGTCTCGACCGATGTCATCGCCGAGACGGTGCGGGTCGGCACCATCGGCGACATCGGCATCAACCTCGCCAAGTTCAACGCCAAGGACCGGCAGGTGCCGATTCGGGTGCAGCTTCCCGAGAGCGCCCGCGGCGCGGTCGCGCGGCTCGAAAACCTGAAGGTCCCGGCCAAGAACGGGACGGCGGTGCCGCTCGCGGCGGTGGCCGACATCGAACTCGACCAGGGCCCCGGTGCGATCGAGCGCTACGACCGCGCCGTGCGCGTCGCCGTCGAGGCCAATATGGAGGGCTCCGACGCGCTCGGATCGCTGATCGAGCAGGCGCTCGCCACGCCGACCGCCCGGAACCTGCCGCCGGGGGTCACGATCCGTCAGACGGGCGACGCCGAGATCATGCAGGAGGTCTTCTCCGGCTTCCTCATGGCGATGGGTGCCGGCATCATGATGGTCTACGCGGTGCTGGTGCTGCTGTTCGGCTCGTTCCTGCAGCCGCTCACCATCCTGTTCTCGCTGCCGCTCTCCATCGGCGGGGCGATCCTCGGCCTCCTGATCTGCCACATGCCGATCTCGATGCCCGTGGTCATCGGCATCCTGATGCTGATGGGTCTGGTGACGAAGAACGCGATCATGCTCGTGGACTTCGCCGTCGAGGAGATGCGCGCGGGCGTCGACCGCGTGACCGCCATCGTCGATGCCGGGCGCAAGCGGGCCCGGCCCATCGTGATGACCACCATCGCCATGGCCGCCGGCATGGTGCCCTCGGCGCTCGCGCTCGGCATCGGCGGCGAGTTCCGCGCGCCGATGGCGGTGGCGGTGATCGCCGGGCTCATCGTCTCGACGCTGCTGTCCCTGGTCTTCGTGCCGGCGGTGTTCCTGCTGATGGACAGCCTCGGCAATGGTCTGGGGCGCCTGCTCGGCCGCTTCGTCGGACCGCGCGACGAGCCGGGTGACGCGCCTGCCCCGGCGGCGCATCACGGATAGTGTTCCCCTCGCATCGGCTCATCGATCCGCCGATGCCCTGCCATCGCGCTGCCTCCTTCGGAAGCGCGCGGTACGCCGGCCGGCCCGTGCACCGCCCCCTCGCATGGGCCGGCCGGTTGTTTTCAGCGGTCTACTCCCCCGCTCGGGCCGTTCGGCTCTGAGCCGACGCTCAAATGTCCCGCCCCTGATAGACCGCGGGATCCTCGCTGCGCCGCACTCCGACGCGATCGAACACGCGACCGTCGATGGCGGCGAGGCCGCATCCGATGAGAACCATGCCGAGGTAGTGGCGCGGGTCGAGGTGCTCGCCCAGCAGCAGCGCGCCGAGCAGGATGGCGGAGACCGGGATCAGGAAGGTGACGAGCAGGAGGTTCGTCGCGCCCGCACTCGCCAGCAGCCGGAAGTAGAGGAGGTAGGCGAGCGCCGTGGACAGCGCCGCGATCCCGAGCACGGCCCCCCAGACCGCCGGACTGGGCAAAGCCAGGGTCCAGGGCCGATCGATGACGAGCGCGACCGGCAGGAGCAGGAGCGTCGACGCCGTGACCTGCCCCGTGGCCGTGGCGAGCGGAGAGACGCCCATGCGCCGGAAGCGCCGTCCGAAGATGCCGGCCAGGGCGTAGGACAGGGCCGCCCCGAGCACCGCGAGCTGCGCCGGCAGGTTGCTCCCGGCCTCGGCAAAGGCGCCCGCCCCGATCATGACGGACACGCCCCCGAGACCGACGAGCACGCCCGCGAGCCTGTTCCCGGTCATCCGCTCGTCGGAAGTGAGCATGTGGGCGACGACGACCGTGAAGAGCGGTGTCGTCGCATTGAGGATCGCCGCAAGTCCGGAAGCGATATGGGTTTGTCCCCAGACGATGAGGCAAAAAGGCACGACGTTGTTGAGGAGTCCCATGCCGAGAAAGGCCGCCCAGGCCTCGCGGCAGCGGGAGCGGTGAGGATCGGCGAAGGGAAGGATGAGATTGAGAATCAGCGCGGCGATCCCCACGCGCAGGACGACGAGGGTCAGCGGCGGCAGGGCGGAGAGTGCCACGCCAGTGAAGAAGAACGATCCGCCCCACAGCACGGACAGACCGAGCAGCATCGCCCATTGCGCCGCGGACATGGGACGATTGAGAGCGTGCGACATCGCGAGGCTCCGGCAGGTGTGATCGATCCGGTGTGTGATCGATTCCTGCCTACGGCTTCGTCCGGGTGAGCCGCCTCCCGTTTCCTGCTCTCAAATCCTATTTCGCGAGCGATCGTCCGCGATCGTCACCTCGTCCGGTCGAGCAGGCTGGTGACGACGCGGGCGGTGTAATCCACCATCGGCACGATGCGGGAATAGTTGAGCCGCGTCGGGCCGATCACGCCGACGACACCGACGATCTTCTGGGCACCGTCGCGGAAGGGCGCGGCGATCATCGAGGAGCCGGAGAGCGAGAACAGCTTGTTCTCCGAGCCGATGAAGATGCGCACGCCGTCGCCCTGCTCGGCCCGCGCCAGCAGTTCGATGACATCCTTCTGCGTTTCGAGGTCGTTGAACAGCAGGCGGATGCGTTCGAGATCTTCGGCCGCGCGCAGATCGTCGAGCAGGTTGGCCTGCCCGCGAACGATGAGCTGGCGCGCCTCGGACGGGCCGACGGAGGTTGCGAGCCCGGCATCGACCAAGCGTTCGGTCAGCGCGTCGAGTTCCCGCTTCATCGCCGTGCGGCCGGCCTCGATGTCCGCCCGCAGGGCGTCCAGAGTCCGGCCGCGCAGACGGGCGTTGAGGAAGTTCGAGGCCTCCTGCAGCGCGCCCGCCGGTAGGCCCGGCGGAAGGTCGACCAGCCGATTCTCCACCGTGCCGTCGATCGAGACGAGGACGACGAGGGCCCGGTCGGCGTCGAGACGCACGAACTCGACATGCTTGAGCCCGGCATCGACTTTCGTGGTCAGCACCACGCCCGCGCCGCGCGAGATGCCCGACAGCAGCGAGGAGGCTTCGGCCAGTGCCGAATCGAATGTGTGGCGCGAGGCCGCCGCCTGCATCTGCGCCTCGATGCGCGCCTTCTCGGCGAGATCGACGTCGCCGATCTCCATCATCGCATCGACGAAGAAGCGCAGGCCGAGCTCCGTCGGCAGGCGCCCGGCGGAGGTGTGGGGCGCGAAGATGAGCCCGGAATGCTCCAGATCCGCCATGACATTGCGGATCGAGGCGGGGGACAGGCTCATGGGCAGGATGCGCGCGAGGTTGCGCGACCCCACCGGCTCACCGGTGGTGACGTAGCTCTCGACGATCTGCCGGAAGATTTCTCGGGCGCGCTCGTTGAGGGCGGAGAGCGCTTGGGGCTGCGGCTGCACGATCGGCTGAACGGTTTCGACCCGGGACACTGAAAGCTGACGAATGATTGTGGGCGCTCAGGGGCCGCCGATCAATCCTCGCCCGACACGACTTCGCGGCAGGCACGACATCGCAGCAGGCAAACGTGACCGCTGGAGGGATCATTCGGCGACCTTAGGTCGTTTCATGGACGGGGACCCGCTCTCGAGCGAGGTCCCGCGTAACCGACGTTCGAATGATAAGGGAGCTCTCGACAGTGCTTACAGGCGCACGGAAGACCATGGTCAAGGCCGCCGCCCTGGCGATCGCAGTGACCGGCCTCGGGCTCGCTTCGGCGCCCCGCGCCGCACAGGCCGCCCCGCTCCCGATCCAGACCGAGGCGGCAATGCCGGCCGGCGACGCCATCGAGCAGGTGCAATACCGGCCGCACCGCCACTACCGCCGGCACTACCACCACCGCCGCCACATGCACCGTCACCACCGCTTCCACCACCCGCGCCATCATCATCACCGGCGCCATCATCATCATCACCGCCGCTGGTGACCGGCCGGCAAGGCTTCGAAGGGGCTGTCGTCGTGAGACGGCAGCCTCTTTCGTTTTCAAAGCACGCATCGTCGCGGAAAGCCGCTGCCGGCTCTGGGAAAGGAGCGACGCGCTCGGGCGGTTGCCGCGGACGCTGGCAGCGCCTAAGAGCCCGGGCTTCGAATTTTGATACGGAGTTGGCTCGGATGCGTCCCTCGAAGCGCGCGGCGGACGCGCTGCGTGACGTCACGCTGGAGCGGGCGGTTGCTCGCTACGCGGAAGGCTCCTGCCTCGTCACCTTCGGCAACACCCGCGTCCTCTGCACCGCCTCGCTGGAAGAGCGCGGCCCGCCGTGGCTGCGCGGCTCCGGCAAGGGCTGGGTGACCGCCGAATATTCGATGCTCCCCCGCGCCACCCACGAGCGCACCCGCCGCGAGGTCAATTCGGGCAAGCCGTCCGGCCGGACGCAGGAGATCCAGCGGCTGATCGGCCGCTCCCTGCGCGCGGTCACCAACCTGCCGGCCCTGGGCGAGCGCCAGATCACGATCGACTGCGACGTGATCCAGGCCGATGGCGGCACTCGCACGGCCTCGATCACCGGCGCCTGGGTGGCGCTGCACGACTGTTTCAGCTGGATGCGCGCCCGCTCGATCATCTCGGTCGATCCGTTAAAGGATCATGTCGCGGCGGTTTCCTGCGGCATCTACAAGGGCCAGCCGGTGCTCGACCTCGACTACGCCGAGGATTCCGCCGCCGAGACGGATGCCAACTTCGTCGTCACCGGCAAGGGCGGCATCGTCGAGGTGCAGGGTACCGCCGAGATGGAGCCGTTCACCGACGAACAGTTCCTCGAATTGCTGCGTCTGGCAAAGGGTGGCGTGGCGCAGCTCGTCGAGCTGCAGCGGAAGGCCATCGCGTGAGCGCGCACCGCATTCTCTCCGGCAAGGTCGTCATCGCGACCCACAATTCCGGCAAGCTCGTGGAGATGCGCGAGCTGTTGGCGCCCTTCGGCGTCGAGGCGGTCTCGGCCGGTGAACTCGGGCTGTCCGAGCCGGACGAGACCGGCACGATGTTCGCCGAGAACGCGGCGATCAAGGCCCTCGCCGCCGCAAAGGCTTCGGGCCTGCCGGCCTTCGCCGATGATTCCGGGCTCTGCGTCGACGCGCTCGACGGCGCGCCGGGCCTGTTCTCCGCGCGCTGGGCCGGTCCAAACAAGGATTTTTCCGGCGCGATGAGCCGGATCGCCGCGGAGCTCGACCAGCGCGGTGCCTCCGATCGGCGCGCCCATTTCGTCTCGGCCCTCGTCCTCGCCTGGCCCGACGGCCATACCGAACTGTTCGAGGGCCGCGTCTTCGGCGATCTGGTCGAGCCGCGCGGCAGCCTCGGCTTCGGCTACGATCCGATGTTCCGCCCCGAGGGCATGGACCGAACCTTCGGCGAGATTTCGTCCGAGGAGAAGCACGGCGTCGACTGGCAGAGCGGCAACGCGCTGTCGCATCGGGCACGGGCCTTCGTGCTGCTCGCGCGGGCCTGCCTGCGCCGGCCGGGCTGAACTTTCGTTCGAGCCCCGGTCTCCCCACACCCGTACGACGAACCCGCCGTACGGCTCCGTCCCAGCCATGGCCCTCGGGATGAGGGTGGACCGTAAGCGACCCGCGGGCTGAAGAATCCAGACGAGCCAATGCCCCCCGCGACACCGCCCGACCATCCGACCCGCGACGCCGGGTTCGGGGTCTACCTGCACTGGCCGTTCTGCGCCGCGAAGTGCCCCTATTGCGACTTCAACAGCCATGTCCGCCACGCGGGCGTGGATCAGCCGCGCTTCCTGGAGGCCTTCCGCCGGGAGATCGCCCACGCCGCCGCGCTGGCGCCGGGACGCCGGGTCACCAGCATCTTCCTCGGCGGCGGGACCCCCTCGCTGATGGCGCCGGAAACGGTGGCCGGTCTGCTCGACGCCGTGGCCGGCGCCTGGGCCGTCGCGCCGGATGCCGAGGTGACTCTGGAGGCCAACCCCACCAGTGTTGAGGCGACGCGCTTCCGCGGCTACCGGGCAGCGGGCGTGAACCGCGTCTCCCTCGGCGTCCAGGCGCTCGACGACGGCGATCTCAAGCGTCTCGGTCGGCTGCACAGCGTGGCGGAAGCCCTGTCGGCCGTGCGGACGGCCGCGGCCCATTTCGAGCGCTTCTCGTTCGACCTGATCTACGCCCGGCCCGATCAGACGCCGCAGGCCTGGGCCGCCGAGCTGCGCCGGGCGATCGCCCATGCGGCCGAGCACCTCTCGCTCTACCAGTTGACCATCGAACCGGGCACGCCGTTCTTCGGCCTCGCCCAGGCCGGGCGCCTCGTGCCGCCCGATGACGACGACGCCCGCGCCCTCTACGACGTGACCCAGGAGATCTGCGAGGGAGCCGGCCTGCCGGCCTACGAGATCTCGAACCACGCCCGCCCCGGCGCGCAATCGCGTCACAACCTGCTCTACTGGCGCTACGGCGAGTATGCCGGCATCGGCCCGGGCGCTCACGGCCGCCTCGTCCTGCCGCAGGGCCGAACCGGCACGCGCACCGAGAAGGCGCCGGAAGGCTGGCTCGCCCGCGTCGAGCGCGAGGGCCACGGCATCGCCGAGACCGAAACCCTGTCGCCCGAGGACCAGGGCGACGAGTTTCTGATGATGGGCCTGCGTCTCTCGGAGGGCATCGACCCGGCCCGCTACGCCGCGCTGAAGGGGCGTCCGCTCGATACGGGCCGTCTCGACGCCCTGGTGACGGACGGCCTCGTCGCCCGGCGGGCCGACGGCCGCATCGCAGCGACCGCCCGCGGCGCACCGGTGCTCAACGCCGTCGTCGCGGAGCTGGCGGGCTGATCCGCAGGGCGCGCCGACCGATCGATCGAGCCACCGGCGCAACCGAACGCCGCACTCAGATTCCCGATGGCCCCAGCACCTTCGGCGCCGGGCTCACCACGCTCGGAGCGCCGTTTCGGATCTCGTAGACCGCCAGGGTCCGCTCGCTGACGCCCTCCGGCAAAAAGCGGAAGGTGCCGTCAAGGCCGGAAAACCCGGCCGGGTTGGTCAGCGTCGCGTCGGCGAAGCGCTGTGTGCCGTACTGGCGCACCAGCGCGGCGGTCAGCGAGACCGCATCGTAGCCGAGGGAGGCGGTGCGCGGCGGCTGCGCTCCGAAGCGGGCCTGATAGCGCTGGGCGAAATTGGAGAAGCCGGCAGTGTCGGGGGCGGCGAACCGGCCGCCCTGAAAGGCCGCCTGCGACAGCACCCGCGGGTCGTTCCATAGCGCGAGGCCGAGAGGACGGACCCGGGCCGGCGAGAAGCCGATTCTCGTCAGGGCCGGTGCGACGGCGAGCAACCCGTCAGCCGTGTCGGGCACGAAGAGCGCATCGGCCTGGGCGCTGCCGCCGGCGATCACGCCGCGCAGCCGCTCGACCGCCGGGCCGGGATTGCCGGCAGCGTAGCGCTCGATCCCCACGAGCCGGGCGCCGCGCCGGGCCACCGCCTCGCGGAACTGTGCCTCTACGGCGTTGCCGTAGGTCGTCTCCGGGATCAGAGCGGCGAAGGAGCGGCGCCCGCCCGCCGTCGCCTCGTCGACGATGCGATCCACCTCCGATTGCGGGAGGAAGCTGATGAGATAGACGCCGCGGGCGGCCACCGCCGCATCGGTCGAGAAGGCGATCACCGGCTTGCCCGCCGCCCGCGCCGCGCTGCCGGCCGCCTGGACGCTGCCGGCGAAAAGCGGGCCCAGCACCAGTTCGGCGCCGTCGGCGAAGGCCGCCTGCGCGGCCTCCCGCGCCCCGTCCGGCGTGCCGCGGTCGTCCTTCACCAGGATCTGGAAGTTCGGCCGCTGGAAATCTTCATAGGCGAGCTCGGCCGCGTTGCGCAGGGCCGAGCCGACCGCCGCGCCCTGACCGCTCAGCGGCACGATCAGCGCAACCTTGACCGAGCCCGTGCCGATGACGGTCCCGCCGGTCTCGGCAGGACCGGGCTCGGCCGGTACGGCCCGAGCCTCGGGTCGCGGCGCATCCGGAACGCCGATGCAGCCCCCGAGAGTCAGCCCCAGCGCGCATCCGATGCCGAGGAGCGCGGCAGCCGCGCGAACCTTCCCCCGTCCGCTGCGTCGCGCCATCGCGAACTCCTTGCCCGAGCGCAATTCACGGTCACGATGCGGAGGGGATGGTGAAAAGTAAATGTGAGGCCTGGCCTTTCCCCGGTCTCCAAAGGCGCGCGGGCGTGGCATTGTCGCGGGGATGACACAGCGACTCGACAAGCGCCCCGAGGGTCAGCCGCGCAGGCCCGCCACCTTCACTGCCTTCGGTCTCGCCGCGGAGGCAGAGTCCCTCTCGCCGGGACTCTACGTGGTGGCGACGCCGATCGGCAACCTGCGCGACGTCTCGTTCCGCGCCCTGGCGACGCTCGCCGCCGCCGACGCGGTGCTGGCCGAGGACACCCGCGTCACCCGCACCCTGCTGATGCATTACGGGATCACGACGCCGCTCGTATCCTATCACGAGCATTCGAACGAGGCGGTGCGCGAGCGGATGGTGATGCGGCTGAAGGCCGGCGAGACCCTGGCCCTGGTCTCCGACGCGGGCACGCCCCTCGTCTCGGACCCCGGCTTCAAGCTCGTCCAGGCCGCTATCGCCGCCGGCATTCCGGTGACGCCGATCCCCGGCCCGTCGGCGGTCATGACGGCCATCGTCGCCGCCGGCCTGCCGACCGACCGCTTCTTCTTCGAGGGGTTCCTGCCGCAGAAATCGGGTGCGCGGCGGGGCCGGCTGGAGGCGCTCGCGGCCATTCCCGGCACCCTGGTCGTGTTTGAGTCGCCGCATCGTCTCCCCGAGATGCTGGCGGATGCCGCGGCCACCCTCGGGCCCGAACGGCCGGCGGCTGTGGCGCGCGAATTGACCAAGCTCTACGAGACGATCCGCCGCGACAGCCTCGGAGGTCTGGCCGAAGCCTTCTCTCGGGAGGGTCCGCCCAAAGGCGAGGTCGTGGTGGTGATCGGCGCCGCTCCCGAGGACGCGGTCGCACGGGAGAACGATGCCGGGCTCGACGCGCGGATCGAGGCGGCACTGGCCCGCCACTCGATCAAGGATGCGGCGGCGCTCGTCGCCGACGAGACCGGCCAGCCCAAGCGCGTCGTCTACGCCCGCGCCCTGGCGCTCGCCCGCCGGGCGGACGATGAGCCGTCTGCCTGATCCGGTCGCGCGCCGCCGCGCCACCCACGGACGGGGTCTTTCGGCCGAGGCGTGGGCGCTGCTGGCCCTGATGCTGAAGGGCTACCGGCCGCTCGGCCGCCGCTTCACCGCCTCGGGCGGGGAGATCGACCTGATCGTGCGGCGCGGGAGAACGGTAGCCTTCGTCGAGGTCAAGGCGCGGGCGACGCTGGACGCCGCCGCGATCGCCATCGACGCGCGCAAGCGGGCACGCCTGTCCCGAGCGGCGCGGGCTTGGCTCACGCGCCATCCGCAGCCGGCGCACGCGACGCTGCGGGCGGATGCAGTCTTTGTGGCGCCGCGCCGCTGGCCGCGCCACCTGCCGAACGCTTTCGAGATCGAAGGCCTGTGAGCGCGCGAGGCGCCGGCCGCGTCAGCCCTCGGCGCCGGCGATCGCCGCGGCGAGGGTGCGCTTGAGGTCGGCCTGACTGAACGGCTTCTGTACCACCGGCCGGTCGCGGAACGGCTCGCGGATGCCCGCGCCGCCGTAGCCGGTCGAGAACACGATGGGCAGATTGCGCTCGGCGATGGCCTCCGCCACCGGATAAATCGGCTCGCCGGCCACGTTCACGTCGAGGATGGCGACCGTGAAGCTCTCGCTGCGGGCCATCTCAAGGGCGGTGGCGAGCCGGGCCGCCGGCCCGACGATCTCGCAACCGAAATCGAGCAGCATATCCTCGAGAAGCATCGAGATTGCCGCCTCGTCCTCGACGACCAGCACCCGCGCGCCGGACAGACGATCCTCGTTCGAATCCACACTCACGCCGGGTCGTCTTCCCTATCGATCCGTTCCCGATCCGGAACGCTGTCTGTGGCGGGCCGGTTGCGCTTCGAATGTCCCGGAGGAGGCCCTCGTTACACTTCGAAAGCGAATGCCCCACCCGGAAAACGCTGCCCGGCATCCCGAGCCGTCGCCCGTAAAGCTGAGCGTGTCAAGCGCCGGAAAGCCTCGGCCGTGCTATGCTCTTCCGACCCATGTTACTCCATGAAACATTTATGTCGTATTGTCGCAACCGGGCGACGCCGGAGAGGCCGTTTAGGCTCGGTTCGACGGCGAGTCGGCGCGGGCTTCTGGCAGCGATAGCGGCGCTGTCGCTCGCCGGTCGCGGTCACGCGGCGCCCGCCCGCCCCATCGTGGTCGGGTCGAAGAACGACACCGAAGGCACATTGCTCGGAAACCTGATTTCCGTTGCGCTCGAAGGGCTCGGTTTGTCGGTGGAACGCCGCCTCGGCCTCGGCCCGACGCTGATCGTCCGTTCCGCCCTGCTCGCGGGTGAAATCGACCTGTATCCCGAATACACCGGCAACGTCGCCTTCTTCTCGGGCACCGAGACCGATCCCGGCTGGAAGACCGCGGAGCGCGCCTACGATCTCGCTTCGCGGCTCGACGCCGAGCGGAGACTGGTGTGGCTCGCGCGGGCGCCCGCGAACAATACCTGGCTGATCGCGGTTCGGGGGGAGTTTGCCCGGACGCACGGGCTCGCGACGATGTTGGATTTCGCCGGCGCCGTGCGGGGTGGCCTGATCCGCCTCGCCGCCTCGACCGAATTCGTCGAAAGCCCTGCCGCCCTCCCGTCCTTCGAGGCTGCCTACGGGTTCAGCCTGCCGCTCTCGCGCATCATCAGCCTGCCGGGCGGCGACACGGCGGTGACGGCGCGCGCCGCGGCGGAGGGCATCAGCGGAATCAATGCGGGCATGGTCTACGGCACGGACGGCGCGCTGGCGGCGCTCGACCTCACCGTGATGAGCGATCCGCGCGGCGCGCAGATCGTCTACGAGCCGGCGCCCGTGATCCGCGCGGCGACGCTCGACCGCCATCCGCAGATCCGCGGCGCCCTCGATCGGATCTTCGTCCGCCTCGACGCCGATACCCTGCGACGGCTCAACGCCGCGATCACCGTCGAGGGACGGACCGCCGCCGCGGTCGCCGCCGGATGGTTCGCCGCGCAGGCAAGCCATCCGTGACCGCTCGTCTGCTCGCCGGCCTCTCCGCCGCGGTTCTGCTTCCGGCGGTGCTGCTGTTGCTGCCTTTGCTGAACGTGGCACCCAACCGTCTTGTGACGGGCGCTCCGGTCATGGCCGCCGACGCCCTCGGTGCCTGGTTGTGGCCGGCCGTGGCACTGGCCGCTCTCGGACCCGGCCTGCTGGCTGCGAGCCGCGGAAGGACGGCAGCCGGTCTCGCGGGATTCGCCTGCCTCGGCGCCTTCGCGCTGCTGCTGGCCGGGCTCGGCGCCGACGCCACCGACCTGATCGCCGGCAAGCCGTTCCCGACGCGGGCACGGCTCGCCTCCGGCGCCTGGGCCGGCGGATTCGTGCTGATCGTGACGCTCGCCGTCGCCGCGCGACGGACTCGCCTGCCCGGTGGCGGCGTCACCGCGGCCGCCGTCGTGGCGGGAGCAATCGGGTGCCTGTGGATGGCGGGCGCCCTGGACGCGCTGTCCCTCGCCGTGGAGTTGCGCGCGCGATCCGATACGTTGGGCGCAGCCATCGGCGAGCACCTTGTGCTCGCCCTCGGCGCGCTGCTCCTCGCGGCTGGCCTCACCGGCGGGTTGGCCCTGTGGCGGCGCGGGCGCGGCGTAGTCGAACTCACCGTGAGCGGCGTGCAGGTCGTGCCGGCGGTCGCTCTTCTCGGCGCCTTGGTCGCCGCCGTCTCAGCACTGCTCTCGGCAGCGCCCCTTCTGCGCGGATACGGCCTCTCGGCGCTCGGCAGCGCTCCCGCCGTGACCGGCATCGCGGCCTATCTGCTGCTGCCGCTCTGGCGCGGCCAACAGGCGGCGCGCCGCGCCGCGGGTCCGGGCCAGCACGATGCGGCGCGCGCCCTCGGGCTCACGCACCGCCAGATCCTGGTGACGATCCGCCTGCCTCTCGGCGCCCCCGACCTTCTCGGCGGCCTGCGGGTCGCCGCGGTCCAGGCGCTCGGCCTCGCGACCCTGGGTGCGCTGGTCGGGGCGGGCGGCCTCGGCACCCTCGTCTTCGACGGCATGGCCCAGTTCGCGCCCGACCTGATCCTGCTCGGCGCGCTGCCCGTCATCCTGCTCTCGCTGACTGTCGAGGCGGCCCTCGGTCGGCTGGAAGCGGCGCTGCGCCGACGGTGGCCGCGATGAGGCGCATCCCGCCGGGCCTCGGCCCGCTCCTACTCGGCCTCGGGCTCGCCGTGGCCAGCCATCCGGCCGTCGCCGCCTTCTTCGGACAAGAAGGTGCGAGCCGGCCCCTCACGGTCGGGCGCTTGGCCGAACTGGCACTGAATCACGTGACGCTCGCCGCGACCGGATTGGCCGTGGTCACCCTGCTCGGTGTCGGGCTCGGTCTGATC
The DNA here is from genome assembly GCF_014199985.1 of Methylorubrum rhodesianum. Classification (GTDB taxonomy): domain Bacteria; phylum Pseudomonadota; class Alphaproteobacteria; order Rhizobiales; family Beijerinckiaceae; genus Methylobacterium; species Methylobacterium rhodesianum. The sequence goes on along the minus strand of NZ_JACHOS010000001.1, from coordinate 87,425 downwards.
GCCACGCGGGCGCGGTTCGCCCCCTTTCGCGGCAGCATCGACACGCTCGCGGCCTTTGCGCAGGCCGTGCCGCCGGTGGTGGTCGTGGCGCTGGCGCTGCCGGTCCTCGGCTTCGGAGGGCCGCCAACCCTGCTGGCACTCACTGCCTACGGGATCATGCCGACCCTGCGCGGCACGGTCGGCGCGCTCGACGCCGTGTCTGTGGAAGCAAGACAATCGGCGCAGGCCATCGGCCTCACGCCGGCACAGATCCTCGCCTACGTCGAGCTTCCCCTCGCCGCGCCCGGCCTGATCGAGACGCTCCGCACGGCGCTCATCCTCGCCGTCTCGGTCACCGCGGTCGGGGCGCTTGCCGGGGCCTCGACCCTCGGCACTCCCATCGTCGCCGGGCTTCAGAACCAGAACATCGCGGCGATGTTCCAGGGTGCTCTGGCAACCGCGGCCTTGGCGTTCCTCGGCGACGGTCTGCTGCTCGCGATCGGCGGATGGCTCCAACCGGACCACCGCCTGGCGGCCGTTTGAGCGAAGCTACTTGTCCAGGAATTCGACCTTCGCGCCCTTCTCGGTGTGGCTTGCGAGATCGCGCGCGTCCCAGTTGGTCAGGCGGATGCAGCCGTGCGATTCGGTCTTGCCGACCTTTTCCGGGTCCGGCGTGCCGTGGATGCCGTAGGAGGGAATCGAGAGGTCGATCCAGACGACGCCGACGGGGTTGTTCGGGCCGGGATGGATCGAGAACTTCTTCTTGGCCGTCACGCCCTCGAAGCGATACTTCGGGTTGTAAGTATACCAGGGTTCGAAGGCCACCGCCGTCACCTTCGCCGAACCGTCCGGCGCCGGCTTCTCCGAACTGCCGATGGAGGCAGGGTAGTCCGCCGTCAGCTTCCCGTCTCCCCGGAAGGCGCGCACCCGCTTCGTGCGCTTGTCGACCTCGATACGGGTGACCTTCGGCGCGACCGGTGCACCCTCGACCTTGCCCTCCCCCAGCGGCGGCACCGCCGCCACGACGAGCGTACCGCCCGCTTTGTCGAGCGGCACGTCGGGGTTGAGGGCGGAAAGCAGGTCACGCTGCATGTGGAAGCGCTCGGCCAGCATCTCACGGGTGTTGGTGTAGCGCATCGGCCCGACCTCGGCCTGGTCCTGCATCTTGGCCGGCATCCGCTCGACGAAGGGGCCTTTCACGTCCTCCTCCGTGATCGTGTACTGCGTCATGACAGGGTCCTTGCCCGTCGCCTGGAGCCGATCAAACACCTCGCGGGTGAGCCGGTCGCCGGCGGGCAATCCCTGCGCCGCGGCGAAGGCCGCGAGCGCGCCGCGCAGGTTCTCGCCGTCGCGACCGTCGATGGCGCCGGGTGAGAATCGAGCCCGGTCGAGCAGCACCTGCACCTTCACCAGGAGCGGATCGGGCTTCTTGTCCGCCTCCCTCGGCTTCTTCGCCGGCTTGGAGGCCTTGCCCGTCTTCGCCGCGTCGTCCGACTCCCGGAACGTCGCGCTCTCGATAGCCTCGCGGGTCAGGTCCGGTGCCTTGGACTCGGCGGCCTGCGCGGCTGCCGACCACATGCCGAGCGCTGCCAGCGCTCCCCGAATCCACGCCCGTCCCATCGCCTGCCCGCGCTCCTCATCTCATGACGGACAAGAAGCGATAGCCAAGCCGCAGCGTTCCCGCGGCGAATGGCGCGCCGGTCCGTTTCGGCACGGGCGAGGCGCCTACTGACAGAGACGGTGCCCGGCATTGCGCTCGCGCAGGTCGAGATGCAGGTGGTTGCCGTGCGCCGCATCGCTGCCCGGCCCCAGCACCGTGCGGAAGAAGCCGCAGGCACTCGTGCGCACCGAGGCCAGGAAGGCCGCCTCCGGTGTGCCGCCCGCTGCCGCGGTCACCTTGAGGCTCGGGCGCTTGGCAAAGCCGTAGCCCATCACGTCGATGGCATTGGCGAAGCTGTGCTCGCTCAGCTTGGCATCCGTGTCGTGGTTCTGCCCGCGGCAGACATAGGTGCCCCCGAGCGCGAGGCTCTTGAGACCGTCACCCAGTTCCTTCTGAGCCGCGACCTGTACCTCGGTCGTCCAGCGGGCCAGCGCCTCGGCCGTCCGGCAGGTCAGGGTTGCGGCGGGCTCCAGCGCGACGCCGTCGGCGAGGGCGGTGACATTCAGCGGGCGCGGCGCGCTGCACTGGCCGTTGCCGAGCGGCGGCAGCGCCTCGAAGCGGGCGCCGAGCCGCTCCAGCCGCCGCAGGCAGGCGGTGTCGTCGGGCGCCGACACCTTGAGGGCGAGCGCCTGCTCGCCGGACAGTTCCGGCGGACGCTCCGGCGGCAGCGGCGCGTCGGGCAGGGAAGCGGGGCCGTCCTTCGGCGCTCCCTTGGCCGCGTCGGGCGTCGCATTGGGCGGCGGCTCCTCCGTCCTCTTTCCGGCGTCTTTGTTTCCGGCGTCTTTGCCCGAGCCGCCGGCGATTTCGGGCGGACGCTCGGGCGGCAGCGGGGTGATCTGGGGCGCGGGCGGCACAAGCCCCTCCGGGCGCGCCGGCGGTGGGGGGGGCGGCAACGGGACCGTCGCGGAGGGCGGAGTCGGATCGGATCGTGCCGGGCCAAGCGGCAGGAGGAGACCGGTGGCGAGCAGGCAGGCGACGGTGAAAGGCTTCATGCCGCGTATGTCCTGCTCATCCGGTCGCGGGCCCGCGTGGTCGCCCTGTCATCCGTCGCCCGGCCGCGGCCGGCAAGGACGCCACCGCCACGCTGGACGAAATCCGGTCGTCGCCGCGGACCGGCGGATGTGGCTTTGCGCCGCCCGCTCCACAAACCTATGTTCAGCGGCTCACGGCACGACGTTTTTTCCGAAGGTTCTTGTCCATGAACGCCGAAACCGCACGCGACCTGTCCGAGGTGAATGAGCCCGGCAGCGCCACCGCGGCAGGGAACCCGTTCGACGCGTCGGACTGGGCGACACCCTTCGGCCTGCCGAATTTCGAGGCGATCCGGCCGGAGCATTACGTGCCGGCCTTCGCGCACGCCCTGAAGGCGCACGAGGCCGAGATCGCGGCGATCGCCGCGAGCGCGGAGCCCCCCACCTTCGCCAACACGGTGGCGGCGATGGAGCGGGCCGGCGCGGCGCTCGACCGGGTGGCCAACGTGTTCTTCAACCTGACCGGCAGCAACACCAGCCCGGAACTCCAGGCGATCGAGCGGGCGGTCGCGCCGCAGCTCGCGCGGCATTCCAGCGCCATCACCCTCAACCCGCAGCTATGGGATCGGCTCTCGGCGATCGACCCTGACGCGGAGGGTCTGGGTGCGGAGGAGCGGCGCGTGCTCGACCGCTACCGCAGCCGGTTCCAAAGGGCCGGCGCCGGGCTCGCCCCGGAGGCCAAGGACCGCATCGCCGAGATCGCGATCCGACTGGCCGAACTCGGCACGCAGTTCGCCCAGAACGTGCTCGCAGACGAGCGCGACTTCGTTCTGCCGCTCGATGGCGCGGACGATCTGGCGGGTCTGCCGCCCTTCCTGCGCGATGCCGCCGCGGAAGCGGCGAAGGAGCGGGGCGGCACGCACGGCCACGTCATCACCCTGTCGCGCTCGCTGATCGAACCGTTCCTCGTCTTCTCCACGCGCCGCGACTTGCGCGCTCTCGCCTACGCGGCCTGGACCCGGCGCGGCGAGAACGGCGGGACGACGGACAACCGCGCCATCATCGCCGAGATCGTGCGCCTGCGGGCCGAGCGGGCGCGGCTGCTCGGCTTCGACAGCTTCGCCCACCTCAAGCTCGACGACACCATGGCCGGCTCGCCCGACGCGGCGATGGAGCTCCTGCGCAACGTCTGGAAGCCCGCGCTTCAGCGCGCGGCGGAGGAGCGCAAGGGGCTCCAGGCCCTGGTGCGCGCGGAAGGGCACGATTTCGCCCTCGAAGCGCATGATTGGCGACACTACTCCGAGAAGATGCGGCGGGCCGAGCACGACCTCGACGAGTCCGAGATCAAGCCTTACCTGCCGCTGGAGGGCATGATCCAGGCGGCCTTCGACACGGCCTCGAAGCTGTTCGGGCTCCGCTTCGAGGAAGTCCTCGACGTCCCGCGCTATCATCCGGACGTGCGCACTTGGCTCGTGCGCGACGCCGACGGCTCGGAGGTCGGCCTGTTCCTCGGCGACTACTTCGCCCGTCCCTCCAAGCGCTCCGGCGCCTGGATGAGCGCCTTCCGCTCGCAGGAGCGTCTCAACGGCGACATCAAGCCGATCATCGTCAACGTGATGAACTTCGCCCGCGCGCCGCGCGGCGAGCCGACCTTGCTGTCCTTCGACGACGCCCGCACTCTGTTCCATGAATTCGGACACGGCCTGCACGGCCTGCTCTCGGACGTGACCTACCCGCTCCTGTCCGGCACGGCCGTCTCGCGGGACTTCGTGGAGCTGCCCTCGCAGCTCTACGAGCACTGGCTGCAGCAGCCGGAGGTGTTGCGCGCCCATGCCCGCCACGTGACCACCGGCGAGCCGATGCCCGACGCGCTGCTCGAACGCCTGCTGGCGGCGGCGACCTTCAACCAGGGCTTCGCCACGGTCGAGTACGCGGCCTCGGCCATCGTCGACATGACGCTGCATCTCTCCGCCGCCGGAGAGGACGGGCTCGACGTCGTCGCCTTCGAGGCGGACGCCTTGCGCCGCATCGCCATGCCGGCGGAGATCGCGGCGCGCCACCGCGCGCCGCACTTCGCGCACATCTTCTCCGGCGACGGCTATGCCGCCGGCTATTACAGCTACCTCTGGTCGGAGGTGCTCGACGCCGACGCCTTCGACGCCTTCCGCGAGGCCGGCGACATCTTCCATCCGGAGACGGCGCGGCGCCTGCGCCGGACGATCTACGGTGCGGGAAATCTGCGCGATCCGCGCGAGGCCTACACCGCGTTCCGCGGACGGCTGCCGAGCATCGAGCCGCTGCTGAAGAAGCGGGGGCTGGCAGCGTAGAGCGCAAAAATGAACCCTCCCCCCTCTGCGGGGAGGGTGGCCCCCGAAGGGGGTCGGGTGAGGGGAGCGCCGCTTCCATTGATTCGACGCCAGTCCAGATTGGCACTGTCGCGCTGCCCCTCTCCCGCCTGCTCCGCAGGCACCCTCTCCCGCAGAGGGGAGAGGGTTATGGTGGGCGCTAGAACAGCCCGTCGATCTGCCCGTTGGCGTCCAGGCGGATGTTGTCCGCCGCCGGAACCTTGGGCAGGCCCGGCATGGTCATGATCTCACCGCAGATCACCACGACGAAGCCAGCGCCCGCCGAGAGGCGCACGTCGCGCACCGAGACGAGGTGGCCGGAGGGCGCGCCCATCAGGGTCGGATCGGTCGAGAACGAGTACTGCGTCTTGGCCATGCAGATCGGCAGGTGGCCGTAGCCGTCCTTCTCGAACCCGGCGAGCTTGGTCGCGGCCTTCGACTCGATCTGGATGTCGGCCGCGCCGTAGAGCTTGGTCGCGATCGCCTTGATCTTGTCGGTGAGCTTCGTCTCGATCTCGTAGGCGAAGGTGAGCGGCTTCTGCTCGCCCTCGGCGAGCTTCACCACGGCCTGCGCCAGCGCCTCGGCGCCGGCGCCGCCCTCCGCCCAGTGCTTGCAGGTGATCGCCTCGACCTGAAGCCGGTCGCGGCACAGCTCCTTCAGCCGGGCGTGCTCGGCATCCGTGTCCTGGAAGAAGTGGTTCACACCGACCACCACCGGCAGGCCGAAGCTGCGCACGTTCTTCACGTGACGCTCGAGGTTGGCGAAGCCCTTCTCCAGCGCGTCGAGGTTCTCAGCCTGAAGATCCTTCTTGTTGACGCCGCCATGCATCTTCAGCGCGCGGACGGTGGCGACGATCACCACCGCCGAAGGCTTGAGGCCGGTCTGGCGGCACTTGATGTCGATGAACTTCTCCGCGCCGAGATCGGCACCGAAGCCGGCCTCGGTGACGACGTAGTCGGCGAGCCGCAGGCCGGTCTGCGTGGCGATCACCGAGTTGCAGCCATGGGCGATGTTGGCGAACGGGCCGCCATGGATCAGGGCCGGATTGCCCTCCAGCGTCTGCACGAGATTCGGCTGCAGCGCGTCCTTCAGGAGCACCGTCATGGCACCGGTGGCCTTCACGTCGGCCAGCGTCACCGGCTTGCGGTCGCGGGTCTCGGCAATGACGATGCGGCCGAGGCGCTCCTCGAGATCGGCGAGATCCTTGGCGAGGCAGAACACCGCCATCACTTCGGACGCGACCGTGATGTCGAACCCGTCCTCGCGCGGGAACCCGTTGGCGACGCCGCCGAGCGATTGATTGATGGCGCGCAGGGCCCGGTCGTTCATATCGACCACGCGGCGCCAGTGGATGCGGCGCACGTCGATGTTGAGCTCGTTGGCCCAGTAGACGTGGTTGTCGATCAGGGCCGCGGCCAGCGAGTGCGCCGAGGTGATGGCGTGGAAGTCGCCGGTGAAGTGCAGGTTGATCTGCTCCATCGGCACGACCTGAGCCTTGCCGCCGCCGGCCGCACCGCCCTTCATGCCGAAGCACGGGCCGAGCGAGGGCTCGCGCAGGCACATCACCGCCCGCTTGCCGATCCGGTTCAGCGCGTCGCCGAGGCCGACCGTCGTCGTGGTCTTGCCCTCGCCCGCGGGCGTCGGCGAGATCGCGGTGACGAGCACCAGCTTGCCTTCCGGCTTGCCTTCCAGCGACTTGATGAAGCCGTGGTCGATCTTGGCGATGTGCTTGCCGTAATTGTGCAGCGCCTCATCGGGAACGCCGATCCGCTCGGCGACCTGCGCAATGGGCTTCAGCGTCGCCGCGCGGGCGATCTCGATATCTGAGGGCATTTCTCTCACCGTCGTTTCTTGTGGCCTGGGCTCGTGGCGTGCCGAGCCGCCGCCCGGCGCGTAGTCGGCCCACGCGTCCCCGTGGTAGCGGACGAAACAGCCACGATAAACCGATTGTCGCAGTGTGAGCGAAACAGCGGTGAAAAGCGTCTCGGTTTTTTTTGATACCGGCGGTTAAGTTTCTTCAGGGGGAAAGGCGAATGTCCAGCCGATCCTCAACCTGTCATCGCCGTGGCAGTATAGCCTGCCTGGGTCAGCGCCTGCGCCACGTCGAGGCTCTGGGCAACGGTCAATGCCGTGACCCGGCCGTGATCGACATCGACCGCGACCTGCGCCTGCGGGTCGAGGCGGCGGATCGTGCGGCGCACAGCCTCGGCGCAGCCCTCGCAGGTCATGCCCTCCACGCGCATCGTCAGTTCGATCGGGCTCTGATCCATCGCACCCATCCTGCCTGCCGTTCGGCCGCCTCTCGGTCCTCGCAGATGTGGTTCTGCAAGCGCCCTCGGCAAGCGCGCCGCGCCGGCGGGCCGAATGTCTGGGAGAAACCGGCGTGCCGCCTTGCGGCGGAGCACCGCCTCGGCGACATTAGGGTTACGACGGGCCGGACGCGTCGCGCCACTTCAGCCGGCGCGTGTCAGCCACACGTCCTGCGGGAATCCGTCCCGCGCCGTGAAAGAGAAGCCCGGCCGCGGCCGCCAGACAAGAAGCGCGTCGATCGACGGTGAGAACACCGAAATCCCGTACGATCCGCCCCGGCGGCACCCCCTGGATCCTTGGCCTCGTCGGCGTCCTGATCCTCGTTCCGCTGGCGCTTCTCGTGCCGCTCGCCGCGGTCGCCGCCGTATCTGGTCTGGCCATCGTCGGCGGCGCCCTGCTGTGGCGGCGGTTGAGCGCCCTCTCCACTGCGCAGGAGGTCGTCTCGAAGGAGATCGGCGTCCTGTCGCAGCGGCTGGTGAAGCTGGAGGCCGTCGCCGCGGCTCTCGTCCAGACACGGATGCAGGCGGCCAGCTCCGCGGAACCGTCGGCTCCGTCGAACGAGGACGCGATCAAGGCTCTCGATGCGCGCCTCGTCTCCGGCATCGAGGAGGTGACCGCCGAGATCGGTATCCTCAGCGGTATCGTGCGGGAACTCGCGGCCGTGGTGTCGGCACAGGACGGCGACATCGCCCGCCTGAAGGCTCAGCCGCCGGAGGCGCCACCGCGTTCACGCGCAGCGGAGACGATCCAGCCGAGCCCGGCACCCGCCGCGGCCGTCCTGCCCGACCCGGAGCCTGTGGCAGCGCCGATGCGGCTCGTTCCGCGGACGACCCCTCCCCCTGCCCGCCCCGCCGATCCCTTCGCGGCGGCCGGTGACGAGACGGCGCTGATCGACGCGTTCGACGGCGAGGGATTGGAAGTATATCTGCAGCCCGTCGTCACCCTGCCGCAGCGCAAGGTCGTGGCCTACGAGGCACTGGCGCGGCTCAAGGTCGGCGACGCGGTCTACGCGCCGGAAACCTTCCTGCCGGTGCTGGAGCGCCACGGACGCACCACGGCTCTCGACCGGCGCATGCTCCAGCGCGTCGCCACCATCGCGCGCCATCTCCAGGGGCGCGGCAGCCCGGCCTCCGTCAGCTACAGCCTTACCCCGCACTCGCTGTTCGAGCCCGGCTTCCTGCGCTCCCTCGGACGGCTCGTCAGCGAGGGGCCGGAACTCGCGGGCCGGGTCGTGATCGCTCTACCGCAGGCGAGCTGGCGCAGCCTCGATGCCGAGCAGGCGGCCCTCCTGGCTGGACTGCGCGGACGGATCGGCTTCGTGATGGATCGCCCGATCGATTTGCGCTTCGATCCGAACGCTCTGGCCGAGCGCGGTATCGCCCAGGTCAAGGTCGCCGCAGCCCTTCTGCTGCGCCCGCTCGACCGCGAGGCGATGCCCGACATCGCGCTGGAGGACCTTGTCGCCTCCCTGGCCCGCGTCGGCATCCGGCTCGTCGCGACCGGGGTCGAGGCCGAGACGGAGGTGCCCGACCTCATCGATCTGGACGTGCCGCTGGCGCAGGGCAACGTGTTCGCCGCGCCCCGCGCCGTGCGGGCGGAAGTGCTCACGGCCGCGCCCGACGCAGCGCCGCCTCCACCGCCGCCCTCCCCCGATCCGCCCTCGAGTCCGCCGCCGCAGCGCCGGCCCTTCCGGGATTTCCTGCGCCGGGCCGGGTGAGATCGAAGGTCGGGCGTTTCAGTCTGACGACGCCGGCGAGGTGACGATCAGGCCTCGAACATCAGGCCTTGGCGGCCTCGCGCTCCAGCCGCTTGCGCAGGCGCGTGGCACCGTAGACCTGGGCGAGGCGCCGACGCGCCGCGGAGACCGGCGGCGCCTCGCGCTCGGCGCGTGCGGCGGCGATCACCAGCAGCGTCGTCGCGATGGAATGATGCAGTTGCCCCTGTGCGCGGGCGCGGTCGAGGGCATCACCGGATGCGCGATCCGGCGGCAGATCGAAAGTCGCCATGGTCCAGCCCCTGCGAAGTTCCCGATGCGGGTTCCGCGTCCTTCTTCGTGGAGGACCTTGACAGCTTTTCGCAGGCGCGATGTTCGGATCAAGGCAGCTTGGCCGTAAGCGCAAGGTGGTGCCAGCCGTCGCGACGAGCGCGGACGCGGACGTCTCCCGGTCAAGTCCACCCGGTTCCGCGCCGCTCCGGCGCGGGTCGGCTCAGGCGAACAGCGCGTCGATCGCGTCCTGCGCCGTTGCCGGTCCGCCCATCTGCGGGCCGTTGAGCAGCAGCGCCTCGTTCCGCTTGCGACGGTCGGATTCCGTCTCGTCGATGCCGGCAGCGTCGCGAGCCTTCACGGCGGCGGTGAAGCGGGCGAGCCGGCCCTCGAGCTGACTCATCGCCTCCGCCACCTTGGCGATGCGCTGGCCGGTGATGTCCTGGAAGGTGCAGGCCTCGAAGATGTCGTAGATCTTGGCCTCGACCGCGTCGCGGTAGCCCTTGCCTTCGGGCAGGGCGAGGATGGCTTCGGCCGTGTTCATGATCGAGTTGGTTGCGCCCGCCGTTGCGGCGACCACCTCGCTCAACTCCTCGTGAACCATCGGCAGACGGTCGCGCGTCAGCTCGTTGGCCCGAAGGAGCGCGATCGCGTCCCGCAAGCTGGCGATGTAGTCGGCGATGTCGAGGAGTTCCTTCACCATCGCCGAGGGGTTCGAAGTCTGCGACCGGCCGTCGCGTGCCGTGAGCGTCATTCCCATGGTCGATCTCTAAGGCAATGTCTCGCGACGTTCCGCTTTCGACCCGTTGGAGGCCAGCCGCTCGCAGGGGCATCCGCTCCTGCGGCGGCCGACCCCGACGGCATCGCGTTCGGGGTCGGCGGCTGGAGCGATCAGGCGCCGCAGACCGCCTCGATCTTCGACTTCAAGGTCGCGGCGTTGAAGGGCTTGACGATGTAGTTGTTCACGCCGGCCTTCTTGGCGGCGATGACGTTCTCGGTCTTCGACTCGGCGGTGACCATGATGAACGGCGTGGTGCGCAGGCCCTCGTCGGCGCGGACATGGCGCAGAAGCTCGTAGCCGGTCATCGGCTCCATGTTCCAATCCGAGATGACGAGGCCGTACTTGCGGCCCTTCAGGCGCGCGAGAGCGGCGGTACCGTCGGAGGCATCATCCACATCCTCGAAGCCGAGCTGCTTGAGGAGGTTGCGGATGATGCGCACCATGGTCTGGTAGTCGTCGACCACCAGGATAGGCATGCTGAGGTCGAGGGCCATATGACGTGTGCTCCGTGTATCCCTGATCGTTACTGGCGGCGCGCGGCCCTCTCGAGCGATCAACGTCGCATCGACGCGTGCGAGCGGAGCTGCCTTCCGTCCGACGAACAATAGACGGCCCGCATTGCGAAGCGGTTAATCCGGGCTCCCGTCCGATTCGCTTGACCGGGCAGACTGATTTCGCCAAGTCTCCGGCCCCGCGCGGTTGGGGGCGAACCACGACGGCCGCACCGGTGCCCTCCGTCGAGGTGTCCGTCTCGATTGACCCGTCAGACCCGACAAAACACATCCGATCGCAGGAGCCGATGCCCTCAGGCGACGAGAACGCCGTGCCGCCCGCCGGGACCGGCCTTCCCCCGAAGCGCTTCACGGTTTGCCGTGAGGACGACCCTGTGCCGCCGGCCCTGGCCGGTGCCGTCGCCGCGCTCGGCAATTTCGACGGCGTGCATCGCGGCCACCGGACGCTGATCGCGACGGTGCGTGAAGAGGCCGGATCGCGTCCCGCCGCCGTGCTGACCTTCGAGCCGCATCCACGCGCCTTCTTCGCGCCCGACCAGCCGATGTTCCGGCTCACCGGCCCGCGGGCCAAGGAGATCGTCTTCGCGCGGCTCGGGCTCGACGGCCTGATCGTCCGGCGCTTCGACGCGCGTCTCGCCGGCACCGGCGCGCGCGACTTCGTGGAGGGCTGGCTGCGCGACGAGCTGGGCCTGTCCGGCGTCGTGATCGGCCACGACTTCCATTTCGGCCGTGGGCGGGAGGGCTCGCCCGGGATCCTCGCCGAACTCTGCGCCGAGGCCGGCCTGTCCTGCCGCATCGTTCCGGCGGTGTCGGCCGAACCCGGCGACGCGCCGATCTCCTCGAGCGCGATCCGCGCCGCCCTCGCCGCCGGCGACGTCGCGCGCGCCAACGATCTTCTCGGCTATCGCTGGTTCGTGCTGGCGCCTGTGCGTCACGGCGACAAGCGCGGACGCACCCTCGGCTACCCCACCGCCAACCTCGCCCTCGATGCCTGCGGACTGGCCCACGGCATCTACGCGGTGCGGGTGCGCCTCGCCGACGGCAGCCTCCATGACGGCGTGGCGAGCTACGGCCGCCGCCCGACCTTCGACGACGGAGCGCCGCTCCTCGAAGTGCACCTGTTCGACTTCAAGGGCGACCTCTACGGACAGGAAGTCGCCGTCGAGCTGCTGGCCTATCTGCGCGGCGAAGAGAGGTTTTCGAGCGCAGAGGCGCTGATCGCACAGATGGATGTCGATTCGGCCCGAGCCCGGGCCGCGATCCAAACGGATCGCGTGCCGTCGATGCTGGGCTGACCACGGTTGCGGCCTCCCTGCTCGAAGGGAGGCGCGACCCGGGTGACGCCCCCGATACGGCGCCGGGCTCGCCCGATGCTCTCAGAGCATGCTCGGGAGGATCCGGTCCGGCGGGCGGTGGCCATCCATGAAGGTCTTGATGTTGATGATGACCTTCTCGCCCATGTCGGTGCGGCTCTCGTGGGTCGCCGAGCCCATATGCGGCAGGAGCACAACCTTGCCGGTACGGGCGAGCCGCACGAGGCGCGGGCTCACCGCCGGCTCCTGCTCGAACACGTCGAGGCCGGCCGCCGAGATCTCGCCGCCCTCGATCAGGCGCGCGAGCGCGTTCTCGTCGATCACCTCGCCGCGGGCGGTGTTGACGACGATCGCCTCGGGCTTGAGCAGCTTGAGGCGGCGGGCCGAGAGCAGGTGGTAGGTTGCCGGCGTGTGCGGACAGTTGACCGAAACGATGTCCACCCGCGCCAGCATCTGGTCGAGGGATTCCCAGTAGGTCGCATCGAGCGATTCCTCGATATGCGTCGGGACCCGGCGGCGGTTGTGATAGTGGATCGACAGGCCGAACGCCTTGGCCCGGCGGGCGAGCGCCTGGCCGATCCGGCCCATGCCGACGATGCCGAGGCGCTTGCCCGTGATGCGCCGGCCGAGCATCCAGGTCGGCGACCAGCCCGTCGTCCAATCATCGTCGGGGATGATGCGCGCGCCCTCCGCGATCCGGCGGGCCACCGCCAGGATCAGCGCCATGGTCATGTCGGCGGTGTCCTCGGTCAGAACGCCCGGCGTGTTGGTGACCGTGATCCCCCGCTCAAGAGCCGCGGCGACGTCGATGTGATCGACGCCGTTGCCGAAATTGGCGATGAGCCGCAGGTTCGGCCCGGCCTGGGCGAGGAGGCCGGAATTGATTTCGTCGGTTACCGTCGGCACCAGCACGTCCGCCTCGCGGATCGCGGCAGCGAGCGCCTCCTGCGAGAGCGGCGCGTCATCGTGATTGAGGCGTGTGTCGAACAACTCGCGCATGCGCGTCTCGACCGCGTCCGGCAGGCGCCGGGTGACGACCACCAGCGGCTTGCGCTTCAACGACGACATGTTCCCTCCCGACGAGGCCGGCCCGCTTTCCCGTGCCTGCGCCTGAGCCTTTCCCGGCTGTGCCGCGAAGGGCCGGCTTACGCTCCCTTAACCATGACACGGCCAGATGGAGCGGAGGCGGACCGGGCACCCGGACCGCCGCAGGACGTCTGGCCTCTCTAGCAGAGAGGTCGGCGAACACAATGCGGCCCTAACCCCGATGGATCAGTGCCGGAGAGCCGACCGGGCGACGGGCCGCCGATGTTTCCGGCGCGACGCCGAAACGTCATCAGACGCACGACTTTGGAGCCACGGATCGGAGACGAGGCACGATGCGCCCGCCTGAGCTGCCCCCGATGAACCCCACCCGCCTCGCGCTGCTCGCAGCCCTGTTCGCCCTGCTGGTGCCGCTGACTGCCGAGGCCGCTCCGCCCCCTGCCTCGGCGCCGGAGGTCGGCAAGGGGCCGGTGACGAAATTGCCCCTGCCGCGCTACGCCAGCCTGAAGACCAACCGCGTCAACCTGCGCGAGGGACCCTCGAAGGACCACCGCACTCTCTGGGTGTTCCAGCGAGAGGGCCTGCCGGTCGAGATCGTCGCCGAGTTCGAGACGTGGCGCCGCATCCGCGATTCGGAAGGGACGGAGGGCTGGGTGCTGCACTCGCTGCTGTCGGGCCGCCGCACCGCCGTGGTGATCCCGCCCTCCGGCGAGCGGGCTGACGCGGCCAAGGCCACCGTACCGCTGAATGCCCGCGCCGACGAGCAATCGGGCGAGCAGGCGCGGTTGCAGCCGGGCGTGATCGGCAGCGTGAAGAGCTGTACCGGCACGTGGTGCCGCCTCGTCGTGCCGCTTCCGGACAAGCGCGGCGACGTGGACGGCTATATCCGCCAGAGCCGACTGTGGGGCGTCTATCCCGACGAGCGGGTCGAATAGGCCACGGAGCCGTCAACGAAAACGGGCCCGGAAATCCGGGCCCGTTTTCGTTTTCACAGCCAGCGAGGCCGAATCAGGCGCGGCCCGACACCTTGCGACGGCGCAGGCGAACGATCACCTCGACGCCCGCGATCTCCATCCCCTCGGGCGCCTCGGGGAGCGAATCGACCGAGATGCCGCATTCCGGCATATCGAGGACCTCGCCTTCTTCCTCGAGGAAGAAGTGGTGGTGCTCGCTCGGATTGGTGTCGAAATAGGCCTTCGACCCGTCCAGCGCGAGCTGGCGCAGCAGGCCCGCCTCGGTGAACTGATGCAGCGTGTTGTAGACGGTCGCCAGCGAGACCGGCACCTTGGCGCGCATCGCCTCGTCGTAGAGCATTTCCGCCGTCAGGTGACGATCGCCGCGGCCGAACAGGAGCCAGCCCAGCGACAGGCGCTGGCGGGTCGGGCGCAGACCGGCCCGGCGAAGACGGTCGCGCAGGTCGGAGAGCGGGCAGCCCCGGCGACCGGCGCCATCGGCCGGCGAGAGGGACCGGGCGTTCAGCACGGCCTGGAGAGGCATCAGATCGGACATTGCTGGGAACGATTCCCGCTTATTTAGAATGAGTATAGCAAGGAAATTATACGGATCATGAAGCCCTGCGGCAACCCGTGCAGGTGCCCAGTTCGATTAGATACGTGGAGGACGCATGGCTCTCCGCATGGCTCTTCACACGGGACTTCGCGGGCCGGCACATGGGACTTCGCGGGCCGACGCGCGTTGAACGGGTGTCGGCGCCCTGCCGGTGCCGCTTGGTGAGCGCGGAAAGGCTGTGCTAACGAGGCGCCCATTCCATCATGCCCCGTCCGCTCACCGGAATCGGACCCGTCCGTCACTGAGGACCCGTACGTCATCCATGGCCTCTCTCGACCAGCAATCCGACGGCGCTTCTCCGCAGCGCGCTTCGAGCTTCTCCTACGAGGAGCTCCTGGCCTGCGGGCGCGGTGAGCTGTTCGGATCGGGCAATGCCCAGCTTCCGCTCCCGCCGATGCTGATGTTCGATCGCATTACCTCGATCGGGACCGAGGGCGGGGCCCACGGCAAGGGTCACGTGCTCGCGGAATTCGACATCCGGCCCGACCTCTGGTTCTTCCCCTGCCACTTCAAGAACGATCCGGTGATGCCCGGCTGCCTTGGGCTCGACGCCCTCTGGCAGCTCGTCGGCTTCCATCTCGGCTGGCTGGGCGCTCCGGGCCGCGGCCGGGCGCTGGGTGTCGGCGAGGTGAAGTTCACCGATCAGGTGCTGCCGACGGTCAAGCAGGTCGTCTACGGCATCGACATCAAGCGGGTGCGCCAGGGCAAGCTCGTGCTCGGCATCGCCGATGGCTGGCTGGAGGCCGACGGCCGACGCATCTACGAGGCGAGCGACCTCCGCGTGGCCCTGTTCCGCGCCTGAAACCGTCGCCCCGGTTCGGAAGGCCTTTTCGTGACGAACCGGCCGCCGGTTCGGCGATGAGCCATCGAAGCGCGGTTGAGATTGACCGCGCATCATCCTAACTGACCTTCCCGAGGAAACGCCGCATCAGCCGCGGCGCCAAGCAGCACGAGCCATCATGCGGCGTGTCGTCATCACCGGGATGGGCATCGTCTCGTCCATCGGCAACAATACCCAGGAGGTTCTGGCCTCCCTGCGCGAGGCCCGCTCCGGGATCGCGCGCTCCGACGCGCAGGCCGAGCACGGCTTCCGCAGCCAGGTGGCGGGCGCGCCGACGATCGATCCGGAGGGCGTCGTCGACCGCCGCGCCATGCGCTTCCATGGCGGCGGCACCGCCTGGAACCACATTGCCATGGATCAGGCGATCCGCGATGCCGGTCTGGAGGAGCGGGAGATCTCCAACGACCGCACCGGCATCATCATGGGCTCGGGCGGCCCCTCGACCCGCACCATCGTCGAATCCGCCGCCATCGCCCGCGAGAAGGGCCCCAAGCGCGTCGGACCGTTCGCGGTGCCGAAGGCGATGTCCTCGACCGCCTCGGCCACGCTCGCCACGTGGTTCAAGATCCGCGGCGTGAACTACTCGATCTCCTCGGCCTGCGCGACGTCGAACCACTGTATCGGCAACGCCGCCGAGATCATCCGCGGCGGCCGGCAGGACGTGATCTTCGCCGGTGGCTGCGAGGAGCTGGACTGGACCCTCTCCGTCCTGTTCGATGCCATGGGCGCGATGTCCTCGCGCTACAACGACACCCCGGCGCGGGCGTCGCGCGCCTACGACGTCAACCGCGACGGCTTCGTCATCGCGGGCGGCGCCGGCGTGCTGGTGCTGGAGGAGTACGAGCACGCCAAGGCCCGCGGCGCTCGGATCTACGGCGAGGTTGCCGGTTACGGCGCCACCTCCGACGGCCACGACATGGTCGCTCCCTCCGGCGAGGGCGCTGTGCGCTGCATGCGCCAGGCCATGGAAGACCTGAAGGGCGCCCGGATCGACTACATCAATCCGCACGCGACCTCGACGCCCGTCGGTGACGACAAGGAGATCGAGGCGATCCGTGAGGTGTTCGGTGCCGGTGACGCCTGCCCGCCGATCTCGGCCACCAAGTCGCTGACCGGACATTCCCTCGGCGCGACCGGCGTTCAGGAGGCGATCTACTCGCTGCTGATGATGAACAACGGCTTCATCTGCGAGAGCGCGCATATCGACGAGCTCGACCCGGCCTTCGCCGACATGCCGATCCTGCGCCAGCGCCGGGACGGGGCACAGCTCGGCCATGTCATGTCGAACTCGTTCGGATTCGGCGGGACGAACGCTACGCTGGTGCTCAAGCACCCGGACGCTTGATCGCTGCCGCCATCTCTGCCGCCGTTGCGGCGGCGCAGCTTTCGCAACTGCGAAGCTATAGCCAAGCATAAGCCGACCCCTCGTCTGATGGATCGGCGGAACGGATCAATTGCATCCGCGTTCCTGCTTCGATAGGCAGGTTGGTATCATGTTCGTCGCCCTCGCTCTGCTCACCGTGACTGGCATCGCTGTTGCTGCGACCGTTGCAGTGCGTGCCAAGCAGACCCTGATCGACGACGCGCAGGCCGGGACCCGCGGCTACTTCTGAGGACGCGCCGCTCTTTCTTGACCTATCTCCGGCCCCGTTGCCTTCGCGCCAGGGCTTTTTCATGCCCCGCCCGGCCGGTTGCAGGCCGTTGCAGCCGCGCAATCGGGCGGCACGCGTGGACAGGCCCTCGCCCGGCGGGCTAAGCCTCGGGCGGGGCGTCGAGGCGCCGGACCGAACGCGTACGGATGAGAGAATGACGGGTTTGATGGCGGGCAAGCGCGGCCTCATCATGGGGGTCGCCAACGATCATTCGATCGCGTGGGGCATCGCCAAGACCCTGCACCGGCACGGCGCGGAACTGGCCTTCACCTATCAGGGAGAGGCATTGGGGCGCCGAGTGGCGCCGCTCGCGGCCTCGGTCGGTTCCGACATCGTGCTGCCCTGCGATGTCGAGGACGTCGCCACCGTCGATGCCGCCTTCGCCACCCTCGACGCGCGCTTCCCCGACGGCATAGACTTCATCGTCCACGCGATCGGATTCTCGGACAAGGCGCAGCTCAAGGGTCGCTACGTCGACGTCACCACCCGCGCGAACTTCTCGCGCACCATGACGATCTCCTGCTTCTCCTTCACAGAAATTGCCCAGCGCGCCGCCGCTCGGATGCCGCGGGGCGGCTCGCTGCTGACGCTGACCTATGCCGGCTCGACCCGCGTGATGCCGAACTACAACGTGATGGGCGTGGCCAAAGCCGCACTCGAAGCGTCGGTCCGCTATCTCGCCAGCGACCTCGGCCCCGACGGCATCCGCGTCAACGCGCTCTCGGCCGGCCCGATGCGGACATTGGCCGGCGCCGGCATCGCCGATGCTCGGCTGATGTACAATCATCAGAAGGCGCACGCCCCGCTGCGGCGCACGGTGACGCTGGACGATGTCGGCAATTCCGCCCTCTACCTTCTCTCCGATCTCTCGGGCGGCGTGACCGGCGAAATCCACTTCGTCGATTCGGGCTACAACATCATCTCAATGCCCCGCCCGGCGGTGCTTCAGGCCCAGGACGAGGCGGGCGTCGTCGGCGACGACGTGTGATCCCGCCGGCAGCGTGTCGTCGCGTCGCTTGTGCGCGACCGCGTCACGCCGCAGGGTGCGGCCCGCGATGATCCCCCTCCCCCGCCGGCTCCTGCCGCGATCCTCCCTCCTGACGACGATCCTGACCGCCCTGCTGCTGTCGGGCGGCTCGGGCGCTGCGTGGGCGCAGAGCGTCACCCTCGATCTCGGCGCGGGCGGCACCACCGAGCGGGCGCTCCAGCTCGTCGCCCTCATCACGGTCCTGGCACTCGCGCCATCAGTGCTTGTGATGGCGACGTCGTTCACCCGGATCGTCGTGGTGCTGTCGATCCTGCGTTCGGCCCTCGGCACCCAGACCGCGCCGCCCAACACGGTGATGGTCAGCCTCGCCCTGTTCCTCACCGCCTTCGTGATGGCGCCGACGGCGCGGGAGGCCTACCGGACCGGGGTCGAGCCGCTGGTCGCCGGTCAGATCAGCCAGTCGCAGGCTTTCGAACGGGCCTCCGCCCCCTTCAAGACCTTCATGCTGCGCAACGTGCGTGAGAAGGACCTCAAGCTCTTCCTCGACATGGCCCGCCAGCCGGCCCCGGCGGGTCCGGAGGCGATCGGCCTCGAGATCGTCACCCCCGCCTTCATGATCTCCGAACTGCGGCGCGCCTTCGAGATCGGCTTCCTCCTGTTCATCCCCTTCCTGATCATCGACCTCGTGGTCGCCTCGGTGCTGATGGCGATGGGCATGATGATGCTGCCGCCGGCCACCGTCGCGCTGCCGTTCAAGCTGATCTTCTTCGTTCTGGTCGACGGATGGACCCTGGTGGCGGGGTCTCTGATTCAAAGCTACGGAGGGTGAAGTCCGCCGCACTACGATTCGAGGTTGCGGGCCTTCGCGTTGAGAGGAAGTCGTGACATGGATCTCACGAGCGTCACCACACGATGGGCTCCGCGGATGCTGAGCGTTCTGCGGATCGTCTCGGCGCTGATCTTCATGGCGCACGGCACGCAGAAGATCCTCGGCTTTCCGCCGAGCGCGATGAACCCACCCCTTCTATCAATGTCCGGCATCGCCGGCCTGCTCGAACTCGTCGGCGGCGCGCTGCTCCTGATCGGCCTGTTCAGCCGGCCCGTGGCCTTCATCCTCTCCGGCGAGATGGCCTTCGCCTACTTCATCGCCCACGCACCCAAGAGCTTCTTCCCGGCGCTGAACGGCGGAGACGCGGCGATCCTCTACTGCTTCGTCTTCCTCTACATCGCCTTCGCCGGCCCGGGTCCGTGGAGCATTGACGCGCAGCGCGGCCGCCGCACCTTCTGAACGTCACCCCGGCGGTGAGGACGGCGCCTCGGCCCGGTTCCCGGTCGCGGCGCTGCCAGGCTCCGGCACGGCGCTGTCAGGGTAGCGCTTGCGGTATTCCGAGAGGAAGGCGGCGAGGGTCTCGGCCTTGGTGGCACGCAGGGCCGCGTCGCGGAAGGCGGCGGAACGGGGCGCGTCCGGTCGCGTCAGCATGGCGAAGGTGCGGGCATCCGCGCTCTCCGCCATCAACCCGGCGAACTTCGCCTTGAGCCGCTCGAGCCCGAGGGACTCGCCCGCGAGCCCGTAGGCGATGCCGGCGCGGATCACATCGGCCCGTGCGGTCTCGTCGAGGGGTTTGCCCGAGCGCCATGCCGGCCCCAGGATCATCTCGTGCGCCTCCCCGGCCTCGCGCCAGCGACGGGCCGCCCAGAGGATGTCGGCGCGCAGCCGCTCGGCATCGGCCCCGGTCTCGCCCTCGACCGTCTCCAGGGCGAGATCCGTGCGGGACAGGTCCGACAGGGCGCGGGCGCGCAGCAGCGCACGGGCGCGGCGCACATCTTCGGCGAGTTCGGGCAGGTGTGTCGCGTCGAGCGTCTGCAGCGCCTGGAGCGGCTTGCCCTCCATCAGCCGGATCGTGGCGAGCCGGGCCGAGACTGAGGAGCGGGCTGCCCCCTCCAGGCGGTGATCGATCTGGTACTGCAGCAACTCGTCGGCGGAATCGAGCAGGTCGAGGGCGACGAGGCGGTCGGCCAGGCGCCGCACGATCTCGTCGGCCCGGCGGCCCGCCGGCGCGAAATCCTTGAAGTCGAAATACAGCGCCAGCGCCTCGATACCGCCGAGCCGCTCGCCACGCGGGCCGAGGAACAGGTCCTCGAAGACGGTCATGGCGCGTTCGTGCAGGGCGCGCGCGATCGGTGCCTGGGGGTTGAGGGCGTTGGCGCGGCGCGCGGTGGTAAAGATCTTGCGCCAGCGTCCGGCCTCTTCGTAGAGGCCCCCGAGCGCGCCCAGCGTTCCGATCTCGGTCGGTCCGCCGTGCCATGTCAGGGCCAGGATCTCCAGCCGGTCGATCGCCTCGGGCAGAGGCGTCTTTCCCAGGGTGTGGCCGAGGGCGGCCGCGCGCAGCGTCGCCTCGGCTGCCAGGGGCCAGGGTGCCCGATCCCGCAGCGTCTCGTAGGCGGCCAGCGCCGCCGCGCCGCGCCCGGTCGCCTCGTCCATCTTCGCGCGCAGCAGCGTCAGCCGGTCCCGAGTGTACTCTGTGGCGGCCGGGGTCGCGGCGAGCGACTCGCGCGTCACCGCCTCCCAATCGCCGGTCTCGACCGCGGCCTCGGCCGCGGCGGCATGGAACAGCGACGCAAGAGGCTCGGGGTAGCGCTCCAGCACCGACTCGCCGGCACGGAGGGCCACCGCCGCCTCGCTCCAGCGACCGGCTAGGGCGTCGGCGTAGCCCCGCCAGAGCCGGGCTTCCGGATTGGTGGCGAGCCGTTCGTCGGACAGGAGCTTGCGCGCCTCCTCGGCCCGCCCGATCCGGGCGAGCACGATGCCGCGCAGCAGGACCGTCTGCCGGTCGCCGTCGATCACGACGTCATCCGCGGCGGCGGCATTCAGCGCGCCGAGCGCCTCCACGTCGAGATCATTGGCGATCAGGGTGCGGGCCAGCGCGAGGCGGGCGCCGCCGCGGTCGCGACGCTGAGCCTCGACGGCGACGGCGAGGCCTTCCCGCAGCGTCGCGCGCACGTCGCCCCGCTGGGCCTTTTCCCAGGCTTCGCGTTCGATCGCGAGTTCCGTGACGGTACCCACGGGCGGGTCGGCGGGACGGGAGACCCCCGAGACCGAGAGCCCGCTCTCGCGACCCTCCCTTCCGCCCTCACGGCCGATCGCCACGCCGTCGAGGTCGGGCCGCACGATGAGATCGTCGGCGTGGGCGAGCACGGCAATTCCGAGGCGGCTCGGGAGCAGCTCGAACTCGACGAAGCGCTGTGCCTTGACCACCCCCGCTGGACGGCTGCCATCGGCGGTGACGACGGCAATGCGCTCACCATCGAGATCGAACCAGCCGACCGGTCCGGCCTCGGGCAGTCGCAGAGCGACTCCGAGCCGTCCCTGCGCGGCGGGCGCGCGCTGGGCGGTCAGGCTCTCGCTCGGAGAGAGGCCGTCGCCGGCCACCAGCTCCCATCCGCCCGGATCGGTCACCGGAAGCAGGTCCACGAGCCGGCCGGTGGGTGCGGTAAAGCGCAGGACGGTGAAGCCGCCGCTGCGCTGCGGGGGCGCGAGGGCAACGAGGCCGCTGGCTCCGGACGGCGGCACGGCGACCGGATCGGTCGTAGCGAAGACGAGGGTGACGATGCCGCCGCGCTCGAACAGGGCCGCCGGCACGCGCTTTGTAAAGGGGAAGACGAGTCCCGAGCCCGCCTTGCGCGTCACCGAGGCCGAAGGCGGCGCCGTGCGGCGCGGCGACGGATCACCGGCCTGCGGGCCGGCCGGTGTTGCCGGCCGAGGCGGCTCCTTCGGCGCGTCCTTCGCCTCGCTCTGGGCGATGGCGGCGGACGGCGCCTCCGCGGATGTCGGCTTGGCAAGGAAGTCGATCGTGACGACATCCTCATCCCGCGCCGTGGCGAGCGTCACTCCTTCGGCAGGGGTTGCAATAATGCGCGCTTCGCCCGCTTCGGTCTCAACGGCAACACGGCCGATACCGGGGGCAAGACGCCCCCGTAGGCCGAGGTCGTCGATCCGCCATGCTCCGGGCAGCGTCAGGCGTGTCCCCGCGCCGTTCGGTGCGAAGGCGGCCTCGGTGCCTTCCGGCAGGCGCAAGGAGAGCCGTGTCCGCCGATCGGCGTGGGCCATTTCGAGGGTGAGCGGACGCGGCACGGGGGCCGGATTGCGGGCTTTCAGGCTCGCCTCGGCCGCAGCGGCCCGACGGGCGAGTTCGACCACCACCTCACTGGGGAGCGGCGGGACGAAGCCCTTCCAGTCGTCCGGCAGCAGATCGACGAAGACCTGCTCTCCGGCGTCCTGCACGTTGATCCGGTAGGGACGCTGCAGGGCGAGGCGCAGGGCCGATCCGTCGGGATCGCGCCGCACCACGCTGACGTAGTCCGGCATGCCCGCGACGATCCGCTCGGGGCCGGCACCGACGGCCTCGCCGAAGCTGAGGACAAGGATCGCGCCCGAGAGCCGCGCCTTGACCGCGACCGGCTCATCGAAGGTCAGGACGATCCGGCCGTAGCCCTCGGAAGGCTGCGCGCCCTTGGCCGAGACGAGGCGGGCCGCCTCTGCGGCGGAGGCGGCGGCGCAGAGACCGACGGCGAGACCGGCGCGCAGCAGAACCCTGCCCGGACGCAGCCGCTTTCCCTGACCGGCCCGTCCCCCCATCGCGCGAAACGCCCGTCTCTCAGCGGCGCCCGGTCTCGGACGGAGACCAGGCGCCGAACGCCACTCGTGCGGGCACTCTCGCTCAGCGCGGTGAACGTGCGCTTAAAACGCCGCCGCGGTCACGAGGCCTTGCGCAGCACGAGGCCGGGAATCGCCGTGCCCTTCTCACCGAACATCTCCTGCGCCCTGCGGCAGCTCTCATCGACGTTCTTCCGATAGGCTTCGGTGTAGCTCATGCTGCGCATGAGCAGCGCGCCCTTCGAGATCGCGTCGAGATCGACGCCCATGGCCGCCACCACCGACTTGAACCGCTCGTAATCGGGCTGCGCCTCCTTGCAGGACTCGCCGACGAAACGGACGAGGCCGGCGAGCTTGGCGGCATTCGCCTCCTGACGCTCTTGAGCGGTCTGCGGCGCCTTCGGAGCGCCATCCGGAACGGTGCCGGGTGTGGCCGTCGCCGCCTCGGTCGCGGACTTCGCCGCTTCTGCCGCCGGTTTGGGCGCCACCTCCTCGGCCACGGCGGCAAGCGGCAGCCCGAACAGAACAGCGGCTGCGATCGCGAGGTGTTTCATCGTATCTCTCCCTGACCGATCGTGTTTCATTATTATTTTGATCTTATGCTCTGCTTCTTCTCTGCTGCAGCGGCGCAGCGAAGTTGCGGGCGCCGTTCTGCCTTATCGGCGGGATTTTGTCGAAGTGCCGGCCACGCCCCCTCGCGGCCGGCGCTGACGGTGGTCAGGCCGGTTTGGCCGCGCGCGCCGCCGCCATCAGGGCGAAGGCGTAGATGAGGCCGACCTCCTCCAGGCGATCGAACCGGCCGGCGGCACCGCCGTGACCGGCCTCCATGTTGATCTTGCAGAGGATCGGCCCGCCACCGGTCATGGTGGCGCGCAGCCGCGCCACCCATTTGGCCGGCTCCCAGTAGGTCACGCGCGGATCGGTGAGGCCGCCGAGCGCCAGAATCGCCGGGTAGGCCTTGGCCGCCACGTTGTCGTAGGGCGAGTAGGACAGGATCGTCTCGAACGCCGCCTTGCTCTCGGCCGGATTGCCCCATTCGGGCCATTCCGGCGGCGTGAGCGGCAGGTCGGCGTCGAGCATGGTGTTGAGCACATCGACGAAGGGCACGTCGGCGACGATGCCGGCGAAGAGCTCCGGCGCGAGGTTGGCGACCGCGCCCATCAGCATCCCGCCGGCGCTGCCGCCATGGGCGACGATGCGCCCCTGCGCGGTGTAATTCGCCTCGATCAGCGCCCGACCGCAGGCGACGAAATCGGTGAAGGTGTTGGGTTTCTTGTGGCGCTTGCCGTCGAGATACCAGTTCCAGCCCTTCTCGGTGCCGCCGCGGACATGGGCGATGGCGTAGACGAAACCGCGATCGACGAGGCTGAGCAGGTTGGTGCGGAAGCCCGCCGGCATCAGCGTGCCGTAGGAACCGTAGCCGTAGAGCAGCAGCGGTGCCGAGCCGTCGAGCGCGAGCCCGCGGCGATGCAGCAGAGAGATCGGCACGCTCTCCCCGTCCGGGGCCGTCGCGAACAGGCGGCGGGTGACGTAATCGGCGGGCTCGTGGCCGCTCGGCACGGTCTGGCGCTTGCGCAGGATGCGGGCTCGGGTCACGCAATCGTAGTCGTAGGTCTCGGCCGGCGTCGTCATCGACGAGTAGGTGAAGCGGATACGCGCCGTCTCGAACTCGTAGCCGGGCAGCAGGCCGAGCGAGTAGGCCTCCTCCGCGAAGGAGACGGTGTGCTCGTCCCCCTTCATGTCGCGCACGACGATGCGCGGCAGGGCGTTCTCCAGTTCGAGCCGAACGAGGTGATTCCCGAGCACGTGCAGGTGCCGGATCATGGTGCCGGGCCGATAGGGCACCGCGTCGCGCCAGTTCTCGCGGGCGGTGGCATCGAGGGGGCAGGTGACGATCTTGAAGTCCACCGCGCCGTCGGCATTCGTCAGAATGACGAGATACGAGCCCCAGTGCTCGACCGAGTAGATCAGCCGCTCCTCGCGGGGCGCGACGCAGCGGAGCGCGCCCTCGTCGTCGGCGCGATCGAGGAGATGGACCTCCGCCGTCTCGTGGTCGCTTGCTGTGACGGTCAGGTAGCTGCCCGACTGGGTGCGGCCGATATGCACGAAGAAGCCCGGATCGGCCTCCTCGTAGACGATCGAGTCCTCGGCCTGATCGGTGCCGAGGCGATGGCGCATCACACGGGCAGGACGGTGGTTCTCATCCAAAGCCACGTAGAAGAAGGCGGTGCCCGCCGCATTCCAGACCGCGTCGCCCGCCGTCGACTCCACTCGCTCGGGACGGTCCTCGCCGGTCTCCAGATCGCGCACGCGGATGGTGTGGAGTTCCGAACCCTTGGTGTCCACACCCCAGGCGAGCAGGCGATGGTCGTCGGAATGGGCCGCGCCGGCGATCTCGAAGAAGGCGAGACCTTCGCCCTCCTTGTCGCCATCGAGCAGGATCTGCTCGCCGGTCTCGCCGTCCTCCGGCTGCTCGGCGATGCGGTGGACCGTGCGCGGGCGGCGGCAGATCAGCGGGTGCTGCCCGCCCTCGCGGTGACGGGAATAGTAGGCGAAGGGACCATCGGGCTCGGGAACAGAGGCGTCGTCCTCGCGGATACGCCCGCGCATCTCGGCGACGAGTGACTTGCGGAGAGCCGCGGCGCCGCTCAGCGCCGCCTCGGCATAGGCGTTCTCGGCCTCGAGATAGGTGCGGATATCCGGCGCGAGCGCCGACGGGTCCTTGAGCACCGCGCGCCAGTTCGCATCCTTCAGCCACGCGAACGGGTCCTCCACCCGCCGTCCGAAGAGTTCGAAGGCGTGGGGGCGCGCCTCGGCCGCGGGCGCCGCGGGCGGCAGGGCGAAGGCGGGTGGTTCGAAGGTCATCGCCGAACTCCGGTCGAAACGCATGGCAGGTGAACGTGCGGGAGGTGAAGGTGTGGGATGACAGGGGGTGTGCCGCGCCGCATCGCCGGCCGCAAGGCGCGCAGCGCCTGCACTGATCGCATCGTTGGTCGCATCGGCAAGCTCAGCTCCGCTGCCACTGGGGCGAAAAGAGCCTGAGCATTCACGCTAAATTGTGCACGTCCCGGAAGCGGCGGACCCGTTCACTTGTGCATACCCGCTCTGTCTTGCAGGTCTAATTTAGATGTTCTAGGTAGAGACCGTGACTGAGGGGGCGTCACTCAAAACCGAAAACAAGCGGCACGATTGCACAAGCCGGCCCTTTCCTGTCTGTTTTCCGCTGGACACTGGGCTGGATCGATTGCGCGCGATGCACCGCGAAGGGATCATCGAGACCATGAACGAAACCGAGCCGTCGGTCGATTACGTCGCTCTCACAGCCGACATCGTCGCCGCCTACGTGAGCAACAACCCGGTGCCGGCTGCTGAACTCGCCGGTCTGATCGGCAACATCCACGGCGCCCTGCTCCAGGTCGCGAGCGGCCGCGCCGCTGCGCCGCAGCCCGTTGCCCAGGAGCCGCAGCAGCCGGCCGTTCCGATCAAGAAGTCGATTCAGCCCGATTACATCGTCTGCCTGGAGGACGGGCGGACCTTCAAGTCGCTGAAGCGCCACCTGCGGGCGAAGTACAACCTCTCGCCGGAGCAGTACCGCGCCAAGTGGGGCCTGTCGCCCGACTATCCGATGGTGGCGCCGAACTACGCCAAGGCCCGCTCCGACCTCGCCAAAGCGATCGGTCTCGGTCAGGTGCGACCGGGCTACGACGCGGCTGCCTGATTCCATCCGGATCAAAGCCCTACGCCACACCCACTGCGCCGCACCGAGATCGGCGCAGTGGTTCGATCTCGTCACGGTCAATCTGGCCGACAGGTGCTAAAGAATCGACTTCTCGAAAAGCTTGTCGTGGAACGGAGCAACCGTTGCTGCATTCTTCCGACATGAGCGACGATGACCTTCCCGAACAACTGTCCAAGACCAACATCGCGTTGGCAGAGTGGGCCGCCCGCTCCGCGAGTGAGAGCGATGCGTTGATCGAGCGCTTCGAGCGGATGGGCTACGACGTGCGCGACAAGTCCGTGGACGAGGTGACCGAGATCCTCAAGAAGCCGCCGACCAAGCCAGCGCAGGGCTGAGACGTCGCGTAAGGCAAGCGTGACGGCGCAACTCCCAGGTGCAAAACTTTCTGTCAAGACTTGTATTAGGACGATTTTCCCTTAGCCTCCTGACGTTGGATCCGGTCAGGTGCTGAGATGGCTTTAGAACAAAACATGAACAAATCGGGCGATCTCGGCCGTGAAGCCGAGCGCCTTCTGGTGGCGCTGGGGCCCGAGGGCGCCTACGCCTTCCCCGACCCGAGCGCGCCCGAGACGCTGATCGTGCGCGGCGGTGGTCGCGGTGTCTCGCTCGGCGCAGGACGATTTTCCGCACGGGCCGGCGAGGCGCTGTTGGCGGCCGATCTCGCGGCGCGCGACGATGGGCGACGCAATCGTCTCGTGATCGGAGCGGCGGGGCGAGCCCGCCTTCGGCGCGCCGAGGCCTGCGGACCTGACAGTTTCCGGACACAGCATCTCGCCCTCGTGCGGGAGCGGTCGGGCGAGTCGGAGCGCTTGCGGGACACGGCCGAGAGCCCGCTGGCGTGGATGGCGCGGCGGCGTGGACGCGACGGTGCGCCGATGATCGATGCCGCCGCCTTCGCCGCGGGGGAGCGGTTGCGCCACGACCTCGCATCGGCGCAGATGCTGCCGCAACTCTCGACCGACTGGACCGCGCCGCGCGTCGATGGCGGCGGTCCGCGCGACCCGGCCTCGGCCTCCGACCGAGTCATCGCTGCGCGTCAGCGCGTGGACCTCGCCCTGGCGGCGGTGGGCTCGGATCTTTCGGGGCTGCTGATCGACCTGTGCGGCTTCCTCAAGGGCCTGGAGCGGATCGAGTCGGAGCGGCGCTGGCCGGCGCGGTCAGCGAAGGTCGTAGCCCGCATCGCCCTCGGACGCCTCGCCGAACACTACGGCCTCGCGTCCGAAGCGACAGGGCCGGACCGGGCGCGCAGCCGCGCCTGGCGTCTCACGGCGGAGCGGACACCAACCCCGTCGTGACCGGCACAGGGACAGGTCACAGGCCTCTCGCGCCGACGTCTGGCACGCACCCGTTTCAGACGATCAGTTCAGCGCTCTCAAGCGGGCCGCATCCTTGTGGATGCGGTCCACCATGGCGCGCACGCCATTCGAGCGCTTGGATGTGATGTGCGAACCGAAATCGAGACGCTTGAGCAGATCGAAGCCGTCGGCTTCCATCGCCTGATCGGGCGTCTTCCCGTCGTAGAGGGCAACCATCAACGCCACGAAGCCCTTCACGATATGGGAGTCGCTGTCTCCGTTGAGCTTCAGTGCCGGCTGGCCGGCGGCATCTGCCTGCGAGACGTCGATCCAGACCTGACTCTCGCAGCCGAAAACGCGGTTGTCTTCGACTTTGGCGTCGTCCGGCATCTTCGGCATCAGCTTGCCGAGTTCGATCACATACTCGTATCGATCCAGAGGGTCGTCGAGGATCTCGAAGTTCTGGATGATGGTGTCGAGGTCGGGCAGCATGGCACTCGGGTTCAAGACGGGCGGGGCATCGATCTCGTCGATATAGCGAGCGCGCGGCAGCACTGCGAGGCGTGAGAGCGATGTGGCTGATTCCGGATTCGGCAGGAAGATCCGGATCGCCGCGCTCTAACCGCCTTCTCCCATCGGCTTGGCTCCGCCTTCCAGGGACACGTCGCGGGACCGAGGCTTCAGCGAAGGGCGGGCGGGAGCGAGGGCGGAACGTAGCCTCGCGCCTCCGGCAGTTGCAGCAGCAGCGGATCGGCTTCCGTCGCAGTCCCGCTGACGGCGATCTCGGCCTGGGCGGCATAGGCGGCGATGAGGCGGGGGCCGAGCTTCGGAACGCCTTCCCGCCCCGCGGCGGCGGCCTCGCCGGAGCTGGAGACGATCGAGAGGCCCACCGGCGCACCGATGCCAGCATCAATGCGGATCACGATGCCGCAGGTCACCGAATCATTCGTGGCGTCGAGGCACTCCGCGACGATCTCCGCGACGATCATTCCGAGCGCGTTGGCGGTGCGAGGCTCGACCAGGCTTGTGCCCTCCCCCTCGATGACCACGCTGATCCGCCCGGCCCGGCGCAGTTGCCCGAGGCCCGAGGCGAGACGGCGCAGGTAGTCGCGCAAGTCGATCGAGGCGATGTGCGGCGCCTCGTGCAGATGCTGCTGCACCAGGGCGATGGCCCGCACCCTTTGCCCCAGAGCATCGAAGCTGCCGCGGCATGCTTCCGGTGCGGCGCGGCCATAAAGGCCGATCAGGCTCACCATCACCTGGAGGTTGTTGCGCACCCGATGGTAGATTTCCGCCAGCAGCGTTTCCTTCTCGACGAGCGCGTGCTCGGCATGTTCCTCGGCGTTCTTACGGTCGGTGATGTCGAAACACGATCCGAGATAGCCGTGGAAGACCCCGTTCTCCTCGAGCGGGCGACCGGTATTGAGAAGCCAGCGATAGGCGCCGTCGTGGCGGCGCAGGCGAAACTCGACGGTGAACGGCAGGCGCGATTCGAACGCCCTCGCGACGATTTCGGCGTGACGCGTGAAATCGTCCGGATGCAGTCCATTCCGCCACCCGTCGCCGATCTCGTCGGCCAAGGGCCGTCCGGTGAACTGGAGCCAGCACTCGTTGTGGTAGGTGGAGCGCCCAGAATCATCCGTCCGCCACATCATCAGCGGCACGTGGTCTGCGAATCGGCGGAAGCCGTCACCGAGGTCGAACGGCGTCTCGGTCACACCCTTCCCTGGAAAGCCGCCCTCTGGCGTGTCAGCACCCATTCCGCTCGTCTGTTCGCTCTTGGCAGCTTGGAAACGAATGTATCTCCGCGCCGGTCAACGTCCCCAGGGATTGGCCGTTCCGGGCCGTCCACAAGTCGGTAATTGCGCTCGGTCCGGCAAGCCCTCGCGCCGCGCCGCTCCAAGGTCAAGCTTCACGAATGCTCGATCATCTCGCGGATGCGCGCAGCCAGCAGTTCGACCGGGAAAGGCTTGGTGATCATCTGCATGTCCGGATCGAGGCGGCCGCCCCCGAACAGGGCGTTCTCGGCGTAGCCCGTCATGAACAGCACCTTCAGGCCGGGCCGCAGGCTGCGGGCCTGATCGGCGAGCAGGCGTCCGTTCAGACCGGGGAGACCGACATCGGTCACGAGAAGATCGATCCGCGCGTTGGAGCGCACGACCTCCAGACCGGAAAGTCCATCCTGGGCCTCGACCGTTCGGTAGCCGAGCTCGCCCAGCACCTCCACGACGAGATCGCGCACGATCGGCTCGTCCTCGACCACCAGCACCGTCTCGTTCCGCTCCGACCGCACCGGTTCCGGCAAGGCAGTCGGCTCCGGCTCGTCCGGCAGGGCGCCGTGATGGCGGGGCAGGTAGATCGTTACCGTGGTGCCCCGGCCGGGTTCGGATTTGATGCTGACATGCCCTCCCGTCTGGCGGGCGAAGCCGTAGATCATCGACAGGCCGAGGCCCGTTCCCATACCGAGCGGCTTCGTGGTGAAGAACGGTTCGAAGGCCCGTGCCGCGACGTCGGGCGGCATGCCGACGCCCGAATCGGTTACGCGGAGGCAGACATAGGCGCCCTCGCGCGCCTCCGGATGCAGGCGCAGATCGCCGGGTTCCAGAAGCGCGTTGCCGGTCTCGATCAGCAGGCGTCCCCCTTCCGGCATCGCGTCACGGGCGTTGATGGCGAGGTTGAGCACCGCGTTCTCGAGTTGATGGGGATCGCACAGCGTCGGCCAGACGGCCCCTGCGGCGACGATTTCGAGACGGACCTGCTCGGGAAGGGAGCGCCGCAGCATCTCCTCCATCCCGGTGAC
Organism: Methylorubrum rhodesianum; assembly: GCF_014199985.1. Classification (GTDB taxonomy): domain Bacteria; phylum Pseudomonadota; class Alphaproteobacteria; order Rhizobiales; family Beijerinckiaceae; genus Methylobacterium; species Methylobacterium rhodesianum. The sequence continues at coordinate 56,987 of NZ_JACHOS010000001.1, read as the reverse complement.
GAGTGCGTTCACATCCACCGGTTTCTGCTCCAGCGGCTGGCGCCGGGCGAAGGCGAGGAGGCGATGGGTCAGCGACGCGGCACGGTGGGCCGAGGAGAGGGCGGCTTGGGCGTAACGCTCCAGCGAATCGACCCGGCCCTGCCGGATTCGGGTCTGCATCAGATCGAGCGAACCGACGATCCCGGTCAGGAGGTTGTTGAAGTCGTGGGCGATGCCCCCGGTCAACTGACCGACCGCCTCCATCTTCTGCGCCTGCCGCAACTGCTCCTCGGCGAGGCGCTGCTCGGTGATGTCGCGGCCGACGATATGGAAGCAATCGCCCTCCGGCACCGCCGTCCACATCACCGTCCGCCTCCGGCCATCCTGGGTCAGGATACGATCGACAAAATCCGCGCTCCCTTCGCCTCTTCCTTCGCTTCTTCCGAGCCGGGCCAGCGCCGCGCCGGTTCCGGCATGGTCTTCGGGGTCGATGAAGGCGAGGAAGGGCCGCTCGAGAAGCTCCCGCTCGCTCCAGCCGAGCAGGCGTTCCCAGGCCGGATTGACGCTCCGGAGACGGCCATCGACGGCAGCCGTTCCCATCAGATCGTTGGTGGTCTGCCAGAGCCGGTCGCGCTCGCGGGTACGCTCGCCGACCTCGCGCTCCAGCATCGCCTCGATGCGTTTGGCGTCGGAGATGTCCGAGACGAACAGGTAGGCGCCCTCGGTCGAGCCGTCCGGCATCGGCCGCGGCAGGTAGCGGATGTCGGCGATGCGGGAGCTGCCGTCCCGGCGTGGCCAGGCCCGCTCCGCGCGCACCTCACGACCGGCGCGCGCGATCTCGAAGCGTGATTGCGCCTCGGCGGACGCCGTGGCGCCGACCAGGGCGGCGAGCGGTCGTCCGACCGCCTCGGCCGGATCCAGACCGAACCAATCCGCGCTGGCGGCATTGGCGAAGCGACACAGGCCGGCCGCGTCGAACAGGGCGATGAGAACCGGCAGCGCGTCGGTGATCAGGCGCAATTCGCGGGCGTTGGCACGCTCGGACTGTTCGGCACGGGCGCGGTCGGCGGCGTGGCCGACACGCTGGGCAACGTCCTCGATGAGTCCGATCTCCTCCCTGCGCCAGAGCCGCGGTTGCGGCTCGTGCAGGTAGAGGATCGCCCGCAACTGACCGTCGCGGATCAACGGCACGACGACGAGCGACCGGCAGCCGATCGAATCCCACATCGCCGCGTAGGTCGGCCCAGCGCGGGAATCGGCGTAGCAATCCTCGACGACGAGGGTGAGTCCGGCCCGCAATTCCGCGATCACGGCCGGACCGAATCCGTCGAGGATACGCGATTGGCCCGCAAGGCTCGTCACCGAGGGGGCGCGGGTCCAATCGCGCTCGACCCGCACGATCTCGCCCGTCTCGTCGATCTCGCCATAGCCGGCGCGGGCCGCGCCGACATGGGCGCCGAGCGTCGCGGCGGCGACCAGCGTCACCGCCTGCGGATCGTCCGCCTCCCGCAGCCGGTCGTTCAGGCCGAGCAGGAACGCCTGCCGGTCTTCCGCGAGCTTGCGGTCGTGGATGTCGGTGCAGGTGCCGAACCAGCGCACGATCCGGCCGTCCGAGCCGCGCTCCGGCTGAGCCCGACCGAGAACCCAGCGGTAGACGCCCGAACGGTGCCGCAGCCGATATTCGATCTGATAGGTCTCACCCGAGGCAAGGGCCCGTCGCCACTCGGCCCAGGCCCGGTCTCGGTCGTCGGGATGGAACATTCCGTTCCACGCCTCGCCGTCCGTCGAGCCTCTGGGGACGCCGGTATAGTCGTACCAGCGATCATTGTAGAATTCGTGGTAGCCGTCGGCCTGGGTCGTCCAGATCATCTGGTCGACCGAGTTGATGATGCCGCGGAAGCGATCCTCGCTCTCGCGCAGGGCCTGCTCGGTGCGCTTGCGTGCGGTGATATCGAAGCTGACGCCGGGGAAGCTCAGCGGCGTTCCGTCCGTATCGAGCGTGCAACGTCCCTGCGCGGCGACCCAGCGGAGGCTGCCGTCAGCCTGGATGAGGCGGTATTCCGCCTCGAAGCGGCCGCCGGTGCGCAGGGCCGCATCGATGCGCGTTTTCAGGTCGGGCAGATCCTCGGGATGCACGCCGGCGAAGAAGGCGCCGACCGGCGCGCCCTCCGCCGCCCAGCCCGGATCGACCCCGTAGAGAGCCGCGAAGCGCGGATCAGCGGTGACGCGGTCGGCGGCCACGTCCCAATCCCAGACACCGATGCTGCCGCCGGCGGAGAGAGCCAGTTCCAGGCGGTCATCGCTGCGGCGGCGCGCCTGTTCGGCCAGCACCTCGGCGGTGGTCTCCGCCGTGACGCAGATCATGCCGTTGATGCGCCCCTCATCGTCGCGCACGGGCGAGTAGGTGAAGCTCCACCAACTCTGCTCGGGCACGCCGTGGCGGTTCATGACGAGCGGCAGGTTGCGGCGAGCCACGCTCTCGCCCCGCAATGCGGCATCGACCATCGGGCCGATATCGTCCCACAGGTCGGCCCAGATCTCGCGAAAGCGCGCCCCGAGCGCTCGGGGCAAGCGATCGCCGAAGACCGGTCGGTAGGCATCATTGAAGAAGGAGAGGCCCTCCGGGCCCCAGGCGAGAAACATCGCCGCCGGGCAGGACAACATCGTCGCCAGCGTCGTGCGCAGGGAGATCGGCCAATCCTGCAGGGGGCCGAGGGGCGTGTCGACCCAGGGGTGGGACAGGATCTCTCGACCGGTCACACCGCCTTCCTCCAGGAAGCGGAAACCGGCCGGACACTCCACCGCATCAGACGCCGCGATCATCGACCGCGGCTCCGCCGGCCGTATCGTGGGTCTGTGCAAGGGATCGACACTGCGCTTCCGAGGCGTGGGGCGGTCGAGATGTCATACCCGATGCCGACACCGTTGCGAGTGCCGCCGCCGTGAAAAGCCGCCCGATCGGCCCTCGAATCACAGCCGCAGAATCGCATCGCAAGCAGACTGCGCGGATCGCGCGGAGGTTCCCGAGGCTTGATCCGGATGCGCCCGAGCGGATCCGCGTGGTCCAACATAAAACAAAAGTGGTATTCACCCGATCGCTGGAGACGAAGATTGCCGCAGATTGTATGAGAATCAGTCCAATTTTGCAGCGCAGCAAGTTCGCCTGATCCGATGATGCGGCTCAATAGGAGAAATGACACGGAGGTGCTTGCTTCATCATGCGAGACGTGCATTCTACCACCCGTCCGCATCAGACCCGGCGAGAGAGCCCAGTTCAGGCCGACAGGCTGTTCATGGCGTCGAGGAGCGACCGCCCCCGGAAGCTTCGAGGCACAATCTCGCAAGGGTTGGACGATCTGGAGGGTGGCGCCCCGGCGCCGCGCTGACGGACCCGATGATCCGGCCGAAGCGCCGGAGGGTCCCCAGGAGCCCATGACAGAGGGGGGCACGAAGTGCTGGCAGCGGGCATTTCGAATGCCCGCAGGTCGTGGGGAGCCTGATGAACACGGACGATTTCGCTTACGATTTCGACGCGCCGGACTCGGATTGGAACCACGAGCCGTCGCGAGCCGATCTGTTTCGGCAGATCGATGCCCCCCTCTACACCACGGACTCGGACGGCTGGCTGACCTACTACAACGACGCGGCCGCGCAGCTCTGGGGCTTTCGCCCCGTGCTCGGCAAGGCGCGGTGGTGCGGCTCGTGGCGCCTGTTCGAGGCGGACGGCACACCCTTGCCGCACGACCTCTCGCCCATGGCGCTCACTCTGAAGGAAGGCCGCACGCTTCGCGGTGTCCAAGTCGGGCTCGAACGGCCGGACGGCACCCGAATGGCCTTCATGCCCTATCCCACGGCCCTGCGTGACAGGACGGGTGCGCTCGTCGGCGGCTCCAACATCCTGCTCAAGGTGGAGCGGCCCGGGCGACGCATCGCGTTCCGCAGCCCGCTCCAGGGTCGGCCGACACTGCGAGCTGCTCAACTTTCAGGCATGCACAGATGTTCGGCCTGACGTTGCCGCCGGCAACGCCGCGATCCACCTCGTTCGAGCGACGCGATCCGAGGAATGATTCGCCGGATCGCCCCGCGGCCTGAGAAGAACGGAGGAAACCATGTCGGTCGACACCAACTGGAGCCTCGACGCCGTCCAGAGCCTGCGCAGCATGGCTCGAGAGGGCGTGCCCGTGTCCGTCATCAGCCTGAGGCTGAAGCGGCCGGTCGACGCGGTGTGCGCCAAGCTGGCCGAACTCGGCATCACCCCGAAGGTCGAAGCCTGATCGATCCGGTTGGGCGTCCGCGTTATCGAGCGCGGGCGCCCACCGCCGGACTCACCACGTGCCAGTGTTCTCCATGGATGCCCAGGGCTCCTGTGGCGGCTTCGACCCGCCCTTCTGCAGGATCTCGATGGAGATGCCGTCGGGCGAGCGCACGAAGGCCATGTGCCCATCGCGGGGCGGCCGGTTGATGGTCACGCCGGCATCCTTCAGCCGCTGGCAGAAGGCGTAGATGTCATCGACCTGATAGGCGAGGTGCCCGAAATTGCGCCCGCCTGAATACTCCTCCGGATCCCAGTTGTAGGTCAGCTCGACCAGGGGCGACTTCGTCGCTTCGGCGCGCTCGACGTCCCCCGGGGCGGCGAGAAAGACGAGGGTGAAGCGGCCCTTCTCGTTCTCCACCCGTCGCACCTCCTTGAGGCCGAAGGTGTCGACGTAGAAGGCGAGCGCGCGGTCGAGGTCCGCAACGCGGACCATCGTGTGCAGAAATTCCATGGCCACACCGGATAATGACAGGGGGTGGCCGGCTATCTGGACCGATGAGGACACCCGTCAACGGGCATGGGCGGCCGGGAGTTCGACAACGTCGGCTCAACCGGCGGGCGACACGACGCGATGCGATCGTGCTGCGTCGGCCAAAACGACTTTGCATCCAAACAATTCAAGTAACGCACATTTGACGAATCGGCCGTATCTTCGAAATTGCTTCGGACTGCTTTGTCGCTTAACGGACGCAGCGTGGCGCCTACTACATAATGCGGACGATAAAGTTGAGAACGAGGAAAAATTCATTCGCCGCCGCTTCGTCACAGGCGCTTCGAATCGTTAGCAGACAGTCTTCCCGACGAGAACAGGATCGAAGCGAAACCTCTGTCGATCGACTTTCTACCTTCGTTCGACGCAGCGATCCGCGCCCAAGCTCCAACCGATGACAGCGCGCTCGATCATCCGCGGGATCGGCGCGATCGAACATGCCACCCCCGAGCAGATCCTGGCCCATCCCGAGTTCCCGGCGGCGCGCCGCGTCTTCGTCTCGGAACACGCCAAGGTCTACGAGGCCGGCGTCTTTCCTGCTCAGTTCGGCGCGGATGCCGGGCGGGTCACCACGCTCGCCATCATCGTCTGCCAGCATGCGGGCTACGATCCGGCCGACAAGGCGAGCTGGCCGACCCTGACCTACTTGAAGGACACGGTCGCCCGCTTCGGCTTCGCCAGTCCCAGATTGATCGACAGCTTCGTCGCGCGCCTCGTGCAGACCGGCTATCTCGAACTCCGGCAGCAGCCGGAGGACAACCGGGTGCGGCTCCTGTGCCCGACCGAGCGCCTTCTGGCCTGGGACCGCGACTGGATGGCGGCCCATTATGCCGCCCTCGAAGTACTTTATCCCGATCCGGGCTTCAAACCCGCGTGCGAGCGCGACGTCGCTTTCCAGACGGCCCATGCCCGGTCGGCCGCAGCCGCCTTCGACGCCATCATCGCGATGATGTGGAGCAACTTGGAAATCATCTTCTTTCTCAGCAGCACGAGCGCGCTGATCATCCTGCTGTCGCTGTTCGAAATGGGCGGCAGCGATCCGGAAAGCCGCATCCGCGAGGCCGATCTCGTCGAGCTCGCACCACGCTTCGCTGTCTCGCGCAGCCACGTGCGCAACATTCTGGCCGTGGCGCAGGAGCGGAGCTTTCTCGTCCGCTCGGGGCCGCGCAACGCCTACATCCGGCTGACGCCGCACTGGGTCACCGCCTTCGACCGCTTCATCGCCGGCAGTCTCGCTCAAAGCGACCTCACCTACCGGCTCGCCCTGCGGCATCAAGCGGAACGGGCCGCCTCCGGCGCCTGACCGCTCGGCGACGCATTCCGCTCGCCGGGGATCGCCTCTAGAAGGCGAGATCCTTTCCCGACGGCGAGAGCCCTGCCCGATGCGAACCGAGACGCCCCCGACCGTCCGCCTCGAGGACTATCGCCCGAGTGACCACCTGATCGACCGGGTCGAGCTCGACATACGCCTCGACCCCCACGACACCCGCGTAACCGCGACGCTGGCGCTGCGCCCAAATCCGGTGGGCCGTCCGGGCGCGCCCCTCGTTCTCGACGGCGACGACCTCACCCTGCTCGCCCTGGAGCTCGACGGGCAGGCCCTCGGACCGGACGCTTACCGGGCCGATCCGTCGAGCCTGACGCTGTCCACGCCTCCGCAACGCCCCTTCACCCTGCGGATCGAGACACGGCTCGATCCGACCGCGAACACGCGGCTGATGGGCCTCTACCGCTCGAACAGCGTCTACTGCACGCAATGCGAGGCCGACGGCTTCCGGCGGATCACCTACTTCCTCGACCGGCCGGACGTGCTCTCGATCTACACCACCCGCATCGAGGCGGAGCGGGAGGCTGCCCCAATCCTGCTCGGCAACGGCAATCCGAGCGAGGCGGGCGCGGTGCCGGGGACGGGGCGGCACTACGCCGTCTGGCACGATCCAATGCCCAAGCCCGCCTATCTGTTCGCACTGGTGGGCGGGCGGCTCGACCGCGTCGCCAAGGACTTCACCACCATGGAGGGGCGCAGGGTCGAGATCGCGGTCTATGTCGAGCCGGGCAAGGGCGACAGGGCCGCCTACGCCCTTGACGCCGTCGAGCGGTCGATGGCCTGGGACGAGACGGCGTTCGGGCGCGCCTACGATCTCGACGTGTTCAACGTTGTCGCCGTCTCCGACTTCAACATGGGGGCGATGGAGAACAAGGGCCTCAACATCTTCAACGACAAATACGTGCTCGCCTCGCCTGAGACCGCGACCGACGCGGATTACGCGGCGATCGAGGCGATCATCGCCCACGAGTACTTCCACAACTGGTCGGGCAACCGCGTCACCTGCCGCGACTGGTTCCAGCTCTGTCTGAAGGAGGGCCTGACCGTCTTCCGCGACCAGGAATTCTCCTCCGACATGCGTTCGCGCGCCGTCCACCGGATCGCCGAGGTGCGCAACCTGCGCGCCCGCCAGTTTCCGGAGGATGCCGGCCCCCTCGCCCACCCGGTGCGGCCGAAGCAGTATGCCGAGATCAACAACTTCTACACGGCGACGGTCTACGAGAAGGGCGCCGAGATCGTGCGGATGCTGCGCACGCTGATCGGCGACGCGGCGTTCCGCGCCGGAATGGACCGCTACTTCGCCGAGAACGACGGCAAGGCCGCGACCGTCGAGGATTTTCTGGAGGCTTTCGAAGCGGCGTCGGGCCGCGACCTCTCGCGTTTTGCCGAGTGGTACGAGCGGCCGGGGACACCGCGGGTTGCCGCTTCCGGCAGCTACGATGCGTCGGCCCAGACCTACCGCCTCGCCTTCCGGCAGACGCGGCCCGGCGCCGGGGCAGATGCCCCGCCCCTCGTCGTCCCGATCCGCCTCGGACTCGTCGGCAGCGACGGCCCCCTCGACGCAGCGACGAGCGAGCGCGTCGAGGCCGGCGTGTTCGTGCTCGAGGCGGCCGAGGATGCCGTCACCTTCGAGAATGTGGCGGCCGAGCCCGTTCCCTCGCTGTTTCGTGCCTTCTCGGCGCCGGTGCGCGTGGCGTCTTCCCTCGACGACGCGGCTCGCCTGACCCTGCTGCGCCACGATCCCGACAGCTTCAACCGCTGGGAGGCGGCCCAGCGCGTCGCCCTGGGCCTGATGGCGAGGCAGGTGCGCGGCGAATCCACCGAGACCGCCGACGCATTCGTCGCCGCGCTCGGTGCCTTCCTCGACGCGGAGGCACTGCACGATCCGGCCTTCGCCGCCCAGATCCTCGCCCTGCCGAGCGAGGGCGACCTCGCCGACGAAATCGGAACGGAGACCGACCCCGACGCGATCTTCTCCGCGCGCCAAACACTGCGCCGCCGCCTAGGAACCGGCCTGCGCGAACGCCTGATGAGCCTGCGTGAGACGCTGGCGGAGCCGGCAGGCACCCCCTTCTCGCCGGACGCCGCCGCCGCGGGGCGGCGAGCTCTGCGCAATGCCGCACTCGACCTGATCGCCGCCGCCGACGCGCAGGCCGGTACGGCGCTCGCGGAGGCGCAGATCGAGGCGGCGACGAACATGACGGACCGGCTCGCCGGGCTCGCAACGCTCGCGCTCCTGCCGGGCGAGGCGCGGGAGGCGGCACTGACCGCGTTCGCCGAGCGCTACGCCGACGAGCCCCTCGTCCTCGACAAGTGGTTCGCGATCCAGGCGATGATTCCCGAGGACGGGACGGTGGCGCGGATCCGCCGACTCCAGAGCCACCCGGCCTTCGCCATGACCAACCCGAACCGCGTGCGCTCCCTCATCGGCAGCTTCAGCCTCGCCAATCCGACCCAGTTCAACCGTCCGGACGGCGCCGGATACGGCCTCGTGGCCGAGATGGTGCTGGCCCTCGACGGCACAAACCCGCAGGTCGCCGCGCGCCTCATGACCGCCTTCGGACCCTGGCGCCGCCTGGAACCGGGACGCCGGGCCGTAGCCGAGGCCGCCCTGCGTCGCATCGTTGCCACGCCCGGACTTTCTCGCGATGTGTCCGACATCGCGACACGGAGCGTGGCCGGCTAGTTAACACTCTGTTGAGAAAGCGTTTCGGCGACTCGCCGTCGCCAAAACGACCGTCGAGACGCCCCGCCGAGTCAACGGCCAGTCTCAAAAACCGCGTGGACAAACGTCCCTCGGCGATGTCCAATATGAATACGATTCGAGACAACCGGCGCGACCCAGGTCGAGGCGCCGCTTCCAGACAGTGCAGAGGTGGCGATATGTCGGGGGCGGTTTCCGCGTCCCTGTCCGCGCGCGCGCGTGCGGACACGATCCTCGGGATCCAGCGTACGACCGGCACCGCGCAGGCGCGTCTCATGCGGGCAGAGACGTGGCTTCGCTACGCGCTTCCGGCCCTGCTCATCGTCTTCATGCTGACGCTACTGGGCGTCGCGGCCCTGCAGATGCGCGGACGCCACGATCAGGCGATGCGCGTGGCCACCCGCGAGGTCGAAGCGTTCGCGCGCCTCGCAGCCCTGTCGCTGTCGAACGAGGCGGCCGCCGCCGAGACGCGGCTCGAGCGCGTGCTTCCCGTCCACCTCCTGCCGGCGGGCTGCGAAATCCTGGTGATCGGCCCCTCCGGCCGGATTCGCGCTGCCTATCCTCATCCGGCACCGGCCGACACGTTCGCCAGCTATCTCGCGGAAGGAGAACCCATCGCCATCCTCGGCGAGAGTGCCGGGGCCATGACGGTAAACCTCCAGGGCGGCGGACAGGCGGTCGTTGCGGCGCGACGCTTGGCCGATGCGACCGGCCAAGTCGCTGTCGCCCAGCGGTTCGAGCCGATCACCGCCGATTGGTGGCGGATGTTCGGACATCACGCGGTTTCGCTCTCGGCCATCGGCCTCGTGCTGGCGGGAATGGCCACCGCCTACATCCTTCAGACACAGCGGGCGCAGGCCGCCGACGAGGTCTGCGAGTTGGTCAAGCAGCGCCTCGACACGGCGCTCGGGCGCGGACGCTGCGGCCTGTGGGACTGGGACATCGCCCGCGGCACGATCTTCTGGTCCGACTCGATGTATGCCTTGCTCGGCTACACTCCCGAGCAGGACCTGCTCTCCTTCGGCGACGTGAACGCCCTGCTGCACTCCGAGGACGGCGATCTCTACAGCCTCGCCCGCCATCTCGCCGCGAGCCACGCCACGGTCGATCACGAGTTCCGCATCCGCAACGCCTCCGGCGAATGGATCTGGCTGCGCACCCGTGCCGAGATCGTGGAGGATCCGGCCGACGGCAGCCGCCACCTCGTCGGCATCGCCATGGATGTCACCGAGCAGCGCCGTCTCGCCGAGTTCACCGCCACAGCCGACATGCGCCTGCGCGACGCGGTGGAGGCAATTTCCGAGGCCTTCGTGCTGTGGGATGCCGGAAACCGGCTGGTGCTGTGCAATTCGAAGTTCCGCGACCTGCACGCGCTGTCGAGCGAGGATGCGGTGCCGGGCCGCCGCTACGACGAGATCATGGGGCAAGGCGCCCTCCCCCCGGTGCGCCGGGGCATCCCGGGTCCGGAGCGCGGCACCTCGCGCACGTTCGAGGTCGAGCTCACCGATGGACGCTGGCTTCAGGTCAGTGAGCGCCGCACCAAGGATGGTGGCTACGTCTCGGTCGGCACCGACATCACCAGTCTCAAGCGCCATCAGGAGCAGCTCGTCGCCTCCGAGCGCGAGCTGATCGGGACGGTCAAGGATCTGAAGCGCTCCCGGCGCACCCTGGAAACCCAGACGCAGCAACTCGCCGACCTCGCCGAGCGCCACCTCGATCAGAAGGCCCGCGCCGAGATCGCCAACCAAGCCAAGTCCGAGTTCCTGGCCAACATGAGCCACGAGCTGCGCACGCCGCTCAACGCGATCATGGGCTTTGCCGAACTGATGGAGAGCGAGGTCTACGGAGCGCTCGGCTCGCCCCGCTACGCCGATTACTGCCGCGACATCCAGCAGAGCGGCACCTACCTGCTCTCCGTCATCGACGACATCCTGCACATGTCGCGCATCGAGGCCAAGCGGGTGAAGCTCGTGCGCCGCACCATCGACCTCGACACGGCGATCGCCTCGGCGGTGACGCTGGTGGCCAAGGAGGCGGCGGGCAAGTCGGTCTCCATTGATATCGAGCTGGCCGGGACCCTGAGCGTCCTGGCGGATGAGCGGGCGCTTCAGCAGATCCTGCTCAACATCATCCAAAACGCGGTGAAGTTCACGCCCGAGGGCGGCCGGGTCGCGCTGCGCGGACGGTCCTGCAACGGCTTCGCCCATCTGTTCATCGGCGATACCGGCATCGGCATCCCGAAGACGGCGATCTCCAAGCTCGGGCGACCGTTCGAGCAGGTCGAGACCAATCTCACCCGCAGCTACAAGGGCTCCGGCCTCGGCCTCGCTATCGCCCGCTCCACCGCCGAGCTGCATGGCGGCTCGCTGCGCATCCGCTCCGAGGAAGGAGTCGGCACGCTGGTGCTCGTCCGGCTGCCGATGCCGACTCCGGACCGTCTGGCCGAGATCGGCCGGGAAGCCGAGCGGGACGCGGTCACGGCGATCGGCGAACTGGCCGGCGCGACGCGGGCCAGAGCCGACGCGGTCGCGTCACTCTAACGATCGCCCTGATCGCCCGACTGCTTCCGGTCGGTGTTCGCCCGCCCGGCGGGAGCGTCGCGGATCCGGCTACGGTCGATGTGGATACGCCGCGCGCCCCGACCCATCCCTGACCGGGTATCCCGCGCGCCGCCGCCCCCGGCGCGGGCGCCTTGCTCCGCGACCGACCCGAAGCTCGGGTCCCACCGTCGCGGCCCGGACAGGAAAGGCCGCTCTTGCCCGCTTCCTCGTCGCTGTCGCCATTCCGCGCGGTGATGGGTGCCCCTTCCGCCGATAAGGATCCGGCAATCCACGGCCTCACCCGACGAGGACAGGAAGATGGGTAGGACCGGACGGGCCCACGGCCGCATCTCCGAGATGGATCCCGTCCGCCGAAAGCGGGCAGGTGCCCGTCAGGCGGCACACCCGAACATCCGTCCCGGTGGGTCCCCTCCGGCGGCGATCGGTGGGACCATTGGAGGTGACCGGGACGTTCGAGCCATCGTTATTGTCCCGTCGCGCTTCGCACCACAATGACGCGTCGGCCAGGTGCGGCGCGAAGCGGCATCGCGGCGGCGCCCGGGCCGGCGTCGTTCACGTCCCCTCCTGCCAAAGGGAAGCGGCCATGCCTTCGTCCATCATCGAGATCATCGGCGCTCCGATCGAGATCGGCACGAGCGAGCCCGGAGCCGTGATGGGGCCGGCCGCCCTGCGGACTGCGGGTTTGGTGCGGGTGCTGCAGGAGCTCGGGCTCACCGTCCGCGACGGCGGCGACTTGGCCCCCGGCTGCGCGCCGGGCCAACGCGACCTCCCGGCGATCCGCGCCTGGATGACCGAGATCTCGCACGCCGTGGAAAAGGCCCTGGATGGCGCGAGCCTGCCCGTCGTCGCCGGCGGCGACCACAGCCTGTCGCTCGGCTCGATCGACGGGGCCCTGCGTCATTGCGGTCGCACCAGCCGACCGCTCTTCGTGCTGTGGCTCGACGCCCATGCCGACTTCAACACCCTGGAGACGTCGCCCTCCGGCAACGTCCACGGCATGCCCCTCGCGGCCCTGTGCGGCGAGCCCGGCTTCGACAAGCTGTTCGACGGCGGCCCGCGCCCGCGGCTCGATCCGCGCCGCGTCCACCTGTTCGGCCTGCGCTCCATCGATGCCGGGGAGCGGGCCATCGTCACGCAGCGGCAGGTGAACGTCGTCGACATGCGCACCATCGACGAGTTCGGCGTCGTGGCGCCCCTGCGCCGCATCCTCGACCGGGTGGCGGCCGAGAACGGTCACCTGCACGCGAGCTTCGACGTGGACTTCCTCGATCCCACCATCGCGCCCGGTGTCGGCACGACGGTGCCGGGCGGGGCGACGTTTCGCGAGGCGCATCTCATCATGGAGATGCTGTGCGATTCGGGGCTGGTCGGCTCCCTCGACGTGGTGGAGCTGAACCCGTTCCTCGACGAGCGGGGACGCAGCGCCCGGGTGCTCGTCGAACTGGTGGCGAGCCTGTTCGGCCGCCGCATCATCGACCGGCCGACCAACGTGCCGCCGCTGGAGGCGTGAGCGGCGTCAGCCGATCTCCTCGTGCCACGTGCGGCCGTCGCGCTCGATCAGGGCGATCGACGCGGTCGGCCCCCAGCTTCCGGCGGCGTAGGGGCGCGGCGGCTCGGGGCGGTCGGCCCAGGCCTTGAGCAGCGTGTCCGCCCAGGCCCAGGCCACCTCCACCTCGTCGCGGCGCATGAACAGGGTGGCGTTGCCGCGCACCACATCCATCAGCAGCCTCTCGTAGGCGTCGGGATAGCGTTGCTTGAAGGTCTCCTCGAAGGAGATGTCGAGGTTGGTCGGCCGCAGGCGCATGCCGCCGGGCCCCGGATCCTTGGTCATCACTTCGAGCTTCATGCCCTCCTCCGGCTGGAGCCGGATGACGAGGCGGTTCGGCTCGCGCCCGAAGGCGTCGGCGGGGAAGATCGAGAAGGGCGAGGCGCGGAACTGCACCACGATCTCGGACAGCTTCTTCGGCAGCCGCTTGCCGGTGCGGACGTAGAACGGCACGCCGGCCCAGCGTCCGCTGCGGACCTCGAGCTTGAGGGCGACGAAGGTCTCAGTGCGGCTCGCGGCGTCGCTGCCGAGGTCGGCCTGATAGCCCTCGACGGGCCGTCCGCCGACCGCGCCGGCCGCGTACTGCCCGCGCACCGTCACGGCCTGCACGTCGGCCGCGGTGATCGGTTTGAGGGCGCGCAGCACCTTCAGCTTCTCGTCCCGCACGGAATTCGCGTCGAGCGAGATCGGGCTCTCCATCGCCGTGAGGCAGAGGAGCTGGAGGATGTGGTTCTGCACCATGTCGCGCAGGGCGCCCGAGGTGTCATAGTAGCCGCCGCGTCCCTCGACGCCGACCGTCTCGCCGACCGTGATCTGCACGTGGTCGATCACGTCGGCGTTCCAGAGCCGCTCGAAGATCGTGTTGGCGAAGCGCAGGGCGAGCAGGTTCTGCACCGTCTCCTTGCCGAGATAATGGTCGATGCGGAAGATCTGGCTCTCGGGAAACACCGCGCCGACCGCGTCGTTGATGGCGCGGGCCGATTTCAGATCCTTGCCGATCGGCTTCTCGAGAACGACCCGGCTGTTTTCGCCGATCAGCCCGTGACGGTCGAGGTTGCGGCAGATCGAGCCGTAGAGGTCGGGCGAGGTGGCCAGATAGTAGGGCCGGATGCGGTCTGGCCGCTCGTCGAGTAGGGTCTTCAGTTCGTCCCAGCCGTCGTCGCCGAGGGCGTCGACCGCCACGTAGAACAGGTGATCGAGGAAGCCTGCCAGCTTCGCCTCGTCGATCTCGGCCGGCGGCACGAAGCTCTTCAAGGCGTCCCGGGCATGCTCCCGGAATTCCTCCAGCGTCATGTGGCTGCGCGAGGCGCCGATGATGCGGCTCGTCTCGGGGATCTGGGCGTCGCGGTAGCGCTGGTACAGGGCGGGCAGAAGTTTGCGCTGGGTCAGGTCGCCGGTGGCGCCGAACACGACGTAGTCGAAGGGCGAGACGGGGATGATGGTGGCCAAGCGCGGCTCCCATGTTTCGCGCGGGGTTCGAGGCGCAGAAGCGCGCGGGACAGCATCCCTGCAAGTCCGCGCCTCTCACCCGATCGTCTGACGGAGCACCCATCGGCGTCCGGCACGGTGGGTTATCGGTTCGCAGTGACGCCTTGCAAGTGCGCTGCCGAACAAACGATCGTCGCTCACGGGCAACAAGCGGACCGACGCTCAAGACGCCTTCACGGCCGGAGCCAGGGGCGATCGCGTCAGCCGGAGAAGTCGCGGCTCCGGCGCGAGCCGATGGAGCTGTAGTTCGGCGTCGGCTGATCGGAGCTCGCGGCCTTCTTCTCCTCGGCTACCGGCAGCTTGGCGATGCGGTCGATGCGGACACCGGCGTAGTTGCCCCTGCGCCAGGCGAGAGTGACCCGCAGCACGAAGTCCCGGCCCAGGATCCTGAGCATGAACGAGGCCGGGAGGATGTACGCCTCGGGAACGCCGAGCTTCGCTCCGGACTTCGAGATGTCCTTGATGTTGCAAGGTATCTCGGTGCCGTCGAACAAGCGGATCAGTGCGATCCAGTTGGTGGCAGTCCGCTCCTCGCGCCGCGCGATGGGAGAAATATCGACCTCTGCAGAGCCGTCTTCCGACGTCAGCTCCGACGGGAAACCGGCAACAGGTGAAGGAGGGCTCGGCATAGGGGCCACGGCATGAGGCGTCTCGAGACCCACGCTATCGCGAAAGTGTTGATGCAAGATGTGCAGCGCGGTTCGCCCATCCTTTCGCCAAGCGAAAAGCCCACACGACTCCGATCACATCTTTATCAGAGAACGCACTCCCGACAGAATCCTTGTTCTTGATATCGCAGCGGCCGCGAGCACTTACGCGCTCGATATTGCCCACGAGCACGCCGGGACGCGAGATCTGCACGCCGATCGATCCGTCGAAGGGGCTATCTGCGATGCTTGTCGCATTGCAAAACGAGCCGGCTCTTCTTGCGGCGCAACAAAAATAGTTCGTGAAGCAGAGCTCGAACCGGCTTGCAAGCCATGAACAGCTGATTAACGTACTCCCATCGTGACGCGTTCGATGTTTGACCCCTGGCAGGGAGCGGTCCCATGTCCGAGCTCATCCGCGTGAAACCGACCCATGACGGTACCTATACCGTTTATCGCGGGTCACTGGCCCTCGTATCGGGCCTGACGAGGCTGCAGGCCGAACGCTACGAGGCGAGCATCGCCCGTCAGCAGCGCGGGCTCTCACCCCTCGTCGGCGCCTGAGGCGCCCGACCGACGACTTGAGGGCGCGGCTCCGTCGAGGGGTCCGCGCCCTTCGCATGTCGGCGCTATGAGACGAAGCCGGTTTCCGCGCGGATCCAGGCGGCGGTGTCGGAATCGGCATCGGCGACCGGCAGGTGCAGGATGATCGGCGTTTCGTAGGGGTGGCGCCGCTTCAATTCGGCCGCGAGAGCGTCGGCCAAGCCTTCGCGGCTCTTGAGGATGGCGACCACCTCCGTGCCGCGCTCGACCGCGCCCTTCCAGGCGTAGACCGATTGCATTCCCGGGATCACGTTCACGCAGGCCGCGAGACGCGCGCGCACGAGCGCCTCGCCGACCTCCAGCGCGATCGCGGCATCGGGAAAGGTCGTGTAGACGAGGAGCGGGCGCTCCATGCTATGGCTCTCCCTCGGCAGGCCGGTGCCCACTCGGGTGCCCGGCACATGCCCCGAGTGAGACCGGCTCGGCCTCTTCCCGTCAACAGGGCTGACAGCACGGATGCCGCGTCGCTTTTCACGGATCGCCTTCGTGGCGAGCCCCACGGCCGAGGCGCGGGAGGCGGCGGACCTGCTGATGCGCCGCTACGACCATGTTCCGCCTGAGGACGCGGATGTCGTCGTGGCGCTCGGCGGCGACGGCCTGATGCTGCAGGTGCTGCACCGCTTCATGAACGCGCCCAAGCCGATCTACGGCATGAATCGCGGCACCGTCGGTTTCCTGATGAACGAGTTCCGCGAGGACGGGCTGCTCGACCGTCTCGAGGCGACCAAGCGGTCGACGATTCACCCGATGACGATGATCGCCACCGATACGGAGGGACGCAGCCACACGGCGCGGGCGATCAACGAAGTCTACATGCTGCGTCAGACCCACCAGACCGCCAAGCTGCGGGTCTCGGTGGACGACCATGTACGCTTGCCGGAACTCATCGCCGACGGCATCCTCGCTGCCACGCCGGCCGGCTCGACCGCCTATAACCTGTCGGTCGGCGGGCCGATCCTGCCTCTCAACGCGCATCTCCTGGCGCTGACGCCGATCTCAGCCTTCCGGCCCCGGCGCTGGCGCGGTGCGCTGCTGCCGAACTACGCCCGCATCCGCATCGACGTGATCGACGCCGAACACCGCCCCGTCGCGGCGGTGGCCGATCACACCGAGTTCCGCCGGGTCTGCACGGTAGAGACCTGGCTCGATCACGCCACAAACCTCGTGCTGCTGCACGATCCAGGGCACAGCCTGGAGGAGCGCATCCTGCGCGAGCAGTTCGGCTGATCGGGTTCGCCAGCGTTCGGCCGGATGCCCGCGCAGGCTCCGATGCGGTGTCTGCTGCAATCAGGCGGACACCGCCTCAGAAATCGCTGGCGAGCCCCTTCACCTCCCAATCCTCGTAGCGGACCGGCTCCAGACCGCCGCGTCCCAGCCTCTCCGGCCGCTCGGCGATCCTGGCTGCCCGGGCGTCGATGGCCGCGCGGCGCTCGGCCGCCTCCGCCAGCGCCCGCTGCGCCGCCGGGGTCAGGGCGCGCGGCGCCGCGCCCGATGGCTCGACCGCGTCCTGAGCATCCGCCTGCGTCATGCCGATCTCCTTCATCGCTTGCATCCCTTGCCGACAGATGTGACTGCATCGGCTCCGGGGCGAGCCCCCGCCGACCCCTATTCGCTGAGAACGGCCTTTACCACGTGGCACCACCCCACAACCGCCGCACGCCCCCCGCCTTCGACCCGACCGTACCGGGCCTCGCCGCACGCCACGTCGCGCGCGAGGCGGTGGCGACCCTGCTCGGACCCGCTCGCGGCCTCGCACTCGAGGATGCTCTCGCCCAGGCGGGGCGCGGTGCGCGGCTGGAGCCCGGCGAGGCTGCGCTGGCCCGTGCGATCGCCACGGCGAGCTTCCGCCGCCTCGGCTTCATCAAGGCGGCGCTCGCCGCTCGCCTGCGCGACGGCGTTCCGGAGGATCGGCCCCACCTTCTCGCCCTGCTGGTGACCGGCGCGGCGCAGATCCTCGACCTCGCGGTGGCCGATCATGCCGCCGTCGATCTCTCCGTTCGCCTCGCCAAGGCCGATCCACAGCTCCAGCACCTCGCGCCCCTCGTCAACGCCGTGCTTCGTCGAATCGCCCGCGAGCGCGAGGCGATCCGGGCGCAGGAAGGCGATCCGCTCACGCACAACACCCCGGACTGGCTCGCCCATCGATGGCGGACGACCTACGGCGAGGCGGCGGCGCATCGCATCGCCATCGCCCATCTGGAGGGCGCGGCGGTGGATCTCACCGTCCCGCGCGATCTTGAGACGTGGGCCGACCGGCTCGGCGGCCTCCGCCTCGATCTCGGATCGATCCGTCTTGCCGAGGTGCGGGACTCGGTCGCCGAGCTTCCCGGCTACACGGAGGGCGCTTGGTGGGTGCAGGACGCCGCTGCCGCCCTGCCGGTCCGGCTGCTTGCACCCGGCCCGGGCGAGCGCGTCGCCGACCTCTGCGCGGCGCCGGGCGGCAAGACGGCGCAGATCGCGGCGGCGGGCGCGACGGTGACGGCCGTCGACCGCTCGGCCGCGCGGCTGGAACGGCTCGGCCGCAACCTCGAACGTCTCGGCCTCTCCGCCGAGGTGGTGACGGCCGATGCGCTGGAACTGCCGGAAGATGCACCTTTCGACGCGGTACTGCTCGATGCTCCCTGTTCGGCGACCGGCACGATCCGCCGCCATCCCGATGTCGCCTGGACGAAGAGCGAGACCGACGTGATCCGTCTCGCTGGCCTCCAGCGCCGGCTCCTCGACAAGGCCGCGCGTCTGACGCGCCCGGGCGGGCGTCTCGTCTACTGCACCTGTTCTCTGGAGCCCGAAGAGGGCGGCGGCCAGGTCGCTGATTTCCTGAACCGCAACCCGGATTTCGAGCGGATCGCCCTGACCCCCGAGCGATTGGCCGGCCACGCCGAGTTGATCGATGCGTCCGGCGATCTGCGCACCCTGCCGAGCCATCTGGCCGGCGGTACAGGCCGGGCGGGCGGCCTCGACGGCTTCTTCGCGAGCCTGCTGCGACGGCGGGGATGAGCCCGGACCGGTGATCCCGTGATCCGGGGCGCGCGGGCACCGTGGCCGCGCCATGCCCCATCGTCACGCCCTCAGTAGCAAAAGACCTTCAGGCCGACGCCGACGGTGGCGAGCCCCGTCACGAGAGAGAGGCCGCCGGCCATCTCGAGCTGAGCGGTCCAATCGGGGTAGCGCGCCGCTTGGCCGGCCAGCACGACGCCGCAGGACAGGCTCACGAGACTGAGCAGCACAATCATCCATCCCCCCGATCAGCGATCTGCACGGCGCCGCTCCAGCGGTCACCCCAACTTCTCGGCGGGCGTTAATGCGCGCGTCGCGCGGGGCGGCGCATCCCCGCTGTCCCCGCTCTCCCCAGCCTGATCTGGCGGATGCAAGGATAGCCAAGGACAAACTACCTCGAGGCGCCGTCACCGGTCATAACGTGTGTTAGATGAGACCTGTTAACCATTCGTTTAAGTGTGTAAACAAAACCTTAGCAAGCTCACTCAACTTCAGTTAGATATTTCTCACACAACGAACTGTCCTCCCGTTTCGGCGGCCCCATGACTTCCGTGTCCAGCTTCTGGGTGCGCTCTCCCGTCATGCTTGCAGGCGCAGCAAGCTTTCTTCTCGCCGGGACGGGAGCCGCCAGCGCTCACGTCAAATGGTTTTGTGCTTTCGATGTCGCCGGCCAGCCGCGCGGTCTCGAGCAGGTGCTGTGCACCGACTTCGAATGGCTGACCGGCCTCGCCCTCCTCTGCCTGATGTTCGGTTGCCTGACCGAGGGTACGCCGCTCGGCACGGCAATCCTCAACGCGCTCGACCGGGTGACGGCGCTGGCCCGGGTCAACAGCGCCCTGATCGTTCGGGCGGTGATGGGGTTCTTCCTTGTCTCGCTGTGGAACCTCGGCGGGATCATCCTGACACCGGAGCTGAAGACGGACGTCGCCTGGATCCCGTGGCTGCAACTCGCCATGGCCGGCGGCCTTCTCTGGAAGCGCACCCTGCCGTTCACCGCCGCCGGTATCGTGTTCCTGTTCGGTTTCGCGGTCTGGAATTACGGCGTCTTCCATCTCGCCGACTATCCCGTCTTCCTCGGCGTGGCCGCCTTCCTGGCACTGACCGCCTTGGATCGCACCCTGTTCGGCCAACGCCCCATCGACGTAGTCCGCATCGCCGCCGCGATCACGCTGATGTGGGCATCCGTCGAAAAGTGGGCCTACCCCCACTGGACCGATCCGCTCATCGCCGCCAAGCCCGGCATGACGATGGGCGCCTCGCCGGAACTCTTCATGCAGGCCGCCGGCGTCATCGAGTTCACCCTGGCCTTCGCCCTGATCTGGACACCCCTGGTGCGCCGCGCCTCGGCGATCATCCTGACGGCGGTGTTCGTCTCGGCCATCGTCGAATTCGGTAAGATCGACGCCATCGGCCACTCGGGCATCATCGCGGTCCTGATCGCCATCGCGGCCGACAATGCCCGGGTGCCCGCCACCCGCCGGGACGTGGTTCTCGCCCCGGTCTACTATGCCAGCGCCCTGATGCTGTTCCTCGGCGTCTACTACTTCGCCCACAGCGCGCTCTACGGCGCAGGCTACGCGACCGATGCGGGCCTGGGCAGCGTTCCGGTGATCTGACCGGGGCCGGCCTCGCGTTTCGAGCGAAGCTTACGAGGGTGCCCTTCGCGCGAGGGGCACCCTCGAACGGCTTTCCTGCCCGGTGACGCCCGCCGTTCGGCACGGGGCCGCAGCCGACGGGCGCGGCGCGCGAAACACCGGGCGCAAGATCTGCGGAACGCTCCATTCACGTTTCGATAAGTTTACCAAATCCACACATCGATATCTTGGACCGCGCGCAAAGTCGGCACGCCCCTCAAATTGCTGAAAGAAGCAATTCGTTAAATACGCGCTGATGCATTTTTCCTACACCGGCGCCGTTTAACGCGATGGCAAGTCGGCCCGACCGACAGTCATGCCTGTAACGACGCGGCACCGGACGGGATGGCATGAGACATCGTGAGCAGACCGACGCGACGATCCAGGATCGCACGGATGGCGTCCGCCGCCTTCCGGGCTCCCCGGCCCTCGGCGACGATCACGCTCTGCGCGGACTCGACTTCGCCTCGCAGGATTGCCTCGGCCTCTCCACCCACCCGGAGATCGTCGCCGCCGCCGGCGACATCCTGCGCCGGTTCGGCGTGCGCAGCGTCTGCGCCGCGCCCGAGGCCGGCGATCCCGGCCTCGCCGTCGCCCTGGAGCGCCGGATCGCCGACTTCCTCCAGATGGAGGCGGCGCTGCTCTGCCCGACCGGACGCGCCGCCGCCCGGACCGTGATCCGCGGCCTCGTGCGCCCGGCCGACCACGTGGTGATCGATGCGGCCATCCGCGGCGGCCTGCGGGAGGATGCCGAGGAGGCGGCGGACAACATCCAGCCGTTCCGCCACCTCGATGCGGATCATTGCCGCGACCGTCTCCAGGCCATTCGCGCCCAAGACGCGCGAAACGGCATCCTCGTCGTCACGGAGAGCCTGTCTCCGCTCGATTCCGGCACGCCGGACCTCGCCGCTCTGCGGGCCGCGTGCGACGCGCACGGCGCGACGCTCCTCGTCGACGTCGCCCAG
Organism: Methylorubrum rhodesianum; assembly: GCF_014199985.1. Taxonomy (GTDB): domain Bacteria; phylum Pseudomonadota; class Alphaproteobacteria; order Rhizobiales; family Beijerinckiaceae; genus Methylobacterium; species Methylobacterium rhodesianum. Next base: position 35,731 of record NZ_JACHOS010000001.1, on the reverse strand, counting down.
GATCTCGGCTGCCTCGGAGAGGACGGGCGCGGCCATCTCGGCTTCCAGGACATGCTGGGCAGGGCCGATCTCGTCACGGGCAGCTTTTCGAGGAGCTTCGCCTCGAACGGTGGTTTCGTGGCCGCGCGCACCCGCGCCGTGACGGCGTGCCTGCGCGTCGGGGAGGCCGCCCTCCAGGCACTCTCGCCGATTCAGATTGCCGTGATCCTCAAGGCCTTCGCCGTCATCGACGCGGCCGAGGGGCGGGAGCGGCGCGCCCGGCTGATGCGCAACGTTCTCAACCTGCGCACGGCCCTGCGCGATCGCGCGATGAGCGTCTGCGGCGAACCCTGCACCTCTGTCTCCGTCGAGATCGGCTTCGGCGAGCGTGCCCGGCGGGTCGCGCACCACTTGTCCGACCTCGGGTTGCTGGCCGATCTCGCCGCGCTGGAAGACACTGGCCGCCTACGTCTGCACGTCACCGCCGGACATTCCGACGCCGAGATCGCGCGGGCCGCATCCTGCGTCGCCGCCGCGCTCGACCTGGCACGAGCCGATACGTCGGCCCCCTCGCGCCGGCCACGCCTGCGCGCCGCCGCCTAGTCGCTGCTCGACCCCAAACTCTCCGAGCGCTGACGCGCGCGGACCGGCCGCCGGCCCCCGGAGCCAATTCTAGAGACGCATTCCGCGAGCATCCGCCTCTCTCTCGACGGCGTCGAGAAGGGCGCGGGAGGCGATGAGCCGGCGGTCGATCATCGGATCGGTCAACCGGTCGATCCACAGCGGCCACGTCGCCCGGGCTTCGAGGGTGCGGCCCTCGAGATCACTGCGGATGACACGCAGATAGGGCAGCGCACCGGGCCCGAGCCGGTCGAGCGCGACGCGCAGGTCGCGGCGGAACTCCTGCGAAATCCGGGCAAGACCGGTATGGGCGGTTTCGTAGGCGCCGATCAGGGCATGGGCGTGCCCGACCGCCTCCTGAGGAAAGGTCGTGCGGAACATGGCGGGTTTCTCGCGAAGCCTCTCGAATCAATGCGCGGAAGCGCGCAGGGTTCTGCCGGCAGCACCGGTAATTCACGGCCGAGCTTGGCTTTTTTCGCCGATCCGGTCTTGTGCAGCGCATTGTTGACAGTTGCCGCACGTGATGCGACTGCGCCGCACCTTAAACAGGGTCTCCCGACGATCCCGGCCAGCGGCAGTCCGTCTCGTGGCTGCCCGCGTGCGGCGTGACGGCGGGCGCGACCCCGATGCGCCGGGGCACTCGTCCCGGTGCCGAGGCGACGGGACGTCATGACGCGAGCCTTCATCTTTCCGGGACAGGGCAGCCAAGCGGTCGGTATGGGCAAGGCGCTGAGCGAGGCGTCCCCGGCCGCGCGACAGGTCTTCGAGGAGGTCGATGCGGCGCTCGGCCAGAACCTGTCGCGGCTGATGTTCGAGGGTCCGTCCGAGGAACTGACCCTGACCGCCAATGCGCAGCCGGCGCTGATGGCGACGAGTCTCGCGGTGCTGCGCACCCTGGAGGCCGAGCGCGGCCTCGATCTCAAGCGTGACGCGGCCTTCGTCGCCGGCCATTCCCTCGGCGAGTACTCGGCCCTCGCCGCCGCCGGCACCTTCTCGATCGCCGACGCCGCCCGTCTGCTGCGCATCCGCGGCGAGGCAATGCAGCGGGCGGTCGCGCCGGGGGTCGGCGCCATGGCCGCCCTGCTCGGGCCCGACCTCGCGACCGCACGCGACATCGCGGAGGAGGCGGCGCAGGGTATGGTCTGCGACGTCGCCAACGACAACGGCGCGGGTCAGGTCGTGCTCTCGGGACACCGGGAGGCGGTCGAGCGGGCGATGGCGCTGGCACAAGGGCGCGGCGTGCGGCGCGCCGTGCTCCTGAACGTCTCCGCTCCGTTCCACTGCGCCCTGATGGCGCCGGCGGCCGAGGCGATGCGCGGCGCCCTCGCCGAGGTGGCGATGAAGGCGCCCGTGGTTCCGGTCTACGCCAACGTCACCGCCGGTCCGCTCACCGAGCCGGACACCATCCGCGACGCGCTGGTGGCTCAGGTCACCGGCACCGTGCGCTGGGCCGAAAGCGTCGCCGCCATGGCCGAGGCCGGCGTCGACCGTTTCCATGAACTCGGTGCCGGCAAGGTGCTGACCGGCCTCGTCAAGCGCATCGCGCCGAGTGCCGCCGCGAGCGCGATCGGCACGCCCGACGACGTCGCCGCCTACGCTTGATCCCTTTCCCGATCAGAAGAGCCGACACCATGTTCGACCTCACCGGCCGCAAGGCCCTCGTCACCGGCGCGACCGGCGGCCTCGGCGGAGCGATTGCCCGGGCGCTCCATGCTCAGGGTGCGCATGTCGCGCTGTCCGGCACCCGCCGTGCGGTTCTCGACGAGTTGGCGGCGGAACTGGGCGGCGAACGCGTCGCCGTGGTCGAGGCCAACCTCGCGGACAAGGACGCGGTCGAGGCTCTGCTGCCGGCCGCCGAATCGGCGCTCGGCGGGCTCGACATCCTGATCAACAATGCCGGCATCACCCGCGACAACCTCTTCATGCGGATGAAGGACGAGGAGTGGGAGGCGGTTCTCAACGTCAACCTCACCGCCGCCTTCCGCCTGTCGCGCGCCGCGCTGAGAGGCATGATGAAGCGCCGCTACGGACGCATCATCGGCATCGGTTCAGTCGTCGGCGCCACCGGCAATCCGGGACAGGGCAACTACGCCGCCGCCAAGGCGGGCCTCGTCGGCATGACCAAGGCACTGGCGGCCGAGGTCGCCACGCGCGGGATCACGGTGAACTGTATCGCGCCGGGCTTTATCGCGTCGGCGATGACCGACGCGTTGAACGAGAAGCAGCGCGAGACGATTCTCACCCGCGTCCCCGCGGGCCGGCTCGGCACCGGCGCCGAGATCGGGGCGGCGGCGGTCTATCTGGCCTCGGAAGAAGCGGGTTACGTGACCGGACAGACGCTGCACGTCAATGGCGGCATGGCGATGTACTGAGAATGTCCACAAAGGGCTGTTCCAACCGGAAAACCACGGCGATGAACGCTTTCTGAACCTCCCCTCGCCAGAGCGGAAACCCTGTGTTAACACCCGGCTCAGCCGTGCAGGGGAGTTGACGGTTCAGCGGGTTGCGGCTTTTCCAAACCACGCGCGATCGAACACCGGCCGTCCAGAAAAATCCCCGGAGCGGGAAGGCGGCCACGGCGCTTTCGTCAGAAGCACACACCATCACGATCGAGAAGACGAGGACCAACAACGATGAGCGATATCGCCGAGCGCGTGAAGAAGATCGTCGTCGAGCACCTGGGCGTCGAGCCTGAGAAGGTCACCGAGGCCTCCAACTTCATCGACGATCTCGGCGCCGACAGCCTCGACACCGTCGAGCTGGTGATGGCGTTCGAGGAGGAGTTCAACGTCGAGATCCCGGACGACGCGGCCGAGACCATCCAGACGGTCGGCGACGCGATCAAGTTCCTGGAGAAGAACTCCGCCTGAGGCGGTGTCCTCGCGCGGGCGGGGTCGATGAGACCCCGCGCGCCACTATTGCGTTGAACCAAAGGTCCTTCGGGACGGAAGAGTCCTTCTTAGGACAGCGGATCATTGGGATCGGACAATGCGTCGGGTGGTGATCACAGGGCTGGGGATGGTGTCGCCGCTGGGTGGCAACGTCGAGCATACCTGGAGCCGCCTCATCGCCGGTGACAGCGGCGCCTCCGCGGTCACCGCCTTCCAGACCGATGATCTTGCCTGCCGGATCGCCTGCACGTTGCCCTTCGGCGACGGCTCCAACGGCACCTTCAACCCCGACCAGTGGATGGAGGTGAAGGAGCAGCGCAAGGTCGATCCCTTCATCGTCTACGCCATGGCCGCCGCCGGCCAGGCGCTCGACGACGCCGACTGGCACCCGAAATCCGATGCGGATCAGGAGGCCACCGGCGTCCTGATCGGTTCGGGCATCGGCGGCATCGGCACGATCTACGACGCCTCCGTCACCCTCCACGAGAAGGGGCCGCGGCGCATCTCGCCCTTCTTCATTCCCGGCCGCATCATCAATCTCGCGTCGGGGCAGGTTTCGATCCAGCACGGATTGAAGGGCCCGAATCACGCGGTCGTCACCGCCTGCTCCACCGGTGCGCACGCCATCGGCGATGCCTCGCGTCTGATCGCGCTGGGCGACGCGGACGTGATGGTGGCCGGCGGCACCGAGGCGCCGGTCAACCGGCTGTCGCTGGCGGGCTTCGCCGCCTGCCGCGCGCTCTCCACCGGCTTCAACGACCAGCCGACCAAGGCTTCCCGACCCTACGACCGGGACCGCGACGGCTTCGTCATGGGCGAGGGTGCCGGCATCGTCGTGCTGGAGGAGTACGAGCACGCCAAGGCGCGGGGCGCGAAGATCTATGCCGAGGTGATCGGCTACGGCCTGTCGGGCGATGCCTACCACATCACCTCGCCCGCTCCGGACGGCGACGGCGGCTACCGCTGCATGAAGGCCGCGGTGAAGCGGGCCGGCATCGATCCTGCCGAGATCGACTACATCAACGCCCACGGCACCTCGACGCCGCTGGGCGACGAGCTGGAACTGAAGGCGGTGGAGCGCCTGCTCGGTGACGCCGCCTCCAAGGCGTCGATGTCCTCCACCAAGTCGGCGATCGGCCACCTGCTCGGCGCCGCCGGCGCGGTGGAGGCGATCTTCTCCGTGCTGGCGATCCGCGACGGGGTGATGCCGCCGACGCTGAACCTCGACAACCCTTCGGTCGAGACCGCCATCGACCTCGTGCCCCACGAGGCCAAGCGCAAGCGCGTCGATACGGTGCTCTCGAACTCCTTCGGCTTCGGCGGTACCAACGCCTCGCTGCTGATGCGCCGGGTCGCCTGACGGCCTTCAAAGCGCGGGCGTCATGTGGCGAACCCGCCGCAGTCAACGCCATTTCGCCACAAAACGGCTTACACTGCCTCGCAAAACGCCCGGTCCACGGCCGGGCGGAGACTTTGTGAGAAACGCTCAAGGTTCCGCCCGTCGAACGCTCGGCTCCCACCCGGCGAACGGGAAAGGGTTATCTGAGCGGGGCGCCGCGATGGGCCACAGCAGGATTCCGGATGTTTCGCAGACGACAAGATCCGCCGTCTCCGCCGCCCGCTTCCGAGGAGCCGTCGCTGCCGAACCGGCCGTCGCCGCGCAGCCCGAGTGAGGCGATCAAACCCACGGTCGCCCCTCCCCCACCCGAGAAGCCCGAGCGCCGCCGCGGCGGGCTGCTCGCCACGATCAGCGGGTTCCTGACCCTCGGCGTCGTGCTGGCGCTCGGCGTCCTGGTCGGACTCACCCTGCTCAACCGCCAGGCCTCCGAGCCGGGGCCGCTCCCCGCCGACAAGGTCGTGGTGATTCCCAGTCGCAGCGGCACCTCCGAGATCGCCAGCATCCTCGCCCGCGAGGGTGTGATCGAGCATCCGAGCCTGTTCGAGATGTCCGCCCGCTTCGGCGGCAAGGGCCCGCTCAAGCATGGCGAGTACATGTTCAAGGCCCATGCCAGCGTGAAGGACACGATCGAGACGCTGACCAACGGGCGTCAGGTCCAGCACGCCATCACCTTCCCCGAGGGCCTGACCTCCGAGCAGATCGTCGCCCGCCTCAACGACAACGACGTGCTGTCCGGCGAGGTCGCCGAGACACCGCCCGAGGGTTCGCTTCTGCCCGACACCTACAAGTTCGAGCGCGGCGCCACGCGCCAGCAGATCCTCAACCTGATGCGCGCCAAGCAGCGCGAGGTGCTGAACCAGATCTGGCAGCGCCGCAGCGCCGAGGTCCCGGTGAAGACGCCGGCCGAGATGGTGACGCTGGCCTCTATCGTCGAGAAGGAGACCGGCCGCGCCGACGAGCGGCCGCGGGTGGCGGGCGTCTTCGTCAATCGCCTGCAGAAGCGGATGAAGCTGCAATCCGATCCGACCATCGTTTACGGGCTCGTCGGCGGGCGCGGCACCCTCGGGCGCGGCATCCTGCGCTCCGAGATCGAGCGGCCGACTCCCTACAACACCTACGTGATCGAGGGGCTGCCCCCCGGGCCGATCGCCAATCCGGGCCGAGCGGCGCTGGAGGCGGTCGCCAACCCGTCGCGCACCAAGGACCTCTACTTCGTGGCCGACGGCACCGGCGGCCACGCCTTCGCCGATTCGCTGGAAGGCCACCAGCGCAACGTGACCCGCTGGCGTCAGGTGGAGCGCGCCCGCCAGCAATCGCAACAGGCCGATCCGGCCGCCGTCGACAAGGTCGATCCGAACACCGCCGAGCCCAATTCCGGTCAGCCCGGCGCCACCCCTGGCCGCGCCTCGGCCTACGCGCCGGGTTCGAACGCGACGCTGGACGGCGCAGCCGCCGACGGCACCGGTGGAGCGCGCCCGAAGGCCTTCGACGCCTCCGAGGGTACCCGCCTCGATCCCCTGCGCAACAAGACCTACGATCTCGGCTCGCCGAAGACGGTCCCGGCCCTGCGCAATCCGTGACCCGATCCCGCCACGGCCGATCCGGCGCTTAGCGGCAGAGGCCTCCCCGGAACGGCGGGCTCAGCCCGGCGGCGCCGGTGCGGCTCGCATGCGCAGAACGCCGCTCGGCAGGGCGCTCATATCGAGTTGATCGAGCGACGTGAGGACGAGGTCGGCCCCGGCCTCCCGCAGTCTGGCCTCGTCGCCGAGCCGGGCGATACCGAGACCGGCCATGCCACCGGTCTTGGCCGCCCCGATTCCGGCCGGGGCGTTCTCGACCACGAGGCAACGCGCCGGAGGCGTCGCCACGGACGTGGCAGCGAGCAGGAACTGGGCAGGATCGGGCTTGCCGCGCGGTACGTCGCGCCCGCTCACATCCGCATCGAACAGAGACCGCAGCGTGCAGCCGTCGGGCAGGGTCCCCGGGCCAGCATCGCGTCGGCGTTCTTCGAGGACGAGGCGAGCGCCGTGCGCAAGTCCGCCTTCCTCAGCGCCAGCGCGAGACGGATCGCGTCGGGAAACGCTTGGAAGCGGTCTTCGGAGATGAGTCGGTCGATCACCGCCTGCTTCTTCTGCGCAAAGTCGGCGGCAAGGGCCGCCGCCCCGACCCCGCCGAGACGCTCGAGCGTCGCCCGTGCACCCTCCATCCTCCGCTTGCCCGCGACATGAGCCTGATGGAAGGCCGTCGTGAAATCGGCCGGATCGGCAAACTCGGCGAGCGCCTTGCGCCAGGCCTGCTCGTGGGGTTGGGTCGACCAGCACGCCGTCGACGTCGAAGATCACCGCCTGCAGCGGCCCCAGCACGGTCTCAGGGCTCCGCGTCATGGCCGTCCGCGATCGGCGGGCGGATCGCCCGCGTCGCCGAAGGCTCGGCCGACGACAGGCGAACGCATTGTCCGGCATGCCAGAGGGTCAGGTCCTCGCCCTCGAGCAATCGATAGGTCGCGGCGGCATGGTCGAGCTCGACCCGGAGCGTCCGTTCGCGGATGCGGAGCGTGAAGCTCATCCGGTTCCAGTCCTCGGGCAGGCAGGGTTGGAAGGAGATCCGGCCGCGCGCGTCGCGCAAACCCGCGAAGCCGTAGACGAGGGCGAGCCACGTGCCGCCGATGGCCGCGATGTGGGCGCCGTGCATCATGTTCCCGCCGATATCGGAGAGGTCCATCGCGAGGGCGAAGTAGAAGTAATGGATCGCCTTCTCGCGCAGTCCGATCTCGTTCGCGACGATGCTCTGGATGCAGACGGACAGCGACGAGTCGTGGGTCGTCAGAGGATCGTAGTATTCGAAATTCCGGCGCTTGGCCTCATGCGTGAACTGCTCGCTCAGCAGGAACATCGCCAGCACGGTGTCGGCCTGCTTGATCACCTGCGATCGGTAGAGGTTCAGCGGGTGATAGTGCAGCAGAAGCGGGTAGTGATCCTCCGGGGTGTTGGCAAAGTCCCATCGCTCCAGATCGAGGAAGGCATCGTCCTGCGGATGCACCTTCAGCCGCTCGTCGTACGGGAGGTACATCCGCTCCGCCGCCTGATCCCAGGCCCCCGGCTCATCCGGATCGAGGCCGGTGCGGCGGACAAGGCTCGCGAAGCTGTCGGGGTCGTCGCGCTCCAGCATTCGCACGATCTCGGCGGCGTAGCGCATGTTCTCCCGCGCCATCAGGTTCGTGTAGCAGTTGTTGTTGACGATCGCCGTATACTCGTCCGGTCCGGTCACACCGTGGATGCAGAAACGGCCGTCCATGCGGTCCGAGAAGAAACCGAGGTCGCACCAGAGGCGGGCGGTCTCGACCAGGATCTCGGCGCCGTAGCGGCGCAGGAAATCCACGTCACCGCTGATTTCGACGTATTGGCGCAAGGCAAACGCGATGTCGGCGTTGATGTGATATTGGGCGGTTCCCGCCGCGTAATAGGCGGACGCCTCCCGCCCGTTGATCGTGCGCCAGGGGAACATCGCGCCGCGATGCCGGAGTTCGCGGGCCCGGTCGCGGGCGCTGTCGAGCATGTCGTAGCGGACCTTGAGCAGGCTGCGGGCGATCGGCGGGTTGGTATAGATCAGGAACGGCAGGACGTAGATCTCGGTGTCCCAGAAGTAGTGCCCTTCGTAGGTCCGGCCGGTCAGGCCCCGGGCGGGGATGCCGTGCCCCTCCGACCGCTCGGAGGCCTGCATCAACTGGAACAGATTCCAGCGGATCGCCTGCTGCAGTCTCACGTTACTGGCGTCACCGGCATCCACCTGCACGTCGGCGCGCTGCCAGAACCGCTCGACCTCCGCGTGCTGGCGCGCGAGGATCGATGAGAAGCCGGCCTCCACTGCACGGTCGAGCGTCCACGCCACCTGGGAGCGGATCGGATCGGGCGCCGTATCGGCGGAGTAGTGGTAGCTCAGGTATTTGTGGATGCGGATCGTCTGACCGGGCGCCAGGGTACCCCGGAAGACGATGCGGGCATGGTCGTCGTCGCAGGTCGCCCGCGTACTGAGCGTCGTGTCGGCCGTGACCACGTGATCCATGCCGCAGGCGAGCGCCAGCCCGGAACTCGCGGTGCGATAGCTGAGGATCGCGCGCATCGCCTCGGCGTGAAATCCGGTGGGATGCAGCACGCGGCCGACGAAGCCTTCCGCGAGGCGCGGGTCGCTCGTGTCGGTGGCAAGCGGCTGGTCGTTCCGAAGTTCGGAGACGATCACCACCTCCGCCTCGGCGTTCTCCGCCGTGAGCTCGTATTCGAGGGCGGCGAGATGGCGGTGAGCGAGGGAGACGAGCCGGAGCGTCCGCAGGCGCAGGCGCTTGCCCGCCGGAGTCATCCAGGCCACGTCTCGGTTCAGGGTTCCGGTTCGAAAGTCCAGGCTGCGCCGATAGGACAGGATCTCGGCTCCTGGCAGGGTGAAGGGCTCGTCATCGACGGACAGCGACATGACCGTCCCGTCGGGACAGTTCAGGATGCTCTGTCCGATGGTGGGAAAGCCGTAGGCGCGCTCGCCGTAGGAGATGGGGCGATGCTCGTAGAAGCCGTTGAGATAGGTGCCCGGCTCCCGGACCGGCATCCCTTCGTCGACGATCCCACGGATGCCGAGATACCCGTTCGACAGGGCGAACATGGTCTCGGCCTGCCCGGTGAAGTCCTGCACGAGTTCCCGCACATAGCGGACGGCTTCGATGGCCCACGGGTTCGGGGGGAAGATATCCGTCGGCGGATTCAGGCGCGGGCGCAGCATCAATCATCCCTTCGTTCGGGCTCAGGGGATGCGGGCTCGACGGCGACGAAGGATGGCATCCCGTCACGGTTCGGCGGCGGCCGGAGCCTTCCAGTCGCCTGACGGGATCGGCCGGCATGCCCATGACGGCGCTGGAGCAGCACCGGCGCATCTTGGAGAAATGCAACCTGAGAAAAGTCGATCCTGGCGGCCTAGAAGATTCGAACTGTTTTGGACCGATGATCCCATACAATCAACGCAACCATACGGTGTCAACGTGTATTGACGCTTGAGAGATCCAAACAGTTATATCGCATTGGTTCATTTTATATCATTTGTTGTTCCATTGATATCGAAATGTTATCCCGAATTTGACCCGATCAGCTCCCGACGGCGGTCGATCATTTGCGTAACTGCGGAAAATATTGGAACCTCCCGACAGTGGCGGCCGGCGCCGACGAATCCGGCCTCCAAGCGGCCGCTGAATGGAGCAGATCCGATGGGGGTATTGCCGCTCACCGATCCCGGAGGTCCGCGGCGACCGGCCCATGAGCGGCGATGCCGAGCCGGGGCGAACCGCATCGGTCGCCATGGCGCCGGCACAGGGCTCCGATGAGCGACAGCATCTTGGTCGTGAATGCGGGCAGCTCATCGATCAAGTTCAAGCTGTTCCGCATCGTGGGCGCGGATCTCGTCCCCCTTCTGAGCGGAGGGATGAACGGCATCGGCGCGGCGCCGGCGTTTACTGTCAAGGACGGGAGCGGTGCCGTCCTGGAGACCCGCCGCTTCGCGGCTGGCGAGATTCCCGACGGCTTGGCGGCACAGCATCACCTCGCCGATTGGTTCACCCGTCATCGCGCCGGCGAATCGATCGTCGCGGTCGGGCACCGGGTGGTCCATGGCGGACCGGATTTCTCGGCGCCCGTGCTGGTCGATGACGCAGTGCTGCGGACGCTCGAGACCTTCATCCCACTGGCGCCGCTGCATCAGCTCGGCAATCTCGATCCGATCCGGGTGCTGCGGCTGCGCCGACCCGACCTGCCGCAAATCGCCTGCTTCGATACTGCCTTCCACCGCGGCCATCCGGAACTGTCCGACCGCTTCGCCCTGCCCCGCTCCCTCTACGATGAGGGGTTACGGCGATACGGATTTCACGGCCTGTCCTACGAGTACGTCGCCGGGCGCCTGCGAGATCTGTCACCGGAGACGGCGGACGGGCGCGTGGTCGTGGCGCATCTCGGCTCCGGCGCCTCGCTCTGCGCCCTGAAAGAGGGTCGAAGCGAGGAAACCACCATGGGCTTCACCGCGCTTGACGGTCTGCCCATGGGGACACGCTGTGGCGCGCTCGATCCCGGCGCCGTGCTGCATCTCATCGAGCAGAAGGGCATGACGCCGTCCGAGGTCGGGCACATGCTCTACCACGAGAGCGGACTGCTCGGCCTGTCCGGTCTCAGCAGCGACGTGCGGACCCTGCTGGCGAGCGACCGGGCTGAAGCCGGCATGGCCGTCGCCTTCTTCTGCCGGCGGGTGGCGCAGGCGGCGGCTGCCCTCGCCGTGACGCTCGGCGGCCTCGACGCCTTCGTCTTTACCGCCGGGATCGGCGAGAACGCGCCCGAGATCCGGAGGCGCATCATCGCCGATCTGGGCTTGACCGGTTTGATCCTGAGCAATGACGCCAACCGCTCGGGCGTCGCAAGACTCGATGCAGCGGGAAGCCGGGCGCAGATCTGGGTCATCCCGACCGACGAGGAGCGCATGATCGCGAGACACACGTTGCGTCTGCTGGGCCAGACCGCGGCAGGATCCTCGGCATGAGGTGGACACCGTCGGGCCCGCGCGGGGCCCTTCTCGCGATCCTGCTCGTCTTCGGCGCCGCCGTCGCCGCTCCTCCACCCGCCCTCGGGCAGTCACGCCTGAAACAGTTGATCGACCGGCTGCGCGGCCAGCGCATGCCGGACGGCATCGCCAAGTCCAACGGGCGTATCGAGGCGACCCAGGTCGATGTTGCGGCGAAATACGCCGGCCGGATCTCGAAGCTGCTCGTCAAGGAGGGCGACGAGGTCACTGCGGGCCAAGTCGTCGCCACGATCTCATCACCCGAGACTGAGGCGCAACTGCGCGGCGCCCAGGCCCAGGTGCTGCGGGCCAAGAAGAGCCTTGCGGAGGCGGTGGCCCTCATCGCCCAGCGCAAGAGCGATCTCATCTTCGCCGAGGCCGACTTCAACCGCGGCAAGGAACTTGTCGGCAAGGGCTACCTCACCAAGCAGATCTTCGACCAGCGCAAGGCCAAGGCGGATGCGGCGAAGGCGGCGCTCGAGGCCGCCCAGGCGCAGGAGGATCAGGCGAAGTTCGCGGTCGAGAGCGCCGAGGCGGAAGTCCAGCGGCTCCAGGCCGTGCTGGTCGATCTCGTGCTGCGGGCGCCCCGCGACGGGCGCGTGCAGTACCGGCTGGCGCGGGAGGGCGAGGTCGTCGGCGCCGGGACCCGCATCCTGACGCTGCTCGACCTCGCCGACGTCTACATGACGATCTACCTGCCGGCCGCGCAGGCCGGGCCGCTGGCGCTGAATGACGACGCCCGCATCGTCCTCGATCCCGTGCCGCAATACGTGATCCCGGCCACCATCAGCTTCGTCGCCGCCGACGCTCAGTTCACCCCCAAAAGCGTCGAGACCGAGGAGGAGCGCGAGAAGCTCACCTTCCGGATCAAGCTCCAGATCGATCCGAAGGTGCTGAAGAAGTACCATCAGCGGGTGAAGACGGGCGTGCGCGGGATGGGTTTCGTGCGCACGAAGGCCGACGTCCCCTGGCCGGCCGACCTCGCCGTGAAGCTGCCGTGAGGGCGGCATGAGCGACGCGGCCGTCATCGCCCGGCTGGAGCACGTCTCGCATCGCTACGGCGGGACGAGCGCCCTCGACGACGTGTCGCTCGATCTTCCCGCCGGCCGCATGGTCGGAATCATCGGGCCGGACGGCGTCGGCAAGTCGACCCTGCTCGCGCTCGTGGCCGGCGTGCGCCGGATTCAGACCGGCCGCGTGACGGTGCTCGGCGGCGACATGGCCCAGCGGCGCCACCGCACGCGGGAGGCGGCGCGCATCGCCTACATGCCGCAGGGTCTCGGCCGCAACCTCTACCCGACGCTGAGCGTGTTCGAGAACATCGACTTCCACGGCCGCCTGTTCGGCCAGGGGGCGTCGGAGCGCCGACGGCGCATCACCGACCTTCTCACCGCGACCGGCCTCGACCCGTTCGAGGAGCGCCCGGCGGGCAAGCTGTCGGGCGGGATGAAGCAGAAGCTCAGCCTGTGCTGCGCGCTCATACACGATCCCGACCTGCTGATCCTCGACGAGCCGACCACGGGCGTCGATCCGCTCTCGCGCGGGCAGTTCTGGGAGCTGATCGGCTCGATCCGGGCCGGGCGGCCCGGCATGAGCGTGGTCGTCGCCACCGCCTACATGGACGAGGCCTCGCGCTTCGAGTGGCTGATCGCCATGGACGACGGCCACGTCATCGCGAGCGGCAGTCCGGCCGACCTGCTGGAGCGGACGGCCAAGCCCGACATGGAGGCCGCATTCATCGCCCTCCTTCCACCCGAGAAGCAGGCCCAGCACCGGCCCGTGGTGCTGAAGCCCCGGCCGCCCCGGCTCGACGCCGTTCCGGCGATCGAGGCCGAGCACCTGACCCGGCGCTTCGGCAGCTTCACCGCCGTCGACGACGTCAGCTTCCGCATCGCCCGCGGCGAGATCTTCGGCTTCCTCGGTTCGAACGGCTGCGGCAAGTCCACCACGATGAAGATGCTCACGGGTCTCCTTCCGGTCTCGGAAGGGAGCGCGAAGCTGTTCGGTCATCCCGTGACCGACAACGACATGGAGACGCGCCGGAACGTCGGCTACATGTCGCAGGCCTTCTCGCTCTACAGCGAGTTGACGGTGCTGCAGAACCTCGAACTGCACGCGCAGCTCTACCACCTGCCGCCGCGGGAGCGTCCGGTTCGGATCAAGGAGCTTCTCGAGCGTTACGAACTCGAACCGGTCAAGAACGCGCGGCCGGACAGCCTGCCTCTCGGAATCAAGCAGCGGCTGCAGCTGGCGGTGGCGGTGCTGCATCGGCCGGCGATGCTGATCCTCGACGAGCCCACTTCGGGCGTCGACCCGATCGCCCGCGACGCCTTCTGGCGGACGCTGATCGACCTCTCGCGGGACGAGGGCGTCACGATCTTCCTCTCAACGCACTTCATGAACGAGGCCGAGCGCTGCGACCGCATCTCGCTCATGCATGCCGGTCGGGTTCTGGCGGTCGGCACGCCGGCCGAACTCGTGCGGGAGCGCGGCAGCTCCTCGCTGGAACAGTGCTTCATCGACTACCTGGCCGAGGCTGCCGGGCTCGACCCGAAGGCGGCCGAGAAGGCGGGAGTCGAGGCGGATGAGCCGGCGGCGGACGGTCCGGACGCCGAACCCTCCCCGCCGCCGCACGCGGCCCCGCATCGCCACCGCTTCGATCCGAGGCGCCTCTGGGCCTATGCCCGACGCGAGACGATGGAGCTGCTGCGCGATCCCATCCGCATCGCCTTCGCCTTCGTCGGCCCCATCCTGCTGATGATCGCCTTCGGCTACGGCATCTCCTTCGACGTGGAGAACCTGCGCTTCTCGGCCTTCGATCAGGACAACACGCCAGAAAGCCGTCAGCTCGTCGATGCCTTCACCAGCTCGCGCTATTTCAGCGAGCAGGCGCCCATCCGCTCCGCGACCGAACTCGACCTGCGCTTCCGCAACGGCAGCGTGCAGATCGCCCTGGAGATCCCGCCCCGCTTCGGCCGCGACCTCCGGTCGGGGCGCGCCCCGGAAATCGCCGTGTGGCTCGACGGGGCGATGCCGTTCCGGGCCGAGACCAGCCGGGGCTACGTCACGGGCTTGGCGAACCAGTACGCCCACCAGCTCGCCGTCGAGCGCCTCGGCATCGACCCGTCATCGACGCGGGTCAGCGTCGAGACGCGCTTCCGCTACAATCAGGCCTTTCGCAGCGTCAACGCCATGGTGCCGAGCGTGATGATGCTGCTGCTCATCCTGATCCCGGCGATCATGTCGGCCATCGCGGTGGTGCGCGAGAAGGAGACCGGCTCGATCGCCAACTTCCGCTCGACGCCGGTCACCAAGTTCGAGTTCCTGCTGGGCAAGCAGCTTCCCTATATCGGCATCGCCATGATGAGCTTCGGGCTGCTCGTGCTCGTGGCGCTGTTCGTGTTCGACGTGCCCGTCAAAGGCTCGTTCGCCGCCCTCTGCCTCGGGACGTTCTTCTATGTCGTGGCGACGACCGGCTTCGGACAGTTCATCTCGACCTTCATGAAGACTCAGGTTGCGGCGGTCTTCGCCACCGCGCTCCTGTCCATCATCCCGGCCGTCAATTTCTCCGGTCTCCTGGTCCCCATCTCGTCGCTGTCGGGCAACGCTCGGTTGATCGGGCTCTCGCTGCCGCCGGCTTGGTACCAGCCCGTCACGGCGGGCACCTTCACCAAGGGCCTGCCCTTCTCCGAACTCGTGCCTAACATCTTAGTGCTGGCCGGCTTCGCTCTCCTGTTCCTGATCCTGTCGCAGTTGCTCCTGCGCAAGCAGGAAGCGTGAGATGGGAAGCCCCACCACCCCGGACCGGACCGCGCCCGCACCGTTCCGCATCGGCCTCGGAACGCATGCGGCGAACCTGTTCCGCCTCATCGTCAAGGAGCTGCGCAGCATCCGGGCCGATCCGGTCATGCTGTTCCTTGTCGTCTACGCCTTCACCTTCGCCGTCCACTCCGTCGCCTCCGGCGCCTCGACCGAGGTGCGCAATCTGACCGTCGGCGTGGTGGACGAGGATCAATCCGACCTGTCGCGGCAGATCGTGAGCGCGCTCAACCCGCCGCTGGTGAAGAGCGTCGTTGCCCTCACCCCGGCCGAGATCGACCCCGCCATGGATACCGGCCGGCTCGTCTTCGTGATCGAGCTGCCGCCGCGCCTGCAGATGGACGTGCTGTCCGGCCGTCCGGCCGAGGTCCAGCTCGGCGTCGATGCCACGGCGATGACCCAGGCTGGCAACGGCTCGATCTACCTCCAGACCATCATCGCCCAGGAGGTCGCCCGCTTCGCCGCCCGCAGCGACCTCACCGACACCGCCCCCGTGCAGGTGGTGACGCGCGCCAAGTTCAACCCGAACCTCCAGACGAGCTGGTTCACCTCCGTGATGCAGGTGATCAACAACATCACGCTGCTCACCGTCATCCTCACCGGCGCCGCGCTGATCCGCGAGCGCGAGCAGGGCACGGTGGAGCACCTCTTGGTGATGCCGCTCGTCCCGGTCGAGATCATGCTCGCCAAGGTGATCGCCAACGGGCTCGTCATCCTCATCGGCGCCGGCCTGTCACTGGTCTTCGTCGTGGAAGGGTGGCTCGGCGTGCCGATCAGCGGCTCGATACCCCTCTTCCTGTTCGGAGCCGGCCTCTACGCCCTCGCGGTGGCCGCGCTGGGCATTCTCCTGGGCACGATCGCGAGCTCCATGGGTCAGTTCGGCCTGCTGGTGATCCCGATCCTGCTGCTGATGCAGCTGCTCTCGGGCAGCAGCACGCCGATGGAAAGCATGCCGTTCTGGCTCCAGATCGTGGTGCAGACGGTCAGCCCGACGCCGCACTTCGTCGCGCTCGCCCAGGCCGTCCTCTACCGCGGCGCCGGCCTGTCCGTCGTCTGGCCGCAGCTGCTCGCCCTCGCTGCCCTGGGCAGCATCTACTTCGCCTTCGCCCTCACCCGCTTCCGCCGCGTGATCTTCGGAGTCTGACCGAAGCCACGCCCGTCCCGCGATCCGGCCGTCACCCGATGGGCCGCACCGTCAAGCGCCCCGCCAGCCAGGAGAAGCCCCATGACCGAGCCCACGACTGCGCAGCGACCGGCCGCCGTGCTGGACGGCGCGGAACTCGCCCTGATCGACCGCTACTGGCAGGCGGCGAACTACCTTTCCGTCGGACAGATCTATCTGCTCGACAATCCGCTGCTGCGCGTGCCCTTGGAGCCGCAGCACATCAAGGCGCGCCTTCTCGGCCATTGGGGCACCACCCCGGGCCTGAACTTCATCTACGTCCACCTCAATCGGGTGATCAAAGCGCGCGACCTCGACGCGATCTACATCTGCGGACCCGGCCATGGCGGCCCCGGGATCGTCGCCAACACGTATCTCGAAGGCACCTACAGCGAGGTCTATCCGGACATCTCGCAGGATGCGGAGGGCATGCGGAAACTGTTCCGGCAATTCTCGTTCCCCGGCGGCATCCCGAGCCACGTCGCGCCCGAGACGCCGGGCTCGATCCACGAGGGCGGTGAACTCGGCTACGCCCTCGTCCACGCCTTCGGCGCCGTGTTCGACAATCCCGGCCTCATCGCCGCCTGCGTGGTCGGTGACGGCGAGGCCGAGACGGGACCACTCGCCGCCTCCTGGCACTCCAACAAGTTCCTGAGCCCGGTTACCGACGGCGCGGTGCTGCCGATCCTGCACCTCAACGGCTACAAGATCGCCAATCCGACGGTGCTCGGCCGGATGCGCGACGACGAATTGGAGACCCTGTTCAGCGGCTTCGGCTACGAGCCCTTCTTCGTCGAGGGCGACCAGCCCGAACCGATGCACCGGGCGATGGCCGAGACGCTCGACCGCGCGGTGGACCGCATCCGGGACATCCAGGCCGAGGCACGCGGCGGCGGGATGGGCTTCCGGCGCCCGCGCTGGCCGATGATCGTGCTGCGCAGCCCCAAGGGCTGGACCGGCCCGAAGACCGTCGACGGCAAGCGGGTGGAGGGCTTCTGGCGCGCCCACCAAGTGCCGGTGGGCAACGCCCGCACCGATGACGGTCACCGCAAGATCCTCGAGGATTGGATGCGGGGCTACGCACCCGAAACGCTCTTCGACGAAACCGGCCGCCTGCGCCCCGAACTCGCCGCCCTCGCGCCCGAGGGCCCGCGTCGCATGAGCGCCAACCCCCATGCCAATGGCGGCCTGCTTCGCCGCGAATTGCGGCTTCCCCCCTGGCAGGATTTCGCCCTTCCGGTGCCGCAGCCCGGCGCGGCGGTCGGCGAGGCGACCCGCGCGCTCGGGCACTACCTGCGCGAGGTGGTCAGGCTCAACGCCGAGGCGCGCAACTTCCGAATCATGGGTCCGGACGAGACCGCCTCGAACCGGCTCGACGCCGTCTTCGAGGCGACCGACCGGGTCTGGATCGAGACCATCGAGCCCTTCGACGTGAGCCTCGCCCACGAGGGCCGGGTGATGGAGGTCTTGAGCGAGCACCTCTGCCAGGGCTGGCTCGAAGGCTACCTGCTCACCGGTCGCCACGGCCTGTTCTCCTGCTACGAGGCGTTCATCCACATCGTCGATTCGATGTTCAACCAGCACGCCAAGTGGCTGAAGGTGTCGCGCGAGCTCGGCTGGCGGCGACCGATCTCCTCGCTCAACTACCTGCTGACCTCCCATGTCTGGAGACAGGACCACAACGGCTTCAGCCACCAGGATCCCGGCTTCATCGACCTCGTCGCCAACAAGAAGTCGGACATCGTGCGGGTCTACCTGCCGCCGGACGCCAACACCCTGCTCTGGGTCGCCGACCACTGCCTGAAGACCTATGACCGCATCAATGTGATCGTGGCCGGCAAGCAGCCGCAACCGCAATGGCTTACCGCGGAGGAGGCCCGCCTCCATTGCGAGGCGGGCATCGGCATCTGGCACTGGGCCGGCACCGACGAGAGCGGGCTCGACCCCGACGTCGTAATGGCCTGCGCTGGAGACGTGCCGACGCTCGAAACGCTGGCCGCCGTCGATCTCTTGAAGCGCGCCGTGCCGGGCCTTCGCATCCGCGTCATCAACGTGGTCGACCTGATGACGCTGCAATCGAACCGGGACCATCCGCACGGACTGGACGATGCCGAGTTCGACAGCCTGTTCACCCGCGATAAGCCGGTGATCTTTGCCTATCACGGCTATCCCTATCTCATTCACCGGCTCACCTATTCCCGGTCAAACCACGCCAACATGCATGTGCGCGGCTTCATCGAGGAGGGCACGACGACGACGCCCTTCGACATGGTGGTGCTGAATGAGCTCGACCGCTTCCACCTCGCCATCGAGGCGATCGACCGCGTGCCGGGGCTGGTCACGCGGGCGGCGCGAGCCAAGCAGGAGTTCAGGGACCGCCTGACCGCGCACAAGCTGCACATCCGCGAGTACGGCGAGGACATGCCCGATATCCAGGGCTGGAAATGGCCCTACGAGGCGCGGCGGGAAAGTGAGGTGCCGCACTGAAGCGGGCGTCCGGCCACGGCTAAGACGCGCATGGGCTCGCAGCGGAGCGCGATCCGGCATCAATCCGGCGCCCGAAGCCGGGTGGATCGGTGACGTCCGCCTCGACCCATGAGAAGGGGGCGCATCCGCATGGACACGCAACAGGCCGGCCGGGTGCTTATCGCGGGCGGCGGTATCGCCGGGCTCGCCCTCCGGCGGGCCCTGCACCAGCGGGGCATCCCGTCGCTCACGCTGGAGCGGCGGGGCGTGCAGAGGGACGCGGGGCTGGCGATCAACCTGCCCGGCAACGCGGTGAACGCGCTGCGCCAGCTCGGCCTGCTCGCTGCGCTGCGCGAGACCGGCTCCCCGGTGCGCCGTCGCGAGTACCGCACCGAGCGCGGGCGCCTGCTCTTCGCCGTCGACGAGGCCGCTTTCTGGGGCAGCGAGACCGTCTCCCATTGCCTGCGCCGCGCCGATCTGCTGCGCCTGCTGGAGCGCGACCTGTCGCCGGACGACATCCGGCGGGGAGCCGGGATCGCCGTCGTCCGGCAGGAGGCGCTGGGAGCGCAGGTCGAACTGGAGGATGGCGCGACGGAATCGGGCGGCCTGCTGGTCGGTGCCGACGGCGTGCACTCGACGGTTCGCCGCGGCCTGTTCGGCGATCAGGCGCTCGGCGCCGCGATGCTGGCGCGCCAGAGCTGGCGCTTCATGGTGCCCAATCCGGGCGTCGAGGCCTGGACCCTGTGGGCCGGGGCCGGAGCCCTGTTCCTGCTGATCCCGGTCGATCGCGGCGAGGCCTATGGCTGGGTCTCGGCCGGGACGGATGGAGCCGACAGCGCCGATCCGAGAGCGATCCGCGCCGCGTTCGCCGCGTTCCCCGGCCCCGTGCGCGACACGCTCGATGCGGCCCTCTCGCGGCCGGAGACGATCTATCACTCGCCCCTGGAGGAAGTCCGCATCCCGGCCTGGGCACGCGATCGCGTCGTCCTGCTGGGCGATGCGGCCCACGCCACGGCGCCGGTCTGGGCCCAGGGCGCGGCGCTCGCGCTGGAGGATGCCCTGGTGCTGGCCCGTCTACTGGCGGAGCGACGGGATTGGGCCGGTGTCGCGGCCGATTACGAGCGCCTGCGTCGCCCCCGCGTCGAGCACGTCCAGCAGATGACGGAGCGCCTGTCGCGAACGGCGCGGTTGCCGGACTGGGTCAGGAACCTGCTGCTTCCGCTCGTCGGCCCGCGCACCTTCCGCGCGACCTACGATCCGCTTCGCGTGCCGGTCATCTGAGAGAGGACTTCGCGTGGCGCCCCTAGGTCAGGCCCGGAGATGCGACAGATCGGTGAGGGAAGTTGGAGCGGGTGAAGGGAATCGAACCCTCGTATTCAGCTTGGAAGGCTGCTGCTCTACCATTGAGCTACACCCGCAGACTGCACCTCACACCGGATACCGGATTCCCGGGACCCTTCCGCACGGGGCGGAGCGGTGAGCGGCAACGCAGCCGGGGCGATAGCACGCCTCGGCCGCTTTGAGAAGCGTGAAGCGGGGTCTCGCCCCGGCGCGGAAGCTGTGCGAGGGAGGGGGGACGGCCGGGCGAACCGCCCGGCTCAGGCCCGTTCGTCGGATCCGCCGCCCTTGTTTCGCCGCCGCAAACCCGCCCCCGCCCCGGCCACCGGTCATGACGGCGTCTCCGCGTCCTCACCGGTGCGCCTCGAGATCAGCGGCGTGAGCCGCCGCTACGGGCGGACGCCGGCGCTCGAGAACGTCTCGCTGTCGCTGTTTCCGGGTGAGATCCTCGCCGTCCTGGGCGATTCCGGATGCGGGAAGAGCACGCTGCTGCGGCTGGTCGCCGGGCTCGAAACACCCGACGCCGGCGAGATCCACATCGATGGCCGGCGGGTCGCGGGAAGGGGCGGCAGCGAGCCTCCGGACACCCGCGGCGTCGGCCTGATGTTCCAGGATTACGCCCTGTTTCCCCATCTCACCGTGCTGGCCAATGTCCGGTTCGGGCTGAATCACCTGTCGAGTAGGCAGGCGCGGGCCGTGGCGCTGGAGCGCCTCGCCGAGGTCGGGCTGGCGGGTCGCGAGGAGAGTTATCCGGCAACGCTCTCCGGCGGAGAGGCTCAGAGGGTGGCACTCGCGCGGGCGCTCGCGCCGCGCCCCCGTGTGCTGCTCCTCGACGAACCGTTCTCGAACCTCGATGCCGGCACCCGCGAGCGGGTTCGTGCAGACACCCTCGCCGTCCTGCGCCAGGACGGCATCAGCGCCATCCTCGTGACCCACGACGCCGCCGAGGCGGTGGAGTTCGCCGACCGCATCGCCCTGATGCGGAAGGGACGATTGATTCAGTGCGACACCGCCGAGGCTCTGTATCGCGCGCCTGTGAGCCCCTTCGCCGCGCGGGCGCTCGGCGATGTCGTGACAGTGGCGGGAATCGCCGCCGGCGGGCGTCTGACGACGCCGCTGGGAACGATTCCCCTGCCCTCCTCCGCCCCCGACGGGGCCGTGCAGGTCTGCCTGCGGCCCGAAGCGATCCGCATCGTGCGACGGGGCGAGGGCGTGCCGGGCCAGGTCCTGCGCCGCAGCTTTGCCGGGGCGAGCAGCCGCATCGACATCGAAGTCCCGGGGCTCGACGCCCCCCTTCGCCTCACCGCAGCTCAGGATGCGATCACCGGCGACAGCGTCGAGCTCGGACTCGTGGAAGGTGGGATCCTGGTCTTTCCCGAGAGCGAGCGCGCGTGATCTTATTTTATCTAGAATAACTATAAATCATCCGGCTTGTCGGCCCACCGGACCGTCTATAACACCCAACGAGCATCAACGATGTTCGGGGGAATAGAATGTTGCGGCTGCGGCGCTTCGGTTGTTTGATGGGGATCAGCCTGGCTTTTGCTCTGGTGGGCCAAGCCGAGAGCGCCGAGGTCAACCTCTACACGACCCGCGAACCGGGCCTGATCCGGCCTCTCCTCGACGCCTACACCGCCAAGAGCGGCGTCACCGTCAACACGGTGTTCGTCGAGAAGGGCCTGGCCGAGCGTGTCGCGGCAGAAGGTGCCCGCGGCAATGCCGACGTGATCATGACCGTCGATATCGGCAACCTGATCGAACTGGTCGACCGCGATCTCGCTCAACCGGTCCGCTCTCCCGTCCTCGAAGCGGCCATTCCGGCGCCGCTGCGCGACGGGGACGGGCGCTGGTTCGCCCTCTCCATGCGCGCCCGGGTGCTCTACGCCGACAAGGCGCTCTCCGATCTGAATGCCGCGACCTACGAATCGCTGGCGGAACCGACATGGCGAGGCAAGATCTGCCTCCGGTCGGGCCAGCATCCCTACAACACCGCCCTCATCGCGGCCTTCCTCGTGCGCCACGGCGCGGAGAAGACGGAAACCTGGCTGCGCGGCGTGAAGGCCAACCTCGCCCGCAAGGCGGCCGGGGGCGACCGCGACGTGGCGCGCGACATCGCCGCCGACCTCTGCGAGATCGGACTCGCCAACTCGTACTATGTCGGGCTGATGCGCTCGGGCCGCGGCGGGCCGGACCAGCAGAAATGGGGCGAGGCCATCAAGGTCGTGCTGCCGACCTTCGAGGGCGGCGGCACCCACGTGAACGTGTCGGGCGCTGTCGTCGCCAAGCACGCGCCGCATCGCGAGGAGGCGGTCAAGCTCCTCGAATACCTCGTCTCCGACGAGGCGCAGGCGCTCTACGCCAAGACCGACTTCGAGTACCCGGTCAAAGCCGGCGTCGCCGTCGATCCGATGCTGCAGGCGCTCGGCCCGCTGACCTTCGACACGACGCCGCTCGTCGAGATCGCCCGCAACCGCAAGGCGGCGAGTCTGCTCGCGGACAAGGTCGGCTTCGACAACTGACCGCTTTCGAAGATCACGGTCCGCTCCCGGCGCGCCCGGCGCCCAGGACACCGTGGGAACGGATCGCAGGATCATCGATGACGCCCGCGCGTGGCCTCCTCTATGCGGCGTCAGCGATGCTGGCCGCCGTTCTCCTGGCGCCGGTCCTCTCGCTCGCCGTCGCGGCGGCCGACGGGTCCGGCGCGTTGTGGCCGCATCTCGCGGCCTACGTCCTGCCGCAGGCGATCCGCGACACCTTTCTGCTGCTCGCAGGCGTGGGAATCCTGGTGATCGGGCTCGGCACCGGAACGGCTTGGCTCGTCTCGGCCTTCGCCTTTCCCGGTCGCCGTCTCCTCGATGCGGCCCTCCTGCTGCCGCTCGCGGTGCCCACCTACGTGGTGGCCTACGCCTATCTCGACCTGATGCACCCCCTCGGACCGGTGCAGACCGGTCTGCGGACGCTGCTCGGCTTGCGCAGCCCCCGCGACCTCTCCCTCCCCGATCTGCGCTCGCTGCCCGGCTGCGTTCTCCTCCTCGGCTTCGTCCTCTATCCCTACGTCTATCTGCCGACGCGGGCGCTGTTCCTGATGCGGGCGGGGACGCTTCTGGAGGCCGCACGCATGCTCGGTGCCGGGCCGGCGCGAACCTTCTTCCGGGTGGCGCTGCCCCTGGCCCGACCGGCCATCGTTCTCGGCACCGGCCTGGCGCTGATGGAGGCCCTCAACGATGTCGGCGCGGCCGAGTTCCTGGGCGTCCGCACGCTCACGGTCCAGGTCTACGCGACCTGGGTGAACCGCTCGGACCTGCCCGGCGCCGCGCAGATCGCCCTGGTGATGCTCGTCGGCGTCGTCGGTCTCGTCGCCCTCGAACGGCTGGCCCGCGGCGGAAGAGGCTATGCCGGTTCGGGCCATCGCGATCGGCCGACCGCGCGCCGGCGGCTGTCGGGCTGGCGGGCAACCCTCGCGCTCACGCTCGGCCTCACCCCCGTTCTCCTCGGTTTTGGCCTGCCGGCGGGCTATCTCGTATGGGCGACCTGGCAGCGGTTGCTGGGAACGGGGCTGCCGGAGACGTTGGCCGCGCAAGCCCTGAATACCGTGTTCTACGCGAGCATCGCGACCCTGGTGACGGTCGCGATGGGGCTGCTGGTGGCCGCCTCCCCGCATCTTCTGGGACGTCGAAGCGGATCGGCGCTGATCCGCGCCGCCGGTCTCGGTTACGCGATGCCCGGTACGGTGCTGGCCGTGGGGCTGCTCGCACCGCTCGCCCTGCTCGATAACGGCTTGGCCAGCCTAGCGGATGCCGGGCTTGGCTGGGCACCGGCCGTCGGCCTCGGCACGGGGGCGGCGCTGGTGATCGCCTACACACTCCGCTTCCTGACCATATCGGTCGGTGCGACGGAGGCAGGTCTCGCTCGCATCCCCTCGACCCTTCCCGACGCGGCACGGGTGCTGGGACGCGGACGCTTCGGCACTCTGCTCGCGGTGCAGATTCCGCTCGCATGGCCGGCCGTTCTGAGTGGGGCTCTGCTCGCCTTCGTGGACATGGCGAAGGAGTTGCCGGTGACGTTGCTCCTGCGCCCGCTCAACGTCGAGACCCTGAGCACCCACCTCTATGGCGAGGCCGCCCGCGGCACCTACGAGGACGGTGCCGCGAGCGCGCTGCTGATCGTGCTGACGGGTCTGATCCCCGTGGCTCTACTGCTGCGCCTCGACCGGGATGCCGCCCCGCGGCAGAGCCGGTCGGACGCCTGACCGCCTCTTACATACCGCCGAGCAGGACGTTCATCGTCCCCACGACGGTCATCACGAGGCCGCCAGCGAACACGGCGATCATCGCGTAGGACACGGGCTTCAGCTGCATGCGCGGTCAACTCCTTGCGATCGATAAGTTCCACCCGGGCACATCGACTCTGCGACGCGGCGGACTGGCCGACGGGCCGGGATGGACGAGGGACAGGAACGAGGCCGGAAAGGTCCGGCACCTCCATCAACGATGGAAGCGCCCGACCATTCCATCATAAGGGATGGAAAAATGGGTCGAATTGAAGAAGATCGACCCAAATCGCGAAGATGTGAGGCTAACAGACGCCTGACTACCGATAAAATTCCGCGCGATATCGGAATTTGCACAATATCTCGAGATCGTTGCGCGTCACGTCATTCATATTTGCTTCATCCGCACGTCAGCAGCGATAGCCACCCGACGTCTGGCCGTACTGCTTGACCGGAAAGTTCTGCTGGTTGGCGTTGCCCTCGGCCGCCGAACTCATCGGGCAGCCGGTGTACATCGGGCTGTCGTGGACACCGAGAGAACCCGTCTCCTTCACATCACGGGGCGCAGTCCAGTCGTATCGGCCTTCGAAGGCCATGGCGGACGAGACCGGAGCAGCAACTCCGATGATAATGGCGGCGACGACGGCGGTGAGATGGGTCTTCATGTGCTATTCACTCTCGACTTTGCGATTAATCCCTTAGGGAGAGCATTTTTCTCCTCTGGTTATACTGATATATTTCAACCGAATTGAGCATGACGTGCCGAGGCACACTCACCGTCAGGGATTAAATTCGAAGCGCGACTTGCCCGTCGACGTGCTCACCAACAAGCTGACGTCTCGGCACGGCGAATGGGCCCGCGCCCCGGCGCGGACGCGGTTCGGCCGGGTCGAGGCTCGGCCTGGGTCTGTCGCGATGCTGCGGTGATCGCGGCGGGGTTCAGCGCCGGTTCGGCAGGCGAGCGTCGTTTCCCGTCGCGCTGGGCAACGCCCTGCGTTCCAGGCCCTTGTGCAGGTGGACCATCAGAGCGACCCCGAAAAGCGGGGTGACGAGGTTGACGATCGGCACGATCATCAGGCCTGCGAGTAGGCAGCCAGCGGCGATCACCGTGAACCCGTAATGCTCGCGCATCGCCCGCGCCTCCGGCAGCGGCCGGAACCGGCCGGCGGCGAGTTCGAAGTACTCACGTCCGAGCAGGTAGGCGTTGGCGCCGAAGAAGGCGAACAGGTTTACCCCCGGCACGAAGACGAGGATCAACGCGACGAGATTCACGATCAGCGCCAGGCCCGCAAAGCGCAGTGCCGAGCCGAGCGCCTGCCCCCAGGGCAAGGCGCGCCCCGGCGCGTCGGCGGGGAAGTCGCTGCGCTCGACCACCTCGGCGACGTCGTCGAGGAAGAATCCCGCCACGAGGATCGAGACCGCGGGCATGATGTAGGCCAGGGCCACGAACAGCCCGGCGCCGGCCAGGAAGAAGGCGAGCGTGTCGAAGAACGGGTAGTCGGCCGAGATGTGATGGCTGGCCTGGAACGCCTGGATCAGGCGCGTCAGACCGAACCAGGCCACCACCAGAAGCCCGATGGTGAGTGCCAGCGACTTGAACAGGATACCGCGCAGGGCGGGCGAGAATACCTGCCGCAGGGCTGCGGCGGCGGCCTTGATGAGCATCGTGCCCTTCAGTCCTTCCGATGATGTGCACCCGCCCGGGCCGGGTTTTCGCCGCCCTGCCCCCGCCGCGCAAGTGTCGCTTCGGAGAGAATCCTGACGAAGGCGGGCTCTTGAGAGCGATTGACGCGTTGCCCCGGCGTCACGATCTGCCGGAGCCCCGCGCATGGCACGCCTGCTTCTCCCCCGCCTGCCACTCCTCGCGGCCCTGCTTGCTGCGGCGCCCGCCGCCGCCCATGAGGTCGGGGCCTGGGCCGGCGCCAGCTCCGCCCCGGCCGAGCGCTCCGAGGTGGCGGTCGCGGCGCTCGACGGCAAGGCCTACGTCATCGGCGACTACAACGGCGCGACCGATCTGCTGATCTACGATCTCGCCGCCGATTCCTGGAGCAAGGGCGCGCCGTTCCCCTACCCCGTCCACCACACCATGGCGGCCGAGACGGGCGGGCGGATCTACGTCTTCGGCGGCTACGTCAACGGCTGGGACGCCAGCGACAAGGTCTGGGCCTACGATCCGAAATCGAACGCCTGGCAGCCCCGCGCGCCGATGCCGACCCCGCGGGCCGCGGGCGGTGCGGCCCTGATCAACGACAAGATCCACGTCGTCGGCGGCAGCGGGTCGGGGCGCGGCAACGTGCGCACCCACGAGGTCTACGATCCGGCCGGCGATACCTGGAGCAAGGCAGCCGACCTGCCGACGCCGCGCGACCATCTCGCGGTGCAGGCAGTGGAGGGCCGCATCGTTGCCAGCGGAGGCCGGATCGACGGCGATTCGGGCAAGAACCTCTCGGCCAATCAGGTCTACGATCCCGAGCGTGACGCCTGGAGCGAGGCCGCCCCCCTGCCGACCGCCCGCAGCGGCGTCGCCTCCGCCGTACTCGGCCGCGAAGTGTTCGTCATCGGCGGGGAGTCGAACCGCAGGACCTATGACGAGGTCGAGGCCTACGACCTGCCGGCCAATCTCTGGCGCGCGCTGGCACGGCTGCCCACGGCGCGCCACGGCTTCGGCGCCGTGACCTACAAGGGCCGCATCTACACTCTGACCGGGAGTCCGCGGCCCGGCGGCGACCGTTCCGGCACGGTCGAGGTCCTGGATCCGAACGGCGCCGCACCGGCCCGGTGAGCGGTCGCCCTCGGGCGGGGTGCTTGCCGCGACCGGGCCTGCGGACGACATGAGGGCCGCTGCCCTCCTGGATCCGCATCGAAACCATGCTCCTCGTTCCCGAGCACGCCCGCTTCCGCTCGACCGTCGCGCCGCGGCTCGCTTCGCTGCCCACCTCGCCCGACGTGATCGTGATCGGCGCGGGCGCCGCCGGCATCGCTTCGGCCCGCCGGCTGATCGAGCGCGGCCTGTCCGTCGCGGTTCTCGAAGCCCGCGACCGGGTCGGTGGACGGGCGATGACGACACGGCTGCGCGGTCATGCGGTCGATCTCGGCGCGCACTGGCTGCATGCCGGCCCGATCAATCCCCTCGTCGCTCTCGGCAAAGCGCGCGGCGAACTGCTGCGGCGCGCCGCGCAGCACGAGCACCTCTGGATCGGACAGCGTCGAGGGCGGCCGGACGAGGAGGCTGCCTTCTCCCGTGCCTTCGACGTCGCCGACCGGGCGATCACGCGGGCGGCCGGCCGAAGCGAGGACGGACCGGCCGGCCGCGCCCTGCCACGCCATCTCGGGCCCTGGGGTGAGCGCATCGCCCTCGTTCACGGCCTGGTCTCAGGCCGGCCGCTCGACGAGGTTTCGCTCCACGACTGGCCGAGCCTGGAATACGGCGACAACTTCTTTATCGCGGGCGGCTATGGCGCCTACCTGTCGCGACTGGCGCTCGGCTTGCCGATCCGCCTCGGCTGCCCGGTGAGCGGTCTCGATTGGTCGGGGCCGGGTGTGCGGGTGCAGCTCGCCGATGGCGGGCGAATCGCGGCGCGGGCCGCCATCGTCACCATTCCGGTTCCCGTGCTCCAGGCGGCGTTCCGCTTCGATCCGCCCCTTCCCGGGCGCCCGCGCGACGCCATCGGCGGCTTCCTCGCGGGAATCTACGAGCACGTCGTCCTGCACTGGCCCTCCGCCCCTTTTCGCGGCCGCGACCGACTCGCCAGCGTGGTCGGCGGACGTCACAAGCCGCCGGGGATGCTGACCCGGATCGACGGCACCCCCTTCCATTACTTCGAACTGGACACGGCCTCCGCCCGCGCGCTCGACGCGACTGGGGCCGGGGCCGACGGGGCGCGGCGCCTTGCGCGCGCGGTGCTGGCCGAGCATTTCGGCCGCAGGTCCCTTCGTGACCTCGCGATCCCGGCGGTCACCGCGTGGCGGCACGATCCCTGGTCCCGGGGGTCCTGGGCCGTGGTTCCCCCCGGTCACGCAGCCGCCCGGACGACGCTTCAAGAGCCGGTGGGCGAGCGAATCTGGTTTGCGGGCGAGGCCAATTCCCGTGCGCAGTGGGGCACCGCGGGCGGCGCCTATGAGGAAGGTCTCGGCGCTGCAGACCGCGTTGCCGAGATCCTTGCCGCTCCCTTTGTCGATGCCTCTGAACGGTCGGATCGACGCGCGAGCGGCTGAGCGCGGCCGCACCGGGATCCTGCGGCATACCCTTGCATCCCCCGCTCGGATGGGCGAACCGCCGAGGCGATAGGCGCAGGAGCGCCCGCCGGAGCGAGGACCGGCCGCAAGCGGGGCAACACCATGAACTGGGTCGAGGCGATCGGCTATCTCGGGACGGCGCTCACCGTCGCCTCCACGGCGATGGGCACGATGATCCCGCTGCGCATCGTGGCCCTGTGCGCGAGCTGCGCCGTCATCACCTACGGCTTCCTGATCGGCAGCGTCCCGGTGATGCTCACGGAGGCGATCCAGATCCCTTTCAACGCGTGGCGCCTCTACGAGATGATCAGGCTCGTGCGCGACACGGAGAAGGCCGCCTCGGGCGACCTGCCCCTGGACTGGCTGAAATCCTTCGGGACCTCGCGCCGCTTCCGAGCCGGCGAGGTGCTGTTCCTCAAGGGCGACCCGGCCCACGAGATGTACCTGATCGAGAGCGGGCGCTTCCGCATCGCCGAGCAAGGCCTCGACGTCAGACCGGGTCAGATCGTCGGCGAACTCGGCATGCTCTCGCCCGGGAACCGCCGGACCGGGTCGCTCGCCTGCGTCGAGGCGGGCTCGGCCCGCTGCCTGTCCTATTCCGAGGTCAAGCAGCTCTACTATCAGAACCCGGAATTCGGCTTCTACTTCCTGAAGCTGACGAGCGAGCGCCTGTTCCAGAGCGCCGCCGAAGCCGCCGGAACGGCACGACACACCGCACCGGCCGGCAGCGACGTGCTGTGAGCCTCAATCCGTCTGCTGCATGAAACTGTCCGGCGTGCCCGTGCCGGCGTCCACGAACTGGATGTCGCGCGGGCCTCGCCGCGGCGTGTCGACCGAGAGGAACACCACCGGCTCCTCCAGGATCTCCGACACCGAATGCACCACGCCGCGCTTGAAGAACACGAGCGCCCCCGGCCCGACCTCGACCGGCGACGCATCGCCGAACTGCATCCGGCAGCGGCCGGAGAGGGCGTAGAGATACTCGTCGCACGTCGTGTGGTAGTGCGGCGGCGTTGGCCGGTAGACCCTGAAGATCCGTGCGCTGGCCGTCTCGTCGTCGGTGAAGCGGTGATCGACGACCAGCGTCGACGCCGTTTCAGGAAGGCGGCGCAGGCTCTCGGCGACATCGAAAACGGCGTAGCCGGCCGCTTGCTCCTCGCTCATGCGCCCGTGCTCCGATTCATAGAGCTGGAACTATGCCTGCACCGCAGACCGATGCACAGGGGCCGGCGGCCCGCGCGTTTCATCAATGGGCCGGAAATGTTAGGGAACGCGGTGCCGTACGGACCGCGGCCCGGACATCGATGACCCTGAGATGATGCGGGGATATGAGGGAAACGCCCAGGTCATGGCGGACGTCGCCGCCGTGATCGAGCAGGCACAGCGCGAAGGCCGCGATCTCGCGACGGCTCTGCGCATCGCCCGGGTGACGCTCGCCTATGTCAGCGGCCCCGAGCCCGAGCCGGATCAGGCCCGCGCCCTCGAAGCGCTCGACCAGCAGCTTCGGGCCCTGTCGGAATAGCCAGCGCCGCGACGGCGGTTCACGAGGTCATCCCGCCGCCTGCAGGATCAGTGTCACGGCTCCGAACAGCAGCACGGCGAGCACCGCAACGGCCATCAGGATGAGGGCGGCTCGCGATTCGCGTAGCTCATGGTTGTCCATCGCGCGAGCTTAAGCGATGCCGCCGGCCGGGCATAGCGTGACGGGGACACTCGCGGATAAGCCGCAATGCGACTGTTTCAGCAAGGCCGGGTCCGGCGATGCGGTCGCAGAATCACGATGTCCTCCGGACATACGCCGCGATCATCCCGCTTCGCGACCGATGTCAGAGTGCCGTGCAGGGGCGGCACCGCCCAGCGGCCGTACCAGTCGCTCGAGGCCGAGAAGCGAGGCCGTTCGGACAGGGAGCGAAACTCGCCGAACGGCGCACTATCGAGGCCGACGAAGCGTGCCTCGCCGGACCCGTCGGCGAACAACCCGAACAGGATCGGCCTCGCGTCGGGGCTCAGAACAGTGTCCGCGGGGGTCGGGAGCGACATTTCCAAAAGCTTTCACGGGGCCAAAGCAGATCGTCCGAAATCGGGACGCCGTCGGGCATGTTGCAAATCCGAAGCCCTTCCCGCCGGTCCCACTGCGGAACGGACGCCCGAGACGGCGGCGCGGCTGCAACCTTGGCCTGTCGCTTGCCACCACGCGACCAGGACCGTCCAAGGCGGCACCGAACGTTTCGAGATGGCACGCCGTCACGGCCGAAGCGCCGCAGCGGTCGTGACCTCCGAGCCCGGAGCGCCCGTAAAATCTGCAAAGGCGTTCGATGAAGAGCGTTCTCGAAATCCTCCTGCGCCCGATCCGGCGCCGCTTTGCCGTGCTCGGCCTGCTCGGTGCCCTGGTGGTCACCCTGACGTGGTGGCTCATCGTCGCTCACGGCGTCTGGCTGGCCGTCGAATGGGTCTCGGCCTGACGTTTCGATTCGGACTGCCGGGTCCGCGCACTTGCACAAAACGTTCGTTCTATAGAACGGCCAGGTCTTGGGCATTCGTTCTCTATCATGCATCCAACGAAGAAAATTATTGCAAATTCCCATGCAAAACGCATAAATGAAGAGGTTCGGCTGATTCGGCAGCCTGCGCTTCGCCTTGACATCGTTCTTTAAAACGAACACTTCCTTCCACGGACGGGGGCGCGCCCGTGATGTGGAGGCGAGACGACGTGTACGACGGACATCCAGTCAAACTTGGTGCGGCAGCTCGTCGGCGCGCAGCCCTTCTCGGCATCGCCATGGCCGCTTGCCTCGCCTCCGCCGGCGGCGCCAGGGCGCAGAGCGAAATCCTCAACGTTTCCTACGATCCGACGCGCGAGCTCTACCGCGAGATCAACGCGGCCTTCTCCGAGGAATGGAAGGCCAAGTCCGGCGAGACGATCACCGTGCGCGCCGCTCATGGCGGCTCCGGGGCGCAGGCCCGCACGGTCATCGATGGGATCCCGGCCGATGTCGTGACCCTCGGCATCCCCTCCGACATCGACGCCATCGCCAATCTCTCCAAGAAGATCCCGGCGGACTGGCGCACCAAGCTTCCGAACGAGGGCCTTCCCTACACCTCAACCGTCGTGTTCCTCGTCCGCAAGGGCAACCCCAAGGGCGTGAAGGACTGGAACGACCTGGCCAAGCCCGACGTGAAGGTCATCACCCCGAACCCGAAGACTTCGGCCGGCGGGCGCTGGAATTTCCTCGCCGCCTGGGGCTACGCGTACGAGCGGGACGGCCGGGACAAGGAGAAGGCCAACGCCTTCGTCGGCTCGCTCTACAAGAACGTGCCCGTGCTCGACACCGGCGCGCGCGGCTCGACCGTGACCTTCGCTCAGCGCGGCCTCGGCGACGTGCTGCCGACATGGGAGAACGAGGCCTTCCTCGTGCTGGAGGAGTTCGGCAAGGACAAGTTCGACATCGTCGTGCCGCCGACCTCGATCTACGCCGAGCCGCCGGTCGCCCTGGTCGAGGCCAATGTCGATAAGAAGGGCACCCGCAAGCAGGCGGAGGCCTACCTCCAGTTCCTCTACAGCGACAAGGCGCAGGCGATCTTCGCCAAGCACCATTATCGCCCGATCAAGCGCGAGGCGGCGAAGCCCGAGGACCTGGCGCAGTTGCCCGAGATCAAGCTGTTCAAGATCGAGGATCTTCAGGGCTCCTGGGACGATATCCAGAAGGCGAATTTCGACAATGGCGGCCTGTTCGATCAATTGAGCAAGGCCGGGCGTTGACCGCATGGTCGAGACCCTGAAACCCCGGCGGCGTTTCCGCCAGCGAAGCGTGATCCCCGGTTTCGGGATCACCTTCGGCTACACGCTGACCTGCCTCGGCCTCATCGTCCTGTTGCCGCTCGCAGCCCTCGTGGTGAAAGCGTCGGGCCTCGGCCTCTCAGGGATCTGGGAGGTCGCGACCGACCCGCGCGTGGCCAGCGCGCTGCGCGTGAGCTTCGGCGTATCGCTCCTCGCCGCCCTCACCGCCTCGGTGTTCGGCGGCATCGTCGCCTGGGTTCTGACCCGTTACGACTTCCCCGGCCGCAAGCTCGCCGACGCGGTGGTCGATCTACCCTTCGCCCTGCCGACGGCGGTCGCCGGTATCGCGCTCGCCTCGCTCTACGCGCCCAACGGATTGGTCGGAGCGCAGCTCGCCAGAATCGGCATCGAGGCGGCCTACACACCGGTCGGCATCTTCATCGCCATGGTGTTCATCGGCCTGCCCTTTGCCGTGCGCACGGTGCAGCCGCTGATCGCCGAAATCGACAAGGAGGTCGAGGAAGCCTCCGCCATCCTCGGCGCCTCGCGGATCACCACGCTGACGCGGGTGGTGCTGCCGCCGCTGATCCCGGCGGTGCTGACCGGCTTTGCCCTCGCCTTCGCCCGCGGCGTCGGCGAATACGGCTCGATCATCTTCATCGCCGGCAACCTGCCCTACGTCTCCGAGATCGCGCCGCTGCTCATCGTCATCAAACTCTCGGAGTTCGACTATGCGGGCGCGAGCGCCATCGCCGTGATCATGCTGGCGATCTCCTTCGTCACACTGCTTGCAATCAACCTGATACAGGCGTGGAGCCGGCGGAGGTTCGGCTATGTCTGAGGCGCTGACACAAGGCCCGCTGTCGCCGCCGACCGAGGCGGTGCGATTACCCGCCAGC
Source organism: Methylorubrum rhodesianum (assembly GCF_014199985.1). Lineage (GTDB taxonomy): Bacteria > Pseudomonadota > Alphaproteobacteria > Rhizobiales > Beijerinckiaceae > Methylobacterium > Methylobacterium rhodesianum. Next base: position 2,294 of record NZ_JACHOS010000001.1, on the reverse strand, counting down.
GTCGTCACCGAGCGGCGCGTGGTGCGCTGGCTGCTGATCGCGGTGGCACTGGCCTTCCTCGGGCTCTTCCTCGTCCTGCCGCTGCTCACGGTGTTCGCGCAGGCGCTCGCCAAGGGCTGGGGCGCCTATTTCACCGCCTTCGCTGAGCCCGACGCGCAGGCCGCGATCCGGCTGACCCTCTTGGTCGCGGCGATCGCCGTGCCGTTCAACCTCGTCTTCGGGGTTGCGGCCTCCTGGGCCATCGCCAAGTTTGAATTCCGCGGCAAGAACCTGCTCGTCACGCTGATCGACCTTCCCTTCTCGGTGTCGCCGGTGGTGTCGGGATTGATCTACGTGCTGGTCTTCGGCTCGCGAGGCCTGTTCGGCCCCTTCCTCGTCGAGCACGACATCCAGATCATCTTCGCGGTGCCCGGCATCGTGCTCGCGACGATCTTCGTCACCTTCCCCTTCGTCGCCCGCCAGCTCATCCCCCTGATGCAGGAGCAGGGCACGGCGGAGGAGGAGGCGGCCCTCACCCTCGGCGCCTCGGGATGGCACGCCTTCCGGACGGTGACGTTACCCAATATCCGCTGGGGCCTGCTCTACAGCGTCCTGCTCTGCAACGCCCGCGCGATGGGCGAGTTCGGCGCGGTCTCGGTCGTCTCCGGCCATATCCGCGGTCTCACCAACACGCTGCCGCTGCACGTGGAGATTCTCTACAATGAGTACAACTTCGTTGCCGCGTTCGCCGTCGCCTCTCTCCTTGCCGGGCTCGCTCTTGTCACCCTCGCCGTCAAATCCGTCCTCGAGTGGCGCTACGCCGATGACCTCGCGGCGGGGGCACGGCGCCATTGACGACCCGCTGAGCCGGGGGACCGGGAAAGCCACCGCGATCCGCATCGAGGATGTCTCGAAGACCTTCGACACGGCCGCGGTGCTGCACGACTTCACCCTCGACGTGCGGGCCGGCGAGTTGCTGGCGCTGCTCGGCCCCTCGGGCTCGGGCAAGACCACGCTCCTGCGCATCATCGCCGGACTCGACTTTCCCGATCGCGGCCGGATCATCTTCGGCGGTGACGACGCCACGCAGGTGCCGGTGCAGCGGCGGGCCGTCGGCTTCGTCTTCCAGCACTACGCGCTGTTCAAGCACATGACGGTGGCGCAGAATATCGCCTATGGGCTCAATGCCCGGAAGCGCTCGGAGCGTCCGGACAAGGCCGAGATCAAGCGCCGCGTCGGCAACCTGCTCGACCTGATCAAGCTGTCGGGCTTCGCCGACCGCTATCCGAGCCAGCTCTCCGGCGGCCAGCGCCAGCGCATCGCGCTGGCCCGCGCACTCGCGGTCGAGCCCCGCGTCCTTCTGCTCGACGAACCCTTCGGCGCGCTCGACGCACAAGTCCGAAAGGATCTGCGCCGCTGGCTGCGGGAGATCCACGACCGAACCGGCCAGACCACGATTTTCGTCACCCACGACCAGGACGAGGCGCTCGAACTCTCGGATCGCGTGGCGGTGCTCGACCGCGGCCGTCTGGAGCAGGTCGGCACGCCGGACGAGGTGCAGGAGAACCCGGTCTCGCCGACGGTGCTGAAATTTTTGGGGGATACGATCGAGGTCGAGGCGATCGCCCAGAACGGCCAGGTTCTGGTCAACGGCCGCCCGACGCCGCTCAAGGCGCCGGCCCATCTGGTTGGACCGGTCAAGCTCTATGCCCGGCCCTGGCAGCTGCAATTCGCCGAGGCCGGTGAGGCGCACCTGACCGGTACGGTTCGCTCCTCGTATCGCACGCAGGGACGCCAGCGGATTGAGGTCGACCGGCCGGGCGCGAAGGTCGTGGTGGTCGAAGCCGCGGATACGGCGCGTCTCGCCGCCGGCCGGGAGGTCGGCCTGCGGATCGTCGGCGGACACGTGTTTCCGTAATAGGTCAGCCGCCGGAGAGCCGACGCTCTCCGGCGTACCAGACCCGCAACCACGTAGTGCCTCGCATCCCCCCTCCCCTCATTGGCCCGGCGGCCCGATCCATGGGCGGCGGGCGGCTCTGGTGGTGCGGCGTGGAACGTCAAAAGGCCCGCGCGGCGCGAGCCGGCGGGCTGTCGTGTTCCGTGATGGTGTGGTGATGTTGGTTGCGGGGGCTGGATTTGAACCAGCGACCTTCAGGTTATGAGCCTGACGAGCTACCGGGCTGCTCCACCCCGCGCCGAAGCGCTGCGTATGAGGGAATGGGGGGGTCTCTTGTGCTGGGCAGGCCTGGCGGCGACCGACTCTCCCGTGTCTTGAGACACAGTACCATGGGCGCTGGTGCGTTTGACGGCCGAGT